>NZ_LQPS01000001.1 GCF_002101885.1 Mycolicibacter senuensis
GCAGTGACCTGGTGGCACCTCGGGTGCATCAACGCTTCATCCAGAAGCGATGACCTCAGGAAGGTAGACCAGTGAGCACGCCGGATCGTCACCCCAAGCCCGACTCCATCGCCGGCGTGCTGGCCAACCTGCGACGGGTGCCCCGCCGGGTGCGGCGCGAGTCGCGCGAGGTGATCGAAGCCGCAGTGACCCAGCTGTTCGAGGTCGTGGTGCGTCACCCCGGCGGCAGTGCGGCCTCGCGCGAGTATCGGGTCGACGACCTGGCCCGGATGGCCGGCACCACCACCCGCAACGTCCGGGTGTACCGGGACCGGGATCTGCTGCCGCCGCCGCGGCGGGTCGGGCGGATTGCGCTGTTCAACGACACGCACCTGACCCGGCTGCGGCTGATCACCTCGATGCTCGACCGCGGCTACACGATCGCGCACGTCAAAGAGATGATCGGCGCCTGGGAACAGGGCAAGGACCTCGGCGACATCCTGGGGCTGGAGAGCGCCCTTGCCGGAACCTGGACCACCGAGCGCCCGCAAGCCATGCCGCGCGCCGAAGCCGAACGGCTGATCGACGACCCGCCGGCGTTGCGCCGGCTGGTACAGCTCGGGGTGATCCGCCTCGACGGGCCCGACGGATCACAGGTCACCATCACCCGGCCCAAGCTGATCGAGGCGTTCAACGAGATTCGCGGGTACGGCATCACCGTGGACAAGCTCATCGACCTCTACGAGCAGACGCTGCCGCACATCGACGCGATCAGCCAGCTGTTGGTGCGCGCCGGCGCCGAACACGTCCTGGAGCGGGTCCAGCCCGGCGCGCCGCTGCCGGCCGACACCGAGATCGCGGAGTTGATCGGCATGCTGGTGCGGTTTCGCACCCAGGCCGTCGCATCGGTCACCGCCACCTTGGCCTCGTCGATCGAGTCGACCATCGAATCGATGGTCGCCGGTCTGCTCGCCGAGTCACTGCTGCGCTGACGCCCGCCCGGCGTCGAAAGCGCTAGCGCGGCTCGATGGTGACCGGCATGTGCCGCACGCCGGCGTGCTTGTTGCTGCGGACGTACTCGATCGGCCCGGTCAGGGTGACCGTGCCCACCTGGTCGAGCAGCACGTCGAAGATCACCCGCATCTCCAGGCGGGCCAGCGTCGAACCCAGGCAGAAGTGCACGCCGCGACCGAATGTCAGGTGCGGGTTCGGATTCCGCAGAACATCGAAGGTGTAGGGGTCGACGAAGACCGACTCGTCGCGGTTCGCCGACGCCCACCACAGGCTCACCTTGTCGCCGGCGCGGATCTGCCGGCCGTGCAGTTCCACGTCGCGGGTGGCGGTGCGCCGGTTGTAGGGCGTCGAGGACGCCCAGCGCAGCAGCTCCTCGACGGCCACCGGCAGCAGCTGCCGGTCCTGCCGCAACCGCTCCCAGGCCTCGGGATGCTCGCTGAGCGCCGACATGCCGATCGCGATGGAATTGCGTGTCGTCTCGCTGCCCGCGGCCATGATCAGGCTCAAGAACATCTGCTGCTCGTTGTCGGTGAGCGGTTCACCGTCGATCTGCGCGTGCGTCACCACCGACAGCAGGTCATCGGCCGGGTGGGCGCGTTTGTGCTCGAGCAGTTCGGCCCCGTAGGCGAACATCCGGGCCTGGGCCTGCATCATCCGGTCGTTGACCTCACCGACTTCGCGGTCCTCGTAGTCCAGGGTGACGTTGGCCCAGTTCATCAGCTCGTGCCGGTCCTGCTGCGGCACGCCCACCAGTTCCGCCACGGCCTGCAGCGGCAGCTCCGCGGCGACGTCGACCAGGAAATCGCATTCCCCCTTGGCCAGCGCGGCGTCCACGATCACCACCGCACGCTGCCGCAACTCCTGCTCGATCCCGCGCAGCGCCCGCGGAGTCATGCTGGGCATCAGCAGCTTTCGGAACTTGGCGTGGCGCGGATCGTCCATCATGTTCAGTAGTGCACCGACGGCGAAGCCCCGCGGCATGTCCTCCAGTGTCGTGCCGCCGCCGTCGCGCCCGCCGCCGGACTCCGAGGAGAAGGTCTGGTTGTCGGTGGCCGCGGCGACGATGTCGGCGTAGCGGCTGAGCACCCAGAATCCCTCCCCGCCGGGGGAGTGGGCGGTAGGCGGATGGAACCAGACCGGCGACTCGCGGCGCAGCACGTCGAACACGTGGTACGGAAAGCCGGAGGTGAACCGGTCCAGATCGGTGAGATCGACGTCGTCGGGCATCAATCCAGGACCATACACATAGATTCTGTTTGTCCCGTCTATAGTTCGGCGTGTGACGGCGACGGACTGGACCTTGGCGCAGGGTTCACCCCAGCGCGGCCGGATCGCCGTGGTGACCGGCGCCAACACCGGCGTCGGCCTCGAGGTCGCCCGCGGGCTGGCGACCCTGGGGGCCGGGGTGGTGCTGGCCTGCCGCAACCGCGAGGCCGCCGCCACGGCCCGCGACGACATCCTGCGGACGGCCCCGGGCGCCCGAGTGGACGTGGTGCACCTGGATGTCAGCGACCTGGCGTCGGTGCGCGGGTGCGCCGAGAAACTGCGGGCCGCTTACCCGGTCATCGACATCTTGGTCAACAATGCCGGTGTCATGCACCAGGTGCGGCGGGTGACCGCAGACGGCTTCGAAGGTGACTTCGGCACGAATTTCCTCGGGCCGTTCGCATTGACCGGGCTGCTACTCGACCGGGTGCTCGCCGCCCCGGCGGGGCGGATCATCGCGGTGAACAGCAAGACCAGCCGGGGCGGCCGGATCGCGTTCGACGATCTGCACTCAGAGAAGTCGTTCAGTTCGGCGGCGGCCTATACCCAGTCCAAGCTCGCCCAGCTGATGGCCGTGTTCGAACTGCAGCGGCGGCTGGAAACGATGGGCAGCCAAGCGATCTCGCTGGCGGCACATCCCGGCGGGACCCGCACCGGCATCCTGCGGGAGCAATCCCGGTCGGTTCGCTGGGTGTTCAACCGGCGTTTCCGCCATCTGACCGGCTGGTTCACCCAGGCTCCCACCGACGGGGCACTGCCGATGCTGCGGGCGGCGACCGATCCGGCCGCGGTGGGCGGCCAGTTCTACGGGCCCGGTGGGCGTTTCGAGCAGATCGGGCCGCCGGTGCTGGTCCGGGCCGCCGGGCGCGCCCACGACGTCGAGGCGCAACAGCGGCTCTGGCAGATCGCCGAAGACCTCACCGGCGTCAGCTACCCGCTGACCCGCGGACCTTCCTGACGCCGCGCGCCGCGGTCACCGCCGGAGCGATCCAGCGGCGCAACAGTCGCCGCAACTCATCGCCCGGGGCGGCCAACGGCGCCAGGATGAACGACTGCAAGGTGCGCAGCACCATCTCGATGATGTCGTCGACGGCCTGTTCGTCGAAACCGGACCAGTCGACGTCCAACCGCTCGAGAATGGAGTGCCCGAAGGCGCGCCCGGTATCGGTGGTCACCGTGACGGCGAAGGCGCTGGGCTGTTGGGCCCGCAGCAGCAGCCCGACATAGGGGTCATCGGGGAGACGTTCCAGGGTCAACGCGACACCTTCGGCGACCGCCTCCCCGGGATCGGTGATGCCGGCCAGTGCCGCGGCGAGTTGGTCCAGAAAATCCCCGACGCCGTCGATCGCGGTGGCCGACAACAACTCCTCGGTGCTGGGGAAGTAGCGGTAGACGGTCTGGCGGGTGACGCCGAGGGTGCGGGCCACATCGGCGATGCTGGTCTGTTCACCGCGTTCGTCGATGGTGCGCCGGGTGGCCGCCAGGATCCGCGCGACCGCCTCCTCGTCGCTGGCGGGCACATCGCCGCCCCAGCCGCGGGTGCGCATCAGATCCTCCCGGGCCGGTGTCGCGTCATAGCCGGAACGGTAATGGACTCGCCGCCGAACCACGTCATACACGTAAATATCAGCTGTATGATCTGCGTCGTGGAGCAATCGTCTGAAATGTGCAAGCCGGGTACGTGAAGTTCTACATCAGCACCGGGTTTCTGCCGACCGCCGACATCCTGGCGCTTGCCGCGGCAGCCGACCGGCTCGGCTATGACGGCGTCGGCATCCCCGACCACGTCGTGAACTTCGCCGAACTCGCCACGCGCTACCCCTACACCGCGGACGGGCAACGGCGCTGGCCGCCATTCACCGACTGGCCCGATCCATGGGTGCTGATCGGAGCACTGGCCCAGATCACCACACGGGTGCGGTTCGTCACCACCGTCTATGTCGCGGCGCTGCGGGACCCGTATTCGGCCGCCAAAGCGATTGGCACCGCGGCGGTTCTGGCCAACGGCAGGCTGGAACTCGGGTTGGGCGTGGGCTGGTGCGAAGAAGAGTTCGCGCTCATGGGGCAGCCGTTTACGGGCCGCGGCAAACGCACCGAGGAGGCGGTCGAGCTCATGCACGACCTGTGGGCGCCCGGCTGGACCGAACGCGACGGTGACCACTACCGCACGCCCCGGCTGGAGATGACGCCCAACCCGCCGCCGATCCCGGTGCTGTTCGGCGGGTTGACCGACCTCGCACTGCGCCGGGCTGCCCGCTACGACGGCTGGGTCGGCGACCTGATGACCACCGAGCAAGCCCTGGGGGTCGTGGCGCGGCTGCGGGACTACCGCACGGCGCTCGGGCGCGACGCCGATGAATTCACGGTGCTCGCACCGCTTACCGACCTGCTCGGCCCCGCCGATGTGGCGCGTGCCGAAGCCGGCGGGATCACCCACATCCTGACTCAGCCGTGGTTCTATTACTGCAAGCCCGATGCGCCCGTCGAGGCCAAGATCGACGCGATGGCCGCGTTCCGGCGCGATTTTCGCCTCGACAGCCCGTAGTCGTCCTCCTGCCGCAACAGGTTACGGGCCGCCATGCGAGTCAGGTTTGCAACTCTCTGGCGATGGCGGCGTGGTAGTCGTCGATCTTGGCGGGGTTGACCGCTCGGAAGAAACCGTCCGGCAGCGGCGCGTGCTTGTACGCCTCGACGGTCATGGTGCGGCTGAACAGCGTGATGTCCTCGGCGGGCCGGGTGAAGTGGTACTGGACGGTGATCCGGCCCTCCATTCCACCGTTGCCGTCGCGGTCGTGCCCCAGGCGCCCGACCGAATTGAAGACCCACAGTCTCGGGCGCATCGCCATCGCCAGCTGCCAGGTGAAGATCCGCTCGCCGTCCGGGCCGGCCTCGGCCCAGGTGTCGCCCACCTCCAAAGGCCGTCGGCTGGGCAGGTTTTCGATGTGTGCACTGCCGGGATAGGTCTTGGTCCAGTTGGCCGGATTGGTGACGAAATCGTAGATCGTCTCCGGGGCGTGGTTGAACGCGGTCTCCGAACTGGTGGTGACGATGCCCAATGTGGTGCCTTTCTTACAGTGCCGTCCGCAACGCGGCGACGGTGCCGAGATCCTCGAGTGCGGCCACCGACCGGGACAGTCCGGTCAGTGCGATGTCCTCGTTCTGCATGCCACCCAGACCCGCGGTGATCGCGGTCGCGGTGTAGGCGTACAGCGCGGCCTGACGGTAGCGGAGCCAGAGATCGTCGCGGTCGAGATCGGGCCCGCCGGCCGCCCGCAGCGCCTGCCGGTAGGTGTCGAGCAGTTCGCGTTCGCTGTGTCGGCGGTCTGCGGTGGTCATGCCGTTGATCAACGAGTAGGCGAGTTCCCGGCTGACGTGTCCACGCCGTACCGCCTGCCAGTCCAACAGCCCGGCCCGGCCGTTGCCGAAGTACAGATTGCCCGGGTGTGCGTCGCCGTGCATCAGGGTGTGCGGCCCGCGGTCGATCAGCGACGCCACCGCGCGATAGTTCTCATCGATGAATCGGCCACGGCCGATGGGGATTTCGGTCCGCTCCGCCAGCCGTTTCGCGGATGCCCGCAGCAGCCGTCCGGTCAGCAGCGAGACCGGATCCTCCGACGCCGTGTACACCCAGCCCAGACCGGCTTCACCGGAGGCAGGGAGCCGCTCCCAGAACACCGCGTGCACCCGGGCGAGCAGTTCGACGAGCAGCGCCGCCCGGTCCGGGCTCAAGGGATGCAGGGTATCGGCGAATTCGCAACTCCGGGCGGCGAGGTCTTCCAGCACCACCGCGAACCGCCCGGTGCGTGGGTCGAAGGCCGTCCCGAAGGCTCGCGGTACATCGGGTAGCCGCGGCGCGACCTCGCGGTAGAACCGGGTCTCGGTCTCGGCCAGCCGGCCCAGCTCCGTGATGAACCGGGTGGCGACTGTTGCGGCGGGCATCTTGACGAATACCGTGCCGGGGACGCCGTCCCCGTCGAGTGCCAGCCGGGCCCGCGAGGACGTGCCCGCATCGCCGTCGACCACTCGCACGCGTGTCACCCGGCGGCCGAGGATCCCGGTCAGGTGCGCTGCGGTCAGGTCGGTGACACGGCGGGGCAGCTGCGCGGATCTGCCGACGACCGCATCGGTGAGGACCCGTCTCGTTCCGCGGCCCAGTTGGGCAGTCAGACTCAGAGCCGGCGCGAAGCGCTGCGCACGGCGAGTGAGTCCGCCCATTTCCTGCTCCTTCACCAGGGTCGGCCTGACCAGCGGCCGCACCAGAGCCACCTTTACAGAATATGGATAAAATGTCTCGTTGTTGACCGGGCCGCACCCCGGGTGCTAAGCAAGTGCCCAGCATCTGTCGCCACACGAAGGGTCCTGCCATGGCACTGCAGTCGGTAATCGATGATCTGGCGAAGCGCCCCGGCACCGGCGAGGTGATACCGGTGATCGACCCCGCCACCGAGGAACAGATCACCGAGTTCCGCGACGCCGGTCCGGAAGCCGTCGACGAGGCCGTCGCCCGCGCCAAGGCGGCCTATCAGTCCGGGGTCTGGACCGACATCCCGGCCCGCCAGCGCGCCAAGGCGCTGTGGCGTCTCGGCGACCTGATCGACGAGCACGCCAAGGAGTTCGCCGAGCTGGAATCCCTGGATGCCGGTATGCCGCCGGCCCAGTCCGAGATGATCGTGTCCACCTGCGCGGAGTTCTTCCGCTACTACGCCGGCTGGTGCACCAAGATCAGCGGCAACAGCTACCAGGTGCAGATGGAGGGCGGCGTCAACAGCACCCACGCCAGTTTCCACGCCTACACCCACAAGGAGCCCTACGGTGTGGTCGGCCTGATCTACCCGTGGAACGGCCCGCTGTTCAACGCCTGCGCCAAGGTCGCCCCGGCGCTGGCCGCGGGCTGCTCTAGCGTGGTCAAACCGGCCGAGGAGACTCCGCTGTCGGCGGTGCTGTTGGAACGGCTGATCGCGGAAGCCGGTGTGCCCGAAGGGGTCACCAACTTCGTGATCGGCTACGGCGCCACCGCCGGTGCCGCGATCACCGCACACCCCGACGTGGAGAAGGTCGCCTTCACCGGCTCGACCGAGGTCGGCAAGCAGATCATGCGCGACTCGGCCGACAACCTGAAGAAGGTCACCCTCGAGCTGGGCGGCAAGTCCCCGGTGCTGATCTACGAAGACGCCGACCTGGACATGGCGATCATGATGGCCTCGATGGGCATCTTCGTGCACTCCGGGCAGGGCTGCGTGTGCGGCTCGCGGGTCTTCGTGCAGCGCAGCGTCTATGAGCGGGTGGTGGCCGGCATCGCGATGATCGGCGACAACCTGGTGCTGGGAGGGCCCCAGGATGAGGGCGCCATGATCAGCCCGCTGGTCAGCCAGAAGCAGCTCGACCGGGTGCTGGGCTACATCGAGCAGGGCCGCAAGGACGGCGTCGAGATCGTCAGCGGCGGCTACCGGCTGGACCGCAAGGGCTACTTCGTCAAGCCCACCGTGGTCACCGGCGTCGACCCGGCCACCAGCCGGCTGTACAAGGAGGAGATCTTCGGTCCGGTCGTCACGATCCTGCCGTTCGACGACGACGACGAAGCCATCGCGATGGCCAACGACACCAGCTACGGGCTGGCCGCCACCGCATGGACCACCAACCTGGCCCGCGCGCACAACCTGGGCAAGCGCCTCAACGCCGGCATGGTGGGGCTGAATTGCCAGCTCACCTTCGACCACAACGTGCCGTTCGGCGGGTATAAGCAGTCCGGCGTCGGCAAGGAATTCGGCTACGAGGGCATCGAGGGTTACCTGAAGACCAAGTCGATCTGGGCGGCGCTGTAGCCGGAGACCGCCGATGACCGAATGGTTCCTGTTTCTGCCGCAGAGCCGGCTGAGCATCACCGACATCGTGGAGCGGGCGCGCACCGCCGAGGCCAGCGGTTTCGACGGCCTGGCGTTCCTCGACCACCTCGAGACACCGATGGCACCCGACGCGCCGCTCTGGGAGGCGATGACGATCGCCACCTGGGTCGCCGCGCACACCGAGCGACTGCGGATCGGCCACCTGGTGCTCTGCGATGCGTTCCGGCACGCGGCGGTGCTGGCCAAGCAAGCGGTGACGCTGGCCGAAGCCTCCGGTGGCCGTTTCGAGCTCGGCCTGGGATCGGGGTCGATGCCCGACGAGCTGGCCCGGTTCGGCCTCGGCGCGCCGACCGCGGGCGGGCGGGTGACCGCCCTGGAGCAGACGGTGATCGCATTGCGGCGCTACTGGGCCGGCGGCGAGGACACCCAGCTGCCCACCCCGAGCAGCCCGATCCCGTTGCTGCTGGCCGGACGAGGCCCGCGGATGCTGAAACTGGTTGCCCAACACGCTGATTGGTGGAATCTTCCGGCCACCCACGTCGACGAACTGCCGAACCTGGTGGGCAAAATCGGCACGGCGCGGGCCTCGGTGCAGCAGATGGTCGGTTTCGTCGGCGACGGCGTCGACGCCGCTGACGGCGCTGCGGTGATCTCCAAGGCCCGCCGCCGCTTCAGCGCGCTCGGCCCCGGCCTGGTCTGCGGCCGCGCCGACGAACTGACCGCCTACTTCGCCGGTCTGCGCGACCAGGGCGCGCAACGCTTCTACGTGTGGTTCTCCGATTTCGCCGCGCCACAGACCATCGCCGAGTTCGGCGAGCGGGTAGTTTCGGCACTGCGGGACTGACAGCGGCGCGGAAGAGGGGTCACTCGTGACAGAGATTCCGGACAAGACGATCAGCCGGCGCACCTTCGTGCGCGGCGCCGCCTGGTCGGTGCCGGTCCTGGGCATCGCACTCGCCGCGCCCCGCGCCCTGGCGGTGCCGCCCGGCTCGCAGGACTGCGGTGATCCCGACGAACTGATCGAGAACTGCGTGGTGCAACTGCCCGAAGAGTTCACTTCGACCAGTTTCAGCACCACCGCCGTCGCGGGCGGCACGAATTACTCGGTGTTGTTCAGCACCAATATCCGGCCCGGGCCGTTGGTGCCGGCCGCTGCCACCGGCTACCGGATCAACAGCACCGGTCTGACCGGTACCAAGCGTGATGGCGTAGCCTTCTCGATCACACCGCACATCGGTGAGCGCGGGCCCCGGGTACTCGGCGCTCGGTCGGGATCGTCGCTGGGCTTCGTCGTCGACGCGCCGTGGACGGCGGGACAACTGGTTCGCAACTTCGCCTACGCCTTCGACGTGGTGTACCTCAACGGGCTGACCGAGATTCAGACCTGCTCGTATGTGACTGCGATGGCGCTGGCCGAGAACGGACTGATCGTCGGGGGAGTCGGCTCGGTGACGTTCTCCCCGCCGCGGTTGGCCGCCTGTACTTAGCCGACTGGGATCGGCTGGTCGTCGTCGCGGGGGCCGAACGCACCGAACCCGTCGACCAGCTCAGCCGGCGGTGCCGGCGACCAGTCCCAGCCGGCGATCTGCCGTCGCGACCGCCGGCTGAACAGCCCGCGCAGCAGCTCGTAGCCGTCGGCGCGCAACTCCATTACCGACTCCCCTGACCCGCAACGCCATTGCCGGTCCAGCTCATCGGTGATCACCAGCGTTGCGGTGTCGCGCAGCCGCCGGCCGGGGAAGTGGCCCATCGCCGCCAGGAACGGCTGCCAGTGCTCGCGGTCGGTGCGCGCCAGACCCAGCGCCTCGTGCAGGTCTGCTTCGTGGCAGATCGCGTCCGCGGCCAGGTTCGGGCCGGTGTGCCGCTCCGGCAGGCTTGCTTCGACGGCCGGGGCGGCACGTTGCCATTCGTCGAGCAACTCCTCGACCGGCCGGCGACGCCGTTCGGCGACGTGCCGCGCCGTCCAGGAGTCACCGGGCGCGCCGTCAAGACGGCCGGCCAACACGTCGGCGGCACCGCCGACCAGGTGGGCCAGCACGTGGTGCACCGTCCAGCCGGGCGTGGCCGGGACAGGGGTGCGCAGTTGGTGGTCGCCGAGCCCGGCGGCCAGCGCCCCGATCCGGCCGCGAGCGGCCCGGTAGATCGCGTCAAGCATGGGAGCCTCCTGCGCTGGGGTGTGGCGAAAGCAGTGTGCCCGCCGGGTTTTCGGGCAGCAGCCGGCGGGTGGGATGGCGTTCGGTGACTACCATGTCGCGGGCCGCGGCGGTTCCGGCCGCATCGGCGAACCAGCGGCCGAGCCGGTGGCGGATCGGGCGCGGGCGATCCGGCGAGGACGGCTGGTCGGCTGCGCCGTTCGCTGCCCAGACCGGCGCGATCCGGCGGGCCGCGGCGCGAAAGAACCGCTGCGGCAGCTCGGGTCCGCCTTCTCGCAGGCAGTCGCGCAGCGCGACCGCTTCGAGCGCGGCCATCGTCATGCCCTGTCCGTGCAGCGGATTGAGCCGGCACAGCCCGTCGCCGATCACCACCAGCCCGGCGGGCAACCGCGGCATTCGGTCGTAGCGGTGCCACAACGCACCGGTGTCGTGGGACACCGCGAGCTCGCCCATTGGCGTGGCATCGCGTAACCCCGCCAGGATGCCGGCCGGCAGGACTTGTTTGGCCGCGGCCAGCATGGCGGTGAAATCGGTTGGGGGAGGACCGTGCTCGCCGCGGCGGGCGATGGCCAGCATCCAGGTATCGCGCTCGCAGGCCATCAGCAACAGCACCGGGGCGGGCCGGCCCCGGTTGACGAAGACCAGCCGGTCGGCGAGCCGGCCCGGCGGGATGCGCACTAACTGGCTGGAGTAGCCCCAATTCGCGTCGCGGCGCTGCTCGGGCACGCTGCCGAAGCCGTGCCCGGCCAGGAACTCGGCGCTGCGCGCGGCGCGGCCCGTCGCGTCGACGACCAGATCGGCGTGCAGCACCTGGGTGAGGCGGTTGCGTTGATTTTTGACCCGGACGCCGGTGACGGTGTCCCGGTCGTGCACCGGCTCGATCGCGTCGTGGCCGTCGAGAAAGGCGACGTTGCCGATCCGGTCGACGCCCCCTCGCACCTGGAACTCCAGGAACGGCCGGCTCGCGCTGTAAACCGCCAGGGACTTCGGGTCGGCGAGTCTGGCTGTCCGGTTGAGCTCGTCGAGTATGCCGGGGAACAGTTCACCGAGGATGTTCGTGCCGCCGCTGAGGAAGCTGTGCAGGTGGCGGCCCTGCGGCACCCCCTTGCGGTGGACCGGGTGGTCGGGCAGCCGATCCCGGTCCACCACCGTGACGGAGTCGTAGAACTCCGAGACCACCCGAGCCGCCAGCAGTCCGGCCATCCCGGCTCCCAGCACGACCGCAGACGTTCCCGATTCGCCCACCGCAATCCCCTTCCCGACGCCAGGGGCCCACGATACACACAAATTAAGAAACTTAAGAGTATCTTGGCGTAACAGTAAGATGGCTGCCGGTCGGGGCCGCCCGCCGCCATGTGATCGCGGGCACAGCCTTCTCCAGGATGTCGGACAGTTACCTCCCGGCGATCTACCAGAGAGTCACTTTAGATTCGCTTTCTAGCCACCTTGGGTGGTCGTCGGAGTCCCCACTTCCGGAGGTCAGGTGAGATGGAATTCGCAGCGACGCCCCCAGAAGTCCACTCCGGCTTGATGTATTCCGGAGCGGGGCCCGGGCCGCTGCTGGCCGCCGCCGCAGCGTGGGCCGGGCTGGCCGGCGAATTGCACGCCGCGGCCGCGGCCTACTCTTCGGTGATCGCCGATCTATCCGGGTCCTGGCACGGGCCGTCGGCGGTGTCGATGGCGGTAGCAGCTGCCCCCTACGCGGAGTGGATCGGTGCGACGGCGCTGCGGGTCGAGCAAGTGGCCGCCCAGGTCGCCGCGGCGGCCACAGCCTACGAGGCCGCGTTCGCGGCGCACGTCCCGCCGCCGGTGATCGCGGCCAACCGCAGCCTGCACATGACGCTGGTTGCGACGAACCTGCTGGGACAGCACACCCCGGCGATCGCGGCGACCGATGCGCTCTACGCCGAGATGTGGGCGCAGGACTCCGCCGCCATGTACGCCTACGCCGGCTCGGCGGCGGCTGCCACCCAGGTCAGCGTGTTCGACCCGGCTCCGGAGGCCGCCGACCTCGCCGCCGTGACCCGGGCGGTCACGGCGGCCGAGAATGCCGGGGTCAGGACCGCCTCGGCCGCCCCGTCGAGGGTTTCGCAGCTGATGTCGGCGGTGCCCCGAGCGCTGCAGAACCTCAACCCATCCCCGGCGCAGACGGCGCCGTCCCTCGGTGACGTCGGTTCGGGGATCGGCGGCATCGGCGAGCTGCTGGGCGACCTGGTGGGGCCGTACTCGCCGCTCGGTCACCTCTCCAACCTCGGCAGCGGGTGGCTGATCGCCGGCCAGCTGGTGGGCTTGGCCCAGAACCCGCCCGGGGTGGCCGGCGTGCTCAGCGGCCCGGCCCCGGTCACCGGTGCCCTCGGCCCGCTGACGGGTGGGTACATCTCCTCCCAGCTGCCACTGTCCGCGGTGGGCTCGACCGGCGCCACGGTGGCGGCGAGCGCCGGGCAGGCGAGCATGGTCGGGTCGCTGTCCGTGCCGGCGAGCTGGGCCACCGCCGCACCGGCCGGAAAGGCGCTGCCGGCGGCACTGTCGAGCAGCCCGACCAGCGCCGGCGCCTCGGCGTTCGCTGTCGAGGGCTCATCGACTGCGATGTTCAATGAGATGGCGCTGGCGAGCCTGGCCGGCCGCGCCGTCGGTGGCACCGCGGTGCAGTCCGTCGCGGGCGGTGCCGCGCGGGTGATCGACAAGGCGCCCGACACCGAGGCGCTGACCACCGCGACCATTCTGGTCATCCCGGTACCCGAGGAGGGGGGTGCGTCGTGATCGACTTCGCCACCATTCCCCCGGAGGTCACCTCCGGCCTGCTCTACGCGGGCCCGGGCGCCGAATCCCTGCTGGCCGCGGCCACCGGCTGGCAGGGATTGGCCACCGAACTGCAGTCCGTCACGGCCTCCTATCGCGCCGTGCTGTCGACGTTGACGCTCGACTGGGTGGGTCCGTCGTCGACGGCGATGGTCGCTGCCGCAACGCCCTTCGTGGACTGGGTGTCGGGTGCGGCCGCGCAGGCCACCCAGGCGGCGGCGCAGGCCGGTGCCGCGGCGAGCGCCTTCGAGGTGGCGCTGGCCGCCGTGGTGCCACCGCCGGTGATCGCGGCCAACCGCAGCCTGCGGGACGCGCTGCTGGCGACCAACACCCTCGGGCAGCACACCGCGGCGATCGCGGCCGCTGACGCCCAGTACGCGCAGATGTGGGCCCAGGACGCCGCCGCGATGGTCCAATACGAGGCCGCCGCCGCGTCGGCCACCCGGCTCACCCCGTTCGCCTCGCCGCCGCAGTCCGCCAACCCGGCCGGCCAAGCCGGACCGGGCCTCGCCGCGGCCGGGGATGCCGCCGAGATCCCGGGCATCTACGAAGGACTGTTCAGCACCCTCGGTGGGGTCATGAAATTCGGTGGGCTGGGCAATGTCGTGCTGAGCGGGCCCAACTTCGGCATGGTCCAATTCAAGTCGTTCTACAAGCCGCAGGCGCTGCTGCCGGAGATCCCGCGGTCCGCGCTCGGTGCTGGGCTGGGCGCCGGTTTGAGCGGTGGGCCGGCGTCGGCGGCGCGCGGCGGCATGGCCCGCGCGGTGACGGCCGGAGTGGGCGCCGCGCCTACGGTCGGGGCGTTGTCGGTGCCGCCCGGCTGGGCGACCGCGACCCCGGCGATCCGGCTGGCCGCCACCGCGCTGCCGACCTCGCTGCCGACGGCCGGCAGCGCCGTCGCGGCGCCGGTGGCCGGCCCGGCCGGTCTGCTCAACCCGGCGGCGTTGGGTGCCCTGACCGGCGGCGCGCTGGGGGCTCCGGGCGCGCAGCTGATCAACGGCGCCAATATCCGCGGCGGGTCCGGCAGCGGCGGCAAGGGCGGCAAGGGCACCGCCCCGGTTCAACTCGACCGGGTGCTGGCCCAGTTGCAGAAGCAGAAGGATGCGGTGCAGCACTGGCAGATCGACGAGGCGGGCTTGGACGACCTGCTCGAGGAACTGGCGAAGAAGCCCGGTTTCCACGCGGTGCACCTGAGGAAAACCGCCCGGGACGCCGGGACGGCCGGCGCCGCCGGATCCGCCACGGCGACGGCGCTGCCGTGAAGCAGCGGTGGGCGCTGGGCGTTGCCGCCGGCCTCGCCGTCGGCGCGGTTCCGGCAGCCGCCGACCCCGGGCCGGGCGCCCAGCTCGACTCCGACGCTGCGGCCGTCGCCGTCCACCACGCGGCCTTCCTGGAGTCGCTGGACGCCGCCGGAATCACCTACAGCAGCGCCGGTCAGGCCATCGAGGCCGCCCGTGCGGTCTGCGGGCTGGTGGACCGCGGCGAACCCGGCCTGCAGGTGATCTCCGACCTGAAGGCCACCAATCCCGGGTTCACCACCGACGGCGCGGCGCAGTTCGCTGCCATTGCGGCCAACACCTACTGCCCGCACCAACTCGACACCAAGTGACGGGCGCCGGCCCCGGCTAACCCCCGCTGGGGGCGGGCGCGGGAGCGGGCGGCCGTTGCTGGGGCACGAAACCCTTGAGCACGTCGGGCAGCCCCGCCGACTGCTGCGGCACCGGTGCACAGGTGGGCGGGCATTCGGTCAGTTGCCAGGGCGCGCAGCGGTCGGTCCGGAAGGTGGTGTCGCTGGGCTCGATCAGCACCACCTGCGGTTTCTTGGTCATCGCGCTGTCGACGATCTTGTCGCCGCTGTTTCGACGCCAGTAGCAGGCGTTTCCCTCGCGCGGTCCGTCGGAGCGGTAGGTGCCCGGCGCAATGTCCTTTCCGACAGTGAAGGTGCCGTCGGTGTCGATCACCTGTTTGGGTCCCGGCGGTGGCGCCGGTTCCGAACTTGCGGAGCCGGCACCGGCCCAAGCCGCAGCCAGCGTGATAGCCACCGTGCCAGCCAACATCGTCGATCTCATACCAGGCGAGGGTACCGCCTTGCGCTGGTGACCCGACCACTGTAAGGCCGCTGCAAAAGACAAGGGAAAACCCTGTATCGGCGACGACGCGGACGTTGCTATCTTTCGCCTAATAATTTGCTGAAAGAACACGATGGAGGGGTTGAAATGATCCACTACCCTGGGATCGGTGCGCGGGTCGGCGCGCTGGCGCTGGCATTGGGTACCGGTGTGGCAGCGGTGCAGGGGGGCGGGATCGCCACCGCGGCGGCCGGAGTGGATTCCGCTGCCATGGCGGCTCCAGCGGGCGACTCCCTGCTGTCTGCGGTTGTGCAACTGCTCGCTTTGTCCTACGTGGATTACTACGACGATCCATGGATCGAGGCGGAAACTGCGATGGAACGCGAACTCGGCTCGATGTATATCAATCAGTACTTCTCCATATCGCCGGTGGATACCCCCCTTTACGATATGATGGCTCAAATCACTCAACAGCCGGTTTTTCCTTCCCTACTCACGGGTGACTACGGCCCATCCGATGCATACATGGTGGCCTGGCAGACCGATCCCGGCACCGGTATTGGCTATATGACTGGAGCTTGGAAAATGGATGTCGGAGTGCCGCTGTACGAAGAAAGAGGCTATGGACACGACGTCGTATTCTTCGACAAGGGTTTCTACCCGCAGATCTTTACTCAGATACCGGGATTCGCGCCCGAATTCGGTGACCATGCCTTCCCCAGCTACCCAGGTGACCCGGGCGATCCCGGTGGCCCCGGCGACGTTACCGGGTTTCCCGACCCGCTCAAAGATATTGTGGCTGCACTCGCGCCGCCGCTGCGGAGTGAGGACCTGGAAACACTGTTGGCAAACCTGGAGGCCCACCCGTTGGGCGCCACGGGACTCGACGAACTGTTGCAGAGTCTCGGCAACTTCAACGGGGATGTGGGCCGCTATCTGTTCAACAACTACAGTTCCATCGTGGACATACTTGCCAATAGTGTGAAGAATGCCGTCGGCGCCTATAACCTCCAAGGGTTCTTGAGTGGTATGTTCGGCAACGGCGAACTCACCGGACTGGGATTGAAGCTGACAGGAATTGGATATCTCAGCGCCGTGGCATTGCAGGTGGACAAGGACACTATAGGTATGATCCTGGCCAACAAGGATGATTTCAGCCTCGAGAACATCATGATGGTTGCGCAAAATAACTTCTTGCACCCCGATCAGGCGGTGTCCGGCCTCATGGATGGAATTCAAGTAGCCAGCAACAACATAGCGACCGAGGCCGTGGACCTGTTTGTCCCGGAGTGGCTGCAGAACATGTTCGGCTGAGGCCGGCGCATCGGCGGGCGTGGAGGCCGAAGCTCGTTACGACTTGACGCCGACCGTGATCAGGTCCGACACCAGCAGCGTCCATGCCGGTCGCGCCACTCGATGCTGGTCGGCCACGGCGAATCCGGCGTCGGTGAACAGCGTGCGCATCTCACTCGGCGAGGGCTGGCGCGACGGGTTCCACCGGATCCCGGCCAGCTGGAGCGGATCGGGCAGCCGGGGGCTCATCGCGGTGACCGCGGCCATCCCGCCCGGCGCCAGGACCCGGTGGAACTCCCGCACCGCGGCCGGTTGGTTGAAGAAGTGAAACGCCGAGCTGGTGACCACCGCGTCGAGCGTCTCGTCCTCGAACGGCAGCTGTTCGGCGGGCCCGGTCAGCCACTGCACCCGCGGTGACCGCGTCCGGGCCTCGTTGAGCATCCCGTCGGACATATCCACTCCGTAGACGGCATCGGGTTGCAGCTCGCGTTCGATGCGGTCGGCCAGGATGCCGGTGCCGCAGGCGATGTCGGCGACCCGGGCCGGCTGATGAGACCGCAGCGCGGCAATCAGCTCGTCCTGGGCCGGGCGATAGACCCAGCGTTGCAGGAAGCGGGTGTCATAGGCCGGAGCGGCAAAGCTCCAGAACCGGGTGACGACGTCATTGAGTGCTCGGCGCGGAGCGGGAGGTGCCACGACATGAAATCTACCGCCGTGCCGATGCGAGGGTCCCGATGAGAAGGTGTATCCATGACCGTCTGCTACCGGCACCCCGACCGGGCCACCGCACTGCGCTGCACCCGCTGTGAGCGCTACATCTGTGGTGAGTGCATGCGTGGCGCCGCCGTCGGGCAGCACTGCGTCGACTGCGCCCAGCAGGGCGGCGCGCCGCGCCGGTCTCGCCCGCTGGTGCGGGCCGCCTCGGCGACACCGGTGATCAGCTTCGGGCTGATCGCGCTGAACGTGCTGGCATTCATCGGGCAGATGTCATCCGGCCAGCTCGACTCCGAGTTGGTGCTCTGGTCGCCGGCGGTGGCCGACGGGCAGCTCTACCGGCTGTTGACCTCGGCGTTCCTGCACTACGGGGCGATGCACCTGTTGCTGAACATGTGGGCGCTGTATGTGGTGGGCCCGCCGCTGGAAGGCCTGCTCGGCCGGGCCCGATTCAGCGCGCTGTATCTGCTCAGCGCGCTGGGTGGTTCGGTCACGGTCTATCTGCTGGCGCCGCTGAACACCGCCACCGCCGGGGCTTCCGGGGCCATCTTCGGCTTGTTCGGGGCGACGCTGATCGTCGGCCGGCGACTGCAGATGGACATCGGCTGGGTGGCGGCGATCATCGTGATCAACCTGGTCTTCACGTTCACCATCCCGCAGATCAGCTGGCAGGGCCATGTCGGCGGCCTGGTCACCGGGGTGCTGGTCGCGGGCGCCTACGTCTATCCCGCGGCGCCACGCCGCACTCAGATCCAAGTCGCGGTCAGTGTCGCACTGCTTGCGCTTTTCGTTGCGCTGATCTGGTGGCGCACTGCCCAATTGGTCTCCTGACACCGAGCGTGTCCTCCCGGTACGACGCCCGCTCGCCCCCTAAGCTTTCGGTGGTCCACCAGCGAGAGGATCGACCAATCGTCGCCACCAGCGACCAACAGGAGATGAGTCGACCGGTCGGGAGCCGGACTCGCCGGGCCACCTCCGTGCGCACCTCGGGCCGAACCCGTTGGGTCGCGCCGGCCCCGCGTGCCGCCCGGCTGACCACCGCACGCGCCGCGGACCGGGATCGGCGGGAGCGGCGGCGGCCGGGGATTCACGCCCTCGACGGCCTGCGCGCGATAGCCGTCGCGTTGGTCCTGGCCGACCACGGCGGCATCCCCGGGGTGTCGGGCGGGTTCATCGGCGTCGACCTGTTCTTCGTGCTGAGCGGATTCCTGATCACCTCGCTGCTGATCGACGAGCTACACCGGACCGGGCGCATCGACCTCACCGGCTTCTGGATCCGCCGCGGCCGCCGACTGCTGCCCGCCCTGGTGCTGATGGTGCTGACCGTCGCGATCGCCCACGAGCTGTTGCCGTCCGACGCGGTCGTGGGCCTGCGGGAGGACGCGATCGCCGCGTTCTTCTGGGTGGCCAACTGGCGATTCGTCGCCCAGCAGACCGACTACTTCACCGAGGCCGGCACCCCGTCGCCGCTGCAGCACACCTGGTCGCTGGGCGTCGAGGAGCAGTACTACTTCGTCTGGCCGCTGCTGCTGATCGCGGTCACCCTGCTGCTGGGTCTGCGCGCCCGGCGCCGCGGCCGGCTGCCCAGCGTCGGTGGGGTGCGGCTGACCGTGTTCCTGCTGGCCAGCGCCGGTGCGGCGGCGTCGGCGGCCGCGGCCGAGATGCTGGCCTCGGATGCCACGCGCGACCGGGTCTACTTCGGTACCGACACCCGGGCGCAAGCACTGCTGATCGGCGCCGCCGCGGCGGCCCTGCTGGTGGGGGACTGGCCGGCGCTGACCGCCGGCTGGTCGGTGGTGCGAACCCGCCGGGGACGCTGGGTCGCCCGGCTGCTCCCGTTGGCCGGGCTGGCCGTGCTGGCGACTGCGGCGCACCGCGCCACCGGCAGTGCCGCGGAGTTCCAGGGCGGCCTGCTGACCCTGGTGGCCGTGGCGGCGATCGCGGTGATCGCGCCCGTCGCGCTGCATCAGGGCGGGCTGGTGGGCCGAGCGCTGGCCTGGACTCCGCTGGTGTGGCTCGGGACCATCTCCTACGGCCTGTACCTATGGCACTGGCCGGTCTTTCTGGTGCTCAACGGCGAGCGCACCGGCTGGTCGGGGTGGGCGCTGTTCGCCGTGCGGTGCGCCGCCACGCTGCTGCTGGCCGCGGTGTCGTGGTGGGTCATCGAGGAGCCGATCCGCCACTGGCGGCCGGCGCAGGTGTCGATGCTGCCGCTCGGGGCGGCGGTCAGCGCCACCGCGGTGGCGGTCACCGTGTTCGTGGTCCCGGTCGTCGAGCGGCCTGCCGCGCAGACCGGGCTGACCCCCGATGTGGCGGCGGCTGCCGCCGTGTCGCCGTCGCCGCCGAGCCCGCTTGGGGAATCCCGGAAGCCCCGGCCGCAGCCCGTGCGCCATGACCCCAACCGGCCGCGCACCGTCTCGGTGTTCGGCGACTCGATCGGTTGGACGCTGATGCACTACCTGCCGGCCACGCCGGGCTATGACTTCATCGACCACACCGTCGTCGGCTGCAGCATCGTGCGCGCCGGGCCCTACCGCTGGGCCGGAAAGACCATCGACCAGGGTCCGGACTGTGACGGGTGGCCGGCCCGGTGGACGCGGCAGGTCAAGGCCGACCGCCCCGACGTGGTGTTGTTGATCGCGGGCCGCTGGGAGACGGTGGACCGCGTCAACGAGGGCCAGTGGACCCACATCGGTGACCCGACGTTCGACGCCTACCTGACCGCCGAATGGCGCCGCGCGCTCGACGTGCTGGAGTCCGCCGGCAGCCGCGTGGTGGTGACGACGGTGCCCTACAGCCGCTACGGCGAGCGGTCCGACGGCAGCTTGTGGCCGGAGGACGACCCGAAGCGAGTCGACCGCTGGAACGCCCTGCTGCGGCGGGTGGTCGCCGGGCGCGACGCCGTGACGGTGGTGGACCTGAACAAGAAACTGGGGCCGGGCGGCGCCTACACCGCCAAGGTGGACGGCATCAAAGTGCGTAGCGACGGGATTCACCTGACCCCCGAAGGGGTGAAGTGGCTGCTGCCGTGGCTGGAGGAGTCGCTCAGCTGATCGTGTGCCGGGCCACTCGCAACCCGGCGTTGAGGGTGATGTCACAGCGGCAGCCCCATCCGGAATTAAATTAGTTTTGCTAACATTGTATCTATCAGCGCAGCGTCGCGCCTTTCAAAAACACTTCGCCAGATATCCCATTAGAGGTTCCACATGATGCTTACTGATCTGCCCGTTGCCGAGGATCGGCAGGCCCGCCAGGTCGCCGAACTGACAGCCGCCGACCCGCAATTCGCCGCCGCCCAACCCGACCAGGCCGTCGCCGACGCCATCGCCCAGCCCGGCCTGGTGCTGCCGCAGATCGTGCGGACCGCGCTGGCCGGCTACGCCGACCGGCCCGCACTGGGCCAGCGTGCCGTCGCCTTCGTCACCGACGCCGGACGCACCGTCGCACAGTTGCAGCCCCGCTACGACACCATCAGCTACGGCGAGCTGGCCGAACGGGTCCGCGCCCTGAGTGCCGCCCTGGTCGCCGCCGCCGTCCGTCCCGGTGACCGGGTGGCGGTGCTGGGCTTCACCAGCGTCGACTACACCGTCATCGACATCGCCCTGGGCCAGATCGACGCGGTCTCCGTGCCGCTGCAGACCTCTGCGGCGGTGAGCACCCTGACCCCGATCGTGACCGAGACCGAGCCCCGCGTGATCGCCGCCAGCATCGACTCGCTGGCCGATGCGGTCGAGCTGGTCCGGACGGGTCCGGCCCCCACCCGCCTGGTCGTCTTCGATTACCACGAGCAGGTCGACGACCACCGTGAAGCGCTGGCCGACGCGCGCGCGCAGCTGGCCGGCGCCGAGGTCGTCGTCGAGCCGCTGGCCGAGCTGCTGACGTGCGGCCGGACGCTATCCCCGGCGGAGCTGCCGGTCCACGACGCCGGCGAGGACACCGACCCGCTGGCCCTGCTGGTCTACACCTCCGGCAGCACCGGTGCCCCCAAGGGTGCGATGTACCCACAGCGCAACGTCGCGCGGATGTGGGTGCGCTCGGCCAAGCACTGGTTCGGCCCGACCGCCGCCTCGATCACGCTGAACTTCATGCCGATGAGCCACATCATGGGCCGCGGCATCCTCTACGGCACCCTCGGCAACGGCGGCACCGCCTACTTCAGCGCCCGCAGCGACCTGTCCACCTTCCTCGAGGACCTGGCGCTGGTCCGGCCCACCGAACTCAACTTCGTCCCCCGGATCTGGGAGATGCTCTACCAGCACTTCCAAAGTGAAGTCAACGGGATCACCGGCGCCGACCGCGCCACCGCCGAAGCCCAGGTGCTCGCCGAGATGCGGCGCGACCTGCTCGGCGGGCGCTGCATCTTCGCGATGACCGGCTCGGCCCCGATCTCCGACGAATTACGTTCCTGGGTCTCCGAACTCACCGGGATGCACGTGCTGAACGGCTACGGATCGACCGAGGCGGGCATGGTGCTCTTCGACGGCGCCGTGCAGCGGCCGCCGGTGCTCGACTACAAGCTGGTCGATGTGCCCGACCTGGGCTACTTCGGCACCGACAAGCCCCACCCGCGCGGTGAACTGCTGCTCAAAACCGAGAACCTGTTCCCCGGCTACTACAAGCGCCCGGAGATCACCGCCGAGGTGTTCGACGCGGACGGCTACTACCGCACCGGCGACGTCGTCGCAGAGATCGGCCCCGACCAGCTGGTCTACGTCGACCGGCGCAACAACGTCCTCAAGCTCGCCCAGGGTGAGTTCGTCACACTGGCGAAGTTGGAGGCGGCGTTCGGCAACAGCCCGCTGGTGCGCCAGATCTACGTCTACGGCAACAGTGCGCAGCCCTACCTGCTGGCCGTCGTGGTGCCGACCCCGGAAGCGCAGCAGCGCTTCGAATCCGACGCCACGGGCCTGAAGTCGGCGATCGCCGAGTCGCTGCAGTGGGTGGCCAAAGATGCCGGCCTGCAGTCCTACGAGGTGCCGCGCGACTTCATCGTCGAGACCGAACCATTCAGTCTCGAGAACGGGCTGCTCACCGGGATTCGCAAGCTGGCCTGGCCGAAGCTCAAGGCGCACTACGGCGGTCGTCTCGAACAGCGCTACGCCGAACTGGCCGAGGGCCAGGCCAATGAGCTGAGCGAGCTGCTGCAGCACGGCGCGCAGCGCCCCGCGCTGGAGACCGTCGGCCGCGCCGCCGCCGCCCTGCTGGGCGCATCGGCCGCCGACCTGGCCCCCGACGCGCACTTCACCGACCTGGGTGGGGATTCACTGTCGGCGCTGACCTTCGGCAACCTGCTGCGCGATATCTTCGACGTCGACGTTCCGGTCGGCGTGATCGTCAGCCCGGCAACCGATCTCGCGGCCATCGCCGCCTATATCGAGACACAGCTGCGGAGCGGCCAATCCGGCTCGGGGCGTCCGACGTTCGACTCCGTGCACGGCCGTGACGCCGTCGAGGTGGCCGCCGCCGACCTGACCCTGGACAAGTTCCTCGACGAGGAAACCCTGGCGGCGGCGCCAACGTTGCCCGCCCACTCCGGGCCGGTGCACACCGTGTTGCTGACCGGCGCCACCGGCTTCCTGGGCCGCTACCTGGCGCTTGCCTGGCTGGAGCGGCTGGCCCCGGTGGGCGGCAAGCTGATCTGTCTGGTGCGGGCGCGTTCTGACGCCGATGCCCGGGCCCGGCTGGACGCCACCTTCGACAGCGGGGACCCGAAACTGTTGGCCCGCTACACCGAGTTGGCCGCGGAACACCTCGAGGTCATCGCCGGGGACAAGGGCGAGGCGAATCTCGGCCTGGACCAACAGGTGTGGCAGCGCCTGGCCGACACCGTCGATGTGATAGTCGACCCGGCCGCGCTGGTCAACCACGTGCTGCCCTACAGCGAGCTGTTCGGCCCGAACGCGGTCGGTACCGCCGAGTTGATCAGGGTCGCCCTCACCGGAAAGATCAAACCGTTCAGCTATTTCTCGACCATCGGCGTCGGCGACCAGATCCCGCTGGATCGCTTCACCGAGGACGCCGACGTGCGGGAGATGAGCCCGCTGCGGGCGATCAACGACGGCTACGCCAACGGCTACGGCAACAGCAAATGGGCCGGCGAGGTGCTGCTGCGCGAAGCCCACGAGCTGTGCGGGCTGCCGGTCGCGGTGTTCCGCTGCGACATGATCCTGGCCGACACCAGCTACGCCGGTCAGCTCAACCTGCCGGACATGTTCACCCGGATGATGTTCAGCCTGGTCGCCGCCGGCGTGGCGCCCGCCTCGTTCTACGAGTTGGACGCCGACGGCAACCGGCAGCGTGCTCACTACGACGGGCTGCCGGTGGAGTTCATCGCCGAGGCGTCCACCACGCTGGGGGCCGGTTCGGTCGGCATAGCCGACGCCGGGTTCGCCACCTATCACGTGATGAACCCCTACGACGACGGCCTCGGCATGGACGAGTTCGTCGATTGGCTGATCGAGGCCGGCCACCCGATCGAACGGATCGACGACTACGGCGACTGGCTGCAGCGGTTCGAGACCACGCTGCGTGCGCTGCCGGAACGGCAACGTCAGGCGTCGCTGTTGCCGTTGTTGCACAACTACCAGAAGCCGCAGCCGGCCATCTGCGGGTCCATCGCGCCCACCGACAAGTTCCGGGCCGCGGTGCAGGAGGCGAAAATCGGTGCAACCCAGGACATCCCGCATGTGACACCGGCGGTGATCGTCAAGTACATCACCGACCTGGAGCTGCTCGGGCTGCTCTGATCCAGGTCGACGCTAACGCGGTGGCGGGCCAAATATGGTCCGCCACCGCGCTTGTGCGCGCCGCTCGATGGTCGCCGGGTCGTTTGACGACCAGCGGTTTCGATGGGAACATGGAGCGCAACGACATCCCCGCGTGTCTTGGCCGGAAGGAGGTGAGGGACGAAATGAGTCCCAGCGACGGACCGTATCCGAGTTCGAATACCGATCTGTCCCTCACCGGCCCCGGCGTCTCCGCCGCGGCCTGATCCGCGAGTTCCGCCGACGCGATCCGGCGGCAATCACGGCAGGAGAAGAATCATGACTTTTGTTATCACACAGTGCACCTCGAAGAACGACAGCTCGGCAGTGCGCCGGGCGGGCCGCCGCATGATCGGTCGGCTGCGCCACCTGGGCGCTCCGTCGGAGATGGGCCCGCAGCAGCGCGCCGATCGGTACGTGGCGCACATGCCGACCGCGGTGCTGGGCGCCTGCTGAACGTTAGGCCTGCACCACGATCGGATCGCCCAGCTGCACCGTGTTGAAGTACCACGCGGCGTCGTCGGGGCTCAGGTTGATGCAGCCGTGGCTGACGTTGGAGTAGCCCTGTGAACCCACCGACCACGGTGCGGAGTGGACGTAGACGCCGGACCAGGTGACCCGCACGCCGTACTCGCCGTTGATCAGGTAGCCCTCGGGGTCGTTGAGCGGGATGCCGATGGTGCGTGAATCGAACTTGACGGTGCGCTCCTTCGACAGCGCGGTGAACGAGCCGATCGGAGTGGGTCGCTTGGGTTTACCCATCGAGGCCGCCATCACCCGCAGCGTGTCTCCGTTGACGCTGACGGTGAAGGTGTGATCGGAGATGTCGGCGACCCCCAGCACCGCGTCGCCGGTCTCGAAGCCGGTCGACATGCCGTGGGCGTCGACCTCGATCGTGCTGTGCGGTGACCAGTACCCGTCGGGAACCCAGTGCACGACATCATCGCTGACCCATTCAAAATGCCCGGAAGGCATGCCCGATGCCGTCTTTCCGGTCACCGCGATGTGGATGCCGCGCTCGGCGCCCTCCCGGTCGATCACCGGCCCGGTGAACGTCACGATCACCGGGTAGGCCACCCCCACCACCGAACCGGCCGCCGGCTCGATCGCCGCGACGGCGATCCCCGGCGCCGGCGCCGGCTGCGCCGCCTGGCCGATGCCGATGGACGGCCCCATCACCAGGGCCACCGACCCCGCCATCGCCAGAATTCCCCGCCTCACCCTGTCCATGGCGTCCATTGTGCCAAGCGCAACGGGTGCAGTGCAGATTTAGCCGTCTTCCGCCGGCGCCAGCAAGCTGCCCCAGGCCGCCTTGCTCCCCGATTCGCCGATGGTGTGGATCGCGAACATCGACCCGCCGGCCAGGGCGATCACCATCGTGGCGATCGTCAACCGCACCACCGGCGTCACGGTGCCGCCGCGCGACAGTGCCACGTGCAGGCCGGCCAGCAGTGCCGCCGCGACGGCCAGCCCGAGCGCCATGTAGAGGCCGTACCCGCCGGCGGTCATGTGGCGGTCGAGGTCGGGCGACCCGCCGATCTTGCCGGTGTCCGCCAGCCACTCGCCGGCGGTCACCGTCGCCGGGGTGACCAGCAAGATGAGGGCCGCCAGCGCCGCCACCAGCCAGACCAGCCGTCGGCGTGCCGCCGGCCACACCGCGCACAGGATGAGCAGGACCGCGGTCAGTGGCACCAGCACCACCACGAGATGCAGCAGCAGGATGTGCGCGGGCAGCCCGGCGATGGTCGTCATTGAGAGTCCTTTCGGTGGTCGGCGGGGGTTAGGCGTTGCTGCCGGCGGCCACGGCGACAGACGCCGAGGACTCCGGCAACGGCTCATATCGGGCGAAACCGCGGGTGAACGAACCGGCGCCGTGGGTCAGCGAACGCAGTTCGATCGCATACCGGATCAGCTCGGTCTGCGGTACCTCGGCTTTCACCAGCGTGCGGTCGGCACCGACTTTATCGGTGCCGACGACCCGGGCGCGGCGAGACGACAGATCACCCATCACCGCACCGACTAGTTGATCGGGAACCAGTACCGTGACGGCGTCGATCGGCTCGAGCAGCCGCACCCGGCCGGCGGCCGCGGCGTCGCGCAGTGCGGCCGCGCCCGCCATCTGGAACGCGAAGTCGGACGAGTCGACGCTGTGCGCCTTGCCGTCGAGCAGGGTCACCCGGATGTCGACCACCGGGTAGCCGCCTGCGGCCGCACCGGTGAGCCCGCGCTCCAGCTGCGCGCGGACGCCCTTCTCCACGCTGGGGATGAACTGGCGGGGCACCGCCCCGCCCACCACCCGGTCGACGAACTCGAAACCGGACCCTCGCGCCGTCGGCTCGACTTCGATGTCGCAGACCGCGTACTGACCGTGCCCGCCGGACTGCTTGACATGGCGGCCGTGCCCATTGGCCTTGGCGGCGAACGTCTCCCGGAGCGCGACCCGCAGCGCCACGGTGTCCACCGACACCCAGTGGGCCAGCGTGTCGAGCACGATGCCCGAATGCGCCTCGCCCATGCACCACAGCACGGTCTGATGGGTCTCCGGGTTCTGCTCGATCCGCAGGTCCGGATCCTCGGCCGCCAGCCGCGCCAGCCCGACCGCCAGCTTGTCCTCGTCCGTCGTGGCGTGGGGGACGACCGCGACCGGCAGTAGTGGGTCGGGCATCGGCCAGGGCTTGCAGACCAACGGTTCGGTCCTGTCCGACAGCGTGTCCCCGGTCTCGGCGTGGCTGAGCCGGCCCACCGTGCCGATGTCGCCGGCCATCACCGCGGCGGCCGGCCGCTGTTGTCTGCCGAAGGGAAAGGCCAGCGCGCCGATCCGGTCGTCCTCATCGTGGTCGGCGTGGCCGTTGCCGTCGCCGAAGAACCCGGTGCGGTGCCCGCTGACGTGGATCCCGCTGTCGGGCTTGATGGTTCCGGAGAACACGCGCACCAGGCTGACCCGGCCGACGTAGGGATCAGACGTCGTCCGGACCACCTCGGCCAGCAGTGGCCCGGCCGGGTCACAGCGCAGCCCGGGTCGCGCCGCACCCTCGGGGGTGAACACCTCCGGGAGCAGATGCTCGGGCGGACCGGGGAATTCGGCGGTGATGACCTCGATCAGTTCGGCAACGCCGACGCCGGTGTTGCTGCAGACCGGGATGATCGGGAAGAGCGAACCGCGCCCGAGGATCTGCTCGAAGGCCCGCTCCAGATCTTTGGCGAGCACCGCCCGGTCGATCCGCTCCCCGCCCAGGTAACGGTCCAGCAGCGACTCGTCTTCGGACTCCTCGATGATCGTCTCGATCAACTCGCCGCGCTGTCGCTCGGTGTCGGCCGCATCGCACCGCTCCGCTGCCAGCAGCCCGCTCAGGCCGGTGCCGGCCGGCAGGTAAAGCGGCAGCACCTTCTCGCCGAAGGCCGTCCGGGCGGCCGCCACGGTGCCCGGGTAGTCCGCCCGGGCATGATCCAGCTTGGTCACCACCACCGCACGCGGCATGGCAAGCCGGTGGCATTCCTGCCACAACGCGGCGGCGGCGTCGTCGATGTCCTCGTTGGCCGCCACGACGAACAGCGCAGCGTCGGCGGCCCGCAACCCCGCCCGTAGTTCCCCGAGGAAATCGGCGCAGCCGGGTGTGTCGATCAGGTTGACCTTGATCCCGTCGTGCGACAGCGATGCGCACGCGACCCCGACCGAACGCTGCTGGCGGATCTCGGCGTCGTCGTAGTCGCAGACCGTGCTGCCATCGGCGACGGAACCGGCCCGCGGCAACACCCCGGAGGCGACCAGCATCGCCTCGACGAGCGTGGTCTTGCCGGAGCCGGGCGGACCGACCAGCACGACATTGCGGATGGCGGCCGGACTGGCCGCGGTGGGGGCCTGCCCTGACGAGGCGCCCCTTGAGGTCCCGGTCTTGTCTGCCATGGCGTCCTCCTGCCAGCTCAGCCTTCCTTCAACGAAGGCTGAGCACAACCCCTCCGATACCTCGTTGTTTGACCAGTTGGCAGCCACCTTTTGCGGGCCGTACCGACGGTTCCGGTAAGCTTGCGATGTTTGTTTCACGGATTCACGGTCGTAGACGTGCCGGCTTTCGGCACTCGAATCGTGACCGACCGCAGGAGGTAACGTCGATGAGCGGACCGCATCGCCCTAGCAGGTGGTGGCTGCTCAGCCTCACAGCGGCTGTGATCAGCACAGCCGGTCTGGGCCTTGGTGCTGTGCCGGCCCAAGCGGCACCGACGTTGCCGAAGCCTCCGCTGGACCCGTCGGCGATGGTCGCGCAGGTCGGTCCCTCGGTGGTCAACATCGACGCGCAGATGGGCTACCAGAGCGCGGTCGGCGCCGGAACCGGGATCGTGCTCGATCCCAGCGGCGTCGTGCTGACCAACAACCATGTCATCGCCGGGGCCACCAATCTCACGGTGGTGTCGGTCGCCAACGGCCAGAGCTACGAGGTCGACGTGCTCGGCTTCGACCGCAGCCATGACGTGGCGGTGCTGCAACTGCGCGGCGCCTCCGGTCTGCCGCCCGCCAACATCGGCGACTCGTCCAAGGTCGCCGTCGGCGACCCGGTGGTCGCGATGGGCAACGCCGGCGGTCAGGGCGGGACGCCGAGCGCGGTGCCCGGCAAGGTCATCGGCTTGAACCAGACCGTCTCGGCCGCCGACGAACTCACCGGCACCACCGAGACGCTGACCAACATGATCAAGGCCGACACCGCGATCCGCCCCGGGGATTCCGGTGGCCCGATGGTGAACGCGGCCGGCCAGGTGATCGGGATGAACACCGCGGCATCGGACAACTACAAGTTCGCCCAGCCCGGCGGCGAGGGCTACGCGATCCCGATCAACCAGGCGATGGCCATCGCCGGGCAGATTCGGTCCGGCATCTCCTCGCCCACCGTCCACATCGGTGAGACCGCGTTCATGGGTGTCGGGGTGGTGGACAGAGACGGTGGGGCACGGGTGGCCCAGGTGCTCGACGGCACTCCGGCCGCCGAGAGCGGTATCGCCAGGGACGACGTCATCACCTCGGTCAACGGCCGGCCCGTCAACTCGGCCACCGATCTGACCGACGTACTCGACCAGCGCCACCCGGGCGACATCATCACCTTGACCTGGCGCACCCCGATGGGCAGCGAGCACAGCGCCACCATCACCCTGGTGCCGGGTCCGGTCGGCTGAGGTAGAACGCATCAGTTCCAGGCTCGCGTGATACGCCGGCAACTCGCGTGATCCGTCGGCACTACGACAGCGAAACCAAGCTGTCCTGGGTGCTTGCTGCCCTGGCCGGGGTGCTGGCCGCCACGGCCTACACCCACTCAGAGGGCTACTTCGTCACCTTCATGACCGGCAACGCCGGGCGTGCGGTGCTGGGAGTCTTCGACGGCAACGAGTGGCTGTCGATCTCCGCGGCGGCCCTGCTGTTCTCCTTTCTGGGCGGCGTACTGACCGCGTCGGTCTTCCGGCGCCGGGTCTGGCCCCACCAGCCGCACGGCGCGCTGGTGCTTACCGCCGCCGCCCTGCTGGCCGCGACCCTGCTCGACTGGACCGTGGCGGGCGGGCCGTCGCTGCCGCTGCCGCTGCTGCCGATCCTGTTGGTCGCCTTCGGGGTCGGCGCGCTCAACACCACCTTCGTCCGCGACGGAGAGGTGTCGATCCCGTTGAGCTATGTCACCGGGACAGTGGTGAAACTGGGCCAGGGCATCGAGCGTCATGTCAGCGGCGGCAGCATTGCGGACTGGCTGGGGCACTTCATGCTGCTCGCCGGCTACACCTCCGGCGCGGCCGTCGGTGGCTGCATCAGCCTGGCGGCCGGCGGCACCTGGATGCTGGGCATCGCCACGGCGGTCTGCGTGCTGGCCATGTGGTACACCCACCGCTACGTCGACCGCCGCGACGTGTGGCGGTGAGCGCCGTCGCACGAAACCGACGCTTCGCAGGGCCGCTCTCGCGGTTTGCCTGCAAAACGTCGGTCTCGCGTACCCGGGACGGGTCGATCAGGTCGGGTCGATTCCCACTCCCAGCACCCGCTGGATGTCGGGCTTCATCGCGACCAGCTGCTCGTTCCAGTACGGCCAGTCGTGCGTGCCGTTGGCCGGGAAGTTGAACACCCCGTTGTTGCCGCCGGCGGCCAGGTAGTTCTGCTGGAACGTCTGGTTGGTGCGCAGCGTCAGGCTCTCCAGGAACTTGGCGGGCAGGTTGTTGCCGCCCAGGTCGCTCGGTGTGCCGTTGCCGCAGTAGAGCCAGATGCGGGTGCGGTTGGCCACCAGCCGCGGGATCTGCACCATCGCGTCGTTCCGCCGCCAGGCCGGGTCGGACGACGGGCCCCACATGCTGTTGGCGTTGTAGCCGCCGGCGTCGTTCATCGCCAACCCGATCAACGTCGGCCACCAGCCCTCAGACGGGTTGAGGAAGCCTGAAAGTGCAGCGGCGTAGGGGAATTGCTGCGGGTAGTACGCCGCCAGGATCAGCGCCGAACCGCCCGCCATCGACAGTCCCACCACCGCGTTGCCGTTGGGCGACACGCTCTTGTTGGCCTCCATCCAGGTGGGCATTTCCCGGGTCAGGAAGGTCTCCCACTTGTAGGTGTAGTCCTGCCCGTTGCCCTGCGACGGCTGGTACCAGTCGGAGTAGAAACTGGACTGCCCGCCGACCGGCATGATCACCGACAGCCCCGAGCCGTAGTACTCCTCGAACGCCGGGGTGTTGATGTCCCAGCCGTTGTAGTCGTCCTGGGCCCGCAGCCCGTCCAGCAGGTACACCGCGTGGGCGCCACCCGGCTGGAACTGCACCTTGATGTCACGGCCCATCGACGCCGACGGCACCTGCAGGTACTCCACCGGCAGTCCCGGCCGGGAGAACGCGGATGCGTCACCCGAACCGCCGACGACCCCGACGAGTCCGCCCAGCAGTGCGGCCCCCACCGCTGCGACCGACAGCCGGCGTGACACCCGGCCCGCCGCGTGACGCAACTTCTCAACGCTCTTCATAACCTGTTTCCCATCCCAATGGTCGTTCCGCAAGCTGCGGAAGGCTTCTGGCTTTGTCCTCCTGCACGAAGTCAAACACGATGTGCCGTTGTGTCCTGTTCGCCGCCACGGGATTTCATATCGCGGTTCGGCAACGATTGAGATTCGGCGCGGACTCGCTCGCCGCCGGGGATGCGGTCGGGGTAGGCATATAGTCGACGTAATCATCGACAACAAGGAGCACGGTTATGGTCCCGACTGCCGCGGAAGCTCCGCGACCGCTGGCCGGGGTGCGCGTCATCGAGATCGCCAGCTTCGTCGCGGTGCCGCTCGCCGGAATGACACTGGCCCAACTCGGCGCCGACGTGGTGCGCATAGATCCGGTCGGCGGGGCGGCCGACTACCGTCGCTGGCCGGTCACCGAGGACGGCACCTCGATCTACTGGACCGGGCTCAACAAGGGCAAGCGTTCCATGGCCGCCGACCTGCGGGCGCCGGAAGGCCAGCGCCTGGTACAGCGCCTCATCGCGGAAAGCGGTGTGGTGTTGACGAATATGGCAGGCCGGCAGTGGCTTTCCTTCGACACGTTGGTCGCCGAACGCGCCGACCTGATTCATCTCGAGGTGCTCGGCCGCGCCGACGGCTCCACCGCCGTCGACTACACGGTCAACGCGGCCACTGGCTTTCCGTTGGTGACCGGACCTGCGGCCTACGGCGCACCGATCAACCATGTGCTGCCGGCCTGGGACATCGCCTGCGGGCTGCACGGCGCGCTGGCGGTGGTCGCCGCGCTGCATCGCCGCGACCGCAGCGGCGAGGCCTGCCAGATCCGGCTGGCGTTGGAGGACGTCGCATTGGGAACCGCCAGCGCGCTGGGCTTTCTGACCGAGGCGATGGTCAACGGAGCGCGGCGGGAACGCATCGGCAACGCGCTCTACGGCAGCTATGGCCAGACCTTCACCGGCAGTGACGGCGTGTCGTTCATGATCGTCACGCTGACCAACCGGCACTTCCGCGACCTGACCGAGTTAACCGGAACGACGAAAGTCGTTGCCGCACTGGCTGAGGCGCGCGAAGTCGATTTCGGTGACGAAGGGCAGCGTTACCGTCACCGCGATGTGCTCACCGGGCTGTTCAACGGCTGGTTCGCCGAGCGGACCGGAGCGCAGATCGAGGCGGCCCTCGCGGGGAGCTCGCTGCTGTGGGACCGCTACCGCAGCTTCGCCGACGTGGCTGCCGACGAGCGGCTGCGCGACAACGCGATGTTCCGCTCGCTGCACCAACCCCGGGTCGGCGACTATCTGGCGGCCGGGCTGCCGACGTCCATTGACGGCGTACACCCGCCTGCGGTGGCGGCACCGGCCTTGGGCGCCGATACCGAACAGTTGTTGACCGAACTGGGGATGACACTCGACGATATCGAGCTGCTGCGCCGAAACGGCACGGTGGCAACGGATTAGATACAACGGAATAGATGGAGGAAACGGGAGCGTATGCGCACTTTCAAATCGATCGAGGAACTCGCCGCCTGCCAGGGCGAGGCGATCGGCCACAGCGAATGGGTGACCATCACCCAGGACGCCGTCGATCTGTTCGCCGATGCCACCGGTGACCATCAGTGGATCCATGTCGACCCGGAGCGGGCGGCCGGCGGGCCGTTCGGGACCACGATCGCTCACGGCTACCTGACGCTGGCCATGCTGCCGCAGCTGATGTCGCAGATCAGCCGCCTCGAGGGCGTCAAGCTGGCGATCAACTACGGGCTGAACAAGGTGCGCTTCCCGGCGCCGGTCCCGGTCGGCTCCAGAATCCGGGCGGAGACCACCCTGGTCGAGGTCACCGATGTCGGCGGCGGCGCCCATCAGGCGACCTACTCGACCACGGTGTCCATCGACGGCCATGCCAAGCCGGCCTGCGTCGCCGAGAGCGTGGTGCGCTACCTGTTCTGATTCGGTCTGGTCCTGGTGTCCCGGCCGCCGGGACGCGCCGAGAAGTAATGCGCGATGATCGCCGCGATCTGCAGGAAGCGCCGGCGGGTGTGCGGTGACATCTCCTGCATGATGTCGATCACGCCGCCGGGCCGCAGGTGCGCGTCGAACGGCACCTCGACCACTGCTTGGCCGTGCCGCAGGAACTGCGCGGTGAGCGCGGAGCGGGTGCGCTTGTCGGCGTGGCCGTCGGAGTCGTTGAGCACCACCACGGTGCGCTGCAGCAGCCCGCCCTGGCCGCGGTCTGCCAGCCACTCCATGGTCTTGGCGGCCGCGCCGGCGCCGTCCGCCCAGGGTGAGGACACCACGATCAGCGCGTCGAGGTCGCGCAGTGCCTCCTGGGTCACCGGTGAGTCCATCGTCGAACCGCAGTCGATGATCGAGATGGTGAAGTGCCGGTCCAGGCGCAGCGCCGCCTCCCGGTACAACGCGGCGTCGAGGATCCGCCGCCGACCCGCGGCCGGCTCGCCGATCAGCACGTAGAGCCCCGCCGCGTTGGCGCCCACCCGGCTGCTGATGTCGGCGAACGACTGCATGCCCGCATCGGCCGCCAGGTCCCAGTAGGAGCTGGTGGCACGCGGGTCGATACGGCTGCCGAGCCGGCCGAACGCGGTATCGGCGTCGACGGCCACCACGTGGTCGGCCCGGCGCAGTGCGGCGAACACCGAACCCACGCTGGCCGCCACCGTGGTCTTACCGACACCACCTTTGCCCAACACGCCCACCTTGTAGCTGCCGTTGGGCATCGATCGGATGGCCGCCTCGTAGGCGGCCTCCTCACGCTCGGCCGGTGACGGGCCCAGGTTGACCAGCCCGAACGTCGCCGACAGCACGACGCTCCGCCAGCCGCGGGTGGGGCGGGGCCGCACCGGCCGCATCGGAGCCGGCGGGGGAAAGGGCGCGTGCCGGGGCGGCGGCTGCGGTTGCGGTTGCTGGGGTTGCTGCGGCCAGGGCCGTTGTTGCTGCGACTGCTGTTGCGACTGTTGTTGCGATGGCGGCACCCGGCCCCGCAGGAAGTCGTCCTGGGCGTTCATAGGCTCCTCGGGGCATACGAAAGCGGCACGGCCGGGTGGCCCGATGACCCCTGCAGCTTAATCGTGGCGGCGTCGATACCGCGTCAGCCCCGGTCAGCAGTGCTCAACAGTCGTAGTACAGCGCGAACTCATAGGGGTGCGGGCGCAGGTTGATCGGGTTGATCTCGTGCTCCCGTTTGTAGCTGATCCACGTGTTGATGAGGTCGGGAGTGAACACCCCGCCCTCGGTGAGGTACTCGTGGTCGGCTTCCAGGTTGTCGATCACGTGGGACAACTGGGTCGGGGCCTGCGGGATGGCGGCCGCCTCGTCGGGCGGCAGCTCGTAGAGGTCCTTGTCGACCGGGTCGGGCGGCTCGATCTTGTTCTTGACGCCGTCGATGCCGGCCATCAGCATCGCCGCGAACGCCAGATACGGGTTGCCCGAGGAGTCCGGGCAGCGGAACTCCAGCCGCTTGGCCTTGGGGTTGGTGCCGGTGATCGGGATGCGCACACAGGCCGAGCGGTTGCGCTGGCTGTAGACCAGGTTGATCGGTGCCTCGTAGTGCGGCACCAGGCGCTTGTAGGAGTTGATGGTCGGGTTGGTGAATGCCAGCAGCGACGGGGAGTGGTGCAGGATGCCGCCGATGTAATGCCGGGCGGTGTCGGACAGCCCGGCGTAGCCGGCTTCGTCGTAGAACAGCGGTTCGCCGTCCTGCCAGACCGACTGGTGCACGTGCATGCCCGAGCCGTTGTCGCCGAACAGTGGTTTGGGCATGAAGGTGACCGTCTTGCCGTGCGCCCAGGCGGTGTTCTTGATGATGTATTTGAACAGCATCAGGTCGTCGGCGGCGTGCAGCAGCGTGTTGAACCGGTAGTTGATCTCGGTCTGGCCGCCGGTGCCTACCTCATGGTGACCGCGCTCCACCGCGAAACCGGCGTTGGTCAGGTTGGTCGCCATCGCGTCGCGCAGGTCGACGAACTGGTCGTTGGGCGCCACCGGGAAGTATCCGCCCTTGGGCCGAACCTTGTAGCCGAGGTTGGGGCTGCCGTCCGATTCGGTGGTCTTGCCGGTGTTCCACCACCCCGCGACCGAGTCCACCTGGTAGAACGAGCCGTTCATCTGCGAGTCGAAGCTCACCGAGTCGAAGATGTAGAACTCGGCTTCGGCGCCGAAATAGGCGGTGTCGGCGATGCCGGTGCTGGTCAGGTAGTTCTCCGCTTTGCGCGCGACGTTGCGCGGATCGCGGGAGTAGGGCTCACGGGTGAACGGGTCGTGGACGAAGAAGTTCAGGTTCAGCGTCTTGGCCGCCCGGAACGGGTCGATCCAGGCGGTGTCCACGTCGGGCAGCAGCAGCATGTCCGACTCGTGGATGGACTGGAAGCCCCGGATCGAGGAACCGTCGAAGGCCAGCCCGTCCTCGAAAACGCTCGCATCCAATGCCGAGGCAGGGATGGAGAAGTGTTGCATCACGCCGGGTAAATCACAGAACCGAACGTCGACGTACTCCACTGACTCATCGGTGAGCAGTTTGAAAATATCGACGTCCATATCCAGTCTCCTTTGCGCGCGAACAGCCAGACGATAGGCAGCCCACATTTCCTGGACATCATCCGAATATTGCGTACAGGTAACACAACTCTCACCGCGGGTCATTTGTCCAGCAGGTGGCACACGGCGCTGCTCGGGGTATATCGTGACGTTGCCTGTGAAGAATTTCAGGCGGACCGCCGTTCAATGTCGCACGGACCAATCCCCTCGATCGCTCGTCGATGCCACGACGAGTCGACGCCGGAAAGTGTGAAGGATCAGGTGGTGATGACACCCTCCCGGGCCGGGCTCTACAACCCCGCGTTCGAACACGACGCGTGCGGTGTGGCCATGGTCGTCGACATCCACGGCCGACGTAGCCGCGACATCGTCGACAAGGCGATCACCGCGCTGCTCAACCTCGAGCACCGCGGCGCCGCCGGAGCCGAACCGCACAGCGGCGACGGTGCCGGCATCCTGATCCAGGTTCCCGACCAGTTCCTGCGCGCGGTCACCGATTTCGACCTGCCGGCCGAAGGCGACTACGCCACCGGCATCGCTTTCCTGCCGCAGTCGGCCAAGGACGCGGCTGCCGCCTGCGCCGGCCTGGAGAAGATCGTCGAAGCCGAAGGGCTGCAGGTACTCGGCTGGCGCGACGTGCCGATCGACGACTCGTCGCTGGGCGCGCTGGCCCGCGACGCGATGCCCACCTTCCGCCAGCTGTTCATCGCCGGGGCCTCGGGCATGGACTTGGAGCGGCGCGCCTACGCGGTGCGCAAGCGCGCCGAGCACGAGTTGGGTAACAAGGGCCCCGGACAGGACGGCCCGGGCCGGGAAACCGTCTATTTCCCAAGCCTTTCCGGCCGGACCATGGTCTACAAGGGCATGTTGACCACGCCGCAGCTCAAGGCCTTCTATCCCGACCTGGCCGACGGGCGACTGCGCAGTGCGCTGGGGATCGTGCATTCCCGGTTCTCCACCAATACGTTCCCGTCGTGGCCGCTGGCGCACCCGTTCCGGCGCATCGCGCACAACGGCGAGATCAACACCGTCACCGGCAACGAGAACTGGATGCGGGCCCGGGAGGCGCTGATCCGGACCGAGGTCTTCGGCGCGGGGGGAGCGGAAAGCGCTGGGGGAGCCCAGAACAGCGCCACCAAGCTGTTCCCGATCTGTACTCCGGGCGCCTCCGACACCGCCCGGTTCGACGAAGTGCTCGAGTTGCTGCACCTGGGCGGCCGCAGCCTGCCGCACGCGGTGCTGATGATGATTCCGGAAGCCTGGGAACGGCACGAGAGCATGGACCCCGCCACCCGGGCCTTTTACGAGTACCACGATTCGCTCATGGAGCCCTGGGACGGCCCGGCCTCGATGACCTTCACCGACGGCACCCTGGTGGGTGCGGTGCTGGACCGCAACGGCCTGCGGCCGTCGAGGATCTGGGTCACCGACGACGGCCTGGTGGTGATGGCATCCGAGGCCGGAGTGCTCGACCTGGATCCGGCCACCGTGGTGCACCGGCAACGGCTGCAGCCCGGCCGGATGTTCCTGGTGGACACCGCCGCCGGACGGATCATCTCCGACCACGAGATCAAGGCGACGCTGGCGGCTGAGCGCCCGTACCAGCAGTGGATCGACGAGGCGCTGATCCGCATCGACGAACTGCCGCCCGGTGACGCACCCCGCATGGAGCACCACCGGGTGCTGTTGCGCCAGCAGGTGTTCGGCTACACCTACGAAGAACTCAACCTGCTGCTCGCGCCGATGGCCCGCTCCGGCGCCGAGCCGATCGGGTCGATGGGCACCGACACCCCGGTGGCGGTGCTCTCAGCCCGGCCCCGGTTGCTCTACGACTACTTCCAGCAGTTGTTCGCCCAGGTCACCAACCCGCCGTTGGACGCCATCCGCGAAGAGGTGGTCACCAGCCTGCAGGGCGCCCTCGGACCGGAGGGCGACCTGCTCAACACCGACGAGCCCACCTGGCGCCAGATCGTGCTGCCGCAGCCGATCCTGAGCAACCAGGACCTGGCGAAGTTGCTGAAACTGGATCCGGAGCAGCGGATCGGCACCCGCGGCCCGCACGGCCTGTCGGCGGCGGTGATCAACTGCCTGTATCCGGTGGCCGAGGGCGGGGCGGGGCTGCGCGCAGCGCTGCAACAGGTATGCGCCCGGGCGTCGGCGGCGATCGCCGACGGGGCCGCCTTCCTGGTGATCTCCGACCGCGAGTCCGACGAGACGATGGCGCCCATTCCCTCGCTGCTGGCCACCGCGGCGGTGCACCACCACCTGGTAGCCGAGCGCACCCGCACCAAGGTGGGCCTGGTGGTGGAGTCCGGAGACGCCCGCGAGGTACATCACATGGCCGCGTTGATCGGGTTCGGCGCCGCCGCCGTGAACCCGTACCTGGCGTTCGAGTCCGTCGAGGACATGCTCGACCGGGGGTTGATCGAAGGCTTGAACCAACCCCAAGACCGGGGCAAGGCGTTGACCAACTACGCGAAGGCCGCCGGCAAGGGCGTGCTGAAAGTCATGTCCAAGATGGGCATCTCCACGCGGGCCTCCTACACCGGTGCACAACTGTTCCAGCCCGTCGGCATCTCCCAGGACCTTCTCGACCAGTACTTCGTCGGCCTGTACTGCCCGATCGGCGGCATCACCCTCGACGACATCGCCGCCGACGTGGCTACCCGCCACGCGCTGGCCTACCTGGACCGTCCCGAGGAGCGCGCGCACCGCGAGTTGCCGGTCGGTGGGGAGTACCAGTGGCGCCGCGAGGGGGAGTACCACCTGTTCAACCCGGACACGGTGTTCAAGCTGCAGCACTCCACCCGCACCGGCCAGTACGAGGTCTTCAAGGAGTACACCGCGCTGGTCGACGATCAGAGTGAGCGGCTGGCCACGCTGCGGGGACTGCTGAAGTTCAGATCCGGGGACCGGCCGCCGGTCCCGATCGACGAGGTCGAGCCGGCCACCGAGATCGTCAAACGGTTTTCGACCGGGGCGATGAGTTACGGTTCGATCTCCGCCGAGGCGCACGAGACGCTGGCGATCGCGATGAACCGGATCGGCGGTCGGTCCAACAGTGGTGAGGGCGGTGAGCACTCCGGCCGTTTCACCCGCGACGCCAACGGGGACCTGCGCCGCAGTGCGATCAAGCAGGTCGCCTCCGGCCGGTTCGGTGTGACGAGCGACTATCTGGTCAACTGCACCGACCTGCAGATCAAGATCGCGCAAGGGGCCAAACCCGGTGAGGGCGGCCAGCTTCCGGGCAACAAGGTGTATCCGTGGATCGCCGAGGTTCGCCACGCCACCCCCGGTGTCGGGTTGATCTCGCCGCCACCGCACCACGACATCTACTCCATCGAAGACCTCAAGCAGCTGATCCACGACCTGAAGAACGCCAACCCGGATGCCCGCATCCACGTCAAGCTGGTCGCGGAGAACGGCGTCGGGACGGTGGCCGCCGGGGTGTCCAAGGCGCACGCCGACGTGGTGCTGATCTCCGGGCACGACGGCGGCACCGGGGCGGCACCGCTGACCTCGCTCAAGCATGCCGGGGCGCCGTGGGAGCTGGGCCTGGCCGAGACCCAACAGACCTTGCTGCTCAACGGTCTTCGCGACCGGATCGTGGTGCAGGTGGACGGGCAGCTCAAGACCGGTCGCGACGTGGTCATCGCCGCGCTGCTGGGCGCCGAGGAGTTCGGCTTCGCCACCGCGCCACTGGTGGTCTCGGGCTGCATCATGATGCGGGTCTGCCACCTCGACACCTGCCCGGTCGGGGTGGCCACCCAGAACCCGGTGCTGCGCGAGCGGTTCACCGGCCAGCCCGAGTTCGTCGAGAACTTCTTCTGGTTCATCGCCGAAGAGGTACGCGAATACCTTGCGGCGCTGGGTTTCCGCACCATCAATGAAGCGGTCGGGCAGGTGAACGCGCTGGACACCACGTTGGCGCGGGCGCACTGGAAGGCCCACAAGCTCGACCTGGGGCCGGTGCTGCACGAGCCGGAGTCGGCCTTCATGAACCAGGATCTGTACTGCAGCTCCGGCCAGGATCACGGGCTGGAGAAGGCGCTGGATCAGCAGTTGATCGTGATGAGCCGCGAGGCCCTCGACTCCGGCACCCCGGTCCGGTTCGCCAGCAGTATCTCCAACGTCAACCGGACCGTCGGCACCATGCTCGGGAACCAGGTCACCAAAGCCTATGGCGCCAAAGGCCTGCCCGACGACACCATCGACATCACCTTCACCGGATCGGCCGGCAACAGCTTCGGCGCGTTCCTGCCGCCCGGGATCACGCTGCGGGTCTTCGGTGACGCCAACGACTACGTCGGCAAGGGCCTCTCCGGTGGCCGGATCGTGGTCCGGCCGCCGAGCGACGCGCCGGGCGGTTACGTCGCCGAGGACAACATCATCGGCGGCAATGTGATCCTGTTCGGCGCCACCAGCGGTGAGGTCTTCCTGCGGGGCGTGGTCGGTGAGCGGTTCGCGGTCCGCAACTCCGGGGCCCACGCCGTGGTCGAGGGTGTCGGCGACCACGGCTGCGAATACATGACCGGCGGGAAGGTGGTGGTGCTGGGCAGCACCGGACGCAACTTCGCCGCCGGCATGTCCGGCGGGGTCGCCTACGTCTACGACCCCGATGCGCAACTGCCGGGCCGGCTCAACACAGAGATGGTGGAACTGGACGCCTTCGAGGACTTCGACGCAGACGACGTCAGCTGGCTTCGCGAGATCCTGACGGCCCACGCCGAGGCCACCGACTCCGCGCCCGCGCGGGCCATCCTGGCCGACTGGCCGAACCACCGTCGCCACTTCGTCAAGGTGATGCCGCGTGACTACCGAAGGGTGCTCACCGCGGTGGCCGAGGCGAAGGCGAGCGGCACCGATCCGAATGAGGCGATCATGGCGGCAGCACATGGCTGACCCGAGGGGATTTCTCACCCACACCCAGCGCATCCTGCCGTTGCGCCGGCCGGTCTCTGAGCGGCTGGACGACTGGAACGAGGTGTATCAGGAGTTCGCCGAGGACACGCTGCGCGAACAGGCGGGGCGCTGCATGGACTGCGGGGTTCCGTTCTGCCACACCGGGTGTCCGCTGGGCAACCTGATCCCGGAATGGAACGACCTGGTCCGCACCGGACGCTGGCGCGAGGCGTTCGACCGGCTGCACGCCACCAACAACTTCCCCGACTTCACCGGGCGGCTCTGCCCCGCGCCGTGTGAGCCGGCCTGCGTGCTGGGCATCAATCAGCCGCCCGTGACGATCAAGCAGGTCGAGTACGAGATCGTCGAGCGCGGCTTCAAGGAAGGCTGGGCGGAGCCGATCCGGCCGTCGAAGACGACCGGCAAGTCGGTGGCGGTGGTGGGCTCCGGGCCGGCCGGGCTGGCCGCCGCCCAGCAACTCACCCGGGCCGGGCACGCGGTGACGGTCTACGAGCGTGACGACCGCATCGGTGGCCTGCTGCGTTACGGCATACCGGAATTCAAGATGGAGAAGCGCATCGTCGACCGGCGGCTGGCTCAGATGGTCGCTGAGGGCACGGAGTTCCGGACCGGCGTGAACGTCGGCGTGGACGTCACGGCCGATCAACTGCGCAGTGATTTCGATGCCGTCGTGCTGGCCGGAGGGGCCACCGCGTGGCGCGACCTGCCGATCCCGGGCCGGAAACTCGACGGGATCCACCAGGCGATGGAGTACCTGCCGTGGGCGAATCGGGTGCAGGCCGGTGATCTGTCCGAGCCGCCGATCACCGCGCACGGCAAGAAGGTGGTCATCATCGGCGGTGGCGACACCGGCGCCGACTGCCTGGGCACCGTGCACCGCCAGGGCGGCACCTGCGTGCACCAGTTCGAGATCATGCCGAGGCCACCGGAGACCCGGGACGCTTCCACGCCGTGGCCGATGTACCCGCTGATCATGCGGACCTCGGCGGCGCACGAGGAGGGCGGCGACCGGGTGTTCTCGGTCAACACCGAGGAGTTCTTGGGCCGCGACGGTCATGTCACCGGGCTGCGGGCCCACGAGGTGCGCCGCCGCAACGGCGCGTTCGCAAAGGTGGACGGCACCGACTTCGAGTTGGAAGCCGACCTGGTGCTGCTGGCGATGGGGTTCGTCGGCCCGGAACGGTCGGCGTTGCTGACCGACCTGGGCGTGGAGTTCACCGAGCGCGGGAGCGTGGCACGCGACGCGGAGTTCGCTACCGGGGTGCCGGGGGTCTACGTCGCCGGGGACATGGGACGCGGCCAGTCGCTGATCGTCTGGGCGATCGCCGAGGGCCGTGCGGCCGCGGCCGGTGCGGACCGGTATCTGATGGGCAAGACCGCCTTGCCGGCCCCGATCAAGCCGACGATGGCGCCGATCCGGTAGGGCGGTGCCACCGGCGACGGCACGCTGATCTTCTGTCCCGTCAGAAACTCTCGTCCCGATTACAACAAAAGCAACACAATTCGGCGCGTCGCGTCTTGTTTGCCATGCGTCCGGTGTCTAATGGTCGGCAATGGGCGCCGCGTTAACCGCTGTGTTAACATGGTCCGCGTTATTCCAATCTGGTCCGAGCCGGGGCGGGGGTTCATCGCCGTGTACATCAACCCGATATATCGATACCGGATGGGCCGAATGGCCTGGTCATTGCTGCGCCATCCACGCAGGAGCCGGGAGTTCCCAGCCAAGCACGAGCGTCTCATCACCGCGGACGAACTGCTTCGCTACGCGACGTAGGTTTTTCGAGCTGCGCGGGGCGGTCGGCCCCGAAAAGTTTGCTGACTGCCCGCGCTACGCGTTCGGGCTCCACAGGCCCGAATCCCGGACCGCCTCGGCCAACGGTTCCAGCACCGCCGGGTCGTAGGGCACCGGCAGATAGACGATCGCCAGATCCAGACCTTCGGCGCCGAGTGCGGCGGCGTCGTCGATGACCTTGCGGCAGTCATGATCGGGGTCCAGGCGCAGGTGCGCCGACAGGGTGATCTCGGTCGGGTCGCGGCCGATGTCGGCGCAGTGGCCGGCCAACACCTCGCGCTTGCGGGCGAATTCGGCCGGCGTGCCGCCCACGAAGTTCCAGTGCTGGGCGTAACGCGCGGTGATCTTCAGGGTGCGCTTCTCGCCGCTGCCGCCGATACAGATCGGCGGGTGGGGACGTTGCGGACCCTTCGGCTCGTTGCGGGCCGCGGTGAGCTGGTAGTAGCGGCCCTGGAAGTCCGTCGTCTCCCTGCTCAACAGGCTGACCAGCACTTCGCAGGCCTCCTCGAAGCGATCGAAGCGCTCCCGGATGCTGCCCAACTCGATCCCGTAGGCGCCGGATTCCTCCTCGTTCCAGCCGGCGCCGATGCCCAGTTCCAGTCGGCCCCCGGAGATGATGTCCAGAGCCGCGGCCATGTTGGCCAACACCGCCGGATGGCGGTAATGGATCCCGGTGACGAGCGTGCCCAGTCGCAGCCGGGTGGTGGCCTGGGCCAGCGCCGTCAGCGTGGTCCAGCCCTCCAGGCATGGCCCGGTCGAGTCGCTGAAGATCGGATAGAAGTGGTCGAAGGTCCAGCCGGACTCGTAGACGTCGATGCCGTCCGCGGCCTGCCAGACGGCCAACATGTCGACCCAGGTGGTGTTCTGCGGCGAGGTCTTGAACGCGAATCGCATCTCATCGACGTTAGCGGCTGCTCGGGGGAACAAGCGCAGCGCCCGATAGGCTGGCCGATGTGGATGTGGTGACGCTGGGTATCGACACCAAGGTGACGCTGCTGGCGGCCGGGCTGATCTTCCTGCTGGCGCTGTTACTGGGGGTCTGGAAGTACCAACAGATCGTCACCTCGGAGAACCACCAGGCTCACATCTACGTCGACATCGCCCACCGGGCGGCGCTGCTGTACTCCTTCGCCACACTGCTGGTCGCGGTGTTCGTCGAACTCAGCGGCTGGCCCACCTGGGTGAACATGACCGCGTCGATGGTGATGGTGTACTTCTTCGTCACCGCGATCGCCAGCTACATGCTGCACGGCGCGTTGCGCGACACCAGCAATCAGTTCGAGAAGGCCGGCCCGCTGTTGAAGGTGGGAATGGTGCTGCTCATCATCGGTGAGATCGGCGGTTTCGCGGTGCTGCTGGCCGGATTCGGCGTCGGCGAGTTCTGACGGACGCCGCGGGCGGCTAGCTTGCTTCGCCGTAGATGCTGCTGACCCAGATGTGCGTCAGCGTGTCGACCACCCGATCGGGCTGGACCGACGGCTCCTCGGCGACCAGCGACGCCATCATGGTTCGCTCGTTCATCTGATTCAGCGACGTCGCCAGGTCCAGCACCGGGATGGTCTCCGGCGCCGCGCCGCGGTCCCGTTCGGCGCGGATCATCGCCGCGGTTTGCTCGATCCACTTGCCCATGAACCCATTCCACATCGCCCGGAACTCCGGGCTGGTGGCCAGCGCCTCGGTGCCGGCCCGGGCGATCGCGCGATGCGAGGTGAACGCGGTGAAGAACGCCTTGATGCCGCTGCGCCAGACCCGGCGCGGGTCGCTGGGGAGCCGCTGCACCGCCCCGACGAAGTTCTCGTCGGCGGCCGCGATCAGTGGCTCCAGCAACGAGAGCAGCACTGCGTCTTTGGATTTGAAATAGAAGTAGAACGTCGGACGCGAGATGCCGGCGCCTTTGGCCAGGTCGTCCACGGAGATCTCGGCGAGTGGGCGCTGCTCAAGCAGCCGTTCGGCCGTGCTCAGGATCGCCCGCTCCCGGTCGTCGCCGGATGGCCGGGTCGAACGGCGGCTGCGGGATCGCATCGAGCCAAGCGGGGTCACGAGCGATAGTCTACACTCCGTCGAGAAAATCGACACTATGTCGAGAGCTTGCGGCGGGCCGTCCGTTGACTACGCTAATCGCCCGTGTCCGAATACCTCGACGTCGCGGTCGTCGGCGCGGGGATCTCGGGGATCAGCGCGGCGTGGCATCTGCAGCGGCATTGCCCGGCGAAGAGCTACGCCATCCTGGAACGCCGCGCCGACCTGGGCGGCACCTGGGATCTGTTCCGCTACCCGGGAATCCGTTCGGACTCCGACATGTTCACCTTCGCCTTCCGGTTCAAACCGTGGACTGCCGACACCACCATCGCCGATGGTGCAACGATCAAGAACTACTTGCGGGAGGCCGTCGCCGAGAGCGGCATCGCAGAACGCATCCGCTATGGCCACCGGCTGGTGGCCGCCGACTGGAGCGAAGCCGACGCCGCGTGGCGGCTGACCATCGAGCGTGACGGCGAGACGATCGAGATGCGCTGCGGCTTCCTGATCGCCTGCAGCGGCTACTACGACTACGACGACGCCTACGCGCCGGAGTTCCCGGGCACCGAGAGCTTCAGCGGACCGATCATCCACCCGCAACACTGGCCGACGGAACTGGACTACGCCGGGAAGAAAATCGCCGTGATCGGCTCCGGCGCCACCGCGGTGACGCTGGTGCCGGCGCTGGTCGCCTCCGGGGCGGGCCACGTCACCATGGTCCAGCGGTCGCCGGGCTATATCGGGCTGCTGCGTTCGGTTGATCCGGTGGCACGCTGGGCGAACCGGCTGCTGCCGAGTCGGGTCGCCGCTGGGGCCAACCGTTGGGGCTACATCGTGGGCCAGGTCGGTGTCTACCAGGTGAGTCGGCGCTTCCCGAACTTCATGCGCAAGACGTTGATGGCGATGGCCCGGCGGCGCCTGCCCGCAGGGTTCGACGTCGCCAAGCATTTCGGCCCGAGCTATCAGCCGTGGGATCAACGGTTGTGTCTGGCTCCCGACGGCGACTTCTTCGCCGCGATCAGCGCCGGGCGCGCCAATGTTGTCACCGACGAGATCGAGACGTTCACCCCGTCCGGGATTCGGTTGGGTTCCGGCGAGGAGTTGCCGGCGGAGCTCATCGTCACCGCGACCGGGCTGAACCTGCGATTGTTCGGCGGTGCCGAGATCAGCCGCGACGGCAAACTGATCAGCCCGCGTGACACGGTTGCCTACCGGGGCATGATGCTCAGCGGCGTGCCCAACCTGGCCTTCACCGTCGGGTACAGCAACGCGTCGTGGACCTTGAAGGCCGACTTGGTGTCGGCGTCGGTCTGCCGGGTGCTCAACTACATGGACTCACAGGGTTTCGACACCGTCGTCCCGGGCGAACCCGACCCGCACGTGCAGGATCGTCCGCTGGTGGCGCAGATCTCCGGTTATGTACTGCGCGCGCTGAGCCAACTGCCGCGGGCCGGCTCGCACCGTCCGTGGCGACTGCACGACAACTATCTGCTGGACTCAGCACTGCTCAGGCACGCCAAAGTCGATGACGGGCATCTGCTGTTCACCCGATGCTCGTCTACGATTTCGGAATAATGTCTTAAATTACGGCATGAAGTATTTGGCGCCACGCTAGAAGCGTCCGGGGGGCGGGCAATCGCAGCGGAGCGGGACGTCATGTCGGAGAACTCCGCGGGATTCCAGCGCGTCATCGACTCGCCTGTGGCACGACCAGCAAAGCCACGCTCGCGCATGGGGTTTTCTTGGTTTCGGGTGCGCCTGGCAGGCTCCCGTCACCCGAGTGTTCCGGTGGTCGCCGCCCGTAGCGCGTGTCCGATCCCGGCCGGCTAGCCCTCGGTGGACCACGGGTCCGCCCGTTTCACCACCAACGGTTCACAATCGGGCACGGAGGGCTAAATCCAGGCACTTTCCGCCAAAAGTGGACATTCGATCCGGATGTGTTGTTGACTACAGGATGACTTAGGGTTTGATTAGCGGCGGCGCGTTCTTGTGTGGCGCTTTCACAGCTGGAGAGGGGCTTTTTGTGTCGGAACGTAATCGCGGTGGGGGGCCCCAGCGGCGTCGTCGGGTGGTTGGTGCGGCGACGGCGGTGGGGGCGTTTTTGGCGTTCGGGATGACACCGTTGGCCGCAGCTCCGGCGCAGGCTGACTTTGACTGGTTGGACCCGTTCGCGTGGTTCGACACGGCCGGGATTGACACGGTGGCTGAGGTGCCCGGGGCGGCCGACTTTACGTTCGCTGACTGGGGTGGCTTGTTCATGGGCGAGCCGGGGGCGTGGCTGGCCTTCGATGAACAGGTCTACATGGCGATCTATGACCCGATGTCGGCAATGATCGGCAACTCGGCCAATGACTGGTGGCTGGATCCGCTGAACGAGATGTTCGCCACGAGTGACTCCTGTGGCGTGCTGTGCAACGGCGCGGACGCCTACCTCGACGGCGACGGTGACCTGGTCGCGGCCCAAGACGGCGGCTTGTGGTTCGGTGACGGCGGCAATGGCATCGATGGTTCTGATGGTGGCGCGGCCGGCTTCTTCGGCAATGGCGGCGCCGGCGCCGATGCGGCTGCTGGATCGATCATCACGATCGAGGGAATCAACTACGCGGGCACCGGTGGTGACGGTGGGGCCGGTGGTACCTGGATGGGTTACGGCGGCACCGGTGGTAACGGCGGGGCCGCGTTCGTCGACGGCGACGGCGACGTGGTGCTGGCCGGGACCGGTGGTAACGGTGGCGACGGCATGGGCCTGATGGGCATCGGCAACGGCGGTGACGGCGGTGTCGGTGGCGCCGGCCTGGACGCGACCGATGGCTACGCGGCTACCGCCGGTGGTCTGGGTGGCAACGGCGGTAACGCCGGGCCGCACACCGGTAACGGTGGTAACGGTGGCGCCGGCGGCATCGGTGGTCAGGGCCTGCAGGGTGTTACCGACGCCAACGGCAACGGTACGGCCGGCAGCGAGGGTGCTGCCGGCGGCAACGGCGGCGTCGGCGGTGGCGGCGGCGAGGTCTTCGGCAACGGCGGCAACGGTGGTGCCGGTGGTCAGGGCGGCAAGGGTGGCACCGGCGGTACCGGCGCCGACGGCGTCGACGGCGACTGGGCAGTGAACAACGGCAACGGGACCGACGGTGGCAACGGCGGTGCCGGCGGAGACGGTGGCGTCGGTGGTAACGGCGGTGCTGCCGGTACGGCGCACCACGAGGGCAGCGGCGCCGACGGCGCCGGGGGTGTCGGCGGCAACGGCGGTGCCGGTGGCGACGTCGGCCTCGGTGGTGACGGTGGCAACGGTGCGGCCGGTACTGCGGCCAACCCCAACGGCGGCGACGCCGGCAACGGTGGCGACCCCGGTGACACCGCGGGCCTGGGCGGCGCGGGCGGCCAGGGCCACGACGGCAGCGCGGACGGCCAGGCCGGTGCCGACGGCACCATCACTCCGATCGTCTCGGGTAACGGTGGCGTCGGTGGCGCCGGCTACAACGCGGCGGCTGACGCCGGCGCGGCAGCTGGTACCAGCGGCGGCAATGGCGGCGCGGGCGGCAACGGCGGCAAGTGGGGCGACGGCGGCAACGGCGGCTCCGGTGGTAGCGGTGTCCAGGGTGCGGCCGGTGACTTCGCCGGCGGCGGCAGCGGCAACGGCACCACCGGCGGTAACGGTGGTGACGCAGGCAACGGCGGTGACTCCGGTGAGCTGGCGGCCAACACCGCCGGTAACGCGGGTGCGGCCGGCAACGGCGCCGACGGCGGTGCCGGTGCGGACGCGACCGTGGCGGGTGCCAACGGCGGTAACGGCGGTGCCGGTGGTGATGCCGGTAACGGTGGTGCCGGCGGTTCGTCGGCCAACGGCACCGCGGGCACCGACAGCGACGGTGGCGTGGCCGGTGACGGCGCCATCGGCGGTAACGGCGCGGCCGGCACCGACGGTGTGGGCACCCCCGTCTACAACAGCCCAGCGGGCAACGGCACGGTCGGCGGCAACGGCGGTACTGGTGGTGCCGGCGGGGCCGGCGGCGCGGGCGGCGGCACCACCGGTGTCGGCACCGACGGTGGCAGCGGCGGGACCGGCGGCAACGGCGGGGCCGGCGGTAACGGTGGCTACACCTACCACGGCAACGACCAGGGGCTTCCGCAAGGCCACAACATCGGTGTCGGCGCCCAGGGTGGTGACGGCGGCGACGGCGGCGACGGCGGCGCGGCCGGCGCCGGCACGGCCCAGGGAGCCGGCGGCAACGTCGGCAACGGTGGCGACGGTGGTAACGGTGGCACCGGTGGCAGCGGGGGCGATCTCGCGGACCTGGCCTACGTCGACACAGTCGGGAACGCCAACCTCGGTGTTCCGGCTGATGTGACCGGCGCCGGCGGCGATGGCGGCGAAGGTGGCGACGGGTTCGTCGCCGGGAACGGTGGCACCGGCGGTAACGGTGGCAGCGACGACTTCGCGGCCGGCTCCAACGGCGGCCAGGGCGGTGCCGGCGGTGACGGCGGTACCGGTGTCGGCGCCGGCAGCACCGGTGGTGACGGTGGTGCCGGCGGTAACGGCGGCGACGGCAGCGACATCCGCTGGGGCTACCCTGGCCCGGGCACGCCTCCGGCGTCGATCGGCATCAGCAACAGCGCTTCGGGCCCGGTTGACGGCGTGTCCGGCGGTGACGGCGGTAACGGCGGCAATGGCGGCGTCGGCGACGCGGCCAACGGCACCGGCGGTGACGGCGGAGTCGGCGGCACCGTGGTCACGCCGGACCTGCCCACCGGGCCGGGATCCATCAACCCCGACGGTACGCCGAACGATGAGATCAACGGTGGCGCCGGCGCCACCGGCGGTACCGGTGCCACCGACGGGTCCAACGGCACGCCCGGCACCACGCCGTAATAAGGCAGTACATCAGTCGGGAAAGCCCCGCACGCCTCGCGCGTGCGGGGCTTTTCCGGTCTCTGGGCCGGCCGGCATCTACACGCCGTCGAAATACTCAACGCACCGTTGACTAACTCAACACGCCGTTGATAGTCTGTCGCCATGACTGAACACCTCGATGTTGTGATCGTCGGCGCCGGCATCTCCGGTATCAGCGCGGCCTGGCACCTGCAGGACCGCTGCCCGAACAAGAGCTACGCGATTCTGGAGCGCCGCGACGACCTGGGCGGCACCTGGGACCTGTTCAAATACCCGGGCATCCGCTCGGACTCGGACATGTTCACCCTGGGTTTCCGGTTCAAGCCGTGGCGCTCGGCGCACTCGATCGCCGACGGCGCCTCGATCAAGGACTACATCAAAGAAGCCGCGGCCGAGAACGGCATCGATGACCACATCCGCTACCGGCAGCACGTGGTCGCCGTCGACTGGTCCGACGCCGACAACCGCTGGACCGTCACCGTGGAGACCGACGGTAAGCAGAGCGAGATCACCTGCTCGTTCCTGTTCGCCTGCAGCGGCTACTACAACTACGACGAGGGCTATTCGCCGCAGTTCGAAGGATCCGAGGACTTCCAGGCCGCCGGGGGCACGATCGTGCATCCGCAGCACTGGCCCGAGGACCTGGACTACGAGGGCAAGCGCATCGTGGTGATCGGCTCCGGCGCCACCGCGGTGACGCTGATCCCGAGCCTGGTGAACACCGGTGCCGGCCACGTGACGATGCTGCAGCGCTCCCCGACCTACATCGGTTCGCTGCCGCTGGTCGACCCGTTCGCCGAGCGGGCGAATAAATTCCTGCCGGCGCACCTCGCGCATATCGCCAACCGCTGGAAGGCGATCGGCTTCTCCACTGCCCAATACCAGCTGTCGCGGCGCTTCCCGGCGTTCATGCGCAAGACCCTGCTGACTATGGCCGAGCGGCGACTGCCGAAGGGCTACGACGTCGAGAAGCACTTCGGGCCCAGCTACAACCCGTGGGACCAGCGGCTGTGCCTGGCGCCCAACGGTGATCTGTTCAAGACCATCCGCAGCGGCAAGGCCGACGTGGTCACCGACACCATCGAGCGGTTCACCAAGACCGGCATCAAGCTCAGCTCGGGCCAGGAACTGCCCGCCGACATCATCATCACCGCCACCGGGCTGAACCTGCAGTTGTTCGGCGGGGCCGAGGTGCGGCGCAACGGCGAACCGGTGCCGCTGCACGACACCATGGCCTACAAGGGCCTGATGCTCACCGGCATCCCGAACATGGCTTTCACCATCGGTTACACCAACGCGTCCTGGACGTTGAAGGCCGACCTGGTGTCGGAGTTCGTCTGTCGGGTGCTCAACCACATGGATGCGCACGGATTCGACACGGTGGTGCCGGGACAGCCCGGCACCGACATCGAGGGCCGGCCGCTGATGGACTTCACCCCCGGCTACGTGCTGCGGGCGCTGGAGTATCTGCCCCAGGCCGGTTCGCGCGCGCCGTGGCGGCTCAAGCAGAACTATCTGCTGGATCTGCAACTGATCCGGCGCGGCAAGGTCGACGACCAGGTGCTGCGCTTCACCAAGCACAAGGCCGCCGTCGCGGTTTGATCGCTTACGGTGCCCGCCCTGCCTCGGGCCAGTAGTAGGAGTCGGGGTAGGGGCGGGCCCCGAACAGTGCCGTCCCGATCCGCACCTCGGTGGCGCCCTCGGCGATCGCCAGCGGAAAGTCGCCGCTCATCCCCATCGACAGCCGCGGCAACTCGTGGCCGCGTGCCGCGGCGGCATCGCGTAGCTCCCGCAGCCGGCGGAAACAGCCGCGAACCCGCTCGGGGTCGGAGGTGTTGATGGCGAGCGTCATCAGGCCCCGCACCCGCAGGGTGGGGTAGCCGGCCAGCTCGTCCAGAAAGCCCGGCACGGCTTCCGGCGGCAGGCCGTACTTGCTGGGCTCCTCGGAGGTCTTGACCTGCACCAGCGCGTCGATGGCACGGTCGGCGGCGCGCAGCTGCCGGTCCAACGCCGCGGCCAGCTTGGGCCGGTCGACCGACTGCACCTCGGTGGCCAACCGCGCCACCACGCCGGCCTTGTTGGTCTGCAGATGCCCGATCATCACCCAGTCGATGCCGCAGCCGGCCAGCGGCTCGTACTTGTCCCGGATCTCCTGAACCTTGTTCTCGCCGAACCGCTGCAGGCCCAGACCGACCGCCTCACGGATCAGTTCCGGGCCGAAGGTCTTGCTCACCGGCAGCACCTCGACATCGCTCGGGTCACGCCCGGCGTCTCGGCACGCGTCATCGACCCGCTCCCGGAGCCGTTCCCACCGTGACCGGAGGCTGTCGTCCATCGTGGCGCCGAATCTAGACGACGACGATGCCGTCGTCGTCGCTGTAGGCGAGCTCGCCCGGCACGAAGGAGACGCCACCGAGTTCGACGACGACGCCGCGTTCCCCGGCCCCGGTCTTGGTGCTCTTGCGCGGATTGGTACCCAACGCCTTGACCCCGATGTCGAGCGTGCGCAGCATCGCGGCGTCACGCACCGCGCCGTGCACGATCAGTCCTGCCCAGCCGTTGCTGCGGGCCAGCTCGGCGATGACGTCACCGACCAGCGCGGTGTGCAGCGACCCGGCGCCGTCGATCACCAGCACCCCGCCGTCGCCCGGCTCGGACAGCACCGCCTTGAGCAGCGCGTTGTCCTCGAAGCACCGCACCGTGCTGATCCGGCCGGCGAACGAGGTCCGGCCGCCGAGCTGGCGGAACTGCAGGTCGCAACTGCGCACGTCGGCGCCGATGTCGTCGACGAGGTCGGCGGTGGGCCGGAAGGCTGGGCTCACCGGTGGGCTCAGTCGCGGCGCGCGTGCAGCAGCCGGCGGATCAGCAGCAGCCCGAGCAGGCCGAGGACGCCGGCGGCCAGTACCGCACCGGGGGACCGGTTCGACGGCGACGGCGCCGGGGGGAGCGGGCTACGCGCCGCATCCACCGTTGACTTCGCCTGGGCGGCCGTTTCCTTGGCGCCGTCGGTCAGTCGGCCCGAACCGTTGGTGTCGGCGGGCCGGGCCGCCGGTGCCGGTTCCGCGGCGGGCGTCTTCTTGGCGGGGGCCTTCTTGGCGGGAGCTTTCTTGGCCGGGGCCTTCTTGGCCGCCTTGGCCGGGGCCTTCTTGGCGGCCTTGCCCGGAGTCTTCTTGGCTGCCTTGGCGGGCGCCTTCTTGGCCGGAGGCTCGGCGGGCTGCGCGGGCTCGGGCGGCTCGGCCGACCCGGCCGGTGCGGCGGGCTCGGCTGCGGCCGGCGGTACCGGCTCGGTCGGCGCGGTGGGCTCGGGTGCGGCGGCGGATTCGTGGTCGGGCTTGCCCTGCGGGTCGGTCATACGGCAGCTCCTCTGGCGGGTTCTCGTCTCAGATCACTCGGCGACACCGGCAACTTCGCCCATCATGCCAGTATCCGACGGTGATTCAACGAGGGGCAGCGGTCAGGATCGCGACCGATTCAGCCACAGACCAGCCGCGACGAGCGCCACCGCCCCGGCCACGAACGGCCAAATCGGCAGGTCATCCCCGGGGTCCGCACCGCGGCGGGGGACCGGCGGCGGCGCGTCGGCGTGGGCGGTGACGGCCGGGCCGGGTTCGCCGGTGCCGGCCACCGTCAGCCGGAACGGCCACGAGCCGGACACCACATGACCGTCGGCGGAGGTGACGCGATAATTGACGGTGTACGTGCCGACCGGACCGAGGGGACGGACCGCGACGCTGGCGACCGCACCGCGAACCTGCGTTTCCCCGGTGGACCACAACCGCCCGTCGGGCCCGACCACGGTCATGGCGGCGAAGGCGGTCTGCAGCTGCTCGTTGAAGGTGGCGCTGACGCGTTCCGGTCCACGGGTCAGCTCAGCACCGCCGACCGGGTCGGCCGAGACCAGCACCGCGTGCGCGGCAGCCACCCCGGGGACCGCCAACAGCGGAAACAGCACAGTCAGCGCGAGCATCCCCGCCAGCGCGGCGCGCCCGACCCTCCTCATGTCCGGCGCCGGCCCAGCGCCAGGATGGCGGCCACCGCGGCGACCAGCAGCGCCGCACCGCCGAGCAGTCGGGCCGCGTTGTCCGCGCGGCCGGTCGCAGCGTCCTCGGGCTGGGCGGTCTGCGCCGGTCCGGCCGAGACTGCCGGTGGCGGGTGCTGGGCGTGGTGCTCGGGTGCTGACGCCGGACCGGCCGCCAACTCCAGCGTGGGCACCGGGCGCTCCGCCTCGCCGCCGCCGGGCGGAGGTGGCTGATCCCAGCGCACCACGGTTCCGTCGGCGTAGCGCTGCGCGGAGGGGAAGTCCACCGTGTCGGTGTCGGGCAGCTTCATCGCGATCCGGAACAGGCCGAACTGGTCGGCGCCGATTCCACCGGCGGTGGCCGTCCAGGTGACCGATCGCACCGCGCCGGTCTCGGCGTCGCGATCCAGCCGGGCCGTCCAGCCCGGTTGGGTCTCGGTGCGCGCCGAGGCCACGTCGGGCAGTGTCACGGTGAGTTCGGTGGTGGCAGAGCCGGTCGGTGACTCATTGGGGACTTCGAAGGTCACCATCGCGACGCCGCCGCGCACGGCGCCCGGGCTGCTGGCGTGCACGTGCGCCCAGGCCGGTGTGGCGCCGATGAACGAGACCACCGCGATCGCCGCCGCCAACGCGCCCGCACGAATCCCCGTGCCGAGGCGGCGGTCCCAGCTTCGCCTCTCCTTCGTCGTGTCTCGCTGAACCGCCGTGCTGATGCGGCGGTCCCAGCTTCGCCTCTCCTTCGTCGTGTCTCGCTGAACCGCCGTGCTGATGCGGCGGTCCCAGCTTCGCCTCTCCTCCGTCGTGTCTCGCTGAACCGCCGGGCTCATGACGGCAGCCCCAGCCGTGCCATCAGATCGGCGTCGATGCCGTCGAGCTGCCCGCTGATCGACGCCGCCGCAGCCCGGCGCCGCTCGACCGGCATGGTCTCGATGGCGGTCACCGCGGTGGCGAGATCGCTCAACCGTTCGGTGATCGCCGTGACGAACTGCCGGGTCTCGGAGTCCTTGGGCTTGCGGTCGGAAACCATGTGCAACGTCTTCTCCGCTCCTGCGATCCGCGCCGACAACCGGGCCTCGTTCTTTCCTGACCCGGAGAACTCGCCGATACGGGCCAGCGGCACCCCGAGCCGCTCGGCCCGCTGCTCATCGATCAAACCCCGGACCGCCATGGCGGCCCGGTACACCAGCGGCACCACGATCGGCGCCAGCATCCGGGTCACCGTCAGGGTCCGGCGGATCCGGGCCGGTGACAGCAGCTTGCCCTCGCGGGCGGCCTTGAGTTGGCTCTCGGCCGCCTTGAGCGCGGCGCGGTCGCGGTCCCGTTCGGATTTGAGCTGCGCCTTGAGCGTGCGAGCTTCAGCGCGCTGGGCGGCCTTGAAGCGCTTGGCCTCACCCTTGGCGGCCAGTCGCGCCTCGAGCTTGGCCCCCGCCTTCAGGGCGCGTGCCTCGGCGCGCCGGGTCGCGCGGCTCTTACGTTTTCTGAACAGGCCCATCGCGGCCGCCTCCCGGTGTCTCGCTGGAACCGATCAAGCCACCCTAATCGCGGCGCCGGTGTCTCAGGCGCTGAGGTGCTCCTTGCGGCGCAGCTCATCGATGCGGGCCAGGACGTCCTCCTGCGCCTCCGGCGAGAGTCCGACGGCGTGGGTGGCGATCCGGCGCACTCCGGCGTCACGGACGCTGTCCAGCCACGTCAATTCGACGTCGAGCTTGGTGTAGTAGTCGTCGTCGGTGAAGAACGCCGGCTTGATCCGGAAGAAATTGGCCAGCGCGGCCATGGTGGCCACCGACGGGTTGGTCCGGTTACCCGAGCGCAGCTGGGACAGGTAAGGAGCCGACATGGTGATGCCCTCCGCCTTGAGCGCCGCGATCACCTCGGCGGACGTATGCGGCCCGCGGCCGGGCGGATAGACCACGTCGAAAAGGCGGTTCAAGCGGACAGCGAAAGTCGCGCTCATCTATAGGACCTCCAAGGGGCGGCAAGTGGTCGACAGGCGCTCGGCGAGGGGGGAGCCGTCACGTCTGATGATTTGCTGATCATCGTAGCCATAGATACCCACACAACCAAGGGTGTTTCGGAAGCGAATCCGATCTTGATATTCAGCGTGCCGCCGCGTGGCGCGGCCGCCGGCAGCACCGGCGGCCGCGGCCGGACTTTTCGTGGTGTACCAAGCACAATTGCGGCGCGGGGGACGGCCGGCCCGGCCCGGTCGGGGGTCGGGCGACGTTCCTCGGCCCCGGACGCGGGTCCGGCGAAGTGAAGTCAGCACCACGCGCGGGCCCGTCGGAGGGATTTGCTACCGGGCGGTGGATCGGTCGCCGGCGGTGGGTTCGCGACGTCGCACGACGGCCCGCCGAAGCGCTGCCGCGGACGCCAGCGACACCACACCGGCCACCGCGACGACGGCCACCGGGCGCCAGCCCAGCGCCTCGTCGAGCAGCATCCACAGGCCGAACACCAAGAAGAGCAGGCTGGCCGCGCCGTGCAGCAGATGCTCGGGCAACTGACGGTGTAACACCGTTCCGACGGCGATGGCCACCGCGTCGGCCGACACCATGCCCGCCGTCGCGCCGAGCCACACCCCGAGCCAGTTGCGGTCACTGGCCAGTGCCACCGAAGCCAACATCGTCTTGTCGCCGAGCTCGGCCAGCAGCACCGAGGACACCACCGCGAGCAGCACGAACCGCGGCTCACGAACCGGCCCGTCGTCGGCCCCGGAGTAGGTGCCCTCCTTCCAGCTCCATACCGCGAAGCCGATGAACGCCACCCCGGCCACTGCGGCGATGGGCCGCGCCGGCAACGTCAGACCCAGGAAGTGCCCCACCGTCACCGAGATGCCGTGCACCGCGAACGCGGCGATTGCCACACCGCCCAGCACCACCCACCAGCGGTGCCGCAGCGCGTAGGTCATCGTGATCAGCTGCGACTTGTCGCCGAGTTCGGCCAGGAACACCACTCCCAGGCTGATCAGCATGGCAGCGAGCATGCGAGACGACCTTTCGTCAGCTGCGAGGCTAATGGCCCCCCGGCCCCGCCGCCAGCGCCGGCCGGGGTTTCGGCGACCCGAATCCGGCGGTTCGAAATGCCTTATGCGGCAAGGAGCATGGCCAGGACCGCGGTATCAGGATGGCTGACCGGGTCGACGCCGACCCGGCTCACCATGGACGTGACCGTGCCGTCGGATTCGGCTTCGACCCAGGCCGCCCGGTGTTCCAGACCCAGGTAGGGCAGACCGGGCAGCAGCACGCATCCCGAGGCTGCGCCCCGGCATTCCGGTAGCGAGGGAATGGTCTCCGAAGGCGGGTGCAACATCAGCAGTGCCGACGGCTGGCGGCGGGCGAAATATCCCGGCGCGATCGCGGATTCGCCGGCCACGGTGCCTTCGGCCAGCAGCAGCCCGACCGTTCCGGGGCCCGGGTTGTCGGGGAGTTCCTCTCGCGTGCCGAACACCGTTGTGGTGGTCAGCAGTCCGGGCATCGAGGCCACCCGGACCGCGATGCTGAGCAACTGTGCCCATTCCTTGGTCGAATCCGGCCAGCGGCCGAAGACCACGAATCCGTGCAGCTCGCCGCGAGAATGGAACGGGGCGACTTCGATCGCCCGACCGGACCCTGTCGTCTCCATCGCACACCCTCCGCGACATCTGGCTCGTCTGCTCGCATTTCAGCGGGTGAGTTGCCTGGCAGCATGCGACAGCGCACGAGCGCGTGCAAGCGGACACGACGGCGCGGGTGATAACGAATCGATGAACAAAACGAAGCGGGGCGCCGCGCCACCGGCGCGACGCCCCCGCTGGTGCGACTAGAAGATCAGACCCGAGGTCTTGGAGGTGGCGGCCGCGAACCGGGACTGCACGTCGGCCCAGTTGACCACGTTCCAGAACGCCTTGACGTAGTCCGCCTTGACGTTCTTGTACTGCAGGTAGAAAGCGTGCTCCCACATGTCGACCTGCAGCAGCGGGATGATGCCCAACGGCACGTTGGCCTGCTGGTCGTAGAGCTGGAAGGTCAGCAGCTTGCCGCCGAGGGTGTCGTAACCGAACACCGCCCAGCCCGAACCCTGCAGGCCGTTGGCGGCCGCGGTGAACTGCGCGCGGAACTTGTCGAACGACCCGAAGGCGTCATCGATGGCCGCGGCCAGTTCACCGGTGGGCTTGTCACCGCCGTTGGGGGACAGGTTCTTCCACCAGATCGAGTGGTTGACGTGCCCGCCGAGGTGGAACGCCAGGTTCTTCTCGTTCAGGAAGATCGCGCCGTGGTCGTCGTTGGCGCGGGCCTCTTCGAGCTTGGCCAGCGCGCTGTTGGCGCCGGAGACGTAGGCGGCATGGTGCTTGCTGTGGTGCAATTCGTTGATCTGGCCCGAGATGTGCGGCTCAAGGGCTCCGTAATCCCAGTCCAAGTCCGGCAAGGTGTAGTCGGCCACGGGGTTCCTTCCTTCGATCAGTACTGATCCGGTGTCGATCACCGTTGATCATTGTCGACTTGCGTTGACGCTCTGGCGGCACCCCACCGTCGACCGCGGCCGCGGTGGGGTCAGGCCACCTCGATCAACACTGCTCCAACAGCGGGAGTACCGCAACAATGGGCCGCGCGGCGATGCCGAGAACAGCGCTCAGATCAGGACGATCGCCAGCAGGACCGTCAACAGCACCAGTGCGATCACGCCGGCGCGCAGCGACGCCAGCAGGTACCCGCGCTTGTAGGTGGACGATCCCGCGTGCCAACCGGTCGCCGCGGCGACCGGCCCGGGTCCGACCGGACTTGCCGTCATTCCCCTGCCCTCGACATCCCTGTGCCCCCATGTTCACCGTGCGCTCACCCCGTGAGGCGCATCACAACTGTTCTGTGACGGCGATCATAGCGTCTCGGCGCGCCGGTGGAGAAATCTGGCCGGTACAACCCGTTTCGCCTGCAACGATGCGCCCGGCCGGCGAGCGGGCGGGTGGCGACAGCAGCTCGTTAGTTAATCGAGAGATTTCGCTCGGAGCTGTTAATCAGCTCACGTCAGCGACTCCACGTTATCCACAGTGGGTCGTTCGCGGAGGCGCAAAAGGCACCTCATCGGGCGTGTCTACCCCGGGCCGATGTGTGGATAAACCTGTGGAAACTGTGGATAGCTCGGTGTAGCTGGGAGCGGTTCCCGACCGGACTGTGCGACGGCTCCGCGGTCGGCTCCGGCGCCCTTGCGATCGCCGCTACGCTGGTGCGGTGATCCAGGTGTGCTCCCGCTGCGGCACGCGGTGGAACGTGCGCGATCGGCGGCGGGCATGGTGCCCGCGCTGCAACGGCGCGCTGTGGGCGCCGCTGACGCCCGAGCAGGAAGCGGAGCTGCAGTGGGTCCAGCCCGGCCCCCCGGCGCCGTCCGAGCAGTCCGTGGCGGCTCCCGAGTCGCCGCCCCGGCTGGGGCCGGGCTACCGCTGGATCGCGGTGCGCCCGGGTCCGCCGCCCCCGCAGCATCGTCGTCGGCGTCCGCTGGGCCCCACGCCGCGCTACCCGGTGATACCGCGCTGGACTCTGATGGGTGCGCCGAATCCGGCTGTGGCACAGGCGAAACCGCAGGGACGAGTGGCGCCGCCGACGCGGTCGCTGGAAAAGGCGCTGGGTGGCGCGCTCGCCGCGCTGGGCATCGCGGCACTGGTACACGCGCTGATCTACGTGCTGATGATCGTCAACCGCACCAGACTGCTGCATCCATTGATCGCCGAGGGTGCGGTCTGGTTGGGCCGGCTGGCCGGCCTCGCCGCGATCGCGGCGGTCGTCCACTGCGCGGTGGTGTTGACCCGTTGGCTGCTGGCGCGCCGGGAGGCGGCGTTCGCCCGGCTGCAACTGCCCGAGTCGCGCCCGGCCTGGGCGCTGTGGGCCGGCTGCCTGGTGCCGCTGGTCAACCTGGCCTGGGCGCCGGTCTACGTGCTGGAGCTGGCCGAGCGAGAGGACCGGCTGGCCCGGCTGCGCAAACCGGTTGTGGTCTGGTGGGTGGTGTGGGCGGTGGCCACCGCTGCGGCGCTGTTCGCCACGGCCACCAGCTGGGCCGATGACGCGCAGGGCATCGCCGACAACATGGTGGCGACGGTGGTCGCCTATCTGCTCGGCCTGGCCGCGGTGGTGGCGGCGTCCCGGGTTGTCGAGGGATTCGAGCAGCGGTCGATGGGCCGGCCCGCCCATCACTGGGTGGTGGTCCCCGACGGTCGGGATCCCGCGCCGGCGGCGCCGTCGGGAGCCGCGGCGCAGAGCGCCCCGTCGCCGGAGCCGGAAACGGCTGCGACACCGGCCGTCGCTCTCGGGTCCGGCGGGCGGGAACCGGCAGCTTAAGCCCATGGCAGCGGCCGACGGTGTGGTGGCGGGGCACCCGTTCGTGGTCGCGCATCGGGGCGCTTCGTTCGACCGTCCGGAACACACGCTGGCCGCCTACGACCTGGCGCTGCAGGAAGGCGCCGACGGTGTCGAATGCGATGTGCGGCTGACCAGCGACGGTCACCTGGTCTGTGTGCACGACCGCCGGGTGGACCGGACGTCCACCGGGGTCGGATTGGTCAGCGAGATGACGCTGGCGCAGCTGCGGGGCTTCGACTACGGGGCCTGGCACAACGGCCGCCCGGCGGGCCGGTCCGAGGCCGCGGATCCCCGGGACACCGGTCTGCTCACCCTGGAGGCGCTGGTGGCGCTGGTGCTGGATTGGCAGCGGCCGGTGAAGATCTTCATCGAGACCAAACACCCGGTGCGGTACGGAGCGCTGGTCGAACGCAAGGTGCTGGCCCTGCTGGACCGATTCGGGATCGCCTCACCGGCCTCGGCGACCCGTTCGCGCGCGGTGGTCATGTCGTTCTCGGCCGCGGCGGTGTGGCGGATTCGGCGGTCGGCGCCGATGCTGCCGACGGTGCTGCTGGGTTCGGCGGCGCGGTACCTGGGCGGCAGCGCGGCGACCACGGTCGGGGCCACCGCCATCGGCCCGTCCATCGCGACGCTGCGCGAGTACCCGGAGTTGGTCGACCATGCGGCGGCGCGCGGTCGTTCGCTGTACTGCTGGACCGTCGACCGCGACGAGGACGTCGATTTCTGCCGGGATGTCGGCGTCGCCTGGATCGCCACGAATCAGCCCGCCCGAACCAAGGCGCGGTTGCGGGCGGGCTGATCAGCCGGGGGCGCGAGCGGTCAGCCGCCCGCGGCCCGCGGCGCGCCCGCCTCCGGGGTCACCGTGCCGATCTCGCGGGCGATGAAGTTCTCCAGGTCGAACAGGTTGTGCCCGGCGCGGTCGGCGACCCGCAGCAACCGGGTCATCACCGCGACCTCCTCGACCTGCTCACGCAGGAACCACTGCATGAACTGCTCGCCGAGGTGGTCGCCTTCGTCGCGGGCGGCGCTGGTCAGCCTGCTGATCTGTTCGGTGACGGTGTGCTCCTGGGCGAGCACCAGCGCGAGCGCATCGCGCGGGGCGTCGAAGCGGTTGCGCACCGTGTCCGTCCCGGGGATCTCGACGTCGACGGAGCGGTCGAGCAGGTACTGCACCATCCGCATCGCGTGACTGCGTTCCTCGACGGCTTGGGCGTAAAAGAACTTCGCCAATTGGGGGAAATCACCGCCATCAAAATATACGGCGACAGCGACGTATTGCTGTGCGGCGGTGAATTCGTGGTAGATCTGCTCCTGGAGCAGTGCATGGAATTTGGACGTGTTGGTATCAATCTCGGACATGGATCCAATAGTACCGAGGTCAGAGGCCATTAGCATCCAAGGTACGGCTTACTCAGGACAGCTTTGCCTAAGTAAAGATAGGGTTGGCTGAAAATGTTCTATCCGCTGCCGGGAATTACCAATGTACCTTAATTACCCGTTCCCATTGTCGGTGGTTCGTCACGGCTCAACTCGTCGAATAACCGCGCGGCCTGTTGGTGGTCCCACACCACCGCCTCGCCGGCCTCGGTGTAGGTGAACTCGCCGACCGGGACGGTCAGCATCGTGGTGGGACCGCGCAACGCCCAGCCGAGGGCGGCCAGGTCCAGGACGCCCGCGCCGGCGTCCACCGTCATCGCATGCGCCGCGGCGGTCGGCACGGTGTACCAGCGCAGCGGGTTGAGCCAGACAGTCGGGTCGGCGACGCGGGAAAGCAGCGCGGACAGGAACAGCCGCTGGTGATCCATCCGGTCCAGATCGGCGCGTGGCGTCGCGCGGCTGCGCACGTAGCCCAGGGCGGCCTGGCCGGCCAGCTTCTGGCAGCCGGCCGGCAGGCTCAGCCCGGCCATCGGGTCGTCGATCGGCTCGTCGGGACACAGCGTGACCCCGCCCAGGGCGTCGACGAGCGTGGCGAAGCCCCCGAACCCGATCTCGATGTAGTGGTCCAGTCGCAGGCCGGTGGCCTGCTCGACGGTGCGGGTCAGCAGCGGTGCTCCGCCCAGCGCGAACGCCGCGTTGATCTTGTCGTAGCCATAGCCGGGGATGGGCACATACGAGTCACGCGGAATGGACACCACCGTGGTGGGCGTGCCCGAGCCGGTCGCCGGCAGGTGGATGAGCAGCATCGTGTCGGTGCGGCCGTTGCCGATGTCGCCGCCGGTGGTCAGATGCTGCTGCTGTGCGGCGCTCAGTTCTGCGCGACTGTCGGAGCCGACGAGCAGCCAGGTCGTACCGCGGGCTTGCGCCGGGCGGTCCGGGTAGCCGGTGAACACCGCGGCACGGTGCAGCGCGGTGTCGAGCCAGGCGGCGCCGCCGACCAGGCCGGCCATGCCGAGCAGCACCACCAGCATCGCAAGCACGGCCAGCCGTCGCGGCCAGGACCGCCGGCGCCGACGTGCCGGCCGACGCCGGGGTGTCGACTGCTGCTGCGGCACCGGTGGTGGCGGAGGTGGCGCGGGGCGCAGGGGCGGTCGCAGGTGCCGGGGTGGCGGGG
>NZ_LQPS01000002.1 GCF_002101885.1 Mycolicibacter senuensis
CTCAAAGTCAAGCGGTTAGTGCATTTCCTCATGCTGCTTGCTTGATCAGGGCGGCTAGGCGTTGGGCCGGGGTGTCGAGATCCAGGGTGGGTCGGGGCCGGGTGTTGAGCTTGTCTTGGATTCGTTTGAGGTCGGCTTTGGTGTAGCCGCTGAGGTCGGTGCCTTTTTCGAACCAGAAGCGCAGCAGTCGGTTGGTGTTCTCGTTGCTGCCCCGCTGCCAGGGGGAATGGGGGTCGCAGAAATAGACCGGGGCCTGTAGTTGCAGGCTGATGTCGTGCCAGCCGGCCATCTCACTGCCGCGGTCCCAGGTGATGGTGCGGCGCAGATGAGCTGGCAGCTCGTTCATCGCCTCGATCATCGCGGTGGCCACCGAATCAGCGGTGTGGTCGTGGGGCAGGTGCAACAAGATGGTGAATCGGGTGCTGCGTTCGACCAGGGTGCCGATCGCGCTGGCGCATCCAGCACCCAGGATCAGGTCGCCTTCCCAGTGCCCGGGCACCGCACGATCGTCAACCTCGGCGGGGCGCTGGCTAATGGTGATGACGTCACTAAATTTTCCGCGGCGCTCGGTATGGCCGCGGGACTTGCGGCCTGCGCGTTTGGTCGACAAGCACTTGTGCAGCTCGGCGCGCAGTTGACCGCGGCCTTGCACGTAGAGGCACTTGTAGATGGTTTCGTGGCTCACCCGTGCCAGCCTGTCATCGGGGTGGTCCCGGGCCAACATCTCCGCGATGAGCTTCGGGCTCCACCCGTCGTCCATCCATCCTTCGATGGCGGCGCACAATGTGCTGTCGTTGAGTTTGAACTCCTTGGGCCGCTTGGCGTTGTGAGCGGCCCGAGCATGTGCCAGCCCTGCGTGGTAGTCCCCGCCAGGAGTGCTATTCCGTTTGATCTCCCGGGAGATAACGCTGGCATCGCGGTCGAGTTGGCGGGCAATGTCGGCCTGTATGAGCCCTTGATCGAGCCCGCGCATGATGCGAAGGCGTTCGTCATAGCTGAGCCGGTGACCACGCCCGCCAGTGCCAGTCAGATCGCCGGGTTCGGCCAGCCCGAGATCGCCTTTGCCGGTCATCAGTTTCATACCGCCAGCTTTGCTCCACCACTGTCGGCCGACATTGCGTGACACGCCTAGCTGGCGTTCGGCCTGCATCACCGAGGTGCCAGCACACACCAAATCGAAGAACTGCCTTCGCATCGGCCACGGAGTCGGGAACCCAGTCGGCATTGCAACCTCCTAATCAGAGACGTTGCATTGACCGTATGAATCTGCCCG
>NZ_LQPS01000003.1 GCF_002101885.1 Mycolicibacter senuensis
GGCCCGGCATGTTCGCCATCCGGGCGGTGCTGGCGGCGACGATGGGCCCGGCATGGGGGGTGTATTCCGGCTTCGAATTGTTTGAGCACCAAGCCCTGCGTGACGGCAGCGAAGAATACCTTCATTCAGAGAAGTACGAGCTGCGGCCACGCGATTTCGCCGCCGCCGTCGCCGAGGGCCGATCACTCGAGCCGTTCATCGCACAGCTGAACACCATTCGCCGCCGCCATCCCGCACTGCAGCAGCTGCGCACCGTGCACTTCCATCATGTCGACAACGATGCGTTGCTGGCCTACAGCAAGTTCGATCCGGCCGGCGGGGACACGGTGCTGGTGGTGGTGACGTTGAATGCGTTCGGCGCCGAGGAAGCGACGCTGTCGCTGGACATGGCGGCGTTGGGGATGCAGCCGTACCAGCGTTTCTGGGTGCGTGACGAGATCAGCGGGGAGGAATACCAGTGGGGGCAGCAGAATTACGTGCGGATCGACCCGGTCCGCGCGGTCGCACATATCGTCAACATGCCGGCGATGACCGCCGACGCGCGAGCAGACCTCGGGTGAGGTGACGGCCCGATGACACGAAGCAAACATCCGGTCGGCGGCCGGCTGGCGATGAGTCCGGAGGACCTCGACCGGTTGCTGTCCGGGGTGCACCACGACCCCCACGCCATCCTGGGCGCTCACGACGACGGCCAACGCACGGTGATCCGAACGCTGCGCCCGGGCGCCGCGGGGGTGACCGTCCTGGTCGGCGGTGACCGGTTGCCGATGCAGCAGTTGGCCGACGGACTGTTCGCCGCGACGTTGCCGTTCACCGACTTGATCGACTACCGGCTGCAGATCGACTACCCCGACGTTGCGGACCCGCAGCCGGTGGCCGACGGATATCGCTTCCTGCCCACGCTGGGTGAGATCGACCTACACCTGTTCGCCGAGGGCCGCCACGAACGGCTCTGGGACGTGCTCGGCGCACATCCCCGCGCGTTCACCACCGCGGACGGGATGGTCACCGGGGTGTCGTTCGCGGTGTGGGCGCCCAACGCCCGAGGAGTCGGCCTGATCAGTGACGTCACGGGTTGGGACGGCATCGGTGCGCCGATGCGGGCGCTCGGCTCATCGGGGGTGTGGGAACTGTTCTGGCCGGACTTTCCGCCCGATGGTCTCTACAAGTTCCGCATTCACGGCGCCGACGACGTCGTCACCGAGCGGGCCGACCCGATGGCGTTCGCTGCCGAAGTCCCGCCGCAGACCGCCTCGCGGGTGACTGCGAGCCGACATGCCTGGCGTGACGACGATTGGATGAGCCGGCGCGCCGCGGGGAATCCGGCATTGGAGCCGATGAGCACCTATGAGGTGCACCTCGGTTCGTGGCGGCCGGGCCTGAGCTATCGCCGGCTCGCGGTCGAGC
>NZ_LQPS01000004.1 GCF_002101885.1 Mycolicibacter senuensis
CACCATCCCAGCCGCCCGTCGAGCGCGGAAACATCTCATACCAGGCACCGAAGCGAGCCAGCGGCCGATCCACCCACACCTGGTGGGACTCGCCGCGGGTGACCAACTCGCGCAACGGGTGGCGAGCCAACAGTTCCTCGACCTCACTCGAGAGGGCACGCGCGGCCCGGCCCACCGGATCACCGGGGGCGCGCAGGGCGACGGCCGCTTCCTGCACCGGCCGGCGCTGGGCGGGCGGTATCCCGGCCGCAGCGCGGTCGAACAGATCAGCGCCGACCAACAGGTCGTTGGACAGCTCGGTCTCGCTCTGGCCCGCCTCGAGCTTGGCGGTCACGGCGTTTCGCCAACTCTGCAGCGGATCGCCCCAACCCTCGATGCGGAAGGCCCACAACCCGACCGAATCAGGCGTGAAGCCGGCGTGGAACACGTAGTCGTCGAACCCGGTGTGCATCCGGATGTGCAGCGGTGCGACGCCGGCAGCCGGCGGTGCGGCCGGCGATTCCCCGGGATGCGGGTAGCGGCGTCCGAGATAGCTCACCACCAAGGTCGCCGCGACCGCGTCGTGGCCTTCGCGCCACACGGTGGCCTTGACCGGCACCAGCTCGCCGACCACGGCCTTGGCCGGGTAGCGGCCGCACGAGATGACCGGTTCGACGTCGTCGACCTCGACACGACCAGGCACTCACACTCCGTTCACCGCGGGGCTGTTGTCGCCCACGGTAATGGGCCGGGGATGCCGACCGGCATGAAGCGGCCGGTTCGCAACCGAACCGCCGGTAAGGTGGCGACGTGTGAAAGCACTCCGCCGGTTCACCGTGCGTGCGCATCTTCCAGACCGGCTGCGGGCACTCGAGCAACTATCGATGAACCTGCGCTGGTCATGGGACCAGCCGACGCAGGAGTTGTTCGCCACCATCGACCCCGAGCTGTGGGCCGGGTGCGGGCGGGATCCGGTCGCGCTGCTGGGTGCCGTCAGTCCGGCGCGGCTCGACGACCTGGCCGCCGACGAGGCGTTCACCGGCCGGCTCGACGCCCTGTCGGCCGATCTCGACGAGTATCTGACCCAGCCCAGGTGGTACCAGCAGCAGCAGGACGGCGGCGCGACCCTGCCGGCCGCGATCGCCTACTTCTCGATGGAGTTCGGCGTCGCCGAGGCCTTGCCCAACTATTCCGGAGGGTTGGGGATCCTGGCCGGCGACCACCTGAAGTCGGCGTCGGATCTGGGCGTGCCGCTGATCGCGGTCGGCCTGTACTACCGGTCGGGATACTTCCGGCAATCGCTGACCGCCGACGGCTGGCAGCGCGAGACCTATCCGTCGCTGGACCCGCAGGGGCTGCCGTTGCGGCTGCTGGCCGACCCGAAAGACCCAGCCGGCAACCCGGAACTGATCGAGGTGGCCCTGCCCGGGGCGGGCCGGTTGCGCGCCCGGATCTGGGTGGCGCAGGTCGGGCGGGTGCCGCTGCTGCTGCTGGACTCCGACATCGGCGAGAACGAGCATCAGCTGCGTGGTGTCACCGACCGGCTGTACGGCGGCGACCAGGAGCACCGCATCCGCCAGGAGATCCTGGCCGGGATCGGCGGGGTGCGGGCGATCCGGGCGTTCACCGAGCTCAGCGGTGCCCCCGCCCCCGAGGTGTTCCACATGAACGAGGGCCACGCCGGCTTCCTCGGGATCGAACGCATCCGTGAGCTCATCGCCGAGCAAAACCTGGAATTCGACACCGCGCTGGCGGTGGTGCGATCGGCGACGGTGTTCACCACCCACACCCCGGTTCCGGCCGGCATCGACCGGTTCGGCATCGACATGGTGCGCCGCTACTTCGACGGCGACGCCTTGGCCGGCGGGGTGCCCGTCGAGCGGATCCTAGACCTGGGCGCCGAACCCGACCCCGACACTTTCAACATGGCCCACATGGGACTGCGGTTAGCCCAGCGGGCCAACGGTGTTTCGCGGCTGCACGGCAGGGTCAGCCGGGCCATGTTCAACGGGTTGTGGCCGGGCTTCGACGGCGACGAGGTTCCGATCGGCTCGATCACCAACGGTGTGCACGCGCCCAGTTGGGCGGCGGCGCCGTGGCTGCAGCTGGGCCGCGACCTGGCGACCGCGGAGTCGTTCAGCGAACCCGCGGCCTGGGAGCGCTTGCAGCAGGTCGATCCCGTTGCGCTGTGGTCGATCCGATCGCAGCTGCGGTCGGTGCTGGTCGACGAGGTCCGATTCCGGTTGCTGAGGTCCGGGCTGGACCGGGGTGCTTCCGAGGCCGAGTTGGGCTGGATCGCAACAGCGTTCGATCCCGACGTGTTGACCATCGGCTTCGCCCGCCGAGTGCCCACCTACAAGCGGTTGACGTTGATGCTGCGCGACCCCGACCGGCTGGAGCAACTGCTGCTCGACGAGCAGCGCCCGGTCCAGCTGATCGTCGCCGGAAAGTCCCATCCGGCCGACGACGGCGGCAAGGCGCTCATCCAGCAGGTGGTGCGGTTCGCCGACCGCCCGGAGGTGCGCCATCGCATCGCGTTCCTGCCCGACTACGACATGTCGATGGCGCGGCGGCTCTACGCCGGATGCGATGTGTGGCTGAACAATCCGTTGCGGCCGCTGGAGGCCTGCGGCACATCGGGGATGAAGAGCGCTCTCAACGGCGGGTTGAACCTGTCCATTCGCGACGGCTGGTGGGACGAGTGGTTCGACGGGGAGAACGGCTGGGCGATACCCACTGCCGACGGGGTCGACGATGAGAACCGCCGTGACGACTTGGAAGCCGCGGCGCTTTATGATCTGCTGGCGCAGTCGGTGGTCCCGAAGTTCTACGACCGCGACGAACGCGGGGTGCCGCCGCGCTGGATCGAGATGGTGCACCACACGTTGCAGACGCTGGGGCCGAAGGTGCTTGCTTCGCGGATGGTGCGCGACTACGTCGAGCAGTGCTACGCCCCGGCGGCGCAGTCGCTGCGGCGTACCCGGGAACCGGTCGACGGGGTGCCCTACGGTGCGGCTCGGCAGCTGGCCGACTATCGCGCCCGGGTGGAGCGCGCCTGGCCGCACATCGAGATCACCGACGTCGACAGCACCGGCCTGCCCGACACCCCGCAACTGGGTTCGGATCTGACGCTGACCGCCACGGTCCGGTTGGCCGGCCTGGCGCCCGACGAGGTCACGGTGCAGGCGGTGCTGGGCCGGCTGGACTCCGTTGACACCCTGTTGGATCCGGCCACCGTGGTGATGGCGCACGAGCGCACCGCCGCTGATGGAACCGAGGTGTTCTCGACGACCACCCCGCTACCGGTCGCCGGGGCGGTCGGCTACACGGTGCGGGTGCTGCCGAGCCACCCGCTGCTCTCCGGCGATGCCGAGCTGGGACTGGTCACGCTGGCCTGACATGGTCTGGCCGCGGGGGTAGGCGTTACGGAAAGCGCTGGAGACAGCGGTCCAAGTCGCCGAGCACCCCGGTGCGGTAGGCGTCGATGCGGGAGAAGCCCGCCGGCACCGATTCACCATTGACGTCGCCGGCGGCCAGGCCGTTGGTGAGCAGCCCGGCGACCGCTTCGTCCAGATCGCCCGCGGTCAACGTGATGATGCTGCCATTGGAGGTGGTGACCCCCTGAGACAGCCGGGTGGTGGCGACCCCGGTCAGGCACGCGGTGCGCAGCGCGGCGGCGGCGTTGTCGAGCACCAGCCCGCCGTGCTCGATCTGCACCGCCTGCAGGTAGCGCGACACCAGTACCGAATAGGCGGTGTTGTCGCCGGACAGCGTCGCCAGCTTCTGGTCCTTGCTGGGCGTGCCCATCGCCTGCAGAGCCGGCAGGTCGACCGCGATGGTGTTGGTCGCGGGGCAGTACGACGCCGGTGGGCTGGGCCGGGCGTCGGTGCACGACGACGCGACCGCGGCGTCGAACGTGAGCTGCGGGGGTTTGTTCGGCTCGAACGCGATGTTCATCGCGTCGACGATCACCCGTACCGAATCCTCGCTGACCGGCACCTCACCGGTCTCGTTCTGCTGCAGTTGGACCGGGAGTTCGCCGCGCCGCTGCTCGATCTCCTGGGCGTCGATGGCTTTGCACGATCCGGCGCCGTCGGTGAACCCGAACTGGAACGCCGAGATCCGTTCGAATGCCGAACCGTGCTCGTTGTCGCCGACCGTCTCGCCGGGATTGAGCAGCGGATCGCGCAGCGCCAGCATCGCGGCCAGCACCGCGTTCAATCCGTCACCGGTGCTCAGCGTGAAACGCGGTGAGTCGCCGTGGGCCACCCAGCGCAGGTATACCCCCGCCAGGCAGTCGGCCTGTTGTTCGGCCACCAGCGTCGGGGTCTGGCGCCGCTTGGTGATCCCGGCGGCACGGGCGATCGCGTGCCCGTACTCGTGGGCCAGCACCATGGTGATCGCCATGTCGCCGTAGATGCCGCGCAGCGCCGGCAGCAGCAGTCGGCGGTCCCACCCGATGGTGTCGTCCAGATAGCAGTAGGCCGCATTGATCAGCAGGAAAGTCCTGCTCTTGCAGAATGTTCCGCGTAGCTGGCCGGGATCCCAGGAGAGCAGGGACCGCACCGGCTCAAAGTCGCCGTCGAAGGTGTTGGGGTAACTGGTCGTCCAAAACGCCTCGAGGTCACTGACGGACTGGGCGGCGAGCTGGTCGATACGCCCACCGTCGGTGCCCTCGACCTCGCGGCTCGGCGGCGGGGCGTCGGGACGCAACCCGGTGGGGCCGTCCACCGCCTGCAGGCCGCCCACCCGGAACGGGTCGGCGAAGATCGACACCGGTGTTCCCTCCAGCATTCGCGCGCATCCGCTCAACAGCAGCACCAGGGTGCAGGCGGTGGCGAGAGCACGGTGGCGGCGGCGCATGGGACATCACGATAGTGCGCTCAACCGCCGCGGAGCCGCCGCAGCGCCAGACGGACCTTGTCGGTGTCGGTCGTGGCCCAGAACGGCGGCAGCGACGCCCGGAGATAACCGGCGTAGCGGGCGGTCGCCATCCGCGAGTCCAGCACCGCCACCACGCCCCGGTCGTCGACGCCGCGCAGCAGCCGGCCCGCGCCCTGGGCCAACAGCAGCGCGGCGTGATTGGCGGCGACCGCCATGAAACCGTTGCCGCCACGGGCGCTGATCGCGCGCTGCCGGGCGGTCAACAGCGGGTCGTCGGGCCGCGGGAACGGGATGCGGTCGATGAGCACCAGCGACAGCGACGGCCCCGGAACGTCGACGCCCTGCCACAGCGACAACGTGCCGAACAACGACGTGTCGGCGTCGGCGGCGAACTGCTCGACCAGCGCGCCGGTGGTGTCCTCGCCCTGACACAGCACCGGGATGTCCAACCGCTCACGCATCGCCTCGGCCGCGGCGCGAGCCGCCCGCATCGACGAGAACAACCCCAGGGTGCGGCCACCGGCGGCGGTGATCAGCCCGGCGATCTCGTCGAGTTGTGCGGTCGTGCCGGTGCCGTCACGTCCCGGTGGCGGCAGGTGCGCGGCCACATAGAGGATGCCGGCCTTGGCATGTTGAAACGGCGAACCGACATCGAGCCCCCGCCAACCGGTGTCGGGTTGATGCGGCGGTCCCAGGCCCCAGGCGCCGGCCATCGCGTCGAAGCTGCCGCCGACGGTCAAGGTCGCCGAGGTCAGCACCGTCGTGGCCCGGCCGAACAGCCGATCGTGCAACAGGCCGGCTACCGACAGCGGCGCCACCCGCAGCACCGGCCGCACCGAGCCCCGGGTGTCCTCGTGGCTGAGCCACACCACGTCGGTGCGATCGGGAATGGCCGGTTCGAAGGACGTCAGGACCCGCGCGGCGGTGTCGGCGATCTCCGAGAGGGCGGCCACGGCCTCCTTGCGTGCGGCCGCGGCTCGGGGATCGGACGGCGCGGTATCGATGGCCGAGCGGACTGCGCCGGCAGCATCCCGCAGCGCCGCCAGGTACGTCGCCAGTTCGTCGTCGAGGTAATCCATCCGGCCGGGGGCGCCGTCGTGGATCGCCGAGCCGAACGTCAGCGAGGCGGCGTCGAGGCGCTGGACCAGTTCGGGGGAGACCAGCCGGGTGATCCGCCGCACCGCGATGCTCAGTGCCGCGGCGGTCAACTCGGCGGTGGCCACCGACGTCACCCGGTCCACCAGTTCGTGCGCTTCGTCGACCACCAGCAGGTCGTGATCGGGCAGCACATTGGTCTCCGAGATGGCGTCGATGGCCAACAGTGCGTGGTTGGTGACGACGATATCGGCATCGCCGGCGACGGCACGGGCGCGCTCGGCGAAGCAGTCGGTGCCGAACTGGCAGCGGGTGGCACCCAGACATTCCCGTGCCGACACACTGACCTGCGCCCAGGAGCGTTCCGGTACACCGGGTTTGAGGTCGTCGCGATCCCCCGTATCGGTGTCGTCCGCCCAGGCGGTGAGCCGCTGCACATCCCGGCCCAGGGCGCTGGCAGCGAACGGCTCGAACAGCTCCTCCTGCGGTGCGTCGCCTGATTCATCACTGGTTCCGCTATGGATTTTGTTCAGGCACAGGTAATTCCGTCGACCTTTGAGCAGTGCGAAGGTGGGTCGGCGGGGCAGTACGTCTTCGAGTGCGTCGGCCAGCCGCGGCAGGTCGCGGTCGACGAGCTGCCGCTGCAGCGCGATGGTCGCGGTGGACACCACCACCGGGTGGTCGTCGGCCAGCGCTCGTGCGATCGCCGGAATCAGGTAGGCCAGTGATTTGCCGGTGCCGGTGCCGGCCTGCACCGCCAGGTGTTCGCCGGTGTCGAAGGCGTGCGCCACCGCCGCGGCCATGCGTACCTGGCCGTCGCGTTCGCTACCGCCCAAAGCGGCTACCGCGGTGGCGAGCAGCTCGGGTACGGACGCGTCAGCCATGGTGTGCACACGGTAGCCCGCGTCCCCGTCACATCGTGTCCGTCCCCGTATCCTGAGGCGATGACAAGTCAGCGATTGCCCGGCGGGGCGGTGCACGAGTTACCCGCGGACCTGCGCGACGGTCTGCTCACCAGTTCGACGGCGTTGGCGGCCTGGGAGAGCATTACGCCGTTGGCGCGCAACGAGTTCATCTGCTGGGTCGAAGACGCCAAGCAGCAGGTCACCCGCGAGCGCCGGATCCGCCGGACCCGCGAGGAGCTGGAGGAGGGTAAGCGGCGGCCCTGCTGCTGGCCCGGGTGCAAGCACCGGGAACGCAACGGCCGCTAGCCGACCGGCCGGTCAACAGTGCGGGATCACCCGGGTCGGGATCGCCGGCTCGCCGTGAGCCAGCTTCAATCCCTCCCACGGCAGGCTGAGCAGCCCGGCGGCGACGCGGTCGCGCGCCGCGGCCAGTGCCGCCGCCCCGGTATCGGTCACGATGTCGCCGCCGCGGACCAACGGAACGGTCACCACCCGGTGCGGGCCGCTCACCTCGGGCGGCCGGCCGGCGGGGTGGACCACCTCTTCGATGAGGATGCCGCTCGGCCGGAAAGTCCGCAGCGCCTGTTTGCGTCCACCTGCCGACGTCTTGTCGGCGCTGCGCTTGCACACCGCCACTCCGTCCACCTCGACCAGCTTGTAGACAAAACCGGCCGCCGGGGCACCCGAGCCGGTCACCACCGAGGTGCCGACGCCGTAACTGTCCACCGGCGCCGCACGCAGTGCCGCGATGGCGTATTCGTCGAGATCGCCGGAGACGACGATTCTGGTGGCGGTGGCCCCGAGCCGGTCCAATTGCTCACGGACCTGATGCGCCAACACCGCCAGTTCACCGGAGTCGATACGGACCGCGCCCAGCCGCGGGCCGGCCGCCTCGACGGCGTTGGCCACTCCGGCGGTGACGTCGTAGGTGTCCACCAGCAGCGTGGTGCCGACACCCAGCGCGGCGACCTGGGCGCGGAATGCTGCCAATTCGCCGTCGCCGTCGGCAACGCCGGAGCCGGCGTGCAGCAGCGTGAAGGCATGTGCGCTGGTGCCCAGCACCGGCACCCCGAAGCTGCGGTGCGCTTCCAGATTCGACGTCCCGGCGAATCCCGCCAGGTAGGCGGCCCGGGCCGCCGCGACCGCGGCCTGCTCGTGGGTGCGCCGCGAGCCCATCTCGATCAGCGGTCGGCCGTCGGCCGCGCTGACCATCCGAGCGGCCGCCGAGGCTACCGCGGTGTCGTGGTTGAAGATCGACAGCAGCAGCGTCTCGAGCACGATGCACTCGGCGAAGCCGGCGCGCACGCTCAGCACCGGCGACCCGGAGAAGTACAAGTCGCCCTCGGCGTAGCCGTCGATGTCGCCGCTGAAACGGAAATCACGCAGGTAGCTCACGGTGTCGGGGTCCAAGAATTCCGCGAGCAGCCGCAGGGCGGCGTCATCGAAGCTGAACGAGGTGAGAGCGGCAAGGAACCGGTCGGTGCCGGCCACCACCCCGTAGCGGCGCCCCTCGGGGAGTCGGCGGGCGAACAACTCGAAGCCGGTGCGTCGACCGGCCGTGCCGTCGCGCAGCGCCGCGGCCAGCATGGTCAGCTCGTACTTGTCGGTGAGCAGCCCGCCACCGCGGGCGGAGGTGGTCACCCGCCAACCGTATCGGCTGGACTTTCCCCCACCCCGGCTCGGTATCCTGAGCGCTATGGCCACGTCAGCAGCGACGTCCACCCCGGTGAAACCGCAGGGCACCGGCCAGCGGCATGCCGACCCGGTCGAGGAGACCGCTTCCCCCTGGGTGACCATCGTCTGGGACGACCCGGTCAACCTGATGACCTATGTGACCTACGTTTTTCAGAAGCTGTTCGGTTACAGCGAACCGCACGCGACCAAACTGATGCTGCAGGTGCATCACGAGGGCAAGGCGGTGGTGTCGGCCGGAAGCCGGGAGTCGATGGAGGTCGACGTGTCCAAACTGCATGCCGCCGGGTTGTGGGCGACCATGCAGCAGGACCGCTGAGACGTCAACTCGAAGGGAACCGAACCTCACCGTGCACAAGTGGAAGCGGGTTGAAACCGACGGCGGTCCCCGCTTCCGGTCCGCATTGGCGCTGCACGAGGCCGCATTGCTCCGCAACCTCGTCGGCTCGATCATCGGGATGCTCGAGGCTCGTCAATCCGCCTCTCCGCCCGACGAACTCGAACAGATAACCGGGATGAAGACGGGTAACACCCAGCCGCCGGAGGACGCCACCACGCGGCGGCTGTTGCCGGACTTCTACCGTGCCGACGGCGACGGCGCCGCGGCCGGCGACTCCACGCTTGACGCGGAAGGCCTCAACGCGGCGCTGCGCAGCTTGCACGAGCCGGAGATCATCGATGCGAAACATGATGCGGCGCAACAGGTGTTGGACACGCTGCCGGAACAGGGCGGTCGTTTCGAACTGACCGAGGAACAGGCCAATGCCTGGATTGCGGCCATCAACGACATTCGTCTGGCGCTGGGCACCATGCTGCAGATCGGGCCCGACGGTCCTGATCGGCTGCCGCCCGGCGATCCGCGGGCCGGCCAGCTCAACGTCTATCAGTGGCTCACGGTGCTGCAGGAATACCTGGTGGTCGCGCTGATGGGGCGGCCCGGCCGATGACCGATACCGGTTCGATCACCGAGGTCGCCGGGATCCGGGTGGGCCATCACCACCGGCTGGACGCGGACGCGACGCTGGGATCCGGCTGGGCCAGCGGGGTCACCGTCGTGCTGGCGCCGCCCGGCACGGTCGGTGCCGTCGACAGCCGGGGGGGTGCGCCCGGAAGCCGGGAGACCGACCTGCTGGACCCGGCCAACAGCGTGCGCTGGGTGGACGCGGTGGTGCTCTCCGGCGGGAGCGCCTACGGGCTGGCGAGCGCCGACGGCGTGATGACCTGGCTCGAGGAGCAGGGCCGCGGGGTGGCACTGGACGGCGGTGTGGTCCCGATCGTGCCGGCCGCGGTCGTCTTCGACTTGCCGGTCGGGGGCTGGGACCGACGGCCCACCGCGGAGTTCGGCTATGCCGCCGCGGCGGCTGCCGCCGGTCCCGACGGGGCGAGGCCGGCGACCGGCTGTGTCGGCGCCGGGGTCGGCGCGCGGGCCGGGGTCTTCAAGGGCGGGGTGGGCACCGCGTCGGTCACGCTGGAACTCGGGGAGCGCGGCGAGCACTCGGTCACGGTGGGTGCGCTGGTGGTGGTGAACCCGAGCGGCGAGGTCATCGACGCCACCACCGGCCTGCCGTGGTCGGCCTATCTCGTCGAAGAATTCGGTCTGACCGCGCCGCCGTCGGAGGAGCTGGCGGTGCTCGCCGGGCTGGAACCCAAATCCCGCTCGCTCAACACCACCATCGCGGTGGTGGCCACCGACGCCGCGCTCAGCCCGGCCGGCTGCCGGCGGATGGCGATCGCCGCGCAGGACGGGCTGGCGCGCACCATCCGGCCCTCCCACACCCCCGTGGACGGCGATACCGTGTTCGCGCTGGCGACCGGAGCCGTCGAGGTTCCCGATCTGGCTGATACTCCGGCCGCGATGTCCCCGGAGACCGGCTTGGTCGCCGAGGTGGGTGCCGCCGCGGCGGACTGTTTGGCCCGCGCGGTGCTGGTGGGGTTGCTGGCCGCCGATCCGGTGGCCGGAATACCGACCTACGGCGGCACGTTGCCGGGGGCGTTCGGCAGCAAACCGGCCGGAACGACGGGAGGGCCGTGATGTGGGTATGACCTCCCGATCGGGCGCATCGCCCGCGCCACGTTCCGACAAGACGCCGCTCTGGCGCACCGGCGGGGCCACCGTCGTGGGCTTCGTCGCCCTGCTCTATCTCGTCGAGGCCATCGATCAGGTCGGCGGCCACCAGCTGGACCGCAACGGCATCCGGCCGCTGCAGAGCGACGGCTTGTGGGGGGTCCTGTTCGCGCCGTTGCTGCACGCGAACTGGGCACATCTGCTGGCGAACACCGGTCCCGCGCTGGTGCTGGGTTTCCTGATGACGTTGGCGGGGCAGACCCGGTTCCTGCTCGCCACCGCGATCGTGTGGCTGGCCGGCGGGCTGGGCACCTGGCTGATCGGCAACGTCGGGTCGTCGTGCGGGCCCACCGACCACATCGGCGCCTCCGGGCTGATCTTCGGCTGGTTGGCCTTCTTGGTGGTGTTCGGGTGGTTCACCCGCAGAATCTGGCAGATCCTGGTCGGGCTGGTGGTGCTGGTGCTCTACGGCGGGATTCTCTGGGGAGCGGTGCCGGTGCTGAACGTGTGCGGCGGCGTGTCCTGGCAGGGGCACCTGTGCGGGGCGATCGCCGGGGTACTGGCCGCCTATCTGCTCTCGGGCCCCGAGCGCAACGCCCGCGCGCGGCGGCGGGCGGTCTCGGCGTGATCGGGATCTTCGACTCCGGCGTCGGCGGGTTGACCGTCGCACGCTCGATCATCGACCAGCTGCCCGACGAGGACATCGTCTACGTCGGCGACACCGCCAATGGACCGTATGGGCCGCTGACCATCCCGGAGGTCCGCGCGCACGCATTGGCCATCGGCGACGATCTGGTCGAGCGCGGCATCAAGGCACTGGTGATCGCCTGCAACACCGCGTCGGCGGCCTGCCTGCGCGATGCCCGGGAACGCTACGACGTGCCGGTCGTCGAGGTGATCCTGCCGGCGGTGCGCCGGGCGGTGGCCGCCACTCGCAACGGCCGCATCGGGGTGATCGGAACGCAGGCGACCATCACCAGCCACGCCTACCAGGACGCGTTCGCCGCCGCCCGCGACACCGAGATCACCGCGGTGGCCTGCCCGCGTTTCGTGGACTTCGTCGAGCGCGGTATCACCAGCGGCCGGCAGGTGTTGGGGCTGGCCGAGGGATACCTGGAGCCGCTGCAGCGCGCCGGGGTCGACACCCTCGTGCTGGGTTGCACCCACTACCCGCTGCTGTCGGGCTTGATCCAGCTGGCGATGGGCGAGCAGGTGACGCTGGTGTCCAGCGCGGAGGAGACCGCCAAGGAGTTGCTGCGGGTGCTCTCCGAACGCGATCTGCTGCGTCCGCACCAGGCGCCGCCGGCCACCCGGGTGTTCGAGGCCACCGGTGACCCGGAGGCGTTCGCCGCATTGGCCACCCGCTTTCTGGGTCCGGCGATCACCGGTGTCGGCGCTGTCCAGCGGCACGCTCCGTTGAGTCGGTCATGACCGTGATTTCGACGACGAATAGCGGGCAAAGCGTTGGTGTCTTGGTCATGGTCGCGGCGAACATGGCACAGTAGGGAACGTGCGACTGACCGTGCTCGGCTGCTCCGGCAGTGTGGTGGGTCCGGATTCGCCGGCATCGGGTTACCTGTTGCAGGCTCCGGGTACCCCGCCGCTGGTCATCGACTTCGGGGGCGGGGTGCTGGGGGCACTGCAGCGCCATGTCGATCCCGGCTCCGTCTCCGTTTTGTTGTCGCACCTGCATGCCGACCACTGCCTGGACCTTCCGGGGCTGTTCGTCTGGCGCCGCTACCACCCGTCGGTGGCGGCCACGCCGTTCCCCAAGGGCGTCATATACGGGCCCAGCGACACCTGGTCGCGGATGGGCGCGGCGTCGTCCCCGTACGGCGGCGAGATCGACGACATCACCGACATCTTCGACGTCCACACCTGGGTCGACGGTGAAGCCGTCGAGTTCGGAGGCGTCAGCGTTCGGCCCAGCCTGGTGTCTCACCCGACCGAGTCGTTCGGCATGCGGATCACCGATGCCGCCGGTGTCACCCTGGTCTACAGCGGCGACACCGGCTACTGCGACCAGGTGATCGAACTGGCCCACGGCGCCGATGTGTTCCTGTGCGAGGCGTCATGGACCCACGAGCCCAACCGCCCCCCGAACCTGCATCTGTCGGGCACCGAGGCCGGGCGCATCGCTGCCGCTGCCGGCGTGAGCCAACTCCTGCTCACCCATATCCCGCCGTGGACGGCGCGCGAGGACGTGATCCGCGAGGCCAAGGCCGAGTTCGACGGGCCGGTGCACGCGGTGGTCTGCGACGAGAGTTTCGACATCCGACGGGCCTGACGCACCACCGGTCCTGACACACCGCTCCACTAGGGTTAGCGGCGTGTCCAAACGAGAAGACGGTCGCCTCGACGACGAGCTGCGCCCGGTCGTCATCACCCGCGGATTCACCACGAACCCGGCCGGGTCGGTGCTGGTCGAGTTCGGCGGCACCCGGGTCATGTGCACGGCCAGCGTCACCGAGGGTGTGCCGCGCTGGCGGAAGGGCTCCGGCCGCGGCTGGCTGACCGCCGAGTACGCCATGCTGCCGGCGGCCACGCACACCCGCTCCGACCGCGAGTCGGTCCGGGGCAAGGTCGGTGGCCGCACCCAGGAGATCAGCCGACTGGTCGGGCGCTCCCTGCGCGCCTGTATCGACCTGGCGGCGTTGGGGGAGAACACCATCGCGATCGACTGCGATGTGCTGCAGGCCGACGGTGGTACCCGCACCGCGGCCATCACCGGCGCCTACGTGGCGCTCGCCGACGCGGTCACCTACCTGTCCGCCGCGGGCAAGCTGTCCGACCCCCGCCCGCTGTCCTGCGCGATCTCGGCCGTCAGTGTCGGTGTGGTCGACGGCCGAGTTCGCGTCGACCTGCCCTACGAAGAGGACTCCCGTGCGGAGGTCGACATGAACGTGGTGGCCACCGACACCGGGACCCTGGTGGAGATCCAGGGCACCGGTGAGGGGGCGACCTTCCCGCGCTCGACGCTGGACAAGATGCTCGACGCGGCGCTGGGCGCCTGCGAGAAGCTGTTCGTGGTGCAGCGCGAAGCGTTGGCGCTGCCCTACCCGGGGGTGCTGCCGGAGGGCCCGACACCGAAGAAGGCGTTCGGCTCTGACTGACCTGCTGGTGGCCAGTCGCAACCCCAAGAAGCTGGCCGAACTCAATCGGGTGCTCGAGCACGCCGGTGTTTCCGGGCTGCGTCCCGTCTCGCTGGATGAGGTGCCGTCGTATGACGAAGCGCCCGAGACCGGGGCGACGTTCGAGGACAACGCCCTGGCCAAAGCGCGCGATGGCTATGTCGCGACCGGGTTACCTTGTGTCGCAGATGATTCCGGCCTGACCGTGGTTGCGCTCAACGGTATGCCGGGGGTGCTCTCGGCGCGGTGGTCGGGCAGCCACGGTGACGACGGCGCCAACACCGCCCTGCTGCTGGCCCAACTGCGCGACGTTCCCGACGAACGGCGCGGTGCGGCGTTCGTGTCGGCGTGCGCGCTGGTGTGGGGCGCCGGACCCGACCACGAGGTGGTGGTGCGCGGGGAGTGGCCGGGCAGCATCACCCGCGAAGCCCGCGGCGACGGCGGATTCGGCTACGACCCGGTGTTCGTACCCGAGGGCGCAGTACGCACCGCGGCCCAACTGGGCCCGGCAGAAAAAGACGCCGAGTCGCACCGTGGTCGTGCGCTGGCCCTGCTGCTACCGGCGCTGCGACGGCTCGCGGGGTGAGCCGTGCCGTTAGTGCTCGGCGCTGAATTCGCCGGTTACCGCATAGAACGACTGCTCGGCTCCGGCGCGATGGGCGAGGTGTACCTGGCCCGGCACCCGAGGCTCCCGCGCCGCGACGCGCTCAAAGTCCTGCCCGCCGACCTGACCACCGACGCTGAATTCCGCCAGCGGTTCCAGTTGGAGGCCGACCTCGCGGCGACCCTGTTTCACCCCAACATCGTCGGCGTCCACGACCGCGGCGAATTCGATGGACAGCTTTGGCTCGTAATGGACTACGTGGCCGGTACCGACGCGGCACGGTTCATCGCCGACCGGTATCCCAACGGGATGCCCGAAGACGAAGCCCTGCCGATCGTCGGCGCGATCGCCGAGGCCCTGGACCACGCGCACCAGCGTGGGCTGCTGCATCGCGACGTCAAACCGGCCAACATCCTGATCGCCGATCCCGAAGGTGACTCCCAACGGATCTTGTTGGCCGACTTCGGGATCGTTCGGCAGCTCGGCGCTGCCAGCGGGCTGACCGCCACCAACTTCACCGTCGGCACCGTGTCCTACGCGGCCCCCGAGCAGCTGCGGGGCGACGACCTGGACGGTCGAGCAGATCAGTACGCGCTGGCGGCCACCGCATTTCATCTGCTCACCGGGGTACCGCCGTTCGGTGACGGCAACCCGGTGACGATCATCAGCCGGCACCTGACCGCCGCGCCGCCACTGCTCAGCGAGCGGCGGCCGGAGTTGGCTCACCTCGACGCGGTCCTGGCGACCGGCCTGGCCAAGGACCCAGCCGGGCGATTCGGTGGCTGCCGCGCGTTCGCCGGGGCACTGGCCGAGGCCGTCGGCGGTGAACCGGCGATGGTCTTGGCCGGTGCCGGCCGGCGCCGCTGGCCGTGGGTGGTGGGCGGTGCCGCAGTGCTGGCAGCGGTGGCCGGGATGATCGGGGTCGTCGACCGCGGCGACGATCGCACCGACGTCGTCTCACCCCCGTCGACCACCACCGTGCATCCGACGCAACGGGTGACCGTCACCGTGACGGAGTCGCCCTCGCCGCCGGCTCCGCTGATGTCCCAACCCGCGCCGGTGCCGTCCCGGACGTTCATACCGCCGCCGGCGACCTCGGTCGAGGTCGTGTCGCCGCCGGCCGACGCCAGCGCCGTCTGCCGCGACGGAACCTACTCATTCAGTAAGCGCCGCAGCGGTGCCTGCTCGCGCCACGGCGGGGTGGAGCGCTGGGTGAACCGGCCGGCAAACTGACCCGGTGTGGGGTCAGAGGTTGAACTGGGCCTTGATGTTTCGCGACTGGAAGTGCTCGACGATGATGCCCAGCAGTGGAATGGTGCCCGCCAGCAATACCCCGATCGTCTTGCCGAGCCGCCAGCGCACCTTGACCGCCAGATTGAGCGTGGCCAACAGGTAGGCGAAATACACCCAGCCGTGTACCACGCCGATCCAGGTCGGCGGGTTGTCCACCTTGATCACGTAGCGCACCACGATCTGGTAGCACAGCGCGATCAACCAGACGCCGGTCGCCCACGCCAGCACCCGGTAGGGCAGCAGCGCGCTGCGGATCTTCTCGGCGGGGGCGGCCTGGGCGGGTGTCTCGGTCATGCGGTGTTCCTGTTCTTCCGGTCGTTCGCGGTGAGCTCGGCCAAGTAGGCGTTGTAGTCCCGCAGTGCGGCGTCGTCGGTCGGCGCGGTGGCGGGCCCGGGCCGTTCCGGCAGCAGCCCGGCCGGGATCTCGGTCACCGTATCGGGTCGGTGCGGCTCGGGCGGCGCCTCTTCGTAGCGGACGAATTTACGGTAGGCGTAAACGCAGAACCAGGCGAACAGCGGCCACTGCAGGGCATAGCCGAGGTTCTGGAAGTCGCCGTTGATCTCCTGGAACCGGGTCCACTGCCACCACCCCAACGCCAGGCACGCGCAGGCGGCGACGAGCACCAGCACGATCAGTGCCGGTCTCCGACGCCGTGTAGTGGACACCCCTTGACGGTACCGCCTGGGGGCGGGAGGGCTGTCAGGTCTTCGGGCCGACGAACTCGTCGAGTCGTGCCGTGGCTGCTTTGCGATACACGGCGATCTGGTACTTGCTGTTTTGAGACCACGGGATTCCGAGATGATCGAGCGCGACGCAGTACAGCCTGCGGATGTCATCGGAGCGGTTGGAGAAGTGGTAGCGGATACTTCGTACGCCACGATCGTTGGCGACGACGCGGCAGCCATCGCTGTCGATCAGGCCGCGGATGAATTCCTCGGTGGCCTGGTTGACGAGGTCTTCCTGCCAAGGCTTCAGCCGGATCGGCCGGTGGTGCTTCTTGCCGGGGCCGTGTTGCGGGAAGAGGCACGGCCAGTGCTCGGAGTACAGGTAGACATCGGTGCAGTTGTCGGGGCGCCGTAGCGCGCCTGCACATTGACCGGGCATCAAGATGTCAATTGCCTGGCGGCAGCGTTTGATGATTTCGGGGTACTTCGAGTCGAGGGTGATCCTCAGGTGCCAGGTCCGAGGTTGACGCGAGATGCAGCCGTCACCAAGGTAGAGGCCCAGGAGATAGCAGTAGACGACGGCAGGCAATGTAGCGAAATCATGTATGTGAGGTTCACCTGCCCGTCGTCGATGCGATGGGTTGTGCCGCCAGCCGCGTATCGTGCTCCGGGGAATGCGGGTCTGACGGGCAATCGCGCAGTCATTCATCCCTGACGCAATGAGGCGCTGCACCATGTTGAACTCGTTGGTTGACCGCATGCGCTTACCTCCCGGACGGTCACACGCTAGGAGGTGCTACCGACAATTTCGTCGTTCCGTAGGCGGGCTAAACTGAGTGCCCTTGCGGGCGTGGCGCAATTGGCTGACGCACCGGCTTTAGGTGCCGGCGCTCGAAAGAGCATGAGGGTTCGAGTCCCTCCGCCCGCACAAAATTCGAACCGGTTTCGCCATGTCGCCGGCGCCTTGCCGGTGCGAGAATGGACGTCATCGTCCTCGCGGGATTGGTGCAGCATCATGAACAGAAAAGCAGTCTTCGTCACCTTCAGCGCGGTGCTGGCCGGTGTCATCGCAAACCCGCCGCCGGCGGCGTTCGCCGACGATCCCAGCAATGAGGACCAGGTGTTCTTCGCCGAACTGGAACACGAGGGACTTCACCCCGACTACGCCAAGCAGATCTGCGGCAGTGCCAAGTGCGAGTCGCTGCGTGATCTGCTGGTGCAAGAAGGCCATGCGGTCTGTTCGGCGTTGAGCGGCGCGCCGCGGCTGGTGCCGATCTCGGTGATCGCGCACCTGCAGGTGACACCCGCAGAAGCGCACGGCGTCATCACCGCGGCCCGGCACGCCTATTGCCCGCAATCGCCGGACCCGTACACCAAGACTGCGTGAGCCTCACGGCTCGCCGGCAACAATCCTCGCCTGCGCCTCACCGAGGGCCCCGGAGTCGCGGGCTTTGCGGGCATTGACCACCACGCCCACCGCGGCCAGCGCCCAGATGACGTACTGCACGGTCCAGGCCACCCGGAAGGCCGAGAACGAATAGCCGCCGGCCAGCGCGATGACGACCCCCATCACCTGCATGATCACCAGCGTGGCGATGAAGCCGCCGGTGTTGACCATGCCCTGCGCGGTGCCCAACGCCGCCGGCGGGTTGTAGGTGCGGGCGAAGTCGAATGCCAGGATCGACACCGGCTGGCCCGCCGAGATCACCACCACCAGCAACGCCAGCAACCAGTGCGGTGCAGGGGAGGGCAGGGCCAGCAGCACGGTCCAGGTGCAGGCCATCAGCGCGATCATCGCCAGCACCAGACCCGCCCGATGCTGGGGCCACCGTGCCGAAAGTGTCCCGGCCAGCAGCCCGACCACGACGAACGTGGCCACCGACAGCGTCAGAAACCCGCCCGCCATGGCGCGCGAAAGACCTTGTGCGGTAGTCAGGTACGGCACTCCCCACATCAGCGCAAAGACGCTGGCCGAAAACGGGGTGCCCACATGGGTGAAGAAGCCCAGCTTGGTGCCCGGCCGTGACCAGACCGTCTTGATCTCACCGAACGCAGTCCGAAACGTCCGCGGCTGCATGGCGACCGCAGCTCCCTGCGGCGTATCCCGGCACAGGGCGAGGGTCAGCGCGACGGCCAGCACGCCCAGGCCGGCTGCCGACAGGTAAGCCGCTGTCCAACCGTGATGCAGCAGAATCGCCAGGAACGGCACCGCCGAGAGCAACTGCCCGAGCTGGCCGCAGATCCCGGTCAGCTGGGTCAGCAATGGGACGCGTTCCGGGGCAAACCAATTGGGCAGCAGTCTGATGACCGAGATGAACACGAAGGCGTCACCCAACCCGACGACGCCGTACGCTCCGATCGCGATCGGCAGCGAATGGATCAGCGCCAGTGTCAACTGAGCGGCGGAGATCACCGCGACGCCGGTGGCGATCATCGCCTTGGAGCCGAAGCGGTCCAGCAGCACCCCGGCCGGAATCTGCATCGACGCGTAAACGACGAGCTGCAGGATCACGAACGACGACAGCGTGCTGGGGCCGGCGCTGAACCGTTCGGCGGCATCGAGCCCCGACACCCCGAAGGTGGTGCGGTCCAGCACGGCCACCACGTAGGCCAGCAGCCCGGCGCCCCACACGATCCAGGGACGCCATGAGCGACCGACATTCCGCACCTGTGTCACCCGGCCATCCTGCCCTGTGGCGGTGAGACGTCCGTGATCGACGGGTGCTGCCGTATCGTTTGGCGGGTGTTGGTTTCTCGGCGCGACGTGCTCAAATTCGCCGCGGCCGCCCCGGCCGCGATCGGTTTCGGCGCCACCGCCTCGGCAGTGTCGGCGACCACGGCCCGGGCCGAGCCGTTGGGCATCCTGCTGGACTACTCGGCCGGCGTCCTGACCGCCGAAGAGATCCGGGCGGCCGGTGCCGTGGGCGCCATCCGCTACGTCTCGGATCGCCGGCCGGGCGCCGACTGGATGCTCGGCAAGCCGATCCAGCCGGCCGAGGCGCACGATCTGCACCAGAACGGCCTCGCGATCGTCTCCTGCTATCAGTACGGCAAACAGGCGACCGCCGACTGGCTGGGTGGTCAGGAGGCCGGCGTCGACCACGCCCAACGCGGCGCGCACCTGCATGCCGCGGCGGGCGGTCCCGACGACGCACCGATCTACGCGTCCATCGACGACGACCCGTCCTACGAGCAGTACACCGCGCAGGTGGCCCCCTACCTTCGCGGGTGGGAATCGGTGATCGGGCGGCAGCGCACCGGGGTGTACGCCAACTCCAAGACCATCGAGTGGGCGGTCCAGGACGGTCTGGGTTCCTACTTCTGGCAGCACAACTGGGGCTCGCCGGGCGGCATCGCGCACCCGACGGCCAACCTGCATCAGGTCGAGGTGGACGCCCGCAAGGTCGGCGACATCGGTGTCGACATCAATCAGATTCTGACGCCCCGGTTCGGTCAGTGGGCCTGACCCGCGCCGGGGCGATGGGGTGCGCGCTGGGCAGGCCGCGGCCGAGTGCCGGGTGGCGTGGATCACGGTGCCGGGTGGACAGTGCGACAGCGGCTGCCCACGACACCTGTCGCGGCCGGATTCGAACATAACGATTAGATAACAATGCAGCCTTGATCAGCGCTGTTGTGGCTACTCGACCGTAACCCCGCGCATGCAGGACGTTTGGTCCCCGGCGATCGAAGCGCCGTCGGAGCGCGTGATATCCGCAGGTGGGTTACCCGGGCGTAGAACTCACGAGTAACCAATTAGCTGCAGAAACGGCACAGGTTCTTATGACACTCTTACTGCTGTAGCGCGGCCGCGACGACGCGAGAGCCCGCTGCCCGACCGGGGCCAAGCCGGTCATGCCGGCAGGCACGACAAAGACGCGATGTTCCAGAGCAGGGAGATATCTAACGTGACGATTCACGAACATGACCGGGTGTCCGCTGACGGGACCGGCTCGGGACCGTTCGCCAACGCCTCGTCCGCCCTGGTGGATCGTCTGACGGCCGGTGAGCCGTATGCGGTCGCCTTCGGCGGTCAGGGCGCCGCCTGGCTGGAGTCTCTCGAGGAGTTGGTCTCCTCTGCCGGCATCGAGACCGAGTTGGCCACGCTGGCCGGTGAGGCCGACCTGCTGCTGGAGCCGGTCGCCAAGGAACTCGTCGTGGTCCGGCCGATCGGCTTCGAGCCCCTGCAGTGGGTGCGTGCGCTGGCCGCCGAGGACCCGATCCCGTCGGCCAAGCAGCTGACCTCGGCTGCGGTGTCGGTGCCGGGTGTGTTGCTCACCCAGATCGCTGCGGTGCGGGCGCTGGAACGCCAGGGCCTGGACCTGACGGCCGCCCCGCCGGTCGCCACCGCCGGCCACTCGCAGGGCGTGCTGGCCGTCGAGTCGCTGAAAGCCGGCGGCACCGCAGACGTCCGACTGCTCGCGATCGCCCAGCTGGTGGGGGCCGCCGGAACGTTGGTGGCCCGCCGTCGCGGCATCTCCATCCTGGGGGACCGCTCGCCGATGGTGTCCGTCAACAACGCCGACCCGGAACGCATCCACGAACTGCTGGAAGAGTTCGCCACCGATGTGCGCACCGTGCTGCCCCCGGTGCTGTCCATCCGCAACGGCCGGCGGGCCGTCGTCATCACCGGCACCCCCGAGCAGCTGTCGCGGTTCGAGCTGTACTGCGAGCAGATCGCCGACAAGGAGGCCGCCGAGCGCAAGAACAAGCTGCGCGGCGGCGCGGTCTTCGCGCCGGTTTTCGAGCCGGTGCAGGTCGAGGTCGGATTCCACTCGCCGCGGTTGTCCGACGGGATCGAGATCGTCGGTCGGTGGGCCGCCCAGATCGGCTTCGACGCCGACGGCGTCGCGCTGGCGCGTTCGATGGCCAAGTCGATCCTGGTGGACCAGGTCGACTGGGTGGACGAGATCACCGCGCTGCACGACGCGGGCGCGCGCTGGATTCTGGACCTGGGTCCCGGCGACATCCTGACCCGGCTGACCGCACCGGTGATCCGCGGCCTGGGCATCGGGATCGTCCCGGTGGCCACCCGCGGCGGGCAGCGCAACCTGTTCACCATCGGCGCCGTTCCCGAGGTGGCTCGGCCGTGGACGAGTTACGCCCCGTCGGTGGTGCAGCTTCCGGACGGCCGGATCAAGCTCGACACCAAGTTCACCCGGCTGACCGGCCGGTCGCCGATCCTGCTGGCCGGCATGACGCCGACCACCGTCGACGCCAAGATCGTGGCCGCGGCCGCCAACGCCGGGCACTGGTCGGAGCTGGCCGGCGGCGGGCAGGTCACCGAGGAGATCTTCAACGACCGGGTCGCCGAGCTGACCACGCTGCTCGAGCCGGGCCGCACCGTCCAGTTCAACTCGCTGTTCCTCGACCCCTACCTGTGGAAGCTGCAGGTCGGCGGTAAGCGGTTGGTGCAGAAGGCCCGTCAGTCGGGCGCTCCGTTCGACGGATTGGTGATCAGCGCCGGCATCCCGGAACTCGAGGAAGCCGTCGAGCTGATCGGCGAGCTCAACGAGGCGGGCATCAGCCACGTGGTGTTCAAGCCCGGCACCGTCGAGCAGATCCGGTCGGTGATCCGCATCGCCGCCGAGGTGCCCACCACCCCGGTGATCGCGCACGTCGAGGGTGGCCGTGCCGGTGGCCACCACTCCTGGGAGGACCTCGACGACCTGCTGCTGGCGACCTACTCCGAGCTGCGTTCGCAACCCAACATCACGCTCTGTGTGGGCGGTGGAATCGGCACCCCCGAGGGAGCCGCCGAATACCTGTCCGGGCGCTGGTCACAGGCCCACGGTTTCCCGCTGATGCCCGTCGACGGCATCCTGGTGGGCACCGCGGCGATGGCCACCAAGGAGGCCACCACCTCGCCGGCGGTCAAGCAGATGCTGGTCGACACCACCGGCACCGACCAGTGGATCGGCGCTGGAAAAGCCCAGGGCGGCATGGCCTCCTCCCGCAGCCAGCTCGGTGCCGACATCCACGAGATCGACAACGTCGCCTCGCGGTGCGGCCGGCTGCTCGACGAGGTCGCCGGTGACGGCGACGCGGTCGCAGCACGGCGTGACGAGATCATCGCCGCGCTGGCCGACACCGCCAAGCCCTACTTCGGCGACGTCACCGAGATGACGTATGCACAGTGGCTGCGCCGGTACGTGGAGCTGGCGATCGGCGACGGCGACTCGACCGCTGACACCGCGTCGCCGGACAGCCCCTGGCTGGCCGACACCTGGCGGGAGCGGTTCGGCTCGATGCTGCAGCGCGCCGAAGCCCGGCTCAACGAGGTCGAATCCGGCCCGATCGAGACGCTGTTCGTCGATTCCGAAGAGGGACAGGCGATCCTGGAGACTCCGGCAGCGGCCATCGCCGCGCTGGTGGCCCGTTACCCCGACGCCGAGACCGTCGTGCTGCACCCGGCCGACGCGCCGTTCTTCACCCAGCTGTGCAAGACCCCGGGCAAGCCGGTCAACTTCGTGCCGGTGGTCGACAAGGACGTGCGCCGCTGGTGGCGCAGTGACTCGCTGTGGCAGGCGCACGACGGCCGCTACACCGCCGAGCAGGTCTGCATCATCCCCGGCATCACCGCCGTGGCCGGTATCACCCGGGTCGACGAACCGGTCGGCGAACTGCTGGACCGCTTCGAGCAGGCGGCGATCGACCAGGTGCTGGCCGCGAACGACGGGACGCCGCCGCGCCCGGTGACCGCGCGCCGCCAGGGCCGCCTCGACGTGACCGGCCCACTGGCCGTGCTGCTCGACGCTCCCGACGTGCTGTGGGCGGGCCGTACCGCCACCAACCCGGTGCACCGGATCGGTGCCTCCGACGAGTGGCAGGTACAGGAGAATCGGACGGCCACCCATCCGACGACCGGGGCACGTCTCGAGGTCAGTTCGGCGGGCACCGCCGAAGACCATGTGGTGCTCAGCGTGCCGCTGTCCGGCGTCTGGATCACCATCCGCTTCACCGTGCCGGCCGCTGTGGTCGACGGCGCCACCCCGCTGGTCGCCACCGACGACGCCGCCGCGGCCATGCGCGCGGTGCTGGCCATCGCCGCCGGAGTCGACGGACCCGACATGTTGCCGCCGGTGGTCGACGGCGCCGCAACCGTGACGGTGGAGTGGAACCCCGAGCAGGTCGCCGACCACACCGGGGTGACCGCCACCTTCGGCGCACCGCTGGCGCCGGGACTGTCCACCGTGCCCGACGCGCTGGTCGGCCGGTGCTGGCCCGCGGTGTTCGCCGCCATCGGCGCGGCGACCACCGTCGCCGGGTTCCCCGTCGTCGAGGGGCTGCTGAGCCTGGTGCACCTGGACCACGCGGCCCGGCTGCTCGCCGCGCTGCCCGGTGCCCCGGCCGAATTGACGGTCACCGCAACGGCTTCCGCAGCCACCGACACCGAGGTCGGACGGGTCGTCCCGGTCTCGGTCACGGTCGCCGCGGCCGACGGGACGGTGCTGGCCACCCTCGAGGAGCGGTTCGCGATCCGCGGGCGCACCGGTGCCGCGGAACTGACCGACCCGGTCCGGGCCGGCGGCGCGGTCTCCGACAACGCCACCGACACCCCGCGGCGTCGCCGTCGCGACGTCACGGTCACCGCCCCGGTCGATATGCGGCCGTTCGCGGTGGTCTCCGGGGACCACAACCCGATCCACACCGACCGGGCCGCTGCGCTACTGGCTGGCCTCGCGGGGCCCAATGGTGAGGGGGGCCCGATCGTGCACGGCATGTGGCTCTCGGCCGCGGCCCAGCACGTGGTGACGGCCACCGACGGCCAGGCCCGCCCGCCGGCCCGACTGGTCGGCTGGACCGCGCGCTTCTTGGGCATGGTCAAGCCCGGCGACGACGTCGACTTCCGGGTCGACCGGGTCGGAATCGACCTGGGCGCAGAGGTTCTGGAGGTCAGCGCACGGATCGGTTCGGATCTGGTGATGTCGGCGACCGCTCGGCTGACCGCGCCCAAGACCGTCTATGCGTTCCCGGGGCAGGGCATCCAGCACAAGGGCATGGGCATGGAGGTCCGGGCGCGCTCCAAGGCCGCGCGCAAGGTGTGGGACTCCGCGGACAAGTTCACCCGCGAGACTCTGGGCTTCTCGGTGCTGCACGTGGTGCGCGACAACCCGACGTCCCTGATCGCCTCCGGCGTGCACTACCAGCACCCCGAGGGCGTGCTGTACCTGACGCAGTTCACCCAGGTGGCGATGGCCACGGTGGCGGCCGCGCAGGTCGCCGAGATGCGCGAGCAGGGTGCGTTCGTCGAAGGCGCGATCGCCTGCGGTCACTCGGTCGGCGAGTACACCGCGCTGGCCTGCGTCAGCGGTGTCTACGAGCTCGAGGCGCTGCTGGAGGTGGTGTTCCACCGCGGCTCGAAGATGCACGACATCGTGCCGCGCGACGCCATGGGGCGTTCCAACTACCGGTTGGCCGCCATCCGGCCCTCGCAGATCGACCTCGACGACGCCGACGTCACCGCGTTCGTCGCTGAGATCGCCGAGCGCACCGGGGAATTCCTGCAGATCGTGAACTTCAACCTGCGCGGTTCGCAGTACGCGATCGCCGGCACGGTCGCCGGCTTGGAGGCCCTCGAGGAAGAGGTGGAGCGGCGACGCGAGATCTCCGGCGGTAAGCGGTCCTTCATCCTGGTCCCCGGTATCGACGTGCCGTTCCACTCCAGCGTGCTGCGCATCGGGGTGGATGACTTCCGTCGTTCGCTGGAGCGGGTCATGCCGCGCGACCAGGACCCCGGCCTGATCATCGGCCGCTACATCCCCAACCTGGTGCCCAAGCCGTTTTCGCTGGATCGTGAGTTCATTCAGGAGATCCGCGACCTGGTGCCGGCCGAGCCGCTGGACGAGGTGCTCGCCGACTACGACACCTGGCGTAACGAGAAGCCTGCCGAATTGTGCCGCAAGATCGTGATCGAGCTGCTGGCCTGGCAGTTCGCCAGCCCGGTGCGCTGGATCGAAACCCAGGACCTGCTGTTCATCGAGGACGCCGCCGGCGGTCTGGGCGTGGAGCGGTTCGTCGAGATCGGGGTGAAGTCGGCCCCGACCGTGGCCGGGCTGGCCACCAACACCCTCAAGCTGCCCGAGTACGCCCACAGCACAGTGGAAGTGCTCAACGCCGAACGGGACGCTGCGGTGCTGTTCGCCACCGACACCGACCCCGAGCCGGAGCCCGAAGAAGAGGAAGCGCCGGTTGAGGCTTCCGCAGCGGCCGCTCCGACCGAGGCGGCCCCGGCGCCCGCGGCGCCGGCCGCGCCCTCGGGTGGCCCGCGCCCCGAGGACATCGGCTTCGACGCCGCCGACGCCACGCTGGCACTGATCGCATTGAGCGCCAAGATGCGTATCGATCAGATCGAGGCGCTGGACTCCATCGAGTCGATCACCGACGGGGCGTCCTCCCGGCGTAACCAGTTGCTGGTGGACCTCGGTTCGGAGCTGAACCTGGGCGCCATCGACGGGGCCGCCGAGGCCGACCTGTCCGGCCTGAAATCACAGGTGACCAAGCTGGCGCGCACCTACAAGCCCTACGGCCCGGTGCTGACCGATGCGATCAACGACCAGCTCCGCACCGTCCTCGGACCGTCCGGCAAGCGGCCCGCCGCCATCGCCGAACGGGTCAAGAAGACCTGGGAGCTCGGCGACGGCTGGGCCAAGCACGTCACCGTCGAGGTGGCGCTGGGCACCCGCGAAGGCAGCAGCGTGCGGGGCGGCGCCCTGGGCGGCCTGCACGAGGGCGCGCTGGCCGATGCGGCCGCGGTCGACAAGGCCGTGGACGCCGCCGTCGCCGCCGTCGCCGCCCGGCGCGGTGTGGCGGTGAGCTTGCCGTCGGCCGGCGGTGGTGGCGGTGCGACGGTCGATGCCGCCGCGCTGGGGGAGTTCACCGAGCAGATCACCGGCCGCGACGGCGTGCTCGCCTCGGCGGCCCGGCTGGTGCTGGGGCAACTCGGTCTCAGCGACGATATGGCCGCGGTGCCGGCCGGCGCCACCGACGGCGAGCTGATCGACCTGGTCAGCGCCGAGCTGGGGTCGGACTGGCCGCGGCTGGTGGCACCGGTGTTCGACGGGCGCAAGGCGGTGCTGTTCGACGACCGCTGGGCCAGCGCCCGTGAGGACCTGGTCAAGCTGTGGCTGACCGACGAGGGCGACATCGACGCCGACTGGCCGCGGCTCGCCGAGCGCTTCGAAGGCACCGGCCACGTCGTCGCCACCCAGGCGACCTGGTGGCAGGGCAAGGCGCTGGCGGCGGGACGGCAGATTCACGCCTCGCTGTTCGCCCGCATCGCCGCGGGCGCGGAGAACCCCGGCAAGGGCCACTACGCCGACGAGGTCGCGGTGGTGACCGGTGCGTCGAAGGGCTCGATCGCCGCGTCGGTGGTCGGACAACTACTCGACGGCGGTGCGACCGTCATCGCGACCACGTCGCGGCTCGACGACAACCGGCTGGGCTTCTACCGCGATCTCTACCGCGACCACGCCCGGTTCGGTGCGGCGCTGTGGGTGGTACCGGCCAACATGGCCTCCTACGCCGACATCGACGCCCTCGTCGAATGGGTCGGCACCGAGCAGTCCGAAAGCCTTGGGCCGCAGTCGATTCACCTCAAAGACGCGCAGACCCCAACACTGCTGTTCCCGTTCGCCGCGCCGCGCGTGGCCGGGGACCTGTCGGAGGCCGGTGCGCGTGCCGAGATGGAGATGAAGGTGCTGCTGTGGGCGGTGCAGCGGCTGATCGGCGGCCTGTCGAAGATCGGCGCCGAACGCGACATCGCCTCCCGGCTGCACGTGGTGCTGCCCGGCTCGCCCAACCGCGGCATGTTCGGCGGTGACGGCGCCTACGGTGAGGCCAAGGCCGCGCTGGACGCGGTGGTGGCGCGCTGGAAGGCCGAGTCGTCGTGGGCATCCCGGGTCAGCCTGGCGCACGCGCTGATCGGCTGGACCCGCGGCACCGGTCTGATGGGCCACAACGACGTCATCGTCGACGCGGTCGAGGAAGCCGGCGTCACCACCTACTCGACCGAGCAGATGGCGGCGATGCTGCTGGGGCTGTGCGACGTCGAGTCCAAGGTTGCCGCGGCTCACGAACCGATCGAGGCGGACCTGACCGGTGGACTGGGCGAGGCGGACCTGGACATGGCCGAGCTGGCCGCCAAGGCCCGCGAGGAGATGACTGCCGAGGCGTCAGCGGAGGACGACGCGGACACCGCCGCGAACATCATTGCGGCACTGCCGAGCCCGCCGCGCGGCTACACCCCCGCGCCGCCGCCGGTCTGGGACGACCTCGACGTCGACCCGGCCGACCTGGTGGTCATCGTCGGCGGCGCCGAACTCGGGCCGCTGGGCTCGTCGCGCACCCGTTTCGAGATGGAGGTCTCCGGTGAACTGTCGGCGGCCGGGGTGCTGGAGTTGGCCTGGACCACCGGACTGATCAAATGGGAGGACGACCCGATCCCCGGCTGGTACGACACCGAAACCGGTGAGCTCGTTGACGAATCGGAGCTCGTCGAGCGCTACCACGACACCGTGGTGGAAAGGGTGGGGGTTCGCGAATTCGTCGATGACGGCGCGATCGACCCCGACCACGCCTCGCCGCTGCTGGTCAGTGTGTTCCTGGACAAGGACTTCTCGTTCGTGGTCTCCAGCGAGGCCGACGCGCGGGCGTTCGTCGAGTTCGACCCCGAGCACACCGTGGTACGCCCGGTGCCGGACTCGTCCGACTGGCAGGTGACCCGCAAGGCGGGCACCGAGATCCGGGTCCCGCGCAAGAGCAAGCTGTCGCGCACCGTGGGCGCGCAGATCCCGACCGGGTTCGACCCGACGGTGTGGGGGATCAGCCAGGACATGGCCACCTCCATCGACCGGGTGGCGCTGTGGAACATCGTGGCCACCGTGGACGCGTTCCTCTCGGCCGGCTTCACCCCGACCGAGCTGATGCGGTGGGTGCACCCGAGCCTGGTGGCCAGCACGCAGGGCACCGGTATGGGCGGCATGACCTCGATGCAGACCATGTACCACGGCAACCTGCTGGGACGGTCCAAGCCCAACGACATCCTGCAGGAAGTACTGCCCAACGTCGTTGCCGCGCACGTGGTTCAGAGCTACGTCGGGTCCTACGGCGCGATGATCCACCCGGTGGCCGCCTGTGCCACCGCGGCGGTGTCGGTCGAGGAGGGCGTCGACAAGATCCGGTTGGGCAAGGCCGAACTGGTGGTCACCGGCGGCTACGACGACCTGACCCTGGAAGCGATCATCGGTTTCGGTGACATGGCGGCCACCGCCGACACCGAGATGATGCGCGCCAAGGGCATCAGCGACTCGAAGTTCTCCCGCGCCAACGACCGCCGGCGGCTGGGCTTCGTCGAGGCCCAAGGTGGGGGCACCATCCTGCTGGCCCGCGGCGACCTGGCGGCCAAGATGGGCCTGCCGGTGCAGGCGGTGGTCGCCTACGCGCAGAGCTTCGCCGACGGCGTGCACACCTCGATCCCGGCTCCGGGCCTGGGTGCACTCGGTGCCGGCCGGGGCGGCCGGGACTCGATGCTGGCCCGCTCGCTGGCCAAGCTCGGTGTCGGGCCCGACGACGTCGCGGTGGTCTCCAAGCACGACACCTCGACGTTGGCCAATGACCCCAACGAGACCGAGCTGCACGAGCGGCTGGCCGACTCGATGGGGCGCTCCGACGGTGCTCCGCTGTTCGTGATCAGCCAGAAGAGCCTGACCGGGCACGCCAAGGGCGGTGCGGCGGTCTTCCAGCTGATGGGCCTGTGCCAGGTGCTGCGCGACGGGGTCATCCCGCCCAACCGCAGCCTGGACTGCGTCGATGACGAGCTGGCCACCGCCGGGCACTTCGTGTGGGTGCGTGAGCCGCTGCACCTCGGGGAGAAGTTCCCACTCAAGGCAGGGCTGGTCACCAGCCTCGGGTTCGGTCACGTCTCCGGTCTGGTCGCGCTGGTGCATCCGGCGGCGTTCCTGGCCGCGCTCGACCCGGGCCAGCGCCAGGCGTACCTGCAGCAGGCCTCCGGCCGGGTGCTCGACGGTCAGCGGCGGCTCGCCTCGGCGATCGCCGGCGGCCGTCCGATGTACGAGCGGCCCGCGGACCGCCGGTTCGACGACGACACGTCGGAGAAGCGCCAGGAGTCGGCGATGCTGCTCAACCCGGCGGCACGGCTCGGCGACGGCGACGTCTACATCGGATAGCGTTAGCTGCCGTGGCAATCGTTGGTGTCGGGATCGACCTTGTCTCGATCCCGGACTTCGCCGAGCAGGTCGATCAGCCGGGAACGGTCTTCGCCGAGACGTTCACCCCGGGTGAGCGCCGCGACGCCTCGGACAAGAGTTCGTCGGCGGCGCGGCACCTGGCCGCCCGCTGGGCGGCCAAGGAGGCGGTGATCAAGGCTTGGTCGGGGTCGCGGTTCGCCCAGAAACCGGTGCTGCCGGAGGCGATTCACCGCGACATCGAGGTGGTGACGGACATGTGGGGGCGGCCCAAGGTGCGGTTGTCCGGTGAGATCGCCCGCCACCTGGCGGACGTGACGATCCACGTGTCGCTCACCCACGAGGCGGACACCGCCGCCGCCGTCGCCATCCTGGAGACCGATTAACCTTGGCGCGAGCGTGCGTATCCCCGGTCGACACGCCGGGCTGATTCCCGTTTTTGCGCACGCTCGCGCAAAGAGGTGAGGGCATGAATGAACTGATTCAACGGGTGCGCGAGGTACTGCCGTCGGTGCGAGCCGACCTGGAGGACCTGGTGCGCATCGAATCGGTGTGGGCCGACCCGGCGCGGCGTCCCGAGGTACACCGCAGCGCGCAACTGACCGCAGATCTGCTGAGCCAGGCGGGTTTTCCGGAGGTGCGAATCGTCGCCGAGGGTGGCGCACCGGCCGTCATCGCCCGCTACCCGGCGCCCGAAGGCGCGCCTACCGTGCTGCTCTACGCCCACCATGACGTGCAGCCCGAAGGCGACGCCGGTCAGTGGACCTCGCCGCCGTTCGAACCGACCGAACGCGATGGCCGGCTCTACGGGCGCGGCAGCGCCGACGACAAGGCCGGCATCGCAACACATCTGGCGGCATTCCGGGCGCACGACGGCCGACCGCCCGTCGGGGTGACGGTCTTCGTCGAGGGTGAGGAGGAGTCGGGCTCGCCGTCGCTGGGGGCGCTGCTCGCCGCGCACCGCGACGCGCTCCGTGCCGATGTGATCGTCATCGCCGACTCCGACAACTGGAGCACCGAGGTTCCGGCGCTGACGGTGTCACTGCGCGGGTTGGCCGACTGCGTGGTGGAGGTCGCCACCTTGGACCACGGCCTGCATTCGGGGTTGTGGGGCGGGGTGGTGCCTGACGCACTGAGCGTACTGGTGCGACTGCTGGCAAGCCTGCACGACGACGACGGCAACGTCGCGGTTGCGGGACTTCACGAAAGCGTTGCCGCATCAGTCGATTACCCGCCGGAGCGGGTTCGGACCGACACCGGCATGCTCGACGGCGTTGCCGAGATCGGCTCAGGCTCGGTGCCGCAGCGGTTGTGGGCCAAACCGGCGATCACCGTCATCGGTATCGACACCACCGGCGTTGCCGCATCGTCGAACACCCTGATTCCGCGGGCGCGCGCCAAGATCAGCATGCGAGTGGCCCCCGGCGGTGACGCTGCACAGCACCTGGACGCGCTGAAATCCCATCTGGAACAACACGTCCCGTGGGGCGCGCAGCTGACCGTCATCCCCGGTGATGTCGGCCAGCCGTATGCCATCGACGCCACCGGACCGGTGTACGAGGCCGCCAGGGCCGCTTTCCGGAAGGCCTGGGGCGCCGATCCGGTCGCCATGGGTATGGGCGGTTCGATCCCGTTCATCGCGGAGTTCGCCGCCGCCTACCCGCAGGCCACCATCCTGGTTACCGGGGTGGAAGATCCGGGAACGCAGGCGCACAGCATCAACGAGAGTCTGCACCTGGGAGTGCTGGAGCGCGCCGCGACCGCCGAGGCGCTGCTGCTGGCGAAGCTGGGCTGACGCGAGGTGGGCGGCTAGATCGACAAGTCCCGCCGCAGTTTGGCCACATGACCGGTGGCGCGCACGTTGTACTGCGCGACGGCGATCTTGCCCTGCTCGTCGACGACGAACGTCGAACGGATGACGCCCTGCACGGTCTTGCCGTACATCTTCTTCTCACCGAACGCGCCCCAGGCCGCCAGCACGGTGCGGTCCGGGTCGGACAGCAGCGGAAAAGTCAGTCCTTCGGCGTCGCGGAACTTGGCCAGCTTGGCGGGCTTGTCCGGGGAGATGCCGACGACGTCGAGCCCGGCATCGCCGAAGTCACGGAGGTTGTCCCGGAAGTCGCAGGCCTGCTTGGTGCAGCCGGGGGTCGAGGCCGCCGGGTAGAAGTAGACGACGACCCGGCGTCCCCGGTAGTCGGCCAGTGACACGGTGTTGCCGTCGGCGTCGGGAAGGCTGAACGCGGGCGCTTGGTCGCCGGGCGCCAGGCGTACGGACTCGGTCGCTCGGTCCTCCACTGAAAGCCCCTTTCTGCTCGCCGGAGCGTGAGATTCCGCCCGGCTGCTCTAGGGTAGTTCGGCAGGGCCAGCATCGGGCGGACAGGGAGGACGACAGTGGCGGAACGCGATCCCGACACGATCAAGAAGGACATCGACGCCGCGCGCGAGCAGCTGGCGTCGACGGTCGACATCCTCGCCGATCGGGCCAACCCCCGCCACTTGGCCGAGCGCGCCAAGACGCGTGCGGTCGAGATCGTCACCAAACCCGCGGTGATGGCCTCGCTGGCCGGTGTCGGCGGCCTGCTTGTCGTACTGGCGATCCGCCGGATTCGCAACCGCTGAGCCCAGCGGCGCTAAAGCAAAACGGCCGGGAAGGATCAAGTCCGTCCCGGCCGTCGTGCACCGCAACCGTCAGGCGCCCCAGATACTGCCGTCGAACAGGCTTGACAGGAAGTCCCCATCAAACACGTCGGCTCCGGCTTCCCCAGGGTCAGGAACGTCCACGGCGTTGACCGGCAGATGCGCGGTGCCCACCGTGATCGCCTCGGCCGCCCGTCCCGCCCACTCGTTCGTCATCAGGTCGACGATGCCACCTTCGGTGAGCAGACCCGTGAAGTGGTTACCGGTCTCGTCCACGATGTACCCGTTGAGATAGCTGTTCAGCACGTCAGCGGGCAGGTTGAACAGCGCCTCCAGGTCGCCGCCAGCTGCTGCGCCGAGGTTCTCGAACAGCTGGTACAGGGCACCGATCGTCGGCGCCATCAGCGCATCGCTGGCCTGCTTGATAAAGGCCCAACCAACGAGGGGGCCGATGAACTCGTTCAGCAGGCTGGACTGGTTCATCGCCTCCAGGGCGGGGATGGACAGCACCGGACCCAGGGCTTTGCCTGCCTCCTCGATGCCGTACAGCAGCCAGATGTTCACGTAGTTGAAGGCCTCGAAGTTGTTTTCGCTCCCGCTGATCTGGCTCATCAGCTCTTCCAACCCCGGGTACTTGAAGTGGCCTTCGGCCATTGCCTGGCCGCCGTCCCCGTTGACCAAGAGGTCGATCGCACGTTCGATGCCGGCGAAGCCCGAGGTGATGGTCCGTCCATCTGGGAGGTCCTGGGGACGCATGTCCAGCGGGACGGTTTCCATGCCCGTGATCAGCTGAAGGTAGTCGCTCTGGTTGCTGGCGTACTGGTCCAGCAGCGCGTTGACGTTGGAGTTCTCCGTCAGCGCGGCGATACTCTCACTGGTCCGCTCGAACAGTGATTCCCAGCTCGTCAACTGCACAGCGTGGTGCCGGAAGTCCTGCAGGGCCGGTGCAATCGGGTTGACGGCGATCAGGCCCGCTCCCGCTAAGGCGATTCCGGCGGCCGCGATCCGGGTCGCGTGCCCGGTACTGCGCCTGGTCGTATCGAGATGTAGGACGAACTCCACGGCTAGCTCCTTGTCAATTTGCTGTACGGTACCCAAGAGTTTGGGTACAGAATCCTGCGAGCCTGAGGATAACCGCGTTCCATAGGGAAAGCTAACCTAACTCTAAAAACGCTGTGTGAACATTAGGTATGTCCGAGGTACTGCCTTGGCGCACGCCCAGTGGTCAGCCGCTCAGTTGGCCGGAGCAAACCCGCGGCAGCGACGCCGGAGCCCTCGCCCCGACCCCCGGCGAGTGCGAAGGCCAGGGAGGCGGCGGCTCGGGACCGCGTTATTCACGCCCCTGCGCAACAGCGAATGAGAAGGCCAGCGAATACACGTACCGTTCAGGTTGTGGCCCCGGCCTGAGGCGAGTGTGAGGCAAGGAGCGGCTACGTCCGCGTTGGCGGGTGCTTGCTCCTCGGGGACCACCCGTCCGGGATCTGAACATCCCGCCGCGCGAGAGTTCGCCTCAGGTGGCTTGGCGAAACGACGCCAGTCTCTTGTTCCGCGGAGGGCTTCCTGGCCCCAGGGCAACGAGAGGGCGATCTGGGCGGTCATCCACGGCAACACCATGGCAACATCTGAACCGAGAGGTCGGCCAATGGCCTGCCGGAGCGCCGTGTGGATAACGCGGCACGTCACTTCTGGCCTGAATGCGTACACCTGCGGGTGCACCAGAAATACGAAATGCCTTCTGAGCTGTGCGCCGTCAGGGTTTCGAACCCCGGACCCGCTGATTAAGAGTCAGCTGCTCTACCAACTGAGCTAACGGCGCTGGGCGGTCACGACCGCGAGGACGACAATAACAGGCGCCGCACCGTCAGGAAAAATCCACCTGCACGGGGCCGGGATTGCACGGCTGAGCAGGACACCCGATTACCCACTAGACTGCGTGCGAGCAGTTTGAGCTGGGTCAGGTGGGAAAAAGTATGGGGCAGGTTCGTTCGACACAGCGCTGCCGGGGGTATCGGTCCCGGCTGGCGGCAGTGCTGATGGTGCCGGTTGCCGTGTTGGGGCTGAGCGCCTGCGGCGGCAATGCCGACGCGGAGGCGGCGAAGATCATCGCCGACAAGGGCACCCCGTTCGCCGATCTGCTGGTGCCCAAGGTCACCGCGTCGGTCACCGACAAGGCGGTCGGTGTGGCCGTGGACGCACCTGTGACGGTGACCGCCGAAGACGGCGTGCTCGATTCGGTCACCATGGTCAACGAATATGGTGCGGTGGTCGACGGCAAGCTCAGCCCCGACGGGTTGACCTGGTCGACGACCGAGCCGCTCGGTTACAACAAGCGCTACACGATGAACGCCAAATCGCTGGGACTGGGCGGGGTGACCAGCCGGCAGATGACGTTCCAGACCCATTCGCCGCAGAACCTGGCCATGCCGTATGTCATGCCCCGCGACGGCGAGGTGGTCGGCGTCGGTCAACCGGTGGCCATCCGGTTCGACGAGAACATCGCTGACCGTGTGGCGGCCGAAAAGGCGATCAAGATCACCACCGATCCCCCGGTGGCGGGCGCGTTCTACTGGCTGAACAACCGCGAAGTGCGTTGGCGCCCGCAGTCTTTCTGGAGGCCCGGGACCAGGATCGACGTGGCGGTCAACACCTACGGCGTGGATCTGGGCAACGGCGTGTTCGGCCAGGACGACGCCTCGAGTCACTTCGTCATCGGCGACGAGGTCATCACGACCATCGATGACAACACCAAGTCGATGGTGGTGCGCGTCAACGGTGAGATCGTCAAGACCATGCCGGTGTCGATGGGCAAGGACAGCACGCCGACGAACAACGGCACCTACATCGTCGGCGAACGTTTCCCGCACATCGTGATGGATTCCTCGACCTACGGGGTGCCGGTCAACTCACCCAACGGCTATCGCACCGATGTGGACTGGGCCACGCAGATCTCCTACAGCGGGATCTTCGTGCACTCGGCGCCGTGGTCGGTGGGCGCCCAGGGCTACTCCAACGCCAGCCACGGCTGCATCAACGTCAGTCCCAGCAACGCATTGTGGTTCTACGACCACGTCAAGCGTGGCGACGTCGTGCAGATCAGCAATACGAGCGGGCCGCTGCTGCCCGGCACCGAGGGCCTCGGCGACTGGAATGTGCCCTGGTCGCAATGGGAAGCCGGCAACGCGCAGGATCCGGTTCGCTGACGTCCTAGCGGGCGTCAGGCGGGGGCCGGTTCGCCTTCTTCGCGCAGGTACTCCTCGCCGCCGTTGGGGTATCCGCCGCCGAACGTGGTGATGTGCACGTGGTCGTAGTGACCGTTGCCTCCACCGCTGGGCCCGGCGGGCGTGTAGTAGGTGCCGCGCCAGATCGCGTCCTGCAGCGCGAACCGACCGGCGTTCCGCAGTGCGTAGGCCACGATCTCGTCTCCGAGGGCGATACCCTCCGCGCTGCCGGCGTTGGGGATCATGATGTCGATCGCAAGACCCGACGGGTGCCAGCGCTGCCCGTCCGGCCGAACGCCGATCATATTGTGCACCTGCGGGAACGCCTCGCTGATGCTGCGTGAGACGAGGATCGTCTTGACCTGCATGCCGCGCTCATTGGCGATGCCGGGCGGCAGCGCCTGTGGGGCCGGCATGGACCAGTTGGTCACCAGGTCGGGCGCCGGCGGCCCCCAGTCTTGGGGCGGGGGCGGCGGAGCGCCTTCGAACGGCGGGGGAGGTCCCATCTCCGCCGGCGGAGGTGGCGCGTCGTCGGGAGGCGGTGGGGCGCCGTCTTCGGG
>NZ_LQPS01000005.1 GCF_002101885.1 Mycolicibacter senuensis
GGGCGTGTTGTTTGAGAACTCAATAGTGTGTTTGGTGGTTTTTGTTTGTTGTTGTTTTTGCCGCATCCTTGGCGCCCCGTGTTGGGGGTGTGGTGTTGTTTTTTGTCGGTTTTTCGGAACTGATGTTTTCAGGATTTTTCTGAACGTTTTTTGTTTGGAGAGTTTGATCCTGGCTCAGGACGAACGCTGGCGGCGTGCTTAACACATGCAAGTCGAACGGAAAGGCCCTTTCGGGGGTACTCGAGTGGCGAACGGGTGAGTAACACGTGGGTGATCTGCCCTGCACTCTGGGATAAGCCTGGGAAACTGGGTCTAATACCGGATAGGACCATGGGATGCATGTTCTGTGGTGGAAAGCTTTTGCGGTGTGGGATGGGCCCGCGGCCTATCAGCTTGTTGGTGGGGTGATGGCCTACCAAGGCGACGACGGGTAGCCGGCCTGAGAGGGTGTCCGGCCACACTGGGACTGAGATACGGCCCAGACTCCTACGGGAGGCAGCAGTGGGGAATATTGCACAATGGGCGCAAGCCTGATGCAGCGACGCCGCGTGGGGGATGACGGCCTTCGGGTTGTAAACCTCTTTCAGTATCGGCGAAGCTCCTGGATTTTTCTGGGGGTGACGGTAGGTACAGAAGAAGCACCGGCCAACTACGTGCCAGCAGCCGCGGTAATACGTAGGGTGCGAGCGTTGTCCGGAATTACTGGGCGTAAAGAGCTCGTAGGTGGTTTGTCGCGTTGTCCGTGAAAACTCACAGCTCAACTGTGGGCGTGCGGGCGATACGGGCAGACTGGAGTACTGTAGGGGAGACTGGAATTCCTGGTGTAGCGGTGGAATGCGCAGATATCAGGAGGAACACCGGTGGCGAAGGCGGGTCTCTGGGCAGTAACTGACGCTGAGGAGCGAAAGCGTGGGGAGCGAACAGGATTAGATACCCTGGTAGTCCACGCCGTAAACGGTGGGTACTAGGTGTGGGTTTCCTTCCTTTAGGGATCCGTGCCGTAGCTAACGCATTAAGTACCCCGCCTGGGGAGTACGGCCGCAAGGCTAAAACTCAAAGGAATTGACGGGGGCCCGCACAAGCGGCGGAGCATGTGGATTAATTCGATGCAACGCGAAGAACCTTACCTGGGTTTGACATGCACAGGACGCCGGTAGAGATATCGGTTCCCTTGTGGCCTGTGTGCAGGTGGTGCATGGCTGTCGTCAGCTCGTGTCGTGAGATGTTGGGTTAAGTCCCGCAACGAGCGCAACCCTTGTCTCATGTTGCCAGCACGTTATGGTGGGGACTCGTGAGAGACTGCCGGGGTCAACTCGGAGGAAGGTGGGGATGACGTCAAGTCATCATGCCCCTTATGTCCAGGGCTTCACACATGCTACAATGGCCGGTACAAAGGGCTGCGATCCCGTGAGGGTTAGCGAATCCTTTAAAGCCGGTCTCAGTTCGGATTGGGGTCTGCAACTCGACCCCATGAAGTCGGAGTCGCTAGTAATCGCAGATCAGCAACGCTGCGGTGAATACGTTCCCGGGCCTTGTACACACCGCCCGTCACGTCATGAAAGTCGGTAACACCCGAAGCCGGTGGCCTAACCCTTGGGAGGGAGCCGTCGAAGGTGGGATCGGCGATTGGGACGAAGTCGTAACAAGGTAGCCGTACCGGAAGGTGCGGCTGGATCACCTCCTTTCTAAGGAGCACCATTTTTCCCCCGTCCCCACGCCTGTGGGATCCGATGGTTGGGATAGTTTGCGCCGGCGCCTGTAGTGGGTGGTCGGTGGTGCAGAAATTTTTTGAGCAGCAACGAACTTTTCGAGATCATCAACCAGCGTGGCCTCTTCGGGGGTGGCGTTGGCCGGGTTTGTCCTGGGCACACTGTTGGGTCCTGAGGCAACAGGCCCGTTTTTCGCCCCTTGTGGGGGTGGGTGTTGTTGTCGCTCCATCTTGGTGGTGGGGTGTGGTGTTTGTTTTGTGGATAGTGGTTGCGAGCATCTAGCAAGCAGGCCTGTGGGTCTGTTTGTTTTTGCAATTTTTGTTTTTTGGTTTTTGTGTTTGTAAGTGTTTAAGGGCGCATGGTGGATGCCTTGGCATCGAGAGCCGATGAAGGACGTGGGAGGCTGCGATATGCCTCGGGGAGCTGTCAACCGAGCGTGGATCCGAGGATGTCCGAATGGGGAAACCCGGCACGAGTGATGTCGTGTCACCCTCCGGTGAATGTATAGCCGGTGGGGAGGTAACGCGGGGAAGTGAAACATCTCAGTACCCGTAGGAAGAGAAAACAATTGTGATTCCGTGAGTAGTGGCGAGCGAAAGCGGAGGATGGCTAAACCGTATGCATGTGATACCGGGTAGGGGTTGTGTGTGCGGGGTTGTGGGAGTGTTGTGTCCGGGTCTACCTTGCCTGGAGGGCAGTGAGAAAGTGTTGTGGTTAGCGGAAGTGGCCTGGGATGGTCTGCCGTAGACGGTGAGAGCCCGGTACGTGAAAACCCGATACCTGCCTTGCAATGATTTCCCGAGTAGCAGCGGGCCCGTGGAATCTGCTGTGAATCTGCCGGGACCACCCGGTAAGCCTGAATACTTCTCGATGACCGATAGCGGACGAGTACCGTGAGGGAATGGTGAAAAGTACCCCGGGAGGGGAGTGAAATAGTACCTGAAACCATGTGCCTACAATCCGTCAGAGCCTTCCCTTTGGGGTGGGGTGATGGCGTGCCTTTTGAAGAATGAGCCTGCGAGTCACCGGCACGTCGCGAGGTTAACCCGGGTGGGGTAGCCGTAGCGAAAGCGAGTCTGAATAGGGCGTATCCAGTCCAGTGGGGCTGGTGTAGTGGCGTGTTGTGGACCCGAAGCGGAGTGATCTACCCATGGCCAGGGTGAAGCGCGGGTAAGACCGCGTGGAGGCCCGAACCCACTTAGGTTGAAGACTGAGGGGATGAGTTGTGGGTAGGGGTGAAAGGCCAATCAAACTCCGTGATAGCTGGTTCTCCCCGAAATGCATTTAGGTGCAGCGTTGCGTGTTTCTCACCGGAGGTAGAGCTACTGGATGGCCGATGGGCCCTACTAGGTTACTGACGTCAGCCAAACTCCGAATGCCGGTGAGTGTAAGCGTGGCAGTGAGACGGCGGGGGATAAGCTCCGTGCGTCGAGAGGGAAACAGCCCAGATCGCCGGCTAAGGCCCCAAAGCGTGTGCTAAGTGGAAAAGGATGTGCAGTCGCGAAGACAACCAGGAGGTTGGCTTAGAAGCAGCCACCCTTGAAAGAGTGCGTAATAGCTCACTGGTCAAGTGATTGTGCGCCGATAATGTAGCGGGGCTCAAGCACACCGCCGAAGCCGCGGCAATACGTAAGTATTGGGTAGGGGAGCGTCCTGCATCCGGTGAAGCCACAGAGTGATCTAGTGGTGGAGGGTGTGGGAGCGAGAATGCAGGCATGAGTAGCGATGAGGCAAGTGAGAACCTTGCCCGCCGAAAGACCAAGGGTTCCTGGGCCAGGCCAGTCCTCCCAGGGTGAGTCGGGACCTAAGGCGAGGCCGACAGGCGTAGTCGATGGACAACGGGTTGATATTCCCGTACCCGTGTGTGGGCGTCCCTGATGAATCCATTCTGCTAACCACCCAAATGGTGGATGATCTGATCCCTTCGGGGAGAGGGCGTTCGCCGGCTGCGTGGGACCCGGATGGGTAGTAGTCAAGCGATGGGGTGACGCAGGAAGGTAGCCGTACCAGTCAGTGGTAGTACTGGGGTAAGCCGGTAGGAAGAGATCTAGGCAAATCCGGGTCTCATATATTCCGAGAGGTGATGCATAGCCAATTGTGGCGAATTCGGTGATCCTATGCTGTCGAGAAAAGCCTCTAGCGAGCACGCACACGGCCCGTACCCCAAACCAACACAGGTGGTCAGGTAGAGAATACCAAGGCGTACGAGTGAACTATGGTTAAGGAACTCGGCAAAATACCCCCGTAACTTCGGGAGAAGGGGGACCCTCATACCGTCATGGCCTTCGCGGCCGGCAGCGGGAGGGGGTCGCAGAAACCAGTGAGAAGCGACTGTTTACTAAAAACACAGGTCCGTGCGAAGTCGCAAGACGATGTATACGGACTGACGCCTGCCCGGTGCTGGAAGGTTAAGAGGACCGGTTAACCCTTCGGGGTGAAGCTGAGAATTTAAGCCCCAGTAAACGGCGGTGGTAACTATAACCATCCTAAGGTAGCGAAATTCCTTGTCGGGTAAGTTCCGACCTGCACGAATGGCGTAACGACTTCTCAACTGTCTCAACCATAGACTCGGCGAAATTGCATTACGAGTAAAGATGCTCGTTACGCGCGGCAGGACGAAAAGACCCCGGGACCTTCACTATAGCTTGGTATTGATGTTCGATGCGGTTTGTGTAGGATAGGTGGGAGACTGTGAAACCCGCACGCCAGTGTGGGTGGAGTCGTTGTTGAAATACCACTCTGATCGTATTGGACCTCTAACCTCGAACCATGAAGCTGGTTCAGGGACAGTGCCTGGTGGGTAGTTTAACTGGGGCGGTTGCCTCCTAAAATGTAACGGAGGCGCCCAAAGGTTCCCTCAACCTGGACGGCAATCAGGTGTTGAGTGTAAGTGCACAAGGGAGCTTGACTGTAAGACTGACACGTCAAACAGGGACGAAAGTCGGGACTAGTGATCCGGCACCCCCGAGTGGAAGGGGTGTCGCTCAACGGATAAAAGGTACCCCGGGGATAACAGGCTGATCTTCCCCAAGAGTCCATATCGACGGGATGGTTTGGCACCTCGATGTCGGCTCGTCGCATCCTGGGGCTGGAGCAGGTCCCAAGGGTTGGGCTGTTCGCCCATTAAAGCGGCACGCGAGCTGGGTTTAGAACGTCGTGAGACAGTTCGGTCTCTATCCGCCGCGCGCGTCAGAATCTTGAGGAAACCTGTCCCTAGTACGAGAGGACCGGGACGGACGAACCTCTGGTATACCAGTTGTTCCACCAGGAGCACGGCTGGATGGCCACGTTCGGACAGGATAACCGCTGAAAGCATCTAAGCGGGAAACCCACTCCAAGACCAGGATTCTCACCCTTTTAGAGGGATAAGGCCCCCCGCAGACCACGGGATCGATAGACCAGACCTGGAAGCACCGCAAGGTGTGGAGGGAACTGGCACTAACCGGCCGAAAACTTACCAACACACACTAAACAAAAGTGTTGCCCGCAACCACACCACAAAACTCTGTAAACCCACACCCCACCACCAAACACACACTTTGGTGACCCGGTGGACCACCCACCCCTCCAAAAAAAGAGGGGCCCGGCCCACCAACAAAAATAAATAGAGTTACGGCGGACATAGCGACAGGGAAACGCCCGGTCCCATCCCGAACCCGGAAGCTAAGCCTGTCAGCGCCGATGATACTGCCCACCCGGGTGGAAAAGTAGGACACCGCCGAACACAACATAAAGCCCTGTGGCCCCCAAAACAATTGGGGGCCACAGGCATTTCC
>NZ_LQPS01000006.1 GCF_002101885.1 Mycolicibacter senuensis
GGCCACGGAGTCGGGAACCCAGTCGGCATTGCAACCTCCTAATCAGAGACGTTGCATTGACCGTATGAATCTGCCCGCGGATTCGCCTGCATCAGTTCAATCTCGGCGAAGGATAGGCCCGTCAGGCGCCGCCGTATTCCGGGCGCAGGATCGAACTGAGCGCCGACAGCGGGATATGCGCTTGGACGTTCCCGCCGTCCATGTACCACTGCATCTGGTTGTACTGGATCGGAGAATCGTGGCTGACGGGGTAGTCGGGCATGTACAGGATCAGCTCGTCGGGGGTCAGCGCCCATGACCGGTAACCTCCGGAGAAGACCTTGTCGGGAGTGAATCGTTCCGGAACGAACGGATAGTCACCGGGGCGGTGCTCCCAGAACGCCCGGTCCAGTGCCTCCACGATGTAGGGCTCGCCGAGCTGCGGGATCGTCGCGAACGGATCCACCCCCGGTTTGGCGATGTCGGCCAACTGCAATTGCCGCCCACCGGCCATATCGAACGTGAAGGTGCGGTAGGCATTGTTGATGTACGGCCCGTCGGAGTGGTAGTCCTCGTGGAAGACCACGCTCAGCGCGTCGCCGTGCTGGAAGATCTCGAAATTCTCGTTGCCCCAGCTGTCGGCGACCATCGAGGCGCCCTTGGCGCGCCAGTTGCCGAACAATTTCGACAGGTAGTCACGGATCGGCGGCCCGGCGACCGGGTGGTCGATCAGGTCCCCGGGCACCGCCATCCGGATGTAGCGGGTGGCCTGCCGCTCGGAGCGCACCTCGGTGCTGCAGTAGTGGCCGTCCCAGGCGCCGCCCAGCCCACTGCAGAACGACGGCGCCGAGGCGCCGGCCTGCGGTGCCGTGGACGCCATCACGGCCGCCACTGTCACGCCCGTCAGTAGCCGGGTCGCCCACATAGCTTCCCTCCTAGGGCAATTCGACCTTGCCGGCCAGCCAGCGGCCATCGACCTTCTGCATCGTCATCTTCATCCGGCTGCGGTCCACCCGCGGGTCGGGGCGCGCGGTGTTGGTGATCGCCTGATCGACCATCACCAGCACCACCACCTTGTCGGCGGTCTCCGACTGGACCGCCGAGTCCACCACTGTGCCGCGCGCTGACGCCTTGTTGTCGATCAGCAGCTGGCGCAGCTCAACGCTGGCCTTGGTGTAGGTGTCCTTGAAATCGCCGGTCGCACCGTTGAGCACTGCGGCGAAGTCATCGTCGACCTTGTTCGAGTCGATACTGGTCAACACCTGCGCGTAGTCCACGGCGGCGCGCTGGCCGGCCTCCCCTGCCGCAGCGACCCGGTGTTGCTGCCACAGTTGCCAACCCAGGCCCACGACCAAGCCGAACACCGTCAGGTAGACCGCGGCGATGCCGGCGATCGCCAACCGGTTCGGCGGTGGCGGGCCGGGCGCCGGATCCTCGATGATCGTCGATTCCGGTTCGCCCGCGGTGGTTTCCACCTCGTCGCGGTCCTCGGACGTGTCTTCGGCGGCCGGTTCGTCAGTGGTGCTCACCGCGGCATCTCCTTGAACATCATCCTGGCGGCTCGATCAACAGCGGCGGCCCACCGTACTCGGTGGGAATGGTGTAGCGCCCCTTGGGGGTCGGGTCGGTGGTCGCAGCCAGGTCCGCGCCGGGCGGCGGGCCCGCGGTGTCGTCCCCGGGCGGGCGCGGCGCGTTGTGCGCGCCCCGCACCAACACCGACTGGTCGGTGTCGCGGCAATAGCCGTACAAGAACGGCTCGGGGTAGTCCGCCGCCGACGGCGGGCGCCGCGGTGTGCCGTAATCGCAGGTGTAGCGCGGGTAGATGTCGACCGTCGCCCACATCCCGTCCTCGTGGATGGCCGAGTCGAGCGCTTCCACCGTCGACCGGCGGTAGTCGGGGAACAGCGCATTGAGCGCCGGAACCCGGATGTAGAGCAGCTGCGCCGTGGTGGCCAGATTGGCCAGCAGGCCGACCATGGTGTCGGAGTTGTCGTCGAAGAGCCCGTCGACCGCCGACAGCATCCCGGGTCCCTGGTCGACGAACCGGCGGTAGCCGCCCATCATCGGGCTGATTCCCTTGAACACCTTGTCGAGGTTCGCCGAGGTCACGGCCAAGCCGTTGTTGACGTCGCTGAGCATGGTGAGCACCACCCGGCTCGACTTCAGCAGGCTCACCGTCTCCGGCAGCACCGAATCCAGGGTGGACAGCAGGAACGAGCCGCCGTCGACGATATCGGTGAGCTTCTGGGGACCCTCGTCGGACAGGCTGAGTTCCTTCTTGATCAAGTCCAGTTTGCGCGGATCGGTCTGCGCCAGCATGCCGTCGGCGTCGGCGAGCAACTGCGAGATCGGGATCGGGGTCGTCGCACGGTCCCGCGACACGACGCTCCCGCCGGACAGGAACGGCCCGGCGTTCGACGGGGGCTCGAAGTCGATGTACTGCTCACCGGCGGCCGACAGGCCCGAGACGCGCACCTTGCTGTCGGCCGGAATCTTCACCGTCGACTTGATGCTGGCGACCGCGTCGACACCGGTAGCGCTGACCCGAAGCGACTCGATCCGGCCCACCGGGACCCCCCGAACCGACACGTCCTGATTGGTGAGCAACCCGCCGGAATCGGGGAGCGCGATGGTGATCTGGTAGGTCGAGCGAGTCGGGTTGACCTGCAGCGCCCCCACCAGCAAGTAGGCGGTCGCCACCACCAGGGTCATCGTCAACGCCAGGCCCGACAGCAGGTTCTTTCGCCGGTAACCGGCGCGAACCAGCGCGACGATCCGACGGCTGACAGCATCGATCATGGTGTCGGCCCCTGCCCCATCAGGCCCGGGTCGTTGGCCTCGGCCTCGGCCTCAGCCTCGGCCGGGGTCGGGGGGATCGGCGGACCGACCGCCGTCCACGGCGCCTGGCCCATGTCGGAGTCCGGACCACGACCCACCACGCGTTCCTGCAGCCGCCAGAGTGCGTACTTGATCGAACCGGCCATCTTGGCCCAGTCGTAGCGCTTCGGGCCGTGGAACGCCGGATCGCCTTTGAACCCGGCGTCGGGCATCGAACCCCACACCAGCCGGTCGATGCTAGCGTGCACCGCCACACCGGTGCCGGCCATGGACTTGATGAACGGCGCCATTATCCGGTTCAACGCGCGCAGGCTGGTGTCCGGATCGGTCGCCACGTCGTTCCACGCGCCGGCGATCACGTTGGCGTCCTTGACGAAACTGTGCCCGGAATCGTCGGTGCCGGCGATCGACGGGAACCGCGCCAGCTGTCGGCTGGTGGCGCCGAGTTCCTCGACGAGGTCGGCGAGCTGACTGGTGTTGTCGACCAGGGTGTCGGTGGCCGGGCCGGCCGCGTCGAGCATCTCGGTCAGCGCGGCGCTGCGGGCGTCGAGCCGGTCGGCGAGCCGGCTGGTCTCGCGCAGCGCCGTCTCGATCTCACCGGAGCGGGCGTTGAGTTTCGCCAGCAGGTCGTTGGACTGGTTGATCAGTTTCCCGAATGCTTCGCCCTGATCGCCGGTCGCCTTCCCGGCCCCGTTGACGATGTTGGTGAAGTTCTGCACCGCACCGCCGTTCACCAGCAGCGCTGCCGAGCTCAGAACCGACTCCACGGTGGCGGCCGACGCGGTGGACTCCAGTCCGATGACGTCACCGCCCTTCAGCAGCGGGGCCGACGGGTCGACCCGGGCCGGCGGTTTGATCGCGACGAACACGTCGCCGAGCGGGGTCGCCGACCGCAGTTCAGCGGTGCTGCCCACCGGGATCCGGACACCGTCCATGATCCGCAGCTCGGTGACCGCGGTGTAGTTGCGGGCGACCATCGACTCTAGCTGACCGACGTCGGCGCCGGCGAGCTTCACCTTGGCGTGCCCGGGCAGGTTCAGCGCGTTGGCGAACACCGCGGTGATCCGATATCCCCCACTGCCGATGCCGGGCGCCGGCAGCGGCAGGCTGCCCAGGCCATTGGTGCCGCAGCCCGCCGCCGACGAGACCACCATTGCACTGCACAGCAGGGCCAGTGCCGCCCTCGGGGACCCCAGTCGTCGCGTCACGTCTACTGCCCCATCATCGAAAGGCCGTCCAGCACATACGTCAGCCCGAAATCCGGGCCGTAATCCGCCAAGGTTCCGGTGCCACAACCCAACTGGCGAAGGTGCATCATGTTGCACAGCTCCTTGGTGCTTTGGCTGTCGACGAGGATCTTGTCGACCAGGGCGTGCAGCCGGACCGCCCCGTTGTTGGTGTCGACGGCGTTGTAGAGGTTCTCCAACGTCAACGGCAGCAGGTTGAGCAGCTCGGCCAGGTCGCGTTGCTTTTCGACGAGCGTCGTCGCTGCCGTGTCGCCGTTGAGGACGGCTTGCTTGAGGTTGTCCCGGTTGGCCTGCAGCAGCGTGGTCGCCTGCGTGATGATCTCGTTGAACTTGTGACCGGTGCTGCCGGTGCCGAAGTCCTCGTCGGCGAGCATCTGACCCAATTGCCGGGTGGTGGAGCCGAATTGACGCAACTTGGCGTCGTTGCGGGCCGCCGCGTCCATCAGTGAGCTGAGATTGGTGATGATCGTGGTCAATTGATCACCGGTCGCCTCGCCGTTGTCGGAGCTGAGTCGCAGGGCCCGGGACAACTCGCCGAGCGCCGATTTGATCTTCTCGCCGTTGCCGTCGGCGATGTCGGCGCCGGCGTTGATCACATCGGCGATCGGCCCGTTGCCTTTGCCGTCGCCGCCGAGCGATTTGGAGACCTTGTCGAGCATGTCCAGCACGCGGTCGAACGCCACCGGTGTCCGGGTGCGATTCAGTCCGATGGTGGTGCGGTCGGCCAGCACCGGGCCGCCCGCGTAGGCCGGCGTCAACTCGATCTGCCGTGCGGTGAGGATCGAGGTGTTGATGGTCACCGCGTGGACATCGGCGGGCACCTTCACCCCGCGGTCGACGGTGAACTCCGCCTCGACGTATTCGCCCTTCGGGGTGACCTTTTTGACCTTGCCCACCGGCATCCCGAGCACCGCGACCACATTGTCCTCGTACAACCCTGCGGCGCTGTCGAACTGGGCGGTGACGGTGATGTGCCCACCGAACGGTTTGAGGTAGTAGACGGCCACGCCTGCGACGACCAGCGCGCCGGCGATCAGGCTCGTCACGATCGCCCTGAGGCGCCGACGGTCCCGGCCGGAGCCTGCCGAGAGTGCCTGGCGGGTCGACGGACCCGGGTCATCCGGCTCCTCGATCGGGTCATCGGCGGCGATCCTCGGGGGCGCGCTCATTTGCAGTCCTTGAAGTACTCGATCATGCCGAACTGCTTGGCGCGGCCGCTGATGGCGCACATCCACGAGTCGATCGCGATCCCGTTGCCGGCGAAGAACTCGATGCCCGGGCCATAACCGGTGGCGTTGGTGATACCCCGCAACGGCGGCGGCGCGGACTGGATCAGGCTGCGCAGCAGGTCGTCGTGCTCGCCGAGCATGTCCGACAGCGAGCGCACGTTGACCAGCATGTCGTCGAGCATCGCCCGGTCGTTGACCACGACGTTGTTCAGATTGCCCGTCAGACTGGTCAGCGCCGCCAGCATCGCGTGAAAAGTGTGCTGCCGCAACACCAACTCCCCGATGAGATCCTGGCCCTGATCGACCAGGTTGCCCAAGTTCGTCTGTTGGTTGTGCAGCGTGTTGGCCACCCGCTGGGTGCTGGCCAGCAGTGTGCCGAGCTGATCGCGCCGGTCAGCGGTGACCTTGGCCAGCGAATGCAGGTTGGCCATCGCCCGCGGGATGATCGGCGGCATCCCCTGGAGTTGCTGGCCGAGCACCGCCAGCGACTGCGCGAACTGGTCGGAGTCGACCTGGTCGAACGTGGTGGTGGCGTCCTCGAGCAGCGACTCCAGGTCGTAGGGCACCTCGGTGTGGGCGAGGCTGATCCGTTTGCCGGGCAACGAACCGGGGCCGTCGGGCTCCAACTTGAGGTAGCGGGAGCCGAGGATCGTCATCACCTGGATCTTGGCCCGGGTGTCCTTGCCCAGCGGGATGTCGTTGCGCACCGTCAGGCCGGCCTCGACGTGGTTGCCGGCGAGTCGCATGCTCGACACCCGGCCCACCTCGATGCCCGCGACCACGATCGGGTTGCCGGGTGCCAGCGCGGCGGCCTGGGCGAACTCGGCGGTGTAACGGGTGTAGCCGACGCCGAGCACCTTGACCAACAGCGCCGCGGCGACGAGCACCGCCACCACGGCCAGCGCGCCGAATCCCAGCCAGGTGGTGTGGTAGGACTCCAGCGGTCGCTCCCGCCACCGGCGGAGGAATCCGCCGCTCCGCATCGGCCCGGCGCTACCCATCGACGGTGTTCCGGCATCGGGGCGAGTGCCACGCCAGGTTCTCCCGGGTGATCGGGCGGGCATTGCCGGGGGTGGCGGCGTTGACGATGATCGTGGTGATGTCGTTGAGGCCGGGGAAGAAACCGGTGGCATTCAGGTCGCAGAGGTAGGCGTTGCCGTAGGCGCCCTCCCCGAACGCCCGTCCCAGGCCCTTGAGCAGCAGCGGCAGGTTCGCGCCGGTGAACGCCAGCTGCGGTTCGATCCCCGCCATGTGCTTGGTGAACCCGGGTTCCCGGTTGACCATCTCCTCGAAGGACGGGAAGACCTCGTCGGCGATGTTGGACAGTTGCCGCGTCACCCGGGCCAGCGAGCCGACCGAGGACTGCAATGCCGGGCGGCGCGCATCCAGGTCGGTGACCGCCCGCCGGGCCTGGTTGAGGGCGTGGTCCAACTGATCGTTCTGTCCGGCGATGGTTCCGGTCAGCCGGTTGAGACTGGTGATCAGGTCACCGAGCATCTCGTCGCGCCCGGCCAGCGTGGCGGTCAGCGTCGACGACTGATCCACCAGCGCAGCGATCGACGCCTGGTCGCCCTGCAGCGACTGCAGCACCCCCTTGGTCAGATCGTCGGCTTGCTTGGGATTCAGCAGCGACATCAACGGTTTGAAGCCGTTGAGCAGGGCGCCGACGTCGAAGGACGGTTCGGTGTGTTCCACTCCGATGACGCTGCCGCGGGGCAGCACCCGGTCCTGGTCGGGGGCGCCCGCGCCCGCACCCAGCGACAACCCGAGATAGCGCTGGCCGATGATGTTCTGATACGTCACCGATGCGACCGTATTGCCGTACAGCTTCTGGTCGTTTTGGACGATGAACGAGACCTTCGCCAGCTTCCCGTCCAGCTCGACCTTCTCCACCCGGCCCACCCGCACCCCGGCCATCCGGACGTCGTCGCCTTCGCGCAACCCGTACACGTCGGTGAACACCGCCGCGTACGGCGTGGTGGCCCCGGCGACGTCGCGTCGCAGTGTGGCGTAGACCAGCCAGGTCAGCACCGTCGAGACGACCATGAATATGGAGAGGCCGATCAGTGGGCCGCGGAATGTCACTTGTGATCTCCCGTGCCGGCGGGGACGAATGAAACGGTGGTGCCGCGCGCGACCGGCCCGAGTAGCAACTGGGTCGCCACCGACGCCGGTTCGTGCTGCCCGGTGATCAGGCCGAGCTGGTTGCGTTCGGTCTGGCTGCCGACGGGTCCGACATTCCCGCCGTAAGCGGCGAATCCGACATTGCCGCTGTAGGCGGCGGGCGCGACCGGGGACGGCGGCTGCCACTCCGGCGCGTGGGGCTGGGCCGGGATCGGCGGCTCCGGCGGCGGCGGGGGAGCGGGGTCGAGCGGGTCGGCATTGCTGGGGACGCGCGGGAACGGCCCGGTCCACCACGGCAGCGGCGGGTTGGTGTCCTCGAGGCTGCGATCGGGGTTGATCAGCGGCGGCCCGACCGCGCGGAGGTTCCCGTCCGGGCCGATCTCGGTGCCCGGCGGCGGCTCGAGTCCGGCCGGGAAGCGGTAATTCTGCGGAAGCATGGTCTCGGGCAGTTCGGGCCGTACCGAGATCATCGGCGCGGTGTAGCAGCTCGGCCCCTTCACCTCGCCGTACTGCGGGCAGTCGGCCCGGGTGTAGGTGTGCAACGGGGTGAAGGACAGGTTGGCGCGCATGCTCCGGGTGACCAATTTGGGGTCGTAGAGCTGGTCGAAGAACTTGTCGGAGAGCCGGTTGACCCGGGTGAAGATCGGGACGAATTTGTCGGCGTTGTTGGCCAGCACGCCGACGACGGGCGTGAGGTCGTGGGTGATCTGGATCAGCTGATCGATGTGGTTGTCGAACGCCTCCCGGGAGACGCCCACGGTGTGCTGGCCACCGGCGACCAGCGAGGCCAGTTCGGCGCGTTTCTCGGCGAACACCCGCATCGGCTGGACCGCCTGATGCAGCGCGTCGACCAGATCGGGGGCGGTCGACTGCAGGCCGTGGGTGGCATCGAGCAGGGCCGAGACGGTCGACGGTCCGGGCTCGGTGGCGACGATGCCGTTGAGCTGCTCCAGCAGTCGGGACATGTTCGCGCCGGCGCCGAGCAGTTTGACCCGCCGGTTGTCGGTGGCCGCGCCGACGGCGGCCAGGATTCCCAGGCTGTGGTCCTCGCGGCCGCGGCCGGTGGCGGCCAGGATGTCGCGCAGTTTCGACACCGTGGTCTGGAAGATCACCGTGGACAGCTCACCGTTCTCGGCGATGTGCGTGCCGTCCCGGATCATCGAGTCGCCGGCTGCGCCGTCGCCGGGGTCGACGAGCTGGATGGACGACACCGCGAAGACGTTGGACGGCACCACCCGGGCGGTGACGGAGGCCGGGATGTCCTTGGCGTGGTCGGGTTTGAGGTTGATGTGCACGTAGTTGGGCTTGCCGTAGGCCGCCGGGATGACGTCGGTGACGCTGCCGACCAACAGGCCGCGGTACTTGACGTCGGACTGGGCGGGCAGCCCGTCGCCGACGTTGATCAGGTCGGCCACCACCCGCACGTAACTGTTGAGCATGCCGGTGGACTTGGCCAGCAGGCCCGTGGTGATCACCGCGATCACCGCGAGAACCGCCACCCCGGCGCCGAGGAGTTGGCGATCGGAGGGGCCGCGGCCGTCGAGGTCGAGGGAGTTGCCCACTCAGCCACCGAACCTTGCGCCGGCGTCGATGCTCCACAACGCCATCGTGAGCAGCATGTTGACCATGATCACGATCGTGATGGACGCCCGCATGGCGCGACCGGCGGCTACCCCGACACCTTCCGGGCCGCCGGCGGCGTAGAAGCCGTAGTAGCACTGCACGGTGGAGGCCAACCACACGAACACCACGCACTTGAGCACCGAATAGACGATGTCTTGTCCGGACAGCATCATGGTGAAGTAGTGCAGGTACGGGCCGATGGACCCGCCGCTGATGACGCCGGTGACCACCTGGCAGGTCAGGTAGGTGGTCGCCAGGCAGGCCACATACAGCGGGATGACGGCGATGGTCGCGGCCATCAGCCTGGTGGTGACCAGGTAGGGGATCGGCTTGATGGCGATCGCATCGAGCGCGTCGATCTCCTCGGCGATCCGCATCGCGCCGAGCTGCGCGGTGAAGCGGCAGCCGGCCTGCATGGCGAACGCCAGCGACGCCATGATCGGCGCCAGCTCACGGGTGTTGACCAGCGAGGAGATGATGCCGGTCGCCGGGCCCAGCCCCAGCAGATTCAGGAAATTGTAGCCCTCGATCGCCACCAGCGCACCGGCGGTGAAGCCGAGTACCAGGGCCACCCCGGCGGTGCCGCCCCCGACCACGATGGAGCCGTTGCCCCAGGCGATGTCGGAGAGCAGCCGCAGGAACTCCTTACGGTAGTGGCGCAGCACGGTCGGGACACCGGCTGCGGCGCGGCCGAAAAAAACCAGCATGTGGCCAAGCCGGATGGTCGGTGCCGACATCATGCGGTAGACCCGCAGCATCGGGCGTGCGATTGCCGGGATATACGGAGACGCCGTCATCTCTACAGCCCCGTCCGGGGGTAGAGCACGTTGTAGAGCTCGCTGATGCCGACGTTGACGATCATCAGCACCAAGATCGCCTCGACGACCGAAGCGTTCACCGAATTGGCGACGCCGGCCGGCCCGCCCCTGGTGGACAGGCCCTTCTGGCAGGACACCACCGCGACGATCGCGCCGTAGATCACGGCTTTGATCAGCGCCACGATCATGTCGCCGGTGGTGGCGAACGATGAAAACGTCGCCACGAAGCTACCGGGCGCGCCCTTCTGGAAATAGACGTTGAACAGATAACTGGCCAGAAAGCCGACGAAGCAGGTGATGCCGGTCAGGGCGACGCCGATCATGATGGCCGCGGCGAACCGCGGCACCACCAGTCGGCGGATCACCGAGACCCCCATCACCTCCATGGCGTCGGTCTCCTCGCGCATGGTGCGTGAGCCCAGGTCGGCGGTGATGGCCGAACCGACCGCGGCGGCCATCAGCATCGCCGCCACCAGCGATGCGGCCTGCCGGATCACGGCCAGCCCGGCGGCCGCGCCCGCCAGTGACGTCGCGCCGACCTGGTTGGCCAGCAGCGCGAACTGGATGGACAGGGTCACCCCGATCGGCAGCGCCACCAGAACCGTCGGCAGCACCGCGGTGTTGGCCATGAACGCGCTCTGCCGGACGAACTCGCCCCACTGGAACCGGCCGCTGAACAGGTCGATGAAGAAGTACTGCACGGTGCGCACCGCCAGCACGCACTGCTCGCCGACCGTGGTCAGCGATGCCAGCGGGTGGCGGTTGACGTAGCCGACGGTCCAGTCCCCGATGGCCGCGACCCCGTCGAGGGGGGGTTGATCAGCTAATTCACGCTCGTCCCGGGTGGTCATCGCTTGCCGATCATGAACTTGGGATCACCCGGCGCCGCCGATTCCCCGTTGGGCCGATGATCCATGGCGGACATGGTAGCCACCGTGCTTACTCCGAGGTAGGGTTCGGCGATTCTCGGAACGGCCGGTGGGTGGCGCGGGTCGATGCGGGTCGCGGCGGCGCGAACAGAGCTCATCGGGCCTCGCCGTCACCGTGCATCCGGACATGATGTCGGACGCCATGCCCGCCGAGAGGCGCTTCGGGCAACATGACTCGAGTTATGGGCCAGTTACTCAGCGGTAGCACCGATTTCGCGGATTCAGCGTGCCGAAGATGGCTCGGATGGCGATACTCGAGCCGGATGAACTCCGGGCGGAGAGGGTGGCGATGCAGCGATGGTGGGTGCGGTCCGCCGCCGGGATGGTCGCCGGCCTCACCGCGACGGCCGCCCTGCTGGCACCGGGGCCGGCCCTGGCAGACCCGGATCATCCACCGGTGCTTCCGGTGTTCACGCCGGCGCCCAGCGACTGGTCGCCGCATATGGATTTCTGGCCCTACGACACCTTCACCTATCAGGTCACCCCGGAGATGATCGGCGGCATGTCGGACTCGTGCCAGTGGTTCGACGCGCAGTTCGACCCGCTGCTGAGCCAGATCAACGCCTTCAACCGCGACCTGGCCGGGCGCCGCGACGGCTATACCGGTGTGCAGTCGCAGGCGGACGCGGTGGTGGCCAACATCGACCGGTCGACCGGCTTTCTGGGACCGCGACTGCAGCCGCTGACGATCCGCAACACCCCCGACAACTACGGCCCGTACTCACCGATCTACGGCGGTGAACAGCTGACCGGGGTGCTGTTCCAGCTCTCCCGTATCGCCGACAGCATGCGCAAGAAACAGCCGTCGGGCTTCACCCGTCCGCACATCGATTCCGCGGCCGGGTGGGGGGCCGCATTGCGGAATTCCGGAGCCTGCACCTGACCGCCCGGCCGCCCCGGGTTCCGGTAGGTTCGGGTGCGTTGCGGCCGAGCAGCTCGGCCCAGGGGAGGCCAGGGAGGGTGGTGCAGGTGTCGGACCGTGAAGACATGGACGCAGCGGCCGACGCCGAGACGGCAGTCGAGTTACCCGACGAGCCCGAAACGAAGACCGACGAGCCCGAGGCGCCGGACGACGAGGATCCGGACGACGAGGATCTGGACGACGAGGATCTGGACGACGAGGATCTGGACGACGAGGATCTGGACGACGAGGATCTGGACGACGAGGCCGCTGACGAAGCGCCCGAGGATTCCCCCGACGAGGCCGGCGGCCAGACCGTCGCGGCGTCGAGACGATCCCGGTTGCGCTGGATCGCCGCTGCGGTGTTGGCGCTGGGCCTGATCGTCGCCGGCTACGAGGGCTGGCTACTGTTCACCCACCATCAGCGTGCGGTGGCCGCCGCGCAGGCCCTCGAGACGGCGGAGAAGTATGCCCTGGTCCTGACCGGGGTGGACCCGGCCGCGATCGACAAGAACTTCGTCGATGTCCTCGACGGAGCGACCGGCGAATTCAAGGACATGTACGCCGCGTCCAGCGAGCAGCTCCGTCAACTGCTGATCGAGAACAAGGCCGCCGCACACGGCACCGTCATCGACGCGGCGGTCAAGTCCGCCACCAAGCACAAGGTCGAGGTGATGCTGTTCATCGATCAGTCGGTGAGCAACAAGGCCGCGCCCCAACCGAAGATCGACCGGAGTCGCATCGTGATGACGATGGAGAAGGTGAACGGCCGCTGGCTGGCCGCCAAGGTCGACATGCCCTGAGCAATTCGCGACGCCGCGCTTGCGGCCGCCGCTAATTGAACGCCAACCAACTGGGCAGCGCGCGTTCGTGGGCATCGCACAGCACCTGGGCGGTGTCGCATGACCCGCGCGGCACACCCGCGCCGGTCCACATGCCGCCGGCGTCGCGGCGCAGCACGACCGCCGACGAGGAACCGCCGTCGAGCAGGACGGCGTGATCGCTGTGCAGGCCGCGGAACAGATCCTGCATATTGTCCGGGGTGTAGTGGCCGCCCTGGAAGATGTACATCTCATCCTTGGCCTGCGAATAGCCCAGGGCGGTGCGCGCCGCGCTCGGCCCCCCGTCGTTGAGTTGCCCGGTGACGCCGGGCGCCAGCAGCCCCAGCCCGCTCACCGCGACGAACCGCTCCCCGCGTTCCACCAGGGCGGCGATCGTCGGCCCGGCCGCGTCGTAGTCTCCGCCGTCGCGGCCGCCGCGTGGCCACAGCACATACGGTGCGCCACGGGTCGGCAGGATCATCGTGGTCAGCGTCGACCAGTGCTCGTTGCCGCCGGACAGCCCCTGCTTGCCGGCGTAGGGGATGGTGCCGGTGACCGCGACGTTGGCCCGGCCTTTGCCGCGGGTGTTGTCCACGTAGGCGCCCAGCGGTGAACTGCACTTGGTGGTCCGCCAGGATCCGCCGCGCTGACCGCGGATGTCGAAGAAGTTGGCGTTGACAGCCACCATCGGCCGCCCCAGCGCCTGCCAGGCCTGCAGCGGGGTGTACAGCTCCGAGGCCTGCATCAGTCCCTCGCTGGTACGGGCCCGCGGATCGCGTTCGCAGCGGCTCTGGACACCGCTGTGACTGTCGACCAGCAGGTGCGGCTGGATGCGCTGCGAGGCGGCCTTGAGCACGACCAGGTGTCCGCCGCTGGACATCTCGTACCATTCGCCGGCAGCGTTGAGCATCGGGGCGGGGTGCCCGCCGCCGAAGTTGTAGACCAGGTAGGAGCCCGGGGTGCGGGCGATCGCGGCGGCCAACTGGTCTTGGGCGGCGCCGCGGGCGGTCGGCAGGCCCGGGCCGATCGTCAGCGTGGCGCAGAGCAGCACCGCACTGCAGCCTGCCGCCAGGCGGCGCACGAAAGCCATTGGAGTCGACACTGTTTGCCCCTTCGGCTCCGGACCGGCAGACACCAGGTTCCTAGGCTAGCCACAGAAACCCCGGGCGCAGCGTGCCGTGATCGGACTGTGCCGCGTCGGTGGCGAATCGGTTACCCGGCGATCAGCCACCGAGGGCTGCGTGCATCTGCCAGATCAGGATCTCCGCCGGCGTTTCGGCGCGCACCCGTTGACCGCCACCGCCGGTTAAGCGAACCGCATCACCGGCGTCCAACTCGCCGGCGCCCTCCAGGTCGACCCGGCCGATCGCGACGAACAGGTGAACGTAGCGAGCGTCGGGCAATTCGACACTGTCGCCCGGCTGCAGACGGCCGGCGTACAGCGTGGCCCCGGCGTTGCCGATGGCGATCGCGGCGCCCGGGTCACTGCCGGAGGCGACGGTCACCAGCCCACCGCCCGCCAGAGCGTCGCCGATCTGCTGCTGCTGATAGCCCGGTGTGCGGCCGGAGGTGTCCGGCATGATCCACATCTGGACGAAATGCACCGGCTCGGTAGCGGATTCGTTCCGCTCCGAATGCCGGACGCCGGTGCCGGCCGACATCCGCTGGGCCAGCCCGGGGCGGATCACCCCGGAGTTGCCGAGCGAATCCCGGTGGGTCAGTTCACCGGAGAGCACCCAGGTGACGATCTCTGCGTCGCGGTGCGGGTGAGTATCAAACCCGGCAGCCGGTTCGACCACGTCGTCGTTGTTGACCAGCAGCAGCCCGTGGTGGGTGTTGTCCGGGTCGTAGTAGTCGTTGAACGAGAACGAATGCCGCGAAGTGAGCCAGGGCGCGCGGGTGACCGCCCGGTCGGCGGCCCGCCGCACGTCGAGCGAACCCGTCATGACGCTCAAGGTTAACGTGCACAACGGCCGCTGCCGGTAGTCTCACTGCAACCGCCGAGCTGATACGGAGGGGGCAGCGATGTTCGTCGAGACCGGCGCGCGCGACGACGCCGGTGCCGGCCCGTGAGCCGCCCCAACCTGCAACACCTGCAGCTCGCCGATCTCATCGCCCACGCCGGGGGCGACCCCTGGGCGGTCGATGACAGCCTGCAGGCCGGCAGCCCCACCCAGATCGACTTCCTGGCCCAGGCGTTCCACCAGGCCGCCGGATCGGCGACCGCCGCCGAGCAGGCATTCCGCACCGCCCGGCAACACTTCGAGCAGTACCACCGCGAGAGCGGCGAGCAGCCGATCAACCACGGCGCCGAAGTGCGACGCGTCAAAGACGGCCTGCACGCCAGCACCGAGCAACTGGGCCGGATCGCCGCCGATCTGGAGACCATCGCCGGCGCCCTGGCCCAGGCCCGCGCCGCTTCGCGGGCCAACATCACGGCGCTCAACGCCAATCTGGAGGGCCTGGACCGCCTCGTCGGCCACTACCTCGACCTGGAAAGCGAGGGCCACGACTACAGCACCGAGATCGACCAGTGCTACCGGCAAGCCAAGGGGGACACCGCTACCGCCCTGCACAACGGAACGGTCATCCGCAACACCTACTCCAAGGCGCTGCAGCAGGCCCTGACCAACCTGAGGGTCAGGGACGGCTACGACCCCGATGCCCAGCTGCACCCGTTCGACGCCGACGCGCCGGCGCCCCCGCCCGGCCCGGTGCCCGATGACCCGAAGGAGTTCAACGACTACTGGAACAGTCTCACCCCCGGCCAGAAGGACTGGCTCTACAACTCCGACCACAACATCGGCAACCATCCGGGTATGCCGTGCGACCCGCCGGACCACCTGGGCTACGACCACTACAACCGGCTGCACCTGGCCGACGAATTGACCCGGGCGCGGGCCGCTGCGACGCAAGCCGACGCGCTGCGGAGCCAGCACCCGGACTGGGCGGCCGGCGACAACATCCCCCGGCCCAACGAACCCGGGGCGATCTTCGCCGACCGGGTGGCATACGAGGACTGGCAACGCCGATACGACGCCGCGCGCGACGGCGCCGAGTACCTACCCGACCTGCAGGCCGTCGACGCGGCACTGCAGGTCAGTCCGGATCGCAAACTGATGCTGCTGGACACCGAAAGCGGTGCGCAGGCCCGCGCTGCCATCGCCGTCGGCGACCCGGACAAGGCCACCCACGTGTCGGTCACCGCTCCGGGACTCAACACCACGGTCCACGGCGCCATCGGGGGCATGACCGATGAGGCGACACACCTGCGAGGCGAAGCGCTACGGCAGCTGGGGCTGTCTCCCGGACACGAGAACGACTCGGTATCGGCTATCGCCTGGATCGGCTATGACCCGCCGCAAGTGCCCGGCTTCGACGATCGGGGCGCATCGCTGGCCGGTATCTGGGGCGTCACCCACGACGACCTGGCCCGGGACGGTGCTCACGACCTGGCCCGCTTCTACGACGGGATCCAGGCCTCGCACCTGGGTGGCCCGGCTGATCTGACCGCGATCGGGCATTCCTACGGTTCGCTGACGACCGGTCTGGCGCTGCAGGAACCCGGTGACCACGGGGTCTCGCGGGCACTGTTCTACGGATCTCCCGGCATCGAGGCCGCCACGCCCGAACAGCTGCACCTGCAGCCCGGCCAGGTGTTCGCCATGGAGGCCCCTGACGACCCCATCCAATGGGTGTACGACGCAAGGACATTCGGCCAGGGCATCCCGATTCTGGGCTCCTACCTCAACAACGAATTCGGTGACTTCGGCCCGAATCCGGCAACGAATCCCAATTTCACCCAGCTGGCCACCGGGGCGGCCACCGTACCCGACGGGCATGGTGGAACGGTCAGCCTGCAAGAAGCGCACGGCCACAGCGACTATCCGCGCTTCCCGGACGGGGGAGGGCTGCGAACGACCAACTACAACATCGCCGCCGTCCTGGCCGGCACGAATCCGATTGAAGGCAAATGAGACACCACAGCATCAGCGGTCTGAACGGGCGACTCCACCGGCTGCTCGTCGGCACGGTAGTCGCCGCCGCGTTAACAGGAGGATGTCACGTGAACCAGCCTTACGGGCCCACCCCGCCCACCGAAGCAGCCCAGGCGCTCGAAGAATTGAGATCGCTGCCCTCGTTTGAAGACACCCGGGTCCAGGTGCAGGCCGCGATGAAGGAGATCACCACGGCGGCAAGTGAACTCATTTCGGGCATCGTCTGGGAGAACCCGCATGAGGGCTCGGGCGAAGGGTGCCAGCGACGGCCGTATGAGCAGGCCAACGCCCGCGGATACCTGCTGGCGGACGAGGTGGCGGTCAAGGTCGCGGTATCCGAGCAGCACTGGGCGAGAATCCAGGAGGCCGCCAGGATCGCGGCCGCGAAGCTGGACGCCACCGAACTCCAGGTGATGCAGGACCAGCCGGGCAACCACGACGTCGGCTTCTACGGTCCCACCGGGCTGTACCTCAAGGTCGGCTACCGCGGCAACCTGGTGGTGTCCGGCTACACCGGGTGCCGGCTGCCGCGCGAGGCGAAGTGACCGCCCGCCGGTGCCTAGCCGGTCTTGTGCGGGATGCCCACGGACAGGCCCCCGTCGATCACCAGGTCGGCGCCGGTCATGTAGGCCGACTCGTCGGAGGCCAGGAACACCACCGCGGTCGACACCTCCGCTGACTTGGCGCCCCGGCCCAGCGGAATCTGCAGCGCGTCGTCGGGGATGGCGATCGTCATCCGGGTGCGAATCAGGCCGGGCAGCACACTGTTGATCCGGATGTTGTGCGGCGCCAGTTCCAGGGCGGCGGCCTTGGCCAGCCCGCGCACGCCCCACTTGGATGCGACGTAGCCGTACAGGCCGGCGGAGCCGCGGATCCCCTCCACCGAGGAGATGTTGATGATGGACCCGCCGCCGGCCGACTTCATCGGCGCGACGGCCGCGTGCATGCCCAGCATGGTGCCGGTCAGGTTGACGTCGATGAGCTGTTGCCACGCGATGAGGTCGAAGTTGTCGATGGTGTTGTACTTGGCGATTCCGGCGTTGTTCACCAACACGTCGAGGCCGCCGAACTCCCCGACGGCGAGCTGAACCGCCGCGTCCCACTGCTCGGGGCAGGTGACGTCCAGGTGGGCGAATCGGGCGCTGTCGGCGCCGAGGTCGGCGGCGAGTTTAGCGCCCTCCTCGTCGAGGATGTCGCCGATCACGATCTTCGCGCCCTCGGCGGCCAATGCCCGCGCATGCGCTGCGCCCATGCCCCGTGCGCCGCCGCTGATCAGCGCAACCTTGCCCTCGACTCGTCCCATGGCGCCTCAGGTTACCGGGGCGTGGTGTTTGCCCGTTACGCTGCCTTGGTGGCCGTAACCCGCACCGAGCGAACCTTCCAAGGTGTCCAAGGTGTCCAGGGGGTGCGGATCGTCTACGACACCTGGACGCCGGCCGCGGATCCGCGCGCGGTGGTGGTGCTCTCGCACGGCTTCGGGGAGCATGCCCGCCGCTATGACCACGTCGCGGCGCGGTTCGCCGAGGCGGGACTGGTGACCTACGCGCTGGATCACCGTGGGCACGGCCGATCCGGCGGCAAACGGGTGTTGTGCCGCAACATCTCTGAGTACACCGGCGACTTTCACACCCTCGCCGATATCGGCTCTCGGGAGCACCCCGGGCTGCCGCGGGTGGTGCTCGGGCACAGCATGGGCGGCGCGATCGTGTTCAGCTACGCCGTCGACCGCCCCGACGACTACCAGTTGGTGGTCTTGTCCGGTCCCGCGGTCGACATGGCCGACACGGTGTCGCCGCCGCTGGCGTTCGTGGCCAAAGCGCTCGGCGCGATCGCTCCCGGTCTGCCGGTCGAAAAGCTCGACAGCGCCCTGGTGTCCCGCGATCCCGCGGTGGTCGTCGCCTATGACGACGATCCGCTGGTGCACCACGGCCGGGTTCCGGCAGGTGTGGCGCGGGCGTTGATCAAGGTCGGCGAGACGATGCCGTCGCGGGCGCAGGCACTGACGGCGCCGCTGCTGGTGGTGCACGGCGCCGACGACGGCCTGGTGCCGGCCGAGGGCAGCAAGCGCCTGGTGGGATGCGTCGGATCCGCCGACGTGCGGCTGACCGTGTATCCGGGGCTCTACCACGAGGTGTTCAACGAACCGGAACGCGAACAGGTGCTCGACGACGTGGTGGGTTGGATCGACGCGCGGCTGTGAATCGCCGTCGGCGCGATGTCGCCGGCGTCGGTTAGCGTGGCCGCCATGAGTAGCGCCCTATCCGACGACAAGATGCTGGCGCGTATCGCCGCACTGCTGCGCCAGGCCGAAGGCACCGACAACGCCCACGAAGCCGACGCGTTCATGGCGGCAGCTCAGCGGCTGGCCACCGCGACCTCCATCGATCTGGCGGTGGCCCGGGCGCATGCCACCAAACGGACACCGGCCACCGCCCCGGTGCAGCACACCATCACCATCGGCTCACCGGGCACCAAGGGCCTGCGCACCTACGTGCAGCTGTTCGTCGGAATCGCCGCGGCCAACGACGTGCGTTGCGATGTGGCGTCGAACTCCACCTTCGTCTACGCCTACGGCTTCGCCGAGGACATCGACGCCACCCATGCGCTCTACGCCAGCCTGGTCGTCCAGATGGTCCGGGCCGCCGACGCCTACCTCGCCACCGGCGCGCATCGGCCGACGCCCACGATCACCGCCCGGCTGAACTTCCACCTGGCGTTCGGTGCCCGGGTGGGCCAGCGGCTGGCCGAAGCCCGCGACGAAACCCGAAGGGCGGCCGAGGAAGACCGTGCGCGGCCACCGGGAACTGCGATCGCCTTGCGCAACAAGGAACTTGAGCTCACCGACTTCTACCGGGGTGCGTCGCGGGCGCGGGGCACCTGGCGGGCGACCAGGGCCTCGGCCGGGTATTCGTCGGCGGCGCGGCGGGCCGGGGACCGGGCCGGCCGGCGGGCGCGGCTGGGGGATGACACCGAACTGTCGGTGGCGCGGTCCGCGCTGGAGCGGTGAGCGGGCACTTTGAGCGCGACACCCAGCGCGCCAAGGTTTACGCCGCGGAGGTGTTCGTGCGGGCCCTCTTCGAGAGGGCGGCTGAAACCGGTTCCCGCAGTGTGGAGTTCTTCGGTACCGGCATGACCCTGCCGCCGGAGGGCCGCTTCGGTTCGGTGGCGGCGGTCAGCCGTTACCTCGAGGACGTACTGGCGTTGCCGGCGGTGCGCGCCCGGTGGCCGGACGCCGGTCTGTTGACGGTTCGCGCACGCCGCGGCGCCACTGCGGCACACTACGAAAAGACCGGCGACGCTGGCGTTATCGCCGTACCGGACCAACGCGGCGCGGACTGGGCGTTGCGGGAACTGGTGGTGCTGCACGAGATCGCGCACCACCTGTGTGACGCCCGGCCGCCGCACGGCCCGGAGTTCGTCGCGACGTTCTGTGAGCTGACCGAGTTGGTGATGGGCCCGGAAGCGGGCTATGTGCTGCGGGTGGTGTTCGCCAAGGAGGGCGTCCGGTGACGCCTAACGGTCGTCGTCGTGCGTCACCGGGGCCGCTGCTCCTCAGCCGCTGACCGGGACCAACGCGTCACCGCAGGTGCAGCGATAAGCCTCGCCCGCCCCCTGGCAGTGGCACGGCGCCTCGATCCGGACGCGGCATCCGCAACCTTCGTGACCGCATGTCAAGACGGTCCCCGCTTCATAGTTCGTCATGTGTCGCACCTTTCTCTCGCTGGCCGGCAGGTGCCGGTCCGCCGACTATATACCCCATAGGGGTATGGGGTAAAGATATCCGGACGCGGAAATCCTAATTGCGGTCTAGCCTCGGTGGATGTGACCGAAACCCCCACGCCCCGCGACGTCGATACCCTGATGGACCGCATCTTCACCGGCGACGACCCCGACCTGCAGGCAGCGCTGGCCGCCAGCGACGCCGCCGGGCTGCCGTCCATCGCGGTCTCGGCGCAGCAGGGCAAGTTCTTGAACCTGCTCGCGACCGCGACCGGAGCCACCCGCATCCTCGAGATCGGCACCCTCGGCGGCTACAGCACGATCTGGCTGGCGCGGGCCGCCGGGCCCGGCGGTGCCGTGGTGACGCTGGAGTACGAGCCCACGCACGCCGACGTCGCCCGGGCCAATCTGGACCGTGCCGGTCTCGGCGATCGGGTGCAGGTGATCGTCGGCCCGGCGCTGGAGACCCTGCCGACGCTGACCGGCGAGCCGTTCGACCTGGTGTTCATCGACGCCGACAAGGAGAACAATGTCGGCTACTTGAACTGGGCGGTGCAACTGTGCCGCCCCGGGGCGGTCATCGTGGTGGACAACGTGATCCGCGAAGGGACGATCCTGCAGCCGGCATCCGGCGATGCGACCGCCCGTGGTAGCCGGGACGTCTTGGAGTTGATGGGCGAGCACCCGCGACTACAGGCCGCCGCCATTCAGACGGTCGGGGCCAAGGGGTGGGACGGCTTCGCGCTGGCCATGGTGTCCTAGTGTCCTGAGTCATTAATTCATACGCTCTTGTTAGCATGGGTGATGCCATCGCCGCATGCCGCCAAGATCGTC
>NZ_LQPS01000007.1 GCF_002101885.1 Mycolicibacter senuensis
CTCCATGCCCATCGCCACGGGGCCGGCTCGGGGGCGGGCGGCGGAGCCATCGGGTTGTCCATGGCCACGGTCTCGCCGTTGGCGTCCGGGTTGTCGGCAGGGGCTTCCGGGACGTCGCGCGGTGACGGGCCGGACAGGCCGCGGCCGCAGACCGGCCAGGCGCCGCGTCCCTGTCTCGCCAGCACGTTCTCGGCGATGGCGATCTGCTGTTCGCGGCTGGCCTGGTGTGCCACCGGGGCGTACTTGCCGCCGCCGTTGCTGCTCCAGGTGCTCGGTGCGAACTGCAGGCCGCCGTGGTAACCGTTGCCGGTGTTGATGGCCCAGTTGTTGCCGGACTCGCATCGGGCGACGCGGTCCCATTCGTCATCGGTGGCTGCGGCCGCGTGCCCGGCGAGGGCCAGGCTGCCGCCACCGATCACGGCGCCGGTGAAGGCGATCTTGGCGATGTTGACGTTCGACTGGGTGGGCTTGCGATGCCGTCCACTCATACGGTGGTGAATTCCTCTCTGTCTACGCCTGCGAGGTCAGCGTCGGGTTCGGGCTATCGAGACCGCCCGGCCGCGACGTACCGCGGTACGTCGTCATGTGGCTTCACCCCAAGGGCCGGGTGGCCCCAGGTTCGCTCGTGGCGGACCCTGTGGGTCCCCCGCCTCCATCCATCAGGTATTCGGGGTTTTCCCCGCCCGCTGGATGGAGCTCGGCGCTACGAGAGGGGAAAGGCGGATCGACCGGAAGATTTTCGATACACCCGGAGATGTACCGTAACGGGTCTTACCGGCATCGTCACGTTTAACGCCACCGGGTGTTTTCTCTGCCGGTTCTTCTCAAAACACCAGGAAGCCGCAGCGTTCGCGCAGGTCAGAGCGGCCTCTATCAAGCCGTTGTCGCGCTGTTATCAATTCGTTATGTGACGTAGATCATGTTTCGATCCGGCGAACGAGCAGCGCTCAACCGCCCGCGAACGGGGGCAGGACGTCGATCGTCTCTCCTGACCGCAGCGCCGCCGTGTGGTCGCGCACCGCGATCCCGTCGCGCAGGTAGGAGCAGCGGCCCAGCACCGTCGCCAGCCGCTCGTTGCGCCCGCCGAGGGCCTCGGCGAGCTCGGCCACGCCGGCCCCGGCGGGGACACTGACGGTCTCCGAGTCGGCCCCCGCGGCCGCGCGCGCCGCGGCGAAATAGCGGACCGTCACGGCGACGGCGGTGGTGTCGCTCACCTGTTGTGTCATGAGTCAGCCTCCTATTGCACTCATCGGCCGGTCCGGCTGGATGAAGTCCGGATCGTTGATGCCGTGGCCGGCCTTCTTCGACCACATCGCGGCACGCCACGCCTGCTCGATGGCGTCGTCGTCTGAGCCGTCCCGAAGCAGCGCCCGCAGATCGGACTCCTCGGCGGCGAACAGGCAGTTGCGGATCTGGCCGTCGGCGGTGAGCCGGGTCCGGTCGCAGTCGCCGCAGAACGGCCGCGACACCGAGGCGATGATGCCGAAGGTGCCGGCCGGATTGTCCGGGCCCTCGTCCACCAGCCACACCTCGGCCGGCGCCGAACCGCGGGGTTTCGGATCGGGGCGCAACGTGAACTGTGCCTGCACCAACTCCAGCAGCTGCTCGACACCGAGGCCGGCGTCGCGGCTCCAGTTGTGGTCGGCGTCCAGCGGCATCATCTCGATGACCCGCAGTTGGTAGCCGTGCTGCAGGCAGAAGCGCAGCAGGTTGACGATGTCCTCACCGGTGATCTTGGGGTCGAGTACCGCGTTGACCTTGATCGGCGCCATGCCGGCCTGCGCGGCGGCCTCGAGGCCGTCGAGAACGTCGGGCAGTCGGTCGCGCCGGGTGATCTCGGCGAAGTGGGCACGGTCGACGGTGTCGAGTGACACGTTGATCCGGTCCAGCCCGGCGGCCACCAGAGCGCCGGCCCGACGTGCCAGCCCCAGACCATTGGTGGTGAGCGCGATCTCGGGGCGCGGTTGCAGTCCGGCCGCGGCGGCGACCACACCTTCGAGGTGGCGGGCCAGCAGCGGCTCGCCACCGGTGAACCGGATGTCGGTGATCCCCAGCCGGGTGACGCCGATACGCATCAGCCGGATCAGCTCGTCGTCCTGCAGCAGGTGCTGGCTGGGAATCCAGTCCAGGCCTTCGGCCGGCATGCAGTAGGTGCAGCGCAGGTTGCACCGGTCGGTCAGGGATATCCGCAGATCGGTGTGCACCCGCCCGAACGTGTCAACCAACGGCCCAGAAGTAGGCATCTGCTCGGCGATGGCCCGCTCCACGGCGTCGTGGAACGCCTGCCGTGCGGCCTTCTTGTCCTCCGCACCGACAGCGCCCACCTGCGGTGGTGGGGTCTGCGGACCCCGTTGCCTCAATGTCATATGCGTATCCGATTCGGTCGGCCGGCCGGAGAGCGTCCCAATCGCGTTCAAAGTCCGACGCACGTCCTCTCCAGCGGCTCCCCCAGCTTACCGAGGAAACCGGGGTGCTCCGCGGGCCGCCATCCGAGTAGGATCACCGGGTGACGCGTCCTGCGAAGGCGGGACGCTTCATTTATGTCCCCCCAGTACGTGATCAGTAAGACAGCAGGTGAGACCAGTGCCTACCGGCAAGGTGAAGTGGTACGACGCCGCGAAGGGCTTCGGCTTCTTGTCCCAGGAGGAAGGTGAGGACGTCTACGTCCGCGCCTCGGCCCTGCCGGACGGCGTGGAGGGTCTCAAGGCGGGCCAACGGGTGGAGTTCGGCGTTGCCGCCGGCCGTCGCGGACCGCAGGCGCTGACCGTCACCCTGATCGATCCGCCGCCGAGCCTGACCCGCAACCGCCGGGAGGCCGCGCCGGCCGAGCACAAGCACAGCCCAGACGAGCTGCACGGCATGGTCGAGGACATGATCACCCTGCTGGAAGGCACGGTGCAGCCCGAACTGCGCAAGGGTAAATACCCCGACCGCAAGACCGCCCGGCAGATCTCCGAGGTCGTCAAGGCCGTGGCCCGCGAGCTCGACGCCTAAAGGCGCCCGCGCCCGGCAGGGTTACCGGGCGACCCGATCGGGGAACCCTGGATTGATAGTCGCTCGACGAGCGCTCTCAACCGGGAGGTTTCCGATGGCACACCAGGTACAGGTCACCGAGGAGCAAGCCAGGGCGGTCGCCGAGGAGTCCCGCGAAAGCGGTTGGGACAAACCGTCTTTCGCAAAGGGATTGTTCCTGGGCCGTTTCCCGCTCGAGCTGGTTCATCCGTTTCCCCGGCCGTCGGATGCCGATGCCGCGCGCACCGAGGAGTTTCTCGGCCGACTGCGGGAGTTCCTCGAAACCGTCGACGGCACGGTCATCGAGCGGGACGGGCAGATCCCCGACGAGTACGTCAAAGGGCTGGCCGAACTCGGCTGTTTCGGGCTGAAGATCTCCGCCGACCACGGCGGCCTGAGCATGTCGCAGGTCGCCTACAACCGGGCACTGGTGATGGTGTCGAGCGTGCATCCCAGCCTGGGGGCGCTGCTGAGCGCGCACCAGTCGATCGGGGTGCCCGAACCGCTCAAACTGGCCGGCAGCGAGGCACAGCAGCAGAAGTTCCTGCCGCGCTGCGCCGCCGGGGCGATCTCGGCGTTTCTGCTGACCGAACCCGATGTGGGTTCGGATCCGGCGCGGTTGGCCTCGACGGCCACTCCGGTCGACGAGGGCGCGGCCTACGAGCTGGACGGCGTGAAGTTGTGGACCACCAACGGAGTGGTCGCCGAACTGCTGGTGGTGATGGCTCGGGTGCCCAAGGGCGACGGCCACCGCGGAGGCGTCAGCGCCTTCGTGGTGGAGGCCGATTCACCGGGCATCACCGTCGAGCGCCGCAACAAATTCATGGGGCTTCGCGGTATCGAGAACGGCGTGACCCGGCTGCACCGGGTGCGGGTGCCCGCCGAGAACCTCATCGGGCGCGAGGGCGACGGCTTGAAGATCGCGCTGACCACGCTCAACGCCGGTCGGCTGGCCATCCCCGCGATGGCGACCGGGTCGGCGAAGTGGGCGCTGAAGATCGCTCGGGAGTGGTCGCGCGAGCGCGTCCAATGGGGCAAACCGGTTGGCGAGCATGAGGCGGTGGCCAAGAAGATCGCCTTCATGGCCGCCACCGGCTACGCGCTGGAGGCGGTGCTGGAGCTTTCCGCCCAGATGGCCGACGAAGACCGCAACGACATCCGCATCGAGGCGGCGCTGGCCAAATTGTGGTCCAGCGAGATGGCCTGCGTCATTGCCGACGACTTGCTGCAGATCCGCGGCGGCCGCGGCTACGAGACCGCCGAGTCGCTGGCCGCTCGCGGGGAGCGCGCGGTGCCGGTGGAACAACTGGTGCGGGACTTGCGGATCAACCGCATCTTCGAAGGCTCCAGCGAGGTCATGCGGCTGCTGATCGCGCGGGAGGCCGTCGATCCCCACCTGAGTGCCGCAGGTGAGCTCGCCAATCCCAAGGCAGGCCTGCGGCAGAAGGCCAAATCGGCCGCCGGGGCCAGTGGATTCTATTCAAAGTGGTTGCCGCAACTGGCCTTCGGTGCAGGGCAGCGCCCCACCGGGTTCCGCGAGTTCGGCCGGTTGGCCCCGCATCTGCGCTTCGTCGAGCGGCACTCACGAAAGCTGGCGCGCAACACCTTCTACGGGATGGCGCGCTGGCAGGCCGGCATGGAGAAGAAGCAGGGATTTCTGGGCCGCGTCGTCGACATCGGGGCGGAGCTGTTCGCCATGGCCGCGGTCTGCGTGCGTGCGGAGTCGCAGCGCGCGGCCGACCCGCAGCAAGGGCAGCAGGCATACCAGCTGGCCGACGCGTTCTGTCAGCAGTCGCGGCTGCGGATCGAGGCGCTGTTCGCCGCGTTGTGGACCAACACCGACCGCACCGACGTCCAGTTGACCCGCGCGGTGCTCGAAGACCGCTATACCTGGCTGGAAGACGGCATCCTCGACCCGTCCGAGGGCACCGGGCCGTGGATCGCGCACTGGGAGCCGGGCGCCTCCGACGAACCCGATCTGGCTCGGCGCTTCGCGGTCGGCTCCGCTGCGCCTCGGACCTGAGTTCAGCTGTGCCTGCCGGCCGACAAGTGCCACCATGAACGGCATGGCCGACTACGTCGCCGAGGGCGAATTCAACCGCGACACCGACTACATCACCACCCGGATCACCGCCGACGGCCGAGACGGGTACCCCGTCGAGCCGGGCCGCTACCGGCTGATCGTGGCGCGGGCATGTCCGTGGGCCAATCGCACCATCATCGTGCGGCGGCTGCTCGGACTGGAAAACGTCATCTCCATAGGGTTTTGCGGGCCGACTCACGATCAGCGCAGCTGGACTTTCGACCTCGACCCCGGCGGTGTCGACCCGGTCTTGAAGATCCCGCGGCTGGCCGATGCGTATTTCGCGCGGTTTCCGGACTACCCCAAGGGCATCACGGTGCCGGCGATGGTCGAGGTGCCCACCGGGGCGGTGGTCACCAACGACTTCGCTCGGATCACCCTGGATTTCTCCACCGAGTGGGCGGCCCACCACCGCGACGGCGCCCCGCAGCTGTATCCCGAACCGCTGCGCGCCGAGATCGACGAGGTGTCCAAACGGATCTACACCGAGATCAACAACGGCGTCTACCGGTGCGGCTTCGCCGGCAGCCAGGACGCCTACAGTGCCGCCTACGACCGGCTGTTCACCGCACTGGACTGGGTCGGCGACCGGCTGGCAGACCAGCGCTACCTGGTGGGCGACACCATCACCGAGGCCGATGTGCGACTGTTCACCACCCTGGTGCGTTTCGACGCGGTCTATCACGGACATTTCAAGTGCAACCGCCAGAAACTGTCCGAGCTGCCGGTGCTGTGGGCCTATGCCCGGGACCTGTTCCAAACGCCCGGGTTCGGTGACACCGTCGACTTCGTCCAGATCAAACAGCACTACTACATCGTGCACGCCGACATCAATCCGTCCCGGATCGTGCCCGACGGTCCGGAGCTGTCCAACTGGCTGCAGCCCCACGGCCGAGAAGCCCTGGGCGGCAGACCATTCGGGGACGGCACCGCGCCCGGCCCGGTAACGGGGTCCGAGCGGGTGACCGCCGGGCACGGCGCTTAGCCGAGCGCAGCGGGCCGCCGCCGTCAACCCTGCGGCTGGTCCCGCCACTGCAGCCCGATCGCCCATTCGGCGTGCGGGACCGCGAACTTCTCGTCGGTGTCGCGATCGACGACCAGGGTCAGCAGCTGCACCACCAGACCGCGTAGCGGTCCGCGATGCGGGTCGACGGTCGGGATGGTGACCGCCAGGGTGCTGCCCGGTTGATACATCTTTCCGGTGGCGTCGGCCGGATCGTCGTAGAGCCGCAGCAGCCGCCAGGGTGCCCGCCCGATGGCGGTGTCGACCGACAGTTGTACCGGATTGCGCTCGTTGACCGCCAGCTTGCCCTGTGCCTCGGTCAGCACGCACTCGTCGAGGTCGAGCACATCGCAGAACATGTAGGGCCCGGCGTGCGTGAGGCGCCCGTTGGAGTAGGCGCTGACCTGCGGCGGCGTCGGCTCCCCACCGCGGGTGAACCACCAGGTGGCGAACCCGGCCAGGGCCGCCGTCGCCACCACCAGCACCGTCAGCAGCACGGTCGTCGCGCGTTTCACCTGCTCATCACCCCTGTCTGATCGCGGCGGGCACCGTCCTGTTCGATCAGCACCGGGCGGTTGCCCCCCAGCCCGGGGATCAACGAATCGCCGTGGAAGGAAAGGATGGTCTGGGCCAGACCCGGGATCAGCAGTGCGGTGATCGCGGTGAATCCCACCCACAGGTCGGTGTATACCAGCACCCCCAGCGCACCGCCGAGCACCCAGCACAGCTGCAAGGTCGACTCGGTGCGGCCGAACGCCGAGGCCCGCGACTCCTCGGGCAGGTCGTCCTGTAGCGCGGCGTCCAGCGATGCCTTGGCCACCGCGCTGGCACCGGAGGTGACCAGGGCGGCGACGGCCGCCATCACCAGGGTTCCGGCCACCGCCGCGGCCAGCGCGACCGCGGTCACCGCAATGGTGCAGCGCACCACCAGAACCGCGGGGCGCCCCAGCTGCAGCCGGGCGCTGGCGAAGTTGCCGGCGAAGTTACCGACTCCCGCGGCGGCGCCGATCAGCCCGAGAATCCCCAGCTGCACCCACCCGTCGGCGTCGTGCTGTTTGGCCACGAAGGCCGGGTACAAGAACAGGAAACCGACCATGGCCTTGATGGTGCAGTTGCCCCACAGGGCGGCGATGATGTTGCGCCCCAGCGGTTGGCGCAACGGCTGGCTCAGTGCCCCACCGGCCCGCCGCACCTGTTCGGGCCAGCTGCGGGGCCGTTCGGCGAGACGGTAGCTCAGGGTGGTCGGGACCTCGCCGGTGGTCACCTCCACCCACCGCGGGATCCGCATGGACAGCGCCGCTCCGGCCACCGACACCGCGACGAGCACCAACAGCGCCCCGGGTAGCTGCAGCAGCCGGGTGAGGACGTACTCGGCGCCCGCGGCGATGCCGCCGCCGACGATCGTTCCGCCGAGCAGTCCGAACATCGTCAGCCGGGAATTGACGCGCACCAGGTCGATCGATGGTGGCATCACCCGGGGTGTCACCGCGCTGCGCAGCACCGTGAACGATTTCGACAGCACCATCATGGCCAGCGCACACGGGTAGAGCACCCAGGATCCGAAGGTGCCGGCGACACCGTCGTAGTTACCGATCAGCACCAGGGCCAGTGCGGTGCGCATGACGAAGGACATGGCGAGCGCCGCGCGCCTGCCGTGCTGGAGGCGGTCCAGCGCGGGACCGATCAGCGGGGCGACCACCGCGAACGGCGCGATCGTCACCAGCAGGTACAGCGCCACCTTGCCTTTGCTCTCCCCGGCGGCTGCGGCGAAGAACAAGGTGTTGGCCAGCGCCACGGCCATCGCCGCGTCCACCGCGAAGTTGGCCACCACCGGCCAGGTCAGCGCGGTCAACCCGGACTTGTCGGCGCCGTCGGCGGTGGCGGCGCGCTGCACCAGTCCGTACATCCGAGACCCCATTTCGCGGCTGCGGGCCGCGGCGGCCCGGGTCACCGTGACGCGGTCGGCGGTGCCGGGGTCGTCGGATGGGCGCTGCCGGCGCGGCGCCTCGGTGGTTTCGTGCAGCGGCGGCAGGTAGCGGTTGGCGCTGGGCATCGGCTTGCGTTGCCGCTGGCCACCGTCGCTGTCGCTGGGGTAATTGGCCATGCCGGGGTGCTCGCCGGCTGAGCCGCCGCGGCGCCCACGGCCGGTGGCCGAAATCGGACGGCGACGCCGGCCCGGGTCGGGGAGATCACGTCGCCGTGCAGACACACGTCGATTCTTCCCTATCATCAGCGCCAGGCCGCGCAGGCCGCGATCGTGCCTGCATGTGGCTGAGCTGGCCGCGCTGCGGCAGTATGAGGGGCGTAATTGAACGGAAGGACCCCCGTGACGTCTCCCGGCACAGAATCAGCCTCCGCGGCCATCGCGGTGCCCGCGGTGCTGGCCGCGGCCATCGATGAGGCCCGCGCGGCCGTCGTCGAGTTCAGCGGCGCGGACACCGTCGGTGAGCACTTGGGCGTCGACTACGAGGACGCGACCGCCGCCACCCACCGGTTCGGCGCCGTGCTGCCCGGCTATCAGGGCTGGCAGTGGGCCGTCGTGGTGGCCGCCGTGCCGGGGGCAGCGCACTCCACGGTCAGCGAGGTGGTGCTGGTCCCCGGACCCGGCGCGTTGTTGTCGCCGGAATGGGTGCCCTGGGATCAGCGGGTCCGGCCCGGCGACCTGGGTCCGGGAGATCTGCTGGCGCCGCCCGCCGACGATCCGCGACTGGTGCCGGGCTATACCTCCAGTGGCGATCCGCAACTCGACGAGGTGGCCGGCGAGCTCGGCCTGGGCCGGCGTTGGCTGATGAGCCCGCTGGGTCGCGCCGATGCGGCGCAGCGCTGGCACGACGGCGATTACGGTCCGGATTCGGCGATGGCGCGGTCCACCAAGCGGGTCTGCCGAGACTGCGGCTTCTATCTGCCACTGGCCGGTGTTCTCGGGACCGGGTTCGGTGTCTGCGGTAATGAGATGTCCGCGGACGGCCGGGTGGTCGACAGCGGGTACGGCTGCGGCGCCCATAGCGACACCCCGGCACCGGCGGGCACCGGCTCCCCGGCCCACGACCCCTACGACGACGGGGTGCTCGAGATCGTCGGCGATGCCGAGGCCACCACGGCCCCGCCCGCCGAGGCACCGGCCGACGCGGACGAAGCGCCGGCCGAAGCCGCCGAAGCACCGGCCGAATCGGCCGATGAGGTGGCCGAAACCGCTGAAGCGGTGGCCGAAACCGCTGAAGCGGCGACCGAACCGGCCGAGGCCGCTTCCGACGGCCCCGCCGAACCGATCGAGGCGGCCGCGGAGACCCCTGCGGTTGCACCCGAAGCGGCCGAAGCCCCCGAGACGGCCGAAGGCCCCGCCGAACCGGGGGAGCCGGACACCGTCTAGCCGAAGTTGAACAGGTACTCGCCCGGGATCACCACTGCCATCTCGTAAAGGGTGTTGACCACCAGCCCCGGCAGACCGAGCACGTAGTTGACGATGTCCTGCGGGATGGAGAACAACTCGCTGAAGGCCATCCCGAAGTCGAGGTTGATCAGGCTGGTGATCACGCCTTCGACGTCGTTGAACAGCGTGCCCGGCAGACTGAACAGGCTATTGAAAAACCCTTGGGCCGCGGCGAATTCGGCGTTGATCAGGCCCGCGATATCGAACGCCTCGGCCACTCCGGGGGTATCGAAGGCCACGGCCTCGGCCAGGCCGGGCGCATCGAAGGCCACCGCTGGAGCATCGAAGGTCAGGCCGTCGAAGATCGTGTCGGCCGTCAGCGCCACCTCCGCGGAGACCCGGTCGAGCGCGTGCGTGCTGATCTCCGGTGTCGCCACGAGGCCCGCGGCCAGCAGTACCGCGGTCGCTGCGGCGCCGCTCAGCATCCGAACACTGGATGTCGCGGTTTCCACCATGTCCGGGGCTCCCTCCAGTTTCGCCGGTGACGATGGACGTTACCCCACTTGCGGGACGCGTCAGCGGTTTTCGGCGGCCGCCTTGATCCGCTGCAAGGAGGCGTTCATGCCGTCGACCAACTCCTGCTCGAAGCTCTCGACCCCGCCCATGAACAGCCTTGTCACCGTCGTCGAGAACCCGGTGATCCCGTCGTCGGCGTGCCGGCTCTCGGTGACCCGGGTGCCATCGGCGGTCGGCTCGAGTTCGTAACTCCACACGCTGTGGTTCTCGGTGACCCGGAAGGCCAGCTTGCGGTCCGGGACGTACTCGGTGATGACGGAACTGGTGGGCCAGAACATCCGGCCCCGCCGGTTGACGTTGATGGTGCGAGTGCCCGGCCGCACCGCGCCCAGCGGTTTCATCCACCGGCACTGCGGGCTCCACTCCGGCATCCGCCGGAAGTCGGAGATCAAACTCCAGACCTCGTTGACCGGCGCCTTGATGTCGATCTCAGCCTTCAGCAGCGGAGCTGCCATCTCGTTCCTCCTTGAATCGGCCACAACTTCTATTCGTGTTCCAGTCCGGTTTGGGCGCCGCGCGAGCCACGCCGCGCCGCGGCGCGCTGCAACAGAAAGATCGTGGTGCCCAAGACACCGACCCCCAAGCCGGCCACGCTCACCGGCCGCCACGACTCCAGGGCCGGGATCGCGAAGGCCGCGATGGTCGCGCAGCCGAAACCGGCCGCCCCGGCGCCGATCACCGGCCAGGCCCGCAGCAGCGCGGTCGGCAACGGCGGCGGCTCGGGGGAGGGCTCAGTCGGGGGCTGAGGG
>NZ_LQPS01000008.1 GCF_002101885.1 Mycolicibacter senuensis
CAGTGACCTGGTGGCACCTCGGGTGCATCAACGCTTCATCCAGAAGCGATGACCTCAGGAAGGTAGACCAGTGAGCGCCGAACAGCTCCCACCGGAGCTGAGCCGGGTGCACATGGTCGGCATCGGGGGAGCGGGCATGTCCGGTATCGCCCGCATCCTGCTGGACCGCGGCGGCCTGGTGTCGGGATCCGACGCCAAGGAGTCGCGCGGGATTCACGCGCTGCGGGCCCGGGGCGCGCAGGTGCGGATCGGCCACGATGCCTCGGCGCTGGATCTGTTGCCGGGCGGCGTCACCACGGTGGTGACCACCCACGCGGCGATCCCCAAGACCAACCCCGAACTCGTCGAGGCCCGCCGCCGCGGCATTCCGGTGGTGTTGCGCCCGGCAGTGCTCGCCATGTTGATGGCCGGGCGCACCACGCTGATGGTCACCGGCACGCACGGCAAGACCACCACCACGTCGATGCTGGTGGTCGCGCTGCAGCACTGCGGCCTGGATCCGTCGTTCGCGGTCGGTGGCGAATTGGGTTCGGCCGGTGCTGAAGCCGGCACCAACGCCCATCACGGCAGCGGACCGTTCTTCGTCGCCGAGGCCGACGAGAGCGACGGCTCGCTGCTGGAGTACACCCCGAACGTCGCGGTGGTGACCAACGTCGAAGCCGACCACCTGGACTTCTTCGGCAGTCCCGAGGCCTATACCCGGGTCTTCGACTCGTTCATGGAGCGCATCACGCCGGGCGGCGCGGCGGTGGTGTGCGTCGATGACCCCGGCGCCGCCGAGCTGGCGGACCGCACTGCGGCACAGGGCATCCGGGTGCTGCGCTACGGCACCGAGCGGCCCGGACAGCGGGAGTTGGCCGGTTCGCTGCTGAGCTGGGAGCAGCAGGGTACCGGCGCGGTCGCCGAGGTCGCGCTGGCCGGATCGGCTCACCGGGCGGCGATGCGCCTGGCGGTACCGGGCCGGCACATGGCGCTTAACGCGCTCGGTGCGTTGCTGGCTGCGGTGGAGGTCGGCGCGCCGCTGGATGCCGTGCTCGATGGTCTGGCCGGTTTCGACGGGGTGCGGCGCAGGTTCGAATTGGTGGGCTCGGCGGGCACGTCGGGGTCGGTGCGGGTCTTCGATGACTACGCACACCATCCCACCGAGATCACCGCGACGCTGACCGCGGTCCGCGCCTTGCTCGCCGAGTGCGGTACGGGCCGCAGCCTGGTGGTTTTTCAGCCGCATTTGTACTCGCGGACAAAGGCTTTCGCGGCCGATTTCGGCCGGTCGCTGAACGGCGCCGATGAGGTGTTCGTGCTCGACGTCTACGGTGCCCGCGAGCAGCCGTTGCCCGGTGTGAGCGGAGCGAGTGTCGCCGAGCATGTCAGCGTTCCGGTGCACTACCTGCCGGACTTCGCCGCGGTGCCGCAGGCGGTGGCCGCGGCTGCCGGGCCCGGTGACGTGATCGTCACCATGGGCGCCGGCGATGTGACCGTGCTGGGCCCGGAGATCGTGACCGCGCTGCGGGCGCGGTCGGACCGGACCCTTCCCGGCCGCCCGGGCGTGCTGTGAGTACGCCGCCTGAAGAAACCCCGGATGACCCGGTGGGCGACACCGCGGCCCAGGGCCTCGAGGAACCCGCAGCGGTCGAGGACACCGACGGCGGCCAGGACACCGACGTCGTCGAAGGCACCGACGCCGGCCAGGAGACCGATGCCGGTGACGCCGAGGCCGGCGAAGAGTCCGAAGAGTCCGAGGAGCCCGCGGCGGCCGAGGGCCCGCGGCGGCGGGCGCGGCGGGAGCGCGCCGAGCGGCGTGCGGCTCAGGCGCGCGCCGAGGCGATCGAACAGGCCCGCCGGGACGCCAAGCGGCGGATCCGGGCCGGCTCCGGCGAGCCGCAGAAAGGCGTTCCGCGGGGCGCCATCCGGGGTCTGAAGATGGTGCTGGCCACCTTCCTTGCGGTGGTGCTGCTGGTCGGGCTGGGGCTCATCCTGTATTTCACGCCGGTGATGTCGGTGCGCGACATCGAGGTCACCGGACTTGCGGCGGTGACCCGCGAGGAGGTCATCGACGTCGCGAAGGTGCAGCCCGGCACCCCGCTGCTGCAGATCGACACCGGCGGCGTGGCCGAGCGGGTCGCGGCGATCCGCCGGGTCGCCAGCACCCGGGTGCAGCGGCAGTACCCCTCGGTGTTGTCGATCACGGTGGCGGAGCGGGTCCCGGTGGTGTTCAAGGACTACCCAGACGGCCCGCATCTGTTCGACCGGGACGGCGTCGACTTCGCGACGGCGCCGCCGCCGGCGCCGCTGCCGGTCTTCGACGTCGAGAATCCCGGCCCGACGGATCCGGCCAGCCGCGCCGCCCTGCAGGTGATGACCGCGCTGGCACCCGAGGTCGCCGGCCAGGTCACCCGGGTGGCCGCCCCGTCGGTCGCCTCGATCACCCTGACGTTGGCCGACGGCCGGGTGGTGGTCTGGGGCAGTACCGATCGCACCGCGGAGAAGGCGCAGAAGCTGGCGGCGTTGCTCACCCAGCCCGGCCACACCTATGACGTGTCGAGTCCGGACCTGCCCACCGTCCGCTAGCGCAGCCGGTACTTTCCGCCGAGCCGGAATCCTGCTACCGACACGCGACGAACCCGTCGCGATACTCCGCCTCGACGGGGTCGGGGCGGAACGGGTGCGGCGCAGCCGAGAAAATTCGCCCGGTGTGTCTCGGCGCGTCGGAGCCGAGGACGGGCGGGGCGGCCCTACTGTGGCGGTTACGCGGAACAACTTGACATAATTCTAAGCCTTTGGTTGAGGTTGAGGGTTTGGCCAGGGTTTTTCGTAAGGCAGTTCGGGAAGTTCAGCGGTAAGCCAGGCCCCAGAGAGGGATCAGATCCCACCAGGGAGGAAGACGAACGATGACCCCACCGCACAACTATCTGGCCGTCATCAAAGTCGTGGGTATCGGTGGTGGCGGCGTCAACGCCGTCAACCGGATGATCGAGCAGGGCCTCAAGGGCGTCGAGTTCATCGCGATCAACACCGACGCACAGGCATTGTTGATGAGCGACGCCGACGTCAAACTCGACGTCGGCCGCGAATCCACCCGCGGCCTCGGCGCCGGCGCCGACCCGGAAGTGGGCCGCCGGGCCGCCGAAGACGCCAAGGACGAGATCGAGGAGTTGCTGCGCGGCGCCGACATGGTGTTCGTCACCGCCGGTGAGGGCGGCGGCACCGGCACCGGCGGCGCACCGGTGGTCGCCACCATCGCGCGCAAGCTCGGGGCGCTGACCGTCGGCGTGGTCACCCGGCCGTTCTCCTTCGAGGGCAAGCGGCGCGGCAACCAGGCGGAATTGGGCATCGCCGCGCTGCGCGAGAGCTGCGACACCCTGATCGTGATCCCCAACGACCGGTTGCTGCAGATGGGTGACGCGCAGGTCTCGTTGATGGACGCCTTCCGCAGTGCCGACGAGGTGCTGCTCAACGGTGTCCAGGGCATCACCGACCTGATCACCACCCCGGGGCTGATCAACGTCGACTTCGCCGACGTCAAGGGCATCATGAGCGGTGCGGGCACCGCGCTGATGGGCATCGGGTCGTCCCGCGGCGACGGGCGGGCGCTCAAGGCCGCCGAGATCGCCATCAACTCGCCGCTGCTGGAGGCCTCGATGGAGGGCGCCCAGGGCGTGCTGATGTCGGTCGCCGGCGGCAGCGACCTGGGGTTGTTCGAGATCAACGAGGCGGCTTCGCTGGTCCAGGACGCCGCTCACCCCGAGGCCAACATCATCTTCGGCACCGTGATCGATGATTCGCTCGGCGACGAGGTCCGGGTGACGGTGATCGCGGCGGGCTTCGACTCGGCCGGTGCCGGCCGCAAGCCGGTGACCGGGACGACGGGCCAACCACGGCATGCCGTGGCCCCCGGGCAGGCCGGCAAGGTCACGTCGTCGTTGTTCGACCCGGTCGACGCGGTCAGTGTGCCCGCCCCGACCAACGGTGCGACGGTCAGTGTCGGTGGCGGCCGGAACGGCGATGACGGCTGCGATGACGACGACGTCGACGTCCCGCCGTTCATGCGCCACTAGCGTTCGGCCAGGAGCAGGTGACCTTCCGCGTCCGGCGGGTGACCACCACCCGGTCCGGCGGCGTCTCGGCTGCCCCGTTCGACAGCTTCAACCTCGGCGATCACGTCGGCGACGATCCGGCGGCGGTGGCAACCAACCGTGCGCGATTGGCCAAGGCCACCGGACTCGGTGCCGACCGCCTGGTGTGGATGAACCAGGTGCACGGTGATCAGGTGGTGGTCGTCGACGAACCGCGCGACACGGCGGTCGACGCAACCGACGCACTGATCACCGGCGTTCCCCGGCTGGCGATGGTGGTGGTGACCGCCGATTGCGTACCGGTGCTGATGGCCGATGCGCGGGCCGGCGTGGTGGCGGCGGTGCACGCCGGCCGGGTCGGCGCGCAGCGCGGGATCGTGGCCCGTGCGCTGGCGGGAATGCTCGCGGCGGGGGCGCAGCCCGGTGGCATTTCGGTGCTGCTGGGCCCGGCGATCAGTGGGCCGCACTACGAGGTGCCCGCGGCGATGGCCGACGAGGTCGAGGCGGCGCTGCCCGGTAGCCGGACCCGCACGTCGGCCGGCACCCCCGGCCTCGACCTGCGGGCCGGAATCGCCCGGCAATTAAGGGAATTGGGCGTCGAGGCCATCGACGCCGACCCGCGCTGCACGGCGGCCGACCCGAAGCTGTTCAGTCACCGCCGGGACGGCCGCACCGGTCGGCTCGCGTCGTTGGTGTGGCTGGAATGAGCCGGCGGCGCCGGTGCGCCGGCGGAGGGCCGTGAAACCGGTTGCGCCTGTCCGCGTGTCGTTGCCGCACCCAGGCGCACTCGACCATTACCGTCACCATAATTAGTCACTTCAGTCACACCTTCATCACAGTCATCAGAGAAGGGTCCAATGATGAGCACACTCCACAAGGTCAAGGCCTACTTCGGGATGGCTCCTATGGAGGACTACGACGACGACTACTACGACGACGGCGATGAGCGTGCCTCGTCGCGCGACTACGCACCCCGGGGGGAGCGGTTCTCCGAGGACGTCTTCGACCGGGTCGCGGGTCGCTCCGAGGGTCGCTACGACGATCGATTCGACGGCCGTGAGTACGACGAGGCGCCGGCCGGCTACCGCGGCGGCTACGACGAGGATGTCCGCGACCCGCGGTACCGGGGTCGCGACTTCGACCGGCCCCGCGACTTCGAACGTTCGCGGTTCGCCTCGCTGCGCGGTTCGACCCGCGGCGCCCTGGCGATGGACCCGCGCCGGATGGCGATGATGTTCGACGAGAGCAGCCCGCTGTCCAAGATCACCACGTTGCGCCCCAAGGACTACAGCGAGGCGCGCACCATCGGTGAGCGGTTCCGCGACGGCACCCCGGTGATCATGGATCTGGTGTCGATGGACAACGCCGACGCCAAGCGGTTGGTCGACTTCGCCGCCGGGCTGGCGTTCGCCCTGCGCGGTTCGTTCGACAAGGTCGCGACCAAGGTGTTCCTGCTCTCGCCGGCCGACGTCGACGTGACGCCCGAGGAGCGTCGCCGCATCGCCGAAACCGGCTTCTACGCCTATCGGTAGGCTGGAGCGACAGTCGGGCCGGTCAGCGTTGCTGATGCGGGCACACCCTCGTCAGTAAGGTCGCATTCCGTTGGCGCTGTTCTTCACGATTCTCGGTATCGCGCTGTTCGTTTTCTGGCTGTTGCTCATCGCTCGGATCGTCATCGAGTTCGTCCGCTCGTTCAGCCGGGACTGGCACCCGCGTGGCGCCACCGTGGTGATCCTGGAGCTGATCATGAGCATCACCGATCCACCGGTGAAACTGCTGCGGCGGCTGATACCGCAGTTGACCATCGGGGCGGTGCGCATCGACCTGTCGATCATGGTGCTGTTGCTGATCGCGTTCATCGGAATGGAACTGGCGCTCCAGCACGCCGCCTGAAACCCGGCGGCCAAGCGCCGGGGCGACCCGGATTCTGGTGCCGGGCCACCCCGGACGCCCTCAGACCCGGGTCAGCCGCAACCGCCACGCCTCAGGGCCGCGCTCCTCGTAACCGACCGCCAGCCGGCCACCGCTGCGCTCGGCGAGCTGACGCAGCAGCGGAATCGGGTCGTGCGGCGCCACCAGCAGCATCGAGCCGCCCGTCGGAACCGCATCGAAGGCCCCGAACACGGTCGCGTGCCGGATCGCGTGCGGAATCTCGCGCACGTCGAGCTCGGGCATCTCCTCGTCCTCCTCGCCGCAGCCGCAACCGCCGTGGCCGTGGCCGTGGCCGTGGCCATGGCCGTGCGCGGCCGGCCCGGGCTGAGCGGATGTCCCCAGCTCGGTGGGGATCGCCGGCAGTTGGGCGGCCAGATCGGCCAATGAGACCCCGCTGGCTTCCGCGAGCGCAGGCAGCAGCAGGTCGGCGACCTTGCCCAGCAGTGCCTCGAGCAGCACCCGCAGCGCCTCGACGTGCGCGGCGATCTGCACCCGGTCGGTGTCGCGGGCGATGCGCGCGGCGGCCTGCTCGATCAGGTGGGTCTCGCCGAGCAGCCCCTCGACCAGCAGCCGCGACCGTTCGACGCCCGCCGACGCCGGATAGATCAGTTCCACCGCGGCCCGCAGCTGGGGCCGTACCGCTTGCTCGATGAATGCCTGCACGGTGCGGTGGGCGTCGTCGAAGGCCGGACCGGCCGTACCCACCGCGGCGAACACCGCCGCCCCGAGCGCGGCCTGGCGGCCGAGCAGCTCCGCGTAGCCGGACCGTACGTCATCGACGGCGCCCGAGTCCGCCGCGCTGGTCGCCACGACCACGTCGTTGGTTGTCATCCTGAAGAGTCCTTCCGATTGGTCGTAACCTGCGTCGGCCTTTCCGGCCACCTGCCGTCAATATTTACGGGTCGGCGTTGTAGATAATACGACCCGGGCGGTCGGCCCGGTAGCCCGCGGGGCTCGGGACGAGCCGGATCGTCGGCGCGGCTCACCTGCCGGATCGGCGATTGCCGCCATCAGTTGTGTTTGCCGAAACGTGATTCCTGTGGCAGCAATTTGAAATTCACTCTTAATATCATTCTCATTGCCGAGCCCAGCGCCTGATGTGACAGGATGGACGGCAGTTACTACACGGCTAGCGCATTCCCGGTCGACCTACACTTGCCCGATCGGTGCTAACTACCTGACTCAAGGGGGCAGACCATGCCACTAACACCGGCAGACGTGCACAATGTCGCGTTCAGCAAACCGCCGATCGGGAAGCGCGGCTACAACGAGGACGAGGTCGACGCGTTTCTCGACTTGGTGGAAGGCGAGCTGACCCGCCTCATCGAGGAGAACGCAGACCTGCGCCAGCGGGTCAGCGAACTCGACCAGGATCTCGCCGCGGCCCGCGCCGGTGGTGGTGGCCAGCAGCCCACCACCGCGATCCCGGTCTACGAGCCGTCTCCCGAGCCGTCGGCGCCGCAGCCGGTCGTCGCCGCCGCCGCGCCGGAGCCCCCCACCGAAGACCAGCACCTCAAGGCGGCTCGTGTGCTGAGCCTGGCTCAGGACACCGCCGACCGGCTGACCGGCACCGCCCGGGCCGAGTCCGAGAAGCTGATGGCTGACGCCCGCGCCAACGCCGACCAGATCCTCAGCGAGGCACGGCAGACCGCGGAGACGACGGTCGCCGACGCCCGACAGCGCGCCGACGCCATGCTGACCGATGCGCAGACGCGCTCCGAGACCCAGCTGCGCCAAGCGCAGGAGAAGGCCGATGCGCTGCAGGCCGACGCCGAACGCAAGCATTCCGAGATCATGGGCACGATCAACCAGCAACGCACCGTGCTGGAAGGCCGTCTGGAGCAGTTGCGCACCTTCGAGCGCGAGTACCGCACCCGGCTCAAGACCTACCTGGAATCCCAGCTCGAGGAGTTGGGGCAGCGGGGTTCTGCGGCACCGGTCGACACCAGCGCGGCCAGCGACGGCGGCGGGTTCAACCATTTCAACCGCGGTACGAACTGAGCCGGGGAGCCGAGCCGCCGCACCCGGGAATCGCGTAGTCTGCCCTTCGGGTGGGAGGTGAATCGATGCTGATCATTGCGCTGGTATTGGCCGCAATAGGGCTTGCTGCGTTGGTGTTCGCCGTGGTCACCAGTAATGCGTTGGTGGCGTGGGTGTGCATTGCCGCGAGCTTGCTGGGGGTGCTGTTGTTGATTGTCGACGCGCTGCGCGAGCGTCGTCGCGGCAGTCGGCCCGCCGCTCCGGAGCCGGGCGAGGAACCCGAAGATTCCGATGCCGTGCTCGACGAGGACGACGAAGCCGCGGCCGAGACGTCCGAGGTGGCCGAAGCGGCTGACGAGGCGGTCGGCACGGACGACGACGAGACGGCCGACGAGACGGCCGGCGAGGACGCCGACGAACCGGTCGCGCACCCTGCGGATTAGCTCGCAGCGGTGGTCGGTGTGGCCAGCAGGTCGCGGACTTCATCGTCGCTGACCTGACGGAAGTCGAGATAGGCCTGGCCGACGGCGTCGAAGGAGTCGGGCGTCGTCGCGCACACCACATCATCGGCCTCTTGGGCGATCTTGCGGCACGCCATGAGCGGGCCGACGGGTACCGCGACCACGGTCCTGGCCGGTTCGGCCGACTGCACCGCCCGCACCGCCGCCAGCACGCTTGCTCCGGTCGCGATGCCGTCGTCGACCAAGATCACCACCCGGCCGTGCATATCGACAGGAGGCCGGTCGCCGCGGTAGGCGTGATCGCGCCGGCGCAATTCGGCTGATTCGCGGTTGATCACCGACTGCACCTCGTCGTCGCCGATACCCAGGCTGCTGAGCACCTGGTCGTTCATCACCACCTGCCCGCCGGCCAGCGCGCCCATCGCCAGCTCGGGTTGTTGCGGCACACCGAGTTTGCGGACCAGGAACACGTCCAGCGGGGCATTCAGTGCCGCTGCGACCTCCCAGCCCACCGGCACCCCACCGCGGGCCAGACCCAGCACCAACAGGCCGTCGGCGTCGCGATAGTCGGCCAGCCGTTCGGCCAGCGCCCGGCCGGCGTCACGGCGGTCGCGGAAGGTGCGAGCCGACGTCTGGTTCGAGCGGCCTGGACGAGTCATGTCCCTATCGAGCCTACGACGCCGAGCAGGTCGTCGCTGCTGGCCGGGAAACTGCCTCGCCGCGGAGGCTGGTGGCATCGAAGCGCGGACGCGACTCATCGCACGCGGTGTCCGAGGGGGGACTTGAACCCCCACGCCCGTTAATAGGGCACTAGCACCTCAAGCTAGCGCGTCTGCCATTCCGCCACTCGGACCGTCCCGGCGCAGGCCGGGCAGCTAAGGCTAACGGATGCCGATCGCCGCACCCAAACCCAGCCCGCACCGCGTCGTCCCGGGGCCGTTCCGGTGAAGTGGTAGGAAAGGTAACTGTGACGGTCTGTCCCGATCCTGCCGACGAAGTGGTCGACTTCGTCAGTGCGCTCATCCGGTTCGACACCTCCAACACCGGTGAGCCCGAAACCACCAAGGGTGAAGCCGAGTGCGCCCGCTGGGTGGCCGCCCAGCTCGAGGAAGTCGGTTATCAGACCGAATACATCGAGTCCGGCGCGCCGGGCCGGGGGAACGTCTTCACCCGCCTCAAGGGCAGCGACCCCTCCCGCGGGGCGTTGCTGATCCACGGCCACCTCGACGTGGTGCCCGCCGAGGCGAGCGAGTGGAGCGTGCACCCGTTCTCCGGCGCGGTCACCGACGGCTACGTCTGGGGCCGCGGCGCGGTGGATATGAAGGACATGGTCGGGATGATGATCGCGGTGGCCCGCTACCTGGCCCGCGCCGGCATCACTCCGCCGCGCGATCTGGTGTTCGCGTTCGTGGCCGACGAGGAGGCCGGCGGCAAGTACGGCGCGCATTGGCTGGTGCAGAACCGGCCGGACCTGTTCGCCGGGGTCACCGAGGCGATCGGCGAGGTCGGCGGCTTCTCGCTGACGGTGCCGCGTCGTGACGGGGGAGAGCGCCGGCTCTATCTGATCGAGACCGCGGAGAAGGGGATGTGCTGGATGCGGTTGCGGGCCCACGGCCGCGCCGGCCACGGGTCGATGATCAACGACGACAACGCCGTCACCATCCTGACCGAGGCGGTGGCCCGACTGGGCAGCCACCGGTTCCCGTTGGTGCTCACCGAGGCCGTCGAGCAGTTCCTGGCCGCGGTCGCCGAGGAGACCGGTTATGCCATCGATGTCGATTCGCCGGACCTGGAAGGGATGGTCGAGAAGCTGGGGCCGATCGCCCGCATCGTCAACGCCACCCTGCGCGACACGGCCACCCCGACCATGCTGCAGGCCGGCTACAAGGCCAACGTGATCCCCGCGACGGCCGAGGCGGTGCTGGACTGCCGGGTGCTGCCCGGCCGCCAGGCGGCGTTCGAAGCCGAGGTCGACGCGCTGATCGGCCCGGACGTCACCCGCGAATGGATCACCAACCTGCCGCCGGTGCAGACGTCCTTCGACGGCGATCTGGTCGATGCGATGAATGCCGCGCTGCTGGCGTGTGACCCCGACGCCCGGACCGTGCCCTACATGCTGTCCGGAGGCACGGATGCAAAAGCCTTCAGCCAATTGGGTATTCGCTGCTTCGGGTTCGCCCCGCTGCGGCTGCCGCCCGATCTCGATTTCTCCGCATTGTTCCACGGCGTCGACGAGCGGGTTCCGGTCGACGCACTGGAGTTCGGTGCCCGCGTACTGCACCACTTCCTGACACACTGTTGATCCCAACGAGAGGACGAAGCCATGACCAACGCTCCCGACCCGTACGCCGCACTGCCCCAGCTGCCGACGTTCACGCTGACCTCGTCGTCGCTGACCGACGGCGGATCGCTGGCCAAACCGCAGGTCAGCGGGATCATGGGGGCCGGCGGCGAGGACGCCAGCCCGCAGCTGAGCTGGTCGGGTTTCCCGGAGGAGACCCGCAGCTTCGCGGTCACCGTCTACGACCCCGACGCGCCCACCGCATCCGGCTTCTGGCATTGGGCGGTGGCCAACCTGCCGGCGACCTGCACCGAGCTGCCCGAGGGCGTCGGTGACGGCAGCCTGCTGCCCGGTGACGCCGTCACGCTGGTCAACGACGCCGGGATGCGCCGCTACGTGGGCGCCGCCCCGCCGGCCGGGCACGGCGCACACCGGTACTACGTCGCGGTGCACGCCGTCGACACCGAGAAGCTGGACCTGGCCGAGGACGCCAGCCCGGCCTACCTGGGCTTCAACCTGTTCATGCACGCGATCGCCCGCGCGGTGATCGTCGGCACCTACGAACAGACGTAGCCAAACCTCCCGGTCGGCGAGGTTGCCTGCTAACGGGCGGCCGAGCCGACCGCTTCGGTCAACGACGCGTAACCGCCGGCGCGCAACCGGTCGGCCAGGCCGTCGTGGATGTTGCGCGCCCACAGGCCACCGCCGTAGATGAAGCCGGTGTAGCCCTGCAGCAGCGAGGCGCCGGCGGTGATGCGCTCCCAGGCGTCGTCAGCGTTCTCGATCCCGCCGACGCTGATCAGCACCAGCCGGTCACCGACGCGGGCGTACAACCGCTGCAGCACCTCGAGCGCCCGGCGCGCCACCGGCGGACCGGAGACACCGCCGGGCCCCAGTTCTGCCACCCCCGGGGTGGCTAGGCCCGCACGCGACACGGTGGTGTTGGTGGCCACGATGCCGGCCAGGCCCAACTCCACCGACAGGTCAGCGACGGCATCCAGGTCGGCGTCGGCCAGGTCCGGTGCGATCTTGACCAGTACCGGCCGGGTGGTCTCGGCGCGCACCGCGGCCAGGATGGGCCGCAGTGCTTCGACCGCCTGCAGATCGCGCAGACCCGGGGTGTTCGGCGAGCTGACGTTGACCACCAGATAGTCGGCCAGCGGCGCCAGCAACCGGGCGCTGGCCCGGTAGTCGTCAACCGCGTCCTCGGTCGGGGTGGCCTTGGTCTTGCCGATGTTGACGCCGATCGGCACGTCGGCGTGATGGCGGGCCAGCCGGGTGGCCAGCGCGCCGGCACCATGATTGTTGAATCCCATCCGGTTGAGCAGCGCGCGGTCGTCGGGCAGCCGGAACAACCGCGGCGCCGGGTTGCCCGGCTGCGGCGCCGCGGTCACGGTGCCGACCTCGGCGTAACCGAAACCCAATGCGCCCCAGGCTTTCAGCCCGACGCCGTCCTTGTCGAACCCGGCGGCCAGCCCGAGCGGACCGGGGAAGTGCACACCGAACACCGTGCTCGCCAGCACCGGATCATGGGGCGCCAGCCGGCGTTGCAGCAACCGGCGCGTCGGGGACAGCGCAGTGGCCCCGCGCAGCGCGGCGAACGCGAACGTGTGGCTGCGTTCGGGCGGTGCCAGGAACAGTGCGCGGCGCAGCGCGCCGTACCACCCCATCCGGCTACAGCCCCGGCTGGTCGACGCAGCGGTTCCCGCTGATCGCATTCATATGGGATTTCTTGCGGCGCAACAGCACCCGCCTGCTCCCATCGGTATACAGCCGCACCCGGGTCAGCTCCCAGCCGCGATACTCGGCTTCGATCGCCAACCGGGTCGAGGCGCCGATCCGGGTGACCTCCGGCGGCAGCCGCAGCGGAATCCACTCGTAGTCATCGGACAGTTCGGATTCCCAGCTCGCGGGCAACCGGCGTGGCCGCAGCGCGGTCATCGTTGCCTCGTGGCGTGCTCGATCACCTGGACTCCGGCCTCGGCGCCCGACACCACGTACAGGGTGTCCGACGTGTCGTCGAAGGCCAGGGTGTTGGGTTGCTGCACGGTCGGGTATCGAACCTTTTCCACAGGTATTCCGGTGGTCAGATCGTAGCCGACCACGGTGTTCGTCGCGGTCTGCGACACCCAGGCGAACCCGTGCGAGCCGGCCACCCCGTACGGGGATTCCGGCACCGGGTAGGCCTGCCGCAGCATCAGCGGGTCGCTGCCGTACACCAGCAACTGGCCACCGCGGGTGTCGGTCACCAGCACCGGACCGTGCGGATCAGCGGCCAGTGTCGTCGCGCCCTGGCCGGCGCGCAACGCGTACTGCGGCTTCCCGTCGGCGCCGACGGTGGTCACCGACGTCTGGCCGCGATCCAGCACGATCGAGGTATCGCCTTGCGTCACAATCTGATCGACGCGGGCGAAGATCGTCGTCCGCTCTGCGGTCCGGGAGCCGTCGGCGGTCAGGGTATAGACGGCGCCGTCGGCACTGCCCAACACCAACGTGCCGTCGCTGCGCCGGGCGATCGCGGTGAAATCGACGTCGGCGGCGTCATCGACGTCGACCCGGCTGGCCTGGCGGGTGCGCAGGTCGACGGTGAAGTAGCCGCCGCGGCCGGACAGGTAGGCGAACCCGCTGCTGTCGCCGGCCAGCGCGGTCGCCGGGCCGGGCAGCGCCACCGCCGGGTGGCCGGGCGCGCCGATCAGGTTGACGCGCGCGGGAGCCTGCGGGTCGGGACCGGGCGACAGCACCACCAGCAGGCCGGTGGCGGCGTCGAACACCGCGCCGGTGACCGGAGCGCGCAGCGGGCGCACCGTGCCGGCCGGGCGCTGCGACGCCGCCGGTGAGACGGCGGGCTCCGCCGCCGGGATGGTCGGTGGCGGCGCGGTGACGGGGTTGGCTGAGCATGCCGTCAGCAGCAGCAGCGACAACAGCAGGCCGCAAAACGGCCGGCGGGGGGAGTGCATCGGCACGGGCAGCTCTTCCAGCTCTCGGGCGGTCGACGGTCGACGCCGGGACGAACCACCGATTCTAAGGAAGGCCCGGCGCCGCATCGGCATGTCCGGAGTAACTATAAGTTCGCTTAGGTGTAACCTTCCCGCCATGACTGTGGCCGAAGACTGGCAACTGGCATGTTCGGACTTTCTCGTCGAGGAGATCTGGACCGGCGCGTTCGCGAGCGGGTTCGGCCAGGTCGGTGACGGGCGTAGCTTCTCGTTCCGCATCGAGCAGCAGCTGCTGGTGGTCGATGTGTACCGGCCCATGCTGGAATGCCCGGTCCCGCACGACGAGGACGTGGTGGCCACCGGGAGCCGGAACCTGTTCGACATCGACGTCGCCGACGAGCGCAGCCTGGCCGCCGCGGTTCGCGACCTGGTAGCCGATCTGACTCGCTGAGCGACCCGCCCGGTACGGTCTTCGTCGTGTCGGTACTCGAGGCTGCGATGTCATGGCCGCAGGTCATCATCCTGGCGATCGTCCAGGGGCTCACCGAATTCCTGCCGGTCTCGTCCTCCGGGCATCTGGCCCTGGTATCGCGGTTGTTCTTCGCCGGTGACGCCGGTGCCTCGTTCACCGCGGTGACCCAGCTGGGCACCGAGGCCGCCGTGCTGGTCTATTTCGCCAAGGACATCGCCCGGATCGCCACCGCGTGGCTGTCCGGGGTGGCGTCGAAGCTGGCCAAGACGCCGCTGGCCGCCGAACGCCAGGTCGACTACCGGATGGGCTGGTACGTCATCATCGGCACCATCCCGATCTGCGTGCTGGGCCTGGTGTTCACCGACCAGATCCGGTCGGGGGTGCGCAACCTGTGGGTGGTGGCCACCGCGCTGGTGGTGTTCTCGGCGGTGATCGCCGCCGCCGAATACCTCGGCCGCCAGACCCGGCACGCCAAAGAGCTGACCTGGCGTGATGCCGTCCTGGTGGGATCGGCGCAAACCCTTGCGCTGGTGCCCGGCGTGTCCCGCTCCGGCGCCACGATCAGCGCCGGCTTGTTCGCCGGCCTGGATCGTGAGTTGGCCGCCCGCTTCGGCTTCCTGCTGGCCATTCCGGCGGTGTTCGCCTCCGGGCTGTTCTCGCTGCCCGACGCGTTTCACCCGGCCGGTACGGGCATGAGCGCCAGCGGGCCGCAGCTGTTGGTGGCCACCCTGATCGCCTTCGCGGTCGGCTGGGCGGCGGTGTCCTGGTTCCTGCGGTTCCTGGTCTCGCACAGCATGTACTGGTTCGTCGGGTATCGGGTGGTCGTCGGGACGACGATCCTGGTCCTGCTGGCCACCGGGGTGCTGGCGGCCCAATCATGACGGTCATCCTGCTCCGGCACGGCCGGTCCAGCGCGAACACCGCCGGTGTGCTGGCCGGGCGGTCCGAAGGCGTCGCGCTCGACGCGTTGGGTCGTGAGCAGGCCGCACAGCTCGTCGACCGGCTCGCCGGCCTGCCCATCCGGGCGCTGGTGCGCTCACCGCTGCTGCGCTGCGGCAGCACCGTCGAGCCGCTGGCCGCCGCGCTCGGACTGGAGCCGCTCATCGACGATCGGCTCGCCGAGGTCGACTACGGGACCTGGACCGGCCGCAAGATGAGCGAGCTGACCGGCGAGCCGCTGTGGCGAGTGGTGCAGGCGCAGCCCAGCGCGGCGGTGTTCCCCGGCGGCGAAGGGCTGGCGCAGGTGCAGGCCCGCGCGGTTGCCGCGGTCCGCGACCATGACCGCGAGCTGGCCGAGCAGCACGGCGCCGACGTGCTGTGGCTGGCCTGCACCCACGGCGACGTGATCAAGTCCGTGATCGCCGACGCCCTCGGTGTCCACCTGGACGGTTTTCAGCGCATCACCGCCGACCCGGCGTCGGCCAGCGTGATCCGCTACACGCCGTTGCGCCCGTTCGTCATCCACCTCAATCACACCGGGGCGTCACTGGCCGCCGCGGTCAAGAATTCGCCGCCCGCCGACGGCTCTTCGAGCGACGCCGTCGTCGGTGGGTCCACCACCTAGTCGACAGGGATACCGGTGTCATCGCCGACTGCCGGTATTTTGGAGATGCCATGTCCCGAGCAATCCACGTCTTTCGCACACCCGACCGCTTCGTGGCCGGGACCGTCGGCCAACCCGGGAATCGCACCTTCTACCTGCAGGCGGTGCACGACGAGCGGGTGGTCTCGGTGGTGTTGGAGAAGCAGCAGGTCGCGGTGCTCGCCGAGCGGATCGGTGCACTGTTGTTGGAGGTCAACCGCCGATTCGGTACTCCGGTACCACCGGAGCCCACCGAGATCGAGGACCTCAACCCGCTGGTGACACCGGTGGACGCCGAATTCCGGGTCGGAACCATGGGATTGGGCTGGGACTCCGAGGCGCAGACCGTGGTGGTCGAACTGCTCGCGGTCAGCGACACCGAGTTCGATGCGTCGGTGGTGCTCGACGACACCGAGGAGGGCCCGGACGCGGTGCGGGTGTTCCTGACGCCGGAGTCGGCGCGGCAGTTCGCCACCCGGTCCAACCGGGTCATCTCCGCGGGCCGCCCGCCGTGCCCGCTCTGCGACGAGCCGCTGGATCCGGCCGGCCACATCTGCGTCCGCACCAACGGCTATCGGCGGGGTGCATTCGGGCCCGACGACGAGCCCGATGACTCCGGCATCTGACGATAGGGAGGCGTTGCGCTCCGGGGAGCTGGAGATCCTGGGCCGCATCCGCTCGGCGAGCAACGCCACCTTCCTGTGCGAGGCGACGTTGGGCGAGCGTCGCACCCACTGCGTGTACAAGCCGATCGCCGGTGAGCAGCCGCTCTGGGACTTCCCGGACGGCACGTTGGCCGGCCGCGAGTTCGCCGCCCACCTGATCTCGGTCGAGCTGGGCTGGAACCTGGTGCCCTACACCATCATTCGCGGCGGCCCGGCCGGTCCCGGCATGGTGCAGCTGTGGGTGGACCAACCTGAAGACGAGCTGGCGTCGGCCCCCGGCCTGGTGGACGTGGTGCCCGTCGACCGGGTTCCGGCCGGCTACCTGCCGGTGCTGCAGGCTTACGGCCACAACGGAGACCCGGTCGCCCTGGTGCACGCCGACGACACCCGGTTGCGTCGCATCGCGGTGTTCGACGTGGTGATCAACAACGCCGACCGCAAAGGCGGCCACATCCTGTGCGGCACCGACGGCGGCGTCTACGGCGTCGACCACGGCGTGAGCCTGCACACGCAAGACAAGTTGCGCACCGTGCTGTGGGGGTGGGCGGACAAGCCGGTCGACGAGGAGTTGCTGCCGGCGCTGACCCGGCTGTCGGACGCCTTCGGCGGCCCGCTGACCGAGACCCTGGAACCGCACCTGACCTGCGCCGAGATCGATGCGCTGCGCCGGCGCGTCGAGGATCTGCTGGAACATCCGGTGATGCCCGGCCCGAACAGTCATCGCCCGATACCCTGGCCGGCGTTCTGACCGCCTTCACTCCCGGCGAGTGTGCGTTCTGGTCGGGAAAATTCGCTCCGGGCGTACCAAACCGCACAGTCGCGGCGGGGCCTGCCAGCCGGGTCGGGGATACTTCCTGACGTGACGCTGACCGACGCGGTGCTGGCCGCCGAACTGGCCGTCGATGCCGGGAAGCTGTTGCTCAAGGTCCGCGACGAGGTGGGGTTCGGCCACCCGTGGCGCCTCGGCGACGCCGGGGATGCGCTCGCCAACCGTTTGATCCTCAGCCGGCTGCGGGAGGTACGCCCCGACGACGCGGTGCTCAGCGAGGAGTCGCCCGATGATCTGGCCCGGCTGCGGGCCGACCGGGTCTGGATCATCGACCCGCTCGACGGCACCCGTGAGTTCACCACCCCCGGACGTGAGGACTGGGCGGTGCACATCGCGTTGTGGCAGCGAGACGGCGCGGGGCCGGGCGCCATCACCGACGCCGCGGTGTCGCTGCCGGCCTATGCCAACAGGAGCAACGTCGTCTTCGCCACCGACACCGTCACCGCGAACGCCGCGCCGGCCGGCGTCCCGAACCCGATCCGGGTGGCGGTCAGCGCCACCCGGATGCCCGCGGTGGTGCGCATCATCCGGGAGGTGCTGCCGGTCGAACCGGTGCTGATGGGTTCGGCGGGCGCCAAGGCGATGGCCGTGGTGCGCGGTGACGTCGACGCCTACCTGCACGCCGGCGGCCAGTGGGAGTGGGATTCAGCCGCCCCGGCCGGTGTGGTGCGGGCGGCCGGGCTGCACGCCTCCCGGCTCGACGGTTCGCCGCTGCTCTACAACCGTCCCGACCCCTACCTGCCAGACCTGCTGATGTGTCGGCCAGAGGTGGCGCCGACGCTGCTCGACGCCATGCGGCGCACATTGCTGTAGACGTGGGGCCTTACAGTCGAGGGCATGCAATCGTGGTCCGCGCCGGCCGTTCCGGCACTGCCCGGGCACGGCCCGGCGCTGCGTCTGTATGACACCGCCGACCGACAGGTCCGCCCGGTGTCGCCGGGCCCGACGGCCACCATGTACGTCTGCGGCATCACCCCCTATGACGCCACCCATCTGGGCCACGCCGCCACCTATCTGGTCTTCGACCTGATTCACCGGCTCTGGCTGGACGCCGGCCACCGGGTGGACTACGTGCAGAACGTCACCGACGTCGATGACCCGCTGCTCGAACGCGCCGACCGCGACGGGGTGGACTGGCAGCGGCTGGCGGCCGACCAGGTCGAGCTGTTCGCGGCGGACATGACCGCGCTGCGGGTACTGCCGCCCCAGCATTACGTGGCCGCCAGCGAGGCGATCGACGAGGTCGTCGAGGTGGTCGAGAAGATGCTGACCTCCGGATCGGCCTACGTCGTCGATCCCGCCTCCTCTGATCATGCGGACGTCTATTTCCGTGCCGACGCCACCGACCAGTTCGGCTACGAATCGGGCCTCGACCGCGCCGCGATGCTGGAACTGTTCGGCGAGCGCGGCGGCGATCCCGACCGGGCCGGCAAAACCGATCCGCTCGACGCCCTGCTGTGGCGCGCCGCCCGGCCGGGCGAACCCAGCTGGCCCGCGCCGTTCGGCGCCGGACGGCCCGGCTGGCACGTCGAGTGCGCCGCGATCGCGTTGAGCCGGATCGGCAGCGGAATCGACATCCAGGGCGGCGGGTCCGACCTGATCTTCCCGCACCACGAGTTCTCCGCCGCGCACGCCGAATCCCTCACCGGGGAGCGGCGCTTCGCCCGGCACTACGTGCACGCCGGGATGATCGGCTGGGACGGGCACAAGATGTCCAAGAGCCGAGGCAACCTGGTGCTGGTGTCCAAACTGCGCGCTCAGGGCGTGGAGCCGGCTGCGATCCGGTTGGGCCTGCTGGCCGGGCATTACCGCAGCGACCGGTTCTGGGACGACGAGATACTGGCGGCCGCCCAGGCGCGGCTGGCCCGCTGGCGGGCCGCGACCACCTTGCCCGCCGGCCCGGCCGCCGACGACGTGATCGCCCGGTTGCGCCGTTACCTCGCCGACGACCTGGACACCGTGCAGGCGCTTGCCGCGCTGGACGGTTGGGTGACCGACGCACTGGAGTACGGCGGTCACGACACCACCACCCCGGCGCTGGTGGCCACGGCGGTCGACGCACTGCTGGGCGTGGCGCTCTGAGCCGCTTGCGCCGGGGGTAGTTTGGCCGCATGGTTGCGATTCACTCCCAAGTCATCTTCATCACCGGCGGCGCGCACGGTATCGGCGCCGAGGCGGCCCGCCGGCTGCACGCCCAGGGCGCCAAGCTGGTGCTGACCGACCTGGACGACGAGCAGCTGACGGCGTTCGCCGCCGAGCTCGGCGGCGACCGGGTGCTGACGGCGGCCGCCGATGTGCGTGACCTGGCTGCCATGCAGGCCGCAGCCGAGCAGGCCGTCGAACGCTTCGGCCGGATCGACACCGTGGTGGCCAACGCCGGCATCGCCAGCTACGGCTCGCTGCTGGCCGTCGACCCCGAGGCGTTTCAGCGTGTGATCGACGTCAACCTGGTCGGGGTGTTCAACACGGTGCGGGCCACGCTGCCGGCTATCGCCGAACGCCGCGGCTACGTGCTGATCGTGTCGTCGCTGGCGGCGTTCGCCGCCGCGCCGGGCATGATCCCCTACGACGCCTCCAAGGCCGGTGTCGAGCACCTGGCCAACGCGCTGCGCCTGGAGGCCGCCCACCTGGGGGTGACCGTCGGCTCGGCGCACATGTCCTGGATCGACACCGCGCTGGTGCGCGACACCAAGTCTGATCTGTCCACGTTCGGCGAGCTGCTGGCCAAACTGCCCTGGCCGCTGAACAAGACCACGTCAGTGGCCGAATGCGCCGACGCGTTCGTCGACGGGATCGAGAACCGCCGGACCCGGGTCTACTGCCCGCGCTGGGTGGGGTTGTTCCGCTGGCTCAAGCCGCTGCTGTCCAGCCCGGTCGGGGAGTCCCCGATCGCCAAGGTGGCCGGCGAAATGATGCCCCGGATGGACGCCGAGGTCGCCGCGCTGGGCCGTTCGACCAGCGCCTACAACGAGGCCGTCGAAAAGGTCGAAAAGTAGGTCAGCGCCGGCGGCGCCGCAGATAGCGCTCGAACTCCGCGGCCAGCGCGTCGCCGTCGATCTTGTTGAGCGCATCGGTCATGTCGACCTCGGCGTCGCCGCGCTCCTCCAGTGAGGTGACGTAGTCGGCGATCTCCTCGTCCTCGCTGGCCATCTCGGTGATCGCCAGCTCCCACTCCTCGGCTTGCGCAGGCAGATCACCCAGCGGCACCTCGATGTCCAGGGCGTCCTCGACGCGGCGCAGCAGTGCGACCGTCGCCTTGGGATTGGGCGGCTGCGAGACGTAGTGCGGCACTGCCGCCCAGAACGTCACCGCCGGAATCCCGGCCGCCACGCAGGCGTCCTGAAAGACCCCGGTGATCCCGGTCGGGCCCTCATAGCGGGTCTCGGTCAGACCGAATCGGGTGGCCGAGTCCGGCGAGTAGGCCGCCCCGGAGACCGGCACCGGCCGGGTGTGCGGCGTGTCGGCCAGCAGCGCGCCCAGGATCACCACGGTGTCGACGTCGAGTTGCTCGATGACCGCCAGGAGCTGGGCGCAGAACGTCCGCCAGCGCATGTTGGGTTCGACGCCGTGCATCAGCACCACGTCGCGGTCGCTGCCCGGTGGCCGGCAGTGGGAGACCCGCATCGACGGCCACACCAGTTCGCGGGTGACACCGTCGAGCTGGCGGATCACCGGCCGATTCACCTGGTAGTCGTAGTACGCCTCGTCGTCGATGTCGACGATCAACTGGGCTTCCCAGATGTCGTGCAGGTGCTGCACCGCATCGCTGGCGGCGTCGCCCGCGTCATTCCAGCCCTCGAACGCAGCCACCACGATGGTGTCGTGCAGGTCGGGAAGCGCGGTGCCGTCATCCGGTCGGGTCACACCGCCAGGGTAAGGCCTGTGCGGAGATCACGGGCCGTACCGGACCGGCTGAGTCGGCTTGGTCGTCGGGGGATTCGTCCCCATGCCGGGTGAGCAAGTAGACTTTTCGGCGTCGAGAGGCGTTGCAACGGTTCGCCGGTCTTCACACCGGTAGCCGCCACGCTCGACGGAGTTAAGGACGCCTTCCGTCATGGAAGGGACCCGCGTGAACAATTTTGAACCCAATCTCCGGCCCGACTGCACCGACGAGCTGACGGCGGAACTGCGTCGGCGGATCGTGGTGATCGACGGCGCGATGGGTACGGCGATCCAGCGCGACCGGCCGGACGAGGCCGGTTACCGCGGCGAGCGGTTCAGCGAGTGGCCGAGCCCACTGCAGGGCAACAACGACCTGCTCACTTTGACGCAACCGGAGATCATCGAGGGCATCCACCGCGAGTATCTCGAGGCGGGCGCCGACATCCTGGAGACCAACACCTTCAACGCGAACGCGATCTCGCTGTCGGACTACGACATGGCGGACCTCAGCTATGAGCTGAACTATGCGGGAGCCGCCCTGGCCCGCAAGGCCGCAGATGAATACCGCACCTCCGACAAGCCCCGCTATGTGGCCGGCACGATCGGGCCGACGACGCGCACGGCGTCGATCTCGCCGGACGTCAACGACCCCGGCGCCCGCAACATCTCCTACGACCAGTTGGTCGCCGCCTACCTCGAAGCCGCCAACGGTCTGGTCGACGGTGGCGCCGACCTCATCCTCATCGAGACGATCTTCGACTCGCTGAACGCCAAGGCCGCCGTGTTCGCCGTCGAGACGCTGTTCGAGGAGCGCGGCCGCCGCTGGCCGGTCATCATCTCCGGCACCATCACCGACGCGTCCGGGCGCACGTTGTCGGGGCAGGTCACCGAGGCGTTCTGGAACTCGATCCGGCACGCCAAGCCCATCGCGGTCGGCCTCAACTGCGCCCTGGGCGCGCCGGAGATGCGGCCCTACATCGCCGAGATGGCGCGCATCGCCGACACCCACGTGTCCTGCTACCCCAACGCCGGCCTGCCCAATGCCTTCGGCGAGTACGACGAGGACCCGGAGCGGCAGGCCAGCTACATCGCCGAGTTCGCCGAGGCCGGCCTGGTGAACCTGGTCGGTGGTTGCTGCGGCACCGCGCCGGAGCACATCGCCGAGATCGCCAAGGTCGTCGAGGGCAAGCCGCCGCGCGAGCTGCCGAAGATCGGCCTCGCCACCCGGCTCGCCGGCCTGGAACCGCTCAACATCACCGACGACTCGCTGTTCGTCAACATCGGTGAGCGCACCAACATCACCGGCTCGGCCCGGTTCCGCAACCTGATCAAGGCCGAGGACTACGACACCGCCCTGTCGGTCGCCTTACAGCAGGTCGAGGTCGGTGCGCAGGTCATCGACATCAACATGGACGAGGGCATGATCGACGGCGTCGCCGCGATGGACCGCTTCACCAAACTGATCGCCAGCGAACCGGACATCAGCCGCGTCCCGGTGATGATCGACTCCTCCAAGTGGGAGGTCATCGAGGCGGGCCTCAAGAACGTGCAGGGCAAGCCGATCGTCAACTCGATCTCCATGAAGGAGGGCGAGGAAAAATTCATCCGCGAGGCCCGGCTGTGCCGCAAGTACGGCGCCGCCGTGGTGGTGATGGCCTTCGACGAGCAGGGCCAGGCCGATAACCTGGAGCGCCGCAAGGAGATCTGCGGGCGCGCCTACCGGGTACTGACCGAGCAGGTCGGCTTCCCGGCCGAGGACATCATCTTCGACCCGAACTGCTTCGCGCTGGCGACCGGCATCGAGGAGCACGCGACCTACGGGATCGACTTCATCGAGGCCTGCGCCTGGATCAAGGAGAACCTGCCCGGGGTGCACATCTCCGGGGGCATCTCGAACGTGTCGTTCTCGTTCCGGGGCAACAACCCGGTCCGCGAGGCCATTCACGCGGTGTTCCTCTACCACGCCATCAAGGCCGGCCTGGACATGGGCATCGTCAACGCCGGAGCGCTGGTGCCCTACGACTCGATCGACGCCGAGTTGCGCGAGCGCATCGAGGACGTCGTGCTGAACCGCCGCGCGGACGCGGCCGAGCGGCTGCTGGAGATCGCCGAACGGTTCAACTCCTCCGGGGAAGGAACCCGCGACGCGGATCTTGCGGAGTGGCGCAACCTCCCGGCCCGCGAGCGGATCACGCACGCCCTGGTCAAGGGCATCGACGCGCACGTCGATGAGGACACCGAAGAGCTGCGGGCCGAGATCGCCGCCGCCGGTGGCCGGCCGATCGAGGTCATCGAGGGCCCGCTGATGGACGGCATGAACGTCGTCGGCGACCTCTTCGGCGCCGGCAAGATGTTCCTGCCCCAGGTCGTGAAGTCGGCCCGGGTGATGAAGAAGGCCGTGGCCTACCTGCTGCCCTACATCGAGGCCGAGAAGCAGCCCGGCGAAGCCGATCACACCAACGGCACGATCGTGATGGCGACAGTCAAGGGCGATGTCCACGACATCGGCAAGAACATCGTCGGGGTCGTGTTGCAGTGCAACAACTACACCGTCGTCGACCTCGGGGTGATGGTGCCCGCCGAGAAGATCCTGACTGCGGCCAGGGAGTACGACGCCGACATGGTCGGCCTCTCCGGCCTGATCACCCCGTCGCTGGAGGAGATGGCCGGTTTCGCCGCCGAGATGGAACGCGAAGGCCTGGAGATCCCTCTTTTGATCGGCGGGGCGACCACCTCGAGCGCCCACACGGCCGTGAAGATCGCGCCGCGTCGTAGTGCTCCGGTGATCTGGGTCAAGGACGCGTCGCGCTCCGTTCCGGTCGTTGCCGCGCTGCTCGACGACAAGCAGCGCCCGGCGCTGCTGGAATCGACCGCGGCCGACTATGCGTCGCTGCGGGAACGGCACGCCCAGAAGAACGAGCGACCGATGGTGCCGTTGGAGAAGGCCCGCGCCAACCGGACGCCCATCGAGTGGGACGGCTATACGCCGCCGGTGCCCGTTATAGGGACCGGAGTGCGGGAATTTCTTGATTACGACCTCGCCGAGTTGCGCGAGTACATCGACTGGCAGCCGTTCTTCAACGCCTGGGAGATGAAGGGCCGCTTTCCCGACATCCTCAACAACCCGGCTTCCGGCGAGGCCGCCCGCAAGCTGTACACCGAGGCCCAGCAGATGCTCGACACCGCGATCGAGGAGAAGTGGCTGACGGCCAACGCGGTGATCGGGTTCTTCCCGGCCAACGCAGTCGGCGACGATGTGGAGGTCTACACCGACGACACCCGTACCGAGGTGTTGACCATGTTCCATAACCTGCGCCAGCAGGGCGCGCACCGGCCGGGTATCCCGAACCGGTCGCTGGGCGACTACATCGCCCCCAAAGAAACGGGTCTGGCCGACTACATCGGCGCCTTCGCCGTCACCGCGGGGCTCGGCAGCGGCGAGAAGATCGCAGAGTTCAAGGAAGCGCTCGACGACTACAGCGCGATCCTGCTGGAGTCGGTCGCCGACCGGCTGGCGGAGGCCTTCGCCGAACGGATGCACCAGCGGGTTCGCAAGGAGTTCTGGGGATTCCAGCCCGACGAGGCATTGGACAACGACGCGCTCATCGCCGAGAAATACCAGGGGATCCGCCCTGCCCCGGGCTACCCGGCCTGCCCGGAGCACACCGAGAAGGCGACGATCTGGAAGTTGATGGACGTCCAGGAACGGACCCGCATCGAGCTGACCGATTCGATGGCGATGTGGCCCGGTGCCGCCGTCAGCGGCCTGTATTTCTCGCATCCGCAGTCGCAGTACTTCGTGATCGGCCGGTTGGCCCAGGACCAGGTCGCCGACTATGCGAAGCGCAAGGGCTGGACGCTGGCCGAAGCCGAGCGCTGGCTCGGCTCCAACCTCGGCTACAACCCGGAGGACTGAGTCCTGAGAGGCTGCCCTGATGGGTGAGTTGCGCGCGGTGCTGTGCGACATGGACGGCACCCTGGTCGATTCCGAGAAGCTCTGGGATGTCGCGATGGATGCGCTCTATGACCGCCTCGGCGGGGTGCTGCGGCCAGAGGTGCGGGCGGCGACCGTCGGCGGCTGCGCGGAGAACACCATGCGGATCGTCTACGACGACCTGGGCCTGGAACCGGACCCGGCGGCGATGGCGGAGTCGGCGCGCTGGCTGCACGCCTACACCGGCGAGCTCTTCGACGCGGGCCTGCCCTGGTGCGACGGCGCCCGCGAACTGCTGGATGGACTGGCGGCGGCGGCCCTGCCCATGGCGCTGGTGACCAACACCCCGCGGATGCTGGCCGAGCGGGCGCTGGACAGCATCGGCCGGCACTATTTCGCGGTCGTGGTCTGCGGGGACGAGGTGGCCCGCGGCAAACCGGCACCGGACCCCTATCGGCGGGCCGCGCAGCTGCTGGAGCTGGATCCGCGCCGGTGTCTGGCCGTGGAGGACTCGCCGACCGGGGCGGCCTCGGCCGAGGCGGCGGGCTGTGCGGTGCTGGTGGCGCCCAATGCGATACCGGTGCCGCTCGGCGCGATGCGTCACCAGGTGGGGTCGCTGGCCGGGCTCGGGCTGGCGGACCTGCACGAGATCTACACCCGGCTGTCTTCCCCTCGCGAGGGTGCATGGCTGCCCGCCGACACGCCGTGAAAGCTGCCGGGCTGTGCACGCTCGCCCCGGCGCCGGAAGCGCGATGCAGCGAAACTGCCGTGACTGCCCGTGACCGGGCATGAAACAATCCCTGCTCGTGAAGACCTTCGAGGAGCTGTTCGTCGAACTCGGTGAGCGCGCCGCAACCCGACCGGCCGGCAGCGCCACCGTCGCCGCGCTGGACGCCGGGGTACACGCCATCGGCAAGAAGATTCTGGAGGAGGCCGGCGAAGTGTGGCTGGCCGCCGAGCACGAGTCCGATGACGCACTGGCCGGCGAGATCAGTCAGCTGCTGTATTGGGCCCAGGTCCTGATGATCTCGCGCGGGCTGACGCTGTCCGACGTGTATCGGAAGCTGTGAACATGTTGCGTGTCGCGGTCCCCAACAAGGGGGCGCTCAGTGAGTCCGCCGCGGCGATGCTGGCGGAGGCCGGCTACCGCAGCCGCACCGACGCCAAGGACCTGACGGTCCTCGATCCGTCCAACAAGGTGGAGTTCTTCTTCCTGCGGCCCAAGGACATCGCCATCTACGTCGCGTCGGGGGAGCTGGACCTCGGGGTCACCGGCCGGGATCTGGCCCTGGAATCCACCGCGCCGGTGCGCGAACGGCTGGCACTGGGATTCGGCTCGTCGCGGTTCCGGTACGCCGCTCCCGCCGGGCGGGACTGGACCGTGGCGGATCTGGCCGGCAAGCGGATCGCCACCGCCTATCCCAATCTCGTTCGGAAAGACCTGGCGGCCAAGGGAATCGATGCGACCGTCATCCGTCTGGACGGCGCCGTGGAGATCTCGATACAGCTCGGGGTGGCCGACGCGATCGCCGACGTGGTCGGATCGGGCCGCACCCTGCGCCAGCATGATCTGGTGGCCTTCGGTGAGACACTGTGCGATTCGGAGGCGGTGCTCATCGAGGCCGCCGAGCCGAACGGCCGCAGTGAACAGACGGCCGCGGCCCGTGACCAACTGGCGGGCCGGGTGCGCGGCGTGGTCTTCGGCCAGCAGTACCTGATGCTGGACTACAACTGTCCGCGTGCGGCTCTCGAGCAGGCTGCCGCGATCACTCCGGGCCTGGAGTCACCGACCATCGCCCCGCTGGCCGAGCCGGACTGGGTGGCGGTTCGCGCGCTGGTGCCGCGCCGCCAGGTCAACGCGATCATGGACGAACTGGCCGCCATCGGGGCCAAAGCCATCCTCGCCTCGGACATCAGATTCTGCCGAATTTGATCAGTGCAGGTCGGGGAGTTGTCGACGTGTTAGCGTCCGGGAGAACCTAGGAGGCTCTAGTGACGCATTTCATCGTGCTGCTCCTCGCGCTGTTGATCGGTGTCGTCGCCGGACTGCGTGCGCTGACCGCGCCGGCCGTGATGGCCTGGGCGGCCGCGCTGCACTGGATCAACCTGGACGGCACCTGGGCTCAGTGGTTGAGTCACCCGGCGACCGTCACCATCCTGACGGTGCTGGCCGTCGGTGAACTCGTCAGCGATAAATTGCCCAAGACCCCGAACCGCACGATGCCCCTGTCGTTCGCCGCCCGGATCGTGCTGGGCGGGTTCGCCGGTGCGGTGCTCGGCACGGCCTGGAACTACACCTGGACGTCTCTGGGCGCGGGCATTATCGGTGCGGTGATCGGCACGCTGGCCGGTTTCGCCGTGCGGCAGCGCCTGGTCGCCGTCAGCGGCGGCCGCGACCTGCCGATCGCGCTGGTGGAGGACAGCGTGGCGGTGCTGGGTGGCATCGCGATCGCCGCGTACACCGCTGTGCTGTGAGCTGAGACGTTCAGCGCCGCTGCACCAGCAACGCCTGCGCCGACGTTCCGATGAACCCGCTGCGGTCGAACAATTCCGCGGTGGTCACGCCGATCCCGTCCGGCCCGATCGAGGCGCGGGCCCGCAGCCCGAAATCCTCCCCGGCCGGCTCCCGGTGCAGATGCACGACGGTGTCGGTGTTCATGAACATGTACTCGTCGACGTCCAGCGCGGCGCCGACCCCGTTCGCCGAGTCGACCACCATCGCCAGCCGCTGCAGGGCGGTGGTCTGCTCGCTGTCGACCAGGTGCACCCGCGGGCTCAGCCAGGACACCGCAGCGCCGTCGGCCGAGTCCGGCAGCAGGCGCCAGTCCGCCGATCGGGCGTAGCCGCTGGCCTGGGCGAACCATTCCGGCGGCGGCTGCGACGGTCCGTCGACCAGCGGCGGGTACCGGTCGGAGGCCACCGCGGAGGTGTCGCCGGTGGCCAGCGCCCACGCGCTCACCCGCGCCACCGGCCGGTCGTCGTCGTCCACGGTGTGCATCTCGGCTTCGAGCAGACAGATTCGCCGACCCGGCCGCTGCACCCGGGCCTGCACCCGTACCGGGGCCACCGGTATCGCCGCCAGGATGTCCAGGCCCAGCCGAGCGATCCGCTGCCCCTCGGGGAGCAGCCGCTCGATCTCCCGGGTGAGCAGCGCCAGCGGGGGAGAGCCGTGCTGCAGCTGCCCCCAGTTACTGCGGGTGAGATCGCTGGATTCGTAGACGCCGTCGGACCCGGCGGCCCGGTGGTAGTAGCTGCCGTTCACGCCGCGCCGTCCATCGGCCAGCCGGGATAGGCCGGCGGGGTCCCGCCGAACGCCGGACACAACGCGCGGTGCGCGCACCAATCGCACAACCGCGACGGATTCGGCCGGAAATCGCCTGTGGCACCGGCGGTTTGGATGGCGCGCCAGATCGCGATCAGGGTCTTCTCAAAGCGCAGCAGCTCAGCGTGGTCGGGGGAGTAGTCCAGGAGCTGGCCGTCGGCCAGGTAGATCAGCCGCAGCTGTGCCGGTAGCACCCCGCGTGACCGCAGCAGCGCCACCGCGTAGAACTTCATCTGGAACAGTGCCTTCGACTGGGCCGAGGCGCTGCCCGGCGACGGCGCCCGGCCGGTCTTGTAGTCGACCACCCGCATCCCGCCGGTCGGGGCGACGTCGATGCGGTCGACGAAACCGCGCAGCAGCGTCCCGTCGGCGAGTTCGACCTCGACGCGTTGCTCACAGCTCTGCGGATCGAACCGGCGCGGATCCTCCAGCCGGTAGTAGCCGGTCAGCAGCTTGCGTGCTTCGGCCAGCAACCGCTCGGCATCCAGCCCGACCGCCAGCTCCGGTTCGGCGCTGACCAGCTGCTCCAAGGCCGGTCCCGCCAGCACGCGGGCCGTCTCGGGGCCGCGCTGGGCGGCCGGCAGTGCGTAGAGGCGCTCGAGTGCGCCGTGCACCACGGTGCCGCGCAGTTGCGCCGTCGACGGCGGCTCGGGCAGCCGGTCGATCGCCCGGAACCGATACAGCAGCGGGCACTGCTTGAAGTCGGCCGCCCGCGACGGGGACAACGCAGGCCTACTCATGGGCAGAACCCTACGGGCATGCTCCGACCACCCACGCCTCACACGCTGCGTAGGGTGAACGGCTGTGTCCGAATCCGGGATCTTCGAAGCAGGCGACCGGGCCCAGTTCACCGACGCCAAGGGCCGCCGCTACACCACGGTGCTGGTCCCCGGCGGTGACTTCCACACCCATCGCGGCGCCATCCCGCACGACGAGGTGATCGGGCTGCCGGACGGCAGCGTGGTCAAGTCCGCGAACGGTGACCCGTTCCTGGTGCTGCGACCGCTGCTGGTCGACTACGTGATGTCGATGCCGCGCGGGGCGCAGGTGATCTACCCGAAGGATTCGGCACAGATCATTCACGAGGGCGACATCTTCCCCGGGGCCCGGGTGCTGGAGGCCGGCGCCGGCTCGGGCGCATTGACCCTGTCCTTGCTGCGGGCCGTCGGGCCAGAGGGCCGGGTGGTCTCCTACGAACTGCGCGACGACCATGCCGAGCATGCCCGCCGCAATGTCGAGACCTTCGTCGGGCAGCTGCCCGACAACTGGCGGCTGGTGATGGGCGATGTCGCCGACTGCGACCTGCCCGACGGGTCGATCGACCGGGTGGTGCTGGACATGCTCGCACCGTGGGACGTGCTCGACGTCGTGTCGCGGGTGCTGATCCCCGGCGGAGTGCTGGTGATCTACGTCGCCACCGTCACCCAGCTCTCCCAGGTGAATGAGGCGCTGCGCGAACAGCAGTGCTGGACCGAGCCGCGATCGTGGGAGACCATGCAACGCGGCTGGAACGTCGTCGGGCTGGCGGTGCGCCCGCAGCATGCGATGCGCGGCCACACCGCGTTCCTGGTCTGCGCCCGCCGGCTGGCGCCGGGCACGGTGACCCCGACCCGGCTGGGACGCAAACGCCCGGTGTGAGCGGCGAACCTCGGGTGGGCTGCGACGGTCAGGGGCCCCAGAGGCGCGGATTCATGGCGTGCTGCGACGGTGGCTCCAGTTCCACTGTGCCCTCGGCGCCGGTCGTGTAGGGGAAGATCAGCCCTATCGCGGCGCCCTCACGGTGTTCGACGCTGACCTCGATCCCGTCGCGGCGGGCATCGCTCAACGTGACGTTCAAGGCGACGGCGGCGGCCCGCAGACTGTCCTTGAGCGCGGTCACCGCCCGCCACTGCGCCGCCAGTTGTTCGACGACGGTCGACTTCGCTGATGTCGGGTCGTCGGGTGCGATCACCACGCGCTCACCGTCGACGGACACCGCCAGCGCGAAGGGCAGGAACTCGCCGCGGGCCGCGATGGTCTCCAGGGCGAGGTTGACCGCGGCGTCGGTGAGTCCGTCAAGGTCTGCCTGCGCCTGTTCGGTCACGGTGTCGCGCCAGCTCGGCATCCGCTCATCGCCCTCCCTCTCGGCCCTTTCCTACGCCGACTGAATCGCCCAGTGGGACAACCTCAGTCGTCACTGTGGCTGAATCCCCGTCGCACCGACAGCAACTCGATCTCCGGGCGGGCGGCCACCAGCCGCTCGGCCGCATCGAGCACCTCGACCACGTGTCGGCGCTCCCCGGAGACCACGGACACGCCGACACCGCTGCGCCGGTGCAGATCGGTCGAATCCGTCTCTGCCGCCGACACATTGAACTTGCGGCGCAACTCCGCGACGATCGGGCGCACCAGCGAGCGCTTCTGCTTGAGGGAATGCACGTCACCGAGCAGCAGGTCGAACTCCAACCAGCCGACCCACATGGCTACGGCGTCGCCGTGGGAGGCGCGGTGGACGAGCCGGCGTGAGCCTTGCCGAACGCCAGCAGGGTCTTGGCGGTCTCCTGCGACAGCTGCCAGTCGCCGTCGCGCGGCGTGAACTCCATCGGGAATGCGAACCCGCCGGTGTCGGGATTGGCGGTGTCGACGGTCACGTCGGCGGTCACGCTGCCCGGGTGACGGTCCGACCAGGTGATTCCGGCGGCGTCGAGCTGCAGCGGCAGGTAACCGCCGTCTTTGAGTGCGGTGGCGAACCTGTCGATGGTCGCGGCGTCGGTGGGCTTGGCGCTCTCGATGAGGCTGACCTTCTCGGCGCCGGGAATCTCCGGATCGGACAGCCGGTAGAGCACATCCGTGAGTGCCTCGGGTGCAGGCAGCGGCGACGACGGCGGTTGCGCCGCTACCGTTGTCGTCGCCGTCACCGAGACCTCGGCCGGCGGTTCAGCCGGTTGCGGGTGGCTGGCGCAGCCCGACAGCGCCAGCACCGCCGCCAGGGCGGTACCCAAGGTGCTCAAGGCGATGCGCTGCCGGGACATCGGCGATCAGTTCGACATCAGTTGGACGAAGTCATCTGCGACAGCGTCATCAGCGACGTCTTGGACAGCTTCCAGCCGCCCTGGTCGACGAACATCAGGTTGACCGAACGCGGCTCCAGCTGCGGCCCGGAGGCGGTGACATCCGCGGTGGCCGCGCCCGGGCCGGCCGGTGCGATGTTGGCCACGCTGATCGACAGCGGGAACTTGCCGTTGGCGACGCCCTTGGCCATCTTGCGGTCCATCACGCTGCTCTCGACCGGGCCGAGGCCGCCCTCGATGAGGTGGGACTTGCCGGCGGCGGGGATGCCGGGGTCGGCCAGGGTGTTCAGCACGTCGGTCAACTGTTCGGGCGCCGGCATGGCGGCCGGCGGCTCCAGCGGCAGGGGCGCACCCCAAACCGTCAATTGCACCTGGGGGGAGACGGTTGCAACCGAGGTCACACCTGCTGCGGCTGCCCCCACGAACGTGGCGGCTGCAATACCTGTGGCTAGGTATTTCACGGTCACAAAGATCCTTTCGACGGCTTGAATCGTCACCCAGGCTAACAGCGTTCGTCGGTGTGTCGGATTGCCACAGCGCACGCGAATGCACAATGGCCGGTAGCGTTGAGGTATCCGTCGCTTCAACTTCCAGTTCGGGAAAGGAGCGCAACATGGACAACATGGGAGACTCGGCGCGTTCTGGGGCCTTCGACGCTTCCAGTGGATCCGGCACGCCCGGCGACGACCTGGCGGAGCTGGAGGAGCTGCGCCGGGAGGCCGCGGTGCTGCGCGAACAACTCGACAACGCGCCGCAGGACACTGCCCGCGTCGGGCGTGACGTCCGTCAGCTCGAAGCGCACATCGATTCGCTGACCGCACGCAATTCCAAGCTGATGGACACCCTCAAGGAGGCGCGTCAGCAATTGCTGGCGCTGCGTGAGGAAGTCGACCGGCTCGGTCAGCCGCCCAGCGGGTACGGGGTGCTGCTGGCAACCCATGAGGACGAGACCGTCGACGTGTTCACCTCGGGGCGCCGGATGCGGCTGAACATCTCGCCCAACATCGAGGTCGCGACCCTCAGGAAGGGCCAGACGGTGCGGCTCAACGAGGCGCTGACCGTGGTCGAGGCCACAACATACGAGGCGGTCGGGGAGATCTCGACGCTGCGCGAGGTGCTCGCCGACGGCCATCGGGCGCTGGTGGTGGGCCACGCCGACGAGGAGCGCATCGTGTGGCTGGCCGAGCCGCTGGTCGCAGAGGACCTGCCCGAACGCAACCCGGACACCGACTCGGACGACCGGCGGCCCCGCAAGCTGCGCCCCGGCGACTCCCTGCTGGTCGACACCAAGGCCGGCTACGCCTTCGAGCGCATCCCCAAGGCCGAGGTGGAGGATCTGGTGCTCGAGGAGGTGCCCGACGTCAGCTACGGCGACATCGGGGGTCTGGGCCGCCAGATCGAGCAGATCCGCGACGCTGTGGAGCTGCCCTTCCTGCACAAGGAGCTCTACCGCGAGTACGCGCTGCGCCCGCCCAAGGGTGTGCTGCTCTACGGCCCGCCCGGCTGCGGTAAGACGCTGATCGCCAAGGCGGTGGCCAACTCGCTGGCCAAGAAGATGGCCGAGGTCCGCGGCGACGACGCTCACGAGGCCAAGTCGTACTTCCTCAACATCAAGGGCCCGGAGCTGCTCAACAAGTTCGTCGGCGAGACCGAACGCCACATCCGGCTGATCTTCCAGCGGGCCCGGGAGAAGGCGTCCGAGGGCACGCCGGTGATCGTGTTCTTCGACGAGATGGACTCGATCTTCCGCACCCGTGGCACCGGTGTCTCCTCGGATGTGGAGACCACGGTGGTTCCCCAGCTGCTCAGTGAGATCGACGGCGTGGAGGGGCTGGAGAACGTCATCGTGATCGGCGCCTCCAACCGCGAGGACATGATCGACCCGGCGATCCTGCGGCCTGGCCGTCTCGACGTCAAGATCAAGATCGAGCGCCCCGACGCCGAAGCCGCCCAGGACATCTTCTCCAAGTACCTCACCGTGGGGCTGCCGGTGCACGCCGACGACCTGGCCGAGTTCGGCGGGGATCGTGCGGCCTGCATCAAGGCGATGATCGAGAAGGTCGTCGACCGGATGTACGCCGAGATCGACGACAACCGGTTCCTGGAGGTCACCTACGCCAACGGTGACAAAGAGGTCATGTACTTCAAGGACTTCAACTCCGGGGCGATGATCCAGAACGTCGTCGACCGGGCGAAGAAGAACGCGATCAAGTCGGTGCTGGAGACCGGTCAGCCCGGTCTGCGTATTCAGCACCTGCTGGATTCGATCGTCGACGAGTTCGCCGAGAACGAGGATCTGCCCAACACCACCAATCCCGATGACTGGGCACGGATCTCGGGCAAGAAGGGGGAGCGGATCGTCTACATCCGCACCCTGGTCACCGGCAAGAGTTCGTCGGCGAGCCGCGCTATTGATACCGAATCCAACCTGGGCCAGTACCTGTAGGTCCGGGCGAACAGCCCGACGCCGGCGTCAGGCGGGTGTGCCGAACTGCTCGACGGCGACTTCCGTGGCGCCGATGGCCGCATAGGTCCCGGTGAGGGCGACCATGCTCAGGGCCGCGCGCAGCGGCAGATCGCGGCGCACGAGGTGGCCGAAACCGTTGACGGTGTCGGTGGTGTCGACCACCAGGGCGAGCCGCTTCCAGCGACGGCGTTCCTTGGTGCCGCTGGTGAGGTAGCCCAGACCCATCGCGAACGCCCGCGCGCCATAGATCCTGGTCATGTAGGTCAGTTCGGGGCACGGTGTGACTCCGAGGATTTTGGCGAATCCTCGCGGTGCGACCAGTGACACGCCGGCGAGAATCACCCGGCCCAGCGCCATCAGGCTCAGCGGGCTGGTGGGACTTTCGGCGATCTCCTGACCGGTAGCTGCCGGTGTTGTTGCCATACGGGCTCCTCCGCTCACCGATCCGAGCTACTGACTGACCGTCAGTCATGTTACCGTAGCGGTGGCGTTACGGAGCTGTCAACGGCGGCACCGGTCGGGCGGAAAGGAACAGGTCTTGGGGCAGCAGGGATCCGGGAGACGGCGCACGACGCTGCCCGCCGCAGAACGGGAACGCCAACTGCTGGGGGTGACCCGGGACCTGCTGTTGGCAGATGGGCCGACCGAGCTGACGGTGGACAAGATCACCGCCGCCGCCGAGGTCGCCAAGGGAACGTTCTACCTGTACTTCGAGTCCAAAGATCACCTGCTGGCGCGGCTGTGGGCCGACTACCTCGATGCCTTCCTGGGCATCGTGCGGGGCCAACTCGCCGCACCGATGCCTCCGGAACCGGGGTGGCCGGCAGCGCTCGATGCGCTGATCGAGCAGATGATCCGCTACGACATGGCCAATGCCGCTCTGCACCGGGCGGTGTTCTCCCAAGCATCCGGCGACGGGCTGCGCCAATTGCGCCAGGCTGATGCAAAAGTCGTCACGCTGCTCGCCGACACCGTTGCCGCGGCGGTGGCAGCCGGGGCCGCGACCGTGACCGATCCGCCCACCACCGCCGCGCTGTTGTACTACGCCGTCGATGGCCTGCTGAACGCTGCCTACCTGGCGCACGCCGAGCCGGATACGGACACCGTCATCGCGGCGGCCAAGGAGATGGTCCACCGCACCCTGAGCACCAGCCGGGCGACGGTGACGCCGGGTCGTTGAGGCCCTCGCCTAGGCTCTAGGCATGCAACGGATCATCGGTACCGAAGTCGAATACGGCATCGCTTCGCCATCGGATCCGACCGCGAACCCGATCCTCACCTCGACTCAGGCGGTGCTGGCCTACGCCGCTGCCGCCGGAATCCCGCGCGCCAAGCGCACCCGCTGGGACTACGAGGTGGAGTCACCGCTGCGCGACGCCCGCGGATTCGACCTGAGCCGATCGAGCGGCCCGCCGCCGATCATTGACGCCGACGAAGTCGGTGCGGCCAACATGATCCTGACCAACGGGGCGCGGCTCTACGTCGACCACGCCCACCCCGAGTACTCCGCACCCGAGGTCACCGACCCGCTGGACGCGGTGATCTGGGACAAGGCCGGCGAGCGGGTGATGGAGGCCGCCGCTCGCCACGTGGCCAGCGTGCCGGGCGCGGCAAAGCTGCAGCTGTACAAGAACAACATCGACAACAAGGGCGCCTCCTACGGCACCCATGAGAACTACCTGATGAGCCGGCAGACGCCGTTCTCGGCGATCATCGCGGGCCTGACCCCGTTCTTCGTGTCGCGGCAGGTGGTCACCGGCTCCGGCCGCGTCGGTCTGGGCCCGGCCGGCGACGAACCGGGCTTCCAGCTCTCGCAGCGCGCCGACTACATCGAGGTCGAGGTGGGCCTGGAGACGACGCTGAAACGCGGCATCATCAACACCCGCGACGAACCGCACGCCGACGCCGACAAGTACCGCCGCCTGCACGTGATCATCGGCGACGCCAACCTCGCCGAGACGTCGACGTATCTGAAGCTGGGGACGACCGCGCTGGTGCTCGATCTCATCGAGGAGGGGCCCGAGCACGGCATCGACCTGAGCGATCTCGCGCTGGCCCGCCCGGTGCGCGCCGTGCACGTGATCAGCCGCGACCCGACACTGCGGGCCACCGTCGCGCTGGCCGACGGCCGGGAGATGACCGGTCTTGCGCTGCAACGGATCTACCTCGACCGGGCGGCGAAGCTCGTCGATGCGCGCGATCCGGATGCGCGGGCCACCGACATCATCGAGACCTGGGCCCGCGTCCTCGACCAGCTGGAACGCGACCCGATGGAGTGCGCGGACCTGCTGGACTGGCCGGCCAAGCTGCGGCTGCTGGAGGGTTTCCGGCAGCGGGAGAACCTGAGCTGGTCGGCGCCGCGATTGCATCTGATCGATCTGCAGTACTCCGATGTCCGCCTCGACAAGGGCCTCTACAACCGGCTGGTCGCCCGCGGGTCGATGAAGCGGCTGATCACCGAGCAGCAGGTGCTCGACGCGGTCGACAATCCGCCGACCGACACCCGCGCCTACTTCCGCGGCGAGTGCCTGCGCCGGTTCGGCGCCGATATCGCCGCAGCCAGCTGGGACTCGGTGATCTTCGACCTGGGCGGGGAATCGCTGGTCCGGATTCCGACCTTGGAGCCGCTGCGCGGCAGCAAAGCCCATGTCGGGGAGCTGCTCGACTCGGTGGACAGTGCGGCTGAACTGGTCGAACAACTCACTACTTAGGCACTACGCGTCTTAGCCCGCGTCCGCATCGGTGCCGACGGTAGGGTGGAGAAACCGGCGTGCGCGTCATGCGTGGGCCGATGGAGATGCAGGAGGCAGCGATGGCTCAAGAGCAGACCAAGCGTGGCGGTGGCGGTGGCGATGACGACGATCCCACCGGTCCCGCGGCGGCCGGCCAGGAGCGTCGCGAGAAGCTGACCGGTGAGACCGACGACCTGCTCGACGAGATCGACGACGTGCTGGAAGAGAACGCAGAGGACTTCGTGCGCGCGTACGTCCAAAAGGGCGGCCAGTGAGCTGGCCGTTCCATGATCGCCTTCCTGTCAATTCCGCACTTCCCGGGATGCCGTCCAGCCCGGTAGACCTGTCGTCGTTCTCGGATTTCCTGCGCCGGCAGGCGCCGGACCTGCTGCCGGCGGGCAGTGCGGGCTTGAGTTCGGCCGGCACCGCTGAGCTGCCGCACGGCACCACGATCGTCGCGCTGAAGTACCCGGGCGGCGTGGTGATGGCCGGGGACCGGCGTTCCACGCAGGGCAACATGATCGCCGGGCGCGACGTCCAGAAGGTGTACGTCACCGACGAATACACCGCCACCGGCATCGCCGGCACCGCCGCGATCGCCGTCGAGTTCGCCCGGCTCTACGCCGTCGAGTTGGAGCACTACGAGAAGCTCGAAGGGGTGCCGCTGACGTTCGCCGGGAAGGTGAACCGGCTGGCGATCATGGTGCGCGGCAACCTCGGTGCGGCGATGCAGGGGCTGTTGGCGCTGCCGCTGCTGGTGGCCTACGACATCGATGACCCGGACGGGGAGCACGCCGGGCGGATCGTGTCGTTCGACGCGGCCGGTGGCTGGAACGTCGAGGAGGAGGGCTACCAGGCGGTGGGCTCGGGTTCGCTGTTCGCCAAGTCGTCGATGAAGAAGCTGTACGCCCAGGTGGCCGACGCGGATTCGGCGTTGCGGGTGGCTGTCGAGGCGCTGTATGACGCCGCCGATGACGATTCGGCGACCGGTGGACCGGATCTGGTGCGCGGCATCTACCCGACCGCGGTCACCATCGATTCCGAAGGCGCCGTTGACGTCGCCGAGGAGCGCATCGCCGAATTGGCCCGTGAGATCATCGAGAGCCGAACGCGCGGAGGGGATTCGGCGGCGAAGACCAAGCGGGGTAAGAAATGAGCTTCCCGTATTTCATCTCGCCTGAGCAGGCGATGCGTGAGCGCGGTGAGCTCGCGCGCAAGGGCATCGCCCGCGGCCGCGGGGTGATTGCACTGGCCTACGCCGACGGCGTGCTGTTCGTTGCTGAGAACCCTTCGCGCTCACTGCAGAAGATCAGCGAACTCTATGACCGGGTCGGGTTCGCCGCCGCCGGGCGGATCAACGAGTTCGAGAATCTGCGCCGCGGCGGCATCCAATTCGCCGACACCCGCGGCTACGCCTATGACCGCCGCGATGTGACCGCGCGCCAGTTGGCCAACGTCTACGCGCAGACCCTCGGAACCATCTTCACCGAGCAGGCCAAACCCTACGAGGTCGAGCTGTGCGTGGCCGGGGTCGCCTATCAGGGCCAGACCAAAGCGCCTGAGCTGTACCGGATCACCTACGACGGGTCGATCACCGACGAGCCGCACTTCGTGGTGATGGGTGGTACCACCGAACCGGTGATCTCGGCGCTCAAGGAGTCCTACACCGAGAACGCCGAGCTCGCCGACGCGCTGCACATCGCGGTCAACGCGCTCAAGCAGACCGACACCGGAAACGGTGCCGAGCAGCGGGAGCTGGGGCCGGGAACGCTCGAGGTGGCCATCCTGGATGCCAACCGGCCGAAGCGGGCATTTCGCCGGATTCCCCGCGCAACGTTGGAAGAGCTCTTGCCGCAGGCGGATTCCTAGGGGAGTCCGCTACCAGGGCACTTCTCATCGCCGAGTTTGCAACCGTGCAGGCCAAGTGCGAGTGCGGGCCGGCGTCAGTTCAATTTCGTATGGACGGTAGCTCGATCCGGAAGCGCTTGACCCGCGCCGCTGCTCCCGAAGCCAGCTCGACGCGGCTGCGCGGCACCCCGAAATGCTCGGCCAGCAACCGGATCACCGCCGCATTGGCTTTCCCGTCGACGGCGGGTTCACGCACGTAGACCGTCAACTGGCCGTCGGCGTCGGCTTCCACCAGCGGGCCCTTGCGGCTGCCCGGTTTGACCTTGACGACGACGGTTTCGGTCACCGCTCCGGGAACCTATCGGGCGACGATCACCGACGAGCCGTGCCCGAACAGGCCCTGGTTGGCGGTCACACCCACGGTGGCGCCCTCGACCTGCCGGCCGGTGGCCGTGCCGCGCAGCTGCCAGGTCAGCTCGCACACCTGGGCGATCGCCTGCGCCGGGATCGCCTCGCCGAAGCAGGCCAGCCCGCCGGACGGGTTCACCGGCACCCGACCACCGATCGTGGTGGCGCCGCTGCGCAGCAACTGCTCGCCCTCACCCTTGGGGCACAGGCCCAGGTGCTCGTACCAGTCGATCTCCAGCGCCGTGGACAGGTCGTAGACCTCGGCCAAGCTGACGTCCTCGGGGCCGATCCCGGCCTCGGCGTAGGCGGCGTCCAGAATCTGGTCCTTGAACACCCGCTCCGGGGCGGCCACCACCGCGGTGGAATCCGTTGCGATATCCGGCAATTCCGGCAGGTGCTGCGGGTACTTCGGTGTCACGGTGGACACCGCGCGCACCGACGGCACACCGTCGAGCGAACCCAGGTGTTTGCGGGCGAATTCCGCGCTGGCCACGATCAGCGCGGCCGCGCCGTCGGAGGTGGCGCAGATGTCCAGCTGGCGCAGCGGGTCGGAGACCACCGGGCTGGCCAGCACGTCCTCGACCGCGGACTCCTTGCGGTAGCGGGCATTCGGGTTGGCAAGACCGTGCCGGGAGTTCTTCACCTTCACGCTCGCGAAGTCCTCGGAGGTGGCGCCGTAGAGGTCCATCCGGCGGCGTGCCAGCAGCGCGAAGTACACCGGGTTCATCGCGCCGATCAGGTGGAAGCGCTGCCAGTCCGGGTCGTTCTTACGCTCACCGCCGACCGGGGCGAAGGCGCCCTTGGGGGTGGTGTCGGCGCCGATCACCAGCGCCACGTCGCAGAACCCGGCCAGGATCTGGGCCCGGGCGCTCTGCAGCGCCTGCGAACCCGAGGCGCACGCGGCATACGAGGACGACACCGGAACGCCGTTCCAGCCCAGCTTCTGGGCGAACGTCGAACCGGCGATGAAACCGGGGTAACCGTTGCGGATGGTGTCCGCGCCGGCGATGAACTGGATCTGCTGCGCGTTCAGGCCGGCCTCGGCCAGCGCGGCGCGGGCGGCGACCACCCCGTACTCGGTGAAGTCACGGCCCCACTTGCCCCACGGGTGCATGCCCGCACCCAGGATGTACAGCGGCTCGGGGCTCATGCGTCCACCTTCTTCCACGCGTAGACGGTGCGCGTCACGCCGTCGTCGTCGGTGTAGAGCGGCATGGTGGTCAGCTCCATCTCCATACCGACCTTCAGATCCGCGGCCAAGGTGCCCTCGACCACCTTGCCCAGCACGATCAGGCCCTCGTCGGCCAGCTCCACCGCGGCGATCGCGAACGGCTCGAACGGTTCGCTCGGCGGGTAAGGGGCCGGCGGGGAGTACCGGTTCTCGGTGTAGCTCCAGATCTTGCCGCGCCGGGACAGCGCGACCGGCTCCAGCACGTCGCCGTCGCAGGCGGGACTGGGGCAGTTGTTCTCCCGCGGCGGGAACACATAGGTGCCGCACTGCGGGCACTTGGCGCCGATCAGGTGGGGGAGGCCGGCGTCGTCGGTGGCGTACCACCCGTCGATCGCGGGCTGCGAGGCTACATCTGGCACCAGGTCAGCGTACCGAACCGCGACGGCAGAACTGAAACGTGTTGCAATTCCGCCGGCGTCGACGGCCGCGCGCACCGGGTGCATAGAGTTGGGTGCGTGAGCTCAGCCAAGACCGCCCCGACCGACGCTGCGCAAGAAACCCAGACCAAATCGACGCTGTTGCTGCTGGACGGAAACTCGCTGGCCTACCGGGCCTTCTACGCCCTGCCCGCGGAGAACTTCAAGACCCGCAGCGGCCTGACCACCAACGCGGTCTACGGATTCACCGCCATGCTGATCAACCTGCTGCGCGATGAGACGCCCACCCACGTCGCCGCGGCGTTCGACGTCTCCCGGCAGACGTTCCGCTCCGAGCGTTACCCGGAATACAAGGCCACCCGCTCGTCGACGCCCGACGAGTTCCGCGGCCAGATCGACATCACCAAGGAGGTGCTCAACGCGCTGGGGATCACCACCTTGTCCGAGCCCGGCTATGAGGCCGACGACCTGATCGCCACCCTGGCCACCCAGGCCGACGGCGAGGGCTACCGGGTGCTGGTGGTCACCGGCGACCGCGACGCCCTGCAGCTGGTCAACGACAACGTGACCGTGCTGTACCCCCGCAAGGGGGTCAGCGAGCTGACCCGGTTCACCCCCGACGCCGTGGTGGAGAAGTACGGCCTGACCCCGGCGCAGTACCCGGACTTCGCCGCGCTGCGCGGCGACCCCAGCGACAACCTGCCGGGTATCCCCGGTGTCGGGGAGAAGACCGCCACCAAATGGATCGTCGAGTACGGCTCCCTGGAGGGACTGGTCGACAAGGTCGACACCGTCAAGGGCAAGGTCGGAGATGCGTTGCGCGCCAACCTGTCCAGCGTGATCCTCAACCGGGAGCTCACCGACCTGGTGCGCAACGTGCCGCTGGCCCAGACGCCGGACACGTTGCGGCTGGTGCCGTGGAACCGCGAACAGATCCACCAACTCTTCGACGACCTCGAGTTCCGGGTGCTGCGCGACCGGCTGTTCGAGACGCTCGCCACCGCCGAGCCGGAGGTGGACGAGGGCTTCGAGGTGCGCGGCGGCGCGCTGGAGCCCGGAACCGTCGCCGCCTGGCTGGCCGAACACGCCGCCGACGGCCGCCGTGCCGGGCTGGCCGTCATCGGCACCCACCGCAGCTACGACAGCGACGCCACCGCCCTGGCGATCGCCGCCGCCGACGGCGAGGGCGGCTACATCGACACCGCTACGTGCACCGGCGCCGACGACGAGGCGTTGGCGGCCTGGCTGGCCGACGCGGCCAAACCCAAGGCGTTGCACGAGGCGAAGCTGGCCATGCACGATCTGGCCGGGCGCGGCTGGACGCTGGCCGGTGTCACCAGCGACACCGCGCTGGCCGCCTACCTGGTCCGGCCCGGCCAGCGCAGCTTCAGCCTCGACGACCTGTCGGTGCGTTACCTGCGCCGCGAGCTGCGCGCCGAATCCGATGAGCAGCAACAACTCTCGCTGCTCGACGACACCGACGGCGTCGACGACCAGGCGGTGCAGACCGCGATCCTGCGGGCCCGCGCGGTCACCGATCTGGCCGACGCGCTGGACACCGAGCTGGCCCGCATCGACTCGGGCGCCCTGCTCGACGACATCGAGTTGCCGCTGCAGCGGGTACTGGCCGAGATGGAGTCCGTCGGGATCGCCGTCGACCTTGAGCACCTCGGGCAGTTGCAGAGCCGGTTCGGCGACCAGATCCGCGACGCCGCCGAAGCCGCCTACGCGGTGATCGGCAAGCAGATCAACCTCGGCTCGCCCAAACAGCTGCAGGTGGTGCTCTTCGACGAGCTGGGCATGCCCAAGACCAAGAAGACCAAGACCGGCTACACCACCGACGCCGACGCGCTGCAGTCACTGTTCGACAAGACCGGCCACCCGTTTCTGGAGCACCTGTTGGCGCACCGCGACGTCACCCGGCTCAAGGTCACCGTCGACGGGCTGCTCAAGGCGGTGGCCTCCGACGGCCGGATTCACACCACGCTGAATCAGACCATCGCCGCCACCGGCCGGCTCTCCTCGACCGAACCCAATCTGCAGAACATTCCGATCCGCACCGAGGAAGGCCGACAGATCCGCGACGGGTTCGTCGTCGGCTCAAATGATGACGGGGCCTACACCGAGCTGATGACCGCGGACTACAGCCAGATCGAGATGCGGATCATGGCGCACCTGTCGGCGGATGAGGGCCTGATCGAGGCGTTCAACACCGGTGAGGACCTGCACTCGTTCGTCGGGTCGCGGGCGTTCGGCGTGCCGATCGACGAGGTGACCGCGGACATGCGGCGCCGGGTCAAGGCGATGTCCTACGGCCTGGCCTACGGCCTCAGCGCCTACGGATTGTCGCAGCAGCTCAAGATCTCCACCGAAGAGGCCAAAGAGCAGATGGACGCCTACTTCGACCGGTTCGGCGGGGTGCGCGACTACCTGCATGACGTCGTGGAGCAGGCCCGCAAGGACGGCTACACCTCGACGGTGCTGGGCCGGCGGCGTTACCTGCCGGAGCTGGACAGCAGCAACCGCCAGGTCCGCGAGTCCGCCGAGCGGGCCGCGCTCAACGCCCCGATCCAGGGCAGCGCGGCCGACATCATCAAGGTGGCGATGATCAACGTCGATCGGGCGTTGAAGGACTCCGGGCTGCGGTCGCGGATGCTGCTGCAGGTGCATGACGAGCTGTTGTTCGAGGTGGCCGAGGGTGAGCGCGGGGAGCTGGAGGCGCTGGTGCGCGCTCAAATGGGCGGCGCCTACCAGCTGAGCGTCCCGCTGGAGGTCGCGGTCGGCTACGGGCGCAGCTGGGACGCCGCCGCGCACTAGCGGCTTGTCGCAACCGACGACGGCCGAGGTAGTCGTCGAGTGTGCGGTTTGGCATGCAAATTCGGCCCAACGCGTGCCAAAACGCGCGCTCGGCAAGAAATCGCGGTCCTAACGCCGGACGAGCAGCGGCGAGCGGTAACCGGCCATCACCTGCAGCACCGGGGCCGCGGCCCGGGCCGCCGCCACGCCGTGGGCGTCCTCGTGCTGGAGGGCGAACACCTCGGGATCGCCGAAGCCGCGGTCGATGCGATCCCGCACGAACGCCAACTCCACGACCTGGGCGGCGAACTTCTTGACGCTGCGGGCCGCGGGCTTGCCGCCGATCCGCCGCGCTTCGCGGATCGCGTGCTTGCGCGCCCGGATGGAGCCCAGCCAGGTCTCCTCGTTCGGGCTGATCAGCCCACCCATCACCATGGCGGGCAGCTTGGTGGCGACCAGGTGTTGTTCGTGCCGGCGGCTCACCGCGCCCAGCACCACCAACAGCAGGAACACCGGCACCATCCAGAACAGGTAGGTGGTCAGGAAGTACCGGGCGTCGCCCATCGACAGCGACGCGTTCCACAGGGCGTGCATGCCGACCGCCCCCAGATAGCCGAGCAGGATCACGAAAGCCTTCGACCAGAACCCGCGGCGACGCAGCGCGAAGAACACCCCGATACCGGTCATCGTGGTGAACAGCGGGTGGGCGAACGGCCCGACGACCAGTCGCGCGATGGCCACCGCGGCCATCTTGGCCGGCGACTCGGCGGGCGCGATGTAGACGATGTCCTCCATCCAGGCGAACCCCACCGCGGCGACGCCCGCGTAGACCATGCAGTCGGTCAGCGAGTTGAGCTCATGGCGGCGGCGGCCGGTCAGCATGATCAGCAGGAACAGTCCCTTGGCGGCCTCCTCGATGAACGGCGCCTGGATCGCGGCCATGTCGAAGCTCTTCGACACCAGCGGCCGCACGGTGGCCAACGAGGATCCGAACGTTTCCAGCCCCACCGCCAGCACCACGGCGACCGACGCGCCCCACAGAAACGCCAGCTGCAGCAACCGGCGTGGTTCGGGCTCCCACCGGTCCAGCCACCGGTAGCACAGCAGCACCACCAGCATTGACATGCTGGCCAGCACCAGCGCGGTGAGCGTGCCGCCCGGGTTGGCCGCGGTGAAGAACAGCAGCAGCAACGCGGTGAGGACGCTGAGCAGGACGATGACGTAGAGCGGCGCTCCGACCTTGCGGCGGTTCCGCATCTGGGGCATAGCGACGCAGCTTAGATGTTATGACCACCGGTTTGTCCAGCGTGCAAGGCGTCGAGTAGCCTCGACAGGTAGTCCTCGACCAGTTCTAGCAGGGTCGTGGCCCACCGCATGCCCCGCGTGCGTGATATCACCTGTCCCTACGACCACAACTTGTCCGGAGCAACCCAACACATGCCAAGTCCCACCGTCACCTCGCCGCAAGTAGCCGTCAACGACATCGGCTCGGCCGAGGATTTTCTCGCCGCCATCGACAAAACGATCAAGTACTTCAACGATGGCGACATCGTGGAAGGGACGATCGTCAAGGTTGACCGGGACGAGGTCCTGCTCGACATCGGCTACAAGACCGAAGGCGTCATTCCCAGCCGCGAACTGTCCATCAAGCACGACGTCGACCCCCACGAGGTGGTGTCCGTCGGTGACGAGGTCGAGGCCCTGGTCCTGACCAAGGAGGACAAAGAGGGTCGGCTGATCCTGTCCAAGAAGCGCGCCCAGTACGAGCGCGCCTGGGGCACGATCGAAGAGCTCAAGGAGAAGGACGAGGCCGTCAAGGGCACCGTCATCGAGGTCGTCAAGGGCGGCCTGATCCTCGACATCGGGCTGCGCGGCTTCCTGCCCGCCTCGCTGGTGGAGATGCGCCGGGTCCGTGACCTGCAGCCCTACATCGGTCGCGAGATCGAGGCCAAGATCATCGAGCTGGACAAGAACCGCAACAACGTGGTGCTGAGCCGCCGCGCCTGGCTGGAGCAGACCCAGTCCGAGGTGCGCAGCGAGTTCCTCAACCAGCTGCAGAAGGGCGCCGTCCGCAAGGGCGTGGTGTCCTCGATCGTCAACTTCGGCGCGTTCGTCGACCTGGGCGGGGTGGACGGCCTGGTGCACGTCTCCGAGCTGTCCTGGAAGCACATCGACCACCCGTCCGAGGTGGTTCAGGTGGGCGACGAGGTCACCGTCGAGGTGCTCGACGTCGACATGGACCGCGAGCGGGTTTCGTTGTCGCTCAAGGCCACCCAGGAAGACCCGTGGCGGCACTTCGCCCGCACCCACGCCATCGGCCAGATCGTGCCGGGCAAGGTCACCAAGCTGGTGCCGTTCGGCGCGTTCGTCCGTGTCGAGGAGGGCATCGAGGGTCTGGTGCACATCTCCGAGCTGGCTGAGCAGCACGTCGAGGTGCCCGACCAGGTGGTCGCGGTCGGCGACGACGCCATGGTCAAGGTCATCGACATCGATCTGGACCGCCGCCGGATCTCGCTGAGCCTCAAGCAGGCCAATGAGGACTACACCGAGGAGTTCGACCCCTCGAAGTACGGCATGGCCGACAGCTACGACGAGCAGGGCAACTACATCTTCCCCGAGGGCTTCGACGCCGAGACCAACGAATGGATCGAGGGTTTCGACAAGCAGCGCTCCGAGTGGGAGGCCCGCTACGCCGAGGCCGAGCGCCGGCACAAGATGCACACCGCGCAGATCGAGAAGTTCGCTGCCGCCGAGCACGCCGAGTCTCGTTCGGGTGCCAACGGGTCGCACCGCGACGAGGCGCCTGCCGGCGGTTCGCTGGCCAGCGACGAGCAGCTCGCCGCGCTGCGGGAGAAGCTCGCCGGTAACAGCGCCTAGTCACGCGCAACGCAGATGCTGCGCATCGGGCTGACCGGCGGTATCGGCGCCGGGAAGTCGACGGTGTCGGCGACCTTCAGCCGCTTCGGCGCCGTCGTCGTCGACGGCGACGTCATCGCCCGTGAAGTGGTCGAACCCGGCACCGAAGGCCTGGCCGCACTGGTCGAGGCCTTCGGGCCGGGGATTCTGCTGCCCGACGGGGCGCTGGACCGTCCGGCGCTGGCCGCGATCGCCTTCAGCGACGACGACAAGCGGGCGACCCTCAACGGCATCGTGCACCCGCTGGTGGCGCGGCGCCGCAGTGAGTTGATCGCGGCGGCCGGTGCTGACGCGATCATCGTCGAGGACATCCCGCTGCTGGTCGAATCGCAGATGGCGCCGATGTTCCCGCTGGTGATCGTGGTGCACGCGGACGTCGAGACCCGAGTAACCCGACTCCGCACCCACCGCGGCATGCCCGAAGAAGACGCGCGCGCCCGCATCGCCGCCCAGGCCACCGAACCGCAGCGCCGCGCGGTCGCCGACGTCTGGCTGGACAACTCCGGGGACCCCGACGAGCTGGCGGCACAGGCGCTGCAGTTGTGGCAGCAGCGTATCGAGCCGTTCGCCCACAACCTGGCCGCCCGCCGCACCGTGCCGTCGCCGACGCAGCCGGTGCCGGCCGACCCGACCTGGCCGGATCAGGCGCAGCGCGTTCTGGCCCGGCTGCAGACCAGCTGCGGGCACCGGGCACTGCGCATCGATCACGTCGGCGATACCGCGGTGGCCGGGCGCGACGCCCGAGACGTCATCGAGGTGCAGGTGACGGTGGAATCCCTGGCGGTGGCCGACGAGCTCGCCGAGCCGCTGCTGGCGGCCGGCTATCCCCGGGTCGAGGGGGTCACCGCCGACACCGCGCCCACCGGCGATGATCCGGCGTTGTGGGAGAAGCGGTTTCACGCGTCGGCTGACCCGGGACGGCCCACCCACATTCAGTTGCGCGTCGAGGGCCGGCCCAATCAGCGGTTCGCCCTGCTGGTCCCGGCTTGGCTGGCGGCCAACCCGGGCGAGCGCCTCGCCGCCTCCGACGAACTCGACGAAGACGCCTACCGGCGGGCGCTGGCGTGGGCCGACGACACCGGCTGGGGTCCTTAAGGCCGGTCAGGCCATGCTGCTGATCAGCGCGCCGCACAGCATCGCGCCGTTGCGCGGGTCGCTGCTGTCTTTCCAGGTGGTGACGAAGCGGTCGCTCTTCACCGCAACGAGGTCATCCACGTGGATCTCGCAGTGCACGTTCGCCGACGACGGCCAGCGCAGCCGGATGACCATGCCCGCCTTGCTCGGGTCGGAGAGCACCGCGTTGGCCTCGAACGGCGCCCCGAAGCCGTCGATGTCGCCGCTGGCGGTCTGGGTGTCGTTGAGCATGAAGGTGACCACGCTGCCGGTGGTCCATGCGTCGACCCGCGCGATATAGGTGACGTTGTGCAGCTCGTCGGCTGCGGCCGTCGCCGGGATCAGCTGACCGCACCCGAGCAGGGCCGCGGTCGTCGCGGTGGCGACACCGATTCGCAGGTTGGCGTTCATCTTTTCGAGATTACCTAAACAACGGCCGGCGCTGCGGTGGTTACCGGTGCGTCCCCGCCGGCGGCCCGGCCAGGCCGTCGTTGACCGGCCAGGACACCGGCATGCCCAGGCCGGTCAGCCAGCGCTGCAGGTCGTAGCCGTTGCCGGCCAGGCCGTCGACGGCGGCGACCGCGCGCATCACCGCCCGCTCGGCGTCGTCCTGGGTGAGCAGACCCTCCCGCACGGCGACCATCAACTCGTCGACGTCGGTGAGTTCGACGTCGCGGCCGGTGCGCAGCACCAGGTCCAGGTAGTGGTCCCGGGAGCGCCACTGCGCAGGTCCCCGGGTGTAGTCGCCGACGTCGAGGTAGAAGTCCTGGTCGCGTTCGTGGCCCGGGTTGAAGTGGAAGATGGTCGCACGCAGCCCCAGCTCGGGCAGCAGCCATGACTCCAGGTAGCGGAACTGGGCGCGTCCCGGGGTGGGCCGGGCCAGATAGAGACCCCACGGTTGCACGGTGTAGACGTCGACGGCGCGCACCACCCCTTTCGGGTCGGTGTTGGTCTTCGCGACCAGGTCAAAGGTCTCGTGCTTGGGCGGATGCACCGTGTTGGCCTCTCCCGGGCCGCCACTGGGCGGCCGCGTCGTCGACGGACGTCTGTCAGACACCCGGCCTACTCTGGGTTCGTGGCTTTCGCAACCGAACACCCCGTCGTCGCGCATTCGGAGTACCGGCCTGCCGCGGACGCCGTCGAAGGCATCGTGCGGGCCGGCGGCCGTTTCGAAGTGGTCAGCGACTACCAGCCCGCCGGCGACCAACCTACCGCCATCGCCGAGCTGGACCGGCGCATCAACGCGGGGGAGAAGGACGTGGTGCTGCTCGGCGCCACCGGCACTGGCAAGTCGGCGACCGCGGCCTGGCTGATCGAACGGTTGCAGCGGCCCACCCTGGTGATGGCGCCGAACAAGACGCTGGCCGCGCAGCTCGCCAATGAGCTCCGAGAGATGTTGCCGCACAACGCCGTCGAGTACTTCGTCTCCTACTACGACTACTACCAGCCCGAGGCTTACATCGCCCAGACCGACACCTACATCGAGAAGGACAGCTCCATCAACGACGACGTGGAGCGGCTGCGCCATTCGGCGACCTCGAGCCTGCTGTCCCGGCGCGACGTGGTGGTGGTGGCGTCGGTGTCCTGCATCTACGGCCTGGGCACCCCGCAGTCCTACCTGGACCGCTCCGTCGAGCTGCAGGTCGGCTCCGAGGTGCCGCGGGATGGACTGCTGAGGTTGTTGGTTGATGTCCAGTACACCCGCAACGACATGGCGTTCACCCGCGGCTCGTTCCGGGTGCGCGGCGACACCGTCGAGATCATCCCCTCCTATGAGGAGCTGGCTGTCCGCATCGAGTACTTCGGCGACGAGATCGAGGCACTGTATTACCTGCATCCGCTCACCGGGGACGTGGTCCGCAAGGTCGACTCGCTGCGGATCTTTCCGGCCACCCACTATGTGGCCGGCCCGGAGCGGATGACCCAGGCGATCTCCACCATCGAGGAGGAACTGGCCGTCCGGCTCGACGAGCTGGAGCGCCACGGCAAGCTGCTGGAGGCCCAGCGGCTGCGGATGCGCACCAACTACGACATCGAGATGATGCGCCAGGTCGGGTTCTGCTCGGGCATCGAGAACTATTCCCGGCACATCGACGGTCGCGGCGCCGGCTCCCCGCCGGCCACCCTGCTGGATTACTTCCCGGAGGACTTCCTGCTGATCATCGACGAGTCGCACGTCACCGTGCCGCAGATCGGCGGCATGTACGAGGGGGACATGTCGCGGAAGCGAAACTTGGTGGAGTTCGGGTTCCGGCTGCCGTCGGCCTGCGACAACCGGCCGCTGACCTGGGAGGAGTTCGCCGACCGGATCGGGCAGACGGTCTACATGTCGGCCACCCCGGGCCCTTATGAGCTCAGCCAGGCCGCCGGCGAGTTCGTCGAGCAGGTGATCCGCCCGACCGGCCTGGTCGACCCGAAGGTGGTGGTGAAGCCGACCAAGGGCCAGATCGACGACCTGATCGGCGAGATCCGGCAGCGCGCCGAGGCCGACGAGCGGGTGCTGGTGACCACGCTGACCAAGAAGATGGCCGAAGACCTCACCGACTACCTGCTGGAGATGGGGATCCGGGTGCGCTACCTGCACTCCGAGGTCGACACGCTGCGGCGGGTGGAGCTGCTGCGACAGTTGCGGCTCGGCGACTACGACGTCCTGATCGGGATCAACCTGCTGCGGGAGGGCCTGGACCTGCCGGAGGTGTCGCTGGTGTCGATCCTCGACGCCGACAAGGAAGGCTTCCTGCGTTCCACCCGCAGCCTGATCCAGACCATCGGCCGCGCAGCCCGCAACGTCTCCGGCGAAGTGCACATGTACGCCGACAAGATCACCGACTCGATGCGCGAGGCCATCGACGAGACCGAACGGCGCCGCGCCAAGCAGGTCGCCTACAACGAGGCGAACGGTATCGACCCGCAACCGCTGCGCAAGAAGATCGCCGACATTCTCGATCAGGTGTACCGGGAAGCGGAAGACACCGAGGCCAGAAAGGACATCGCGGTCGCCGGGTCGGGCCGTAACGCCTCGCGGGGCCGGCGGGCACAGGGAGAACCGGGCCGCGCGGTGAGTGCCGGGGTGTTCGAGGGCCGCGATACGGCGAGCATGCCGCGCGCCGAACTGGCCGACCTGATCAAGGACCTCACCGATCAGATGATGAACGCCGCCCGTGACCTGCAATTCGAGCTGGCCGCGCGGATCCGCGACGAGATCGCCGACCTCAAGAAGGAATTGCGGGGGATGGACGCGGCCGGGATCAAGTGACGCGCCAGCTTGGGGACCGTTTTCGCGTGTCACGGGGATCCGTGATTGACTGCAAGCGGTGGTGGATCTGACTGAAGCGGTGACGACCGACTCCGCTGTAAACACTGGCAGCTGGCGTGAGCTGCTCGGAAAGCGCTATCTGGGGACTTCGGCTGTGCTGGCCGGGGGCGTAGCCCTATACGCGACCAACGAGTTCCTGACGGTCAGTCTGCTGCCCAGCACGGTCAAAGACATCGGCGGTGAGCGCTTCTACTCCTGGGTGACCACCTTGTATCTGGTCGGATCGGTGCTCGCCGCCGCGGCGGCCAACGCGGTGCTGGTCCGGATCGGCTCCCGGTCGTCCTACCTGTTGGGTCTGCTGGCGTTCGGCGCCGGCGGTGTGGTGTGCGCGGCGGCCCCCCAGATGGAGATGCTGCTGGTCGGCCGCACCCTGCAGGGCATGGGCGGTGGCCTGCTGGCCGGATTGGGTTATGCGCTGATCAACGCCGTCCTGCCCAGTTGGCTGTGGACCCGTGCATCAGGGCTGGTATCGGCGATGTGGGGGATCGGCACGTTGGTCGGCCCGGCCGCCGGTGGCTTGTTCGCCCAGTTCGGTCTGTGGCGATGGGCATTCGCCGTCATGGTGGTGCTGTCCGGGGTGATGGCCGCGGCGGTGAGTGTGGTGATGTCGGCGAGTCGCGGCGGCCATCACGGCGAACCGATGAAGATCCCGGTGCGGTCGCTGCTGCTGCTCGGTGCCGCCGCGCTGGCGGTCAGTGTGGCGCAATTGCCGCACAACATGTTCGGTGCGGCGGGGCTGTTGCTGGTCGGCGGCGTCCTGCTGGTGGTGTTCCTGTTCCTGGACAAGCGCTCGTCGGCGGCGGTGTTGCCGCCCAGCGCGTTCCACCCGGGCCGGGAGAAGTGGATCTATCTGACGTTGGGCCTGCTGATGGCCACCACGAAGGCCAACCTGTACATCCCGCTGCTGGGTCAGCGGCTGGCCCACCTGCCGCCGGTGATGGCCGGGTTCCTGGGTGCGGCCTTGTCCACCGGCTGGACGATCAGCGAGATCGCCAGCGCCTCGGTGAGCAAGACGCGGGTGGTGATCGGGCTGGTGATCAGCGCGCCGCTGGTGATGTCGGCGGGGCTGGCGGTGGTCGCGTTCACCCGGATGAACCACTACAACCCGACCGCGGTCGGTGCGATCTGGGCGGTCGCGTTGTTGGTCGTCGGGATCGGCGTGGGCGCCGGCTGGCCGCACCTGTCGGCGTGGGCGATGAGCTGTGTCGACGATCCCGCCGAGGGCGGTACGGCCGCGGCCGCGATCAACACCGTCGCGCTGATCGGCGGGGCGTTCGGGGCCGGCTTCGCCGGCCTGGTGGTCAACACCGCGATCAGCACCGGTCTGCCGGCCGCCCGCTGGTTGTTCGCGATCTTCGCCGCCATGGCCGCCGTCGGGTGCGTGGTGGCCTATCGGGCCAGCCGCGGTAGCAGCCCGTTGCCGGGCGCCTCCACCTGACGGGTTGTCTCGCGGATTTCACCCGGGTGGACTTGATCACCTGGGAGTAGGTGAACTGCCAGCGTTCGACGACGTGGAAGCCCAACCGGTGCAGCACCCGGCCGTCGGGCGTGCGGGCGAACCGGGCGCCCGGCGCCAGCATGACCGCGACCTGATGGGCCGGCAGGGCACGGTCATGATCGGTGATGGTCCAGATCGTCGGGCAGTCGGCGAACTGATCGGTCAGCGCCCACACCGCCAGATGCCCGTCCCAGAGCCGGCCCAGCTGCTGCCGGCGCGGTCCCAGGCCGGGGTCTCGCAGCTTGGCGAACGTCTCGGGCCGGCCGGCCGGCAGTGCCCGGATCGGGCCGGGCAACCACCTGGTGGTGTTGTCGATCATCAGGCAGTCTCCGGGCCGGGCGTGCTCGTCGATCACGTCGGCCACCGCGCTGTAGTCCCAACCCTCTTTGGCGTAGCGATCGCGTTGATTGACAACGTAATTGGGCGCCGCCGCGATCGCCAGTACCGCCAGCCCAGTGATGACGGCGCGGCGCGGCCGGGCGAGCGCGGCCACGGCGATGTGCAACGCGAGGGCCAACGCGATCGCCATGGCGGGCGCGGTGGCGATCAGGTAGCGCGGGTAGTAGACGGGTTTCACCAGCACCGAATAGGCCACCGTGACCACGGTGGGGACGACCAGCCAGGCGGCGCAGAGCATCACCAGTTGCCGCACCGCGCCGGCCGGTGCCGGACGGATCCCGGCCCGCACGCCCACCACGGCGACGGCGATCAGCAACCAGGCCGAGATCGCGAACGGCACGCTGTCGTCGAAGAACTGCTGCTGTGCGATCTCGAGGACGGTGTGGCCGTTCACCGGCCGTATCCAGGCGACCTGCCAGATCTGCCGTTGGCTGAACCACAGGAACGGAGCCAGCACGGCCAGGGCGATTCCGGCGGCGCCGGCAAAGCGCCGCTGCACCGAGCGGTCGCTCCCGCACGCCCGCAGGCCCACCGCATGCACCGCCACCATGAGCACGGTGAAGGTGTTCAGCAGGGTCGAGGCCACCAGCGCGGCGCCGTAACCCAGCCACCGCGCCGCGGTGTTCCGGCGCGCCGCGCTCAGCCACAGCACGGTGAGCCAGACCGCGGACATCGCCGCGAACGCATAGGGGCGCGTTTCCACCCCGGCCCACGTCATCCGTGGCAGCACCGCATACAGCACGCCGGCGCAGACCGACACGCGCCGGCCGGTGAACCGGCGAGACAACACCACCACCCCGGCGGCGCCGGCGCCGACCGCCAGGCAGCTGGGTGCCCGCGCCCAGAATTCCGTCGCCGGGAACACGGCGAACCAGCCGTGCATGAACAGGTAGTACAGGCCGTGCACCGCGTCGATGTGGGTCAGCAGCTGCCACAGTTCCGGCAGCGACCGATGCGTCGACGCCGAGATGGTGGCCGACTCGTCGAACCACAGGGATGGCCGGCTCGCGCCGATGCCGCTGATCACGGTGGCCACCAACCCGATCAGGACCGCATCCGGGGGCCGGCGCCGCCGGCGGGGCGAATCCGCCGCCGTGCCCACCGGAGCCCGGGCCAGTACCAGGCTCAACGGCGTCTGCTATCGCGAGCGATGACGGTTATGACAGTTCACGCTACCGCCCGGCGCCGGGTGTCAGCCACGTCACGACGGCGGTGAGATGCGGTTTTCGTACCGGCCAGCGCCGATGTGTGTGCAGCAACGCAGGCGACATGTGACGCCAATCGCCCCCATCGGGGCCTCTGACGCGTTAGTGTCGCCATGGCTTATTAGCGCATTTCAACTTTTCACCGGGAGGGTTACGGATGAGCGGCTACAAGACGGTGGTGGTCGGCACGGACGGCTCGGATTCTTCGCTGCGTGCCGTCGACCGTGCCGGTCACCTGGCGTCGGGTGAGGGTGCGAAGGTCGTCATCGCCACCGCCTACCTGCCGCACGCCGACGACCCGCGGGCCGTCGACGCTCTGAAGGACGAGAGCTACAAGGCCTCCGGCAGCGCCCCGATCTACGCCATCCTCAAGGAGGCCAAGGAGCGCGCTGTCGCGGCCGGGGCCTACGAGGTGGAGGAGCGCGCGGTCGTCGGCGCGCCGGTGGACGCGCTGGTGGAACTGGCCGAGTCGGTCAACGCGGACCTGCTGGTGGTCGGCAACGTGGGTCTGAGCACGATCGCCGGGCGGTTGCTCGGGTCGGTGCCGGCCAACGTGTCGCGGCGCGCCAAGGTCGACGTGTTGATCGTGCACACCACCGGCTGACCGGGCCGGGCCTGTTCGTCAGGGCATCGCTTCGGCCCAGGCCAGATGCCCCTCGAAGCCGAGCGTTTCGGCCATGCCGCGGTAGCGGTCACGGAAGTCGGCGTACTGCGCGGTGTTGTCGCGTGCCCTGGCCAGCAGGGCCTGCAGCCGCAACAGCCAGATGTCGCGGATCGCCAGATTCTCCTCCGCGGGTGCGGTCGCCAGGAGCTCGATCGCGGCCTCGGCTTCGGCCAGATCGGTAGCGGTGGCCCCCTCCAGCAAGGTCTCCACCAGGACGTTGGTCGCGTGAAAGCCCCAGCCCAGCAGTTGGCCGCCGCGGACCAGCTGGTCGGCGATCGTGCGGATGAGCGGGAGGGCGTGCTCACGTTCCCCGTGCCGGGCCCGTTCCCGGGCCAGCAGGACCAGCGTGATCGGGAATTCGCCGACGCCGCGGACCTCGGCCAGGATCTGCTGTCCGCGGCGGCGTTCGCCGGCGGTGGGACGGTGTAGCAGCGCGAAACCCAAGGTCTGTCGTGCTTTGGCCAGGGTGTAGTCGTCACCCGAGCGTTCGGCATGACTCAGCGCCTCCTCGATGGTGCGCACCGTCGCATCGTCCGGGTGCAGGACCCCGTAGGCGATGCCGCACTGGTAGGTGAATGCCACCGCCACGACGAACGACAACGGGTCGGTGTCGCGGGCCATGGCGAGCGCGCACTGCTGGTCGTCGCGCCATCCGGCATACCCCAGCCGCCATCGTGCGATGGAGCGCTCGGCCAACACGACCGCCAGCGGACAGCCGAGCAGGAAGCTGCCCTTGGTGGGATCCCCGTCGGCGAGGTCGATGACCCGCTGTGACCATTCGGCCACGTCGTCCCAGCCGTCCAGTTCGGTCTTGGCGTAGATGGCCGCGAACGACAGCCCCACCGTCAGCGCCGGATCGCCGATGGAATCCAGCAGCGCCATCGTTTCCGAGGCCAGCTCCGAGGCCTGGTGAACCCGGTCTTGATACACGCAGCCGATCACCAGACCCGCCATCGCGATCGCCAGCGACGGCTTGTCTCCGTCGGCGTCGCACAACGCGCGCAGCTCCTCGAACCGTGACGGGATGTCGTCCAAGCCTGCCCGCCAGGCGATCCCGCAGAGCATGGTGCGCGGGGCGATCCGCATCGCGGTCCGGTTGGGGGCGTCGGCGGGCAGTGTGTCGGCGATCTTCTGGGCGCGCTCCCAACTCATTCGTGCCGCGGTGATGTCGCGGTTCAGTGCCCATGCCGCGGCGCGCAGCTGCCAGCCGTAGGCGCTGTGGTGTTCGCCGGCGGCCTCCCAATGTTCGGCGATCAGCGCCGCGTTCTGGTCAGCCGCTGCCGGGTCGCGTGATTCGAGGGCGGCGGCGAGCCTGCGGTGCACCTCGGCGCGACCGGACTTCAGTTGGGCCTCATAGGCGACCATCCGGATCAGCGGGTGCTGAAACGCATAATCGGCGTCCGGGGTCGACGGCGGCAGTGGTTCGATCAGCTCGGCGCTGACGAGTTCGTCGACGCACGGGTCGACGCCCAGGCCGGCCAACAGTGCCCGGCTGAAACGGGATCCGATGACCGCGGCCGCCGCCAGGGTCTGTTTGGCCGTCGCGCCGAGCCGGTCGATGCGCGCGGCCAGCGTCGCCTGCAGGGTTGCCGGCACGTGGATCTCGGTTGCGGCGGTGCGGCACAGGTAGTCGCCGCGGTCACCGACCAGCACGCCGCGCTGGGCGAGCTCGCGGGTGATCTCCTCGGCGAAGAGCGGGTTGCCGGCCGAGTGCTCGGCGATGATCCCGGCGACCTCGGTCACCGACCGGTGCGTGCCGAGGAGTTCGGCCACCAGCAGCGAGGTCTGCCGGTCATCGAGTGGTTCCAGACTCATCGCCGCGACGCCGGGTACCTGCAGCAGGGGTCCGCGATACTCGGGCCGGCAGGTGATCAGCACCAGGGAGCAGGTGTCGGCGATCACCGACAGAAAGTCCGTGAGCATGGATTCGCTGACCTCGTCGACCCAGTGCACGTCCTCCACGACGAAGATCGCCGGATGGGTGCGGGCCAGTTGGGCGGTGTTGATCAGCGCGGTCAACCGCCGTCGCCGCGCGTCCGGGTCGATCTTGGGCAGTTCTGTCCCGGGTTCGACGATGCCCAGCAGGTCGTCCAGCAGCAGCATGTCCTCGGGGTCGGCGTCGGGCACCCGGGCTCGCACGGTCGCGCGCATATCGTTGTCGTCGACACCGCCGGTGCGCGCAGCGGCGCCCAGCAGTCCGGCGACCACGTGGAACGCGACATCCGTGGTGTGCGCTTCGCAGAATGCGGAGAACACTTCGACGCCATGGTCTTTCGCGCACTGCACAACCTCATCGACCAAGCGTGTCTTGCCGATTCCGGCCGAGCCCACCAGGCATACCGCCGACCCGCGCCCGTTGACCGCGCGGCCCAGCATCGCCTCGAGTTCGGTCAGCTCAGGCTCGCGGCCGACCAGTAACGATTCGGCGGAGCGGTCCCGCCGGCGGCGCGGTATCATGCTCAGCAGTCGTTGTGCCGGAACGGGATTGCCGACACCTTTGATGCGCACCGACTCCGGTTCGCCGAGCACCGACACCGCGGCCACCAGTTGTGCGGTCGCCGCGCTGAGCATCACCCCGCCCGGCGGGGCGACGGACTCCATCCGCTGTGCCATCCCGACCTGTTCGCCGACCGCGGTGTAGCCCGGAGCGCCCGAACCGATGTCGCCGACGATCACCTCGCCGGAGTTGATCCCCACCCGCAACCGCAGGTCCACCGCGTCGTGTTCGCGGACTTCCTCGGCGAGACCGCGGGCCTGCTCCTGAACACCCAGCGCCGCCAGGCAGGCCCGCACCGCATGGTCCTCCAGGGCCACCGGCGCCCCGAAGATCGCCATGATCCCGTCGCCGGTGAACTTGTCGACCGTGCCACCGAAGCGCTGTACGACCGCCGCCGTCCGGGCCACCAGATCGGTCATGATCTCGCGGAGCCGCTCGGTGCCCACCGCCGCGGCGATCTGCATCGAATGCACCACGTCGGCGAAGAGCACCGTCACCTGCTTGTATTCGGCGTGGTTGCCGGCCGGCGCGATCGGCGAACCGCAGCCGTCGCAGAACCGCGCTCCCGACCGCGGTTCGGTGCCGCATGTTGCGCACGCCGGTGTGGCCGTCATCCGCCCCTCCGCAGCCTCCGGCCCCCCTCGAAGGGCCTCAGTATAGGCGCGTCGTGCCTGATGGCAAGGGGTTTTGCGGCGCAGTATCGGGGTGGCGCGTCAGGACCGGAGTACGGTCACCAACCCCGTTCGTGCCACTCCGACAGGTGCGGGCGCTCGGTCCCGATTGTGGTGTCGTCGCCGTGGCCGGGGTAGACGACGGTGTCGTCACCGAACCGGTCGAACACCTTGCGGCTCACGTCGCCGAGCAGCCGCTCGAAATCGCCGGGCTGCCAGGTCTTGCCGACGCCGCCCGGGAACAGGCAGTCGCCGGTGAACAGCTGGGTGACCCCGCCGGTGGCCGTGCCGTCCAGGGCCAGCGCCACCGAGCCCTCGGTGTGGCCCTGCAGGTGGATCACGTCGAAGCTCAGCTCTCCGACGGTCACGGTGTCGCCGTCGGCCAGCAGCCGGTCGGGGGTCACCGGAAGCGGCTCGGCGTCCAGCGCGTGCGCCGCCGTCGGCGCTCCGGTCACCTCGACGAGCTCGGCCAGCGCCTGCCAGTGATCGAAGTGCTGGTGGCTGGTGACGATCAGCGCTACCTCCGGAGCGTGGTCGCGCACCAGCGCCCGCAGCGTCTCGGCGTCGTTGGCCGCGTCGATCAGCAGTGTTTTGCCGGTGTTGGTGCAGGTCACCAGGTAGGCGTTGTTGTCCATCGGGCCTACCGACGTCTTGATGATCGTGGCCCCGGGCAGGGTGCGGCGGGCGGCGGTGCCGGGCTCGACGTGGCCGGTGTAGGTGTCGTCAACCGAGATCTCACGCGTCATATCCGCCACCGTACTGGCCGTGAGCTGCGTGTCGGCAGCGCCACCTAGCATGGACGGGTGGCTGACCGGCTGATCGTCAAGGGTGCGCGTGAACACAACCTGCGCAGTGTCGACCTGGACCTGCCGCGGGACGCGCTGATCGTCTTCACCGGGCTGTCCGGTTCCGGTAAGTCCTCGCTGGCCTTCGACACGATCTTCGCCGAGGGCCAGCGCCGTTACGTCGAATCGCTGTCGGCGTACGCCCGCCAGTTCCTGGGCCAGATGGACAAGCCGGATGTCGACTTTATCGAGGGCCTGTCGCCTGCGGTGTCCATCGACCAGAAGTCCACCAACCGCAACCCGCGCTCGACGGTCGGCACCATCACCGAGGTCTACGACTATCTGCGGCTGCTGTACGCCCGTGCCGGTACCCCGCACTGCCCGGTCTGCGGTGAGCGCATCGCCCGCCAGACCCCGCAGCAGATCGTCGACCAGGTGCTGGCCATGGACGAGGGGCTGCGGTTTCAGGTGCTGGCGCCGGTGGTGCGCACCCGCAAGGGCGAGTTCGCCGACCTGTTCGAGAAGCTCAACACCCAGGGCTACAGCCGGGTCCGGGTCGACGGGGTGGTGCATTCGCTCACCGACCCGCCCAAGCTCAAGAAGCAGGAGAAGCACGACATTGAGGTCGTCGTCGACCGGTTGACCGTCAAGGCCAGCGCCAAGCAGCGGCTCACCGATTCGATCGAGACCGCGCTGGGGCTGGCCGACGGCATCGTGGTGCTGGAGTTCGTCGACCGCGAGGACGACCACCCGCACCGCGAGCAGCGGTTCTCCGAGAAACTGGCCTGCCCTAACGGTCACCCGCTGGCGGTCGACGACCTGGAGCCGCGGTCGTTCTCGTTCAACTCGCCCTACGGGGCGTGCCCCGAATGCGCCGGGCTGGGCATCCGCAAGGAGGTCGACGCGGACCTGGTGGTGCCCGACCCGGACCGCACCCTGGCCGAGGGCGCGGTGTCGCCGTGGTCGATGGGCCCCACCAGTGAGTACTTCACCCGGATGATGGCCAGCCTCGGCGAGTCGATGGGCTTCGACGTCGACACCCCGTGGCGCAAGCTGCCGGCCAAGGCACGCAAGGCGATCCTGGAGGGCTCCGACGAACAGGTGCACGTGCGTTACCGCAACCGTTACGGCCGGACCCGCTCCTACTACACCGATTTCGAAGGTGTGATGGCGTTCCTGCAGCGCAAGATGGAGCAGACCGAATCCGAGCAGATGAAGGAACGCTACGCCGGCTTCATGCGTGATGTGCCGTGCCCGGAGTGCGCCGGCACCCGGCTCAAGCCGGAGATTCTGGCGGTGACTATGACCGCCGGCGACTACGGCAGCAAATCCATTGCGCAGGTGAGCGAGCTGTCGATCGCGGAGTGCTCGGACTTCCTCAACGCGCTGACGCTGGGCCCGCGGGAACAGGCCATTGCCGGCCAGGTGCTCAAGGAGATCCAGTCCCGGCTGAGCTTCCTGCTCGACGTCGGTCTGGAGTATCTGACGCTGTCGCGGGCGGCCGGAACATTGTCCGGCGGTGAGGCGCAACGTATCCGGCTGGCCACCCAGATCGGCTCGGGTCTGGTCGGGGTGCTCTACGTGCTCGACGAGCCGTCGATCGGGCTGCATCAGCGCGACAACCGCCGGCTGATCGAAACCCTGGTGCGGCTGCGCGACCTGGGCAATACCCTGATCGTGGTCGAGCACGACCTGGACACCATCGCGCACGCCGACTGGATCGTCGACATCGGTCCGGCGGCCGGCGAGCACGGCGGGCGGATCGTGCACAGCGGGCCCTACGCCGAGTTGGTGGCCAACACCGACTCGATCACGGGCGCCTACCTGTCGGGCGCGAAAAGCATTGCGGTGCCGCAGATTCGCCGCCAGGTGGAGGCCAAGCGCCAGCTCGGCGTGGTCGGCGCCCGGGAGCACAACCTGCGCGGCGTCGATGTGGCGTTCCCGCTGGGCGTGCTCACCGCGGTCACCGGGGTGTCCGGGTCGGGCAAGTCGACGCTGGTCAACGACATCCTGGCGTCGGTGCTGGCCAACAAGCTCAACGGCGCCCGGCTGGTTCCCGGCCGGCACACCCGGATCACCGGCCTGGATCACCTGGACAAGCTGGTGCGGGTCGACCAGTCACCGATCGGGCGCACCCCGCGGTCCAACCCGGCCACCTACACCGGGGTGTTCGACAAGATCCGCACCCTGTTCGCGGCCACCACCGAGGCCAAGGTGCGCGGTTATCTACCGGGACGGTTCTCGTTCAACGTCAAGGGCGGCCGGTGTGAGGCGTGCACCGGCGACGGCACCATCAAGATCGAGATGAACTTCCTGCCGGATGTCTATGTGCCCTGCGAGGTATGCCACGGCGCCCGCTACAACCGGGAGACCCTGGAGGTGCACTACAAGGGAAAGACCATCGCCGAGGTGCTCGACATGTCGATCGAGGAGGCGGCGGAGTTCTTCGAGCCGATCACCGGCATCCACCGCTACCTGCGCACCCTGGTCGACGTCGGGCTGGGCTATGTACGGCTGGGCCAGCCGGCGCCGACGCTGTCCGGGGGAGAGGCGCAGCGGGTGAAGCTGGCCTCGGAGTTGCAGAAGCGCTCCACGGGCCGGACGGTCTACATCCTCGACGAGCCCACCACCGGGCTGCACTTCGAGGACATCGCCAAACTGCTCGGCGTCATCAACGGCCTGGTCGACAAGGGCAACACGGTGATCGTCATCGAGCACAACCTGGATGTGATCAAGACCGCGGACTGGATCATCGACATGGGCCCCGAAGGCGGGGCCGGCGGGGGAACGGTGGTGGCCACCGGAACACCCGAGGACGTGCTGGCGGTTCCGGAGAGCTACACCGGCAAGTTCCTGGCCGAGATCCTCGGCGCCGCACCGGCCAAACCCGCCAAGTCCGCGAAGCGGCGACGCAAGGCCAGCGCTTAGCGGCGCGCTCCCTTGACCAGCGGCGACGGGAACCGCGGCGCCACTCGCACCCCGTCCAACCAGGCGGTGAGCTGCTTGGCCCGCTGCTCCAACACCTGACGCGCCGGCCGGCCCGGATCCTCGAGCAGCTGCAACTGCACCTCGGCGGAGTCGTTCTGGCACCAGCCGCCCACGATCCGGCCGTTCCACCACGCCGTGGGTCCGGCGTTGCCGTAGTTGTCGAAGAGCTGGCCGCGGTGCTCGCCGAGATACCAGTCGCGGTGATACCAGCCCATCGTGGTGACGTCGAGGCCGGGAAGCAGCGCACCCCACGGCTCGGGTTCGGGCTCGGATTCCAGGTCGTCGGGCAGCGCGTACCCGGGTGTTCCGTGCAGGTCGACGTCGACGGCGCCGATGCCGCTCAACGCTTTTCGGACCGCGGTCTTGGTGGTGCCGAACCACCACTTGATGTCATCGGCGGTGGCCGGGCCGAACGCGCGCAGCCAGGTGGCGACCAGTCGTTCCTGCGCCTCCTCGGCGGAGATCGGCTCGCCCGGCTCGCCGAGCCAGTCCGCGGCGGTCGCCCACCGCGGCCGCGACGAGGTCCAGCCGGCGTCGTTGGGTCCGCGCACGATGTCGCCCTGGGCGCCGAGCACGGTCAACGCGCGCGGGGCCAGGTGGGTCTGACCGCCGTAGGCCTTGCCGGGTGCGGGGTCATAGGTGCCGGCCAGTTCGGGTAGTGCCGCGCGCAGCTCGGCGCTGCCGGCTGGGCCGTGTTCCCCGAGGTGTCGCAGCACCGCCGCGCCGGCGCGCGCCAGCCAGCGTGCGCCGTCCTCGGCGACACCGGCTTTGGCGACGTCGGCGATGAGCCGGCGGCGTTCGGCGTCGGCGACCCGGTCGCTGGCGCCGGCCTGCACGGCGGGCAGCCCGGTGGAGTCGATGACCCACAGGGTGCGGCGCATCGCCAGCTGTTTGATCAGGGACCGTTTCTCATACAGCGCACTGTCCAGGTCGGCGACGGTGAACGGTGACGAGCGCGCCCACAGCGACAGATACGGGGTGGCCGGATCGGTGGCGTGCAGACCGATCAGCGTGGCCGCTATCCGCGTGATCGGCTCAGTCGCGGTCTCAGGTGTCAGGAAATGCCGGCGTGCCAAACGGTTTCGCCGTTCGGCGATGGTGAAGGCCCGCACCTGTCAGTGCTCGTCGTCGCGCATCGAGGCGCGGATCTGCTCCAACCGGTCGGCGGCGGCCTGCTGTCGGTCCTGGTACTGCCTCTCGACGGTGCGGCCCTCCGGGGTCTCCGCGTCCAGTTCCTGCGCGCCGATCGAGGTCTGAAACCGGTTCTCGATCTTCTCGCGCACCGATTCGAAGGTCGGCACGCCGGTGTCGTCGTAACCGGTGTCGGGCTGCGGGTCGCCTGGATCGTCACCCATGTGCGCCACGGTACCGCCGGTGATCGAGGTAGCGGACCATCAACGCCCAGTAGCCCATGGTCAGCGTCATCGCCGCGGCGGTGGCCGCCACCGCCGGCAGCAGTCGCCGGCGGCGGGCGCTGAGCAGGGCCCCTGCCGTCGCGGCGCTGCCGGCGAGGTTCACCAGCAGGGCGGCGTCGCGGGGCCGGTCGGTGATCCACTGCTCCTCGCCGAGCATCGCGCGCGTCGACCAGGCCGTCTGATCGGCGGGTTCGCCGAAGATCACCGGGTTCAGCGCGAACCACACCGACACCCAGGCGGCGTCGCGCCAGGACCGCCGCCACACCGGAAGCAGGATCAACGGCGTCGTCGCCCAGCGGCTCCAGGCGCTCCAGGGGTTGGCGTGCCGGGCGAACACCGCGCGGCGGATACTGCCGAGCCTCATAACCCGCGAGGATAGGCAGTTCAGCCGGAGAATGCCGTGAGCGCGACGGGGCGAAACGGCCGGGCTGGAGGAATGCCGAACTGCTGTTAGACTGTAGGCCGCGACCGTCCCGGCGTACGCCAGGACTGCAAGTGGAGTTCCCTCCCACCACTAGCCACGGAGTGATCCGTAGGTGTAGTGGTCCGGTCGCAGGCGGTGCGAACCGCCTGCTCTGCGCAGGGCGCAGGCGACCCGATGGTTTCGGGCCGCGACCGGTCGGCATCGGGCCCTGCTTCGTGCAGGGCTTTTTTGCTGGTGGGTGGTTTCTTCCGCCGCTGCGTCCGGACGAACACTGCGGCGGCCGCGAACCGAAGACTACCCAGGGAGGTCCCATCAGCACTGAGATCCGCGTCAACGAGCGCATTCGCGTACCTGAGGTCCGTTTGATCGGCCCGGGAGGGGAGCAGGTAGGCATCGTGCGCATCGAGGATGCGCTTCGCGTCGCCGCGGATGCCGATCTCGACCTTGTCGAAGTAGCCCCGACCGCGAAACCGCCGGTCTGCAAGATCATGGACTACGGCAAGTACAAGTACGAGGCGGCTCAAAAGGAGCGCGAGTCTCGCAAGAACCAGCAGCAGACCGTCGTCAAGGAACAGAAGCTGCGCCCCAAGATCGACCCCCACGACTACGAGACGAAGAAGGGCCACGTGGTCCGGTTCCTCGAAGCCGGGGCGAAGGTCAAGGTGACGATCATGTTCCGCGGACGTGAGCAGTCCCGGCCCGAGCTGGGCTACCGCCTGCTGCAGCGACTGGGCGCCGATGTCGCCGAGTACGGGTTCGTCGAGACCTCCGCCAAGCAGGACGGGCGCAACATGACGATGGTGCTGGCACCGCACCGCGGCGCGAAGACCCGGGCCAAGGCTGCCGAAGACGCCGGTGCGGGCGCAAAGCCCAACGCATCGGCCCCGGACAGCGCGGCCGACGCGGCCGAGTCCAAACCCGAAAACTGACACCGAATATCAGAACTGAGGAAACATGCCCAAGGCGAAAACTCACAGTGGCGCTTCGAAGCGGTTCCGTCGTACCGGCACCGGCAAGATCATGCGGCAGAAGGCCAACCGTCGCCACCTGCTCGAGCACAAGCCGAGCACCCGCACTCGCCGGCTGGCCGGGCGCACCGAGGTGGCTGCTGCCGACGTCAAGCGCGTCAACAAGATGCTGAACGGCTGACAGCCGCTTTACGCAACGCAAATCCCTTACGTCCCAACGAGAGTAGGAACACCCCATGGCACGCGTGAAGCGGGCAGTCAACGCCCAGAAGAAGCGTCGCACCATCCTGAAGGCCTCGAAAGGCTACCGTGGCCAGCGGTCGCGGCTGTACCGCAAGGCCAAAGAGCAGCAGCTGCACTCGCTGACCTACGCCTACCGTGACCGTCGCGCCCGCAAGGGCGACTTCCGCAAGCTGTGGATCACCCGGATCAACGCGGCGGCCCGCGCCAACGGCGTGACCTACAACCGCCTGATCCAGGGCCTCAAGGCCGCCGGTGTCGAGGTGGACCGCAAGAACCTCGCCGAGATCGCCGTCAGCGACGCGGCAGCGTTCACCGCGCTGGTCGAGGTCGCCAAGGCCGCGCTGCCCGAGGATGTCAACGCGCCCTCCGGCGAGGCCGCCTGACCCTGCTGGGTCTTTCCGGGATGCTGACCGAACGCTCGGCCCGGGTGGTCGCGGCGGTCAAGTTGCACCGGCACGTCGCCAGGAAGCGCGAACAGCGCTTCCTGGCGGAGGGTCCCAATCTGGTCGAGGCGGCGGTCCGTCGCGGTCTGGCCCTGGAGGTCTTCGCCACCGAATCGGCGGCGCAACGGCACAGCGAGCTGCTGGCGTCAGTATGCGCGCCGGTGCACCAGGTCACCGATAGGGCGGCAAAAGTCTTGTCGGACACCGTCACCCCGGCCGGATTGGTCGCGGTCTGCGCAATTCCCGAACCGGACCTGGGCGCGTTGCTGGCCGACGGGCCGCAACTGGTGGCCGTCGCGGTGGGCATCAGCGAGCCGGGTAACGCCGGCACCTTGATCCGTATCGCCGACGCCACCGGGGCCGGGCTGGTGGTGTTGACCGGCAACAGTGTCGATCCCTACAACGGCAAGTGCCTGCGCGCCTCGGCGGGCAGCGTCTTCCACGTCCCGGTGGTGGTGGCCGCCGACACCGATGCGGTGCTGGCGGCGCTGCGGGAGTCGGGGCTGCAGCTGCTGGCCACGGCGCTGGACGGCGACCTGAGTCTCGACGATGCCGATCCGGTGCTGACCGCGCCCAGCGCCTGGTTGTTCGGCCCGGAGGCCCAGGGGTTGCCGGCGGCCGCGGTGACCGCCGCGGACCATCGGGTGCACATCCCGATGGCCGGCGGCGCGGAGAGCCTCAATGTGGCTGCCGCCGCGGCGATCTGCCTGTATCAGAGCGCGCGGGCGCAGCGCGGCGCCCGGTCTTAGGCGGCCTTACGGCGCGGCGGCCGCGGAGCCAGGCCGCCGCCGGCGGCCAGCGAGAAGGTGCTGTGCACGAACGCCCCGGCCCGCTCGACCAGCTTCATGCCCCGGCTGACCGGCGGGACGTAGTGCATCCCGTTGCGGCGCCGGTCCTTCGGCGGTCCGCTGAACCACGGCGCCTCTTCCAGCGGTGCGTCGGCGGGGAGTTTGCCCTGCTCGCGCCGGTAGCCGGCCAGCGCACGCGGATGCAGCCGGATCTCCTCGGGGACCACGCTGAACGCCAGGTGGGCGGCCTTGCCCAGCAGCCGGAACAGCACCTCGTCGCCTTCGGACCAGCGCAGCCCGGCCTTCTCGCGCACCACCGGTTCGAATAGCCCGGCGGCCACCCAGCGCTGGGCGGCCAGCGCCGGCTTGAACAGCTGATCCCATACGCCGGTGGGCATCATCACGAACCACGGCTTGGGGATGCGCATGTCCAGGATGCCCTGCGCGGCCGGTGTCATCTCCAGCTCTTCTTCGCAGACCCGGTCCCAGTACTCGCAGAACTCGTCCCAGGACTTGGGCACCGGGCGCATGCTCATGCCGTACATCCGGTACCACTGCACGTGCTCTTCGAAGAGCTGGTGCTTTTCGGCCTCGGTCAGCCCGCCGCAGAAGTACTCGGCCAGCTTGATGATCAACATGAAGAATGTCGCATGGGCCCAATAGAAAGTCTCAGGGTCCAGCGCGTGGTAGCGCCGGCCCTGCGCATCGGTTCCCTTGATGTCGCGGTGGTAGTCGCGGATCGCCGCGCCGGTGGACTGGGAGCGCATGCCGTCGTAGACCACGCCCATGATCGGGTACACCGACCGGGTCACCCGCTGCAGCGGTTCACGCCACAGGCTGGAGTGGTCCTCCACGCCGGCGCCCAGGCCGGGGTACATGTTCTCGATGGTGCCGATCCACATGCCCATCACGCCGGTGCGGATATCCCCGAAGTACTTCCAGGTCAGCGATTCGGCGTTCAACGGCTCCACGGCCGGCGCGGGTTTGGGCGGGGTCGGTGCGGGGGCACTCTGCTCCGCGGGCTCGGATGCCCGCTCGGCGGACGTGGTCGGCGTAACGGTCATCACGTCTCCTGTCTGACGAACCTGACACAACCATAATTGTGACAACACATGTTGTCTACATTATCGGTGGCGCGTCGCGACGGGATCGTCGACCGTGGCGTGTGCCACGTGCCTCTGCCGTTGCCGGTGGCCGCGACCGCCACCTACGCTGGGGCGCATGGACCTCGAGCCGGTCGATCGGCAGGCTGACGAGCTCGGGGAGGTGGTGGAGATAGCGGAGCATGCCTCGTCGAGCCGCCGCCGTTCGTTCTCCCTCGAGGAAGCCGCGGGCTGGTTGAACCGCACCACAAACGATGTGCGGGTGGTCGACTTGGTCCGGCGGGTGCGCCGAGCGCTGCCCGGCGACCCCGAGTTCGGCGATCCGCTCTCCACCGCGGGTGACGGGGGACCGCAGGCGGCGGCCCGGGCGGCCGGCCGGCTGATGGGCGATCGCTCCGCGGCTTCGCGCGAGGTCAGCCTGGGGGCGCTGCAGATATGGCAGGCGTTGACCGAGCGGATCTCACGCGCCCCCGGCAATCCTGAGGCGACGCTGGTCTTCACCGACCTGGTCGGGTTCTCGACGTGGTCGTTGCGCTCCGGGGACGACGCCACCCTCACCCTGCTGCGGCGGGTGTCGCAGGCGGTCGAACCGCCGCTGCTGGACGCCGGTGGCCGCATCGTCAAACGGATGGGCGACGGGATCATGGCGGTGTTCCGCGAGCCGCTGATCGCGGTCGGCGCGGTGCTGCAAGCCCAGGATGCGATCGCAACGGTCGAGGTCAACGGATTCACGCCGCGGATGCGGGCCGGTGTTCACACCGGACGGCCGCAGCGGTTGGCCGACGATTGGCTGGGCGTGGACGTCAATATCGCCGCCCGGGTGATGGAGCGCGCCGTCAAGGGCGGGATCGTGGTGTCCGGGGCGACGCTGGAGCGTATCGAGCCCGGTGACCTCGAAGAGTTGGGCGTGACGGCCAAGCGGGCCCGCCGGCAGGTGTTGTCGGCCAAGACCAGCGGTGTCCCGGCCGATCTGATGATGTATCGGCTCAAGGCGGTTCGCCGCGAGCCTCCCGCCGACGACTGAGCTGGCTTTAACTTACTTGTGAGCCGGTCGAATTCCCGCACACGAGTGGAGGAACCCCGTTCCTTGGAATAGTCTGCGTGAACAAGCCATCTATTTGTGCAGTTCTACACAGGTCGCCTTCAGCGCGCAGAAGCGGGGAAATCATGTCAGGTCGGGAGCAGCGCCGCGGGAACGACCGCCGGGTTCGTCATCGGGTGGCCGGTGCCGGCAGCACCGTGGCGGCGTTCTTGGCGTTCGGTATGGCTCCGCTGGCCGCGGCCCCCACCGCGAACGCCGACCTCGACTTCGACTGGCTGACCGACCTGTTCGCGCCGGTGTCGGACTCGGCGTGGGGCTGGGACACCGACGCCTGGGACACCAGCACCTGGGACGTCAGCTCCTGGTTCGACTCCTCGGCTGACCCGGGCATCGCGGTCGACACCAGCGCATTCGACATGACGTCGCTGTTCAACACGTTCTTCTACCAGCCGCTGTATTCGTCGATCGACGCCTTTATCGAGAACCCGGCCAACTCCTGGCTCGTCGACATGGTCAACGGCTGGGCTCCCGAGGGTCAGTTCTATCTCGGCGACGGCGCTGACGGCACGGTGGACAGCGTCAACGGCGGTGCCGGTGGCATCTGGTTCGGCGACGGCGGCGCCGGCTACGCCGGTGAGGACGGTACCGCGCCTGGTGACGGCGGTGCGGCCGGCCTGTTCGGCAATGGCGGGGTCGGCGGTGCCGGCTGGGACGGCCAGGCCGGCGGTACCGGTGGTGCCGGCGGCACCATGATGGGCATCGGCGGCGCCGGTGGTGCCGGCGGCATGGGCGCCAACGGTGGTAACGGCGGCGACGCCATGGGCTGGCTGTTCGGGATCGGCGGTGTCGGCGGCGCCGGTGGCGCGGGCACGGCCGGTGATGATGGCGCCGCCGGTGATTGGGCCCTTAACGGCGGGGCTGGTGGTGTCGGTGATGCCGGCAACGCCGGTGGCTCCGGCGGTACGGGCGGTAACGCGACCAGGTCGATGTTCGGTGGCGGCGGTGCCGGTGGCGCCGGGGGTGCCGGCGGCGCGGGCGGCCAGGGCGGCGCCGGCGCTGCGGGCGATGCCGAGCACCTCGACGGCGCCGCGGGCGGCGACGGTGGTGAAGGCGGCTCGGGTGGTTCCGGCGGGGCGGGCGGCAACGGCGGCACGTTCGGCAGCAAGGGCGCGGCCGGCGAGGACAGCACGGTCAACGGGGATGGCGGGAAGGGCGGCACCGGCGGTGCCGGCGTGGGTGCGACCGCTGACCACGAGGCCGGTCACGGCGGTATCGGTGGCAACGGTGGCAGCGGCGGGGACGCCGGTAACGGCGGCCAAGGCGGAACCGGCGGTGCGGGCGGCGCTGGTGATGCCACTCAGGACGCCGGTACCGGCGGCAATGGCGGCGTTGGTGGTGACGGCGGCAAGATCGGCAACGGTGGCACGGGTGGTACCGGTGGTGCCGGTGGTGTCAGTGGGACCGCGGGTGACGATCTCTTGGGCGGGGCGCTGGCCAAGGGTGGTACCGGTGGTGTCGGCGGTGCCGGTGGTGACGGTGGTACCGAGGCGGGTAATGGCGGCAACGGCGGCATCGGTGGTGTCGGCGGCGCCGGGCACGACGGCATCAAGGGCGAGGCCGGGGATGACGCTGAGGATGCAGGGGCCGACGGTGACAACGGTGGCCAAGGCGGCAATGGCTTCGACGGCGGCCAGGGCGGTCAGGGCGGCGTAGGCGGCAAGGCGCAGACCGACACCGGCACTGACGGGGCCTACGGTGACGGCGGCGCCGGTGGCGCCGGCGGTGCGGTCGGCGCGGGCGGCGACGGTGGTAACGGCGCCAACGGCACCTGGGACGGCACCGGGAACGGAAACGGCGGCGACGGCGGGCAGGCCGGTGCCAACGGCGAGCACGCCGGCAACGGCGGCGCTGGTGGCGAGTGGGGCGGCGAGGGCGAAAACCCCGATGCCAAGGGTGCAGACGGCGCGGACGGCGCCATAGATCCCACCGAGGCCAGCAAGGGCGGTAACGGTGGTAACGGCGCCGCCGGCACCGCGGAGCACCATGACGGCGGCCGCGGCGGCGACGGTGGCGACGGTGCCTACGGCGGCGACGGCGGCCGCGGCGGCAACGGCGGTGACGCGTTCGAGGGCAGCAATGGCAAGGGCGGCGACGGCGGCGACGGTGGCGACGGCGCCAATAGCGCCGTGGGTGACGACGTCAAGACGAGCGCCGGAGGTAACGGCGGCGACGGCGGTGCCGGCGGCGCGGGCGCCGGCACCGGTGATGGTGGTAAGGGCGGCAACGGCGGCGACGGCGGCAATGGCGGGCACGGCGAGACCGGCTCACTGGGCAGCTTCGAAGACGGCGGCAGCGGTAATGGCGGCAACGGCGGCGACGGCTACAACGGCGGCAACGGTGGCGCCGGCGGCGCCGGCGGCGCATCCGAGTCCGGCGCCAATGGCGACGGCGGCAGCGGCGGTAAGGGTGGCAACGCCGGTGCCGCCGGCAACGGCGGCGACGGCGCTGCGGGTGACTGGAATGCGAAGGGCCAGTACGGCTACGGCTCCGGCGGCACGGGCGGTAACGCCGGCGATGTCGGCTCGGCGGGCAACGGTGGTGCCGGTGGCGCCGCCGGCGACGGCGCCGGGACCGAGGGCGCAGCCGGTACCGATGGCGGCAGTGGCGAAGACGCGACTGCCGGCGGGCGAGGCGGCCACGGCGGGGCCGGCGCGGACGGCGATGAAACGCACTGGAACGGCGGCGCCGGCGGTGACGGTGGCACCGGCGGGGTCTACGGCAACGGCGGCAACGGCGGCAACGGCGGCAATGCGTACGACGACGAGGACACCGACGTCAGCAGAGCAACGACGGGCGGTAACGGCGGGGCCGGCGGCAACGGCGGCGCCGGCGGCACCGAGCACGGTGACGGCGGCAATGGCGGCAACGGCGGCAACGCAGCGGTGGGCAGCCAATACGGCGGCAACGGCGGCAACGGCGGTAAGGGCGGCGCCGCCACTGCTGAGGACGGTAATGGCGGCAAGGGTGGCAACGGCGGCGAGGGCGCCGGGGCGAGCGGCTGGCGCTCCGACGGCACCTGGGGTATCGACGGATTCAGCGGCAAGTTCGGTTCCGGCACCATCCTGGGCGTCTCCGGCAAGGGCGGCGACGGCGGTGCCGGTGGCAGCGCGATCACCGGCAACGGCGGTGATGGCGGCACCGGTGGCAATGGTGGCGCCGCCGCCAGCGACGCCGGAACCCGGGTCATCTGGGGTGGCGCCGGTGGTAAGGGCGGCGCCGGTGGCGCGGCCACCGTCCCGGCCGATGACGGCGACGGCGATGGCAGCGGTGACGGCGGCGAAGGCGACGGCGGCACCGGCGGCGAGAACGAGGGCGATGACACCGAGGCTCCGGCCGTCGAATCCGGCAAGGGCGGGAACGGCGGTAACGGCGGCGCCGGCGGTGAAGGGACCATCACCGGCGGCAGCGGTGGCGCCGGCGGCGCCGGCGGCGCCAGCGATGACAAGGCAGGTGGTCAGGGCGGCGACGGCGGCACCGGCGCCGGTGGCACCGGTTGGAACGACGCCAACGGCGACCTGGCCGGCAAGGGCCAGATCCTCAATTTCGGCGGCAGCGGCGGTGCCGGCGGGGCCGGCGGCAACGGCGTCGACGGCGGCAACGGCGGTAACGGCGGTGACGCCGCGAAGGGTCTGACCGGCGGCAGCGTGTTCAGCTCCGCCGGTAGCGGCGGCGCGGGCGGGGCGGGCGGTACCGGCACCACCGGCGACGGCGGCGGCGGCGGCAATGGCGGCGACAGTGGCGATGCGACCTGGCGGGCCCACAACGGCGGCGCCGGCGGTGCCGGCGGCAACAGCACCGAGGGCAACGGCGGTCAGGGCGGCGACGGCGGTGCCGGCGGGTCCCTGACCGGCGGTGGCACCGCTCCGACCAATGGCCAGCCGGTCACCGTCGGCGCCGGCGGCAACGGCGGCAACGGCGGCAGCAGCACCGCCACCGACACCGAGGGCCACGGTGGCGACGGCGGCGATGGCGGTGCCGGCGGCAACGGCGTCGGCAGCACCAAGGGTGGCACCGGCGGCACCGGTGGTACCGGCGGCAAGGCCGGCGGCGAGGCCGGCGAGACCGCTGACGCGCCCACCGCGCCCACCGGAACCACTGGAGGCGAAGGCACCACCGGCGGCGCGGGCGCTGTGCCCAAGACCCCGGACCCGGACCCGGACGCCGATAGCTAACCCAACGGCCGAAAGCCCCGCACACCGCGTGCGGGGCTTTCGCCGTGGGGTCGATAGGATCGACGCTTGCGTCCCAACCCAAGTCACAGCCAATAGGGGGAGTCTCGTCCGTGGGCAATCAGCCTGCTGAACAGTTCGACCCGTCCGTCGTCTCCGACGCGACCCTCGACTCGGCCCTGCACGCAGCACAGCACGGCTTCACCGCCGCCGCCGACCTGGATGCGCTGGCCCACGCCAAAACCGAGCACCTCGGTGACAAGGCGCCGCTGGCGCTGGCCCGCCAGGCGCTGGCCAAACTGGACAAGGCCGACCGGGCCGACGCCGGCAAGCGCGTCAACGCCGCCCGCACCCAAGCCCAGCAGGCCTACGACGAGCGGCTGGCGGCGTTGCGCGCCGAACGCGACGCCGCCGTGCTGGCCGCCGAGAGCATCGACGTCACGCTGCCCTCGGCACGTCGGCCCGTCGGCGCCCGCCACCCGATCACCCAACTGGCCGAGCATGTCGCCGACACGTTCGTCGCGATGGGCTGGGAGGTGGTCGAAGGCCCCGAGGTCGAAGCCGAGCACTTCAACTTCGACGCGCTGAACTTCCCCGTCGACCACCCGGCGCGCAGCGACCAGGACACCTTTCACATCGCCCCGCCCGGCTCGTGCCAACTGCTGCGCACCCACACCTCCCCGGTGCAGATCCGCGCCCTGCTGGCCCGCGAGCTGCCGGTCTACGTCGTCTCGATCGGCCGCACCTTCCGCACCGACGAACTCGACGCCACCCACACCCCGGTGTTCCATCAGGTCGAGGGGCTGGCGGTGGACCGCGGGCTGACCATGGCACACCTGCGCGGCACCCTGGACGCGTTCGCGCAATCGGAGTTCGGGCCGGCGACGCGCACCCGGTTCCGGCCGCACTTCTTCCCCTTCACCGAGCCCTCCGCCGAGGTCGACATCTGGTTCGAGGGCAAAAAGGGCGGCCCCGGCTGGGTGGAATGGGGCGGCTGCGGCATGGTGCACCCCAACGTGCTGCGCGGCGTGGGTATCGACCCCGACGAGTACTCCGGCTTCGCATTCGGCATGGGTCTGGAGCGAACCCTGCAGTTCCGCAACGGCATTCCCGACATGCGCGACATGGTCGAGGGCGATGTCCGGTTCTCGCTGCCGTTCGGAGTGGGTGCCTGATGCGCATTCCCTACAGCTGGCTGCGTGAGGCCCTGACCGCAGGCGCGCCCGACTTGGACATCTCCGCACACGACATGGAGCAGGCGCTGCTGCGCGTCGGCCACGAGGTCGAGGACGTGCACACCCTGGGCCCGGTCACCGGGCCGTTCAAGGTCGGTCGGGTCGTCGAGATCGAGGAACTCACCGAGTTCAAGAAGCCGATCCGGGCCTGCCGCGTCGACGTCGGCGAACAACAGCCCCGCGAGATCGTCTGTGGCGCCACCAATTTCGTGGTCGGTGACCTGGTGGCGGTGGCGTTGCCCGGTGCGGTGCTGCCCGGTGACTTCGCGATCGCCACCCGTAAGACCTACGGCCGCACGAGTGACGGGATGATCTGCTCGGCGTCCGAAATACGGCTGAGCACCGACCATTCCGGCATCCTGGTGCTGCCCGAGGGGACCGCCGAGCCCGGTGCCGACGCCGCCGAAGTCCTCGGCCTCGACGACGTGGTCTACGAGCTGGCCATCACCCCCGACCGCGGCTACTGCATGTCGGTGCGCGGGCTGGCGCGTGACCTGGCGTCGGCGCTGGATGTCGACTTCGCCGATCCGGCGGCCGTGCCGCCGTTGCCCGCCGACGGCGAGGCCTGGCCGCTGCGCGTGCAACCCGACACGGGCGTGCGCCGGTTCGCGCTGCGCGGCGTCACTGGGATCGACCCGGCGGCGGTGTCGCCGTGGTGGCTGCAACGCCGACTGCTGCTCTGCGGCATCCGGGCGATCTCGCCGGCCGTGGATGCCACCAACTACGTGATGGTCGAACTGGGCCACCCGATGCACGCCCACGACCGGACCCGCATCGCCGGTGGATTCGGTGTGCGCTTCGCGGCGCCCGGCGAGACCGTCACCACCCTCGATGACATCGAACGCAAGCTGGACCCGGCCGATGTGCTGATCGTCGACGACGTCGCGACCGCCGCGATCGGCGGCGTGATGGGCTCGGGCAGCACCGAGATGCGCGGCGACTCCACCGACGTGCTGCTGGAGGCCGCGATCTGGGATCCCGCGGCGGTGTCCCGCACCGCACGCCGGCTGCACCTGCCCAGTGAGGCCGCCCGCCGCTACGAACGCTCCGTCGACCCGGCCATCTCGGTGGCCGTGCTGGACCGCTGCGCGACCCTGCTGGCCGAGATCGCCGGGGGAGTCGTCGAACCCACCCTGACCGACTGGCAAGGTGACCCGCCCGTGCAGAACTGGGACCAGGCGCCCATCGAGATCGCCGCCGACCTGCCGGACCGCACCGCCGGGGTGAGCTACCCCGAGGGCACCACCGCCAGGCGGCTGACCCAGGTCGGCTGCACGGTGGCGGCTCACGGCGCGACACTGACCGTCACCCCGCCGAGCTGGCGGCCGGACCTGCGCCAGCCCGCCGACCTGGTCGAGGAGGTGCTGCGCCTGGAAGGCCTGGAGTCCATCCCGTCGGTGCTGCCCGCGGCGCCGGCCGGGCGGGGTCTGACCGACGCCCAGCGGCGCCGGCGCGCGATCGGCAAGTCGCTGGCGCTGGCCGGCTACGTCGAGGCGCTCACCAGCCCGTTCATGCCCGCCGGGGTGTTCGACGCCTGGGGCCTGGCCGACGACGACCCGCGCCGCGCCACCGTGGCCGTGCTCAACCCGCTGGAGGCAGACCGGCCGCAGCTGGCCAGCACACTGCTGCCCGGGTTGCTGGAAGCGTTGGGGCGCAATGTTTCCCGCGGCATCAACGACGTCGCGCTGTTCACCATCGCCCAGGTGGTGCAACCCGACGGCTCCGCGCCCGGCGCTGCCGGGCCGGTCGCGGTGGATCGCCGACCCACCGACGCCGAGCTCTCTGCGCTCGATGACATGCTGCCCCGCCAGCCGCAGCACATCGCGGTGGCGCTGACCGGCTTGGCCGAGCCCCGCGGCCCGTGGGGGCCGGGCCGGCCCGTCGAGGCCGCCGATGCCATCGAGGCGGCCCGGGTGATCGCCCGCGCCGGCGGTGTGGCGGTCACGTTGCGCTCGGCGGCACAGCTGCCCTGGCATCCGGGCCGCTGCGCCGAGGTGCTGGTCGGCGAGACCGTGATCGGCTACGCCGGGCAACTGCACCCGGCCGTCGTCGAACGCAGCGGGCTGCCGAAGGGCACCTGCGCGGTCGAGTTGAACCTGGACGCGATGCCCATCGCGTCGTCGTTGCCCGCGCCGCGGGTGTCGCCGTTCCCGGCGGTGTTCCAGGACGTCGCGCTGGTGGTCGACGAGAAGGTGACCGCCCAATCGGTGGCCGACGCGGTGCGCGACGGCGCCGGCGAGCTGCTGGAGGACATCGCGCTGTTCGACGTCTACACCGGCCCGCAGGTCGCCGACGGCCGCAAGTCGCTGGCGTTCGCGCTGCGCTTCCGCGCCGCGGATCGCACCCTGACCGAGGACGAGGCCAGTGCGGCCCGCGACGCCGCGGTGGCCTGCGCCGCCGAGCGTGTCGGCGCCACCCTGCGCTAGCCACCTCCCCTGCGCGAGCGTGCGTGCCCCCGGTCGACACACCGCGGCAATTCCCGGGGTTGCGCACTCTCACGGGCTGTTCCCCGGCGGCGGGCTCAGGCATGCTGAGGTGCCGCCGTCGAGAGGATGTGCCTGGATGACCGAGACCTATGACGTCGTCATACTCGGGGCCGGACCGGTCGGGGAGAACGTCGCTGACCGTGCCCGTGCGGCCGGACTGAGCGTGGCGATCGTCGAACGCGAACTCATCGGCGGGGAATGCTCCTATTGGGCCTGCGTGCCCAGTAAGGCGTTGCTGCGGCCGGTGCTTGCGATCGCCGACGCCCGGCGCGTCGCCGGCGCCCGCGAAGCCGTCAGCTCCGCGATCGACGCCGGCGAGGTCCTCGCGCGCCGCAACCGGTATGTGGGGGACTGGGACGACACCGGCCAGGTGGACTGGATCAACGGGATCGGCGCCACAGCGATCCGCGGCCACGGACGCCTCGACGGGCCGCGACGCGTGGCCGTCACCACGCCCGACGGCGACACCGTGGCGCTGTCCGCCCGGCACGCGGTCGTGGTCTGCACCGGAACCCGCGCGGCCCTGCCGGATCTGCCGGGAATGGCCGACGCCCGTCCGTGGACCAACCGCGAAGCCACTGAAGCCACGTCGGTTCCCGGTCGGCTCGCGGTCGTCGGCGCCGGCGGTGTGGGCGTCGAAATGGCCACCGCCTGGCAGGGTTTGGGCTCGGCGGTGACGTTGTTGGTGCGCGGCTCGAAGCTGCTGCCGCGGATGGAGCCGTTCGTCGGCGAGTATGTCGCGCGCGGGCTGACCGAGGCGGGAGTTGATGTGCGCACGGGTGTTTCGGTCGCCGCGCTGCACCGCGATGGCGACGGGCCGGTGCGGCTCGACTTGACCGATGGTGGGCAACTCGAAGTCGATGAGGTGCTGTTCGCCACCGGCCGGACCCCGCTCACCGGTGACATCGGCTTGGAAACCGTGGGGCTGACACCGGGCGAATGGCTCGACGTCGACGACACCTGCCGGGTTCGGGCCGTCGACGACGGATGGCTGTACGCCTGCGGCGACGCCAACCACCGCGCCCTGCTGACCCACGAGGGCAAGTACCAGGCGCGCATCGCCGGCGACGTCATCGGCGCGCGGGCGAACGGGACACCGCTGGACACCGCGCCGTGGGGCGCGCACGCCGCCACCGCCGACCACCACGCGGTGCCGCAGGTGTTCTTCACCGACCCCGAGGCCGCAGCAGTCGGGCTCTCTGCCGAGCAGGCCCGACAGGCCGGACATCGGGTGCAGACCGTGGATGTGGAGATCGGCGAGGCGGTGATGGGCGCCAAACTGCACGCCGACGGCTACACCGGGCGGGCGCGGATAGTGGTCGACGCCGACGAAGAGTTTCTGCTCGGCGCCACCTTCGTCGGCGCCGATGTCGCCGAGTTGCTGCACTCGGCCACCATTGCCGTGGCCGGCCGGGTGCCTATCAGCCGGCTCTGGCATGCCATACCGTGCTTTCCGACGATCAGCGAGATCTGGCTGCGGTTGCTGGAGGCCTACCGCGACTCCGCGCCGGTCTGAGCGTCGGGATACCGTCGGCGAGAGTGCGCAGTTGTACGCGACACCCCGCGGAGTCCCCGGCATGCAGGTGCACCCGCCGACGACGGACGTAATTATTTGCGTTCCCGCGCATAATCATGCAGAATCGCGTAGTGACCAAAGCGATCAAAGTGGCAGTTGCCGGGGCGAGCGGGTACGCCGGCGGTGAGATTCTGCGCCTGCTGCTGGGCCACCCAGCGTACGCGGACGGCCGGCTGATGATCGGCGCGCTGACCGCCGGCGGTAACGCCGGCAGCACCATGGGCGAACAGCACCCGCATCTCATGCCGCTGGCCGATCGGGTGCTGCAATCCACCGAGGTCGACATCCTCGCCGGCCACGACGTGGTGTTCCTCGGCCTGCCGCACGGACATTCGGCGGTACTGGCCGAACAGCTCAGCGACGACACCCTGGTGGTGGACTGCGGCGCCGACTTCCGGCTGGGCGACCCGACCGACTGGGAACGCTTCTACGGCACCTCGCATGCGGGCACCTGGCCCTACGGGCTGCCGGAACTGCCCGGGGTGCGCGAACAGCTCAAGGACGCCCGCCGGATCGCGGTGCCGGGCTGCTACCCGACGGCGGCGCTGCTGGCGCTGTTCCCGGCCGTCGCCGCCGGCCTGATCGAACCGGACGTCTCCGTGGTCGCGGTCAGCGGAACCTCCGGCGCCGGCAAGGCCGCCAAGGTCGACCTGCTCGGCGCGGAGGTGATCGGCTCGGCGCGGGCCTACAACATCGCCGGAGCGCACCGGCACACCCCGGAGATCGGCCAGGGCCTGCGGGCGATCACCCACCGCGACGTCACCGTCTCCTTCATCCCGGTGCTGATCCCGGCGTCGCGGGGCATCCTGGCCACCTGCACGGCCAGAACCACCACACCGCTGCCCAAGCTGCGCGCCGCCTACGAAAAGGCTTACCAGGCCGAGCCGTTCGTACGGCTGCTGCCCGAGGGCCAACTGCCCAAGACCGGATCGGTGATCGGCAGCAACGCCGCGCACCTCGCGGTCGCCGTCGACGAGGACGCCTCGACGTTCATCGCGATCGCCGCGATCGACAACCTGGTCAAGGGCACCGGCGGCGCCGCGGTGCAGGCGATGAACCTCGCGCTGGGCTGGCCGGAGTCCGAAGGGCTCTCGACGGTGGGCATCGCGCCGTGACCCGGATCCTGCGCGAACAGGGCGTCACCGCGCCGGCCGGCTTCCGGGCGGCCGGAATCGCCGCGGGCATCAAGGCTTCCGGTGCGCCGGACCTGGCGCTGGTGTTCAACGAGGGGCCCGATTACGCGGCCGCCGGGGTGTTCACCAGCAATCAGGTCAAGGCGGCACCGGTGCTGTGGAGCCAACAGGTGCTCAAGAGCGCCCGGCTGCGGGCGGTGATCCTCAACTCCGGCGGCGCCAACGCCTGCACCGGCCCGGGCGGCTTCGCCGACACCCATGCCACCGCCGAGGCCGTCGCCGCCGCACTGTCGGAGTGGGGCACCGAGACCGGGGCCGTCGAGGTGGCGGTCTGCTCCACCGGGCTGATCGGCGACCGGTTGCCGATGGACAAGCTGCTGGCCGGGGTCACCGACGTGGTGCAGGAGATGGCCGGCGGACTGGTCGGCGGCGACGAGGCAGCCCGGGCGATCATGACGACCGACACCGTGCCCAAACAGGTTGCGCTGCACCATGCGGACAATTGGACGCTGGGCGGGATGGCCAAAGGAGCCGGCATGCTGGCGCCGTCGCTGGCCACCATGCTGGTGGTGCTGACCACCGACGCCAAAGCCGACGCCGCCGCACTCGACGCCGCGCTGCGCCGCGCCGCCGCACTGACCTTCGACCGCCTCGACATCGACGGCAGCTGCTCCACCAACGACACGGTGCTGCTGTTGGCCTCGGGAGCCAGTGAGATCACGCCCAGCCAAGACGATCTCGACGCCGCGGTGCTGGCCGCCTGCGACGACCTGTGCGCCCAGCTGCAGGCCGACGCCGAAGGCGTCACCAAACGGGTCACGATCTCCGTCACCGGCGCCGGCAGCGACGGCGACGCGCTGCTCGCGGCCCGGCTCATCGCCCGCGACAGCCTGGTCAAGACCGCGTTGTTCGGCTCCGACCCCAACTGGGGCCGGGTGCTGGCCGCCGTGGGAATGGTGCCGTTCACCGTCGACCCGGACCGGATCACGGTGTCGTTCAACGGCTCCCCGGTATTCAGTGACGGCCTGCCGATGCCGGGCGCCCGCGAAGTCGACCTGTCCGGCGCCGGCATCGACGTCGTCGTCGAGCTGAACCTCGGCGGTGGGTGCGCCAGGGTACGCACCACCGACCTGTCCCACGCCTACGTCGAAGAGAACTCGGCGTATTCCTCATGATCAGCACCGCGACCAAAGCCCAGGTTCTGGCCGAAGCCCTGCCCTGGCTCAAGCAGCTGCACGGCAAGATCGTCGTCGTCAAATACGGCGGCAACGCCATGACCGACGACACCCTCAAGCACGCATTCGCCGCCGACATGGCGTTCCTGCGCAACTGTGGAATCCAGCCGGTGGTGGTCCACGGCGGCGGACCGCAGATCAGCGCCATGCTCAAGCGGCTCGGGATCGAGGGCGACTTCAAGGGCGGATTCCGGGTCACCACACCGGAAGTGCTCGACGTGGCGCGCATGGTGCTGTTCGGCCAGGTCGGCCGCGAACTCGTCGGGCTGATCAACGCCCACGGGCCCTATGCCGTCGGCATCACCGGTGAGGATGCCGCACTGTTCACCGCGGTGCGGCGCAGCGTCACCGTCGACGGTGTCGCCACCGACATCGGCCTGGTCGGCGACGTCGACCAGGTCAACACCGACGCGGTACGGGATCTCATTGCCGCGGGCCGGATTCCGGTGGTCTCCACCCTGGCCCCCGACGCCGACGGCGTGGTGCACAACATCAACGCCGACACCGCCGCGGCCGCGCTGGCCGAAGCCCTGCACGCCGAGAAGCTGCTGATGCTCACCGACGTCGACGGCCTCTACACCGACTGGCCCGACACCGATTCGCTGGTCAGCGAGATCGACACCGCCACGCTGGAGCAACTACTGCCGAAACTGGAATCGGGGATGATCCCCAAAGTCGAAGCCTGCCTGCGTGCGGTGCGCGGCGGGGTGCCCAGCGCCCACATCATCGACGGCCGCGTCGAACACTGCGTGCTCGTCGAATTGTTCACCGACGCCGGCACCGGAACCAAGGTGGTGAATCCATGACGCTGCAGAACCGCTGGCAAGCGGTGATGATGAACAACTACGGCACCCCGCCGCTGGCCCTGGTCAGCGGCCAGGGCGCGGTGGTGACCGACGAAGCGGGCAAGGACTACCTGGACCTGCTCGGCGGCATCGCCGTCAACCTGCTCGGTCACCGCCACCCCGCGGTGATCGAAGCCGTCACCACCCAGTTGAACACGCTGGGCCACACCTCGAACCTGTACGCGACCGAGCCGGGTATCGCGCTGGCCGAAGCCCTCGTCGACCAGCTGGGCGCACCGGCCCGGGTCTTCTTCTGCAACTCCGGAGCCGAGGCCAACGAGGCGGCGTTCAAACTGACCCGGCTCACCGGCAGGACGAAGATCGTTGCGGCCGAAGGCGCCTTCCACGGCCGGACGATGGGGTCGCTGGCGTTGACCGGCCAACCCGACAAGCGCACACCGTTCGAACCGCTGCCCGGCGATATCACCTACGTGCCCTACGGGGACACCAAAGCGCTTGCCGCGGCCGTCGACTCGACCACCGCGGCGGTCATCCTGGAGCCGATCATGGGGGAGGGCGGCGTCGTCGTACCACCCGCCGGCTATCTGGCCGAGGCCCGCGGCATCACCGCCGCGCACGGCGCACTGCTGGTCTTCGACGAGGTGCAGACCGGCGTCGGCCGCACCGGGGCGTTCTACGCCCACCAGCACGACGGCATCACCCCCGATGTCGTCACGCTGGCCAAGGGCTTGGGCGGCGGCCTGCCGATCGGGGCATGTCTGGCCGTCGGCGCGGCCGCTGACCTGTTGACCCCCGGCAGCCACGGCAGCACATTCGGCGGCAACCCGGTCTGCACCGCGGCCGCGCGTGCGGTGCTGCAGACACTGGCCGACGGTGACCTGGTCGTCCGGGCCGGAGTGCTCGGCAAGACGCTGAGCCACCGCATCGAGGACCTGCACCACCCGCTGGTCGACCACGTCCGCGGCAAGGGACTGCTGCTGGGTGTGGTGCTGACCGCGCCGAAGGCCAAGGCCGTCGAGCTGGCCGCCCGCGACGCCGGGTTCCTGGTCAACGCTGCCGCGCCGGGCGTCGTCCGGCTGGCACCACCACTGATCATCACCGACGAGCAGCTCGACGGTTTCGTGACCGCGCTGCCCGGCGTGCTCGACACCGCGCAGGAGGCCGCACATGCCTAGGAATTTTCTGCGCGACGACGACATCACCCCCGCCGAACAGGCCGAAATCCTCGCGCTGGCAGCCGAACTCAAGGCCGAACCGTTCAGCCGCCGGCCGCTGGAGGGCCCGCGCGGGGTCGCGGTGATCTTCGACAAGAACTCCACCCGCACCCGGTTCTCCTTCGAGGTCGGCATCGCCCAACTCGGCGGGCACGCCGTCGTCGTCGACGGCCGCTCCACCCAACTGGGCCGCGACGAGACCCTGGAGGACACCGGGCGGGTGCTGTCGCGCTACGTTGACGCGATCGTGTGGCGCACCTTCGCCCAGGACCGGCTGACCGCCATGGCGGCCACCGCCACGGTGCCGATCGTCAACGCGCTCTCCGACGAGTTCCACCCGTGCCAGGTGCTGGCCGACCTGCAGACCATCGCCGAACGCAAAGGCGCACTCAACGGGCTCAAGCTGACCTACCTCGGTGACGGCGCCAACAACATGGCGCACTCGCTGATGCTCGGCGGCGTCACCGCCGGGATGCACGTCACCGTCGCCGCCCCGGACGGTTTCACCCCCGATCCGGCCGTGCTCGCCGCGGCGCAGCAGCGCGCCGCCGACACCGGCGCCTCGGTCAGCCTCACCGCCGACGCGGCCAAGGCGGCCGCCGGCGCCGACGTGCTGGTCACCGACACCTGGACCTCGATGGGTCAGGAGGACGACGGGCTGGACCGCGTGGCGCCGTTTCGGCCCTACCAGATCAACGACGAACTGGTCGCCCTGGCCGACTCGGAAGTCACGGTGCTGCACTGTCTTCCGGCGCACCGAGGCGACGAGATCACCGACGCGGTGATCGACGGGCCGCGCAGCGCGGTCTGGGACGAGGCCGAGAACCGGTTGCACGCGCAGAAGGCGCTGTTGGTGTGGTTGCTGGAACGGTCCCGATGAGCCGAGCCGACAGCTCCGTCACGCGGGTGGGCCGCCAGGCCCGCATCGTCGAGTTGCTGTCCGCCGAACCGGTACGCAGCCAGACCGAGCTGGCCTCCCTGCTGGCCGCCGACGGCATCGAGGTCACCCAGGCCACCTTGTCGCGCGACCTGGAGGAACTCGGCGCGGTGAAACTGCGGGGCGCGGACGGGGGAGTCGGCGGATACGTCATCCCCGAGGACGGCAGCCCGCTGCGGGTCTCCGGCGGCACCGACCGGCTGTGCCGGCTGCTGGGGGAGCTGTTGGTGTCCACCGACGCCACCGGAAACCTCGCGGTGCTGCGCACCCCGCCCGGCGCGGCCGACTACCTGGCCAGCGCCATCGACCGGGCCGCGCTACCGTACGTCGTCGGCACGATCGCCGGGGATGACACGATCTTCGTGGCAGCGCGCGAGCCGATGACCGGCGCCGAGCTCGCCGCCACCCTCAACGACCTGCAGTAAGACCCGTAAGACACAGCAAGGAGAACTCGATGTCCGAACGCGTCATCCTGGCGTATTCCGGTGGCCTGGACACCTCGGTGGCGATCAGCTGGATCGGCAAGGAGACCGGCCGCGAAGTCGTGGCCGTCGCCATCGACCTCGGCCAGGGCGGCGAGGACATGGAAGTGGTGCGCCAGCGCGCCTTGGACTGCGGGGCCGTCGAATCCGTCGTGGTCGACGCCCGCGACGAGTTCGCCGAGGGTTACTGCCTGCCCACCATCCAGTCCAACGCGCTCTACATGGACCGCTACCCGCTGGTCTCGGCGATCAGCCGGCCGCTGATCGTCAAACACCTGGTGGCCGCGGCCCGCGAGTACGGCGGCGGCACCGTGGCGCACGGCTGCACCGGCAAGGGCAACGACCAGGTCCGCTTCGAGGTCGGATTCGCCTCGCTGGCACCGGATCTCAAGGTACTGGCCCCGGTCCGCGACTACGCCTGGACCCGGGAGAAGGCGATCGCGTTCGCCGAGCAGAACGACATCCCGATCAACGTCACCAAGCGCTCACCGTTCTCCATCGACCAGAACGTGTGGGGCCGGGCGGTGGAGACCGGGTTCCTGGAGCACCTGTGGAACGCGCCGACCAAGGACGTCTACGACTACACCGAAGACCCGACCGTCAACTGGAACACCCCCGATGAGGTGGTCATCGGCTTCGAACGCGGTGTCCCGGTGTCGATCGACGGCAAGCCGGTGTCGGTGCTGGAGGCCATCGTCGAGCTCAACCGGCGGGCCGGCGCCCAGGGCGTGGGACGCCTCGATGTGGTCGAGGACCGGCTGGTGGGCATCAAGAGCCGCGAAATCTACGAGGCCCCCGGCGCGATGGTGCTGATCAGCGCCCACACCGAACTCGAGCACGTCACCCTGGAGCGCGAGCTGGGCCGGTTCAAGCGGCACACCGACCAGAAGTGGGCCGAGCTGGTCTATGACGGGCTGTGGTATTCGCCGCTGAAGGCCGCGCTGGAGTCCTTCGTCGCCCACACCCAGCAGCACGTCAGCGGCGAGGTGCGGCTGGTGCTGCACGGCGGCCACATCGCGGTCAACGGCCGCCGCAGCGCGGAGTCGCTCTACGACTTCAACCTGGCCACCTACGACGAGGGCGACACCTTCGACCAAACCGCCGCGCGTGGCTTCGTCGAGATCCACGGGTTGAGCTCGAAGATCTCCGCCCGCCGGGACCTGGGGTGAGCACCAATGAAGGATCGCTGTGGGGCGGGCGGTTCGCCGAGGGGCCGTCCGACGCGCTGGCCACGCTGAGCAAATCCACCCACTTCGACTGGGTGCTGGCGCCCTACGACATCGCCGCGTCCAAGGCGCACGCCAAGGTGCTCCACGGCGCCGGTCTGCTCACCGACGAACAGCGTGACGGGCTGCTGGCCGGCCTGGACAGCCTCGGCTCCGACGTCGCCGACGGCAGCTTCGGGCCGCAGGGCAGCGACGAGGATGTGCACGGCGCCCTGGAACGCGGTCTGATCGACCGGGTCGGCGCGGATCTGGGCGGTCGGCTGCGGGCCGGACGGTCACGAAACGACCAGGTGGCCACGCTGTTTCGGATGTGGCTGCGCGACGCGGTCCGCCGCGTCGGCGCCGGGGTGCTCGACGTGGTCGACGCGCTGGCCCACCAGGCCGCCGCCCATCCGGACGCCATCATGCCCGGCAAGACGCACCTGCAGTCCGCGCAGCCGGTGCTGCTGGCTCATCACCTGCTCGCCCACGCCCACCCGCTGCTGCGCGACGTGGACCGCATCATCGACTTCGACGCCCGCGCGGCGGTGTCACCGTACGGGTCGGGGGCGCTGGCCGGCTCGTCGCTGGGCCTGAACCCCGACGCCATCGCCGCCGAACTCGGCTTCGCCGCGGCCGCCGACAATTCGATCGACGCCACCGCCGCCCGCGATTTCGCCGCCGAGGCCGCGTTCGTGTTCGCGATGATCGCCGTCGACCTGTCGCGGCTGGCCGAAGACATCATCTTGTGGAGCTCAACGGAGTTCGGCTACGCGGTGCTGCACGACTCCTGGTCGACCGGCAGTTCGATCATGCCGCAGAAGAAGAACCCCGACATCGCCGAACTGGCCCGCGGCAAGTCCGGCCGGCTGATCGGCAACCTGACCGGCCTGCTGGCCACCCTGAAAGCCCAGCCGCTGGCCTATAACCGCGACCTGCAAGAGGACAAGGAACCGGTCTTCGATTCCGCGGCGCAACTGGAACTGCTCCTTCCGGCGACCGCCGGGCTGGTCGGCACCCTGGCATTCGACACCGAACGGATGGCCGCGCTGGCTCCGGCCGGCTACACCCTGGCCACCGACATCGCCGAATGGCTGGTGCGCCAAGGGGTTCCGTTCCGGATCGCCCACGAGGCGGCCGGTGCCGCAGTAAAGACCGCCGAACAGCGCGGCGTGGGTCTCGACGAACTCACCGACGCCGAACTGGCCGCCATCAGCCCCGAGCTGACCCCGCAGGTCCGCGAGGTGCTCACCGTCGAGGGCTCGGTGGCCTCCCGCGACGCCCGCGGCGGCACCGCGCCGCCGCGGGTCGCCGAGCAGCTGGCCGGTCTGCGCGAGCGTGCCGCGCATCAGCGGCAGTGGGTCAACGGCTGACCGCTACGGCCCCCAGACCATCAGGTCCTCCATGCCGTTGTTCATCGTCACCGTGGTGGGCGGCGGACCGGTCACGTCGAAGTAGATCTTGCCGGTGGACTGCGCGCCCTGCGGGATCGTCGCGCCGCTGATGGCGTTGGGAGCAGCGACCTGCCACAGCACCCGGTAGGAAGCCCGATCCGGAGCGACGGCGTTGAACTGCGAAATCGCCGGGGTCACGGTGCCCCGGAGCGCGTTCACCGTCGCGGTGGACTCCCAGACCTTGCCCGCGACCGGGTAACCCGGCATGGTGTCGCTGCTCGGCTTGAGGTCGCTCACCCGCCAGGAGTACCCGACCTGACCGACGGTGTCGGTGGCTTGCAGGGTGCTGCCCAGCTTGCCGACGACCGGATAGGCCGCCATCGCGGTCGGCGCCACTGTCATCGGGATCGCCGCCATGGCCGCTGCGGCCACCGCTGTTTTCGTCATCCCACGGATATTCATGATGTCCTCCTTTCATTCGGGGGATGTGATGACGGGTAGCCGGGTTCGCCACGCCTTAACCATGCACCGCCGTACTCGATTTCGCGCGGCTATTCCATCCCGGTGCGGCCGGGAGTCCAGAAGGGTTTGGTACGGATGTCTCGCCGGCTCCAACCGCGTTCGGTGATCAGGATCTTGCGCAGGGTCTGAATCGTGCGGGCCTCACCGGCGAGATAGGCGACGCCGGGATGCTCGGGGAGCTCCAGTGCGCGTACGGCGTCGGCGAGCAGGGGCGAGTTCGCTGCCGATGCCTGCCCGCGCGCGGCGTGGGTCAAACGGGGAAGCGGAAGGTGGTCGGCCGTGGTCGCGGCCTCGAGCACGCCGTGAACCTCCGTGTCCGGTGGCAGGGTGCGCAGCATCGCGGCGAATGCGACCGACGCCGTTTCCTCGCCGGCGAACACGTGATACGGCGCGTCGCTGCGGACGACGAAGTTCCCCTGGGGGCGGGTGAATTGGACATGGTCCCCGACGGAAACCGCTGTCGCCCAACGCCTGGCCGGTGTCATCGCGTCCCGGTCGTAGCTGTGGTCGAACATCACGATGTCGAGCGTTCCGGCGTCCGCATCGGCGTCATAGACGGAGTATGTGCGCAGCGCGTCGTGCGGATGCAGTCGCAGCATTGAATCGAGCAGGCCGGCGACCTGCAGGCGGATGTGCTGGCCCGGTGTCCAGGTCAACCCCCGCAGCCGTGGGCCGGCGAAACGGATGCGGCGCAGGTTCGGGGTCAGCTGTTCGACTTCATCGACGGTTGCGGACAGGAACAGCGCATCACGCAGGGTGTTGACGAGCGGAAAGTCGAGGATTGCTGCCATGGAAACCCCATCAATCGCAATTAGTTAGGTATGCCTTACCTAAGGCAAGAGAGTAACAGATCGTGCTGCGCTAGCGTGAGCAGATCAACGGCAGCCGAGACACACCCACCGCGTGGCGCCTGCTGGCGGCGATCGCGGTCTGCGGGCTGCTGACACAGTGCGCCGGCCCGCCCGAGCAGACACCGGCCTCATCTGCTGTCGCCCAACCCGAACCGGCCGCCGTTGCTACCGTCACCGCCGCCGAACTCGGCGCCACCTGGCGTCCTGGCTGCCCGGTTGCCCCGGAGCAACTGCGGCGCGTCACGCTGACCCACCTGGGATTCGACGCCCTGCCGCACCGCGGTGAGCTGATCGTGCATCACGAGCTGGTGCCGCAGGTCATCGCGATCTTCGACCGGCTCTACCGGCTGGAGTTCCCGATCGAGAAGATGCGCTCGGCGGCCCACTACCGCGGCGGCGACGACGAGCTGTCGATGGCCGACAACAACACCTCGGCGTTCAATTGCCGGCGCATCCCCGGGTCGGGCGACTGGGCGCAGCACGCCTACGGTCGCGCCGTCGACGTCAACCCGCTGCTGAACCCGTCGGTGACCCGCAGCGGATTCGAACCCAAGAACGCCGCGGTCTATCTGGACCGCCACCGCATCGAGCCGGGGCTGCTGCATCCCGGCGATCCGGCGGTGCGCGCCTTCACCGACGCCGGCTGGCGCTGGGGCGGCGACTGGAAATCACCGCGGGACTACCAGCACTTCGAGCGCCGCTGAGCAGACAGCAGTCGGCGCCGCTACTCGGGGCTATTCCAGAACCTCGGACAGCTCCAGCCAGCGGCCCTCCTGCTCGGCCACCTCGTCCTCCAGCCCGCGCAGCTCAGCTGTGAGCGTCGCCAGGCCGACGTGATCGGACTGGTCGAAAGCGGCCAGTTCATGGTGCTTGGCCTCGATCTGTTCGGCCAGTCGCGTCAGCCGGCGCTCGATGGCGACCAGATCCTTTTGTGCGGCACGCAGTTCCGCTCCCGAGAGCGTCCCGGAATCGGTAGCAGCCGGCGCCGGGCGTGACGCCGGGGCGCGGCGCGCTTCGGCGGCCAGTTGCAGATACTCCTCGACGCCGCCCGGCAGATGCCGCAGCCGGTCGTCCAGGATCGCGTACTGCTGATCGGTGACCCGCTCCAGCAGATACCGGTCGTGGGAGACCACGATCAGCGTGCCCGGCCAGGAGTCCAGCAGATCCTCGGTGGCGGTGAGCATGTCGGTGTCGACGTCGTTGGTCGGCTCGTCGAGCACCAGCACGTTCGGTTCGGCCAGCAGGGTGAGCATCAACTGCAGCCGGCGGCCTTGCCCGCCGGACAGCTCGCCGACCCGGGCCGACAGTTGCGCACGGCCGAACCCGAGCCGCTCCAGCAGTTGCGCCGGCGTCATCTCCTTGCCGTCGACCTGGTAGTCGTTGCGCAACCGGCCCAGCACGTCGGCCACCCGATCGTCGGCGAGCGAGGCCAGCTCCCCGGACTGCTGATCGAGCATGCCCAGCCGGACCGTCTTGCCGCGCTTGACCCGCCCGGCATCCGGCGTCACCGTCCCGGCGATCAGCCCCAGCAGGGTGGACTTCCCGGCGCCATTGGCGCCGACGATCCCGGTGCGCTCCCCGGGACCGATCCGCCATTCGATGTCGCGCAGCACCGGCTTGCCGTCAAAAGAGACCGACACGTCGAGCAGGTCGATGACGTCCTTGCCCAGCCGTGCCGTCGCCAGCTTCACCAGCTCGACCTCGTTGCGCAACGGCGGGACGTCGGCGATCAGCGCGTTGGCCGCCTCAATGCGGAACTTCGGCTTGGAGGTGCGGGCCGGTGCGCCGCGCCGCAGCCAGGCCAGCTCCTTGCGTAACACGTTCTGCCGCTTGGCTTCACTGGCCGCCGCCATCCGATCGCGTTCCACCCGCTGCAGCACGTAGGCCGCGTAGCCGCCCTGGAAGGGCTCGACCATGCGGTCGTGCACCTCCCAGGTGGTGGTCGCCACCTCGTCGAGAAACCAGCGGTCGTGGGTGACCACCAGCAGGCCGCCGGTGTTGCGGGCCCAGCGTTGCTGCAGGTGGCCGGCCAGCCAGGTGATGCCCTCCACATCGAGGTGGTTGGTGGGCTCGTCGAGGCCGATCACGTCCCAGTCGCCGATCAGCAGTGCGGCCAGCTGCACCCGCCGGCGCTGCCCGCCGGACAACTCCGAGATGGTCGCGTCCCAGCCGATGTCGGAGACCAGGCCGTCGACCACGTCACGAATCCGCGGGTTGGACGCCCACTCATGGTCGGCCTGCTCACCGACCAGCGTCACCCCCAGGGTGCGGTCCGGGTCGAGGGTGTCGCCCTGATCGAGCAGGCCGACCCGCAGGCCGCTGCGGCGGGTGACCCGGCCGGAGTCCGGGGTGGTGGCGCCGGTGAGCAGCCGCAGCAGTGAGGATTTGCCGTCGCCGTTGCGGCCCACGATGCCGATGCGGGCGCCGTCGTTCACTCCGAGGGTGACCGAGTCGAGCACCACACCGGTGGCGTAACGCAGGTGAAGGGCTTCGGCGCCGAGCAGGTGTGCCACTGCCAGAACGCTACTGCCTGCCGATCGCCGACGACTGAACGAGCCGGACCGGGCACGCTGATGTGCCAGAATGTGCACGTCATTGACGATCGGACGCGACGTAGGGGAGCAGCGTGGATCTGAACCTGTCGGCCATCACCCGGCCGGTCGAGTGGCTGATGGCCACCGCGCAGAACGGCCTGGAGGTGCTGCGCTGGGGCGGCCTGGAGACCGGGACCGTGCCGTCGCCGTTCCAGATCGTCGAGAGCACCCCGATGTACAAGCTGCGGCGCTACTTTCCGCCCGACAACCGGCCCGGCCAGCCGCAGCCCGGGCCGCCGGTGCTGCTGATTCACCCGATGATGATGTCGGCGAACATGTGGGACGTCACCCGCGAGGACGGCGCGGTCGGCATCCTGCGCGGGGCGGGAGTGGATCCCTGGGTGATCGACTTCGGTTCACCCGACGAGATCGAGGGCGGGATGCGACGCAACCTGGCCGACCACATCGTCGGGCTCAGCCAGGCGGTCGACACCATCGCCGAGACGACCGGACGCGACGTGCATCTGGCCGGCTACTCCCAGGGCGGCATGTTCGCCTATCAGGCCGGGGCCTACCGGCATTCGAAGAGCATCGCATCGATCATCGCCTTCGGCTCCCCGGTGGACACCCTGGCCGCGCTGCCGATGGGAGTGCCGCCCAACATCGCCTCCGGCGTCGCGGGGTTCATGGCCGACCACGTCTTCAACCGGCTGGACATCTCGGGCTGGCAGGCGCGCGTGGGCTTCCAGATGATGGACCCGCTCAAGACCGCCAAGGCCCGGATGGACTTCCTGCGTCAGCTGCACGACCGGGAAGCGCTGCTGCCGCGCGAGGCGCAGCGGCGGTTCCTGGAGTCGGAGGGCTGGATCGCCTGGTCGGGTCCGGCGATCTCGGAGCTGCTCAAGCAGTTCATCGCGCACAACCGGATGATGACCGGTGGTTTCGCGATCAACGGCCAACTGGTGACGCTGACCGACATCACCTGCCCGGTACTGGCGTTCGTCGGCGAGGTTGACGACATCGGCCAGCCGGCGGCGGTGCGCGGTATCCGCCGCGCGGCGCCCAACGCCAAGGTCTTCGAGTACCTGCTGCGCGCCGGGCACTTCGGGCTGGTGGTCGGTTCCAAGGCGGCCGAACTGACCTGGCCGACCGTCGCCGACTGGGTGCTGTGGCAGGAGGGCCAGGGCCCGCAGCCCGCCGGGGTGGCGCTGATGGCCGAGCAGGCCCACGAGGACAGCAAGGGCGGGGTCGCGATGACGTCGCGGATCGCCCACGGGCTGGGCGAGGCCTCCGGTGTCGCGCTCACGCTGGCGCGCGGCGCCGCCGACGCCATGGTCGCAGCCCAGAAGTCGATGCGCACCATGGCGATCGAGACCGCGCGCACCCTGCCGCGGCTGGCACGGCTCGGACAGATCAACGACCACACCCGAATCTCGCTGGGCCGCATCATCGATGAGCAGGCCGCCGAGTCACCACACGGCGAATTCCTGCTGTTCGACGGCCGGGTCCACACCTACGACGCGGTCAACAAGCGCATCGACAACGTTGTCCGCGGATTGATCGACGTCGGTGTGCGGCAAGGCGTCCACGTCGGGGTGCTGATGGCCACCCGACCCAGCGCCATGGTCGCCATCGCCGCGCTGTCACGGCTGGGCGCCGTCGCGGTGCTGATGCCCACGGACGGGGACCTGTGCGCGGCGGCGCGGCTGGGCGGCATCTCCGAGATCATCACCGACCCCGGCAACCTCGACCTGGCGCTGGCGGCCGTGCGCGACCTGGGCTGCCAGGTGCTGGTGCTCGGTGGCGGTGAGACCCGCGACCTGGACCTGCCGTCCGACGCGGAAGCCGTCGTCGACATGGAGCAGATCGACCCCGACGCCGTTGAGTTGCCCGGCTGGTACCGGCCCAACTCGGGCTTCGCCCGCGACCTGGCCTTCGTGGCCTTCAGCATGGTGGCCGGCGAACTGGTCGCCAAGCAGATCACCAACTACCGGTGGGCGCTCTCGGCGTTCGGCACCGCGTCGACGGCCGCCTTGGGCCCCAACGACACGCTGTACTGCCTGACGCCGCTGCACCACGAGTCCGGGCTGCTGGTCAGCCTCGGCGGCGCCGTGGTCGGTGGCGCCCGCATCGCGCTGTCGCGCGGGCTGAACCCGGATCGCTTCGTCGCCGAGGTGCGCCAGTACGGGGTGAGCGTGGTGTCCTACACCTGGGCGATGCTGCGGGAGGTCATCGACGACCCGAATTTCGTGCTGCAGGGCAACCATCCGGTGCGGTTGTTCATCGGTTCCGGCATGCCCGTGGGGCTGTGGCGCCGGGTCACCGACGCGTTCGCTCCGGCCCAGGTCGTGGAGTTCTTCGCCACCACCGACGGCCAGGCGGTGTTGGCCAACGTCTCGGGCGCCAAGGTCGGCAGCAAGGGCCGCCCGCTGCCCGGAGCGGTGGAGGTGGAGCTGGCCGCCTACGATCCCGACCAGGACCTGATCCTCGAGGACGAACGGGGTTTCGTGCGCAAAGCCGAGACCAACGAAGTCGGGGTGCTGCTGGCCAAGCCACGCGGGCCGATCGACCCGTCGGCGTCGGTCAAGCGCGGCGTGTTCGCGCCGGCCGACACCTGGATCTCCACCGAATACCTGTTCCGGCGCGACGCCGACGGCGACTACTGGCTGGCCGGCGGACGCGGTTCGGCCATCCACACCGGCCGCGGCATGGCCTATCCGGTGCTGATCACCGACGCGCTGGGCACCGTCAGCGGTGTCGATCTGGCGGTGACGTATCGGGTGGCGGCCGGTGCCGGGGATCTGGTGGTGTCCGCGGTGACGGTGCGGCCGGGATCGACGGTGACCGCCGCGGGCCTCAGCGAGGCGGTGGCCGAGTTGCCCGTGGGCGCCGGCCCTGATGTCGTGCATATCCTGCCGGATCTGCCGCTGAGCGCCGTCTACCGCCCGACGCTGGGTGAGCTGCGTGAGTCCGGGCTGCCCAAGGCTGGGCGCAACGCCTGGTACTTCGATGCGGCGAGTGGACAGTTCAAGCGGTTGACCGCCGCGGTGCGTGCCGAATTGGCCGGCGGTCGCCAATGATCGACGACGAGCTGTTGGCCATTCTGGTCTGCCCGGACGACCGTGGACCGTTGCTGCGGGTGCGGGGCTCGGCCGATGAGCTGCTCTACAACCCGCGCCTGCGCCGCGCCTACCGCATCGAGGACGGCATCCCGGTGCTGCTGATCGACGAGGCCACCGACGTCGGCGACGACGAGCATGCCCGCTTCATCGGCCAAGCCGGTCCGGCAGATCCCCGGTGAGATAACGCTGCAGCGTCGGGGCGACCATCGCCACCACCTGGTCGCCGGGCAGCGACGCGAGCGGTTCCAGGCCGATGATGTGGCGGGCGACCACGATGCCCATCAACTGGCTCGCGGTGAACTCGGCGCGCAACACGCCGGTTCCGGCCGGCTCGTCGACGCGATTCGCGAGTTCGGCGACGACGATGTCGCGGAAGAATGAACGCGCCAGTGGCACGTCGGTCCCGGTGAGCATGGAGCGCATCGCTGCGATCAGCCCGGTGCCGGCCTGCGAATCCCACAGCGGCAGCAGCAGTTCGGGCAGGATGCGGCCGAGCTGTTCGACGGGCGCCTCCCGCAACGGTCCCAGCACGATCATCGGGTCCACCGGCAGCTCGGTCGCCGCCGCGAACAGTTGTTGTTTGGTGCCGTAGTAGTGGTGCACCAGCGCCGCGTCGACGCCGGCGTCGGCGGCCACCGCGCGGATCGAGGTGTTCTGGAACCCGTTGTGGGCGAAGAGGTCCCGGGCCGAGGTCAGGATGCGTTCCCTGGTGCCCGAGGAGCCGGCGGGCCGGCCCGGCCGCCGGCTGTTGGTCTCGGCGGCCATCACGGTGTCCGTCGTCGCAGTGTCACCGCGGCCAGCGCCAGCGCGGCGGCCGCGAACACCAGCACGATGACCATGTCGCGCACCGCGACACCGGTCAGTTGCGGATGGGCGTCCACTTGCTGAAGTGCCTCCAGGGCGTAGCTGGCCGGCAACGCGTTGCTGATCCACTGCAGCCACTCGGGCATCGTGGCCCGCGGCACGATGATCCCGGCCAGCAGTAGTTGCGGCACCATCACCAGCGGGATGAACTGCACCGCTTGGAATTCGGTGCGGGCAAACGCGCTGCACAACAGGCCCAGGCCGACACCGAGCACCGCGTTGACGATCGCGATCACGAACACCCATGCTGGGCTACCCGAGGTCTCGAAACCCAGCAGCCAGAACGCGACCACACAGGCCAGGGTGGCCTGGGCGGCCGCCGCGATCGAGAACGCCGTGCCGTAGGCCGCGAGCAGGTCCAGCCGGCGCAGCGGGCTGGTCAAGATGCGCTCCAGGGTCCCCGAGGCGCGCTCGCGCTGCATGGTGATCGCGGTGATGACGAACATCAGGAACAGCGGGAACAGGCCGAGCAGGATCAGGCAGGCGGCGTTGAACGGCGGCGGCGTACCCGGCGGATGCGGGACGTTGACGAACATGAAGTACATCAACGTGATGATCAGGCTGGGGACCAGCAGGACCATCGCGACACTGCGATGGTCACCGGCCAGTTGCCGCAGAATCCGCTGCGTGGTGGCCAGGAAGGGCCGCAGCTGCAGCGTCCGGGTCAGCCGGCTCGGGGCGCGGTGGTGCGCCGGATGACGGACAGGAACGCTTCCTCCATCGACGTACATCCGGTCTCCTCTCGCAGTCGGGTCGGTGAGGTTCGCGCCAGCAACCGGCCCTGGCGCATCAGCAGCAGGTCGCCGCAGTGGTCGGCCTCGTCCATCACATGGCTGGACACCAGCAGCGTGGTGCCGCGCCGGGCCAGCGACTGGAACTGTTGCCAGAGCTCGGCCCGCAACACCGGGTCCAGGCCGATCGTCGGTTCGTCGAGCACCAGCAGGTCCGGCCGGCCGACCAGCGCACAGGCCAGTGAGACCCGGGCGCGTTGCCCGCCGGACAGGTTCGCGCAGTAGTCGCCGCGGTGACCCTGCAGATCCACCGAGTCGACGGCGTCGTCGGCGGCCCGGGCGTCGACGCCGGCAAGCGAGGCGAAGTAGCGGACGTTGTCGATGACCCGCAGGTCGTCGTAGATGGTGGGCTGCTGCGGCATGTAGCCGACCCGGTGACGCAGTGCCGCGGAGCCGGCCGCGTCGCCCAGCACGGTGACCTGTCCGCCGGTGATGACCTGGGTGCCCACGATGCAGCGCATCAGCGTGGTCTTGCCGCAGCCCGACGGGCCGAGCAGGCCGGTGATGGCGCCCGGGGCGATCTGCAGCGACAGGTCGTGCAGCACCGGGCGCTTACCGCGCACCACGCGCAGGTGCTCGATGTCGACGGCCGGGACCCGGCGCGGCCCCGATAATTCATCACGCGATGAAATCATCATGTGATGAATATTGTGCCGGTCGCGACGCGCTGTCAAGACCTTCCGAGGATTGGGCAGGTCATCGGGGGCTCGGGCAGAATCTGGGCGATGAGTGCAGTCCAGTTGGCGGTCGATCCGCTCGCGGCCGCTCACCTGCTGCTCGGCGCCACCCTGGATGCCCGCGGGGTGCGCGCGACGATCGTCGAGGTGGAGGCCTATGGCGGCGTGCCCGACGGGCCGTGGCCGGACCCGGCGGCGCATTCCTATCGCGGTCCCACCGGGCGCAACACGGTGATGTTCGGTCCGGCCGGCCGGTTGTACACCTACCGCAGCTACGGCATGCACGTCTGCGCCAACGTGGCCTGCGGGCCGGACGGCACCGCGGCCGCGGTGCTGCTGCGGGCGGCGGTGATCGACCAGGGATCGGCGGTGGCGCAGTCGCGACGCGGCGACGCGGTGCCCGGCACCGGCTTGGCGCGCGGGCCGGGCAATCTGTGTTCTGCGTTGGGAATCGCCATGGCGGACAACGGCATCGACTTGTTCGACCGCCGCAGCGCGGTGCGGCTGCGGCTCGCTGCGCCACTGCCCGCGCAGGCCGGGCCCCGAGTAGGCGTCAGCCAGGCCGCCGACCGTCCGTGGCGATTATGGGTGGCCGGGAAGCCCGAGGTTTCGGCCTACCGACGAAGCCCGCGGGCACCGGCGCCCGGCGCCAGCGACTGATCCGGGAAAATCGACCCATGCCGACGACGATTCTCGACGAGCTGGACTGGCGCGGCCTGATCGCCCAATCCACCGACCTGGACGCGCTGAGCGCCGCCGTGACCGGCGGGCCGATCACCGTCTACGCCGGATTCGACCCCACCGCGCCGAGCCTGCACGCCGGAAACCTGGTGCCGCTGCTGGCGCTGCGGCGCTTCCAGCGCGCCGGGCACCGTCCCATCGTGCTGGCCGGCGGGGCCACCGGTTTGATCGGCGATCCCCGCGAAGCCGGCGAACGCACCCTGAACACCGCCGACACGGTGGCCGAATGGTCCGAGCGGATCCGGGGCCAACTGGAGCGCTTCGTCGACTTCGATGACAGTCCCACCGGTGCGGTGGTGGTCAACAACCTGGACTGGACCGCACCGCTCTCCGCGGTGGAATTCCTACGCGACGTGGGCAAACACTTCTCGGTCAACGTGATGCTCGACCGCGACACCATCCGGCGCCGGCTCGACTCCGAGGGCATCTCCTACACCGAGTTCAGCTACATGCTGCTGCAGGCCAACGACTACGTGGAGCTGCATCGGCGGTACGGCTGCGCTCTGCAGATCGGCGGCTCCGACCAGTGGGGCAACATCATCGCCGGCGTCCGGCTGGTGCGCCAGAAGCTGGGCGCGACCGTGCACGCGCTGACCGTCCCGCTGGTGACCGCCGCCGACGGCACCAAGTTCGGCAAGTCCACCGGTGGCGGCAGCCTGTGGCTGGATCCGGAGATGACCAGCCCGTACGCCTGGTACCAGTACTTCTTCAACACCGCCGACGCCGACGTGATCCGCTACCTGCGCTGGTTCACCTTCTTGTCCGCCGACGAGCTGGCGGAGTTGGAGCAGGCGACGGCCGAACGCCCGCACGAGCGGGCCGCCCAGCGCCGGCTGGCCCGCGAGTTCACCACCCTGGTCCACGGCGAGGCGGCCACCGAGGCGGTCGAGCTGGCCAGTCAGGCCCTGTTCGGCCGCGGGGAACTGGACCGGCTGGACGAGGCGACGCTGACCGCGGCGCTACAGGAGACGCAGGTGGCCCAGCTGGCGCCGGGCAGCCCGGACGGCATCGTCGATCTGCTGGTGGCCACCGGGTTGTCGGCCAGTCGCGGCGCGGCCCGCCGCACCATCGGCGAGGGGGGCGTCTCGGTGAACAACGTCCGCGTCGACAGCGAGGAATGGTCGCCGCAGCCGGCGGACTTCCTGCACGACCGGTGGCTGGTGGTGCGCCGCGGCAAGCGCAACGTGGCCGGCGTCCAACGCGTCCAGGGCGGCTAGCCGCGGGCTCGACCTGGGCCGCCGCCGCGGGCCGCCGCCGCGCGAAGTTGATCTTGAAGGCGTTGAAATACCCCTGCTAGCAGCGGATTTGACTCCCAGTTTCACCTCGCGTAACTTAGTCCACGTCGCAGCGACCAGGCCAGACCCGGTCAGCGCGACAAGCCCGCGGAATCGACGAGATTCACCAAAGCGATTCCGGGGGCATCTCATCTGTCCGCACTGCCGATGCGCGGCTTTTAGCCGCGGGTTGACTGCGCGTCCGGGTGGGGCGTGTTGTTTGAGAACTCAATAGTGTGTTTGGTGGTTTTTGTTTGTTGTTGTTTTTGCCGCATCCTTGGCGCCC
>NZ_LQPS01000009.1 GCF_002101885.1 Mycolicibacter senuensis
GACGCCCACATCCGGCGGGCCTCGTCCTCAACGGTCTGCGCGTGGACGTCGAAACGCCCCGCCATCGCCCGCATCGCGTCCGGGTCGGTCATAAAACGTGTTGCCACTTGTTTCTCCTTGTCTGAAGTTCGTTGGTCGGGTTGGTTGACGTCGTTGTCTTAGGTCGCCGGCATGGCCGTCACTCCTGCTCGTTCAATCCGCTCAGCCGGCCGAAGCCGCGTTGGCCGCCTCGGTGGCTGCATAAGAGGTGGCGCTGTTGTTGAGCGTGGCGACGAACATCTCGTGGATCGCCGCGGCCTGAGCGCTCACCTGCTGGTACATGGTCGCGTGGGCGGCGAACTGTGCTGCGGTCAACGCCGAGACCTCGTCGGCGGCGGCCGGAATCACCCCGGTGGTCGGGGCCGCAGCAGCGGCGTTCTGCGCGTTGAGCGCTGCTCCGATACCGCTCAGGTTGCCCGCAGCGGCGGCGAGCGCCTCCGGTTGCGTGTTCACGAACGACATTGAAGTTCCTCCTCGGATCGCTGTCAGCAATCTTTCTGCCACAAATCCTAAAGGCTGGGAAAGGCCGAAACGGTCGATTACGCCTACTGTTCATCTGCCGAAAGCAACTGTTCACCTGATGTGGTCCGCAACGAGTGGCGCGGCCCACAAAACAGCGACGACCTGCCGAAACACCAGACTGTTATTCACCTTCGGAGGGGGTCTGCGGCGGTCTCGCCGCCGTGGGCGCAACGCGTTGCGCCGTTAAAATCTGGCCGCGGCGAATTGCCGGCGGCGCCGCCGGGCCAGCAACCGCCGCGGCGCCGTTACGGGCACCGCGGCGGCAGTTGGGTCGGAGCGGCTCAGCGCACCGGGGTGGCAGTGCGTTCGGCTGTCGGCGCCCGCCGCAGCTCCGTGGCGGCGACCTGCACGAATACCCCGGTGTCCTCGGCCATCAGCAGGCCACGCCCGCGGGGCAGCGGACCGCCCTTCATCTTGCCGCGGATGAAGCCCTCGTCCGGGTCGGCGTCCATCACCAGCAGCGGTGCATTGGCCTGGTGCAGGGCCCGCAGCAGCGGATCGCTTCCGGCCGACGACCACCCGCCGAAGGTCCGGGTGGCGATCACATGCAGGCCCACGTCTGCCGCGCGGGTCACCCACGGGGCGGCCTTCTGGAACGGCGAGTCGAATCCGGGCGGGAACTGCTGGATGTCGTCGATGATCAAGAAGATGTCCGGTCCGCTCCACCAGGTACGCGACAGCAGTTCTTCGGCCGACAGACCCGGCGGCGGCTCACGGTCGGCCAGCGTGGCGGCCAGCTCGTTGATGAGCGCTACCGCCCCGTCCATGTTGTAGGCGAACTTCTCCACGTAGTCCGAGCCCAGGGTGGTCAGCAGCTGACGACGGGGGTCGATCAGCCACACCTGCGCGGATCGCTGCGTGGTGGGCGGCGCGGTGCCGGAGCCGGGCGCGTACAGCCGCTCGATCTCGCTCATGATGGTGGCCAGCGTGGTGGTCTTGCCCGATTCGCGGCGCCCGGTCACCATCAGGTGCCCGTTCTCGGCGAAGTTCAGATAGACCGGCTGCAGGTCGAGTTCGGAGATGGCCCACGCGATACCGCCGGCCCCGACGCCTTCGCGCTGGTCGTTGACCGCGACAGCCCGCACTTCGTCCAGCCCGAACCGCGCCGGCAGACGCCGCACCGGGCGTACCCGGCCCACCGCCACCTGGCTGACTGCGGCGCCCACGCTGTCGGACTCGAATACGTGATCGTCGGTGTCGGCCAGCGAGGGCCGGGCGATCAGCGTGTGCAGACCGGACTGGGGATCGCTGTCCAGTCGCACGTAGTTGACCGCGACCATGCCCCGTCCCGGTTTGACCGGGACGTCCTTGGCGAACCGGGAACGCACCAGCTTGGCGTCCTCCACCGCAGCCAGGCGCAACTCGACCCGGGACCCGAAGCCGCTTCGCACCGGTGGCCGCAACTCCGACTCGCGGTCGGCGGTCACGACCACGTGCACGCCGAACGACGGGCCCTGGTTGATGATCTGGTTGACCTGTTCGACGAGCACCTCGTTGTCCTCGGACAGTGCACGGTAGTTGTCGACCACCAGGTAGACGTCACCGAAACCGTCGTTGGGCACCTTTCCGGGGGCGCCGTCGAACTTGCGGCGCCGGAACACGTCCATCGAGGCCACATCGTTCTCGAGGAAGCTGCGCTTGCGGGTGCGCACCAGCGCCAGCAGTTCGGCCACCGTGCGCCGGACCCCGTCGGGGTCGGTCGGTCCGCAGACACTGCCCACGTGCGGCAGCGTGGCGACCGTGGTCAACGCGGTGCCGCTGTAGGCCAGGCAGTAGAACTGGACCTGTTCGGGGGTGTGGGTGAGCGCGGCCGCGGAGATCAGCGTCTGCAGCGCCGTCGTCTTGCCGGCGCCGCCGGCCCCCAGGATCAGCACGTTGGCGCCGGGGCCGGAGGTGTCCACCGTCCACGGCGGCTGGTCGTGCTTGAACGGCCGGTCGATGACACCGATCGGGAACACCAGGTCCCGGCGGGTGCCGTAGTTCTCCTGCCACGGGTGGCCCAGGTAGCGGTTCACCAGGTCGTCGACAGCCACCGGATCGTCCAGCGGCGGCTGCCACAGCCGGTACGGCTCGAAGTCGATCTGACGCAGCTGATCGATGATCACCGTGCCCACCTTGGGAATCCGGATCCAGTCCTCTTCCTCGGCGGGGGGCTCCTCGGCGGGGGTGGCGGTGATGGCCGGGACCTCGTCGGCCGCTTCGAGCTCGGTGCCGCTCACGCTCACCTCCAGCGGGGTGAACGCGGTGGTGAACAGCTGCGGCCGGATGTAGTCGATGGAGTGCACCTGCGGCAGCTGCTCGTCGTCGAGGATCCCGCCGCGCTGATAGTCACGCCACAGGAACTCGGCCTGGAAGCGGATGACCTCTTCGCCACTCTTGCGGAAATAGCCCAGGCCCGCCTTGCCCGGCAGGTTCACCGCGTTCGGCACGCCGGCGGCCTGTGCCGCACCGGCGGTCTGCGCCTTGAGCACCAGCCGGTAGCCCATGTTCTCCATCAGTTTCTCGGCGCGGCTCTCGATGGTCTGCGAGGCCATCATCAGGTGCACCCAGTAGGCGCGACCCTGCCGGCCGATCGAGTCCAGCACCTCCACCGCGGTCGGCATGATGCGGAACCACTCGTAGAACTCGTCGATGACGACGACCAGCATCGGCAGCGGCGGCAGGCTGTCATCGCCGCGTGCCCGCATCCGGTTCCGGATCTCGTTGTACTCCTTGGCGCCGTCGACGCCCGCACTGTCACACATCGACTTGCGGCGGGCGATCTCGCCCCACATGGCTTCCAGGAAGCGCTCCATCAGCGCCTGGTCGTCTTCCAGGTCGGTGATGATCCGCGACACGTGCGGCACCCCGGAGAACGGCTTGACCGCCGAACCACCCTTGAGGTCGGCGAGCACGAACTGCAGCTCATCGGGCGAATGCCCCAGCAGCAGCGACTCGATCACCGTGCGCACCAGCGTCGACTTACCCGAGCCGGTGGTTCCCGACATGACGCCGTGCGGGCCGTCGCCCCCCTCGTCCAGGGACTTCATGTCGAGGAACAGCAGCTCGCCGTTGTCGGAGCGGTTGCCGAACGGGACGCGCAGCCGGGACCGGCTGCCTTCGTTCTGCCGGCTCGTCCACAACTGGTTGAAGTCGATGCGCCCGGCATCCTCGATGCCGTAGTAGGAGAGGATGTCGCGCGCGCCGATGTGGTGCGACACGCGCTGGCCGATCTCCTCGTAGGCCTCGGCGAGCCGCCAGTGCGCCATCCGCTGCGCGAACTGTTCGGCGTCGGTCAGGCTGAGCTGGTCGGCCAGGGCGAAGAACCACTCGTTGTCGTCGATGACCATCCAGGTGTCGCGGTCGCGCGGCAGGGCGTTGATGATGCCCTTGTCGTCGAAGCGCAGCACCCGCTGTGACACGCCCCGCCACTCCGGGGCGCCGGTCAGGTCGAAGAACGTGACCCCGTCGATGCCCTCGGTGGTGTTGACGTACTCCCACTGCGGATCGACGCCGTCGACGATGATCAGGTGGTGCGGCGTCGGCGTCTCCGCCGACGAGCTGGCGTGGCGCGGCAGGAAGGAGCCGCGCCCGGAGAACAGCTCGGCGTGTTCGGTGGCGAAGTCGCGCACCGAGCCGTAAACCATGCGGGCGTTACCGGCGGCGTCCTGCCGGCGGGGGTCGCCGAAGTGCGGCAGCCATTTCACCCAATCCCACTGCTCCACATCGGAAGTCACGACGACCATCCGCAGGTGGTCGGGCCCGTGGGAGAAGGCGTACTGGCAGATGATGGCACGCATCAGCCCGAGCACGTGCTCGCGGTCGCCGACCAGTGAATACCAGGGCTCGACCAACAGCGAGACCATCTTCGGCAGGTTGTAGACCACGCTCTGGTAGCGCCCGAACTCCTGCAGCGCCTTGCCGGTCACCGGTTCGAGCTCGATGTCGGTCGGCATGTTCTGCGGCTCACCCCAGGTGACCTCGGGCCGCGTCATGCCCACCCCGACCCGGGCCAGCCCGAAGTTGAGGTCTTTGCCGTTGGGTTGGCGCTCCCACATCCGCGACGACCCGACCGCTGCGGACAGCGTGGACGGCGCCGGGTGGTACCACCGGTAGTTGGCGTCCATGCTGTCGGCGGACTCGGCGGCCGACTCGCGCAGCCGGTCCAGCATGAGCATGAACTGGGCGCGCATCGCGTCGAGCTTGGGACGGCTCAACTGTTGGGCGCCACCGCCGAAGCGGCCGCCGAACATCATCATCGCGATGCCGCCGATCATGAAGATCGGGAAGATGGAGCCGGCGCCCAGGAACATCCGGGAGCCGTTGGCCACAGTCATCGAGACCATGCCGACCAGCAGGCCGACGACCAGCACCCCGACCACCACCAGCCACCACGGCTTGCCTTCCGGCGGCGGCACGCTCAGCGGCGTGGGCAATACGATGTTCTCCGGCTTGACCACCGGCGCGCGTTCCGGCGTCGGCCGGGCGAATCCACGTTTCACTTGGGCACCGCCAATTCTGCAGGGCTCATATCGGTCGGCAGGGTGTCATGACGTACCAGGGCATCCTGGCGGGACAGCGTCGGGCCGTGCGCCAGCAGCCGCAACGCCACCGACGGTGCCAGTGCGGGCTCGCTGACCAGCCCCAACGCCTTGCGCTCATCGTCGCCGGGCACCCCGAACCGCACCCCCGATGCGGACAGCCACCACAGCGATTCCCGCGTGGAGGCGTCCGGATCGTTGCCGGTCACCGCGACGAAGTTGCCGTAGCCCGGACCGAAGTAGACCCGGTCGGCCTGCGGCATGTTGTTGTCATTGGTCTTCACCAGCGAAACCACCCGGTTCATCTCTTTCTGCGGCACCGGGATCGTGGGGCCGGACACCACCTGGACCCGGGACCGGCTCTCACCGTTGGACCGCTCCCACCACCAGCAGGTGGACGGGTTCTCCTTCATGTCAACGACGTTGAGCGGGCCGTCCGGGTAGGCCGACAGGTCCAGCCCGGTGACCACCGGCATCTTCGCCAGCTCCGGCGGCGCCACCACCACCGGCGCACCGCCCGCGGTCGCCCCGGCGTTCTGCAGGATGCGCGCCACCACCGGTGACACGGTCTGCACACCGTTCATGAGCACCACCGAATACTGTTGCGGCCCGGCCAATTGCGGCGTGGTGAAGACGGTTCCCACCGGCCCGGGGGCGTTGGGGAAGGCCGGCGGACGGCCGGCCTCCGGGACGAACGGCACCGCCAGCTCCGGACCGACCGGCAACGCGTCGAAGAGCGCCTGACTCATCGGCCGCGCATGCTCGACCTGTTCGGGGGTGAGCCCCAGCGGCAACAGCACCGCCCGGTCGGCGGCGTCGATACGCGAGCGCCGGCCCTGCCGAACGACCCACGACTCGTCGTTGTAGCGCAGCACGACGGCGTCCGGGCCGTCCAGTACCCGGCGGCGGGAGTTGAGGTCCGGGGTGCCGTCGATCACGGTCACCGTGACCGGCGACGGCACTCCGACGCCCTGCACGTTGCCCACGGTGTCGCAGATCAGCCACGACGACGACGACGGTGAGGTCGGCAGAATGTCCGAGGGCGCGCCCGGGATACCGACCAGCGGGCCGTGCGGCTGCTCGGCGATCTGCGCCGAGCGCACTTTGTGCGGATTGTCCGAGCGACCGGCGATCAGCCGCGCCGATGCCAAATTCAGTGCCGGATATAAGGTGCCGCCGACCCGCACATACAGCGCGCCCGAATCACGGTCGGCGATGATCGGCGATTCGTTCAGCTGACCCGACGGGCTCAGAAACGACCACAGCAGCGCACCCAGGCAGATGACCGACGCCGCCGAGACCGAGGCGACCACGGCCAGCGCCTGCCGCCGGCCGGGCTCCACCTCCATCCGAACCTGCCAGCGGGTCAACGCCATCGCGGTCCGTCGCGCCAGGAATTGGTACCCGGTCATCTGGGTGCGTGTCGACAACCCCAGGCCGTAACCGGGCCCCCGCTGTTCGTCAGCCACCGTGCGCCCCAACCCCCAGCTGTCGGACTGCCCGGCTACGACGCCGTTCCGGTGCCATATTGGTCGTCATCTACCCCTGCCTGATCACAAGTTTCTCCACTGCGCATGCTAGCCGTGATGCGCAGCGGCCGCCCGCAGCGCGGATTGCAATCCGGCAGCGATGGCGAATTCGGGTCCCCGATGCTGGCTCGAATTATGGGCGCATCAGGTGAACGGTCAGTTACGCGCGAGATACACCTGAGCGCACGTGCGCGCCGCAGGGCCGGGATCCCGATCCGGACCCGGAAAGAATCCGGTCGATCGAAAGCCGCCCACCCCGGAATCCGGGCCGGTGGCGGGCCCGCGTACCAAAACCGCATCCGCGGCTGCGATCCGGGCCGTGGTGGCCGTATCTGCAAATCTGAAGTTGCTGCTAGAAACCTGTGTATTTGGTGTCAGAGCGGCGGTCGTCGACGCCCGCGGTTGTACTGTCGCGGCGTGACGACGATCGACGGCCACGGCGCTGAAGGGCAGCTCGACCCGCGGGGTCCTGCCACTTCTCCGGCCGGGGAAGAGACAACCCACCAGGTCAACTACCCCACCGACGTCGTCGACGTCGAGTTGGAGTTGGAGCAGGGTTATCGCACCGAGATCCATAAGAACCACGATGACACCGTCGACGTCGAGACCTACGGGGGTGGCTTCGACCTGTCCCGGCGGGCGACCGCTCCGCACCTGCGTGTCGGAAAAGACCGCTGGTTCAATCTGCTGTGGCTGATACCGATCGGCTTCGTCGGGCTGCTCGCGGCGATCGCGGCCGGCAAGGGCATCCGCAACATCCCCGGCGTGGAGGAGTTTATCGCCGAATACCCGGGCAGCATGCCGTCGACGAAGGTCGAAAGCGGGCTGCCCGCGTGGGCCGGCTGGACGCACTTTTTCAACCTGTTCATGATGATGTTCATCATCCGGTCCGGAATCCAAATTCTCTGCGACCATCCGCGGCTGTACTTCAGCCGCAACTCCACCCCGGGAAAAGACGAATGGCTGCGGGTGGGGCCGCCGGTCCCCGACGACCCGTACTGGACCGCCAACGCCGACACCGTGGCGCTGCCGCGGCACTTCGGGCTGCCGGGCTTCCGGCATTCGATCGGGCTGGCCCGCTGGTGGCACCTGGGCCTGGACGTGCTGTGGCTGCTCAACGGGGCGGTGTTCTACGTCCTGCTGTTCAGCACCGACCAGTGGCGCCGTATCGTCCCGACTAGCTGGGACGTCTTCCCGCACGCCGCCTCGGTGATGATCCAGTACATGTCGTTGGAATGGCCCGACGACCACACCTGGACCAACTACAACGCGCTGCAGCTGATCTCCTACTTCGTCACCGTGTTCGTCGCCGCCCCGGCCGCGGTGATCACCGGCCTGGGCATGTCGCCGGCGCTGTCCCAGCGGCTCGGGCTGATCAGCAAGCACCTGCGACTCAACATCCAGGTGGCCCGCTCACTGCACTTCCTGGTGCTGGCCTACTTCCTGGTGTTCATCCTGGTCCACGTCACGATGGTGTTCGCCACCGACGCCTTCGACAACCTCAACCACATGTTCGCCGCTCGCGGTTGTGTCGAGGGCGCCGAGCCCGGCTGCCACAGTGCCGTGGGTTTCTATGTCTTCTGCGCGGCCGCCGTGGTGTGCATCCTCGCCTGGTTCGCCGCGACTCCGCTCACGATCAAATACCCGCGGGTGGTGCAGAAAGTGGGCTTCGCCCTGATCGGTCCGTTCCAGCGGACCCTGGAGAAGCTCAACCCCCAGCCCGGCACCTTCACCGAAGACGACATCTCGCCGTTCCACTGGCGCAACGGCCGGCTGCCGGAGACCGTCGAATACAAGGAGCACGAGGCCAGCGACTTCCAGGACTGGCGGCTCAAGGTCTACGGACTGGTCGAGAACCCGATGGAATTCAGCCTGGAGGATCTCAAGGCGCTGCCCTACCACGACCAGATCACCCAGCACTTCTGTGTGCAGGCCTGGTCCGGGGTGGCCAAGTGGGGTGGCGTGCAGATGTCGACGATCATGGACATCGTCAAGCCACTGCCCGAGGCGAAATGGGCGGTGTTCTACTCGATGGGTCTGGGCGCCACCGGCGGGATCTATTACAACGCACACCCGGTAGACCAGATGTGGCATCACATGTCGATGCTCGCCTACAACATGAACGACGAACCGCTGCCCTACATGCACGGTCGGCCGCTGCGGTTGCGTAACGAGTTGCAGCACGGCTACAAGCTGGTCAAGTGGATCAAGGGCATCGAGTTCGTGGCGTCCTACAAGGAGATCGGCAGCGGTCACGGCGGCTACAGCGAAGACCACAAGTTCTTCGGTCGCCACCAGACGATCTGACGTTCCCCGTCTCACCACCGGCCCGTGCGGGCCGGCCCCGCCGTGCCTTCGAGGTCGGGTCCGGCGGCACCTTCAGGGACCCGGCACCGAATCCCCACCCGGCTCGCAGCCGCGCCGATTAATATTCCGCATCGTAATCATTTTTATTATGGACGGGATCGGGTGAGGAATCGGGCCATGGCAGCCACTGAGAACAACCACCGCGCCGGTCGAACAGCGCTGGTGAGCCACCGCGACGAGCTCACCCCGGCGCACCAGGTCGTCGACCACGAGACCTGGGCGGGCGGCCTGGGCGAGAAGATGGCCACCGCCCCGCGATTGCGCGTCGGCCGAGACCGATGGTTCAACCTATTATGGCTGGTCCCAATCGGTTTCGCGGTCCTGGTTGTTGCCGTCGCGGTGGCGAGGTACCTGGTGGACTTCCCGGCGGTCAGCGCCTTCGTCCACCGCTACCCCGGTACCGCCACGACCGCCGGCGGAACCGCGGGGATACCCGCCTGGGCCGGCTGGCAGCACTTCTTCAACCTTTTCCTGATGACGTTCATCGTCCGGTCGGGCATCCAGATCCTGGCCGACCATCCGCGGTTGTACTTCAGCCGCAACGCCACCCCGGACACCGACGAGTGGTTCCGCATCGCCGGGCCGGTCCCCAAGGACCCGATGTGGACGGCCAAGCAGGACTCGGTCGGGCTGCCCGATCAGCTCGGCCTGCCCGGAATCCGGCATGCCATCGGGCTGGCCCGCTGGTGGCATCTGGGCGCCGACGTGCTGTGGCTGGCCAACGGTGCGGTGTTCTACGTGCTGCTGTTCGCCACCGGGCATTGGCGGCACCTCGTGCCGACCAGTTGGGCGGTCTTCCCCAACGCGCTGTCGGTGGGCATCCAATACCTGTCGCTGGACTGGCCCGACGACAACGGCTGGGTGGCCTACAACGGCCTGCAGCAGTTGGCGTACTTCACCACGGTGTTCATCGCCGCCCCGGCAGCCGTGATCACCGGGATCGGGATGAGCCCGGCGGTGTCGATGCGGCTGACCCGCATCAGCAAGCGGCTGAGCATCCAGCTGGCCCGTTCGCTGCACTTCTTGGTGATGGCTTACTTCCTGGTGTTCATCGGCGTGCACGTGACATTGGTGTTCGCCACCGACGCGGTGCGCAACTTCAACCACATGTTCGCCGCTCGTGACGGTTCCGGCCTCGCCGGTTTCTGGGTCTTCGCCGCGGCGATGGCGGTGACGGCCGTCGGCTGGGTGTGGGCGACGCCGTTCACCTACCGCCATCCGCGGGTGGTGCAGCGGGTCGGCTATGCGCTGATCGGCCCGCTGCAGCGATTGTTCGAGTACGTCAACCCCGAACCCGGCGGTTTCACCGAGGAACACATCTCACCGCACTTCTGGCACAACGGCACCTACCCCGAGGCCGTCGAGTACAAGCAGTTGTTCGCCCAGGATTTCGCCGACTGGCGGCTGCACGTCTACGGACTGGTCGAGCACCCGAGGGATTTCTCGCTGGAGGAGCTGAAGGCGCTGCCCTATCACGAGCAGATCACCCAGCACTTCTGCATTCAGGGTTGGTCGGGCGTGGCCAAGTGGGGCGGCGTGGCGATGAAGACCGTCCTCGACATCGTCAGACCACTGCCGCAGGCCAGGTGGGTGGTGTTCTACTCGATGGCGCCTGGCTCCGAGGGCGGGCTCTACTACGACGCCCACGCCATCGAGCAGATGGACCACCACCTGACGATGCTGGCCTACCGCATGAACGACGAACCGCTCAGCTACGGCCACGGAGCGCCGCTGCGGCTACGCAACGAACTGCAGCACGGCTTCAAAATGGTCAAGTGGCTCAAAGGAATCGAGTTCGTCGAGCACTTCTGCGAGGTCGGCGGCGGCTACGGCGGCTACAACGAGGATCACGAGTTCTTCGGGTACCGGCAGACGCTGTAGTCCGCGCGCCCGCCGAGCCGTCGTAGGGTAGATCCAGTCAACCGAGCGACGGGAGAACCCATGCGGAATCGCGGTATCGGCAAGTCTGTCCTGTCGGTGGTGGTGGCAGGGATCGCGGTGGGCGCGGTGGCGACCGCTTGCGGCGACTGCGAGAACGATTCGGAGGAAGGGATCTCCAGCGAGGTCACCACCGCGCCCAGCGCCCCGCTGGCCCCGATCGCCCCGATCGACCCTGACGAACCCGCCACCGTGCCGGAGCAGACCGTCGGCCCGGAGGCCCCGCTCACCAGCGCGGCGCCGGCCGTCGAGCACCCCGCGCCGCGGGGCGGCGCGACGCCCGCACCGGCACCCGCGGCGCCTCGGGTCCCGTCGGCGCCTGCCGTTCCCGCGGTTCCCGCCATCCCCGCCATCCCGGCGATTCCGGCGATCCCGGCCATTCCGGATATCCCGGCGATTCCCGCGATCCCCTACCCCTAGCGCGCGGCCGAACTGACCCGCGGCGGCACTCGACGCCCGCTCAGATGCCCGTCCAGGCCGAGTCCAGCCGCTCAGCGACGTCGATGACCTGGGCTTGCTGCGACTGCGGGGTCTCGATCTCGTCGGCGACGTAACTGGCGATGAACCGTCGGATCTCCCCGTCGACGCCGGCGAAGATCCGCAGCAACTCACCGCGAATGGACGTCGAGGACACCTCCACGGTGATGTCGGACGGCCGCGGCTTCGGCACGTCGATGATCAGTAGTAACGGTTCGGCAGCGCGCGCCGTGGCCCGCAGCGCGATGTCACCGGCCACCGTGAACCGCTGCTTGTCCAGACGCAGGTCGATGAGCAGATCGATCACCAGCGGAATGTGGATGGCGAAGGTGAGCAGATCGCCCAGACCGCGGGTCACCCGAGGTTGTTGGATCCGCACCTTCGCGCTGACCCGGGCGATCCCGCCCGGCCCCTGGCGCATCGGTGGCATCTCGAACTCATCACCGGCGATCGCGGCGAACGCAGCTGCCACACGCTCTTCGGTGACCGCGATCTCGAAGAACTTCCGCCCGAACTCTTCGTAAGTCAGGTAGCTGTGGTTCTGCATAGCTTGATACCGTCTCACGTCCACATCGGCAACGACCGCTGATCGGTGTGCGCGTCGCCATCTTCTCACCCGGTGTCGCGCGGCGGGCGCGGAGCCGGCTCGGCGGCCCGACGGCGGTCGCCGGATGCCGCGCCGTCGCCGGAGCGGCTCGGGGTGCGAATCGGTGGGTACCGGCGGCCCTGCGCTCGCCGCGCGGTCGGGTTCGGCTCCCCCGTGCCCGCCGTGCTCTCGGCGGCGACGGTTGGAGCGAAGCACCGCGCGGCGCCGGCCGGCCATCGTTTCGAAATTCCTTGAAGAATGGCGAATAACAACCACATTCACTGACGCCGCGCAACCGGGGAATCGACACACTTTGCGCGGCAGACGTTCTCGCCGATACCGTCGGTACCGTTAACGCAGTTGACCCGTCCAGCAGAGGAATTCGCTGAGCAGTTTGAAATAACGCCGCTCGCAACCACTCTCGGTGAGCCAGCTACCCCGCCTAACCAGCACTTCGAGCGCGAAATCCGGTCTGAGCGGCATAATTTCATCCTTCTACCTGGTGTTTTCTGTTGCGGCGTAATGTTTAACAACTTGGACCTCAAACGTGATGCCTGCCACAGATTTTGGTTGACTCAGTTGGCCATTGTTAATGTGCCTGGTCATGTTTGGTCTCGAAGCGCTGATGGCGCTCATCCAGCAGGTTTCGGGCACGCCGTACATCACCGGTGGGGACAGCCCAGCCGGGACGGACTGCTCGGGCCTGGCCTCGTGGGTGTCGAACGTCGCCACCGGCCGGCCGGCCTTCGGTGACCGGTTTCACACCGCCAACGAGGAGTCGGCTCTGCTGGCCCGCGGCTTCCAGCACGGGACCGCCCCGGGAGCGCTGGTGGTGGGCTGGAACAGGAGCCACACCGCGGTGACGCTGCCGGACGGCACTCCGGTGTCCAGCGGCGAGCGTGGCGGCGTGAAGATCGGCGGTGGCGGCGCCTACCAGCCGCAGTTCACCCATCACATGTACCTGCCGATGCCTACCGAGGCACCCGCCGATGAAGCCGCGCCGGTGCAGTTCGCCGCCATGGTGGAGCCGCCGCCCGCTCCCGAGCCGGGCCCCGAGCCGATGGGCATGGAGATGGCCCCGCCGTTCGAGGCGCCGCCGCCGTTCGAGGCGCCACCTTTCGAGGCACCGCCGCCCGGCGAGGCTCCGCCGATGGACGCCCCGGCATTCGGCGAGCCGCCGGCCGAGCCGGGCCCGGAGCCCGTCGAGCGCGACGCGCCGCCGCAGCCTTAACCGGTTGCCGGCGCTGCGCCGGTCCGGCGTCGCGCCAGCAACCACGCCAGCCCCTCCCCTTCGCCGTCCGCGATCACCTCAAGACCGGCGAACGCCCGACGGAGCTCACCGGGCGCGGCACGGAACCGCCCGGTGGCGCTGCCGACCTGGCTGAGCGCGGTCACGGCCAGCAGTCCGCCCGGAGCCAGGCGCTCGATCATTCCTGCGTCCAGTCGGCCGTCGCGGAACCGGGCGCAGTAGACGACGTCGGCCGGTGGCCCGTCGGGTAGCCCGCCGTCGAGGTCCGCGAGCTCGAAGCGACACCGGTCGCCGACGCCGCTGCCTGCCGCAAGCGCCCGCGCCTGCTCGAGCGCAACCGGGGACACGTCGAAGCCCCGCACCCGCAGTCCCCTGCGGGCGAGCCAGACCGCAGCGGTCCCCGGCCCGCAGGCCACGTCAACCGCATGGCCTGCGACCGGGAACTCGTCGCGGAACGCCGTGAAGACCGCTGCCGGGCCGATCGCCTCGGGCGACGGCACACCGCGGTCGGCATACTTGGCATCCCAGCGGGTCCGGTCGTCGTCACTCACCCGATGGACGATACTGCCGTGGTGAAACTCAGCCCCTGGATCGCATTACTGCTGTTCGCCGTGGGCGCGGCGGCAGGCTTGGTCGGTGATCACTCCCATGTGGTCACCGGAACCACCGAATACCTACCGCCGTCACACGCGGTACCGTTCGTTTGGAGTAGCCCCATCTGGTTTGCCGTCATGGTCGGCGCCGGCACCGCGATCCTGGCGGAGCTGCGGCTACATCTCCCCACGGTGCGCACCGACGTCACGGTGCGCCAGGGCGTCGCCGGCGTCGCCGCCGTGTTGGGCAGCTACGTCGTGACCGCACTGCTGCACACCGCGCCGCAAGTGCCGATCATGACGCTGATCTGCGCGTTCGCGGTGCTCACCTACTGCGCCCTGGGGGATCGTCCCGCCATTGTGTGCGGTGTCCTGGCCGCGGTGTGCGGCCCGGCCATCGAGATCGCGATCGCCGCGGCGGGCCAGTTTCGTTACGCCGCCGATTCCGACGCACTGCTCGGGGTGGCCCCGTGGCTGGTCCCGCTGTACTTCGCGTTCGGGGTCGTCGCCGCGCTGATCGGCGAAATCGCCGCTGCCACAAGGCGGACGACGCCCTAGGATCTACAGGCCATGGAACGGGTCACCCTCGGCGGCTATCACGCCCAGCAGTGCGCCCGCGTCACCCACAACCTGTTCTCCCCCGGCGACGTCGAGCCGGTGACTCCCTCACCGGAGCAGCTGGCATTGCGCGCGGTCGGCATCGCCTTTGAAGCGGCGATCTTCGACGAGCTGGGCTCCCGCTACCGCGATTCGGGACGGCTGCTGGTGCTCGACGCCGACGCCGGCCGCAGCGAGCAGCAACGAGCCACCCGTGCGGCGATGGAAGCCGGTGTCGACGTGATCGCCCGCGCGTGGTTGCCGGAGGTGAACGGCCGCGTCGGGAAGCCCGATGTGCTGATCCGGTACGAGAACGGCTACTTGCCCGTCGACATCAAGAACCACCGCACTGTAAGCAGCGCGAAAACCTCTGACGTGCAGGTCTCGACCCTGTCGGAATCGGATCGGCTGCTCACCTTCCCCGGCTACAGCGATCACGGGGCGCGCTGGCGCGACGACGTCATGCAACTGGCGCACTACACGCCGCGGCATCCGGCCGGGAACTGGTGCGGCCCTACCGGATCGGTGACTGCGATTCTTGTGATTGGTTCGAGCACTGCGCCACGGTGGCCGGTGAACACGACGCATCGTTAGCCCTCGAGACCGGCCACCTCAACGTCCGGGAGTGGCAGTATCTCTATCGGCACTGCGGCGATGGCACCACGTTGAGCGTCGCGCAGTTGGCGCAGGTCGACCCGGACCGCCACGCCGCGGAATTCCGCATCCAATCGGTGCGTACCCAGAAGCCGGAGGAGCGGCTGGCCAACGCCGTCCGTCGCGCCCGGATGAGCTGCGCCGGCATCGATTATGAGCAGCACCGGCCAGGCTGCCCGACGGTGCCGTCCGCCGACATCGAGGTGGACTTCGACATCGAGTGGGATACCGACTCCCGGATCTACCAGTGGGGTCTTCGCATCCGTGATGGCCAGGACGACACCACCGCGCTCTACGATCCAGTGGTGTCATTCGAGCCGCTCGACGAACCCGGCGAAGCGCAGCTCGCCGACGAATTCGTTTCCCGCATATGGCAATTGCGTGATCGGGCTACGCGGGAGGGCAAATCGCTGGCCGTCTTCCACTGGCATCACCCCGAGCGGTCGAGAACTCGCAGGTTTGCCGGCGTCGTCGAAGCCCTCGACGGACTCACCCACGACCTGCATCAGTGGTTCGACGCCGAGTACTTCGCGCGCACCTCCTCGTCGATCAAAAGCGTTGCCGGGTATTTCGGCTTCGAGTGGGACGTCGACGACGCAGGCGGGCGGGCGTCCCAGCTGGCGATCGACGTCGCTCGCGGGCGTGGACCGGAGGCCGACATCGCCCGGCAGTGGTGCCTGCGATACAACGAGTGCGACGTTGCGGCGCAGGCGGCGATTCGCGACGGGTTGCGCTCCGCCCCCCGGTGAACCGGCTCAGCTTCGCTGCACCGACGGGCAGATCTCGGCGTGCGCGGCGTCGACGACTCCGGTGGCGGTCGGCTTGGGAACCTGAAGGTAGACCGAGATCTGTTCGACGATCAGGCTGGTCGGATGCTTCGGGAACTCCAGGCAGGCGGTCCGCCCGGCGGCCAGCCGCGGCGCTTCGCTGCCGGGCGGGAACTGCCCGCGGATGGCATTGAGGTAGGCCATCTCCCCCGCGTTCGGGTAGGTCGACTGCTGCTCGGCGCAGAGCAGGATGTCGGCGCTGTTACCGCAGTAATCCGGATCGCGGGGATTGAGCGGGTCGGCGTGAGCCGATGACGCGGCACCGATCAGCCCGGCCAGCACAGTGGCGACCAGGGTCGGCAGCAGGGTGGTTGCTTTCACGTCCAGCGCCTTTCTGTCGCCGCTGACGCTAGCAGTTGCCGGGCCGCCGCCGGGAGGACTTCGCGGTCCTGCCATCGGGACCGGTCATCGCTGATCCCCGGCGCTCGCCGTAGCATCGCCAGCATGAGTTGGGTCGCCCGCTTCACCGCACCGCTGGCCGCCGGCTGCGTCCCGGCGGTGGCCCTGGTAGGCGCCTGGATAACCCCCGCCACCGCCCACGCCGACGACAGCAGCTTCATGAAATACCTCAATAGCCACGGCTACACCGCCCGCTACGCCGACGACGAGCCGATCTCCGAGCCGAGCGTGCGCGCACTCGGGCACATGATCTGCGAGAACCTGCGCGTCGGCAGGAGCGTGGCGGTCCAGGCACCGAATTATCCGGCGTGGCCGCAGTTCATCCTCATCGCCGAGGCCGCCCAGCACGAGCTGTGCCCGGGCGTGTAGACCATGTGACAGCCCGGCCCGGGTGTCAGCCGGGCGCGCCGGGGGTAATTCGGTGCCATGAGGTTGCGCAGGAGCCAGGTCGGCGCCGCCGGATTCCGCCGGATCGGACGGGGCCGCGGCTTCTCCTACACCCACGGAAACGAGCCCGTCGACGACCCGGCGGTACTCGCTCGGATCAAGGAACTCGCCATCCCCCCGGCCTGGCGAAACGTGTGGATCTGCCCTTACCCCAACGGCCACATCCAGGCCGTGGGAACCGATGTCGCCGGACGCCGGCAGTACCTGTACCACCAGCTGTGGCAGGCAGAGCGAGCCGAAGAGAAGTACGACCGGGTGCTGACCCTGGCCAAGATGCTGCCGCAGTGGCGCGCCGATCTGCTGGCCGACCTGGGCGGCCGCGGGCTGAATCACGGCCGGGTGCTGGCCGTCGCCCAGCAGTTGATCGACCGGGGCTATTTCCGGGCCGGCGGCGAGGAATACGCCCACGAGAACGGCAGCTTCGGGCTGGCCACGCTGCTGCGTGACCACGTCCGGATACGCAGCGGCAGCGTGGACTTCGACTACCCGGCCAAAAGCGGCGTACGGCGGACGGTGTCGGTCGACGACCCGCTGGTCGTACGGGCGGTGCGCTCGTTGTTACGCGCCCCGACCGACATTCCCCGGTTATTGGTGTACCGCACGCCCGAAGGCTGGTGCGAGGTGCGCGCCGACGACCTCAACGAGCGGTTCCGGGCTGACCGATGAGCAGTTCAGCGTCAAGGATCTGCGGACCTGGCATGGCACCGTGCTGGCAGCCGAGAACTTCGCCACTGCTCGCGAGCCGACATCCAAAACCGTTCGCCGGCGGGAGATCGCGGCGGTAATGCGTTGCGTCTCCGAGGAGTTGGGCAACACGCCGGCGGTGGCCCGTGGTTCCTACGTGGACCCGCGGGTGGTGGAGGCCTACGCGCAGGGCATGACCATCCGCGCGGCGCTGAACCGGGTGAAGCCCCGCGGGAAAGAGTCCGCCCGCCGGGTCGCCGCGGAGAACGCGACCGCCCGACTGATCCGGCGTATCGACCGGGCACGGCGCTGAGTTGCACCGCCGGTTCCGGCTTCCGGTGGTTAGGATCGGTTGATGCGTCACGCGATCCACGTGCCCCTGTTCGGCGCGCTGGCCCACCCCCGCGCGATCGCCGATATCGCCTGCGCCGCTGAGCAGACCGGTTGGGATGCGCTGTTCGTGTGGGATCACGTCCTGAGTCCTGTTGCCGGTGAATGGGATATCGCCGACCCCTGGATCACACTGGCCGCGGCGGCGACGTCGACCGAGCGCATCAGGCTGGGCCCGATGGTGACTCCGCTGCCCCGCCGCCGGGTGGTCGACGTGGCGCGCGCGACCGTCACGCTGGACCGGCTCAGCGGTGGCCGGCTGATTCTGGGTCTGGGCACCGGCCGCGATGTCTGGCGGGAGTATTCGGCCTTCGGCGACGACGGTGACCCGCGTCGGCTGGGCCGCGTCCTCGACGAGGCCGCCGCGGCGCTGACCGCGTTGTGGGCCGGTGAAACGGTGACCCACCGCGGTGAGATCGTCGTGGACGGCATCCGCCTCACTCCGGGCCCGATGCAACGGCCGCGCATCCCGGTCTGGTTCGGCACCAATCGGACCGGTGGCGCCCCGATCGAGCGCGCCGCCCGCTATGACGGCATCTTCCCGCTGGGAATGGATCACGACGGGATCGCCCGTATCGCCGAGACGATCGGGGCCGCCCGCGGCGATCTGGCCGGCTTCGACATCGCGGTGGCCGCCGGCCCGGACGCCGATCTCGATCGACTGCGGGCGCTCGGCGCCACCTGGGCGGTACGGGAGTTCTGGCCGGGCGACGGTCCGGACAAGGTCCTGCGGGTCATCGAGCGGTGCGCCCCGCGCCCCGTGAGCAGCTGAGGAGGCCGGCGTGCAGATCCATCGCGGCAACATCGTGTTCACCCCGACGCCGCGCGACTTCGTCACCCTCGCCGACGGTTACGCCATCGTCGACGACGACGGTGTCATCGCCGAGTGCGTTGCCGAACTGCCGGACCGGTACGCCGGTGTGCCGGTCACCGACCACGGCGACCGGCTGTTGCTGCCGGGTTTCACCGATGCGCATGTGCACGCCTGCCAACTGCCGATCACCGGGTTGCAGGGCAGCACCGAGCTGATCGACTGGCTGCACACGCTGACCTTCCCCCAGGAGGCCGCGTTGCGCGACGCGGGCTACGCAGACGCCGTCTACGGTGAGTTCGTCGAATGCCTGCTGCGCAACGGCATCACCAGTTCCATCGTGATGGGCACCATCCACGCCGACAGCACCGGCATTCTCGTCGACAAGCTCATCGCCGCGGGACTGCGATCGTGTGTGGCCAAGGTGTCCCGGGACCGCAATGCACCGGCTGACTCCCGCGTGGACACCGCGCAGGAGATCGCCGACTCCCGGCGTTTCATCGAGCAGACGCTGCCCAGATCGCCACTGATCACTCCGGCCATCGGCCCCAGTGTGGCTATGGTCTGCTCGCGCGAGCTGATGGCCGGGCTGGCGCAGCAGGCCGGCGAGTTCGGCATCCCGTGTCACATGCATCTGGCGGAGAACCCCACCGAGATCGAGATGACCTTGCAGATGTACCCGGACAGCGCCGACTTCGTCGACATCTATCAGCGCGCAGGCCTGATGGGCACCGCGGACACCGTGGTGGCCCATGCGATTCATCTCAACGATCGCGAGAAGCGGGTGCTCCGTGACACCGGCATCCTCGTCGCGCACTGCCCCCACTCGAATCTGAACCTGCTCAGCGGGGTGATGCCGCTGGCCGAATACCACGACATGGGTATCCGCGTCGGTCTGGGCAGCGACATCTCGGCCGGACACGCGCTCAACATGTTCCAAAACATCGTCGGGGCAATCCAGTCCGGCGCCGTGAGCTATCTCGCTGAGCGTACGACGCGGCCGGTGCGGGCCGCCGAGGCGTTCTATTGCGCGACCAAGGGCGGTGGCGGTTTCTTCGGCAAGACCGGCAGTTTCGAACCGGGTTACGCGTTCGACGCACTCATCGTCGATGACTCGAGGTGGACGCGGTTCAAACGCATGACGCTGACGCAGCGGGTCGAGAAGCTCATCTACTGCGGCGATGACCGCAACATCGAACGCGTCTACGTCTACGGTCGGCAGGTGAGATGAGGGAGGTGACGCGGTGAGACCGCAACAGCGCCGGGGCCAGGATCTGCTCTTCGACGCCCTGACCACCAAGGGGACCGCATTCAGCCACGAGGAACGCCGGGAGCACGGCCTGCTGGGCCTGCTGCCCGTCGCGGTGAAGACCATTGCCGAACAGGCTGCCCACACCTACACCGAGTTCTCCACCCGCCGTGACGATCTGGACAAGCACATCTATCTGCGGGCGCTGCAGGACCGCAATGAGACGTTGTTCTATCGACTGCTCAGTGAACACCTCGAGGAGATGCTGCCGATCGTCTACACCCCGACGGTCGGCGAGGCCTGTCGACAGTTCAGCGAGATCTACCGGCGACCGCGCGGGTTGTTCGTGTCGTATCCGGATCGGCAACAGCTACGGGAGGTGTTGCGCAACCGGCGAGAGCAGCAGATCGACGTCATCGTCGTCACCGACGGGCAGCGCATTCTCGGCCTGGGCGACCAGGGCATCGGCGGCATGGGCATCCCGATCGGCAAGCTCTCGCTGTACACCCTGATCGGCGGCATCGCGCCCGCCCGCACGTTGCCGATCATCCTCGATGTCGGCACCGACAACGTCGAATTGCTCGACGATCCGCAGTATCTCGGCTGGCGTCATCGCCGCATCAGTGATGAGGAGTACTACGCGTTCGTCGATGACTTCGTCACGGTGGTGCGCGAGGAACTGCCCGATGTGCTGCTGCAGTGGGAGGATTTCGCCACCGCGCATGCACTTCCGCTGTTGGAGCGCTACCGCGACCGGTTGTTGACGTTCAACGACGACATCCAGGGCACCGCCGCGGTGGCCCTCGGCGCGCTACACGGCGCCGTCCGGGCTGCCGGCCGGCCGCTGTCGCGGCAGCAGGTGGTGATGTTGGGCGCCGGTTCGGCGGGCATCGGCGTGCTGGAGATGATCCGCCAGGAGATGGTGTCGGAGGGACTGACCGATGCGCAAGCCGCCGAACGGATCTGGGCTATCGACGTCGAGGGGCTGCTGACCGACGATCGCACCGATCTGTCCGACAGCCAGCGCCGGTTCGCGCAGCCCGCTTCCCGCCTGGCGGGTTGGGATGGGCGGGGCCTGGCCGATGTGGTGCGCCACGTGGATGTGGGGATACTGCTGGGGTTGTCGACGGCGGCCGGGGCCTTCACCGAGGACATCGTCCGCACGCTGGCGGCCAAGACCGACCACCCGATCATCTTCCCGCTGTCCAATCCGACCAGCCGCGCCGAGGCGCACCCCGCTGAGCTCGACGCGTGGACCGACGGGCGAGCGCTGATCGCGACCGGTTCGCCGTTCGCCCCGGTGCGCCGCGGCGAGCGCACCCGCCACATCGCCCAATGCAACAACGTCTACATCTTCCCGGCGATCGGACTGGCGGTGACCGCTGCCCGAGCGACCCGCGTCACCGACGCCATGATGCGGGCGGCGGCCACCGCCCTCGGCGACGCCTCCCCGGCGTTGTCCGATCCCGACCAGCCGCTGTTGCCGTCCTTCGCGGATCTGCCGGAGATCACCACCCGCATCGCCACGGCGGTGGCGATCCGGGCGGTGCGCGACGGGGTCGCGCCGGAGGCCTCCGACGACGAGCTCGCAGCCGCCGTCCGGCGGGCCCGCTGGACCCCGGAGTATGCGACGCGATAGCCGGGCCGGGCCACCGGTCCGGCAATATGCGAGGTCAGTTCACTAAAGTGCTCGGGGTGGACAGAGGGACGTTCGCCCGGCGATGCGGTCGCGGCCTCGCCATCGTGGCGTCGCTGGCGGTCTCCGCCGCCCTCATCCAGGCCCAAGGCGCCCAGGACACGGCGCCGAAACCCACCGAGACCGCCGACGCGGCCCCGCCGCCCGCACCGCCGCCACCCGCCGGCAAGATCCGCCTCGCCGACCCCGCCGAAGCCGCCGCGCTGGCCGCCAACGTGCCGATGCCGACCGAGGGCCAGCAGTTCACCTTTCCGCTGCCCGCCGGGGTGGCCCCCGAGAACGGGCTGCAGGTCAAGACCATCTGGGCGGCCCGCACCATCGGCGTGCTGTTCCAGGAGATCAAGACCATCTACGGCTACCGGCAGGACCCGTTGCGATGGCATCCCGACGGGCTGGCCATCGACGTGATGATCCCGGACTATCACAGCGACGCCGGCATCCTGCTCGGCGATCAGGTCGCCGGCTACGCCCTGGCCAACGCCAAACGCTGGGGTGTCAACCATGTGATCTGGCGGCAGAAGATCTACCCGGGCGTCGGCGGCGGGAACTGGACGTCGGATTACGGCAACGAGACCGCCAACCACTATGACCACGTGCACATCGCCACCAACGGCGGCGGCTACCCGACCGGGCAGGAGATGTACTTCATCACCTCGATGACGCCGGCGCCGCCGGATTGAGTGCCGGGGCGTTCACGGGCATCGGCCCGGCCGGTCGGGTGGTGTGCCACCGGTCACCGGCGCGCGATCCAGCCGAGGAACTCCGCCACGGTGAATACCGGTTTGTCGTACTCCTGGGCTTTGCGGGCCTTGCCGGACTGGCTGCCCGCTTCGGCGATCACCAGCACCTCGCACCGCGTCTTGGTCACCGAACGCACCGGCGCCAGCCCGGCCGAGGCGGCCAGCCGCTCCATCTCGTCGCGATCCACCATCCGGCCCTGCCCGTCCACCGCGGTTCCGGTGAAGCAGACGCGGGCGCCGGGAACCAGGACCGTGTCGATGTCGTCGGCGGTCACGGGCGCCTGAGCCAACTCAGCGCCCAGTTCACCGGCACCCAACACCCCCAACGCGGCCCGGAGCCGCGCCAGCACCTCGCCGGGTAGCCGGGTGCGGGCCGCCGCCAGCAGTAGTTGGTCGGCGGCGGCTTGGCGGGCCGCGTGCTCCCAACTCGTCGCACCGGCGAGCAGGATCTCATCGGCCGGGGCGGTGCCCAGCAGCACGGCGCCGATGCCGCGGCTGATCCGCAGCAACGCCGACAGGGCCGGCAGGTGTTCTGCCGTCGGTGTTGTGACGTCAGGGTCGCGGCTGAGCAGGATTCCCGCCAGCGCGTCGGTCTCGTCGGGCTCGTCGAACGGCGACGAGCCGGCATCCAGGGCGCCGGCATCCAGCTTTCCCAGCGCCGATCTGGCCCGCTGCAGCGCTGTCTGGCCGGTGACGGCAGCGCCGCGCAGTTCGGTCCCCAGCGGCATGGGAACGACCTGCCCCAGTCGTTTGAGTTCGAAGTCGATCAGCCCCAGCATCTCGTCGATATTCGCCCCCACCGGTGTGCATCCGGCCAGCATCGGTGCGATCACTGCCCACGCCTCCCGCAGCGTGGGCGCCAGCAGCACATCTGCCACTCCGATCCGGTACGCCTGCCGGGCGTCGGCCAGGTCACGCTGGGGGTTGATCAGCGTCGACACCGCGGTGCCGTCATCGAACGCCACCGCCAACTCCACCGGGCGCGGCCGGGACATCCGGCCCTCGTCGCCCACGGTGAGCAGACCGATCGCGCAGAAGCGGCGAGACCGCTCGGGGTCGGCCGAGGCACGCAGAAACCGGGCGATCCGGCGGTCCACCTTGAGATCCTTCGGCAGCACCGGGCGTTTGAGCACCAGGCCCGCCAACGACGTGCATCGGCTCAGGGCCACGTAGAGCTGGCCGGTGGAGAACATACCCCCGGACAGGTCCACCACCAGCCGGTCCAGCGTCTGGCCCTGGCTCTTGTGAATCGTGATCGCCCACGCCAACTTGAACGGCAACTGGGTGTAGGTGCCGACAACCTCCCGGCGCAAGGTTCCGCCGTCGACCACCGGGCGGGTGGCCTCCCAGGTGAACGGGGCGACCTCGGCGATCTCACCGTCGGGGAACTCGACCTCGACGACTGCGCCGTGACGGTCGTAATCCACCCCCACCACACGTCCGATCGAGCCGTTCACCCAGCGCTCGGCCTGGTCGTTGTTCAGCATCATCACCTGGGCGCCGACCTTGAACCGCAACTCCTCGTCGATCGGCTTGTCGAATAACGACAGGTCACCGGATTCGGTGGCCCGGTGCACCATTTCTTCGCCGGGCAACCGTTGCAGGTGCTGGCGGTTGCGGGCGGTTACCAGCCTGTTGGTCGGCGCGAGTGTCAACCAGAACTCGTCGTCGGGAGGCACGAAGTCGGCGTCCACCCGGGCGTCCAGGTGGTGCCGGGCATGACCGAGCAACACGCCTTCGCGAATCTCGTTGAGGATCGCGGTCATCCGGTCATCGCCGAGCTGGCGAAACACCGTCGACAGCGAGATGCCCGGGAAGTCCTGGCGGCTGAAGGCGTTGGCCGAGAAGAAGTACGGGGTGTCATAGGTTGTCGAGAAGTAGTGCTGCTCGCCCTCGGTGACCACGGGCGGCAGCTGATAGAGGTCGCCGACCAACACGACCTGCACCCCGCCGAATGGGGTTCCGGGCTCTGGGCCGAACCGCTGCAACGCGCCTGCAACCATGTCGAACACGTCGGCACGAACCATCGACGCCTCGTCGATGATCAGGGTCTGCAGCTTGCCGAGCGTCTTGCTGAAGCGTCCTGGCCGATAAGCCCCGCCGGTGACATCGGAGAGCGTCGTTGTCGGGCGGAATCCGAACAGGCGGTGGATGGTGTGCCCGTCGACGTTGAGCGCCGCGATGCCGGTCGGAGCGACCACGACGACGTTGCGGTCGGTCCCGGCCATGAAATGGCGGATGAGCGTCGACTTTCCGGTGCCGGCCTTACCGGTCAGGAACAGGTTTCGGCCTGAATCCAACAGCGCCAACGCTTGCCGGAACTCGTCGGTCAGCAGCACCGTGTTGCCCGCTGCAACCACGGTTGCACCTTACCTGTGACGCGTCATCCTCCCAGGATTGCGCTGCTCCCCCAACCGCACCAGCATTCGGCCGCCGCCCTTTAGGGTGAAACCCATGCAGGTAACCTCGCCGAAAGCGCATCAACCCGGTTCGCTGCACCTCGCCGCGCTGCTGGTCTCGCTTTTCGCCGTCATCATCGTCGCCGCACTCGGAGGGCTGGCGTCCGCCGATGCCGCAGCCGATTACGGCAAGCTCGCCCAGCCCGGCTGGGCGCCACCGAGCTACCTGTTCGGGCCGGTGTGGAGTGGCCTCTACCTGCTGATGGCGGTCGCGGCCTGGCTGGTCTGGCGTACCGATCCCCGGTGGCGTAACCCGGCAGTCATCGCCTACAGCGTCCAGTTGGCGCTGAATCTGGCGTGGTCACCGCTGTTCTTCGGACTGGGCTGGCGCGGTCCGGCCCTCGTCGACATCGTGGTGCTGGACGTCGTCGTGGTGGTCACCATCATCGCGTTCTGGAAGCGTCATCGCGCCGCGGCGCTGCTGATGCTGCCGTATCTCGGCTGGATTTTGTTCGCGACCGCACTGAACTATTCGGTGTGGTCGCTGAACAGCTGACTCAGTCGACCTTCGGGCAGTAGAAGTGCGGGCTGTCGCGGTATTCGACCGGCGGCAGGTTACGCGCCGGGGTCTGCACCAGCGGGGCGTCGACCGGAAGGCGGCCCGAGGCACGGTCCAACGCCGACCGCTTGCGCGGATGCATCAGTGCGCGCTTCGGCCCGTACTTGGAGACCAACGTGATCGCCTTGCACAGATACCCGTGCACCCGCTCCTGTCGCGCCGACCAGGTGTAGCCCATGAGTTCGCGCACCGGCGGGTCGTAGAGGGCCACCGTCATGAACGTCAGGAAGCGCTGCATCACCTTGAGGTTGAGCGCCCACAACCAGTCCGGAATCCACTGCAGTGACGGGTGTTTGGGCATGGTCGACAGATCCATGACCTCGCGGGCGGCCCAGGTGTTCTCCAGCACGTTGTGGCACATGTGGTCCCAGTACTCACAGAACTCCTCCCAGGTCTTGGGCACCGGACGCATGCTCATGCCGTACATGCGGTACCAGGCGACGTGTTCGTCGAAGAGTTGTCGTTTGTCGTCCTCGCTGAGTCCGCCGGCGAACTTCTCGGCGGCCAGCAGGGTCGACTTGAAGAACGTGGCGTGCGCCCAGTAGAAGACGTCCGGGTTCAGCGCGTTGTACCGGCGGCCCTGCTCGTCGACGCCCTTGATTCCGATGTGGTAGTCGCGGACCTCGGCGCCGGTCTGCGGGGCGCGGTAGCCGTCGAACACCACGCCGCCGATCGGGTAGATCGACCGCATCAGCCGCGGGATGCGCTCCATGAAGAAGATCGAGTGATCCTTCACCGCCGCACCCAGTTGCGGGTGCATGTTCTGCATCGAGCCCGCCCAGGTCCCCTGGAAGAGGCCGGTCCACTGACCGAAGTACTTCCAGGTCAGCGAGTCGGGGCCGAGCGGAACCGGTGGCGCGTCGTAGCCGCCGGTGCTCACCGGACAACCCGGGGCCATCGCCGCATCGTCGGCCGCCGGACAGGTTTCCGACATGTCTTGAGTCACGAGCGCGCACTCCCCGTCAGTGTTGGACGACTTTGGACAACATGCGTTGTCAGTATCGACAGCTTAGGACGGGTAAGCGACCGCGGTCAACGGTCGGTCCGGCACTGTTGGCCATCAGGGTGCGCTCGGTGCCCGGCCACCAGCGCATTCCCGTTTGCCGCCCGCGACCAGAACCGCACCATCCCGTCAGCTCCCGATCGGGACGAATCCGCTGCCGGGTCCGTCGCCGGCGTTGACGTCGGCCAGGATTGCGCTGAATTTCGTCAAGTACGTGATCGGCAATGAGGGGGTCGACCTGCCGCCCCAGGTGATGCCGCCACCGACGACCATTCCGACCAAAAGACCGTCCATCGTTACCGGGGCTCCCACATCACCTCCGTCAAACCACCCGTACATCTGCATGCGCCGCCAGCCATCGTGCCTGATGCCATAACAGCTGCCAGGATTGGCGGGTCCCCACTTGCACACCCGCGAGTCGGACACCGGGTCGGGGCCGAGGCCGTTGATCGCAACGCCGGCGTAGTCCGACACCGGAATCAGGTCGGGCGCATCGAACTTGATCACCGCGTAGTCGAGGTCGGCGTTGGCGGCCACCACGGTGCCCACGGTGGTGTCGGTTCCCGCAACTGCGACGGCAGCCCCCGGCCCGCCGCACTGCGCTGCGGTGAAGCCTACGACGTCGCCGGCCCGGTCGCGTCCGATCGTGGTCAAGGTGCAGAAGCTGTTGTCGTTGACGACGATGACCGCCCCACCGCCCATGATCACCATCGCAGCCGCCGGAGGCGCGGCCGGCAATCCCGCAGCGAAAAGCAGTGCGAGGGCGAGGGTTAGCCGCCAGCGCGCGAGTTGCACGGCGCCCCTCACCCGGTCGGTCAGCCGGCGGGGTTCAGGGTGGCGTCGCCATCGGTTCCAGGTGTTCCTGGCGTTCCGTCGGCGCCGCCGTTGCCACCCGTTGCACCGGGCTCGCGCGAGTTTCCTCCACCGTTACCGCCGTTGCCTCCGGCACCGTTGCCGTTGGGACCGACTTGCCCACCATCACCGCCGTTGCCACCGACACCGCCGGCGCTACCCAAGTCGCCGGAGCCGCCGTTTCCGCCGTTCCCGCCGACTCCGCCGGTACCGCCATCGGCGTCGCCGCCGGTGCCGCCGGTCCCGCCGGTGCCACGAGGCGCGTCATCGGAGCCGGTAGTCAGGCCATTGCCACCGTTTCCGCCGGTTCCGCCATCACCACCTTGACCGCCAGTGCCAGCACCGCCGCCACCGCCGCCGCCACCGCCGGCACCCCCGAAGCCACTACTGCTCGCTCCCTCACCGCCGCTCCCCCCGGCACCGCCGACTCCGCCGTCGCTGGCGCCGCCATTGCCCCCGACGCCACCGGTGCCGCCTTGGCCGCTCGCGTTCAGACCGACACCGCCGCCGGCACCGCCGGCACCCCCGTGGCTGGCAGCAGCACCGTCGACACCATCACCGCCGTTGCCACCGTTACCGCCAACGCCACCGTTACGGCCACCGCCCAGCATGCCGCCGATACCGCCGTCGCCTCCCTTGCCACCGGCACCGGCGATGCTGCCCTCACCCTCGGCGACACCGCCATCACCGCCGTGACCACCGGCCCCGCCGTCCCGACCACCGCTCAGCGGGCTGGTTATGCCACCGGTCCCACCTGTCCCGCCGCTGCCGGCGACGCTGTTTGCACCGCTAACTGCGCCGCCATTGCCACCATTGCCGCCAACGCCGCCGTCCTGGCCGCCGCCCACCAGGCTGCTGATGCCGCCGTCACCGCCGTTGCCGCCGTTACCACCGCTGCTGTGGTCTCCGCTGGCTGCACCGCCGTCTCCGCCGTTGCCGCCTACGCCGCCGTTGCGGCCATCGGAAGTGGTACTGCTCGTGCCGCCGTTGCCGCCGTTACCTCCGTTGCCGGCCGTGCTGCCGTCACCGGTGGCGTCACCGCCGTTGCCGCCCGCGCCGCCGATACCGCCGTCGCCGCCGCTCCCCAGGGCGCTGCCGTAGCCGCCGGTACCACCATCGCCGCCGTTGCCCGCGGTGCTGCCGTCCCCGATGGCGTCACCGCCGTTGCCGCCGGCACCGCCGGGACCTCCCGCGCGACCGCCACCCAGTATGGTGCCGAAGTTGCCCGCGCCGCCGGTGCCGCCATCACCGGCGACACTTCCTGCCCCGTTGACGGCCCCGCCGTTTCCACCGTTACCGCTGCCATAGCCGCCGTCACCGCCCGCGCCACCGGTCCCGTTGGCGCCGACCGATGTTCCGCCGTGACCGCCGTTCCCGCCGCCCACACCGCCGTTACCGCCGGCACCACCGGTTCCACCGTCGCCGACCGAGTTGCCACCGTTGCCGCCGTTGCCGCCGACGCCTGCGCTGCCGAAATAGTCACCGCTGCTGCCGGCGTCACCGCCGTTGCCACCGACTCCTGCGTGCAGCCCGTCCAAGCCGGAGCCGCCGTCACCGCCGTTGCCACCGTTGCCGAACAAGCCAGCCGCACCGCCGGCACCGCCGTCGGCTCCGGCGCCGCCAACACCGCCGTCACCGCCGTTGCCCAGCCAACCGCCGTCACCGCCAGCGCCACCGGCCACACCGTCTTCGGTGCTGCTCCAGCCGGTGCCGCCGTCACCGAAGATCCAGCCGCCACTGCCACCGTCGACATCGGTCTCGGTGCCATCGACACCGTTGCAGACCAGGCCGCAAGCGCCACCGAACGCAAACAACGGGTTGATGAAGTCGTTGACCTGCGACCCGAACGGACTGTCGATCCAGTCCTGCATCGCAGCATGCAGCGGCAGATAGAAATCGGTCTGGAACCAGTCGGCGAAATCAGTGTCGACAGCCATGCCAGGCAGGCCATCTGCGACGGCCGCGGCCGCCAGGTCATCCCCATTGAACAGTGCCGCGAAGTCGAGCGTCGACGCCGACTCCGAACCGTCCCAGAAACCGGGGTCGAACAGTGTGCCCCACGCCGCCGGATCCAACAGGTCGGCGAAGAAGTCCTCGAAGTCGGCGTGAGCGGACGGCGCCAACCCGAACGCCGCCAGCGCCCCGACCGACGCTCCCGCAGCTGCCAGTCTCCGCAGCGGCGACGCCGAACTTCCCTTAAGCCAACCTGAGATCGTCACGTCAGGTGTCTACCACGGACGGTGGGGCACCGCCATTTGAGAGCACCTATGCCAGTCGGCCGGCGTCGGCCGAGAACTGCCGGGAGTTCTGCGATCGTCGCGCCGCCACCGCGTCACTGTCGGCGCCTGGCCCGCGCCGCGTCGACGCAGCGCTTGCGTGCGGCACGGATCAGCGGGGCGTCGGGGTTCGGCCAATGCGTCAGGTTCAGTGGCGGTCCAGCCAGTTCGATGAGTTCGCGCTCAAGCGGTTTGGGATCAGCCTCGGGGTAGACGCCTATATCAAGATGACGCTGCATCCAGGCGCTGAGCCGTTCTTCTCCGCCAGCGTCGAAGCGGTAGTTGCGATAGTTGGTGTCGCTGTTGCCCGCGCTTCTGGGTTCGGGTTGCAGCTGGAGGTCGTCGATCAGCAACGCACCCAGTGATCGACGCAGCGTGGAGAAACCGCTACGTCCCGCTCGGAAGTGCGTGTCGAACTCTCGCTGGGCGAGGTTCGACGACAGCCCGATGTAAAGGCAGCCGCCGGCCGCACAGTGCACTCCCGGCAAGACGCCATCACAGAGGAAGAAGGCGTAAACACCGGATGCTGCTGGGGCATCGAGAAGCTCCCAGCTGGACCGGTGATCCGACAACTGCGCCAGCACCTGTGCTGAATCCATGTACGGAAACCTAGCCAAGATCCCGCAGGAACCGCACCGCGCCGCAGTGGCTGTCGCATTACGCTGGTCGATCGTCAAGCTCCCTCGCCGCATACACGGGCGTGCCTGGAGATGTCGTGCTGAGCCGCCTGCGGGAGCCGACTTCAGCTTGGCTGGCGATCACGCAGGATTCGACCCGACGCGGCGCTAAACCGAGGGTGGAGTGCCCTTTCCTGAGCACTTGATCCCCGTGCGAAGCTGGCGCCCATGACCCACACCGCCGAGCAATTGCAGGCCCTGATCACCAGCTGCGAGCAGTTCCGCGGCGCCAAGGCGCCGGCGGGCTACCGCGATAGCCTCGCCCTCTGCATCGTCGACAGTGTGCAGTCCACCGGCGTCACGTACTCCAGCGTGGAACGGGTCGTCGACCGGTACCGGGCCTACCGCCGCCGTGGCCGGAGCGGCGACCCGAACAGCGACGGCGTGCCTGAGCTACTCGCCACGTTCGAGGAACTTGGCGGTCCTGACGGCTGGGCATCGCAGATCGGCAACCGGAACCGGACCTCCACCCGCAACGGTGTGTTGAAGGCCGAGGCGATCCGGGACGCGGCCCAGACGCTCGCAGCCGAGGGCATCAAAACGACTGCTGCCCTTCGTGACGCGGCCGGCGACGAGGACCGTCTCGCACGAGTGGGGGCGGCATGGCGGGCCGTGACCGGTCAAATCTCCGGCATCACCTGGCACTACGCGCAGATGCTCGCCGGGATCCAGGGCGTGAAACCCGACCGGATGATCTGCCGGTTCGTGGCGGATTCGCTGCGGCTTCCGCGGAAGGATGTCGCAACGGAGTTCGCCGGCGTGATCGTCACGGCCGCGGCCACCGAGATGGGTATGTTGCCGACCGATCTCGACCATGCGATCTGGCAGTGGCAGCGGGTGCGGAAGTAGGTGCATGGGCCTCGACTCGCGCGCGGTCCCGAGGTTTGTCGTAACGCTGCGCAACGCTGTTGTCACGTGGTCATCAACCGTTGGCTGTCCGTGAATCATCAAGTGTGCGCCGAATGTTGATATGGCAGGTGCGCGTCGTCGGCGGTGATCTCGCCTTTCCCCGGTCACCCAAGACTCATTCACCCGTGATGGCCGGCTGGACGCAGACGTAGGACGGACCCGGCCAGTTGGACCGAACACGTCCTGACCTAGATGCGCGCCGGAGGCGGGGACGGCTGGCTGGGTGGTGGTGGATCGGTGACGCGTTCGACGTTTCCGTCAGGATCGATCTGCCATCGACGCCCGCGTTGGTCCGTGTACCGCAACGTGACCAATACCGCCTCGGCCCAGGGATTCAGCCTGGATTTGATGTAGAGCTTGTCATCAGAAGCGATGGAGCATTTCCGTGGATCATCCTCGGCTTCGGGATCATGGAGGTCTGCCTTCGTCCATAGCTGCTCGACAGCCGCCGGATTCGGCGCATCACCGTCTGCTGGTGGTGCCGCAACGACCCTCAGATCGAGGTCGCAGATTCGATCCACTCGATGGTTTCGGACCGTGACAGAGACTTCTCCGCCAGTAGGCGGTGGCTCACCGTAGTCGAGGTGTAGATCACCCGTGTTCGACAGATCGGTAAGTCGCACCAGCCCCGCTTCGCGAAGCAGGTCGGCTTCGAGCTGCGATCTCTCGGCCTGGCGATCCGCTTCAAGCTGCGCCCGGTCGGCCCGGCGATCCATTTCAACCTGCGCCCTGTCCGCTCGGCGATCCGCTTCAAGCTGCGCCCTGTCCGCTCGGCGATCCGCAACCGCCTTCTTGCGGTCATTCGTCGCTATCCATAGGGCTGTCCCGGCTGCGAGCACCGAAACCGCAGCACCGAGCCACTGCCCCGCCCCGGTGTACCAATCGACATCGAGGTCAAAACGGAATGCCGCGGTGGTTCCGAGGGTGAGTATCACCGTCGCAGTGACCACTGCAGCGCTGAACCAGACCCACGGGTTTCGACCCATGGCCCGAGAATAGGGCCACCGCGCACAGGTGTCGGTTGAACCGCCTCAGCGCCTCAGCGCGGCAGTCGCCGACGGCGCGGCGTCGTCGGCGACGGTGAACACCCTCGTCGGTAGCCGCGACGGGCGAGAAATCGGCGCCCCTCGATGTGATTGCGATCACGTATCGAGCCGGTTACCGTGCCGCTCACAGACTTAAGTCCCCAACCGTAGTGACTGGGAACACACTTGGGGTTCACGCAGCCGGTGCCCGAATATGTTGCGACACATGAAAGAACCGATGCTCGACTCCCGGTAGACGCAGCGATCCTTGGCCTGTACGTCTTCTGAGTCCTGGCGCTTGAGGTCGTGTTCCACCTGGGCTGAGCGGCCGTTACCGGCAGCAGGCCGCACAACACAATTCAGGGTGCTTCGCTGGTCAGGCCGGCCCCGAGAAAGATGAGCGAATGCAGGAGAGCTGGAGACCTGTCGAGGTGATCCTGGCCGAGGATCTTTCCCACGAGCGGGTCGTCGAGGAGATCAACGCCCAGATCCGCATCAATGCGGCCGAGGCCGGTGACTTCGTCGCGCGCGTTCGTGTCGGTTTCGGGCAGCCGCATTCACCGGGGCTGTTGCGCTGGGATTCGGCCTATCTTGCGGGCCCGCCGGGTTCGTTCCCCGCCGGCAGACCCGAGCGGGTCCAGTGAGCGTTGCGGCGTCGTGCCGAGTGGCGCTAGCCTTCCGAGGCCGGATTTGGCGGTCGCCGTAAAAACGCGCTGACCTGCTAAAACTCTGTCGGGCTGACAGGATTTGAACCTGCGACCACTTGACCCCCAGTCAAGTGCGCTACCAAACTGCGCCACAGCCCGCCACCGCCGAACAACCCTGGCAGCAGGTCGAAAGCCTACCGCAAGCGATCGGGCGCGCCGAACCCGCGTGAGGGCACCGGCCGCCCGGATCGAGACGCGTAGGCTCGCCACGCGAGCGTGACTCCCCCTCCGCAACGCCCCAACCCCAGGAACCGCAACTGATGCAGATCCCCTTCGTCGAAGCAATGCTCGGCATGGTCGATCGCCGCCCTGACCCGATGCACATCCCCGGAACCACCGAGGACACCGTCACCGACGACGTCGTCGATACCGTCGACCCCGGTGACGCCGTCCTGCTGCTGCAGAAGATGGAGAACCGGCTGGTCCGTCACTCGCTGCGCCATCCCGATGTGCTCTCCGCCGAGCAGCTGCGCCGGCTGCGGTATCTGCTCAACTTCGCCCGGCTGGGCGACTTCGAGCCGGGGGCCGCGGGCCCGGGCGGCACCCGCGGGCGCGGTGATGTCTCCGTCGGCGCGGAGCTGACCCCGTGGCGGGGCAAGGTGACCGATGCCCTCTACGGCCCGCTGCGTGAGGAACGCGACCCGGTGATCGCGCTGACCGCCGCGCGCGACGCGCTCGGTGGGCTGGCCGCCGATCAGGACGAGCAGCGCCGGCAGTTGATCGAGCGGCACGGTGATGACTTCTCCGCGTGCGAACTCGACGCCGAGGTCGGTCACAAGAAGCTGGTCACCGTGCTCGGCGGTGGCGGCGGGGCCGGGTTCGTCTATATCGGCGGCATGAATGCGCTGCTGGAGGCCGGACCGGTGCCCGACTATCTGATCGGCTCGTCGTTCGGTTCGATCCTGGGATCGGTGGTCGGCCGGACGCTGCCGGTGCCCATCGAGGAGTACGTCGCGTGGGCCAAGACGGTGTCGTTCCGCGCCATCCTGGGACCGGAACGGCTGCGCCGCCGTCACGGTCTGACCGGCGTGTTCTCGTTGAATTTCAACCAGTTCGCCGACGCCATGTTCCGGCGCGAGGACGGCGAGCCGATGCGGATGTCGGATCTGGCCATCCCGTTCGACGCGGTGGTCGCGGGCGTGCGCCGGCAGCCCTTTGCCGCACTGCCGGCGCGCTACCGCAATCAGCGGCTCGCCGCGCTGCAGCTGCGCTCGTTCCCGTATCTGCCGATCGGACTCGGCCCGCAGGTGGCGACCCGGCTCTGGCAGACCGCGGCCTTCATCGATCCGCGGGTGGTCAAACCGCTGGTCATCGGCGGCGACGACCCGGACCGCGATGTCAACGTGGTCGACGCGGCGTCGTTCTCCTCGGCGATCCCGGGGGTGCTGCACCACGAGACCAAGGACCCGCGGATGGTGCCGATATTCGATGCGCTGCTCGCCGACAACGATGTGGGCGCCCTGGTGGACGGCGGCGCGGCCAGCAACGTTCCCGTCGAGCTGGCCTGGAAGCGGGTCCGCGACGGCCGGCTGGGCACCCGCAACGCCTGCTATCTGGCCTTCGACTGCTTCCATCCGCAGTGGGATCCGCGGCACCTGTGGCTGGTGCCGATCACCCAGGCGATCCAGCTGCAGATGGTGCGCAACGCCCCCTACGCCGACCACCTGGTCCGGTTCTCCCCGACGCTGTCACCGGTCAACCTGGCCCCGTCGGCGGCCACCATCGAGCGGGCCTGCCAATGGGGACGTAAGAGCGTCCAGCGCGCGATCCCGGTGGTCTCGGCGCTGTTGGAACCGGTGTGGTGGGAAGGCGAGAAGCCGGCGGTGGTCGAGTCCGAACCTGCCCAACCGGTGCAGCAGAATGCCGCGCCGATGAGCACGGTGATGTCGGCGTTGCGCCGGCCGCGGAATCGCTGGGAGCGGTGGCGCAACCGCGACGCGATCTGACGCGTTCAGACCGTCAGCAGCCGGTAGAGCCCGATCAGGCCGACCACCAGGATCGCCGCCCGCAGGGTATTCGGTGACAGCCGGCGGCCGTAATGCCCGCCCAAGTAGCCGCCTACCATGGAACCGACCGCGATCAATCCCACTGCAACCCAACTGATCCTGTCGAATGCGGTCAGAATGTAAGCCAACGCTGCGACCACATTGACCAACGTCGTCAGCAATACCTTGGCCGCATTCATCCGCTGCATCGACTCAGGCAGCAGCACCCCCATCACGCCGATCAGCAGGATCCCCTGCGCTGCAGAGAAATAACCCCCGTAGACGGCGACCGCGAAAGTTCCGATGGTAAGTACTGTCATCCGGGCGCGACTCAGGTGCTCAAGCGAGCGACCGGCCCCTTCCGCCCGGCGTTGGGCGATCGCCTGAACCCGCGGCCCGACCACGACCAGCGTCAAGGCGATGACCAACAGCACGGGCACCACCCGGTTGAAGACGCTTTCGGGCAGGTGCAGCAGCAGATAGGCGCCCAAGATGGCGCCGGCCACCGATCCCGGGATCTGCCAGCGCAGCTGATCCCACTGCCCGCGCAGCTCACGACGGTACGCCCAGGTACCCGATATCCCGCCGGCAACCAGGCCGATCGAGTTGGAGATGGTCGCGGTCAACGGCGGGAAACCCAGCGTCACCAGTGTCGGGAAGGTGATCAGCGTGCCGGAGCCGACCAGCGAGTTGATCGCCCCGGCGCCCACCCCGGCCAAGACGATCAACACCATCTGTGAAACCGGCACCGGTTCCCCCTTCTCCGTGACCTCAGCGAGTGCGCTTGGCGCCCCGCTTCTCTCGCACCCGCACATTGATCCGGATCGGGCTGCCCTCGAACCCGAACGTCTCGCGCAGCCGGCGTTCCAGGAATCGGCGGTAGCCGGCCTCCAGGAACCCTGAGGTGAACAACACGAACGTCGGCGGACGCGCCGTGGCCTGGGTGGCGAACAGAATCCGCGGCGCACGGCCGCCCCGCGCCGGCGGCGGTGTCGCCGCGACGACCTCTTTGAGCCAGGAATTGAGCTGGCCGGTGGAGATTCGGGTGTCCCACGATGCCAGCGAGGTCTCCAGCGCGGGCACCAACTTCTGCACGGCGCGACCGGTTTTGGCCGAGATGTTCACCCGTGGCGCCCAGGCCAGCCGGGCCATGTCCCGGTCGATCTCCTTGTCCAGCAGGTAGCGCCGATCCTCATCGACCAGATCCCACTTGTTGTAGGCCAGCACCACCGCGCGGCCCGCCTCGACCACCATCGAGATCACCCGTTGGTCCTGCTCGGTCAGCGGCTGCGACGAATCGACCAGCACGATCACCACTTCGGCGGCATCGATGGCGCCGTGGGTGCGCACCGAGGCGTAGAACTCGTGCCCGCTGGCTTGCCCGACCTTGCGGCGCAGCCCGGCGGTGTCGACGAAACGCCAGATCTTGCCGTCCATCTCGATCAGCGAGTCGACGGGGTCGACGGTGGTGCCGGCGACGTCGTGCACCACGGAACGCTCATCGCCGGCGAGCCGGTTGAGCAGCGAGCTCTTGCCGACGTTGGGTTTGCCGACCAAGGCGACCCGTCTCGGGCCGCCGCTGCCCGCCGACATCTCGGCCACCTCGGGCAGCTTGGCGACCACCTCGTCGAGCAGATCGGCCACCCCGCGGCCATGCAGCGCGCTGACCGTGAACGGCTCGCCCAGTCCCAACGACCACAGTGCCGCCGCGTCGGCCTCGGCGCGATCACTGTCAACCTTGTTGGCGGCCAAGAACACCGGTTTACCGGAGCGGCGCAGGATCTTGGCGGCCGCCTCATCGCCGGCGGTGGCGCCGACCACCGTGTCCACTACCAGGATCACGGCGTCGGCGGTGCGCATCGCCACCGCCGCCTGCTCGGCCACCAGCTGCTGCAGCCCCTTGGCGTCGGGTTCCCAGCCGCCGGTGTCCTGCACCACGAAACGGCGACCGGTCCAGAGTGCGTCGTAGGAGACCCGGTCGCGGGTCACGCCGGGCAGGTCCTGCACGACGGCTTCGCGCCGGCCCAGGATGCGGTTGACCAGCGTCGACTTGCCGACGTTGGGCCGGCCGACCACGGCCACCACGGGCGGCGGCCCGGAGTCCTCGACGTTCTCGTCGAAGCCACCGTCTTCGCCGATCTCCCAGTCGGTCTCGTCGAACCAGGTGCCGTCGGATTCGGAGGTAGTCATCGGATCGCCCCGCAGCGTTGCTCGACCAGGTCTCGCAGGTGGTCGATCACCTGCGCCTGGGTCATCTGACCGGTGTCCACGATCACCGCGTCGTCGGCGGGCCGCAGCGGCGATACCGACCGGGTGGAATCCAGTTCGTCGCGCCGGCGCACGTCGGCCAGCACACCGGGGTAATCGTCACGCAGGCCGGCCGCGATGTTCTGGTCGTTGCGGCGCTGGGCGCGGGTCTCGGCCGAGGCGGTCAGGAAGATCTTCACGTCGGCGTCGGGGAGCACCACGGTGCCCACGTCGCGGCCTTCCACCACCACGCCGCCGCCGGCAGCGGCCAACTGCTGCTGTAGGGCCACCAGACGGGTCCGCACCGCGGGGACAGCCGCCACTGCCGACACCGCCCCGGTCACCGCATCACCGCGGATCTCGCGCGAAACATCTTCTCCACCAAGGTAAGCGCGGTCGCCGTCAGATCGCGAATCCACCGAGACCTCGACGTTCTGGGCGACCGCGGCGATGCCGTCGGCGTCATCGAGGGCGACGCCTGCGCGCAGCGCCGCCAGCGTGACGACGCGGTACATGGCGCCGGTGTCGATGTAGCGCGATCCCAGTGCCTTCGCCAATCCGCGTGCAACCGTGGACTTTCCAGTGCCTGCGGGCCCGTCGATGGCCACGACGGCCATGCTGCCCGCGCTCACAGTCCGACCGCCGTATACAGTTCGCCGATCTCCTTGCGGGTCAGCACCCGAATGGTCCCGGGCCGCTGCTCCCCCAGCGCAACCGCGCCGATGTCGGTGCGCACCAACTCCTGAACCGGAAATCCGACCGCCGCCAACATCCGCCGCACGATGCGCTTGCGGCCCTCGTGCAGGGTCACCCGCACCAAGGACTTGCCGGGTACGGCGTCGACCACGGCGAAGTCGTCGACCTTCGCCGGCCCGTCGTCGAGTTCCACGCCCTCGCGCAGCTTCTTGCCCAGTCCGCGCGGCACAGACCCGAGCACGGTGGCGACATAGGTTTTGGGGACACGGAAGGAGGGGTGCATCAGCCGGTGCGCCAACTCGCCGTCGTTGGTCAGCAGCATCAGTCCCTCGGTGTCGGCGTCGAGCCGTCCGACGTGAAAGAGCTTGGCGTCACCGCGGACCCGGTGCTCGACGTAGTCGCCGATGCACGGCCTGCCGCGGTCATCCGACATCGTCGAGTGCACACCGCGCGGCTTGTTCAGCGCCAGATAAACTCGGGTGTCGTCGACGGTCACCCGCGCCCCGTCGACGCGGATCACCGACGCGGCCGGGTCCACCCGGGTGCCCAGTTCGGTCACCACCTGCCCGTCGACCTCGACTCGGCCGTCGCGAATCATCTTCTCCGCGACCCGGCGCGAGGCGACCCCGGCCTGCGACAGCACTTTCTGCAGGCGCACGCCCTCTTGTTCTTCGTTCGGCCACGCCATCAGAGGTGGTCCACATCGAACGTGAGCGGCTGGTCGGCCGCCGGGGAACCGCCGAGTTTCATGAAACGCGGTTCGCTGTCCAGGGATTCGCTCAGGTCGTCGATCACGTCGACGTCGGGCAGCAGCGGCGCGATGTCGGGCAGGTCGGCCAGCGACGACAGGCCCAGCCGCTCCAGGAACAGCTCGGTGGTGGCGAACGTCACCGCGCCGGTGTCGGCGTCCGCGCCGGCTTCGGTGATCAGGCCGCGCGCCAGCAGCGTGCGCATCACCGCGTCGACGTTGACGCCGCGCACCGCACTGACCCGGGCGCGCGTCACCGGCTGACGGTAGGCCACCACGGCCAGTGTCTCCAGGGCGGCGCGGGTCAGTTTGGAGCGCGCGCCGTCGAGCAGGAGGCGCTCCACATAGGGGGCGAACCGGGCGCGGGTGTAGAACCGCCACCCGCCGCCGGCCTCGCGCAGGTCCATGCCGCTGTCGCGGTCGGCCAGTTCATCGGCCATCGCCCGCAGTTTGGCCGTGATCCGGTAGACCGGCTGGTCGGTGGCGGCCGCCAGCGACTCCACGCTCGCCGGGGTGTCGACCACCAGCAACAGCGCCTCGAGCACCGCTCCCAACTCGGAGTCCTCGAGTTCGGGGGCCAGGGCGACGTCGATACCCAGATCGGAGCCCGGCCCGCCTGACGGCTCCTGCTGCTCGGTTTCGGTGTCGTCCACCGTCTCGGCAGCCGCGGCGTCGCCGGACACCTCGGATTCGGGCATGTGGTCGGTCATCAACTCGTCTCGCACTACTCGGCCGATTCTGCTTTCACCAGGTCTTCATTGCTGGGACGTTCACCGGTCCACGACACCTGGAGCACACCAAGTGGTTCTGACTGGTCGAATGCTACCGCCCGCGCCCGATACAGTTCGAGCAGCGCCAGGAAGCGGCCGACGATCTCGATCGGCGCCTGGCAGTCGGCCACCAACTCCGAGAACGACGCCCACTGACCGGTGCCGCGGGCCTCCAACCGTGTCAGCAACACACCGGCCTGCTCGGGCACCGACACCATCACCTGATGCAGGTGCTCGGTGCCGACGGTCGGAACGGGGCGCGGGGTGAACGCCGCCGCTGCGATCTGGGCGAACGAGTCGGCGTCGACGCCCAGCATCACCTCCGGCAGCAGGTTGGCGAAACCGTCCTCGAGCGAGACCGCACGCGGATAACTGCGCAGCGCAGCGGCCTCCAGTTCGGCGAACATCTGCGCCACATGCTTGAACGCCCGGTACTGCAGCAGCCGCGCGAACAGCAGGTCGCGGACTTCCAGCAGCGCCAGGTCCTCTTCGTCGTCGACCTGCCCGGCCGGCAGCAGCCGGGCCGCCTTGAGGTCGAGCAGCGTGGCGGCGATCACCAGAAACGCCGTGGTCTCCTCGAGTTCCAGTTGCGCGCCGACATCGCGGGTGTAGGCGATGAAATCATCGGTGACCTGGTGCAAGGCGACTTCGGTGACATCGAGGCGATGCGCGAAGATCAACTGCAGCAGCAGGTCGAACGGACCCTCGAAGTTGGTCAGTCGAACGCGAAAACCGCTGGCAGCCGTTTCGGTGTCGGTCTGGGCGTCGGTACTCACGCGCCGAATCGGTCGATGACTTCGCGGGCCAGTGCGCGATAGGCCTGCGCTCCCCCGGACTTCGGGGCCCAGGTGGTGATGGGCTCGCCGGCCACGGTGGTCTCCGGAAAACGGACCGTTCGGGTGATCACGGTGTCGAACACCAGGTCGCCGAAGCGCTCCACCACCCGCGCCATCACCTCCCGGGAGTTGACCGTGCGCGGATCGTAACGGGTCAGCAGGATGCCGCTGATCTCCAGCTTCGGGTTCAGCCGGTCGCGGACCTTCTCGACGGTGTCGGTCAGCAACGCCAGCCCGCGCAGCGAGAAGTACTCGCATTCGGTCGGGATCAGCACCCCGTCGGCGCAGGCCAGCCCGTTGACGGTGAGCAGCCCCAGCGACGGCTGGCAATCCACCAGCAGGTAGTCGTAGCGGTCCAGCACCGGGCGCAGCGCCCGCGCCAGCGAATGCTCTCTGCCCACCTCGTTGACGAGCTGGATCTCGGCCGCCGACAGGTCGATGTTGGAGGGCACCAGGTCCAGGTTCTCCACGCGGGTCGGTGTCAGCACGTCGTCGATTTCGACCCGCGGCTCCACCAGCAGGTTGTGGACGGTGTGCGCCAGTTCGTAGTGCGGCACCCCCAGGCCGGCCGACAGCGCGCCCTGCGGGTCCAAGTCCACCAGCAGCACTTTTCGGCCGTACTCGGCCAGCGCCGCGCCGAGGTTGATGGTCGAGGTGGTCTTGCCGACGCCGCCCTTCTGGTTGCACATCGCGATGACCTTGGCGGGGCCGTGCGTGGAGCGGGGCTGGGGCTCGGGGATGTCGCGCGGCGGCCGCCCGGTCAAGCCGACGGCGGAGCTGTCGTCGTCGCTCATGGCCGGATCGGCGTCGTCGTGGCGAACATCCGAAGAAGTCTAACGGGTGACCGACGCCCATACCTGCTACATGAACAGTCCGCGGGCGCGCCGAGCGCCATAAGATCGGATCCATGAGTCTGAAACGACGTATCCCCTTCCTGCGGTGGTCGTTCCTGCGGATGGCGACCGGTGCCCGCAACATCACCACCACCGGCCAGATCGGCGACGGCCGTGAAGCCGCCGCGGTCGATTACGTGCTGGCTCATGCCCGAGCCGGCGACATCGACGACGTGCTGGCCCGCATCGACGAGTTCGCCTACGAGAAGTCGCTGCTGATCAATATCGGTGACGAGAAGGGCGCGCTGCTCGACGCCGCGGTGCAGCGGGTCCAGCCGGCGCTGGCCCTGGAGTTGGGCACTTACTGCGGATACAGCGCCCTGCGTATCGCCCGCGCCGCTCCGGGTGCCCGGATCTATTCGATCGAGCTCGCCGAGGCCAACGCCGACAACGCCCGGCAGATCTGGGCGCACGCCGGGGTGGCCGAACGGATCACCTGCGTGGTGGGCACCATCGGTGACGGCGGGCGCACGCTGGACGCGCTGACCGCACGGCACGGCTTCACCGCCGGCACGCTGGATTTCCTGTTCATCGACCACGACAAGGACGCCTACCTGCCCGATCTGCATGCCATCCTGGACCGGGGCTGGCTGCATCCGGGGTCGGTGGTGGTCGCCGACAACGTCAAACTGCCGGGGGCGCCGCGGTACCGCGAATACATGCGGGCCCAGCAGGGATCGCGGTGGGACACCGTCGAGCACAAGACGCACGTGGAGTATCAGAGCCTGTTGCAGGACCTGGTGCTGGAGTCGACGTACCTGGGTGGTTAGCGGGCGCGCGGGTGGGCGCCGGCCCATACCTCGCGCAACGCCTTCACCGTGACCAGCGTGTAGATCTGGGTGGTGCTCACCGAGGCGTGGCCGAGCAGCTCCTGCACCACCCGCACGTCCGCGCCGCCGTCGAGCAGATGGGTCGCGAACGTATGCCGCAGCGTGTGGGGTGACACCTTCGCGGTGATCCCGGCGCGTTCGGCGGCGTCCTGCAGCACCTGCCAGGCACTCTGCCGCGACAGCCGCCCGCCGCGGGCGTTAAGGAACACCGCCGCGGTGCCGCGCCCGCGGCGTGCCAGGTCCGGGCGAGCCCGCACCAGATAGGCGTCCAGCGCCGCCACCGCGGGCCGGCCCACCGGCACCAGCCGCTGCTTGCCGCCCTTGCCGCGCAACAGCACTGACCGATCACTGACGTCGACGTCGTCGAGGTCCAGTCCCACGGCCTCGGAGATCCGCGAGCCGGTGGAGTACAGCATCTCCAGCAACGCCCGGTTGCGCAGTGTCAGCGGACCGTCCGAGGCGCTTTCGCCGCCCGCACCGATCAGCAGCGCCGACACCTCGTCGATAGTCAGGCTCTTGGGCAGTCGTCGTCCCGGCGTCGGCGGCTTGACGCCGCGCGCCACGTCCACCGGCGTCATGCCCTCGGCGGCGGCGAACCGGTGCAGGCCCCGCACCGCGATCAGGGCGCGCCCGGCCGAGACCGCCGACAGCGCCGGTATGCCGTTCTCCGGGTCGCCGCGCCGCAGCGCCACCAGGAAGTCGGTGACGTCGTTCTCGCCGACCCGTGCCAGGTCGTCGACGTCGCGGGCCAGCAGGTGCTCGCTGTAGCGGCGCAGATCCCGGCGGTAGGAGCTCAACGTGTTGGCGGCGACCCCTCGCTCGATCGTCAGATGATCCAGGTAGCCCTGCAGCTGCCCGTTCAGCGGATAGACCGGCTGCGCCGCCGCGGTCATGACCGGTTCTTCCTGGCGGCGAACGCGGTCGGCCGGTCGGCCCACTCGGCGTCCACCGGACGCAACGTCGTGAATCCCTGACGGTGCATATAGGCCGCCAGGATCCCTGCCACCGCAAGGGCATTGACGATCTCACCGCTGAACACCAGCTTGGCGGCCTCGTCGATCGGATACCAGCGCAACGTGAGGTCGGCCTCCTCGTCGTGCGCCTCCGGGCGCTCGACCTCCGAGAGACCGGTGGCCAGATACACCCGCACCGACTCGTCGCTGAACCCCGGCGTGGAGTCGAGGTCGACCAGCACCTGCCAGGTGGTCGCCGTCAAGCCGGCCTCTTCGACGAGTTCGCGGCCGGCGGTCACATGCGCCGCCTCACCGCCGAGGTCCAGCAGTCCGGCGGGCAGCTCCCACAGTCGCCGGCCGAACGCGTGGCGGTACTGGTAGATCAGCGGGATGTTGCCGTCCTCGTCCATGGCGACGACCCCGACGGCGCCATAGTGCTCCACCACGTCGCGGGTGGCGGTATTGCCGCCTGGCATGCGCACCTCATCGCGGCGCAACGCGAAGATCTTGCCGCTGTGCAGCAGCTGCGACGAGGTGGTCTCGAAGACGTGGTCAGCCACGGGTTACATGTTCCGGCAGGGCTTCTTGCAGGGAGCCGGTCAACGGCTTGGCGCTGCCGAGGCGCCCGTCTGCCCGGTGCTGGGCATCGGCGGGCTCGTGGTGCTGGTCGGGGATCTCCACCGGCAGCCGCTCGGCGGCCTTGTAGTCGATGGCCGCGCCGACGAACGCCGCGAACAGCGGATGCGCCCGGGTCGGCCTGCTCTTGAGCTCCGGGTGGGCCTGGGTGCCCACCAGGAACGGGTGCATCTCGCGCGGGTACTCGACGAACTCCACCAGCTTGCCGTCCGGGGAGGTGCCGGAGAACCGCAGCCCGCTCTGCGCGATCCGGTCCCGGTAGGCGTTGTTGACCTCGAACCGGTGCCGGTGCCGCTCGGAGACCTCGGTGGCCTGGTATGCCTCGGCCACAATCGAATCCGCTTCCAGCACCGCCGGATAGGCGCCCAGGCGCATGGTGCCGCCGAGGTCCGCCGTCCCGGCGACCGCCTCCTGCTGGTCGGCCATGGTGGCGATGACCGGGTCGGGGGTGTCCGGGTCGAACTCCGCCGAGCTGGCCTCGGTGATCCCGGCGGTGCGGGCGGCGTCGATCACGATGCACTGCAGGCCCAGGCACAGTCCGAGCACCGGCAACCCGTGAGTGCGGGCGTAGGCGATGGCGCCGATCTTGCCCTCGATGCCCCGGATCCCGAAGCCGCCGGGAATCAGCACGCCGTGCATCTCACTGAGTGCGGCGGCCGCCCCGGCGGGGGTGTCGCACTGGTCGGAGGTGATCCAGTTGATCTCGACCTTCGCGTAGTGGGTGAAGCCACCGGCCCGTAGCGCCTCGGTCACCGACAGGTAGGCGTCGGAGAGATCGATGTATTTGCCCACCAAGGCGATTCGCACCGTTTCGTGGGGTTCGTGGACGCGGCGCAGCAGTTCGTCCCACTCGGTCCAGTCGACGTCCTTGAACGGCAGGTTGAGCCGGCGCACCACGTAGGCGTCCAGTTCCTCGCGATGCAGCACCTTGGGGATGTCGTAGATCGACGCCGCGTCCGGGGTGGAGATCACCCCGTCGACGTCGACGTCGCACATCAGCGCGATCTTGTTCTTCAGCGGTTCGGGCACGTCGCGGTCGCAACGCAGGATCAGCGCGTCCGGGGTGATACCGATGCTGCGCAGCGCGGCCACCGAGTGCTGGGTGGGCTTGGTCTTGAGCTCGCCCGAGGGGGCCAGGTAGGGCACCAGCGACACGTGCAGGAAGAACACGTTGTCCCGGCCGACATCGTGGCGGACCTGGCGGGCGGCCTCCAGGAACGGTTGCGACTCGATGTCGCCGACGGTGCCGCCGATCTCGGTGATCACGACGTCGGGGCGCCGGCCGTTGGCGTCCGGATCGGACATCGCCAGGATGCGCCGCTTGATCTCGTCGGTGATGTGCGGGATCACCTGCACGGTGTCGCCGAGGTACTCGCCGCGGCGCTCCTTGGCGATCACCGTCGAATACACCTGGCCGGTAGTCACATTCGCCGAACCGGACAGGTCGCGGTCGAGGAACCGCTCATAGTGACCGACGTCGAGGTCGGTCTCGGCGCCGTCCTCGGTGACGAAGACCTCCCCGTGCTGGAACGGGTTCATCGTGCCGGGGTCGACGTTGAGATAGGGGTCGAGCTTCTGCATGGTGACCTGCAACCCGCGGGCGATCAGCAACTGACCGAGGCTGCTCGCGGTCAATCCCTTACCCAGTGAGGAGGCAACTCCACCGGTGACGAAGAGGTGCTTCGGCTCGGTTTGCGGGTGCTTTCGCAGTGGTGGCAACACCAACCTCCGTGACGACGGCGCAGGGATTGAGGGCCTGCCGACCCACGGAATCTCACCCTAACATCGACGGCGCAACCCGGCCCGGGACACGCCCGGCGATAGGGACCGTCACCGGTCCGCTATTGCGCGATGGTGACCGAGCCGGCGCCGTGCCCGATGCCGTATTGACCCGGATCGCCGCCCTCGATGAGGCTGCTCAGCGCCATGACCGTGGTGATCCGGCCCGACTCGACGTCGACGTCGTCGACCGTGCTGACCGTCGCGGCCACCGAGGAGTCGGCGCGGGCCATCGCGACCGCCGCGGTACCCGACGCACTGCCGTCCCGGCCGGCCAACACCGTCGCCGAGCCGTGCGGTGCCACTGCCGCAGCAAACCTGGCGACGCTCACCCCGGCGCTGCCGGCATCCTCGGGCAGGGCGCCGCCGGTGACCACCACGGCCGCGTTGGCCGGGCCGAATCGCTGCTCGCGGTAGGTGATGAAGCCGGTGTCGCGCAGCGCGGCCAGCACCGTGGCGCGCTGCGGGTCATCGGCGGGCACGACGGCCGGGTCCCGATTGATCAGCAGCGCGATGCCGAGCAGGTCCCCGGCCTGAGCGCCCTGGTCGATGAGGTGGCTGCTCAGCTGGGCACCGGCCGGGACGATCCCGGACTCCATCACGGCGCGCAGTTTCTCCTCGGCGTTGCCGTCGACGAACTGCGTCGTCAGCGCGACCGTTCCGGTGACGGCTCCGCCGGCTTGGCCGATGATCCGCGCCACCGCGTCGACGTCCTCGTCGACCGCGTCGGGTGTCCGGAAGATGACCGCGGACTTGCCGTGCAGCGCGTCACGCACGATGCGGGGCGCCATGGCAGCGTCGAATTCGTTTGCGTTGCTGAGCCGTTCACCGAGTGCGTTCTGCTGTTGGTGCAGCGTGTCGATCTGGGCGCGCAACTCCTGCTTGTCGGACTGCAGGCCGCCCATCAGCGGCCCCGACAGCAGCCCGGAGCCCAGCACGACACCGAACACCAGCGCCAGCAGCACGGCGGTCAGCGACATCGCGTGGTAACGAGGGGTGATCATCGCGGTACCCCCGATCCTGTTACGTCACCCAGTGCCGCAGCCACTGCGACAGGTCGTGCCAGTAGTTGCTGAGCCACTCGAGCACCAGGGCATCGGTCTGCGACACCCAGAGCGCGACGATGATCGCCAGCAGCATCGACAGCACCAGCAGCGCGATCGCACCGGCGGAGATCCGGCTGCGGTACAGCGTGGCGACCGCGCGAGCGGCCACCAGCTTCTCGCCGACCTTGAGGCGGGTCAGGAACATCGACGGATTCGTCAGCTGGCGGGTCCGGTCGAAGAACGTCTCGATGTTGGCGGTGTGCCCGGCCGTCACGAGCAGCGCCGCGCCGTGATGATCGGCCAGCAGCAAGGCCAGGTCCATCGCGGACCCGGCGGCCGGGAACGTCATCGCGCCGACACCGAGGTCCTGGATGCGCTCGAGCCCCGGCGCGTGGCCGTCTGCGTCGGCGGGCAGCACCACCTGCGATCCGCACCGCAGCACCTCGGCGCTCATCTGATCGGGGTCGCCGACGATCAGCTGCGGCCGGTAGCCGGCCTTGCGCAGCACGTCGGCGCCGGAGCCGATGCCGATCAGCACCGGCTGGTACTCCTTGATGAACGGCTTGAGGCATTTCAGGTCGTCGGCGGCGTCGGGTTCGTCACCGACCAGTACCACGTGCCGGCGCCGCAGATCGACATCGATCTCGGGGATCCCGATCCCGTCGATCAGCAGCGGGCTCTCGCTGCGGATGAACTCGATGGTGTTGCCGGCGAAGGACTCCAGGTGCGCCACCAGCCCGCTCTTGGCCTCCAGCATCAGGTCGGCGATCTCGACGTCGCTGCGCTCGACGCCTCGGGCCAGTCGCCGGTCACCGGAGTAGACGGCGCCGTTGTGCAACCGGATTTTGGCGCCGTCGCGGATCTTCTTGAACACGGTGGGCCCGGCTTCGTCGATCAGCGTGACGCCGTTGGCGACCAGTACCTCGGGCCCGAGGTTGGGGTAGCGGCCGGAGATGGATGCCGAGGCGTTGACGACGCCGGCGATCTCGGCCTCCACCAAGGCGTCGGCGGTGATCCGGTCCAGATCCAGGATGTCGAGCACCACGATGTCGCCGGGGCCGACCCGCCGCAGCAGTCGGTCGATGTCGTGATCAACCCGGGCCGTGCCGATGACACCGGGCCGGGAGGTGTTACGAGACAGCAGCGCAGACATCTTCATGGCGGCGATTCTGTCCTCGATACCACGGAAAACCCGGGAGGCGCGCCGTAACAATAGCCCCAGAAGTTCAATTACGTCACAGTTGTCACACGGTGGCTGGTCCGTCGCGGTCTGCGTCCCGATCGTCTCGGGCAGCGTCCAGCAACTCCCGCGCGTGCGCCCGGGCGGTGTCGGTCTCCCCCAGGCCGGCCAGCATCCTGGCCAGTTCGCCGACCCGGTCCTCATCGGTCAGCCGGCACACCCCGCTGGCGCCGTTACTGCCGGTGGGCTCCACCATCAGGTGCACGTCGGCGTAGGCGGCCACCTGAGGCAGGTGGGTCACCACGATGACCTGGTGGGTGCGGGCCAACCGCGCCAGCCGCCGCCCGATCTGCACCGCCGCGCGGCCGCCGACGCCGGCGTCAACCTCGTCGAAAACCATCGTGGTGCCCACCGAGTCGCGCGACGACGCGGACAGGGCCGAGGTGGCCAGCACCACCTCCAGTGCCAGCATCACCCGGGACAGCTCGCCTCCCGAGGCGCTCTTGGCCAGCGGCAGCACCGTCATGCCCCGATGGGCGGCCAGCCCGAACTCGACGTCGTCGATGCCGTCGGAGCCGGCGTGCACGAGCTGTCCCGAGGGCAGCCGCAGGGCGGCCGGGTCGTCGTCGGCGGCCGGGCTGTGGTGCACCCCGACGGTGAACTCGGCGTCGGCCATCGCCAGCCCGGACAGCTCGGCGCTGACCGCCTTGGCCAGCGAGCCGGCCGCTTTGCTGCGCGCGGCACTGAGATCGGTGGCGGTCTTGACCACCCGCTCGCCGAGTTCGTCGACGCGATCGGCCAGCGCCGCCAGGGTTTCTTCGGAGACGTCGAGTTGGGCCAGCCGGTCACGCGACCCGGCCGCCCATGCCAGCACTCCGTCGATGTCGGCGGCGTACTTGCGGGTCAGCGAACGCAGCTCGGCCTGCCGTGCCAGCTTGGCGTCCAGCGCGTCGGCGCCGGTGGGCAGCTCGTCGAGGTAACCGCCCAGTTCGCGGGCCACGTCGCCGACCACCGTGAGCGCCTCGCCGAGTTGGTCGCCCAGCGCCTGCAGGGCGGTGTCGTCGGTGGCGGTCAACGCCGTTCGCGCCTGCCCGAGCCGGTCGGTCGCCGAGGTCGGCCCGTCGGCCGCGGCGAGCGCGTCGGCTTCATCCCCGATACCGCCGGCCAGGGCCGCCCGGGCCCCGGCGGCCGCGGCGCGCAGTGCGTCGAGTTCGGAGAGCCGGCGGATCTCGACGGTCAGCGCGTCGTCCTCACCGGGGCGCGGGTCGACGTCGTCGATCTCGCGCAGCGCGAAGGCGAGCCGGTCGGCTTCCTGGGCCAGTTCCCGGGCCCGGTTGCGGCGGTCGATGAGGTCACGCCGCGCCGACAGCCAGGCTTCCCGCGCGCTGCGGTAGCGCTCCAGCCGGGCGCCGACCGCGGCGAACCGGTCCAGCGCGCCGCGCTGTTCGTCGGGGCGCATCAGCCGCAACTGGTCGTTCTGGCCGTGCAGGGTCAGCAGCCCGCCGGTGAACCCACTCAGCGACTTGGCGGGCACCCCGCGACCACCCAGGTAGGCGCGCGACGGCCCGTCGCGGCTGACCGAACGGGCCGCGATCACGCTGCCGTCCTCGTCACGCTCGGCGCCGGAGGATTCCAGGATCTCGTCGATCTGTGTGGCCGAGGCCGGTGCCAGATCGGCGGTGCAGAACCGGCCTTCCACCACCGCGCGGGCGGCCCCGGAGCGCACCCGGTTGGCGTCGGCGCGGGCACCGCCGAGCAGGTGCAGGCCGGTGACGACCATCGTCTTGCCGGTGCCGGTCTCCCCGGTGAGCACGGTCAGGCCGCGGTCGAATTCGGCGGTCGCCGCCTGGATCGCGCCCAGCGACTCGATGCGGATCTCAGTAAGCAACGGCCGGCACCGTCGTCACTGTCCCCGCCAGCCGGTCACCGGCAGCCGGAATTTGCGCACCAGCCGGTCGGTGAACGGGGAGCTGCCCAGCCGCGCCCACTTGACCGGCTTGCCGCCGCGCTGCACCTCGAGCCGCCCGCCGGCCGGCACCAGCATCTTGCGGCGGCCGTCGCAGAACACCAGCGCGTTGTGCCCGTCGCTTTCCACCTCGATCGCAATCGTCGAGTCGGGGCTGGTCACCATCGGCCGGGCGAACAGCGCGTGCGCGTTGTTGGGCACCACCAGGATGGCGTCCAGGTCGGGCCAGAGCACCGGCCCGCCCGCGGAGAACGCATAGGCGGTCGAGCCGGTCGGTGTCGACACCAGCACGCCGTCGCAGCCGAACGTCGACACCGGCCTGCCGTCCACCTCGACGACGACACCGAGGACGCCCAGCCGGGGCCCCTTTTCCATGCTGGCCTCGTTGAGCGCCCATCCGCTGCCGACGATCTCTCCGCCGGCGCGCACCACGACGTCGAGGGTCATCCGGTCCTCGACCCGGTAGTCGCGGGCGATGACGTGGTCGAGGACCCCGTCGATGTGGTCGGCCTCGGCCTCGGCCAGGAACCCGATCCGGCCGAGGTTGACCCCCAGCACCGGGATGTCGGCGGTGCGGGCCAGTTCGGCGGCCCGCAGGAAGCTGCCGTCGCCGCCGAGCACCAGCACCAGCTCGCAACCCTCGGCGGCCCGGTTGTCCGGGTCCACCACGTCGATCTCGACACCGAGGTCGCGCATGTCGTCGGGCGCCAGGTGCAGCGAGCCCTTGTCGACGGCCTCGGCGGTCAGCACCCGCAGGGTTATGCCGTGGTCGCCCAGCACCTTCTCGACCCGGCGGGCGGTGTCGGTGGCCTCTTCCCGCCCGGTGTGCACCACCAACAGAACGGTGCGTTCGCCGTTCCCGCTATTCACTGGGGTCCCTTCGCGACGGCATCCTGGACAGCTGCCTCCAGCGTGTCACCGCTCAGCGGTGCGGCGGCGGCGGCGCGCAGATGCAGAAAGTATTCGACGTTGCCCGACGGCCCGGGCAGCGGACTGGCGGTGACCCCCACGGTGCCCCAGCCGAGCCCGGCCGCGCAATGCGCCACCGACAGCACCGCGTCGGCGCGCAGGCGCGGCTCCGACACCACCCCGCCGGCGCCCACCTGCGCTCGTCCCACCTCGAACTGCGGCTTCACCATCGGAACCATATCGGCGTCGGGTGACGCGCAGCCAGCCAGCGCGGGCAACACGGTGGCCAGCGAGATGAACGACAGGTCGGCGACGATCAATTCGGCGGGCCCGCCGACGATCTCCGGCGTCAGCCCGCGGACGTTGGTGCGTTCGACCACGACGACGCGGGGATCGGTGCGCAGCGACCAGGCCAACTGGCCGTAGCCGACATCGACTGCGACCACCCGGGCCGCGCCCCGGTCCAGCAGCACTTCGGTGAACCCGCCGGTCGAGGCGCCCGCGTCCAGGCACCGCCGGTCGGCCACGGCGATCCGGAAGGTGTCCAGCGCCCCGATCAGCTTGTGCGCCCCGCGCGAGACCCAACTGCGTTCGCCGTCGTCGGCGACTGCCAGGGCTGCCGAGAGCGTCACGGCGGTCGCCGGTTTGACGGCGGGGATGCCGTCGATGGTGACCTTGCCGGCGCCGATCAATTCGGCGGCCTGCTGGCGGGATCGCGCCAGTCCGCGCCGGACCAGTTCGGCGTCAACACGCGCGCGCCGCGACATCGCTGCTCTCAGCCCTTCTCCACCGACTCCAGGGCGGCGACCAACACCTCGTGCGCCTCCTCGAGGCGCTGCGCCAAGGCTTGCAGATCACCGAGATCACCTTGAGCCGGTAGCTCGGCCAGCTCGGCTTCCCCGGGCAGCTCGGCCAGCAAGGCCGCGATGCGGTCCCGGACGTCATCAATCTCACTGTTCATGGGTGCCACCAACGCTAGCCGATTCCCCTCAGGGCCAGGTGCCGAGCAAGCACCAGTGTTGCAGGGCCTGCCCGGCGGTGTCATCGGCGGACTCGACGGTGAACGGGCGCCCGGCCAGGTCGGCCTCGGCGACCGCAGCGGCCACGGCCCGCACGATCGACAGGCCATCGGAGTCATCTTCCTCGGGCTGCGCCGCGGCCACCGTGAGCGTCGTACCGTCCACGCTGATCTGCCACTGCGGTTGCGGGCCGATCGCCAGCCCGTCGGCGTCGAGATGCACGGCCCGCAGGTCGTGGCCGATGTAGGTGGGCCGCTGCTCGGCGACCGCGCCGACCGCATCACGCGCCGAGTTGACGCCGGTGAGCACCATCAAGCTGGGCAGCGCGGCGGCGTTGGCGGCGGCGATGTCGGTGTCCAGCCGGTCGCCGACCACGAGCGGCGCGTAGAACGCGCCGCGGGTCAGCGCCTCGGTGAGCAGCGCCGGGCCGGGCTTGCCGGCCACCTGCGGTTCGGCGTCGGTCGCGGCCCGCAGCGCGGCCACCATCGAGCCGTTGCCGGGCAGCAGGCCGCGTTCCGACGGCAGTGTCTTGTCGACGTTGGTGGTCATCCACAGCGCGCCAGCCCGGATCGCCAGCGCCGCCTCGGCCAGATCCGCCCAGCCGGTCTCGGTGGACAACCCCTGAACCACCGCGGCCGGCTCATCGGAGGCCAGCCGCACCGGTTCCAGGCCGGCGGCGGCGATCTCAGCGGCCAGTGATTCGGTGCCCACCACCAGCACGCGGGACCCGGCGGGCAGCTGCTCGGCCAGCAGGTGCGCGGCGATCTGGGCGCTGGTGGCGACATCCTCGGCGGCGGCGGTGAAGCCCAGCTGGTTCAGGTGCGCTGCGACCTCGTCGGCGCCGCGCGAGGAATTGTTGGTGATGAACAGGGCGCGGCTCGGCAGTTCCGCGAGGGTTTCGACGGCGCCGACGGTGGGCTCGCCGCCCCGGAACACCGTGCCGTCGAGATCCAGTAGCAGACAGTCATATTCGGCGGCCAGGGCCCCGCTACCACCGAGCTCGGCGATCCGGTCCTCGATGTCGGTCACTCCGTCGGTGTCGGCAGCGGCTGCCCGCAGGAACCATTCCACCGCCTCGGACTCGCGCCCCAGCGCCACCAGCGTCTCGGCACGCGCATAGTGCAACCGCGCCACCGTCGACCCGGTGCGGTCGGGATCGACTGCCGGGGTGGAGAGCACCGTCAGCGCCTGCTCCAGCTGACCCAGGTCGGCGCGGGCGCCGGCGACGACGATCCGCAGTTCGTCGGCCTCATCGCCTTCCAGCTGGGCGGCCTCGTCGCCGGCGGCCAGTTCGATCGCCCGCTGCGGCCGGCCCATGCCGCGCTCACAGTCGGCGATCAGCGGCAACAGCGCGGACTTGCTGCCCATGCGCCGTGCCGCCCGCAACTCGGCCAGCGCCTGCGCCCAGTCGCCGCAGTGGTAGGCGGCGATGCCGACCGCTTCGCGGACCGCAGTGATCCGCGTCGAGCGGGACCGGGCGGCCCGGGCATGCCGAAGGGCCGCCTGCGGGTCGTCGTCGAGCAGCATGCCGGCGGCCACCAGATGACAGGCGACGCCGTCGGCGGTGGCCCGGTTCAGCGTGCTCAGTTCCCGGCGCACCTCCGGCGCCAGTTGCTTGGGCTCGATCCCGGCCGGAAGCGGCGGATCGTCGTAGCGCGCAACCGGTTCCGCAGCGGCGGCACGTGGCGGCCGTGCGCCTCCGTCGTGGTCACGCCGCGGCTGGCTGCGACGGTCCCGATCCGGTCCGGCGCCGCGGGGCGTGCGCCGCTGGTCACCGCTGGGTGTGCGCCGCTGGTCACCGGCTCCCCGTCGTTGCTGCGGACCGCGCTGGTCACGTCCGGCGCCTCCGCGCGACTGACCACGTCCGCCACTTGCTCTGTTGTCGACCACGGAAACCTTTCACCGTAAAACCTCGTGTAAGGATACGGCCCGCCGCTAGTAGTCCGGCTACTGCACCGATCCGAGCTCTGGTCACGCGCTTCGGCTCGGGCTGTTGGAAATGCCTGTGGCCCCCAATTGTTTTGGGGGCCACAGGGCTTTATGTTGTGTTCGGCGGTGTCCTACTTTTCCAC
>NZ_LQPS01000010.1 GCF_002101885.1 Mycolicibacter senuensis
CCCTGGGGTGCGGCGCCGGGACCGCCCGCCCCTGCGCCCGCCGCCGCACCCCAGGGCGCGGTCATCGGCGGCAACGTCGGCCTGGTCGGCAGCCCCCAGGAGAAGCAACAGATCAGCCGCATCACCGGACGCGCCGATACCCCCACGGTGCTGTTGCTGGCCCCGTTGTTGCGCGGCAGCACCGTGCAGCTGTCCACGGAAGGTGGCCGATGAGAGCTCGTCGCAAGTCGGTGGTCGGCATGGCCATCTTCACCACTTTCGCGCTGACCGTCACCTGGATGGTCTACAACACGTTGCGCCGCGACATCACCGGGCCGACCTACACCTACTCGGCGATCTTCAGCGACGCCTCCGGAATGACCCCGGGCGATGACGTACGCGTCGCCGGCGTCCGCGTCGGACGGGTCGACCGGGTGCAATTGCACGGCACCGCCGCCAAGGTGCAGTTCCGGGTGCAACGCAGCCAGCAGCTCTACCAGAACACGATTGCCTCGGTGACCTATCAGAGCATCATCGGACAGCGCTACCTCGGCCTGGCCCAGGGCCCCGGCGACAACCGCGACATCTTGCCCAATCACGGCCAGATACCGCTCGAACGCACCAACCCGTCGCTGGATGTCTCCTACATGCTCAACGGCTTCGAGCCGCTGTTCGCCGAGCTGGATCCCGAACAGGTCGACAACATCAGCAATGCGACGGTGCTTGCCCTGCAAGGTAATCGGACATCGATACTGACGCTGATCACCCAGGCCTCGCAATTGGCCGAGACCTTCGCCGGCCCCGACGAAGTGCTCAGCACGCTCATCACCAACCTCGATCAGCTGATGACCGACTTGGCCAACCAGAGCACCAACATGGAGAAGATGATCCGTCAGTCGCGCGACACCCTGGTGCGGCTGGCGAACCACCGCGAACCGCTGGTCGACTCGGTGGGCTCGATCAATGCCACCATGGCGCGGTTGTCCACCATCGTCGACAACATCGCCCCGGATCTCGAAGAGTTCGTCGGGCGCGAGCCCGGTCTGCTCAACTACGGCGTCAATGACGGCCGCGAACGGTTCGCCTACATGGCGGCGAACCTGCCGTACGTCCTGCAGGGGCTGGCCCGGGTCACCCAGAGCGGCACCTACAGCGACGTCTACGCCTGCGAATTGGACTTCGGCTTATGGCGCGGTCTGTTCCACTGGTTCCGGTCGTTCGTCGGCGCCGCCACCGCCGGCGAAGGTCTCGCCCACCAACACACGGCGGCGTGCCGATGAGCCTGATTCCCGTCGCGCTCAAACGCCCCATCGAGTCCTTCAGCCGGCCCTGGATGGGCGTGTTCGCGATCGTCGTCATCGCCGCCGTACTGATGGCCACCGTCGTCTACTCCGGCCTGGGCATCGGGAAGACCCGCTATGACGGCGAATTCGCCCAGGCCGCCCAGATCCGCCCGGGCGCCGTGGTGACCATCGCCGGCATCAAGGTCGGCACCGTTGAACGCGTCAAGCTCGCCGGTGACCACGTCGTCGTCGGATTCAACGTCGAGCGCGGCATCCCACTGGGCGCCGACACCCGCGCCGCGATCAAGTTGACCACCATCCTGGGATCGCGCTACCTGGAACTGTCACCGGCGGGCACCGGGCAGCTGGAGAACCGCACGATCTCCCTGGCGCACACCGAGGTTCCCTACGATCTGCAGCGCACCCTCGCCGGGGCGACACGCACCCTGGGTCCGGTGGACGCCAACCGGTTCGTCGACTCCCTGAACATGCTCAACGCCAACGTCGGTGGGGTCGCCGAGGAACTGCCGCAGGCGCTGACCAACCTGCAGGCGATGGCCGACATCATCGCCGACCGCCGCGAGCAACTCGGCACGCTGCTGACCAACACCGAAACACTGACCACCATGCTGCGCGATCAGCGAGCCAACCTCGGCGCCCTGGTCCTGCAGGGCCGCGATGTGCTGCGTGAGATCGCCACCCGGCGCGCGGCCGTGCAACAGCTGTTCGCCAGCGCCACCCTGCTGGTCGATCGCGCCCACGGGATCCTGGGCGACGAGACGGCCCTCAACCAGATGATCCGCGACTTCAGTGAATTCATGCAGATGACCGCCGACCACGACGCGTTGCTGCGCAGCTTCCTGCAGTCCACCCCGGTGGCCTTGCGCAACTTCGCCAACGCCACCGGCAGCGGCAACGCAGCCGATGTCTTCTTGCCGGCCGGCATCTTCGTCGACTCCTGGATGTGCGCGCTGAGCGGACGTGCCCGCCAGTTCAACCTGGTCGAGTACTTCAAGGACTGCCAATGAGCCGCGCCGTCAAGCTGTACCTACTCGCCGGTGTGGCCGCGGTAGTGCTGGCCGTCACCGGCGCCGCGGTCGCCCCGCAACTCGTCCCGGACCTGCCGCGAATAGCGCTGCACAAAATCCGGGTGACCGCCCAATTCGAAGACGCCGTCGGCCTTTACACCGGTAACGGGGTGTCGGTGCTCGGAATGGACGTCGGCAAGGTCACCAGCATCACCCCCAAGGGCGGCTACGTCGAGGTCAAACTCGCGATCGACGCGAGCGTCGATATTCCCGCCGACGTCGAAGCTGTCACCGTCTCGTCCTCGGTGCTCACCGACCGCCACGTCGAGCTCACCCCCGCCTACACCGGCGGGCCCAAGCTGCGCAACGGGGATGTGCTGAGCCTGGAACGCACCCGCACGCCGGTGGAATTCGAACGGACGCTGGCGATGATGCACAAGCTGGGCAGTGCGTTGCGCGGCGACGAGAACAACCAGGGCCCGTTGGGCGAGTTCGTGGCGCTCGGCTCCAAGATCACCGTCGGGAACGGCCCGGATCTCAAGGCGACACTGGGCCGGCTCTCCGAAGCCCTGCAAGTGGGGGCGGACAAGGGCGCACACAGCAAGAAGGCCATCCAGGCGATCATCACAGGCGTCGCCGAACTCAGCGAAGCGGCGTCGCGAAACGACGCCGCGCTACGCGAATTCGGCTCCTACATCCATCAGCTCAGCGACATCCTGGCCGCCGAGAACCTCGGTGGCGGCAACACCGGAGCCAAGATCAATCGGCTGCTCGCCGAGACCTCGCGGCTGTTGGAAGGCAACTCCGAACGGCTGCGGGACGCGTTCACCGCGGTCCGCACGGTAGCCACGACCCTGACCGACAACGAACGCGACCTGCGCGAGATCCTCGATGTCGGACCGTTGTTCATCGACAACTTCTACAACGTCATCGATGACAACGCGGGCAGTCTGCGATCCCACCTGCTGCTCGGTAAGACCCTGTTCAACAGTCAGTTCGGTAAAGAGATCTGCAACTTGATGGGCCTGAAGCAGCTGGCGTGCGCGACCGGGACGCTGCAGGATTACGGGCCGGACTTCGGTCTGGGCAGCATGCTCGACCTGATGCAGGACGGGATCGGTGAGCAGCCGTGAGGCGGCCGGCGGGGTTGAGACGCGGTGCCCGCGCGGCGCTGGCGATTGCCACCGCACTGTTGACGGTCGGCTGCGGCCTGGACCTGCAGAGCGTGGCGCTGCCGGCACCCGGCGGCGGCGGGCCCTACTACACCATCACCGCGGTCTTCTCCGACGCCCTGAATCTTCCCGAGAAGGCGAAGGTGCGGTTGTACGGCGCACAGATCGGTGAGGTCGAATCGATTCGGGCGCAAGATTTCAACGCCTACATCACGATGCGGATCAAATCGGCCGTGCCGTTATATGCCGGCAGCACCGCCGAACTGCGGTCGGCCACCCCGCTCGGTGACATCTTCGTCCAGATCTGGCCCGACAAGGACCGGCCCGACGACGCTCCGCTGCTGCACAACGGTTCCGTGCTGCCGCTGGACTCTACCGCCAATGCGCCGACCATCGAGGAACTGATCAGCTCGATGGCGATGCTGGTCAACGGCGGGACGGTACGCCACCTGGTGTCCATGCTCAACGGTGCCGGCAAGGCGGTCGGCGGGCGTGGTGAAAAACTCGGCTTGCTGTTGGACCGGACCGCGACGCTGCTCTCCCGGATGAGCGCCCGGTCGCAGCAGTTGGACCTGGCGCTGCGCAGATCCTCGGAACTCGCAACGGCGATGTCGACCCGCCAGGACACCTTCGACGCTGCCCTGACCCAGCTGGCGCCGGCCCTCAATGTCGTCTCCGACAACACCTCCGACTTGATCGAGCTGATCGACACCGGTGCGCGGATCACGCGTCAGCTGTCCCGCTTCCCGTCGCTGCAAGGCACCGACACCCGCAGTGTGAGCGCCGATATCAACAAACTGGCGCGGGTGTTCAACGACATCGCGGTCGATCCCGAGCTGTCGCTGATGTCGTTCAACCGGTTCCTGGGCATCCTGATGAAGACCTTCAACGGCCCCGCCGCCCACGTCAAAGGAGAGATCAACAAGATCACCCTGGCGCCCTGGCCCGACAAGAACTATCCGGGCGACCCCGAATTCCACTGGACCGACGGCACCGACTGGCACCTGATGATCGGGGACCTGCGTTACGAGTGGAACATGCTGCTGTCCCGGATCTACGGACCGCAGCGATGAGACCCTTCCTCGATCTCCTCGACCTGGTCGCCAGGCTCGCCGTCTGGCTGGTCCAGTTCGGCTATCGGCGACGTATTCTGCTGTCCGGCATGGGGTTGGCGCTGACCACGGTGGTGGCGGCCGCCTATGTGACCATCTTCGGCGTCGGGATCAACCCGGCGCAGCAGACGATCTCGGTGCGGGTGCTGCTCGGCCAATCCGGCGGGCTGCTGGTCAACCAGGACGTCACCTTGCGCGGTATCCCGATCGGCCGCGTCACCGATGTACAGCTGACCGCGGCGGGGGCCCAAGCCGTCGTCGCAATTCGCGCCGACCGCCCCATTCCGCGTGACGCCCGGGTGCGGGTATCGGGGCTGTCGGTCGCCGGTGAGCAATACCTGGACTTCCGCCCCGAGCACGACACCGGGCCCTATCTGAGCGACGGATCGCTGATCGGCCAGGAACAGACCAGCGTGCCGGTGTCGCTGCCGCAGATCATCGACGACAGCCGCGGCGCCCTCGGCCAGGTCGATGCCGAGAAGCTGACGGCCGTCTTCGACGAACTCCGCGTCGGCCCGGAGGGTGCCAAGAAACTGTCCGCCCTGTTGGACGGCACCGTGCTGTTGGCCTCGACACTGGACGGCGTCCTGCCCGAGACCGTCAGCATGCTGCGCAACACCCGGATCACGTTCACCACCTTCGGCGATGTCAGCCCGGGCCTGGGCGGCACCAGCAATGACCTGCAACAGATCCTCGGCGGCGTCAACAAGATGGACGGCGGCTTCCGCACCCTGGTCGATCTCGGCGGCACCGAACTCGGCCAGGTCGACAGTTTCATCGACGACAACCGGGAGAACGTCTACGCCCTGCTGGGCAACTTGACCACCCTGTCGCAGATCCTCTACCTGCGCGTGCCGGCCCTACAGAATCTGTGGCGCCCCGATCACGGCTCGCTGGTGGATCGTCTGGCCGGCACCGTGCACGACGACGGCATATGGGTCATTGCAGACCTGTATCCCCGGCACCGTTGCGACTACGGCCTGCCCCGCAAGCCACCCTCGGCAGTGAACTTCCCCGCTCCCTACCGCTACACCTACTGCCCCGACGACGACCCGTCGCTGCTGATTCGCGGTGCCCGCAACGCGCCACGCCCACCCGGTGACGACACCGCCGGTCCACCCGCCGGCCATGACCCGTTGGCGACCCTGGAACCACCGCCGGTCTACCCGCCCTACACCTTGCCCACCCCCGACGGCGGTCCAGCGCTGCCCGCCTGGATCCCCAACTGAGAAGAAAGCCGAGCCCGATGGGAAACGCAGCCGATCCCGACGTCTTCGACCAGCTCGCTGAACACGTCGATGATGATTCGCCCGCCGAGGCGAACGACGATGCCGCCGATGACCAGCCCGCCGCGCCCGCACCGGCGCGGCGGCGTGGGAAAGCGGCCACGCTGACCGTCGTACTGCTGATCGCGGCCCTGGCGTATTCGGGGTATGCGGGGTGGCGCCTGCACCAGGTCGACGCCCGCGCCGCCGCCGGCGAGGCCGCCTTGGCGGCGGCCAAGGACTACGCGCTCATCTTGACCACCCTGGACACCGCCGACATCGACGGCAACTACGCCCGGGCGATCGACGGAGCAACCGGCCGGTTCAAGGAGGCCTACAGCCTGGGCGCCCAACAGTTGCGCCAGGTCCTGATCGACAACAAGGCCTCCGGAAAGGGCATCGTCATCGACGCGGCGGTCAAGTCGGCGACCAGAAGCAGGGTCGAGGTGTTGCTGTTCGTGGATCAGTCCATCACCAACGCGGTCCGCTCCGATCCACGGATCGACCGGAACCGGATCCAGATGACCATGGACCTCGTCGACGGCCGTTGGCTGGCCGGCGAAGTCGATCTGGTGTGAGCACCGGAAGGGCAACATGAGCACCGTTGCAGAAACCGACGTCGAGTCGCCCGCGGTCACACCCCGGCCTCGCCGGCTGCGTCGTCTGGCAGCGCCGGTCGCCGCACTGTGCGCAGTCGCCGTGCTCACGGGATGCCAGAGTTGGCTGCTGTACCAGCACCATCGCTCGGGTGTCGCCGCCGACGAAGCACTGGCAGCCGCGGCGCGGTACGCGGAGATCCTGACGACTGCCAATCCCGGCACCATCGACCAGCAGATCACCAGCATCCTCGACGGGTCGACCGGCGGGTTCCACGATCGCTACGCCAAGCAGAGCTCGGATCTGCGGGCACTGCTGCTGGCCAACCAGGTGACCACAACCGGCAGCGTCGTCAATTCAGCGGTGAAATCTGCTGACGCCGGCAGTGCCACCGTGTTGCTGTTCGTTCGCCAGAGCTTCTCCAGCGCGGCCGCGAAAGGCCTCCCCGCCGAGCCGCCCGACGACGTCACCCCGATGGCGATCACCTTGCAGAAGGTGACCGGCCGCTGGCTTGTCAGCGACGTCACCGCCGGGGAGTTGCAGCGATGACCGCCACCGGTCGGGTGACCGCCGTGGCGATGGCGGCGAGCACCGTGGCCGCACTGCTGGGCTGCGCACCGGTCGCTGCGGGTTCGGCACCGAGCTTCTGCGACGAGCTGCAGGCGACCTGGGACGGCAGGCGGTGCACGACACTGGTTGTGTCGTCGCGAAAGGCCGAGCGCTACATCGCTTTTGAGCTTCCCGAACCGCTGTTGGATCATCCCGGCACCGGGCCGGTCGTGCGCGACTTCTACCACCGGCTGATGACCGGCTGGCGCGCTTCGGGCACCGAGGCGATTCGAGACAGCAGCGCGATCGCCTATTCCGACAGTTTCTCCGGTCCCGGCGCCGTGCAGTCGCTCGTCGTCCACGAGTGCCTGGAGCCCTTCGGGATGCAGGCCAACAACGCCTATCGCACCTTCGTCTTCGATACTGACAAGGGCAGCCGACTGACTCTCGATGAGCTGTTCAAGCCCGGTGTCGATCCGATGCGCGTCATCCCCGCGGCCGCTGCGCCGGTGCTGCCGGCGGCGCTGGATGCGGCCGCTCCGCCGCACGCCCCCCACACCTACCCGTTCACCGTCGAGGAGTTCCAGCCCGGCCCGGCCGGGCCCGGCTACACCGGCGGCTATCGGGCCTTCGCACTGTCACCCGAGGAGCTGATCCTGTACCTGCCCGATGCCCCGATGCTGCGCGAGAACCCGCAGCCGGCGGACCGACTGGTGTGGTCCATGGACGGCGGCGCGGTGATCGTCCGGGTACCGCTCACGGCACTGTCGGGGTCACTGCGGCCCGAATACGGTGGAACATGACTTCGCTAGCGCGCAAACCCACGAATCCGGAAGGGACAGCATGATCGGACATCCACCGCATCACCGGGAGTCGCTGCGATGATGCTTCTGGTGCGGCTCATCGATCTGGTCGTCAGCATGCTGCGACTCCTGGCCTCCCCGGAGGCCCGGCTGCTGCGCGCCGGTGTGCTCACGGTGCTGGCCTGCGGTGCCCTCGTCGGGGCGGTCGGCCTGATCTGGCTGCTCGCTCAGCTACCGCAGTACTTCGCCCATCCCTAGCCGCCTGAAAGGAACGCTGACATGTCGACCTGTCACGACGACGACCGTGAACTGGACCGGGCCGGACACCGGCAACTGACCACCGCCGAGACCCGCATTCACGTCGACCAGTACACCCCGCGCTGGGACGAGGAGCTCCTCGACATCACCGAGGCGCTGGACTTCTGGTCAGCGGCCGCGGCCGCGGCCAACGTCGTCATGCAGCTGAGCGTGCCCGGTATCGGCTACGGCGTCGTCGAGAGCCGGGTCGAATCCGGTGCGCTGATGGAACATCCCTGGAAGCGGCTGCGCACCACGGCACAGTACATGGCCGTGGCGATCCTGGGCACCGACTCCGAGCGCGCCGCCTACCGCGACGCCGTCAACGTCGCACACCGGCAGGTCCGCTCGACCGACAGCAGCCCGGTCAAATACAACGCCTTCGACCGCGACCTGCAACTGTGGGTCGCGGCCTGCCTGTTCGTCTTCTACGAGGACACCTTCGAGCTGCTGCGCGGCAAGATGACGCCGGAACAGGCGGAGAACTTCTACCAGCAGGCACGACCGCTCGGCACCACGTTGCAGGTCACCGAAGACCAGTGGCCGGCCAGCCGCGCCGAATTCGACTCCTACTGGAACGCCACCTGCCAGACCCTGGACCTCGACGACGTCGTCCGCGACTACCTGATGCGCCTGATCGATCTGAAGATGGTCAACCCGGTCTTCCGGGTGATGTTCGGACCACTGCTGCGGTTCTTGACGATCGGCTTTCTCGCACCGCGATTCCGTGAGTTGCTCGGCGTCGAATGGTCGAAAACCGAACAGCGCCAATTCGAGAACCTGTTCTTGTTCGTGTCGTTCGTCAACCGTTTCATCCCCCGGTTCATCCGCACGTTCAGCTACCGGGTGCTGATGGGCGACGTTCGCTACCGGATCCGGCGACGCAAGGCGCTGATCTGATCATGGCGCCTTCGGCGGGAAACCTGGACCGGGACAGCATGCTCTGGCATGTCCTGGCCGACCGGCGCTACCTGTTCGTGTTGCCCAGGGCGGTGTGCCTGTTGATGCTGCATCCGGGGATCGCCGCAGGCATCACCGAGCACGCGCTGATGCGTGACCGCATCTGGCTGCACAAGAAGCGCACCGTCACCCAGGCGGTCAACTACGTCTACACCGGGGCAGACCTGAGCCCCCAGATGCGGTTCTCCCACGAGCACGTCAAGGGCGTTGACGGCCTCGGCCGGAAGTATCATGCGCTGAGCCCCGACATCTTCCATTTTCAGCACGCCGCTTACGTAGAGTCGCTGTTTGTCATGGTCAACACCTTCATCCGGCCGCTGGACCGGGACGAACACGAGCAGCTCTACGGCGAGTGCTGCCTGTGGTACCGCAGGTACGGCATATCGAGCCGGTCGATGCCGCCGACCTGGCCGGAGTTCATCGAGTACTTCGAGAACCACTGCCGGACAGAACTATTCGCCGGGCCGCACTTCGAACCGTACCGGGAACAGATTTTCACCCCCGGCGACTGGTGGATGCGGACGGTCCCCCACCCGGCCATCCGCGCGTTACAGCATCCGCATGCCCGGGAGCTGACCGGGATCACCGCCACCGCCGCCGATCGGCGGTCGCTGCGGCGGTTCGTCCGGTTGGCTCGACTGTCGGCTCTGGCGCCCAGACACCACTGGAACGCGCGCGCACGCGCTGCGCTGCGCAGCGACCGCGAGGGCGACGAGCCGTCCCGGCACACTACGCCGTCCCGGCCGACGTGAGACGAGATTTCCGTTGACTCAACATCTTTCTGAGGTAGCGCCCACCGTCCGGCGGCGCCCCAAGGACCGCAAGGATCAGATCGCCCGGGCAGCCGCCGAGGCCTTCAGCGCTCTCGGTTATCACTCGGTCAGATTGGAGGCCATCGCCGGGGAGGTCGGCATCTCGGCTCCCGCTCTGTACCGGCACTACGCCAGCAAGTACGACCTGTTCCGCGACGCCGTACTGGCGTTGAGCCAGCAGTTGGTCGACGCCACCGACCTGGCCTTCGACCCGACGGCCGAACCCGCCGACGAGGCGGCACTGGACCAACTGGTACAGGCCCTGATCGATGTCGCCCTGCGCAATCGGGAATCCGGTGGCCTCTACCGATGGCAGTCACGCTACCTGCGGGAGGCGGACGAGACCCGGCTGGTCGAGCAGCTCCGGCTCGTCAACCGCCGCCTGCAGGCGCCGCTGGCCGCGCTACGTCCCACGGCGACGTCGTTGCAGCTGCGGATGCTGTCGGCCGGGCTGCTCAGCGTGGCCGGCGGGATCGCCGACCATCGCGTGCGCGCCCCGGCAGAAGACATCAAGGATGTGCTGAGCAGGGCATCGTCGGCCTTGCTGAACGCCGAGTTGCCCACCGCAGACGATTTCGCGCCGGGCGCGCCCGCATGGCGGATCTTTTCCCCCGATGCCGGGACCTACGAGGCGCTGCTACACGCCTCGATGATGCTGTTCCACGAGCACGGCTACGCAGAAACCGCGATGGCGCAGATCGCCGCGGTGGCCGGCGTGCGCGTCGCCGGGATCTACCGCTATTTCCCGGGCAAGGCCGACATCCTCAGCACCGCGCTGCGGCGTTCCTCGGACCGGCTTTCCGCCGAACTGTCCCGGGTCAACAGTGACCGGCCCGAACCGCGGGAGGCGCTGACTCAACTGGTCGACGCCTACGTCGCCACCTCGTTCGCCAACCCGGAGCTGGCCTCGATCTACTACAGCGAACGGGTCAATCTCAACCCGGCCGATCAGCAGGCGCTGCGCAACGTGCAGCGGTCGACGATCGACTCCTGGGTCCGGTTGCTCGCCGCGGTGCGCCCGGAACTCACCGCGACCGGCGCGCGGTTCCTGGTTCACGCCGCCATGGGCCTGGTCGTCGACATCGGCCGACTGGTGCGCTACGACCGGCCCGAAACGGATTCGGCGGGCTCACCGGCCGCGGACCGCGCCTACCCGCAGGCGTGCGTACGCACGCTGATGCACGCCGTGCTCTTCGATGCCTGAGTGAGTCAGAGCGCGGCAGGGGCGCGACTACTTGGTGTTGTTGAACTTCTCCACGGCGTCGTCAAGGCGCTGCAGCGCGGCACCGTAGGCGGCGAAGTCACCCTTGTGCTGGGTGTCGCGTAGCGCGGCGATCGCGGCGTCGATCTCACGCAGTGCTGCGGCCTTGGCCGAAGACAGTTCGACGCTTCCGGCCGGCGGCGTCGGTGCCGGTACCGCCGCAGCAGCCGGCGGGGTGGGGCCCTCCGGCTTGGCGGCCGGCGCGCCACCGTCGGTGGGCGCGATGTCGGTCGCCGCCGCGCTGGCGCCGGGCCCGAACAGGCCGGTCAACGCGTCGGAGACCGTCGGCCCGTAGCCGATCTTGTCGTTGTACATCATCGCCACCCGGATCAGCCGCGGATACGACGACGCGGCGTCGCTGGAGCCCGGCGAGGCGTAGACCGGCTCGACGTAGAGCAGCCCGCCCTGGGCCACCGGAAGCGTCAGCAGGTTGCCCCACCGGATGCGGTTCTGGTTGTCGCGCCCGATCACACCGAGGTCCTGACTGACCGCGGTGTCGGTGGTGATCGCGTTGTTGGCCAGCTTGGGCCCGTTGACCTGACCGGGGATGGTCAGCACCGTGATCTTGCCGTAGGTGTCGGGATCGGAGCTGGCGGAGATGTAGGCGGCCAGGTAGTCGCGCTTGAACCGGTTCATCGCGCTGGTCAGCTGATAGGAAGCCGAACCGTCTTCCTTGACAAGGTTTTTCGCAACGATGTAGTACGGCGGCTGGAAACTGCTGGCGGTCGGGTTGGGGTCCAGCGGCACATCCCAGAAGTCCGACGTCGAGAAGAACGTGATCGGGTCGTTGACGTGGTATTTGGCCAGCAGCATCCGCTGCACCTTGAACAGGTCTTCGGGGTAGCGCAGATGTTCGGCGAGTTCGGTGGAGATCTCCGCCTTGGGCTTGACCGTCCCGGGGAACACCTTCATCCAGGCCTGCAGCACCGGGTCCTGCTCGTCCTGGGCGTACAGGTTCACCGTTCCGTCATAAGCGTCGACGGTCGCCTTCACCGAGTTGCGGATGTAGGACACCCGCCGGTCGGGCAGCAGCCGGTTGAACTCCACCTCTTTGGAGTCCATGGTCGCCGACGACAGCGACGTCAGTTCCGAGTAGGGGTAGTTGTCCAACGTGGTGTAGCCGTCGATGATCCACACCAGCCGCTTGTTGACGATCGCGGGGTACACGGTCGAATCGGTGGTCAGCCACGGCGCCACCGCCTGCACCCGGCCGGCCGGGTCGCGGTTGAACAGGATCTTGCTCTCCGAGCCGATCACCGTCGAGAACAAGAAATTGCGTTCGGCGAACTTGGCGGCGAACACGCTGCGGGCCAACCAGTTTCCGATGCTGACACCGCCCTCACCGGTGTAGGTGTAGTTCTTCGTCTCGGTGTTGGTCTCGTAGTCGTATTCGCGGTCGGGACCGTTGCGCCCGACGATCGCGTAGTCGGCGACGGCATCGGCGATCACCGGGCCGTAGTAGACGCGCGGCTGATCGAGCTGGGCCGGGCCGGCGGAGACCACGGTGCCGTTGGCACCGACGACGTTGGCCAAAAACTCCGGATAGCCGCCGTTCTGGTTGGGGTCGTTGGCGATCCCGCGCACGGTGTTGGCCGGCGAGGCGATGAACCCGTTGCCGTGGGTGTAGACGGTGTGCCGGTTGATCCAGTCGCGCTGGTTGTCGATCAGCCGGGCGGGGTTGAGTTCCCGGGCGGCGACGACGTAGTCGCGCAGTTGGCCCTCGTCGTCGCGATAGCGGTCGATGGTGAGCTGGTCGGGGAAGAAGTAGAAGTTCTTGCCCTGCTGGAACTGGGTGAAGGCGGGACTGACGATGGTCGGGTCCAGCAACCGGATGTTGGAGGTGGTGGCGACGTCGGCGCCGACCTGCGCGGCCGTCGCACGTGCGTCGCCGCTGTAGTCGCGGTAGGTGACCACGTCCTCGGTCAGCCCGTAGGCATGGCGGGTAGCGGCGATCGAGCGGGAGATGTACTCGCTCTCCTTCTGCGCCGCGTTGGGCTTGACGCTGAACTGTTCCACGAGCAACGGCCAGCCCGCACCGATGACCACCGACGACAGCAGCAGCAGCACCAGACCGATCGCCGGAATCTGCAAGTCGCGCAGCACAACCGCAGAGAACACCGCGATCGCGCAGATCAGCGCGATCGCCAGCAGGATCATCTTGGCGGGCAGCACCGCATTGATATCGGTGTAGCCGGCGCCGGTGAACGGCTTGCCGGTGCGGGTATGACTGAGCAACTCGTAGCGGTCCAGCCAGTAGGCGGCGGCCTTGAGCAACACCAGGGTGCCGATCAGGCTGACCACCTGGATACGCGCCGGGCGGCTCAGCGCGCCGGCCCGGCCGGACAACCGGATGCCACCGAAGATGTAGTGCGTCGCCAGGTTCGCGATGGCGGCCAGGAAGACCGTCACCAATAGCAGCCCGACCACCAGCCGGTAGAACGGCAGGTCGAAGGCGTAGAAGCCGAGGTCCTTGCCGAACTGCGGATCGGTGATCCCGAACTCAGCGCCATGCAGGAACAACTGGATACGCACCCAGTAGCTCTGCGCGACGATGCCGGCCAGCAGGCCGATCCCCGTCGGTATCCCGAACGCGAACAGTCGCAGCCGCGACAACACCGCGGTGCGATAACGCGCCACCGGGTCGTTGGCGCCGTTGCTGGGCACGAACACCGGCCGCGCCCGGAAGGCGATCGCCAGGGCGGCGAACACGATGCCGCCGACGGCCAGGCCGACCACCACGAAGGCGATCAGCCGGGTCAGCAAGGTGGTGACGAAAACGGACCGGTAGCCCAATTCTCCGAACCACAGCCAGTCGACGTAGCCGTCGATCAGGCGCGGCCCGACCAGCAGCAACCCGATCACGGCGAGTGCACTGCCGATCATGATCCGGCTGCGCGGGGTCAACTTCGGCATTCTCGCGGTGGGCCGCATCCCCACGTGCCACGCTCCCTAGCTCGGTTGTCCTGACGGCCCCACTGTAGCCAACTCCGGCCTCAGCAAGATGGCGGCTGACCTCCGCCGGTGAGGGTGCGCAACGCATCCACCGCCTGCGCGAGACTGTCGATCTTGATCAGCTGCAACCCGTTGGGGTCCGAGCGCGCCTCGTAGCAGTTCTCGGCCGGGACCAGAAACACCGTCGCGCCGGCTTCGCGGGCCGCGATCATCTTGTGCGTGATCCCGCCGATCGAGTCGACCTGACCGTTGGCCTTGATGACGCCGGTGCCGGCGATGAAGTTCTGCCCGGCCAGCGTGCCGGCGCTGAGTTTGTCGACGACCGCCAGCGAGAACATCAGGCCCGCCGACGGCCCACCGATGTTGGCGAGGTTGAACTCGACGGTGAACGGAGCCCACGGCGCGTCGAGCACGGACACACCGAGGAATCCGTTGGGCCGGTCCTTGTTCTCTCCCAGCGTAATCCGCGCAGTACCGGGTGCGGCGTTCTTGCGCCGGTAGTCGATGACCACCGTCTCGCCCGGTTTGGTGGCGGCCAGCAGCTTGGTGAACTGCTCGACGGTGTAGACGGGTTCGCCGTCGACGGCGTCCACCGCGTCACCACGCTGCAGCGCACCGGCCGACGGCCCGGGGTCGTGCACCTCGGCGAGGGTGACCGCACTCGGGTAGCGCAGGTAGCCCAACGCGGCGTACTCGGCGCTCTGCTCGGAGGCGCGGAACTCGGCGTCGTTGTCCTCGTCGACCTCCTCGCGGGACTTGCCGGGCGGATAGACCAGGTCACGCGGCATGAGCTGTTCGCGCCCGGACAGCCACAGCGCCAGCGCCTCACCCAGCGTCAGTCCGTCGCGCTGGGACACCGTGGTCATGTTCAGATGCCCCGACGTGGTCCGCGTCGGGGTGCCCTGGATGTCGACCACCTGCTTGCCGTCGACCATCCCGAGGGTGTCGAAGGTGGGGCCCGGCCCCAGCGACACGAAGGGCACCGTCACCACCGACAGCAGCGCGCCGAACACGACCACCGGCAGCAGCGCCGCCAGCAGTGTCAGAATCCGCCTGTTCACCCCGGGTATGGTAAACGGCCCGGATCCGGCTCACGGCGGGCCGGACCTTCCAGTGCCGCGTGTCGCACCGTCGCCGGACGCCGGTCGGTACGGTTGTGTCTATGGCTGATCTGCCCTTCGGTTTCTCTTCCGGGGACGACCCCGACCGCGAGCGGCCCGGGGGGCGCGACCCCGGCCCGAGCGACTGGGGCATGGGCGCCGGTTTCAACATCGCCGATCTGGGACAGATCTTCACCCAGCTCGGCCAGATGTTCAGCGGCGCGGTGTCCACCGGCGGTCAGCCGCCCGGACCGGTGAATTACGACCTGGCCCGCCAGGTCGCCGCCCGCTCGATCGGTTCGGTGGCCCCCGTCACGGCATCGACCACCACCGCGATCGGTGACGCGATACACCTGGCCGAGACCTGGCTCAACGGTGCGACGGCGTTGCCGGCCGGCACCACCGGTTCGGCGGCGTGGACACCGGTGGACTGGGTGCAGCACACCATGGCGACCTGGCAGCGACTGTGCGACCCGATGGCCGAGCAGGTCTCGTCGGTGTGGGCCTCGGCGCTGCCCGAGGAGGCCAAGAGCATGGCCGGCCCGCTGCTGTCGGTGATGTCGCAGATGGGCGGGATGGCGTTCGGGTCGCAGTTGGGCCAGGCGCTGGGCCGGTTATCCGGAGAGGTGCTGACTTCGACCGACATCGGATTGCCGCTGGGCCCCAAGGGCGTGGCTGCGCTGCTGCCCGGTGCGATCGAGGAACTGGCCGGCGGACTGGAGCAACCGCGCAGCGAGATCGTCACGTTTCTGGCCGCCCGTGAGGCCGCCCACCACCGGCTGTTCACCCACGTCCCGTGGCTGGCCAACCAGCTGCTCAGCGCGGTCGAGGCCTACGCCCGCGGCATAAAGATCGACATCCGGGGCATCGAGGAGCTGGCGCAGGGATTCGACCCGGCGGCGATGTCCGACCCGTCGGCCATGGCAGACCTGCTTAACCAGGGCGTGTTCGAGCCCAAGTCGACACCGGAACAACTGGCGGCGCTGGAGCGACTCGAGACGCTGCTGGCCCTGATCGAGGGCTGGGTGCGCACCGTGGTGACGGCGGCGCTGGGCGAACGGATTCCGGGCACCGCTGCACTGTCGGAGACGCTGCGCCGCCGTCGCGCCACCGGCGGTCCGGCCGAACAGACCTTCGCCACCCTGGTCGGCCTGGAACTGCGGCCCCGCAAGCTGGGTGAGGCCGCGGTGCTGTGGGAGCGGTTGACCGCGGCCGTCGGGATCGACGCCCGCGACCAGGTCTGGCAGCACCCGGATCTGCTGCCCGAGGCCGCCGACCTCGACGACCCGGCCGCGTTCATCGACCGGATCATCGGCGGCGACACCAGCGGCATCGACTCCGCGATCGACCAGGCCATCGCCGAGTTCCGGCGCGACGCCGAGGACCCTGGCGCGGCCGACGACTGATCAGCCCGGTGGCGTCACTGCCTGCCGCCAATTCAACGGGTTGAGGTGACGGTAAGGGTCATCGGCCCGGACGGCCAAAAGTTCGGCCAGGATCTGTTCGAGCGCCGCCCGGGTCTGCTGCCGCACGTCGGCGGCCCAGTCCTCGATAGCCGTCGGCGCCGGTCTGGTGGTGTCGACGGCGACGCCAAAGTGCAAGTACATCCGGTTCGGGCGCGGAATGAGGGTCGGGCCGATGCCATGTTGCAGCGGCATGGCCATGTCGGGCCGGCCCGAAAACCGTTGGGACAGCGCTCCGCTGAAGCGCTCCCAGCTGCCGCCGCGACGGGTGAAACTACGGTACACATCGTCGCCACCGATCAGTCCGACCGGCACGATCGGGTAGCCGTGCTCGACCGCGAGTCGAGCGAACCCGGCACGGCCCTGCCAGCGCAGCGTGTATTCCTCACCTTTGAACTTGGGTATCTCACGACCACCGCCGGGGAACACCAGGATGGGCTCGTTGTTACGCATCAACTCGCGGACGGGCTCGGGAGCGCCCACCAGGGCGCCGGCCGCGGCGAGCAGATCGCGGGCGGGTCCCCGCATCCGCCCGAATTGCCGATCCGTCAGGGGCCGTACCCGTTTGCCGATCGCGCGCCGCACATGGAACGGGATCAGCAGCGCTTCCGCCCCGACCTGAGTATGATTGCCCACCAACAGAAACCGACCATCACGGGGAAGATTATCCAGCCCCTCGACGTAGGGCCGGTAGGCCTCGGCCAGCGGCGTAACCGCGTCGGCGACGCCCTCCAAGACCCGCCGCATGAGCTCAACGCGCAGCGGCTGGTTCATGATCGCGTTGGTGTCGGTGAGGACGTGCATGTCCACACATTACCGAACGAACTCGTTCGTACGGTTATGATCTTGCTGTGAGGAGGAGCGCCACCGAGCTACGCGGTCACATACTCGACGCCGCCCGCGCCGAATTCGCCCGCCATGGCCTTGCCGGGTCGCGTATCGATCGGATCGCGCATGCCGCACACGCCAGCAAGGAACGCCTCTACGCCCACTTCGGCGACAAGGAGGCGCTGTTTCGGGAAGTGATGGCCACCGACGTGGTGGCCTTCTATCGCTCGGTCACCCTCCGCCCCGAAGCGGTACCCGAATTCGCGGGCGATATCTACGATTTGGGAAGAAACAGCCCCGAGCACCTGCGCATGGTGACCTGGGCGCGGTTGGAGGGATTGGCTCTCGACGAACCCCGCGCTGACGGGCAGGCGATCTTCGAGCACACGATCGCCGCGATCGAAACCGCCCAAGCCGGAGGCTACGTCGACCCGGACTGGGAACCCCTCGACCTGCTGACCCTGCTGTTCGGCGTCGGCCTTGCCTGGGCTCACACGCCCGACCCGCACCCGGGCGGCGTCGCGCCGGCCGCTGCCACGCGCCAACGTACCGCCGCCGTGGAGGCCGCACGGCGCATCGTCTCCAACGCTGTGGACAACCGCAGACGGCGACGCCGCCCGGCGTGACACTCTCTGAGGCGTGACCAGGGTCGACTCCCCGACGCCCGCCTACATCCTGGATCCGGCGCGGCCGGTGCTGCTGCGACCGGACGGGGCGGTGCAGGTGGGTTGGGATCCCGGGCGGGCCGTACTCGTGCGGCCACCGCACGGGCTGACCGCCACCGGGCTGGCCGCGGTGCTGCGCATGATGCAGACCCCGACTACCGCGGCCGAGCTGCGGCTCGAGGCCGCCCGCCACGGCACGGTGGACACCGCGGAGCTCGACCACCTGCTCAGCGCGCTGGTCGGTGCCCGCGTCGCGGTGCGAGACAGCGGTCCGCGCCGGCCGCGCCGCGCGGCGTCGCTGCGGGTGCACGGCCGCGGGCCGCTCTCGGACCTGCTGGTCGAGTCGCTGCGCTGCTCGGGCGCCATGGTTCGGCGCAGCAGCCAGCCGCACGCCGCGGTGAGCACCGCCGGTACGGATCTGGTGGTGCTGTCGGACTACCTGGTCGCCGACCCCCGGCTGGTGCGCGAACTGCACGCCGAGCGGGTGGCGCACCTTCCGGTGCGGGTGCGCGACGGTACCGGCGTGGTCGGCCCGCTCGTGCTTCCCGGCATGACCAGCTGCCTGGGCTGCGCAGATCTGCACCGGCGGGACCGGGACGCCTCCTGGCCGGCGGTGGCCGCCCAGTTGCGCGACACGGTCGCCCACAGCGACCGCGCGACGGTGCTGGCGACCGTGGCGCTGGCGCTCAGCCAGGTCGATCGGGTGATCGCGGCGGTGCGCGGGCCGGCGGCCGGCAGTTCCTTCGCTGACCTGGGTCCTCCGCCGACGCTCAACGCCACCCTGGAGATGGATCTGGCGAGCGGGTCGATCATGACACGCCGCTGGGCTCGCCACCCGCTCTGCGACTGCTGACGCCGACCCCGCCCACCGGCGATTTCACACGCGGTGACCAGCGCCACAACGACATCATGGATGATGGAGAGGTGTCAGAGATCAAGCGTGGAAGCGCCGCGCGCAATGCGAAGCTGGCCAGCCTGCCCGTCGGCTTCGCCGGCCGGGCAGCACTCGGGTTCGGGAAGCGGCTGACCGGCAAGTCGAAGGACGCGGTCACCGCCGAGCTCATGGAGAAGGCGGCCAACCAGTTGTTCACCGTCCTGGGTGAGCTCAAGGGCGGGGCCATGAAGGTCGGCCAGGCACTGTCGGTGATGGAGGCGGCCATCCCCGAGGAGTTCGGCGAGCCCTACCGGGAGGCGCTGACCAAACTGCAGAAGGACGCGCCGCCGCTGCCGGCGGACAAGGTCCACCGGGTGCTCGACGCCCAGCTGGGCACCAAGTGGCGGGAACGGTTCAGCGATTTCGACGACACCCCGGTCGCCTCGGCCAGCATCGGCCAGGTGCATCGCGGCGTGTGGGCCGACGGCCGCCGGGTGGCGGTCAAGATCCAGTACCCCGGAGCCGACGAGGCGTTGCGCGCCGACCTGAAGACCATCCGCCGGCTGACCGGCATCTTCAAGCAGCTAGCTCCCGGTGTGGACGTCAAGGGTGTGATCGATGAGCTCATCGAACGCACCGAGATGGAGCTGGACTACCGGCTGGAGGCCGACAACCAGCGGGTCTTCGCGAAGGCCTACGCCGGTCACCCGCATTTCCTGATCCCCAACGTGGTGGCCAGCGCCCCCAAGACGGTGATCCAGGAGTGGATCGACGGCATCGGCATGGCCGAGATCATCCGCAACGGCACCGTCGAGCAGCGGGACCTGATGGGCACCCGGCTGGCCGAGTTCACCTGGGACGCGGCGCGCCGTCTCGAGCTGATCCACGGTGATGCTCACCCCGGCAACTTCATGCTGCTGCCGGACGGCCGGATGGGCGTGATCGACTTCGGCGCGGTGGCGCCGATGCCCGGCGGCTTCCCGCCGGAGCTGGGCGCGGCCGTGCGCTACGCCCGCGACAAGGACTACGACCGGGTCATCACGGTGATGCGCCAGGGCGGCTTCATCCAGAAGGGCCAGAACGTCTCGGTGCGCGAGATCGACGAGATGCTGCGCCAGTACGTCGAGCCGGTCGAGGTCGAGGTCTTCCACTACACCCGCAAGTGGCTGATGCGGATGGCGGGCAAACAGCTCGAACGCCCCGTCGAGCAACTCAAGACCGCCCGGCAGCTGGACCTGCCGCCGAAGCTGGCGATGCCGATGCGGGTGCTCGGGTCGACCACGGCGATCATGTGCCAGCTCGACGCGCATGTGCCGGTCAAGCGGATCTCGGAGGAATTGGTCCCGGGCTTCACCGATCCCGACGTCAAAACCGTCGGGCCCTCGGCCTGACCGGCGCACCGCGCCCGATCACGCTGCCAGGTGCTGCTTGCGGGGCCGGCCCCGGGGGCGTTTGCGGCCGATGACGGTCCCGCGGTCGAGGATCTCGCCGCCCCAGACCCCCCACGGCTCGCCGCGCTGCAACGCCAGCGCCAGGCACTGCCGCCGGATCGGGCAGTCGCCGCAGAGCAGCTTGGCCCGCTCTAGATCGGCCGGGTTGTCGGCGAACCACAGGTCGGGGTCGCGATTGCACGGCAATGCCGTTCGATTCTTCATCGGTGATCACCTGCTCTCGGGTGGTTCGGTTGGTCTGGAGACGAAAAAACGGCCACGGTCCCTGCGCGGGTCCGTGGCCGTGGGGCGGCTGAGTTGGAAGTGTTAGGCAAAACCCCGATGCACGGACTCGTCGGCCGCGGCGGCAGCATGCGCGCCGGCGGCACGTGCGGCAGCGGCCGCACGTACGACGAATGCACCCGGGGTGGTCATGGAGGCCAAGGCTAGCCGGTCGCCGGCGGACGGCACAACTGAATTTCTCCGGCCCCGCGTTCAGCCCCGGTTGCGGACCAGCTCGAGCACGTCGGAACCGAACTGCTCCAGTTTGCGCGCGCCGATGCCCGGGATGGCGACCAGAGCGGCCTCATCGGCGGGCAGCATCTCGGCGATCGCGGTGAGGGTGTTGTCGGAGAAGACGATGTAGGCGGGCACTTTCAGCTCGCTGGCGGTGCGCAGCCGCCAGTCCTTGAGCGCCACCAGCAACTCGGTGTCGACGTCGGCCGCGCACGTCTCGCACCGGCTCAGCATGATGGCCGCCGGCGTGCCCAGCGCCTTGTTGCAGACCCGGCAGTGTTTCGGCGCCCCGCGGCCCCGGCGCCGCGCGGGCGCCCGCGGATCGGGCTGCGGGACCGCGCCGTCGATACCCTGCAGGAACCGCGACGGCTTGCGGCCGGCTCGCCCGCCGGGGGCGCGGGCCAGCGCCCAGCTCAACGCCAGGTGCACCCGGGCGCGGGTGACTCCGACGTAGAGCAGCCGGCGTTCCTCCTCGACGGCCTCGCTGTCGGGGCCGTGGGCCAGCGCGTGCGAGATCGGCAGCGTGCCGTCGACGAGCCCGACCAAGAACACCGCATCCCATTCCAGTCCCTTGGCGGCGTGCAGCGACGCCAGCGTGACACCCTGCACCGTCGGCGGGTGACGCGAGTCGGCGCGCACCCGCAGTTCGGCCAGCAGGCCGGGCAGATCCAGGTCGGGGCGCTGCGCCACTTCGTCGTCGGCCAGTTCGGCCAGCGCACCCAGGGCCTCCCAGCGTTCCCGCGCCTTGACGCCGCTGGGTGCTTCGGCCGTCAGTCCCAGCGGTTCGAGCACCCGGCGCACGGTGTCGGAGAGTGTGGAGCCGGTGTCGTCGCCGCGCTCGGCGGTGCGCCGCAGCGCCACCAACGCCTGCCGGATCTCCTGGCGGTGGAAGAATCCCTCTCCCCCGCGGACCTGGTAGGCGATGCCGGCCTCGGTCAGCGCCTCCTCATAGACCTCCGACTGCGCGTTGACCCGGTACAGCACGGCGATCTCGGCCGGAGCGACACCGCCGTCGATCAGCTTCGCGATCGACTTGGCCACCGCGGTCGCCTCGGCGACCTCGTCGGGGTGCTCCCGAAACGTCGGCGGCGGGCCGGGGTCGCGCTGGCCGACCAGCTTGAGCTTGCTGCCCGCAACCCGCCCGCGGGCCGCGGCGATCACCCGGTTGGCCAGCGACACCACCTCCGGCGTGGACCGGTAGTCGCGTTCCAAGCGCACCAGGGTGGCGTCGGGGAAGCGGCGGGTGAAGTCGAGCAGGTAGCGCGGTGAGGCGCCGGTGAACGAGTAAATGGTCTGGTTGGCGTCGCCGACCACGGTCAGGTCGTCGCGCTCGCCCAGCCAGGCTGAGAGCACCCGCTGCTGCAGCGGGGTGACGTCCTGGTATTCGTCGACGACGAAGCAGCGGTAACGGTCCCGGAACTCGGCGGCCACCGCCGCATCGTTCTCGATAGCGGCGGCGGTGTGCAGCAACAGGTCGTCGAAGTCGAGCATCGCCACTTCGCCGCGGGCTTTCAAGGCTTCATAGCCGGCGTAGACGTCGGCCAGTTTCGCGGCGTCGATCGGGGTGTCGCGGCCGGCGGCCGCCACCGCCTCCGGATACTGCTCCGGGGAGATCAGCGACGCCTTGGCCCACTCGATCTCGCCCGCGACGTCGCGGACATCGTCGTTGGACAGCCGCAGCCCGGCATGTCCGGCGGCCCGGGCGACCACCCCGAACTTGCGGTCCAGCAGTTCCCAGCCGGTCTCGCCGACCACCCGCGGCCAGAAGTAGCGCAGTTGCCGCCGCGCGGCGGCGTGGAAGGTCAGCGCCTGGACCGCGCCCACTCCGTTCCCGGCCCCGCCCTCGGCGCTCGCGCCCAGGGCACGCAGCCGCGACCGCATCTCCCCGGCGGCGCGCTGGGTGAACGTCACCGCCAGCACCTGCCCCGGCGCGACGTGACCGGCCGCGACCAGCTGCGCGATCCGGTGGGTGATGGTGCGGGTTTTGCCGGTTCCGGCACCGGCCAGCACGCACACCGGCCCGCGGGGGGCCAATACCGCGGCACGCTGCTCGTCATCCAGGCCGGCGATGAGCCCGTCCGCCAGGACGCCGTTCGGGTCAGCCATGGCGTCCATCTTGACAGGGGCCTCCGACGCCGGGCCGCGAGCGGCCCGCTTCCTCAGCCGCTAGCGTTAAGAGCTATGACTGTCAGCGATCCACCGCTCATCATGTACACGACGCAATGGTGCGGTTACTGCCGCCAGCTCAAAAAGGCCCTGGAGAAGTTCGAGATCGGCTACGACGAGATCAACATCGAGCAGGATCCCACCGCCGCCAAGTTCGTCGAGTCGGTCAACGGCGGCAACCGCACGGTTCCGACGCTGCGCTTCGCCGACGGTTCGACGATGACGAACCCGACCGGGCGCGAGGTCAAGGCGAAGCTGGATCGGCTCAGCGGCTAGGCAGCCGGGCGGTCAGTCGACCCAGGACTCGATGATGGTCCGGGCGATCGAAATCGACCCGGGCAGCAGCAGTTTCGCGTCCGCGGAACCGCCCATCCAGGCCCCCGCCGCCAGCGCGGCCCGCACCTCGTCGCGAGTGAACCAGGCGGCCTCGGTGATCTCTCCGTCACTGAAGACGAACTCCTGGCCCGGGTCGGCGACGGCGTGGAAGCCGACCATCAGCGAACGCGGGAATGGCCAGGGCTGGCTGCCCAGATAGCTCACGTCGCTTACCGCCAGCCCGACCTCTTCGTGGACCTCGCGGACCACGCAGGCCTCGAACGACTCGCCGGCTTCGACGAAACCGGCCAGCAGCGAGAACATCCGGACGGGCCAGTTGTGCTGCCGGGCCAGCACCACCCGGTCGGCGCCGTCGTGCACCAAACAGATCACCGCCGGGTCGATGCGCGGAAACTCCTCGGCGCCGGTGATCGGATTGGACCGCGCCCACCCGCTGCGCACCGGCGTGGTCGGTGTGCCGTCGACAGCGGAGAACCGGGCGTTCTCATGCCAATTCAGCAGGGCGATCGCCGAGGAGACCAGCTGAGCGCTGGTGTCGTCGAAGACGTCGCCGGTCGCGCGCAGGTCGAGCACCGAGATGTCATCGTCGTCCGGCACCCGCAGCGCAGCACGGATCGCCCAGACATGCCGGCCGTCCTCGAGCCGGCCCAGGAACACCGCGTCCGGCGGCGGCGCGTCACCGAGTTCGCCCGCGTCCTCCAGCACCACCCGCCCGCCGGCGACCAGCACCTGGTTACGGGGGTCGACCCGCAGCAGCGCCGCGGCCGACCAACCGGCGACGGCGGCGTCGGTGTCGGTGCGCAACTGATCGGCCCGGTCGGCCCCGACCCGCGACAACAGCGGTACCTGGCGCAGCCGGAAGCTCACGGGTTGCTCACCGTTCGCACGTAGAGCAGCCGGTCGCCCGCCTCGACCGCATCCAGTTCCGGTGCGTCCAGCCGCAGCAGCTGCCCGTCACGGACCACGGCGAGCACGATCTCGTTGAGATGTTTCGCCGAGCCACCGACCTCCTGCTGCTCGACTTCTCGCTCGGCGATGGCGTAGCCGGCGTCAGGGGTCAGCAGATCCTCGATCATCTCCACCACGCTGGGTGTGGTGGTGGCGATGCCGAGCAGCCGGCCGGCGGTCTCCGAGGACACCACCACCGAGTTGGCGCCGGACTGTTCGAGCAGGTGCTGGTTCTCGGCTTCCCGGATGGCCGCCACGATGGTGGCCTCCGGGGCGATCTCACGGGCAGTCAAGGTGACCAATGCCGCGGTGTCGTCGCGGCCGGTGGCCACCACGATCGCAGCCGCGCGCTGGGCACTGGCCAGCCGCAGCACATCGGACTTGGTGCCGTCGCCGCGCACCGTCACCAGCCCCTTGCCCTCGGCCTGATCGAGGACGGCCTGGTCGTTGTCCACCACGACGATGTCCTTGGGCGGCGACTCGTCGTCGCCGCGCATCGCGGCGATGGCGGTCTTGCCCTTGGTGCCGTACCCGATGACGATGGTGTGGTCTTTCACCCTTCTCCTCCAACGCTGAATGCGGAATGCCTGCCGAGAATTCTCGGTGAACGCCTCCACGGTCGTTCCGACCAGCAGGATCAGGAACGCGATCCGCAACGGGGTGATGATCGCGACGTTGATCATCCGGGAGAACTCGGTGACGGGCGTGATGTCGCCGTACCCGGTGGTCGACAAGGTCACCGCCGAGTAGTACAGGCAGTCCAGGAAACTCAGCCGGTCGCCCTGCACGTCCTGGTAGCCGTCGCGGTCGAGGTAGACCAAGAGCGTCGACACCAGCAGCGCCGCGAACGCGATCGCGGTGCGCCGGTAGACGGTGCGCCCCGGACTGGATTGCCGCTGCGGCATGTGCATGCGGCCGACGAGCGCGTAACTGGGCTGGGCGGTCAGCGGTTCATCGAGGCCGCGCAGCCGACGCCATCTAGCGCTCGCCACGACGAACGGTCACCGGTCAGCCTGACGCACGGACCCACTGTAACCATCCGGGTCGGCACCGGTGAGCAGAGCGGCCAGCTCAGCCGAATCGGGCAGCTCACCGGGTACGACGGTGGTCCCGGTTCGCACGTAGTGGAAGGCGGCCCGCACCCGCGCTTCGGGGCAGCCGGTCAGCGCGGCCCAGGCCAGCCGGTAGACGGCGAGCTGGACGGCGGCGTGCCGGCGTGCCTCGGGGCCGTCGGGGGCCGCTCCGGTCTTCCAGTCCACCACGGTGACACCGCCGTCCGGCTCGGCGAACACCGCGTCGATGCGGCCACGCACCACGGTCTGCCCGAAGGTCATCTCGAAGGGCACCTCGACGGCGGTGGGTGAGCGGGCCGCCCACGGCGAGGCCAGGAACGCGGTCTGCAGGTCCGCCAGCTCTTCGGCGTCGGCGCGGGCGGTGTCGGCGTCGGCCGCACCGGGCAGGTCGTCGAGCTCGAAGAGCCGCTCGGCGCCGTAGAACCGCTGCACCCAGTCATGGAATGCGGTGCCCAGCACTGCATGCGGATCCGGGCGGGTGGGAAGCCGGCGGGTCAGCCGCTGGGCCGCGCCGGTGGGGTCGCGGCTCAACTCGACCAGGCCGCTCACCGAGACCTGGTTGGGCAGCATCCGGGCCGGTTGCGCGGCGACGCGGGCCCGTTCGGCCAGCAGCGCATCGACTTCGACAGACCACGAGCCGGCCCGCGATCCGTTCACGGTCTGACCGTCCGGCGGCTGATCGGCCCGGAGCGCCGCGCTGACCAGCGCCGCGCCGCGTTCGACATCGATCCGCCGGCCGCCCAGCGGATCGATCGGCCAGGTTCCTTCGCCGGCATTGTCGCCCAGCGGGTTTCGCTCCCCGGCAGCCGGCGCTTCCGCCCATTGTTCAATCGACCCGCACGGCGTCCCGGCGGCCGCCGAACTGTCGATCACCGCCTTGAGTTCGGTCAGGAACTCCGACGGGCCGCGCGGCTTGGTCTCGCCGGCGCCCCAGTGGTGACCGGAGACCAGCAAGGTGTCCTCGGCGCGGGTGACCGCAACGTAGAGCAGCCGACGTTCTTCGTCGACACGGCGCTGATCCAGCCGACGCAGATGACCGGTTATGGTGTCGGACAGTTGCTTTCGATCGGTGACCGCGGCGGTGTCGAGCACCGGGACGCCGTGACCGCCGGATTTATGCGGCGGCCCCAGCGTCGGCTCGGCTCGGTCGCCGCGCAACAGCGGCGGCAGTTCGGCGGCATCGGACAGCCAGCTGCGGCGCGACGCGGTCGACGGAAACACCCGCGCCACCAGGTGCGGGACCGCCACCACCTGCCATTCCAGTCCCTTGGCGGCGTGCACCGTCAGGATCTGGACCCGGTCGGCGGCCACCGCGGGTGCGGCCGGCGCCAACCCGTTCTCCACCACGGCGGCCGCATCCAGGTAGGCCAGCAGGCCCGGCAGCGACGCCTGGCCGACCCCTCCGTCCACGTAACCGGCCACCACGTCGGCGAACGCATCGAGCTGCTCGGTGCCCGACACTCCCGTCACCGGCTGCGCGGCGAGCACCTCGCAATCCAGGCTCATCACCCGGCGCAGTTCGGCGACCAGATCGGGCAGCGGATGCCACAGGTGGCCACGCAGCACGGTCAGCTCCTCGGCCAGCGCGGTGATGCGCCGGTACCCAGTGGCCGAATAGCGCTCCGCCGGCCCCGGATCGGCGAGGGCATCCGCCAGGCACGCGGTGTCGGAATCGGGTCCGGCCTGCGCGGCGATCTCGGCGGCCGTGAGCGGCCCGCTTCCCCGATCGGTGCGGGCCAGCTCGGCCGCCCGCCGCCACAGTGCGGCCAGGTCGGCGGCGCCGAGCCGCCACCGCGCGCCGGTCAGCACCCGGATCGCTGCGGCCCCGGCGGTCGGCTCGGACACCAGCCGCAGCATCGCCACCAGGTCGGCGACCTCGGGCACCGACAGCAGCCCGGCCAGCCCGACCACCTCGACCGGGACGCCCCGGGCCCGGATCGCCTCGGCGAACGGCACGGCGTCGGCGTTTCGCCGCACCAGCACCGCGGCGGTGGGTGGCGCGACACCGTCGGCCGCTGCTTGCCGGTAGCACTGCTGCAGCGCCTCGGCCACCCACTGCTGTTCGGCGGCCACGTCGGACAGCAATGCCAGCCGCACGGTGCCCGGGGGCGCCTCCGGCCGCGCCCGCAAGGTGTGCACGGTGACCGAACGCTGCCGGGCCTCCGCGGAGATCTCGTTGGCGACGTGCAGCACCTCCGGCGGGTTCCGCCAGCTGGTCCGCAACTCCAACGTCGGGGCCGGGGTGCCGTCGGAGAGCGGGAAGTCGGTGGCGAATCGCGGCAGGTTGGTCGCCGAGGCGCCACGCCAGCCGTAGATCGACTGGATCGGGTCCCCCACCGCGGTCAGGGCCAGCCCGTCGTCGACGCCGCCGCCGAACAGTGCCGACAGCGCGATCCGCTGGGCGTGGCCGGTGTCCTGATATTCGTCGAGCAACACCACCCGGTAGCCGGCGCGCAGCCGCGCACCGACCGACTCGGCGGCCTGCGCGAGCCGGGCGGCCATGGCCATCTGCGCACCGAAGTCCATCACCTGCTCCGCGGCCATCCGCTGGTGCAGGGCGTCGATCAGCGGTACCAGCGAGGCGCGCTCGGTCTGGGTGTCCAGCATCTTGAGCAGCGACTGGTTGGGTTCGGCGCGCTGCCGCGGGCCGGGCGGCAGGGTGTGGACCAGCCGCTCCAACTCCAGGTGGGTGTCTCGCAGCGCATCGGTGTCCACCAGGTGTTCGGCCAACTGCCCGGCCAGGCGCAACACCATCGCGGTGATCGCGGCCGGATCCCGGTCGGTGCGCAGCTCCCCCGGGTAGCCACTGACCACGTCGAACGCCAGCTGCCACAGCCCGGTCTCGGTGAGCAGCCGGGTGCCGGGTTCGATCCCCAGCAGCAGCCCGTGTTCGCGCAGCAGCGCACCGGCGAACGCGTGGTAGGTGCTCACCCTGGGCGTCGCCGCCGTCGCCGCCGTCGCCGCCGGGCCACCGCCGGGCCCGGCGGCGCCCGGGTCGGGGATCAACAGGCCGGCGCCGGCCAGCCGGGCCAACCGGGAACGGACCCGCCGCAGCAGTTGGCCGGCGGCCTTGCGGGTGAACGTCAAACCCAGCACCTGGCCCGGATCGGCGTAGCCGTTGGCGACCAGCCACACCACCCGGGCGGCCATCGTCTCGGTCTTCCCGGCGCCGGCCCCGGCGATCACCACCAGCGGGCCCGGCGGCGCGGCGATGACCGCGGCCTGCTCCTCGGTGGGCTGGTGCAACCCGAGCGCAGCCGCCAGCTCGACGGGGTCGTAGCGGGCTGTCATGCGCCGCTCCCGCCGGTGTGGGCCGGGCAGATCGGCCGGATCGGGCAGTGCCGGCAGCCGTCGTTGACCCGGGCGGTGAACTGCGGACCGGCGGTGGCCGCGGCCGCCTCGGCGATGCGCTCCCGCCAGTCGCGGCCGGACTCGGAGGTGAGCGGGTCCTGCTCACGCTCGGTGGCGCCGCCCGCTGCGGCCTTTGCCGGGTAGACCAGCCGCGCACCGCCAGGCTGCTCGTCGGGCCCGACCAGGCCGGCCTGCACTGCCAGCTGGTAGACGGCCAGCTGTGCGTGCTGTTGCGCGTCGTCCTTGCTGGCCGGGGTCTTGGCGGTCTTGACGTCGACGACCACCAGTCGCCCGGCGGCGTCGCGTTCGATCCGGTCGATCCGGCCGCGCAACCGCACGCCGTCGATCACGCCGTCGAAGGCGATCTCGGTGCCGACCTCGGTGAGTTCGCCGCGGGTCTGCGCCCGCCAGGCGAGGAACGTCTCGATCATGGCGCGATGCCGGTGCCGCTCATTGGCCGAGTGCCACCGCGACTCGAACGGCAGTTGCCGCCAGGCCCGGTCCAACTCGGCCAGCAGATCTTCCCGGCTGACAGCCGACTCGGCGACCAGGGCGTGCATCAGCGACCCGAGCGTCGAGCGCAGGTCGCGGCCGTCGGTCCCGCCGTGCCGTTCGGCCAGCCAGCGCAGCGGGCAGTCCAGCAGGCTCTGCAGCGCAGACGGCGACAGGGTGACAGGCTGACCGCCGACGGCGTGCCACAGCGGCTCCTCGGTGCTCACCGGCACCGTCCCGTGCCAGTCGGCCGGGTCGGCACCCGGCACCCCGGCAGCCGCCAGTCGGGCCAGTTGCGTTGCGGCGTCGGCGCGTTCGGAGTCACTGACAACGCCGTCGGGAGCGCAGACCACCGCCCGCAGCCGTCCGACGACCCCGGCCGCCGACAGCACCGACGGGGCCGTGACCGGCGGGGCCGGCGCCGGGGGGTCGTCGGCGGTGGCGCAGGCCACGAGTTCGGTGTGGAACTCCGAGGGCAGCTGTTCCTCGGCCGCGCCGTCGCCCTCCCCGTCGACGGCGGTGATCATCAACCGGTGGCGTGCCCGGCCCATCGCCGCCACCAGCAGCCGCCGCTCCTCGGCGAGCAGCGGCGCCCGGGCCGAGACCTCGTCACCGAGACCGTGCAGGGTGTCCAGCAGACGCTGGGTCCCCAGCACGCCGCCGCGCGGAACCGTGTTGGGCCACAGCCCTTCCTGAACACCGGCGATGACCACCAGATCCCACTGCCGCCCGAGTGCAGCATGTGCGCTCAGCACCTCGACCGCCTCGACACCCGTCGCGGTCTCGGCGCGCGGCATCCCCAGTTGCATGGCGGTGACATGCTCGATGAGGCCGGCCACGGTGGCACCGGCGGTGCGCGCGACGTACTGCTCGGCGAGATCGAACAGCCCGGTCACCGCGTCCAGGTCCCGGCCGGCTCGGGCGCCGGCCGGGCCGCCGCGCTCGGTGGCCGACAGCCAACGTTGTTGCAGCCCCGACCGATTCCAGGCCTGCCACAGCGTGTGGTGCGGGTCCCGGCCGTCGGCGTGGCTCCGCGTCGCGGCCCGCACCACCGCGCCCACCCTGCGCAGCGCGCGGGCGTGCGCGACCGGCAGCTGGCCGGTATCGCCGGAGAGCACCGCCACCAACCGGTCATCGGGCTCGGATTCCGGGCCGGCTGCGGCGCCGCGGCGCAGCACCCGCTGCAGCTGCCGCAACGAGATGGGGTCCATCCGCCCGATCGGGCCGGTGAGCAAGGTCAGCGCCCGGGGACCGTCCACCCCCTCGTCGGCGCATCGCAGCACCGTCAGCAGGGCGGCCACCGCCGGCTGCTGGGCCAGCAGGCCGCCGGCGGCGGGCAGGGCCACCGGAATGCCGGCGGCGGCCAGCGTGCGAGGCAGCCGGGCCGCCACGCGCGGCACCGACCGGACGATCACCGCCATCTGCGACCAGGGCAGCTCGTCGACCAGGTGGGCGCGCCGCAGCGTGTCGGCGATGAGGGCGGCCTCGGCATGGCCGGAGACCGCGGTGCGCACCGCGACCGACCCGGCGTCGGGGCCCACGCCCTCGAGGCGCCGGGTGGTGCTGATGCCCGGCAGCCGCCCGGCGATGGCGTTGACGGCGCGGGCCACTGCCGGGGCGCACCGGTGCGATGCCGTCAGGCTCAAGGTGTGGGCCCCGCCCGGCGTCGGGTCGTCGGAGAGCAGCGCGGTCGGTTCGGCGCCGCGGAACCCGAACACCGCCTGGTCGGGATCGCCGGCGATGACGGTGCGCGGCACCCCGGCGGCGAGTACCCGCACCAGCCGGGCGGCCTGCGGGTCGAGTAGCTGCGCGTCGTCGACCAGCAGCAGCCGCAACCGGCTGCGTTCCTCGGCCAGCAGATCGGGGTCGGCTGCGAAGGCCTCCAAGGCGGCCCCGACCAATTCCGCGGCGCCCAGCGCCGGTTTGGTGGCCTGGGGTGCCGCGGTGCCCACCGCGGCACGCAGCAGCATCACCTGCTCGTACTGCCGGGCGAACCGGCCCGCGGCCGTCCACTCCGGGCGCCGGCACCGCTTGCCCAGCCGGATCAGCTCGGCCGGGTCGACGCCCCGTTCGGCGCAGCGCGCCATCAGATCCCGCAGTTCGGTGGCGAAGCCGTCGGTGCCCAGCGCCGCGTGCAACGACGACGGCCAGGCCCGGGCGCCGTCGCCGGCCAGCAGTTCGCGGATGACACTGTCCTGCTCGGCCCCGGTGACCAGCCGAGGCGGCGCGGCCTCGGCCCGTCGCGCGGCGCGCTGCAGCACCGCGAACGCGTAGCCGTGCACGGTGCGCACCAGTGGCTCGCTGACCGCCCGGGCCGCGCCCGGGCCGCCCGCGGCCAGCAACGTCGCAGTGACTGCACCCCGGGCCGCCGCCGGCAGCCGGCCCGATCCGGTCAACAACAGCAGCGAATCCGCATCGGCGCCGGCGGCGAGGTGAGCCGCGGCCGCCTCGATCAGCAGGCTGGTCTTCCCGGTCCCTGGGCCGCCGCGCACCTGCAGCACCCCGCGCCGCAGCGGATCCAGCGCCGCGGCCACCTCGGCGGCATACGGCTCCCGGTGCTGCGTCATGACGCCATGACACCACTACCCTCTGACAATCCGGGTGCCGACTGGCACCATCGACGGGTGAATTCCGATCATCGGCTGCACGTGCACCGCTACGGCCCACCCGGCCCGATCCGGCTGTTGGCGGTGCACGGCTTGACCGGCCACGGGGCCCGCTGGCGACACGTCGCCGCGCAGCTGCCTGAAACCACCGTAGCCGCACCGGATCTGATCGGTCACGGACACTCGTCATGGGCGGCCCCGTGGACCATCGACGCCAACGTGGCGGCCCTGATCGGATTGCTCGAGCACGGCGCCGACGGCCCCGTCGCGGTCGTCGGGCATTCCTTCGGCGGGGCGATAGCGCTGCATCTGGCTGCGGCGCGCCCCGACCTGGTCGGTTCGGTGGTGCTGCTCGACCCGGCGATCGGCCTGGACGGCGAGTGGATGGCCGAGATCGCCGCGGCGATGCTGGCCTCCCCGGACTACCCCGACGCCGCGGAGGCCCGCGCCGAGAAGGCCGACGGGGGCTGGTCGGATGTGGAGCCGGCGCTGCTCGACGCCGAACTCGACGAACACCTGGTGGCATTGCCCGGCGGGCGGTTCGGCTGGCGGATCAGCGTGCCGGCGATGATGTCGTACTGGAGCGAGTTGGCCCGGCCCGTCGTGCTGCCCCGATCGACGCCGACGACGCTGCTGCGCGCCACCAGCACCTCGCCGCCATATGTGGGCGCAAGGCTCATCGAGGCCCTGCAGACGCGGCTCGGCACGAATTTCGAGCTGGTGGACCTTGACTGCGATCACATGGTGGATCAGGCCCGGCCCGCCGAGGTGGCGGCCGTGATCCACGACCTGCTGGCCGGCAACCGGGAGCCCGCCCCGTGGCGGCGGTGACCGACGAGCAGATGGAGCGGGTGCGCGCACTGGTCCTCGGCATCCCGGCCGGCCGGGTCGCCACCTACGGCGACATCGCCTCCGCGGCAGGGCTTTCCAGCCCGCGAATCGTCGGCTGGGTGCTGCGGGTCGACGGTTCCGACCTGCCGTGGCATCGGGTGATCAGGGCATCCGGGCGACCGGCAACCCACCTGCACACCGAACAACTCGACCGGCTTCGCGCCGAAGGGGTGCCGACCGTCGACGGCCGCGTGGATCTGCGCGCCGCACGTCACCGATTCTGACCCGGCCCCGGCGTCAGAGCGCCAGCCGCACCAGCGCGGCGGTGCGGGCCAGCCCCGGGAACGCCTCCGCGGTCGACCGCGGGTGCAGCGCATGTACGGCGAGCCGGAACATCAACGCGCGCAACAGCATCTGTGGCCACTCGGGCAGTGACTCCCAACGTTCGATCAGCCCGTCGTCGGCATCCCCCCACGACAGGGCGTCTACCACCACGACTCCGGCGGCCCAGGACGCCGGGCGCCAGTACGGCGTGATGTCGGTGATACCGGGTGCCGCAGCACCGGAGAACAGCACCGTGCCGTAGAGGTCGCCGTGCACCAGCTGGCTGGAACCCTTGGTGGGCTTGCGCAACGTGGCGAGCTGATTGATCAGGTCGATGGAGCGCTGGCCGTCCACCGAGCCCGGGGCCAACCGGGCGCCGGCCTGCAGCGAGGCGAACGGCTTCTCCTCCCACGCGGCCCGATCAGCGGCGATGAACACATCGACGTCGGCCCATGGCGCCACCGGCGCCTGGGTGAGGAACCGGGGCCGTTCCAGCTTGGCGGTGGCCTCGTGCAACCGAACCGCCGCCGAGACCACTTCGTCGTGGCGCGGCTCGGGGTTGCCCGCCACGAACGTGTCGGCCCGCCACCCCGACACCACATAGCGACCGTCGGTGGAGCGCACCGGCCGGGCCAGCCGGATGCCGTCGGCGAACAGCGTTTCGCGCACCTTTGCCGACCAGGCCGCCCTGGCATGGTCGGCAACCATCGACACCACCACTTCCCCGCACTTCCAGCCGTCTTCCCACCCGGCACCCAGCGGGGTGGGCTCCACACTGCGAAGGCCGAAAGTCGCCAGCACGTGCTCGGGCGGCGGCTCGACAGTCACGCGACAACTCTATGCCGTCAAACTCAGGGCGTCGGGGAGCCTCGCCGGGATCAATACATCACCATGTCGGGCTGCATCGCCTTGGCCCACGCCACAATTCCACCCTGCAGATGGACCGCGTCGGCGAAACCGGCCTTCTTCAGGGTGGCCAGGGCCGCCGCCGAGCGGACGCCGGTCTTGCAGTACAGCACCGACATCCGGTCCTGCGGCAGGGTCGCCAGACCCTCGCCGGAGTTGAGCGTCGACTGCGGCACCAACCGGGCGCCCTCGATGTGGTTGATCTCCCACTCCGCCGGCTCACGCACGTCGATCAGCTCCAGTTGCTGCCCGGAGTCCAGCAGCTCACGCAGCTCGGCCGGGGTGATGGTGGACCCGGCGGCCGCCTCGGCCGCATCCGCGGAGACCACCCCGCAGAACGCCTCGTAGTCGATCAATTCGGTGATCTTGGGCGTGGACGGATCCTTGCGGACTCGAATGGTGCGGTAGCTCATCTCCAGCGCGTCATAGATCAGCAGCCGTCCCAGCAACGACTCCCCGATCCCGGTGATCAACTTGATCGCCTCGGTGCCCATCACCGACCCGACCGACGCGCACAGCACCCCCAGCACGCCCCCCTCGGCGCACGACGGCACCATTCCCGGCGGCGGCGGCTCGGGGTACAGATCGCGGTAATTGAGTCCCCGACCGTCCGGTGCGTCCTCCCAGAAGACCGAGACCTGCCCCTCGAAACGGAAGATCGAGCCCCACACGTACGGCTTGTGCGCCAGCGCCGCGGCATCGTTGACCAGGTAGCGGGTGGCGAAGTTGTCGGTGCCGTCCAGGATCAGGTCGTAGGATTCGAACAGCTGCACGGCGTTGGACGGGTCCAGCCGCATCTGGTGCAACCGGACCTCCACCAGCGGGTTGACCGCGTTGATCGAGTCGCGGGCGCTCTCGGCCTTGGCCCGGCCGACGTCGGCGACCCCGTGGATGACCTGCCGTTGCAGGTTGGATTCGTCGACGACATCGAAATCGATGATCCCGATGGTCCCGACGCCGGCGGCCGCCAGGTACAGCAGCGTCGGTGCGCCCAGTCCCCCGGCTCCGATCACCAGCACACGGGCGTTCTTGAGCCGTTTCTGTCCCTGCACGCCCACGTCCGGGATGATCAGGTGCCGGCTGTAGCGCTCCACCTCATCGCGCGTCAGCTCGCCGGCGGGCTCCACCAGCGGCGGCAGTGATCTCGACACCGCACAATCTCCTCGAAGTCGTCTTCGTCATCAATCACAGCAGCTGGTGGGGACAACGACAAACGCACCACGAAGCTTCCCGGGCCCGGCCGTGGGGTCCGGCAGCCGGCTCCGGCGATCGGTTCAGGCGATCGGGGCCGGCCACGGGTTGAACCGGCAGGTCTTCCCGTCGGGCTTGACCCAGTCCGGGTCGAACTTCGCCGCGTCGTCATTGGAGGTGCCGAACGTCTGCTGCATCATCACCGGCGCCAGGCCGTCCTGCCGCTCGCACGGCTCGTGATGCTGATAGCCCAGGGCGTGGCCGACCTCGTGGTTGATCAGGTACTGCCGGTAGGAGCCGATGTCACCCTGGAACGGCACCGCGCCGCGAACCCAGCGGGCCTCGTTGATGAACACCCGAGGTTCGGACCGCGCACCGTAGGACGGGTTGTAGCACGACGCTTCCAGCGGAATCTCGTAGCCGCAGCCTTCCCGAACGGTCAGCGGCGAGGTCAGCGAGATCCGGAAATCGGGTTCGACACCGCTGGTCGCGTCGACCCGCACGAACCCGATCTGCGGAGTGTGCGTCCACCCCTTGGGATTACGCAACGTCTGGTCGACCATCCGGGCGAACGCCTCGTCACCGCCGAAGGCGGTCGTGTCGATGCCGTTCTCCACCTCGATGGTGTAGGCGAACACCTTCTCGGTGCCGTGGCCGAACTGCGGCTGCGTGCCCGCAATGACGTGCCAGGTCATGGCACCGGCCTCGGTGAACGGCCCGCCGTCGGGCAACATCCCGGTCGGCAGGTTGACGTCGAATTCGGTGAGTCCCCGCGGCGGCGCGCCGATGATCGAGGTGCCGGCCGATCCGATCGTCGGCGGGCCCTGGACCGGCTCGTCGGAGTCCTGGGCTCGCACCCCGGTGCCGGTCACGGTCTGATACACCACCACCACGGTGAGCACCATCAGGACCGGCAGTGCGTAGGCACGCCAGCCGTAGGTGGACACGAAACTGCCCAGCCGGGTCTGCTTGCGCCACTGCCGGTGGACGTCGCGGTCAGAGCGCAACCGCCCGGCGCCGGCGGCGAGTGGATCGCGCTGCGCGCGCAGGGGTTCGCGGAAGCGATCCCGAAGCACCGGGGCTCGACCGCCGCCGCGTTGCCCCGGGTCGTAGGTCACCGTCCCAGAATGACACAACCACCGCGAGCTGGGACTCTTCGCCGCGCCATGTCGGGGCGCCGCGAACCTGCCGCAGCAGGCCGGCGTCGCCTTGGTGGATGTCGCTGGCGGATCCGACGGGGGCAGCGCGTAGTCTCGCTCTCACGCACCGGCCGTCGGGCGCTCATTGCCACCGGCCGGCCGAACCCGGATTGAGGAGTCGATGAGCAAACCGATCGACACGGCCGAGCGCGGTGGCGGCAAGTCGGCCGGCCGCGGCTCAGGCGGCACCAAGGCGCCGGCGACCACCGGCCGTCGGGGCAGCCGGCTGCCGCGCGACGAGCGACGCGGACAGCTGCTGATCGCGGCCAGTGAGGTGTTCGTCGACCGCGGCTACCACGCCGCCGGGATGGACGAGATCGCCGACCGGGCGGGCGTCAGCAAACCGATCCTCTACCAGCACTTCGCGTCGAAACTGGAGCTGTACCTGGCGGTGCTGGGCCGCCACGTGGAGAACCTGGTCTCCGGGGTGCGCCAGGCCTTGCGGACCACCACCGACAACCGTCAGCGGCTGCGGTCGGCGGTGCAGGCGTTCTTCGACTTCATCGAGCACGACGGCCAGGGCTACCGGCTGATCTTCGAGAACGACAACGTCGCCGAGCCGCAGGTCGCGGTCCAGGTGCGGGTGGCGACCGAATCGTGCATCGACGCGATCTTCGATCTGGTCAGCCACGACTCCGGCCTCGACCCGCACCGCGCCCGCATGGTCGCCGTGGGGCTGGTCGCCATCAGTGTGGACTGCGCCCGCTACTGGCTCGACAGCGATCGGCCGATCACCAAGGAAGACGCCGTCGAGGGGACGGTCGCGTTCGCCTGGGGCGGGCTGTCACACGTGCCCCTGACCCGCTAAGCGGAATTGGCTCCGGCAGCGGCGTCGGAGCCGATCCCGAACCCGACCCGCCGGCTGTCGGCGGCGCCGATCTCCACATAGGCGATCTTGGCTGCCTGCACCAGGAACCGGCGCCCCTTCTCGTCGGTGAGGGCCAGCAAGTCCGTGCCCTTGCCCAGCGCGGCGGTGACGAGTTCCTCGACCTCATCGGGCGTCTGCGCGCTGTTGATGACCAGTTCGCGCGAGCTGTCGGTGACCCCGATCTTGACCTCCACGCCGGCCCCTTTCGTTTGCGTTGGGCGTTGTCAAGCAGGCTAGTGGACGGGCACCCGGTTGGCGCGCACCGGCCGTTCGCCCACGGCGATACGCGGCCGCTACGCCAGGCCCAGTTCGCGCATCCGCTCGTCATGGGTGTGCTGGATGCGGTCGAAGAACCCGGCCAGGTGCGCCAGCCCGGCCGCTCCGGCGACCACCAGGTCGACGAGTTCGTCGTGGTCGGCCAACACGTACTGGGCCTGGGTGATGGCCTCCCCGAGCAGCCGGCGCGACCACAACGCCAGCCGGCTGCGCTGTTTGGCGCTGGAGGTCACCGCACCCCGCACCTCGTTGACGACGAACTGGGAGTGCTTGGTCTCGGCCAGCACCGCGCGCACCACGTCGGCCACCTCGTCGGGGAGGCCGTGGGCGATCTGCAGGTAGAAGTCGGCGGCCATCGCGTCACCGACATAGGTCTTGACCAGTGCCTCCAGCCAGGTGCTGGGCATCGTCAGCCGATGGTAATTGTCAAGGGCGGTGGCGTATTTCGACATCGCCTCCACCACGTCGACACCGCGTGCGTCGAGTGCTTGCCGCAGCAATTCGAAGTGGCCCATCTCCGCAGCGGCCATCGCGGCCATCGAGATCCGGCCGCGCAGATCGGGCGCCATGCGGGCTTCGTCGGTGAGCCGGTAGAACGCCGCCACCTCGCCGTAGGCCAGCACGGCGAAAAGCTCGTTGACGCCGGGATGATCGGCGGACAGTCGCGGTGGGGAAGGCTGCGCTTCGGCGTCGGTCGAGGGAACCGAATTCATCACCACACTGTAGGCGTTCCGCGGCGGTGCACCGATGCCCGGCCCGACCAGGTAGTATGACAGCCGGGCAGTGCCTATTCGGCGCTCCCGCGCAATGTGCGTACACGCGGTTGGCCCGCCTCCTCGGCGAGTGCAGGGCCCCCGACGGTGCTCTCGATGATGGGCAAAGTATCGACTGTCACAGCGTGTGCGCCCGGACCAGCACGCGATCGACTTTCATACCGCGCCGACTTCGAAAGGCACCTGCCAGCGCATGACCCCGCTTATCTCCACCACTCGACCCACCTCTCCGCCGACCTTCACCGAACTGGGCGTCCGCGACGAGATCGTCCGCGCTCTCGCCGAGGACGGCATCGAGCACGCCTTCGCGATCCAGGAGCTGACGTTGCCGCTGGCCCTGGCCGGCGATGACCTGATCGGTCAGGCCCGCACCGGTATGGGCAAGACCTTCGGCTTCGGCGTCCCGCTGCTGCAGCGGGTCAGCACCGGCACCGACCGGCCGCTGACCGGCATTCCGCGGGCGCTGGTGGTGGTGCCCACCCGTGAGCTGTGCATCCAGGTCTCCGGCGACCTGGCCGACGCGGCGAAATACCTGACCGCCGGGGACCGGCCGTTGTCGGTGCAGGCCATCTACGGTGGCCGGCCCTACGAGCCGCAGATCGAGGCGCTGCAGGCCGGCGCGGACGTCGTGGTGGGCACCCCGGGCCGGCTGCTCGACCTGGCCCAGCAGGGCCACCTGCAGCTGGGCGGACTCACGGTGCTGGTGCTCGACGAAGCCGACGAGATGCTGGACCTGGGCTTTCTGCCCGACATCGAGCGCATCCTGGCCCGCATCCCCGATGACCGGCAGTCGATGCTGTTCTCGGCGACCATGCCCGGCCCGATCATCACGCTGGCCCGCAGCTTCATGAACCAGCCCACCCACATCCGCGCCGAGGCGCCGCACTCCTCGGCGGTGCACGACGCCACCGAGCAGTTCGTCTACCGGGCCCACGCGCTGGACAAGGCCGAGCTGGTCGCCCGGGTGCTGCAGGCCCGCGGCCGGGGCGCCACGATGATCTTCACCCGCACCAAGCGGACGGCGCAGAAGGTCGCCGACGATCTCGGTGAGCGCGGGTTCAAGGTCGGCGCGGTACACGGTGACCTCAACCAGGTGGCCCGCGAGAAGGCCCTCAAGGCGTTCCGCACCGGCGACATCGACGTGCTGGTCGCCACCGACGTGGCGGCCCGCGGCATCGACATCGACGATGTCACCCACGTCATCAACTACCAGTGCCCCGACGACGAGAAGACCTACGTGCACCGCATCGGCCGCACCGGCCGCGCCGGCAAGACCGGGGTGGCGGTCACGCTGGTCGACTGGGACGAGCTGGCCCGCTGGACGATGATCGACAAGGCGCTGAGCCTGCAGTGCCCGGACCCGGCGGAGACCTACTCCAGCTCACCGCATCTGTTCACCGAGCTGAACATCCCCACCGACGCCAGCGGCACCATCGGCCAGGCGCGCCGGTCACCGGCCAAGCGGGCCGAGGGCGGCGACCGTGAGCGCCGCGAGAGCTCGGCCGACCGGCAGCGGGCGCCCCGCAACCCCGACCGGTCCCGGCGGCGTACCCGCGGCGGCCAGGCATCCGGCGGGGACACTTCGGCTCCGGCCTCCCGGACCGGTGAGCCCGGCGAGACCAGAACCGCCGGTTCCTCCGACGACAACGGCCAGGCCGCACCGCGCCGCCGCCGTCGCCGGCGGCCGAGCAAGGCCGCGGCCGCGGCGAACGGCAACTGAGCCGGCCGCACTGAGATGGTGCGACCGGAGCGCCGCACCGCCGGCGATGTGCTGGCCGCGGCGGTGATCGCGGTCGTGGTCGTCGCCGCCGGGGTGATCATCTGGTGGACCAGTGACGCCCGCGCGACGGTCAGCCGGCCTGCGTCGGATGAAGCGACCACTCCGCAGTCGGCCGCCATGGTGCCAGCCGCCCTGAACCAACTGTGGACGGCGGCCAGCCCGGTCACCCGGGCCCCGGTGATGGTCTCCGGCACGGTGATCACCGGCGAGGGGCCGCAGCTGACCGGCCGCGACCCGGCCACCGGCGAGCAACGCTGGAGCTATGCCCGCGACGTCGACCTGTGCGGCGTGTCGTGGATCTACCGCTATGCCGTCGCGGTGTACCCCGACTCCCGCGGCTGCGGCCAGGTCAGCACCGTCATCGCCGGGACCGGCCGGCGAGGACCGGCCCGGACCAGTTACGCCGACCGCAGCGTGATCGTCACCTCCGAGGGAAGCTCGGTGCTCTCGGCCGGCAGCACCCGGCTGGAACTGTGGCGCTCGGACCTGGTCCGGGTGCTGTCCTACGGGGAGATCGACGCCCGGGTGAAGCCGACGGCCCGCGGCCGCGGCCAGGGCTGCACGCTGGTGTCGGCGGCGGCGGCCTCCTCGGCGGTCTCGGTGCTCGAGGCCTGCCCCGGGCAGGTCGATCTGCAGTTGACGCTGTTGCGCGCCGGCAAGGAAGAAGACGAACCGGAGACCCAGCATGTCCCGCAGCCGGGCGTGGCCGCCGATTCCGGCGCCCGGGTGCTCACGGTGACCGACTCCGACTCCGGCGTCAACACCGCGGTCTATCTGCCCGCCCCGCAGCCGCGTGTCGAAGTGGTCGACCAGACCGGCACCACCATCGCCAAGACGATGCTGCCGGCAAAGCCCAGCGCCGCCAGCGCCGCCGTGTCGGTGTCGCGGCCCACCGGGCTGGTCTGCTGGTGGACCGGCGATGCGGTGATGGTGTTCGACTCGGGAACCCTCACCTATCGCTACACCGTCCCGGCGGCCGGTGCCGCGGTTCCGTTGGGGCCGGCGGCGATGATGGCCGACCGTCTGCTGATCCCGGTGATCGGCGGGGTCGGCGTCTTCAACCAGCGCACCGGCGCCGCCGAACGTGTCATCCCGGTCAGCCGCCCCGCCGGGGTGACGACGGTGTTCCCGGCGGTGTCGGGTCCGACGGTGCTGGAGCAGCGCGGCGACACTGTGGTCGCGCTGGGCTGAACCGCGCACCGGCGCGCTCGCCGCAAGGGGGCGCGGCTAGACCTCCGGGGTGAAGGTGGGCAGCGCCTTGCCGTTCTTCCAGTACTTGAGCAGCGCTTCGGCCAGCTCCCGATAGGCTTGGGCGCCTTTGTTCTTGCGGGCCGCGATCACCGACGCGCCCGACGCGCTGGCCTCGGCGAAGCGCACGGTGCGCGGGATCGGCGGAGCCAGAACCGCCAGGTCGTAGCGGTCGGCGATGTCGAGCAACACGTCGCGGCTGTGGGTGGTGCGCGAGTCGTACAGCGTGGGCAACGCGCCGAGCAGGCGCAGTTTCGGGTTGGTGATCTGCTGGACGTCGTCGACGGTGCGCAGGAACTGGCCGACACCGCGATGGGCCAGGGTCTCGCACTGCAACGGCACGATCACCTCGCCGGCCGCGGTGAGCCCGTTGAGGGTGAGCACCCCCAGCGAGGGCGGGCAGTCGATGACGGCGACGTCGAACTGGGCGTCGAACTCGCCGTCCAGCTTGGCCAGCGCCCGCTGCAGGGCGTACTCGCGGCCGGCCCGCATCAACAGCATCGCCTCGGCGCCGGCCAGGTCGATGTTGGCCGGAAGCAACGTCATACCCTCGTCGGTCGACACCAGCGCGGTGTTGGGCTCCACCTCACCGAGCAGCACCTCGTGCACCGACACCGGCAGCTTGTCGGGGTCGTGTCCCAGGGAGAAGGTCAGACAGCCCTGCGGATCGAGGTCGACCAGCAGCACCCGCCGGCCCAGTTCTGTCATCGCCGCGCCCAGCGACGCCACCGTCGTGGTCTTGGCCACGCCGCCCTTCTGGTTGGCAACCGCCAAGATTCGCATGCCCGTCACACAGGCCATACTGGCACGCCTTGCGGCCCGGCAGCACCAAACGCTGGTCGGTGTCCGTCGTCGGGCAGAATCGACGGGCGTGGGCATCGAGGAGCACCGACTGCTGCTACTGCGCCACGGCGAAACCGAGTGGTCGAAAAGTGGACGGCACACCGGCCGCACCGAATTGGAGCTGACCGAGACCGGCCGGCGCGAAGCGGTCGCCGCCCGCGCAATGCTGGCGAAACTGCGGTTGGACAACCCGTTCGTGGTGTGCAGCCCGCGCCGCCGCGCCCAACTGACCGCCGAACTCGCCGGGCTGCACGTCGACGAAGTCTCCGACGACCTCGCCGAATGGGACTACGGCCGCTATGAAGGCCTTACCACCGCGCAGATCAGGGAATCCGAATCGGACTGGCTGGTCTGGACGCACGGCAGTGCGGGGGGCGAGTCGGTGGCACAGGTCAGCGATCGCGCCGACCGGGCGGTCGCGGCGGCATTGCGACTGCTGGTCTCACGCGATGTGGTGTTCGTCGGTCACGGTCATTTCTCCCGGGCGGTGATCACCCGCTGGCTCGAGCTGCCGCTGGCCGACGGTGCGCGCTTCGGTATGACCGCGGCCTCGCTCGCGGTCTGCGGCTTCGAGCACGGGGTGCGCCAGCTCACCGCCCTCGGGCTGACTGGTCCGAAGGCCGCGGGGCTTTGACGGCACCGGCATTCGTCCTGTCCGGACCGGCCGGGACGCTGGTGGCCGACGGGATGGCCGCCGGCTTCTGCGATGTGGGTGCCGCGCGGGCCGCGCTGACCTCCGGCGAGGCGCCGATCGTGGTGGGCGCGTTGCCATTCCGGCCGGGCGCCGCCGCCGCTCTGTTCGTGCCCGACCGGGTGCGCCACGACCAGACGCTGCCGGCCGGGCCCGCGGCGGCACTGCCCGCGGTGCGTATCGCCGCGCAGCTGCCCGGCCCCGACGAGCACCGCGACCGGATTCGCCGTGCCCTGCAAGAGTTGACCGCAGCAAACGGTGTCCTACGCAAAGTGGTGTTGGCCCGCAGTCTGCGGCTGGCCGCCGACGCGCCGTTGCACCCGGACGCGGTGCTGCGCCGATTGGCCGCCGCCGACCCGAGCGGCTACGGCTATCTGGTCGACCTGAGCACCGCCGGGGACGCCTATGCCGGGGCTGTTCTGGTGGGCGCCAGCCCCGAGTTGCTGGTGGCCCGCGACGGCGACCGGATCACCTGCCGGCCGTTCGCCGGCTCGGCGCCGCGCTCCCCCGACCCGGCCGTCGACGCCGCCAACGCGGCCGCATTGGCCGATTCCGGCAAGAACCGCCATGAACACCAACTGGTCGTCGACCAGTTGCGTACCGCACTCGAGCCGCTGTGCAGCGAACTTGACATCGCAGGAGAGCCACGGCTGACCGGAACCGCCGCGGTCTGGCATCTGAACACCCCGATCACCGGTCGGCTCCGCGACACCGCCACCACCGCACTGGATTTGGCGTTGGCACTGCATCCCACCGCGGCGGTCGGCGGGGTTCCGACGGCGGCCGCGATCGATCTCATCGCAGAGCTGGAGGGCGAACGCGGCTTCTACGCCGGCGCGGTCGGCTGGTGCGACGCGAACGGTGACGGCCGGTGGGTGGTGTCGATCCGCTGCGCACAACTGTCCGCCGACCGGCGGTCCGCACTGGCGCATGCCGGCGGCGGGATCGTCGCGGGATCGAACCCCGATGATGAACTGGCCGAAACGGTGACGAAGTTCAGCACTATCCTGTCGGCGCTGGGCGTTGCGCCGCCCAGCGCAGCGCGGCGGGGCTGAACAGCGCCGCCAGCACCGCCGCCGCGGCGATGCCGACCATCGCGCCGTAACCCCACCGGTGTGAGCCGACTCCCATGTACCAGGCCACCGGAAGCAGCGACAGGTTGGCGAACACCGCGACGCCGCGTCCGACCCGCCGGCCCCGCCGCAACGCCCAGCCGGCGGCCAGCACCGCGGCGCCGATAAGCGCGAACCACGCCGCGGTGCCGTACCCGCTGGCCATCCGCTGATCGACGCCGGCCACCGCCCGCACCACCAGCACCACGGCGACAACCAGAAAGGCCGCGCCCTGCACCGCGACGATCAGGCCCGCAGCGCGCACGGCGCGGGGTGGGTCGGCGACGGCGTTCACGTCGCCAGCCTAGCCACCCCGCAGTAGGCGCCGGATGCCCATAGACTGATATCCCGTGCGTGCCGTGCTGATCGTCAATCCCAATGCCACCTCGACGACCCCGGCCGGCCGTGACCTGCTGGCCCACGCCCTCAAGAGCCGGCTCGAGCTGAGCGTGGTGCACACCGATTACCGCGGTCACGCCATCGAGATCAGCCAGGCCGCCGCCCGCGACGGGATCGACCTGGTCATCGCGCACGGCGGCGACGGAACCGTGCACGGCGTGGTCAACGGGTTGCTCGGGGCGCCCGGTTCGGCGCCGCCGAAACACCTGCCCGCGGTGGCGGTGGTGCCGGGCGGCTCGGCGAACGTCTTCGCACGCTCGCTGGGGATCGCCGGCGACCCGACCGTCGCCACCAACCAGCTGATCGGGTTGCTCAACGGGCCCGGCGGCCAACCGAGTTGGCGTCGGATCGGACTCATCGACTGCGGTGAGCGGTGGTCGGTGCTCAACGCCGGCATGGGTGTCGACGGCGAAGTGGTGGCCGCCGTCGAAGCCGAACGTGAGAAGGGGCACGCCGTCACCCCGCTGCGCTATGTCCGCGCCGCGGTGCCCGCCGTGCTGGCCACCACCCGCCGCGCCCCGACGCTGACGCTGCAACTGGGCGGGGCTGCGCCGGTCGCCGGTGTGCACTTCGTGTTCATCTCGAACTGCGCTCCGTGGACCTACGCCGATGAGCGGTGTGTGTGGACCAATCCGGACACCACGTTCGAGGGCGGCATGGGGGTGTTCGCCACCACCAGCATGAAGGTGCTGCCCACCTTGCGACTGGTCCGCCAGATGCTGTCGAAGCGGCCGAAACTGCGCGCCAAGCAACTCATCCGCGACGACGACGTGCCCGCGCTGCGGGTCGACGCCGGCGACACACCGATCGCCACTCAGATCGATGGCGAATACCTCGGATTGCGAAGTGAGATGACGTTCCGTGCGGTTCCCGACGCCCTGAACGTCGTCGCTCCGGCACGAAAAAATCCTGGTTGACCTGCGCAGACAGTTGCTTCATCAGTCGATGAGCACACAGTTGACCCCACTGTAGTACACGTCGGTGCCGTGACAGTCGGCAGCCCCGCGCAAGGGTGACGTTGGCCACGTGATAACGCATACTCTTGACATCTGTCGAAGCTGTGAAACGATCAAGCGATCGGATGCAAGCCGTAATCATTTCTTGCGCCGCTTATAACAGTCGAAAAGCAAAGAGTTGCGCGCCGCGCTGCGCTCAGAGTGAGGAGTTGGAGACCTATGGATTGGCGCCACAAGGCGGTCTGTCGCGACGAGGATCCGGAGCTGTTCTTCCCGGTGGGAAACAGCGGGCCGGCGCTCGCTCAGATCGCTTCCGCTAAGCAGGTCTGCACCCGGTGCCCGGTGGTCACCGAGTGCCTTACCTGGGCGCTGGAGACCGGCCAGGACGCCGGTGTGTGGGGCGGAATGAGCGAGGACGAGCGGCGGGCGCTCAAGCGCCGCAACGCTCGCACGCGGGCGCGCAGCGGGGTCTGACCCGAGCAGACAGCGACGACGCGGCTCCGACCTGGTCGGGGCCGCGTCGTTTTGCGCCGGGACCGCCCGGCGTCTCACAGCGCCTGGCGGTTCCGTCGGCTTCCGACGGGAATGCGAAGCACCATCTCGGTCCCGCCCCCCGGGGCATCGCGTGCGGTCAGCGAGCCGTTGAGCTCCGCCGAGACCAGGGTGTTGACGATCTGCAGACCGAGCCGGTCGGAGGTCTCCAGGCTGAACGCGGCAGGCAGGCCGTGGCCGTCGTCGTGCACCACCACGTCCAGCCAGCGCGCCGACCGTTCGGCCCGGATCGTCACATCCCGCCGGTCGGCATCCGCGTCGAAGGCGTGCTCGATGGCGTTCTGCACCAGTTCGGTGATCACCATGGTCAGTGCGGTCGCCCGGTCGGCGTCGAGTGCTCCCAGGGTCCCCGTCCGGGCGACGTGGATCGGGGTGTCGACACTGGCGACGTCGTTCATCATCGGCAGGATCCGGTCGATCACCTCGTCGAGATTCACCACCTCGTCGACCGACATCGACAGCGCCTCGTGCACCACCGCGATCGACGACACCCGTCGCACCGATTCCAGTAGCGCCTCGCGCCCCTCGCTGCTGGTTGTGCGGCGCGCCTGCAGCCGCAGCAGCGCCGACACGGTCTGCAGGTTGTTCTTCACCCGGTGATGTATCTCGCGGATCGTGGCGTCTTTGGACAGCAGGGCGCGGTCCCGTCGCTTGACCTCGGTGACGTCGCGAACCAGCACGGCGGCCCCGGCCGGCCGGCCGTGCACGATCAACGGCAGCGTGCGCAGCAGCACCACCGCGCCGGCCGCGTCGACCTCGAACCGCATACTCGCTCCGCCGGCCAGTGAGTCCGCGATGTGCTCGGCCAGTTCGTGCGCCTCGAACGTGTCCGAGATCAGCGGCCGGGTGACGGCCACCAGGTCGTGGCCGGCCAGCTCGGCGGCCAGGCCCATCCGGTGATACGCCGACACCGCGTTCGGGCTGGCGTAGCTGACCGTGCCGTCGACCCCGAGACGGATGAAGCCGTCGCCGACGCGGGGGCTCGAGCGGGACACCGCGATGTCACCGACGTCGGGGAAGGTGCCCTCGGAGAGCATGTGCACCAGATCAGCCGCGCAGTCGAGGTAGGCCGCCTCCAGCCGGCTGGATTCGCGCCCGGCCCGCAACGCGGTCTGGTGGGTCAGCACCGCCACCACCCGGTCGTCGTATCGAACCGGAACGGCTTCCATATCGCGTTGGCCCGCAATGCTTTCCCGCGCGATCACGCCTGAGGCGAATGCCCCGGCCACCAGTGGCATCCAGTCCGCGGCGGCCACCGTGCCGACGGCGTCGCTGAGCAGCACCGTGGGAGCGGTGTTGGGCCGGCACTGCGCCACACACACCAGCGCGCCGCCGGCGTCGGAGTCGCGGCGTACCCACATCAAGTAGTCGGCGAATGACAGGTCCGCCAGCAGTTGCCACTCCCCGACCACGGCGTGCAGGTGATCCACCGCATTGCCCGGCAATACGGTGTGTTCGGCAAGCAGGTCACCGAGGGTGGACATCGGTCACGACGCGCCGTGAGACGTTGCGATCAGCCGATCACGGCGATGAGATCGCCGGCCTGGATGACGTCGCCGACCTTCACAGCCACCTTGCTGACGGTGCCCGCGGTCTCGGCCAGCACCGGGATCTCCATCTTCATCGACTCCAGCAACACCACGGTGTCGCCCTCGTTGATCTGTTCGCCCTCGTGGACCACGACTTCGAGCACGCTGGCCACGATCTCCGCGCGAACGTCCTCGGCCATCTTCACCTCGTTCATCACCCAGTCAACGATTCCCTGATCCCCAAAATCCTTCGTCTTATGGAACCACAGCCCCCATCCGGGACTGAGCGGGGCGCACGGGTAAGCGAACTCCAAGACAAATAAGAAGACGTAGAGAGTTCGATCCGTGATCGTGTCGTGTTTCTCCTGTGACAATTGCATAGCACCGTTACTCGAGTGTTTCGAACGCGTGACGTATTCGCCGTGACGCGGCAAGAGTCGAAGTCGAACTTGAGGAGTAGCGCGTGTTGATTGTGAACCGATTTGCCAGCCCCCGGATCCGGTTGCCCCTGATCTGCGCCGGCGCGATGACGCTGGCCACGCTCGGATTCGGCGTCGCCTCGGCCAAAGCCGCCCCGGCGCTGGTCGACGACCCGATGCCGATTCCCGCTCCGATCGGCGCCCCGGCGCTGCCCGGACCGGCCGTAGGAGGCTCGTCGGCAGGCGTTAACGCCGCCAACTCCTTCCTGCAGGCGCTCAACGGCATGCTGAACCGCGTGGTGCCCGGGGTCGGGTCGATCATGCCGAGCGACGTCAGCTCGCTGACCCCGCCCGGCGCCGGGGCGCCCGGCGCGCCCGCGCTCGAGACGCCGCCGGCGCCGGTTGCGCCCGTGCCGCAGACCCTGGCGGGCTCGCGCACCTTCCACTGAGGCGCCGCAGCGTTGGGCGGCCGACGGGCCGACCGCGGTGGCGGGGCGCATGCCCCGCCACCGCGTCACACCCGGTCGTGTGAGAGACTTTCCAGCCGGAATACCTGCTAGGAGGGTGGATCATGGCAAAGCGTGGCCGCAAGAAGCGCGATCGCAAGCACAGCAAGGCCAACCACGGCAAGCGCCCCAACGCTTAAAACGCTGTCCGAGGCCTTCCCTGGCCGACCCGCTAGCCTTCGCGGTGGATGATCGTGGTGCGGCTGATCTCCAACCGGACCCGCTCGTAGAGTTGCCGCGGCGCCCGGTCGCCACTGCATTTGCGGGCGATCAGCGCCTTGATCCGTTCCTCGACCCCGTAGTGCCGCAGGCAGCCGGGGCATTCCTCGAGGTGCTGTCGCAGTTTGGCTCGGGTCTCGGCGGTGCATTCGCCGTCGAGCAACGTCCATACCTCGGCGATGACCTCGGAACAGTCGGCGGCCGGCCCGTCGGGCCCCGGCGTGGTGCAACCGCTGGTGTGCTCGGTCACGACGACACCTCCTCCGATTGACCGTCACGGATGAACCCGCGGTCGCGGGCGACGTCGGCCAACAGACTGCGCAACTGGCGCCTGCCGCGGTGCAGCCGCGACATCACCGTGCCGATCGGCGTTTCCATGATCTCGGCGATCTCCTTGTAGGGGAATCCTTCGACGTCGGCGTAGTACACCGCCATCCGGAAGTCTTCGGGAAGCTGCTGCAGCGCGTCCTTGATCTCGGTGTCCGGCAGCGACTCCAAGGCCTCGACCTCGGCCGAGCGCAGACCTGTCGACGAGTGCTGGGCGGTGGCCGCCAGCTGCCAGTCGGTGATCTCGTCCGTCGGGTACTCGGCCGGCTTGCGCTGCTTCTTGCGATAGCTGTTGATGTAGGTGTTGGTCAGGATCCGGTACAGCCAGGCCTTGAGGTTGGTGCCGTCCCGAAAGGACCGGAACCCGGAGTAGGCCTTGACCATCGTCTCCTGCAGCAGATCTTCGGCGTCGGCGGGATTGCGTGTCATGCGCAGCGCACCGCCGTAGAGCTGATCGAGCATCGGGATCGCGTCGCGTTCGAAGCGCGCCGTCAGCTGCTCGTCGGTCTCCTCGGAACGAACCGGGCCCTTCGTCTCGGTTTCGGTCGCACTGTCACCGTCAGCCATCTCGATCGCTGCTGTCCCTTCTGTCGCGCTGCCCACAACCGGCCCAGCCGATGACTCGATTTCCAGCAGACCGATCGCCATTGACACCCGGACTCCTTCTGTGATCCTAGGACTGTGATCGACAGCCGCGCGCACTGACCGCGCACTGCCTTGCTCAACAGCGTCGGTCACGACGCTATTTCCGGCCGTATCCTGGCCCGGTGAGTCGCGCGGCAACCCGGGCCATCGCCGCCCTTGTCGCCGCACAGGTGCCCCACGAGGTGCTGCGCTACCACCACGACCCGGACCAGCGCTCGTTCGGGGCCGAGGCCGTCGAGCACCTGGCGACCGCCGGGGCGTCCGGACTACGACCCGAACAGATCCTCAAAACCCTGATCGTGGAACTCGCCGGGGCACCGCCGCCCGCCTTGGCGGTCGCGGTCCTGCCGGTGCCGGCGACGCTGTCGCTGAAGGCCGTCGCCGCCGCGTTCGGGGCGTCCAGGGCGGGCATGGCCGACCCGGCGGTGGCGCAACGGGTGACGGGCTACGTGCTGGGCGGGATCTCGCCGTTCGGCCAGCGCAGGACGCTGCCGACGGTGGTGGACGCCTCCGCGTCGGGCTTCGAGAAGGTGCTGTGCAGTGCGGGGCAGCGCGGCTGGGACGTGGCGGTGGCCCCGGCGGATCTGATCCGGCTCACCGCTGCGCTCGTCGCCGACATCCGGACCCGGTGAGCGTCGCGCACCGGTCGCCCCGGCTAGACGCTGGATCCGCTGATCGGTCCCGGATCTTCCCGCGGTGGGTCTCCGAGCGCCTCGTCGATGGTCAGGCAGAACGCCAACTCGCTGTCGAGCCCCGCTGCGTGGACGATGCGGCCCACCAGCGGTTGGCTGCTCACCAACCGGAGGCTGACACCGCGTGGGCGGCACGTGGCCGATTCCTCGACCAGCACGGCGAACGCGCAGATGCCCATGAACTCGAGCCCGCTGGTATCGATGATCAGCGGCCCGGGGCCTTCGGTGACGGCGGCGGCCTCGTTCACCAGCCGCCGCCAGACCTCCACGTTGGACGCATCGACACTGCCGCTGGCGGAGACCACCAGCGCTGGTCCGCTGCGCTCCAGAGCGACACGAAGTTCCAGGTCCGGACGGGCCGGCATGGGGGCCAAGGCCTCGCCGAGCCGGGCGGGAAGATCGGTGACGGTGGCGATCGCACCGGCCCCGTCACTTGCCGTCCTGCCCGGTGCGGCCACCGAACCGAGCCATGCCGAACAGCGACCGAGTTTACGGCGTAAACCGAACAGCATGCGGATGAAGTTACGCCAGTTTGTTTACGTTGTAAACCCGGCTGCGGCGGCGATGGCTCCGATCGCCACCAGCGCGATCACCCAGGCGCGCCGGGTCGACAGCGAGGACCGGCATCCGGCCACGTAATTGGTGTGCGGACCACCCTGGCCGGCGATCACGGCGGTGGCCACGCTTTCGGCGTTGGCGTCCAGGGCGGCCGAGAAATCCGCGGCGACGGCATTGCCGCAGCCGATCGAGCCGCCGTCGCCATCGGCGACCGACACCGGCGCCAGCAACACGATCGCGCCCGCGAGCAACACCATCAGCGCCACCGGCCGCAGCAATCGCTGCACCGCCATCACGCTTCCCCTTCTTTCTGCCGCGACCCGAACGAGGCGCGCCCCGCCCGGATTCACCGTCGGGCGGGGCGCGCATTCTCACTGGCTCAGTCCTTGAAGGCGTCCTTGATGTTCTCGCCCGCCTTCTTCAGGCTGGACTTGCCCTGGTCGGTTTTGCCTTCGTTCCGGAGGTCGTCACTGCCGGTGACGTTGCCGACGGCCTCCTTGGCCTTGCCCGCAACGTCCTCCGCAGCGTTCCTCGCCTTGTCCGCCAGTCCCATCGTGAAACTCCTCCCACACTCGTAACAGACCTTGCGACAGGCAACATACCCAGGGCGTTTACACTGTAAACCTCCCGGTGCGGAGCGGGGACGTCAGCGCCGGGAGTGCAACAACTCGAGCCGGTCGAGCATGGCCTCCAGCGCCTCTTCGAACTCGATGCCGCTGTGGTCTTCGGACAACATCGGCTGCAGCCGCTGCAGGTGCGGATAACTCGTCAGGTCGCGGGCGGGACACTCGCCGGCCTCGAGGATGACCTCGTCGGGGTGAAGGTCGGCGCCGCGCGCCGACACCTCCAACAGCAGGTGTCCGATCAGGAACGTGGTGTAGGAGCGGTAGGCGTCCACGGCAGCCCCGTCGCCGAACCCGTAGGAGATCAGCGTGTCGAGGAAGCTTTCCATCCAGCGCAGGCTGCGCAGCGGCGGGCGAACCCACGGCGCTTCCGGGGCCTGGGTGGCGACCAGCGGGAAAACCTCCGGGTGGTCGAGGGCGATCTGGCGTACGCCGTGCGCGAGCCGCATCAGGTAGTCCTGCCAGCCGTCTTCTTGTCGCCGCGCGGCGAGTTGGTCGGCGTAGAGCCGATCGACGATGTGGTCGACGACCCCGGTCAGCAGGTCGCCGCGACTGTGCACGTAGCGGTACAGCGCCATCGCCTCGACTCCGCAGGCCGTCCCCAATCGGCGCATGGTCAACTTCGACAGGCCGTGGCGATCGATGAAGTCGATGGCCGTCTCCAGAATCGCGTCACGGCTCAACTGTGACAGCGGCCGGATCCCATCGACGATGTCGGCTCCGGCAGCGTCTGCCGGCCGCTGCGCACCGCGATCGTCGGCATCCACTTGACCACCCATTTCCCAACGACAACGACAACGAGTCAGTTTACGTCGTAAGCGCGGCCGGAGACACCGGAAGCATCGACCTCGCCTGACGGCCGCCTCAGTGTGGCGCTCTCGCTTGACACCGCCGCCGACCCGAATATACGTTCACAGTTAATGAATAATAATTCATTTCTCTTGAACTTGGCCTCATCCCGGCGCGCCGACCGGCCGGCCCCGAGGGCAGGAGTAACCGCATGAGTACCACGATCGCGCTGGTGACCGGCGCCGGCTCGGGCATCGGCAAGGCCATCGCCCTGGCGTTCGCGGGCCAAGGTGACCGGGTGGTGGCCGCCGATCTCGACCAGCCGGCCGCCGAGGCCACCGCCCAGGCATACCCGGAGCTCATCACCGCGCTGCCGGTGGATATCGCCGATCGCGCCCGGGTCGACGAACTGCGCGATCGCACCCACGCCGAGGTCGGTGTTCCCACCGTCGTGGTCAACGCGGCCGGATGGGATCGCACCGACCAATTCCTCAACGCCACCACCGAATTCGCCGAGAAGGTGGTGGCGATCAACTACCTCGGGCCGGTGCACTTGTGCGGTGCGTTCCTGCCCGGGATGATCGAGGCCGGCGGCGGTGGCCGGGTCGTGAACCTGGCCAGCGACGCCGGCCGGGTCGGCAGCTCCGGGGAGACGATCTATGCCGGCGCCAAGGGCGGTGTGATCGCACTGACCAAGTCACTGGCCCGGGAGATGGCGCGCCATCACATCACCGTCAACTGCGTCTGCCCCGGCCCCACCGACACCCCGCTGTTCGACGCCCAGCCGGAGAAGCTGAAAGAGGCGCTGGTCAAAGCGATTCCGTTCCGGCGGCTGGCCCGCCCCGAGGAGGTCGCCGCGCCGGTGCTGTTCTTCGCCTCGGATGCCGCCTCGTTCATCACCGGACAGGTGATCAGCGTCAGCGGTGGCCTCACCATGGCCGGCTGACCGGCAACACCTCATCAGCCCAACCAGTAAGGACGCCCCCGATGACCACACCCGCCTTCGACGAACTCGACCCGCTGAGCCTGGATTCGCTGCTGTCCGACGACGAGATCGCGGTGCGCGACACCGTCGCGAAGTTCTGCGCCGAGCACGTGCTGCCCCACGTCGGCGAATGGTTCGAGATCGGCGACCTGCCCGCCCGCGAACTGGCCCGCGAATTCGGCAAGCTGGGCCTGCTCGGGATGCACCTGCACGGCTACGGCTGCGGCGGCGCCTCTGCCGTGCACTACGGGCTGGCCTGCGTCGAACTCGAGGCCGCCGACTCCGGTATCCGCTCACTGGTGAGTGTGCAGGGCTCGCTGGCGATGTTCGCCATCCACCGCAACGGTTCCGAGGACCAGAAGCAGCGGTGGCTGCCGGGCATGGCCACCGGCGAGCTCATCGGCTGCTTCGGGCTGACCGAACCCGACGTCGGCTCCGATCCGGCCGCCATGAAGACCCGGGCCAGGCGCACCGGATCCGATTGGGTTCTCAACGGCCGCAAGATGTGGATCACCAACGGATCCATCGCCGACGTCGCCGTGGTGTGGGCGGCCACCGACGACGGCATCCGCGGCTTCGTCGTGCCCACCGACATCCCCGGGTTCACGGCGAACACGATTCACCACAAACTGTCCCTGCGAGCCTCTGTCACCAGCGAACTGGTGCTCGACGACGTGCGACTGCCCGCCGAGGCGATGCTGCCGCAGGCCCGCGGCGTCAGGGGGCCGCTGGAGTGCCTGTCCGAGGCCCGCTACGGAATCGTCTGGGGCGCAATGGGTGCGGCCCGCTCAGCCTGGCAGGCCGCCCGCGACTATGCCATGGCGCGTACCCAGTTCGGCAAACCGATCGCCGGTTTCCAGCTCACCCAGGCCAAACTCGTCGACACCGCCGTCGAGCTGCACAAGGGTCAGCTGCTCTCGCTGCACCTGGGACGGCTCAAGGACTCCGTCGGCCTGCGCCCCGAGCAGGTCAGCCTCGGCAAGCTCAACAACACCCGCGAAGCGATCGAGATCTGTCGCACTGCGCGAACCATCCTGGGCGGTAACGGGATCTCGTTGGAATACCCGGTCATCCGGCACATGGTCAACCTGGAGTCGGTGCTGACCTACGAGGGCACCCCGGAGATGCACCAGCTGGTGCTGGGCAAAGCCTTCACCGGGCTTGCGGCATTCAACTGACCAGGGCAACTCCGATGGCGCTGAGCTATACCCGAGAACATCAGCAGTTCCGCGAGACGGTCGCCGACTTCGTGCAGCGGACCGTCGTCGGGGCCCACCAGGACTGGGAGCGTTGCGGCGCGTGGGACCGCTCGCTGTTCACCATGGCCGGCGAGCTCGGTCTGCTGGGCTTCCCGGTACCCGAGGAGTTCGGCGGGCCCGGAGTGCACGACTACCGCTATCACGCGATCGTCATCGAGGAGTTGCAGCTGGCCGGCGCCGCCGCCGAAGCCGTCGCGTTCTCGCTGCAGAACGACGTGGTGCTGCCCTATCTGACCGACCTGACCACACCCGAGCAGCAGCGCCGCTGGCTGCCCGGCGTGGTGACCGGCGACACCGTGCTCGGGATCGCGATGACCGAACCCGGCGCCGGCAGCGACTTGGCCGGAATCCGCACCACCGCCCGCCGGGACGGCGACGACTACGTGGTCAACGGCACCAAGACGTTCATCTCCAACGGCCAGACCGGTGATCTGTTCGTGGTCGCGGTGCGCACCGGCGAGGACCGGCACCGGGGGCTGTCGCTGCTGGTGGTCTCCGGCGACACCCCGGGCCTTCACCGCGGGCGCAACCTGGAGAAGATCGGGCTGCACGCCCAGGACACCTCCGAGCTGTCCTTCGCCGACATGCGGGTGCCGGCCGCCAACCTGCTCGGTGCCGAAGGCCAGGGCTTCTACCAGCTGGTGCGCAACCTGCCCCAGGAGCGGCTGTCGCTGGGCGTCGGCGCGGTGGCCGCGGCCGAGGGCGTGCTGGCCCAGACCCTCGACTACGTCAAGGCGCGGCAAGCCTTCGGCTCCCCCATCGCGAGCTTCCAGAACACCCAGTTCGTGCTCGCCGAGATCGCCACCGAACTCGATGTGGCGCGCACCTTCCTCGACGACTGCATCGCGGCACACCTGGACGGCGAGCTGACCGCGGCACGGGCGGCCAAGTTGAAGTGGTGGAGTACCGAGTTGCAGGTCCGTACCGCCGACCGGTGCCTGCAGCTGTTCGGCGGCTACGGCTACATGCGCGAATACCCGGTGGCGCGAGCGTTCGTCGACGCCCGCATCCAGACCATCTACGGTGGCACGACCGAGATCATGAAGACGATCATCGCCAAGGACCTGGGCATCTGATGGCCATCGACTACGGCCGGTTGCCCGTCGAGGAGGCCGTCCGAGCGGCACGCACCGATTCCCGGCGCCGGCAGATCCTGGACGCCGCGGTGAACGTCATGCAGCAGACCGGCTTTCACCAGATGTCGATGCAGGATCTGGCGGCCGAGGCCAACGTCAGCGTCGGGCTGATCTACAAGTATTTCGGCGGCAAGGAGGATCTGCTGCTGGCGACGATCGTGCGGATCCAGGAGACATTCGCCGATCAGCTCGCCCCGGTCATCGCCGCGGCCGGCGCCGATCCGGTCGCGCAGTTGACCGCCGGAATCCGCCGCTACATCGAGATCGTCGACGAGAACCTCGACGCCGTCGTACTCACCTACCGGGAGAGCCGCACCCTGGACGCGGCCGGGCGCGCCCAGATCAAAGAGCTCGAGATCGCCACTGCGGCACCGCTACGCACCGTGATCGAGACCGGGATCGCCGCGGGAACATTCGCCGAGGTGGATGTGGATCTGATGGTGTTCGACATCATGCTGCTGGCCCACGGCTGGGCGCTCAAGCACTGGCACTTCGGCGAGTTGTACAGCCTCGACGACTACATCGGCCTGCAGACCCGCTACGCGCTCAACTCGCTGCTGCGCTGAGGGGTGACCGGCGCACCGGTCTTGGTCACCACCTCGTCGTAGCTCACGCCCGGTGCCAGTTCCACCACCGCGAAGCCGGCTCCGGTGACGTCGAACACCCCGAGATCGGTGATCACCCGGCTCACCACACCGCGGCCGGTCAGCGGCAGGTCGCAGCTCGTAACCAGTTTGGCGGCACCGGTTTTGGTGACGTGTTCGGTGAGTACGATCACCCGCTCGACACCGCTGACCAGATCCATCGCGCCACCCATGCCCTTGACCATGGCGCCGGGCACCATCCAGTTGGCCAGGTCGCCGTTGGCGGCGACCTGCATGGCGCCCAGCACGGCCGCGTCGACGTGCCCGCCGCGGATCATCGCGAAACTCATCGCCGAGTCGAAGAACGATGCCCCGGGCAGTACCGTGACGGTCTGCTTGCCGGCGTTGATCAGGTCCGGGTCGACCTCGTCGTCGTACGGGAACGGCCCGACACCGAGGATGCCGTTCTCGGCGTGCAGCGTGATGGTCGAACCCTCGGGCAGGTGGCCGGGAATCAGCGTGGGCAGACCGATGCCCAGGTTGACGTAGTCGCCGTCGTGCAGTTCCTGTGCCGCCCGGGCGGCCATCTGGTCGCGGGACCAGCTCATCTCGTGACCTCCCGTTCCCGGATGGTGCGCTTCTCGATGTCCTTGCGCGCCGACTGTTCCGGGGTGAGCGCCACGATTCGCTTGACGAAGATCCCGGGCAGGTGAACCGCGTCGGGGTGCAGTTCTCCGACTTCGACGACCCGCTCGGCCTCGACGATGGTGACCTGACCGGACATCGCTGCCGGCGGGTTGAAATTGCGTGCCGCCGCATGGAATTGACAGTTGCCCTCCCGGTCGGCGACCGCCGCGCGCACCAAGGCGTAGTCGGTGACGATGCCCTCTTCGAGCACCATGTCGGTGCCCCGGAAGTTGCGGACCTCCTTGGCCGGCGAGGCGAGCGCAATACGGCCGTCCGGGTGATACCGCCACGGCAGTCCGCCGTCGGCGACGGCGGTCCCCACCCCGGTGGGGGTGAAGAAGGCGCCGATGCCGCTGCCGCCGGCGCGCATCCGTTCGGCCAGGGTGCCCTGCGGGGTGAGTTCGACGGTCAGCTCACCGGACAGGTACTGGCGGGCGAATTCCTTGTTCTCCCCGACGTAGGAGGCAATGACCCGGCTGATGCGCCGCGCGTCGAGCAGCAGGCCCAGCCCGGCGCCGTCGACCCCGCAGTTGTTGGACACGATGGTCAAGTCGGTTGCGCCCTGTTCGAGCAGCGCCTCGATGAGAAACCACGGGATGCCGGCAAGCCCGAAACCACCGACGGCCAGGCTAGCGCCGTCCGGGATGTCGGCGACCGCCGCGGCGGCCGATTCGACCACTTTGTCCAGGCTCATGATTGCTCCAGGTGATCGATGCGTGCGGAAGAGATCGCGTTGTCAACAGTAGTGATTCGATTTCCGACGGCCCTTAGCCGTGGCCGCAGTTATCCACAACTAGCGGCTGCCCGAAAGCTCGGGCCACGAAATTCCGATACTATCGCAAGTATGTTCGAATCGAACTTGCCTTCGCCGGCCGCCCTCGGTGGTCTCGACAATGCGGGCCTGGTCGATGTCATGCAGAAC
>NZ_LQPS01000011.1 GCF_002101885.1 Mycolicibacter senuensis
GGCCACGGAGTCGGGAACCCAGTCGGCATTGCAACCTCCTAATCAGAGACGTTGCATTGACCGTATGAATCTGCCCGGCAGATCTCGCAGTGGATGCACGCTCGGCGCCGAGGACGCTGCAACTAGGCCCGAGTCACCCAGGTGGTGATGTCGGCGTGCACCACCTCGGCCCCGTCGCGGTCGGTGACGCTGACCGGCACCGTGACTTCCACGCCGTCGGTGATGGCCTCGAAGTCCGGGATGTCCGGCGGGTCGAGCCTGGCGGTGGCCCGCAACGACGTCGTCGCCTTGGCCAGGTAGGCCACGTTCATCGACTTGGGGATCCAGCGATGGCTGCGTGGCACCGTGGCCTCCATCAGCATCCCCATCGCCACCTCGGCGGCGTTGCAGGAAGCGATCGCATGCACGGTGCGCAGGTGGTTGTAGATGAACGGCCACTTCGGCACCAGTACCTCGGCCAATCCGGGCTCCATCCGGACGACGTGCGGCAGCACCGACGCGAAGTAAGGAACCCTGACCATCGCCGCGGCCGAGAACAGCCGGGTGCCGCCGGGGAGGCCCGCCAGCCGGCGCCAGGCCTGATATGTACTGGTAGATCCGGTCATGGCGAGCCATCTTACCGGCAAGTAAGATAGCTCGCGTGGCGGCTCCGTCGACGCGGGGCCGGGAGGCCGGCGCCGATGTGCCCGGGTCGATGCCGCGGTTCCAGCTTCGCCTCTCCTTCGTCGAGTCTCGCTAAACCGCGGGGATTTGGCCGCTGACCCGATCTGGGGCATACTGTTCAGGTTCGCCTGCGCCGGGGTTGCCCTGGCCGGGCATACGACCAGCGCCCACCCGGGCGCGTCCGGTCCCAAACTCGCGGCACGGAGTTTTTTCACCGTGAACGAGGCCGTGTGCGGGCGACACGCCCGACCGCGGGGACCGGTGGACCAGGACAGGTAAACAGCGGCGGCAGCGCCCAGCGCAGATGTCGGCACAGAGCCGACGGGCCTGAAAAGGCGGCAATGCGTGCGGGCGCGAAGGGTTCGAAAGACGGACCCCTTTGCAGGAGTGAGGTAGCAGAAGCGTGGCGGGACAAAAGATCCGCATCAGGCTCAAGGCCTACGACCATGAGGCTATTGACGCCTCGGCGCGCAAAATCGTCGAGACCGTCACCCGCACCGGTGCGTCCGTGGTGGGCCCGGTGCCGCTGCCGACCGAGAAGAACGTGTATTGCGTCATCCGGTCCCCGCACAAGTACAAGGACTCGCGGGAGCACTTCGAGATGCGCACCCACAAGAGGCTGATCGACATCCTCGATCCCACGCCGAAGACCGTTGACGCCCTGATGCGCATCGATCTGCCGGCCAGCGTCGACGTCAACATCCAGTAGGAGCCACGAGAAACCATGGCACGTAAAGGTCTTTTGGGTACCAAGCTGGGCATGACGCAGGTGTTCGACGAGAACAACAAGGTCGTGCCGGTCACGGTCGTCAAGGCCGGGCCCAATGTGGTGACCCGCATCCGCACCCCCGAGCGCGACGGCTATTCCGCCGTACAGCTCGCCTACGGCGAGATCAGCCCACGCAAGATCAACAAGCCGCTGACCGGGCAGTACGCGGCGGCCGGGGTCAACCCCCGCCGGCACCTGGCCGAGTTGCGCCTCGACGACGTCGAGGCTGCCGCGACCTACGAGGTCGGCCAGGAGCTGACCGCCGAGATCTTCGCCGACGGCGCCTACGTCGACGTGACCGGCACCTCCAAGGGCAAGGGCTACGCCGGCACCATGAAGCGGCACGGCTTTGCCGGTCAGGGCGCCGGCCACGGCACTCAGGCAGTGCACCGCCGGCCGGGTTCGATCGGCGGTTGCTCAACCCCGGGCCGGGTGTTCAAGGGCACCCGGATGTCCGGCCGGATGGGTAATGACCGTGTCACCACCCAGAACCTGGTGGTGCACAAGGTGGACGCCGAAAACGGCGTGCTGCTGATCAAAGGCGCCATTCCGGGACGCAACGGTGGACTGGTCCTGGTCCGCAGCGCGATCAAAAAGGGTGAGAAGTAATGGCTGGCATCACGATTGACGTCAAGACCCCGGACGGCAAGAAGAGCGGCTCGGTCGAGCTGCCCGCCGAGCTGTTCGACGCTCCCGCCAACATCGCGCTCATGCACCAGGTGGTGATCGCGCAGCTGGCTGCGGGCCGTCAGGGTACGCACTCGACCAAGACCCGCGGTGAGGTTCGCGGCGGTGGCCGTAAGCCGTACCGGCAGAAGGGCACCGGCCGGGCCCGGCAGGGTTCGACCCGGGCGCCGCAGTTCGCCGGTGGTGGCGTGGTGCACGGTCCCAAGCCGCGCGACTACAGCCAGCGCACCCCGAAGAAGATGATCGCCGCCGCACTGCGTGGCGCGTTGTCGGACCGGGCCCGCAACGGCCGCATCCACGCGGTCACCGAGCTGGTGAGCGGACAGACCCCGTCGACCAAGAACGCCAAGGCTTTCCTGGGCACGATCACCGACCGCAAGCAGGTGCTCGTGGTCATCGGCCGGGCCGATGAGACGGGCGCCCGCAGCGTGCGCAACCTGCCGGGTGTGCACATCCTGTCCCCGGACCAGCTCAACACCCACGATGTGCTGCGTGCCGACGACGTGGTGTTCAGCGTCGAGGCCCTCAACGCCTACATCTCCGGCAGTGCGGCGCACAACCAGGATCAGGAGGTTTCGGCCTGATGGCGACCGTCAGCGACCCCCGCGACATCATCCTCGCGCCGGTCATCTCCGAGAAGTCCTACGGGCTGATCGAGGAGAACACCTACACATTCGTCGTGCACCCCGACTCGAACAAGACGCAGATCAAGATCGCGATAGAGAAGATCTTCTCCGTCAAGGTCGCGTCGGTGAACACCGCGAACCGGCCGGGCAAGCGCAAGCGGTCCCGGGCCGGCTACGGCAAGCGCAAGGACACCAAGCGCGCCATCGTGACCCTGGCGCCCGGCAGCAAGCCGATCGACCTGTTCGCCGCACCGGCCTGACCGGAGTGAAAGAGAGACCTAACTGACATGGGAATCCGCAAGTACAAGCCGACGACCCCCGGTCGTCGCGGTGCCAGCGTCTCCGATTTCGCCGAGCTCACCCGCTCTCACCCGGAGAAGTCGCTGGTCCGGCCGCTGCACGGCCGCGGCGGGCGTAACGCCCACGGCCGGATCACCACCCGGCACAAGGGCGGTGGCCACAAGCGTGCCTACCGGGTGATCGACTTCCGTCGCCACGACAAGGACGGCGTCAACGCCAAGGTCGCGCACATCGAGTACGACCCGAACCGCACGGCACGGATTGCACTGCTTCATTATCTCGACGGCGAGAAGCGCTACATCCTCGCCCCGCAGGGCCTGTCGCAGGGCGACGTGGTGGAGTCGGGCGCCAACGCCGACATCAAGCCGGGCAACAGCCTGCCACTGCGCAACATCCCGGCAGGCACCCTGGTGCACGCCGTCGAGCTGCGCCCGGGCGGTGGCGCCAAGCTGGCCCGCTCGGCCGGATCCAGCATCCAGCTGCTGGGCAAGGAAGGCAGTTACGCCTCGCTGCGGATGCCCTCCGGTGAGATCCGCCGGGTCGACGTGCGCTGCCGCGCCACCGTCGGCGAGGTGGGCAACGCCGAACAGGCCAACATCAACTGGGGTAAAGCCGGCCGGATGCGGTGGAAGGGCAAGCGCCCCTCCGTCCGTGGTGTGGTGATGAACCCGGTGGACCACCCGCACGGTGGTGGTGAGGGCAAGACCTCCGGTGGCCGGCACCCGGTCAGCCCGTGGGGTAAGCCGGAGGGTCGCACCCGCCGGCCGAACAAGCCCAGCGACAAGCTCATCGTCCGACGCCGGCGCACCGGCAAGAAGCGCTAGGAAGCGGAGGGAAAGCGATGCCACGCAGCCTCAAGAAGGGTCCGTTCGTCGACGGCCATCTGCTCAAGAAGGTCGACGTCCAGAACGAGAAGAACACCAAGCAGGTCATCAAGACCTGGTCTCGTCGGTCGACGATCATCCCCGACTTCATCGGGCACACGTTCGCCGTTCACGACGGCCGCAAGCACGTCCCGGTATTCGTCACCGAGTCGATGGTCGGGCACAAGCTCGGCGAGTTCGCCCCGACGCGCACCTTCAAGGGACACATCAAGGACGATCGGAAGGCTAAGCGCCGGTGAGCGTAACGACTGAATTTCCGTCCGCTGTCGCCAAGGCCCGCTTCGTGCGGGTGTCGGCCAGCAAGGCGCGCCGGGTGATCGACCTGGTGCGCGGCAAGTCGGTGTCTGAGGCACTGGACATCCTGCGCTGGGCGCCGCAGCAGGCCAGCCTGCCGGTGGCCAAGGTCATCGCCAGCGCGGCGGCCAACGCCGAGAACAACAACGGCCTGGACCCGTCCACCCTGGTGGTGGCGACCGTCTACGCCGACGAGGGCCCGACCGCCAAGCGGATCAAGCCGCGCGCCCAGGGGCGTGCCTACCGGATCCGCCGGCGCACCAGCCACATCACCGTCGTGGTGGAGAGCCGGCCGGCCAAGGGCGGTCCGGCGCAGTCCGCCGGTGCCACCCGGGCGCGTCGTGCGCAGGCCAGCAAGGCCGCCTCCGAGAAGACGGATGCAAAGGCGGGCGCGAAGGCCACGGCGAAGGCGACCGCGAAGGCGCCGGCCAAGAAGGCACCGGCGGCCAAGGCAACCGAGGAAGCGGCGGCGAAGAAGGCGCCCGCCAAGAAGGCGGCAACGAAGAAGGCGCCTGAGACGTCCGACGCGAAGGAGGGCTCGGAGTAATGGGCCAGAAGATCAACCCGCACGGCTTCCGGCTGGGCATCACCACCGACTGGAAGTCGCGGTGGTACGCCGACAAGCAGTACGCGGACTACGTCAAGGAGGACGTGGCGATCCGCCGGCTGCTGTCGAGCGGCCTGGAGCGCGCCGGTATCGCCGACGTCGAGATCGAGCGCACCCGCGATCGGGTCCGGGTGGACATCCACACCGCCCGGCCGGGCATCGTCATCGGCCGCCGCGGCACCGAGGCCGACCGCATTCGTGCCGACCTGGAGAAGCTGACCGGCAAGCAGGTGCAGCTGAACATCCTCGAGGTGAAGAACCCCGAGTCGACCGCGCAGCTGGTGGCCCAGGGTGTGGCCGAGCAGCTGAGCAACCGCGTGGCGTTCCGCCGCGCGATGCGCAAGGCGATCCAGTCGGCGATGCGCCAGCCCAACGTCAAGGGCATCCGGGTGCAGTGCTCGGGCCGCCTCGGCGGCGCCGAGATGAGCCGCTCGGAGTTCTACCGCGAGGGCCGGGTGCCGCTGCACACGCTGCGCGCCGACATCGACTACGGTCTCTACGAGGCCAAGACCACCTTCGGCCGGATCGGCGTGAAGGTCTGGATCTACAAGGGCGACGTCGTCGGCGGCAAGCGCGAGCTGGCCGCTGCCGCACCGTCGGCCGACCGTCCCCGCCGGGAGCGGCCGTCGGGCACCCGCCCGCGCCGCAGCGGCGCCTCGGGTACCACTGCGACCAGCACCGACGCCGGGCGGGCCGCCGAGACCACCGAGAGCACCGCTGCTGCCGAACCGGCCGGCGAGGGCCAGGGAAGCGCTGCGGCCGCGGAGCCGCAGCCAACGCAGAGCACGGAGAGCTGAGTCATGTTGATTCCCCGCAAGGTCAGGCACCGCAAGCAGCATCACCCGAAACAGCGCGGTCTCGCCAGTGGCGGCACCGCGGTGACGTTCGGTGACTACGGCATCCAGGCACTGGAGCACGCCTACGTCACCAACCGGCAGATCGAGTCGGCGCGTATCGCCATCAACCGGCACATCAAGCGTGGCGGCAAGGTGTGGATCAACATCTTCCCGGACCGTCCGCTGACCAAGAAGCCCGCCGAGACCCGCATGGGTTCGGGTAAGGGCTCGCCGGAGTGGTGGGTCGCCAACGTCAAGCCGGGCCGGGTGCTGTTCGAGCTGAGCTACCCCAACGAGGCCATCGCCCGCGCCGCACTGACCCGGGCGATCCACAAGCTGCCGATCAAGGCGCGCATCGTCACCCGAGAGGAGCAGTTCTGATGGCAGTGGGAGTTACCGCCGGCGAACTGCGCGAGCTCAATGCCGACGAGCTCGTCGAGCGGCTGCGCGAATCCAAAGAGGAGCTGTTCAACCTGCGTTTCCAGATGGCGACCGGGCAGCTCAGCAACAACCGTCGGCTCCGCACGGTGCGCCACCAGATCGCGCGCATCTACACCGTGTTGCGCGAACGGGAACTGGGCCTGACGTCCGGTCCCGATGGTTCTGAAGGCGAGGCATCGTAATGGCACAGGCTGCAAAGGCTAACGCCACGGAGAAGGGCCCCAAGCACACTCCGCGCACGGAGAAGCCGCGGGGCCGCCGCAAGACCCAGATTGGTTACGTGGTCAGCGACAAGATGGAGAAGACCATCGTCGTCGAGCTGGAAGACCGGATGAAGCACCCGCTCTACGGCAAGATCATCCGGACCACCAAGAAGGTCAAGGCGCACGACGAGAACAACACGGCCGGCATCGGCGACCGGGTGTCGCTGATGGAGACCCGCCCGCTGTCGGCCACCAAGCGCTGGCGGCTGGTCGAGATCCTCGAGAAGGCCAAATAAGAGCCGGCCTTCCGGTCACGCCGGCAGCTTGACCCGCGCGAGCGGTTGCTGCGCGGTGGGGCCGAGCGGCACCTGCAGCGGCTCCTGGCCGTCCAACTCCCGGGCGGGCACGGCCAGCGTCCGGCGCCTGGGCGTCGGCAGGCTGGTCCGCAGCGCCGTCAACTGCCGGCCGTTGAGGCGGTTCAATCCGGCCCACATGTTCCGGCGCAGCCGATCGGCGGTGTGGTAACGAACCAACACCGACACCTCGGTGTGGTTGTTCTGCGTTGTCAGCCGGACGGTCACGGCCGTGGTGTCGGCCGCGCGCAGCCAGAGCTGTTCCAGATTCGCCGTGGTGATGTCGCGCGGCGACATCCAGAAGGTGGCCGCGTACTGCCTGGGTCCCTTGCGTTGCTTCTGCTTCAGCCGGCGCCGTCGCCGACGGATCCGGGTGGGCTGGAGCCCGGCCAGCACCGTCGCGTCGACCCGGCCGAACTCCGCTGCCGGCAATACCCGAGTGACGATGTGTCGCTCCTGCAGGGTCTGCGCGAGCCGCTCGGTGGCCGCCGCCAGCGTCGCCGCCACCGAGTCGCGTACCGCCACCGCTTCGGCGTTGCGCATCGGATCCATGCGCAGGATCAGCCAGGTGTCGCGGGGGGCGGCGGTGTCCGAGACGGCCGGGGCCTGCTGGTCATCGGCCGGGCCGGTGTCGGTGTCGCCGTCGGCAGCGGTGTCGCACGTTCGCACCGAGACGATGTCGATGCCGTCAAGCCGTACGTCGAACTGCCGCAGTGCGGCGGCGACCAGACCGGCCGGCAGCGCGCCCAGCGGCTGGTGCCGGCGGCCGTGGCGGCCCGAAGTGGCTGCCGGTGGTGGCGCCACGGCGATCACGGTGACCAGCTGCCCCCCGTGCTCGCGCAGGCCGACCACATCGTGGCTGTAGCGGCGGCGGTGATCGAAGCCGGGTGTACAGCCCTCATTGAGAAACGTTGCGGGATTGGCAAACCGGTCCAATACCCGCGCCAGCAGTATCGACGTCAGCGGGACCCGGCGGTGGGTGATCAGCGCGGCCGCCGTCACCGCTACCGCGAGCCCGACGCCCGGCCACCAGGCGCGAGCCGGCGACCCGAGCTCGGTGGGCCAATGGCCGGCGAGCCGCAGAATCGCGAGATCGATGAGGAACACCGTCGTGACGCGCAGCCAGGACAGATTCAGTCCAAAGCTATGCTGCGCCTTCACTGTTGCGCCTGCTTCATGACCCCCCCGACGATTGTCCGGAATTTACGCGGTGACCGGGTTTCCCGATCTGAGCGCGGGCCAAACATCCCAGGCCCCCGTCGCTGAAGGCCTGGGATGCCGGGCCGGCCGGGCAACGAACTCCTGCTCAGAAGCCCAGGAAGCTCAACGGATCGAGCATGCCCGCGATATCGGTGGCGTCCCCGGCGGCGTCCGCTGCACCGCTCGCTGCCGCGTCGGCAGCACCGCCGGCCACATCGGCTGCCGCGCCGCCGGCCGCGTCGGCGGCATCTCCGGCGGCATCGGCCCCCAACGAGGCCACCCCGCTGAATGCATCACCCGGGTCGAGCAGTCCGGCCGCATCGAAATCGGTGGGGATATCGAAGTCGCCGAACGGCGTCACCAGGGTGTCGGTGATCGAGTTGGCGGCGCCCTCCGCTCCGGGGACGTCGGTGTAGATGTTCGCGAAACCGTTGCCGAAGTTCATGACGTCATAGACCGTGCCGACGGTGGGAAGGTCCGAGGCCGAGGCGCCACTGGCCGGATCAACGTCGGTGATCGTGAACTGCGTGTTGTGGATACCTCCGAACAGGTTCGTGACGTTCTCGCTGGCGGTGACGTTGCCGAGGTCGGTGGCGTCGGTCCCGCTTCCGCTGGTGATGTCGAACGACTGATCGCCTTCGGCGACCTGGAACAGTGGCGGGGCGCTGAACAGCGGGCTGAGCGGGGTGAACCCCTCCGAGCCGTCGGCCTGCACGGGGTTGAAAGTGGTGTCACCGATGGTGAAGCCGTCGCCGTTGACCGGCGACAAGCCACCGGTGTCGCCGAGCGGCAGCGAGCTGGTTGGGTCCGGTGTGCCCGCCGCGGGTGTCAGCGCGCCGAGGCCGCCGGGCTCAGGAGCGTTCACGTCCGGGCTGAGCGTGCCGATGTCGCCGAGCGGCGCCGTGCCGCCGGTTCCCGCCGTGCCGCTAGTCAGGCCGACCGGTATCGCGGTGCTGCCGACGTCGCCCGCGGCACCGACACCGTTGTCGGCCAGAGCGATCGTCGCGGGCAGGAATGTGGTCGTGAGTAGACCGGCGGTGGCCCCACCGACCGATAATATGATCCGACGATTCATTTCGGTGCGTTCCTTCCGTCTTTGATGTCCCGGGCATGAGCTCACCTTTGAACTCGCCCGGGCGCCGGGTGAACATCGCCAATCGCCCGGCATCCGCGCGCAGCGGACCGCGACGCGAACGCGGCACATCAATAATGTTGGGCGACAACGCATGTCTGGACACTTGGGACGCTGACTGATCCCCCCTCGGTATCCTCGTCAGACGCTAACGTGTCTCGCCCGCGGCCACCACCCCTGTCAGCGGATACTTCAACAGTTAATCTCAATCTAGTGTCCTGAGTCATTAATTCATACGCTCTTGTTAGCATGGGTGATGCCATCGCCGCATGCCGCCAAGATCGTCC
>NZ_LQPS01000012.1 GCF_002101885.1 Mycolicibacter senuensis
GCACCCCCGGCACCACCATTGCCGCCGACACCCTGCGCCGCGCGGTCGACACCGTTGGCTTCTAAACCACCCAGGCCACCGGCACCCCCAGCCCCACCATGACCACCACGAGCACCATCCAGGCTTGCGGCGTCACCATCGGTACCGGCCAACCCGCCACCACCGTTACCGCCGGCGCCACCAGCCCCGGCCTTGCCATCGATACCGCCCGCGGCCTGGCTGCCATCACCATTGGCGCCCCCAACACCACCGCTACCGGCGTTACCACCGGCACCACCGGCCGCACCGTTAGCGCCGTCGATACTGGCCGCAGTCCCCTCGGCACCAGCACCACCGGCAGCGCCTTGACCACCCGAGCCACCATCACCGCCGAGCCCACCACCACCATGAACACCGGCGACCGAACCGGCACCACCGAGGCCGCCATCACCACCGGCACCACCATGGCCGCCATGACCACCATCAGCACCCGGGGCATCCCCGTCAGCACCGGTGTAACCGTGGCCGCCGGCCCCACCGGCACCACCATTGCCGCCCACACCCTGCGCAGCCCGGGTGCCGTCGGTCTCTAGACCACCCAGGCCACCGGCACCCCCAGCGCCACCATGACCACCGCGAACACCATCCAGGCTTGCGGCATCACCATCAGCACCCGCCAACCCGGCACCACCGCCACCGCCGTCGCCACCAGCCCCGGCCTTGCCATCGGTGCCATCACCAGCCCGGCTGCCATCACCATTGGCGCCCCCAACACCACCGGCACCGGCGTTGCCGCCGGCCCCACCGGCCTGCCCAGCACCACCATCAATCTCGATGCCATCTCCGGTCGCCCCGACAGCACCCGCCGCCCCGACACCACCGTTGCCGCCATTGCCGCCATTGCCGCCATTGCCGCCAAGTCCACCACCACCATGGGCACCAGCGTCTGAACCAGCACCACCGGCGCCACCGTTACCGCCGGCACCACCGTTACCGCCGTGCTCACCGCTGGCACCCGGGGCATCCCCGTCAGCACCGGTATAGCCGTGACCACCAGCACCGCCGACACCCCCATTGCCGCCGACACCCTGCGCAGCCCGGTCGACACCGTTGGCTTCTAAACCACCCAGGCCACCGGCACCCCCAGCCCCACCATGACCACCGCGAACACCATCCAGGCCCGAAGCATCACCATCAGCACCGGCCAACCCGGCACCACCGCCACCACCATCACCACCGACACCCGCGACGCCATGACTACCGCTGGCAGCCTGGAGGCCATCGCCCCCGAGCCCACCAGCGCCACCGACGCCGGCATTCCCGCCGGCACCACCAGCAGCACCCTCAGCGCCATCGATACTGGCCGCAGTGCCGTCGGCACCAGCCCCACCAGCCGCACCCTGACCACCCGAGCCACCATTACCACCGAGCCCACCGGCACCATGGGTACCGGCAATCCGGCCGGTCCCGGCCACGCCGCCATCACCGCCGGCACCGCCACGCCCGCCATGGCCACCGTCACCACCAGGCGTATGGCCATCGGCACCGGTGAAACCATGACCACCCCGGCCACCAGCACCACCATTGCCGCCCAGACCATCCGCAGCCCGAGCACCACCAGCGCCGGACCCACCGTTACCACCATTGCCGCCGGCACCACCTGCTGTACCGGCGGTGCCATCAATACTGGCCGCGGTGCCATCAATCCCGTCAA
>NZ_LQPS01000013.1 GCF_002101885.1 Mycolicibacter senuensis
CCGCCCACCCGACCCGGACCGCCCCCGCCCACCCGCGGCAACCGCGGGCCGCACCGACCGGGATGCGGACCGATGACCGCACCGGCGCCGCAGCCCGCGCGGCCGGAGTTGACCGACGCCGCCGTGGTGTCGCGATCCTGGGGGATGGCGCTGGCCACCCTGGTCAGCCGGATCACCGGCTTCATCCGCATCGTGCTGCTGGCTGCGATCCTGGGCGCGGCGCTCTCCAGCGCCTTCTCGGTCGCCAACCAGTTGCCGAACCAGATCGCCGCGCTGGTGCTGGAGGCGACCTTCACCGCCATCTTCGTGCCGGTGCTGGCCCGCGCCGAACGCGACGACCCCGACGGCGGGGCCGCGTTCGTGCGGCGCCTGGTGACGCTGGCCACCGCCCTGCTGCTGGCGACCACCGTCATCTCGGTGGCCGCGGCGCCGCTGCTCGTCAGATTGATGCTGGGCGGGGACCCGCAGGTCAATGAGCCGCTGACGATCGCGTTCGCCTACCTGCTGCTGCCGCAGGTGATCTGCTACGGGTTGTCGTCGGTGTTCATGGCAATCCTGAACACCCGCAACATCTTCGGGGCGCCGGCCTGGGCGCCGGTGGTCAACAACGTCGTCGCGATCGCCACGCTGGTCGTCTACCTGCTGGTGCCGGGCGAACTGTCGGTCGACCCGGTGCGGATGGGAAACGCCAAGCTGCTGGTGCTGGGCCTGGGCACCACCGCGGGCGTGGTGGCCCAGACCGCGGTCCTGCTGGTCGCGATCCGGCGGGAGCGGATCAGCCTGCGGCCGCTGTGGGGCATCGACGACCGGCTCAAGCGCTTCGGGGCGATGGCCGCCGCGATGGTGCTCTACGTATTGATCAGCCAGATCGGCCTGGTGGTGACCAACCAGATCGCGGCCACCTCGGCGGCATCCGGTCCGGCGATCTACTACTACGCCTGGCTGCTGCTGCAGCTGCCGTTCGGGTTGATCGGGGTGACGGTGCTGACGGTGGTGATGCCGCGGCTGAGCCGTAACGCCGCCGCCGGCGATGACTCCGCGGTGCTCGCCGACCTGTCGCTGGCCACCCGGCTGATGATGATCACGCTGATCCCGATCGTTGCGCTGATGACCGTCGGCGGCCCGGCGATCGGCAGCGCGCTGTTCGCCTACGGCAACTTCGGCGACGTCGACGCCGGCTACCTCGGCGCCGCGATCGCCATGTCGGCGTTCACCCTGATCCCCTACGCCATGGTTCTGCTACAGCTGCGGGTGTTCTACGCCCGGGAGCAGCCCTGGATCCCCATCGGCATCATCGTGATGATCACGTCGGTCAAGATCGCCGCATCGGTACTGGCCCCGCACCTGACCGACAACCCCGAGCTGGTGGCCGCCTACCTGGGGCTGGCCAACGGCCTGGGGTTCCTCGCCGGCGCGGCCGTCGGGCACATCCTGCTGCGGCGCGCGCTGCGGCCGGTCAGCGGTCACCTGCTCGGCCCGACTGTGGTTCGCACCATTCTGGTGACGGTGACCGCATCGCTGCTGGCCGGCCTGGTGGCCGAGGTGCTCGACCGGGGACTGGGCCTGCGCGCGCTGACCGACCGCGGCGCGGCCGGATCGATGCTGCGGCTGCTGGTGCTGATGCTGGTAATGCTGCCGATCATCGGCGCGGTGCTGGTGCGCGCCAAGGTGCCCGAAGCCGCCGCGGCGCTGGCCGCCGTGCGCCGCAGACTCGGTGCCCGCCGCCCGCATATCGGCATGTCGAACCCACCGTCTCCCGAACCGGTCGTCCCGTACGCTGAGCACAGCCGTTTGCCCACGCCGGGCGGGGACGCCACCAACGATCCCGGCCGGCACATGCCCCCGGACCACATCGCCGGTGGCTGGACACCGAAAGGCACGGAGGTGGCCAACAAACCCTCGGAGGGTGCCGGGGCTCGCACGGGGTCGCGATCGGTTGCCCCGCCGCAACCCCAGCGGCCTGTCGCCGGCTCCACCGACATCCCCGAGCCGGCCGACGAGGGCCAGCTGACACCCGGCCTGAGCATCGCCGGCGGACGCTACCGACTGCTGGTGCGCCACGGCGACACCCCACTGCTGCAGTTCTGGCAGGCCCTGGACACCGCTCTGGACCGGCAGGTGGCGCTGACGTTCGTCGACCCCGACCAGACGATGCCCGAGGAGCAGCTCACCGGCATCCTGTCGCGTACCCAGCGGCTCAGCCAGATCGACCTGCCCGGAATCGCCCGCGTCCTCGACGTGGTGCGTATCGGAGCGGGTGGGCTGGTGGTCTCCGAATGGGTCCGGGGCGCCTCGTTGCAGGAGGTCGCCGGCACCGCACCCTCGCCGATCGGCGCGGCCCGGGCGATGCGGTCGCTGGCCACCGCCGCCGAGGCCGCCCACCAGGCCGGTGTGACCCTGTCGATCGACCATCCGGGCCGGGTCCGGGTCAGCATCGACGGCGACGTCACGCTCGCCTTCCCCGCGACACTGCCCGACAGCCAGCCCGAAGACGACATCCGCGGGATCGGCGCCACCTTGTACGCGCTGCTGGTCAACCGGTGGCCGCTGGAGGGCGCGGCCGACGTGGGACTCGCCGCGGCGGACCTCGACGCCGAGGGCAACCCGGTCAAACCCGACGCGGTCAACCGGGAGATCCCGTTCCAGATCTCCGCCGCCGCCAGTCACGCGATCCAGTCCGACGGTGGCATCCGCGGCGCCTCGACGTTGTCGAACCTGCTGCAGCAGGCCACCGCGCTGCACGAGCAGACGGAGTTGCTGGGCCCGGTCAGCGATGAGCCCCCCGCGCCGCGTCCGGCGCCGCCGGTGGATGCCGAGATGCGTGCCGAACGGCGCCGCCGGGTGTTGATCGGCGCAGGTATCGGCGGTGCCGTCATCCTGGTCGCGCTGCTGGTGCTGGCCTCCGTACTCAACCGGATCTTCGGCGACGTCAACGGGCTGGACAAAACGGAGCTGGGCCTGAGCACTCCGTCGGCATCATCGTCGGCGACGGGCTCGGCCTCGCCCGGAAGCACCGTGAAACCCGTGAACGCGACGGTGTTCTCGCCCGGCGGCGAGGCCGATCGTCCCCAGGACGCCGGGCTGGCGATCGACGGAAATCCCGCGACCTTCTGGTCGACGGACACCTACTCCGATCCGGTGCCCTTCCCGAACTTCAAGAACGGCGTCGGGCTGCTACTGCAGCTGCCCAAACCCACGGTGATCGGCAGCGTCGGGATCAACGTCTCCAGCACCGGGACCCGGGTGGAGTTGCGGTCGTCGACGACGCCGCGGCCGACCCGGCTCGAAGACACCACGCTGCTGGCGCCCGCCAAGGCGCTGCGGCCCGGGGCCAACAAGATCTCGGCGGACTCCTCGGCGCCGACGTCGAACCTGCTGGTGTGGATATCGACGATGGGCAACACCGGCGGCGAGAGCCGCACCCAGATCTCCGAGATCACCGTGCAGGCAGCGTCTTAGACGGTCCCCGCGGCCACCCCCGCCCGGGGGCAGCCCGGCTGGCCTGTGCACAACTGAAGTGCCCTCGGGCCGCCGGCTGGTTAGTGTCCGCCCATGGGTCACCCGGAGCGCAGCGACGCCGAACTGCTGGCCGCACACGTTGCCGGTGACCGCTACGCATTCCAGGAGCTCTACGGCCGCCACCAGCGCCGGCTACGCCGGCTGGCCCGGCTCACCACCGGCTGCCCCGAAGATGCCGAGGACGCCCTGCAAGAGGCGATGCTCTCGGCGCACCGGAGCGCCGGCTCGTTTCGTTACAACGCCGCCGTCGGCAGCTGGCTGCACCGCATCGTGGTCAATGCCTGCCGGGACCGGATGCGGCGCAACAGGATTCACCAGCAGGTACCGCTCGAGGAGTTTCCGGCCGTGGGCGATCGCACCGCCGAGGTGGAGACCGCACTGGAGGTGCGCGCGGCGCTGCGCCGGTTGCCGACCGAACAGCGTGCCGCCGTGCTGACCGTCGACATGCACGGCTACTCCATCGCCGATGCCGCCCGCGCGCTCGGTGTAGCGCAGGGCACGGTCAAGAGCCGCTGCGCCCGCGGCCGGGCCCGGCTCGCGGTACTGCTGAGCCGAGACCACGCCGGTCCCGCCGCCCCGGCCCGCCCGGCGCGCCGGCGGATAGCCTTGGCAGCTGACGGTGCCATGCACGGCCGGGTCGACGACTGTGCCTAGCCACGAAGCGAGCGGGAGCGGCGCTGCGATGGACGCGGATGATCGAGAACGCCGGGAACGGCACCCGGCGCATTCGAGCCGACCGCTGCCCCGGCTCAACCGGATCGCCGCCGTCGCCGGGAGCGCGGCCGCGCTGCTCGCGGTCGGCTTGGGCACCGCGGCCCTGATCCGGTTTCCCGGCGACACTCCCAGCGGACCCCGATCCTTCGACGCCATCACGGTGGCGTCCGAACCGGCACCGGTGTTGCCGCTGACCGAAGCGGAGATCCTCGAGCTGCTCGACCGCACCCCCGAATACGGCCCCCTGACCGACCCCGGACGACGGGCCGGCTGCCTGACCGCCCTGGGCTATCCGGCCGCGACCACCGCGCTGGGCGCACGTGAGATCGCGGTCAACGGCCATCCCGGGATCGTGCTGCTGTTGCCCGGCGCCTCTGCCGACACGATCGTCGCGCTGGCAGTGGCCCCCAACTGCAGTTCCGCCGACACCGGGCTGCTGGCCGACACCACCGTTCGCCGCCCCTGACCGGCACCGCACAACCCGTCCGTATCGGTCCGGGGAACATCGCCCCCTACGCTGACGTTGGTAGACCCTGTAACGGTCCGAGCGGAAAGGCCCTCGATGTCTGAGACACCGACCATCCACGATGTGATCATCATCGGTTCCGGCCCGGCCGGGTATACCGCGGCGATCTACGCTGCCCGGGCGCAACTGGCGCCGCTGGTGTTCGAGGGGACCTCGTTCGGCGGTGCACTGATGACCACCACCGAGGTGGAGAACTTCCCCGGCTTCCGCAACGGCATCATGGGCCCGGAGCTCATGGATGAGATGCGCGAGCAGGCACTGCGCTTCGGCGCCGACCTGCGCATGGAAGACGTCGAGTCGGTGACCCTGGACGACCCGGTCAAGTCCGTCGTCACCGCCGAAGGTGAGATTTACCGGGCCCGCGCGGTCATTCTGGCCATGGGTGCCGCCGCCCGCTACCTGAACATCCCCGGCGAACAGGAACTTCTCGGCCGCGGGGTCAGCTCGTGCGCCACCTGCGACGGCTTTTTCTTCCGCGACCAGGACATCGCGGTGATCGGCGGCGGCGACTCCGCCATGGAGGAAGCCACCTTCTTGACCCGGTTCGCCCGCAGCGTCACCCTGGTCCACCGCCGGGAGGAGTTCCGCGCCTCGAAGATCATGCTCAACCGGGCTCGCGAGAACGACAAGATCCGGTTCCTCACCAACGCGGTGCCGATCGCCGTCGAGGGCACGGACACCGTGACCGGGCTGCAGGTGCGCGACACGGTGACCGGCGCGGAGACCACCTTGCCGGTGACCGGGGTGTTCGTGGCTATCGGCCACGATCCGCGCTCGGGGCTGGTGCGCGACGCCGTGCAGATCGACGCGGACGGCTATGTACTGGTGCAGCAGCCCAGCTCACGCACCTCTTTGGAGGGGGTGTTCGCCGCCGGCGACCTGGTGGACCGCACCTACCGGCAGGCCATCACCGCAGCCGGAACCGGCTGTACGGCCGCCATCGACGCCGAGCGCTGGCTGGCCGAGGCCGCCGACGCCGCCGAAGCCGCGCAGGCCGCGGTGGACCCAGTTACCGAAACCCTGATGGGAGCACCACAGTGACCGACAACCACAACACGGTGACCGTCTCCGACGCCACCTTCGCCACCGACGTACTGGCCAGCGGCAAGCCGGTGCTGGTCGACTTCTGGGCAACCTGGTGCGGACCTTGCAAGATGGTCGCCCCGGTCCTCGAGGAGATCGCCGCCGAGCAGGCCGACCAGCTCACCGTCGCCAAACTCGACGTGGACGCGAACCCCGAAACCGCACGGGAATTCAGCGTGGTTTCGATCCCGACGCTGATCCTGTTCAAGGACGGCCAGCCGGTCAAGCGGATCGTCGGCGCCAAGGGCAAGGCCGCCCTGCTGCGTGAGCTCGCCGACATCGGCTGACCGCAGCCTGAGCCGTCGGGACCCGGTCAGGTTCGCGCACCTTTCTGGCCTCGCCGTTTTCAATAAATCGGCCAGCATCTGAGACAATGCTGCCTAACCTGCTGGCAACCGCCAGCTACGTTTTCGCTGCCAACAGCGACGACTGGAGGGCTCAGTAATGTCGGGTCGGCATCGCAGCGCGGACGACGCGCTGCGCCGGGGCGACCGCAGCGCCGCTGTCGTCGAGATCCGCGCAGCACTGGCTGCATTGGGCCTGGTGGACAGCCCGGACGCGGACCTGACCACCGGCAAACATGTCGCGCTGGACGTGTTCGACGACGACCTCGACCAGGCGGTGCGCGCCTTTCAGCAACAGCGCGGGCTGCTCGTCGACGGCATCATCGGCGAGGCGACCTATCGGGCACTTAAAGAGGCGTCCTACCGCTTGGGTGCACGCATCCTCAACCACCAGTTCGGGGCGCCGATGTACGGCGACGACGTGGCCACGCTGCAAGCCCGCCTGCAGGATCTGGGTTTCTACACCGGCATGGTCGACGGCTACTTCGGTATCCAGACCCACAATGCGCTGATGTCCTATCAGCGTGAGTACGGGCTGTACGCGGACGGTATCTGCGGGCCGGAAACGTTGCGCTCCTTGAACTTTTTGGCCTCGCGGGTGACCGGCGGTTCACCTCACGCGATCCGCGAGGAAGAGTTGGTGCGGCGCTCGGGGCCAAGGCTGTCCGGCAAGCGGATCGTCATCGACCCGGGCCGCGGCGGCGGCGACCACGGGCTGATCACCCAAACGCCGACGGGGCCGATCAGCGAAGCAGACATCTTGTGGGACTTGGCAAGTCGTCTGGAAGGCCGGATGACCGCCATCGGGATGGAGACGTTCCTGTCCCGGCCGCACGGTCGCAGTCCGTCGGATGCCGAGCGAGCCGCCACCGCGAACGCCGTCGGCGCCGACTTGATGATCAGCCTGCGCTGCGCCACCCACGTCAGTCCGGCGGCCAACGGGGTGGCCTCCTTCCACTTCGGCAACTCCCACGGGTCGGTGTCCACCATCGGCCGTAACCTCGCCGACTTCATTCAACGAGAAATTGTGGCGCGCACCGGATTACAGGACTGCCGGGCGCACGGCCGGACGTGGGACCTGCTGCGGCTGACCCGGATGCCCACGGTCGAGGTCGACGTCGGCTACATCACCAGCCCGCGTGACCGCGGGATGCTGGTCTCGCCCGCGACGCGCGACGCCATCGCCGAAGGGATGCTGGCCGCGGTCAAGCGGCTGTACCTGCTCGGCAAGAACGACCGGCCCACCGGCACGTTCACGTTCGCCGAATTATTGGCCCATGAGTTGTCGGTCGAGCGGACCGGCCGGCTCGGCGGTTCCTGACCGGCCGGACACCGAACCCGCCGGGGCGCTGGCCCCGACCGGCGCCTCCAGTTGCGCGCTTTCCAGCAGCCGTTCCAGCGCCGCCTCCACCTCCGCCTTCCAGCCCAGGCCCTTGTCGAGCTCCAGCCGCAACCGCGGGAAGTACCGGTGGGGTGCCACCACGGTGAACCCGACATCGATCAAGAAGTCGGCTTCGATGATGCAGTGCTCCACGGTGCAGTCACCGACGGCCTCGAGCACCGGTGCGACATCCGGCTGCACGTTGCGCGGGTCCAGCAAGTCGCCGACAGCTGCCGTCCGGCCGAACGCCTCCAGGGCGCGGACGCCGCGGCGGATCAGCTCCTCGACCGCTCCGGCGATCAGTTCCCGCGGCAGACCGTCGGCCATCGGCGCCGGTTCGACCCCCATGGACGTCAGCAGCACCGCGTCGGCTGACACCGGTGCCGTCGGGAACCGGTGGGCCCGCGGCACCGCGCGCGGCGGGGCGTAGAGCACGTAGCCCAGGCACGGCGATTCGTCGGAACCCCCGGCGGCGACCGATGGTGTGGCGACCTGACCGCAGCACCCCCACTCCAGCATCACCATCGACAGCCAGGCTTCCTTCTCGAACTCCGGATCCGAGAGGTGGTCGTCGCGGCCAAGGGTCGCCGGAGCCACTTCCCAGAACACGCACCGGCGTGCGTGCTTGGGAAGCTGCTCGAAACCCTCGAGCTTCAGCGGAGCGATTCGGACAGACACTGAACTCCCGATCTCAACCCGTGCTGCCACCGACGGCAGCCCCTTAAGGATAGGAGCGAGGGGCCGCCGGATGCCACCATCGGCCCCGGCCGGCCTCGCCGCCCCGCAGAAGTACGAAAGTCCTTGCCGTTCAGCATGATTCGTCCACAGCCTTGCCGCCGCACCGCTTTACCGTCACAGTGACGTAATTGCCTTGTGCCATTGGACCTGGCTCGACACCGGGTTCAACCGGCCTCAACCGGCTGACCCGCTCATCAGCGCGACGATGCGCTGCAAGTCGTCGACCGACCCGAACTCCACCACGATCTTGCCCTTGCGCTTGCCGAGGCTGACCGTCACACGGGTGTCGAAGGCGCTCGACAGCCGTTCGGCGACATCCTGGAGACCGGGCATCTGGATCGGCTTGCGGCGCGGGGCCACCGGTGTCGAGGTGTCACTGCGGTTGGCCAGCGTGACCGCCTCCTCGGTCGCCCGCACCGACAATCCCTCGGCGACGATCCGGGCCGCCAGCTGCTCCTGCGCCTCGGCACCGCCCTCCAGCGACAGCAGGGCACGGGCGTGGCCGGCCGACAGCACCCCCGCGGCCACCCTGCGCTGTACGGCGATCGGCAGCCGCAGCAACCGGATCATGTTGGTCACCAACGGCCGCGACCGGCCGAGTCGGGACGCCAGTTCGTCGTGGGTCACCCCGAACTCGTCGAGCAGCTGTTGGTAGGCCGCGGCCTCTTCCAACGGGTTCAGCTGCACCCGGTGAATGTTCTCCAGCAGGGCGTCGCGCAGCAGATTGTCGTCGTCGGTCTCCCGCACGATCGCCGGGATCGCCTCCAGGCCGGCCTGCTGGGACGCCCGCCAGCGCCGCTCCCCCATCACCAACTGGTAGCGCGCCGCCCCGGGTGCGGCCCCCGGCAGCGCCCGCACCACGATCGGCTGCATCAGCCCGAATTCGCGGATCGAGTGCACCAGTTCGGCCAGCGCCTCGTCGTCGAAGACCTGCCGCGGCTGGCGCGGGTTGGGCTCGATGTCGGCCGGACTGATCTCGCGATAGACCGCGCCTACCTCGGCGGCCTGCGCCGGGGTGGCGCCGCCCAGAACGACATCCGCCGCGGCGTCACCCATTCGCGGCCCCATGCCGGCGCCCCGGTCCGACGGGGCCGCCCCGTCACCGGGGCCGGTCGGAATGAGCGATGCCAGGCCGCGGCCCAGGCCGCCCTTCTTACGCGACGGTCCGGTCATTTGCGTTGTTCCTTCTCGCTGGGAGTGGTTCCTTCTTGCCGCCGACGGTCATCAACGCCGTCCCTCGGGGCCACCGGCCAGATCGCGTTCGACGAGTTCCCGGCTGGCGTCCAGATAGCTCATCGCTCCGCGCGAGCCCGGGTCGTAATCGATGATGGTCATGCTGTACCCGGGCGCTTCCGACACTTTGACGCTGCGTGGGATCACCGTTCGGAGCACCCGGTCGCCGAAGTACCGCCGGACCTCGTCGGCGACCTGGTCCGCGAGTTTGGTGCGCCCGTCGTACATCGTCAGCAACACGGTCGTCACCTCCAGCCGCGGGTTGAGGTGCGCCTTGACCATCTCGATGTTGCGCATCAGCTGGGACACGCCCTCCAGGGCGTAGTACTCGCACTGGATCGGGATCAGCACCTCCGGCGCCGCGACCAACGCGTTCACGGTGAGCAACCCCAGCGACGGGGGGCAGTCAATGAAGACGTAGTCGAAGTCGGAGTCGTCCAGTTCGTTCAACGCGGTCCGCAGTCGGTTCTCCCGCGCCACCATGCTCACCAGTTCGATCTCGGCGCCGGCCAAGTCGATGGTGGCCGGAATGCAGTACAGCCGCTCGTTGTGGGGGCTCTGGCGCAGCGCGGCCTGCACCGGCATCTCCCCGATCAGGACTTCGTACGACGACGGCGTGCCCGATTGGCGATCGGAGATGCCCAGCGCAGTGCTGGCGTTGCCCTGGGGGTCGAGGTCGATCACCAGGGTCTTGATCCCCTGGACTGCGAGCGCCGCCGCCACGTTGACGGCAGTCGTCGTCTTGCCGACTCCGCCCTTTTGGTTGGCCACGGTGAACACCCGGCGTCGCTTCGGGCGGGGCAGCCGGTTGTGGGTGTGCAGCACCTGCATCGCGCGTTCGGCGGCCGCGCCGATCGGGGTGTCGTAGTCGGGCGACGTTTCACGTGAAACCGGGCCGGCCGATGTTTCACGTGAAACCGGGCCGCGCGAGGGTGTACTCATCTTGCTCTCCTGGTGGTCCGTCGCGTCGGTCCGCCGGCGGTTCGGCCGGGCTCCGCCCGCCGCGCCATCACCACGGTCGCGGGCGGAGTCAAATAGTTCACGCCACATCTCACCACCCTCACGTCGTTCGCGCCTAGTCCGATCATCACACGGCGGTGCTCGTCTACCTCGTCCTGCGCTCGCTCACCCTTCATCGCCAGCATCCGCCCGCCGGTCCGGAGTAGCGGCAGGCTCCACCGGCTGATCTTGTCGAGGCTGGCAACCGCTCGCGAGACGACGGCGTCCCGCTCTCCCGCCTGATCGCGCACATCCCGGTCTTCGGCACGCCCGCGGATGACGTCCACGTTCTCGAGTCCGAGTTCCTCGACCGCCTCGCGGAGAAAGTCGCTGCGCCGGAGTAGCGGTTCGACGAGCACCAGATGCAGATCCGGCCGGACGATGGCCAGCACCATCCCGGGCAGGCCTGCGCCGCTGCCGATGTCGGCGACTCGCTCACCCGGTTCGAGCAACTCGGCCACCGCCGCGCAGTTGAGCAGGTGGCGCTCCCAGATCCGGTCGACCTCGCGCGGCCCCAGGAGGCCCCGCTCCACGCCCGGCCCCGCCAACAACTCGGCATAGCATCGGGCGGTCGGGAGCCCCTCGCCGAAGACATCGGCCGCCTCCGGCGGAGCCGCGGGTGCCGGCGCTCCCCCGACATGTTTCACGTGAAACATTCCTCCGGCTTCCCGGGTAAGGGCGCGCTAGAGAATTACTCGGATGTAATTCCCGGCGGTGCCTACCCGCTAGTCCCGCCGAACGACGACGCGGCGTGACGGCTCCACACCCTGGCTCTCGCTGTGTACTCCGGCGACGGCAGCCACCGCATCGTGGACGATCTTACGTTCGAACGGGCTCATCGGGGCCAGTTCCTCATCGTCGCCGCTTTCCAGCACCCGCCGGGCCACCTCGTCGCCCAACGCGGTCAGGTCGTCGCGGCGCTGCCGGCGCCAGCCGGCGATGTCGAGCATCAGCCGGCTGCGCTCGCCGGTCTTCTGGTGCACCGCCAGCCGGGTCAGCTCCTGCAGAGCGTCGAGCACCTCGCCCTTGCGGCCCACCAGCTTGGTGAGGTCGTTGCCGCCGTCGATGCTCACGACCGCGCGCCGGCCCTCGACGTCGAGGTCGATGTCGCCGTCGAAGTCCAACAGATCGAGCAGTTCCTCCAGATAGTCGCCGGCGATCTCTCCCTCGGCCACCAACCGGTCTTCGAGATCCGCGGCGGGCGTGGCGGGGGCCGTTCCGCCGTCGCCGGTCTCCGGTTCGCCCGCAGTCTCCACCGCCTCTTGCGCCGTGGTCTCCGCGTCGTTCATGTCGGTCATGTCGGTCATGTCGTCTCCCTCCGTGCCCGGCTGCTCACGCGCCGGTTGGCTTGGTGGCGGTGCGGTCACCGCTTGCGTTTCTTCGGCTTCGCGCCGGCGCCCGGGCGGCTACCGCGCTGCGCCGGCCGGCCCGGGTTTCGTTTGGCCGTGTCGGCTTTGGCCGTGTCGGCCTTGGCCGGCTCCGCGCCGGCCGGTTCGGTCACGGTCTCCTCGGCCGCCGGCTGCTCGGACTCGCTGGCGCTGTCGGCATCGGCGGCGGCGGCGGCGCGCGCGGTGCGCTTGGGCTTGGCCCCGGGGGCCGGCGCGTTGGCAGCGCGTCGCCGCAGCGCTTCCTCCTTCTTCGCCTCGTCCTCCTTGGCGATCAAGCCGAACACGTAATGCTGCTGGGCGAACGTCCAGATGTTGTTGGAGAACCAGTACAAGATGATGGCCAGCGGCAAGAACGGTCCGCCGACCACCACGCCGAGCGGGAACACATACAGCGCCAGCTTGTTCATCATCGCGGTCTGCGGATTGGCCGCCGCTTCCGGGCTCTGGCGTGCCACCGATGCCCGGCTGTTGAAGTAGGTCGCGATGCCGGCGGCGATCATGATCGGCACGCCCACCGCGATCACCGAGACTCGGTTGAACTCGGCGAAGGCGTCCAACCCGGTGCGCTGGATCATGGTCGCACCCAGTGGCGCTCCGAACAGGTTCGCGTCCAGGAAGTTGCCCACGTCGGCGGTGCTGAAGAAGTAGTTGCCCAGCTGCCGGTTCAGGTCCGGCGACAGGCCCAGTTGGCCGATCCCGGTGCTGGTGCGGTTGAACGAGCGCAAGACATGGAACAGGCCGAGGAACACCGGGAGCTGCGCGAGCATCGGCAGGCAGCCCAGGATCGGGTTGAAGCCGTGTTCCCGCTGCAGCTTCTGCATCTCCATCGCCATCTTCTGGCGGTCTTTGCCGTACTTCTTCTGCAGCGCTTTGATCTGCGGCTGCAGCTCCTGCATCTGGCGGGTGGTGCGGATCTGCTTGACGAACGGCTTGTAGAGCAGCGCGCGCAGCGTGAACACCAGGAACATCACCGACAGCGCCCAGGTGAAGAAGTTCGCCGGACCGAGTACCAGACCAAAAGCCTTGTACCACAACCACATAATCCCCGACACCGGGTAATACACGTAGTCCAGACTCTGGGGATCAAAGGACACTGCGTTCACCCTCCGCTCGGTTGTCCGAGGCGTTCCCGGACGGGCAGCCGCAGCCGGCGCCATCCTGGGACCGCTCCGGTATCGGATCCCAGCCACCTTCATGCCACGGCCCACACTTTGCCAGGCGCACCGCTGCCAGCCAGCTCCCCCGGATCAGCCCGTACTCGCTCAAGGCGTCCACCGCGTACTGGCTGCACGTCGGCATGAAGCGGCAAGTCGGTAACCGCAGCGGGGAAATCAAGTGCCGGTAGAGCTGGATGACGAAGATCAGTCCGCGGACCGGAGCCGCTGCCAGGCCGTGGCTCACCGCACCGCACCTCCCGGCCGGTGTACCGCCCGCAATCCGGCGCGCAACTGTGCACGCAGCGCAGCCGATTTCGCCCCGCTACTGGTCGGCAACGCCCGGATCACCAACCGCTCACCGGGGTGCAGCTCGCCCAGCATGTCGCGGGCCACATGACGCAACCGGCGGGCCACCCGGTGCCGATCGACGGCCGACCCCACCGACTTGGCGATGATCAACCCGACCTGCGGGGACGCCTCAGCCACGTCGGGCGTATCGATCTGCCGGGCGTCGACCACTCGGCTGTAGACGATGACGTCAGGCTGCACCGCCCTACGGCCCTGCTTGACCGTCGCGCCGAAATCAGCCGACCGTCTCATCCGGTAGTGAGACGGGAGCACCGCCGCGCTACCCGTCTCAAGCAGTCAGCGAGCGACGGCCCTTGCGACGCCGACCCGTGACGATCGCGCGTCCGGCGCGCGTACGCATCCGCAGGCGAAACCCGTGCACCCGGGCTCGGCGTCGGTTGTTCGGCTGGAAGGTCCGCTTGCCCTTGGCCACGGCACACTCTCCTTGTTGCGTCTTGCACCGCGTCTGCCCGACACACCGGAAGCCCGTTGTGCCTGCCGCACGCGACGCACTCGGTAAGCTCGGTGAACTTCTGCGTCTTGCTGGTAACCGGCGCGGTCTCCGGCCCACCGGGCCGGTCGCTGCCGTATCGCCGACGTTCGGGCGACTGTTCGAGGGTACTGACGCAGGTTCGCCGGGTCAAACCCGCCACCGACACCGTCCGGAGCGGCCCGGGCAGTCCTCCGGAGCGGGTTGGGATCAGGCCCATTGTTCACAGTGGTCACACCCGCCACGGGCGTCGTGGGCCGGCCCATTTTCGGCCGATTCATCTCGCAGAAACGAGTGGTCGGCCGCCCGGAAACCTGTTAGCTTGCTTGCCAGCGCCGTTTCGCAACTGGAGCGGTTTCGGCCGTAATCGAAGAGCACGAACCGGCCGGCGCTTCAGGTGTCGCCTGACGATCTGGAGTGGCCGTTGCCGAGCAACTGGCCTGGAGGGCCTCAACGGGGTATGCGCACCTCATCCACACCTGTGGATAACTGTGTGGATAGCATGTCACGGCACGGGATCCGTGCACCACGACTTCGAGCCAGGGGGATTGGGCATTGACCGATGACCCCGGGACCGCGTTCCTCACCCTGTGGGACGAGGTCGTCGCGGAACTCAACGGTGAAGCCGGTTCGCCCGACGGCGCAGCACCCCTGCTGACACCCCAACAGAAGGCCTGGCTCAACCTCGTCCACCCGTTGGCGATCGTCGAGGGCTTCGCCCTGCTCGCGGTGCCGAGCAGCTTCGTCCAGAACGAGATCGAACGGCACCTGCGCGCCCAGATCACCGCCGCCTTGAGCCGTCGTCTCGGGCACGACATCGAACTCGGCGTACGCATCGCGCCTGCCCCGGCCGACGACACGTCCGCCTCGTCCAGCACCGACGGTGCCGCCCCGTCCCGCGTCAGCGACGACGACGAGGACGAGAGCAATGACGTCGAATACGACTGGCCGAACTACTTCACCGAGCGGCCCAGTGACGATTCCGTGACCGCCGACGGCGCCAGCCTCAACCGGCGCTATACCTTCGACACGTTCGTCATCGGGACCTCCAACCGATTCGCTCACGCCGCTGCCCTGGCCATCGCCGAGGCGCCCGCGCGTGCCTACAACCCGTTGTTCATCTGGGGCGAGTCCGGTCTGGGCAAGACCCACCTGCTGCACGCGGCCGGCAACTACACCCAGCGGCTCTTCCCCGGGATGCGGGTCAAGTACGTCTCCACCGAAGAGTTCACCAACGACTTCATCAACTCACTGCGCGACGACCGCAAGGTCGCGTTCAAACGCAGCTACCGCGACATCGACGTCCTGCTCGTCGACGACATCCAGTTCATCGAGGGCAAAGAAGGTATCCAGGAGGAGTTCTTCCATACCTTCAACACGCTGCACAACGCCAACAAGCAGATCGTGATCACCTCCGACCGAGCGCCCAAACAGCTTGCCACCCTGGAAGATCGGCTGCGCACCCGGTTCGAGTGGGGGCTGATCACCGACGTCCAGCCACCTGATCTGGAGACCCGGATCGCGATTCTGCGCAAAAAGGCGCAGATGGAACGTCTCGACGTTCCGGGCGACGTGCTGGAGTTGATCGCCACCAGCATTGAACGCAACATCCGTGAACTCGAGGGCGCACTGATCCGCGTGACCGCGTTCGCCTCGCTCAACAAGACCCCGATCGACCGGGCGCTGGCCGAGATCGTCCTGCGCGACCTGATCGCCGACGCCAGCACGATACAGATCAGTGCGGCGATCATCATGGCGGTGATCGCGGAGTACTTCGACACCAGCATCGAGGAGTTACGCGGCCCCGGCAAAACCCGCCCGCTGGCTCAATCCCGCCAGATCGCCATGTACCTGTGCCGTGAGCTGACCGATCTGTCGCTACCCAAGATCGGCCAGGCCTTCGGCCGCGACCACACCACCGTGATGTACGCCGAACGCAAGATTCGCGGCGAGATGGCCGAGCGCCGCGAGATCTTCGATCAGGTCAAAGAGCTCACCACCCGCATCCGGCAACGCGCCAAGCGCTGAGCCCCCTGCCGGCCACGGTCTTCTCCGGACTTCTTGCAAAAACTTCCGACCCACTCGTACCACCCGTTACGGCCGCTACCTGTGGATACCGCTGCGGACAACCTGTCCACCGTCCGCGGACGAAGCGACCGGGGATACACAGCCGCGGTTCCATACACAGCCCGGCCTCGGCCCCTCGGCGTGTTATTCACCGTCGGTCCCCAACCCGATCCCCCCGTTCAGCAGCAACGATGCCGTGTTGTACCCACCATGCACAGGCCTTACTACTAATACTCAGTTCTCTTCATCGGTTTCCCTACAAAAACAGCCGTTGGGGATTCGCGCCGAGGGGGACTGTTCACAACCCCTCAACTTCCACCCGGTGCGCACAGCCGGGGCAGCCACGGGTGTCATGGAATAACTTTCCCGAAGTGCTTCTAGGCTCTACGGTTGGTGACCTACCGCCCTTGTGCTTTTGTCGAGGGCGTTGCACGGCCGCAGGTGGGGACGTTCACCGGTCGCCGCGGGGTAGAGCTCGATAACGGGGTGACGAGAGGACGCTATGGACGCGGCGACCACGAACGCGGGTCTGACCGACTTGAGATTCCGCCTGGACCGGGACGACTTCGCGGATGCGGTGGCGTGGGTCGCGAAATCCCTGCCGGCCCGGCCCACCGTGCCGTTGTTGGCCGGAGTGCTGCTGACCGGGTCCGACAACGGTTTGACGGTGTCGGGGTTCGATTACGAGGTTTCCGCCGAGGTCCAGCTGGCAGCCGAGATCGCTTCGCCGGGAAGCGTTTTGGTATCCGGAAGACTGCTGTCGGATATCACCAGGGCACTGCCGGCCAAGCCGGTCGAGGTCCAGGTCGAAGCGACCCGGGTGGCGCTGACGTGCGGCAATGCCCGGTTCTCCCTGCCGACCATGACAGTCGAGGATTACCCCACGCTGCCGACGTTGCCCGAGGAGACCGGGGTGTTGTCCGCGGACCTGTTCGCCGAGGCGATCGGCCAGGTGGCCGTGGCGGCCGGCCGGGATGACACGCTACCGATGTTGACCGGTATCCGGGTCGAGATATCAGGCAACACAGTGGTTTTGGCTGCCACAGACCGGTTCCGCCTGGCGGTTCGCGAGCTGACCTGGTCCGCGGCGCCCGGTACCGAAGCCGCGGTGCTGGTCCCGGCCAAAACGCTCGCCGAAGCCGCCAAGGCCAGCGGCGACGGCAATGAGGTGCATCTGGCTCTGGGGGCGGGCCCGTCGGTGGGCAGCGAAGGCCTGCTGGGCATCACCAGCGCCGGCAAGCGCAGCACCACCCGATTGCTGGACGCCGAATTCCCGAAATTCCGCCAGCTGCTGCCCAGCGAGCACTTGGCGGTCGCCACCATCGGGGTGGCGGAGCTGACCGAGGCGATCAAGCGTGTCGCCCTGGTCGCCGACCGCGGAGCACAGGTCCGCATGGAGTTGTCCGAGGGAACGCTGCGGTTGTCGGCCGGGGCCGAGGATGTCGGCCGGGCCGAGGAGGATCTGCCGGTCGACTTTGCCGGCGAGCCGCTGACCATCGCCTTCAACCCGACATATCTGACCGACGGCCTGGGCTCGCTGCACAGTGAGAAGGTCTCGATGGGATTCACCGATCCCAAGAAGCCGGCCGTGCTGCGACCGGCCGGCGACGACGACCCTGCGCTGAGCGGCGCGGGCCCGTTCCCGGCGGTACCGTCGGACTACGTCTACCTGTTGATGCCGGTTCGCCTGCCGGGCTGACCGGCGCGGCCGCCACGACTGGAGGGGTGGTTTCGCGGTGTATGTCCGCCACCTGGGCCTGCGGGATTTCCGGTCCTGGGCGCACGCCGACCTCGAACTGGAGCCGGGCGCGACGGTACTGGTCGGTCCGAACGGCTACGGTAAGACCAATCTTGTTGAAGCCCTGTGGTACTCATCGACCCTGGGGTCACATCGGGTGGCCACCGACGCCCCGCTGATCAGGTCCGGCGCCGAGCGCGCGGTGGTGTCGACGATCGTCGTCAACGAAGGCCGAGAGTTGGCGGTGGACCTGGAGATCGCCGCCGGGCGGGCCAACAAGGTGCGGCTCAACCGGGCCCCGGTGCGGCACGCCCGAGAGGTCGTCGGCGTGCTGCGATCGGTGTTGTTCGCCCCGGAAGACCTGGCGCTGGTGCGCGGTGATCCCGGTGAGCGACGGCGCTACCTCGACGAACTGGCCAGTGTGCGCCGGCCGCGGGTCGCGGGGGTGCGCGCCGACTACGACAAAGTGCTGCGCCAGCGCACCGCGCTGCTCAAAAGCGCCTCGGGTGCGTTGCACCGCGGTGACCGGTCGGTGCTGGACACCCTCGACGTCTGGGACGCCCAGTTGGCGGCACACGGCGCCGAGCTGATGGCCGCCCGGATCGAGCTGGTCGATCAGTTGGCCCCGGAAGTCGAAAAGGCCTATCAACTGCTTGCCCCCGGGACCAGGACCGCGGCGGTTGCCTATCGCCCGAAATTGGAGATTCCCGCCGAGGCGGCGAGCGCGGGCCCAGACGAGCTTCAAGAGCTGCTGTTGGCCGAACTGGCGCACCGGCGCCGCGCAGAATTGGAACGCGGTGTGTGTCTGGTCGGTCCCCACCGCGACGAGCTGGAACTGCGATTAGGTGACCGGCCGGTGAAAGGCTTTGCCAGCCACGGGGAATCGTGGTCGATGGCGCTGTCGCTGCGGTTGGCGGCCTATCAACTGCTGCGCAGCGAAGGGGCCGAGCCGGTGTTACTCCTCGACGACGTGTTCGCCGAACTGGACACAGCTCGCCGCCGCGCACTCGCCGACGTCGCCGCCTCCGCCGAACAGGTGCTGATCACCGCCGCCGTCGCCGACGACGTGCCGGCGGACTGGCAGGCCCGCCAGATTCGGATCTCGGTGGCCGAGGACGACACCGGCAGGGTTTCGGAACTGAACGGGGGCGACGCATGAGTGATTCCGAGCTGCCCGAGCTGCCAGAACCACCGGCGCATCTGGCCGGCCTGACCGGCATGGACCTGGTCCGGAGGACATTGGCCGAAGCGCGCGAAGCGGCACGCAGCCAGGGCAAGGACGTCGGGCAGGGGCGCCGGGCGCCGTTACGCCGGCGCGCACCCGGCGGCGGTGGCGGCCGCCGCCGATGGTCGGGGCCGGGACCGGATGCCCGCGACCCCCAGTCCCTGAGTGCGGCCACCCGCGACCTCGCGCAATCACGCGGGTGGTCGGCGCAGGTCGCCGAGGGCACGGTACTGGGTCGATGGCGCTCGGTGGTGGGTGAGGACATCGCTGCACACGCGACTCCGACCAGGCTTTCGCAGGGTGTACTGAGCGTGTCGGCCGAATCCACGGCCTGGGCGACGCAGTTGCGGCTGGTGCAGTCCCAGCTGTTGGCCAAGATCGCCGCCGCGGTCGGTGACGGGGTGGTGACGACGCTGAAGATCACCGGGCCCACCGCGCCGTCGTGGCGCAAGGGCCCACTGCACGTTTCAGGCCGTGGGCCGCGCGACACCTACGGGTAGCCGGGCTCGAGTCGGCCGACGGTCCGACGAGCCGCGCCTCAGAGGCGCTACGAGCACAAAAATCGCTCTGGCCACCGGCCGGACACATGGTCGACCGCGATATCGGCGTCACGGCGCAACCAGATGGCCGGAAACGCCCTGAGAAAATACCCGCTGAGGCTCGTTCACGGTAGACTGTTCGGGTATCCCCCCCGCGCACCCGGTGATGTGGTGCGCCGAATGCTTGCTCGAGACGTTGAGGAGAGCTCCCCCACTGTGGCTGCCCAAAACAAATATGGTGCCGATTCGATCAAGGTTCTCGAAGGCCTCGAAGCCGTCCGCAAACGACCCGGGATGTACATCGGCTCCACGGGTGAACGCGGCCTGCATCACCTGATCTGGGAGGTCGTCGACAACGCCGTCGATGAGGCGATGGCCGGCTTCGCCAGCAAGGTGGCGGTGCGCATCCTCGAAGACGGCGGCGTCGAAGTCACCGACGACGGCCGCGGTATCCCGGTGGCCATGCACGCCACCGGCATTCCGACGGTCGACGTCGTGATGACCGTGCTGCACGCCGGCGGCAAGTTCGAAGAGGGCGCCTACAGCGTCTCCGGCGGCCTGCACGGAGTCGGTGTCTCGGTGGTCAATGCGTTGTCCAGCCGGCTGGAGGCCGACATCTGCGTCGACGGTCACGAGTGGTTCCAGACCTACGACAAGTCGATGCCCGGGACCCTGAAGAAGGGCGACCCGACCACGAAGTCCGGGACCACCATCCGGTTCTGGGCCGACCCGGAGGTCTTCGAGACCACCAACTACGACTTCGAGACCGTGGCGCGACGCCTGCAGGAGATGGCGTTCCTCAACAAGGGCCTGACCATCGAGCTCACCGATGAGCGGGTGCGCACCGAAGAAGTCGTCGACGAGGTCGTCAGTGACACCGCCGAAGCGCCGAAGTCCGCCGAGGACAAGGCCGCCGAAGCCGAGGCGCCGCACAAGGTCAAGCACCGCGTCTTCCACTACCCCGGTGGCCTGCGCGACTTCGTCGCGCACATCAACCGCACCAAGACCGCGATCCACCCGACCGTCATCGACTTCGACGGCAAGGGAACCGGACACGAAGTCGAGATCGCCATGCAGTGGAACGGCGGCTATTCCGAATCGGTGCACACCTTCGCCAACACCATCAACACCGCCGAGGGCGGCACCCATGAAGAGGGCTTCCGCTCGGCGCTGACCAGCGTGGTCAACAGATACGCCAAAGACAAGAAGCTGCTCAAGGACAAGGACCCCAACCTCACCGGCGAGGACATCCGCGAAGGCCTCGCGGCGGTCATCTCGGTCAAGGTGTCCCAGCCGCAGTTCGAGGGCCAGACCAAGACGAAACTGGGCAACACCGAGGTGAAGTCGTTCGTCCAGAAGGTCTGCAACGAGCAGCTCAGCCACTGGCTCGAGGCCAACCCGGCCGAGGCCAAGGTGGTCATCAACAAGGCGGTGTCCTCGGCGCAGGCGCGCGAGGCCGCGCGCAAGGCCCGGGCGTTGGTGCGGCGCAAGAGCGCAACCGACCTGGGCGGGTTGCCCGGCAAGCTGGCAGACTGCCGTTCGAATGACCCCACCAAGTCCGAACTGTATGTGGTGGAAGGGGATTCGGCCGGCGGCTCGGCCAAGAGCGGCCGCGACTCGATGTTCCAGGCGATTCTGCCGTTGCGCGGCAAGATCATCAACGTCGAGAAGGCCCGGATCGACCGGGTGTTGAAGAACAACGAAGTCCAGGCGATCATCACCGCGCTGGGCACCGGTATCCACGACGAGTTCGACATCTCCAAACTGCGCTACCACAAGATCGTGCTGATGGCCGACGCCGACGTCGACGGTCAGCACATCTCGACCCTGCTGCTGACCCTGCTGTTCCGTTTCATGCGGCCACTGATCGAAAACGGCCACGTCTTCTTGGCGCAGCCGCCGCTGTACAAACTCAAGTGGCAGCGCGGCGCCGAACCGGAATTCGCCTATTCCGACCGGGAACGCGACGGTCTCCTGGAGGCGGGCAAGGCCGCCGGCAAGAAGATCAACGTCGACGACGGCATCCAGCGATACAAGGGTCTTGGCGAGATGGACGCCAAAGAGCTGTGGGAGACCACCATGGACCCGACGGTGCGGGTGCTGCGTCAGGTCACCCTCGACGACGCCGCCGCGGCCGACGAACTGTTCTCGATCCTGATGGGAGAGGACGTCGAAGCTCGGCGCAGCTTCATCACACGGAACGCCAAGGACGTTCGCTTCCTGGACGTCTAGGGATGTGTCGCGACGCCGGCGCCATCCGACCTGCCTGACCGCTGACTGAACGAGGAACAGATGACAGACACCACGCTGCCGCCCGGAGACGAGCCGGTGGAGCGGATCGAACCGGTCGACATCCAGCAGGAGATGCAGCGCAGCTACATCGATTACGCGATGAGCGTGATCGTGGGCCGCGCACTGCCCGAGGTCCGCGACGGACTCAAGCCGGTGCACCGCCGGGTGCTCTACGCGATGTTCGACTCCGGGTTCCGTCCGGATCGCGGCCACGCCAAGTCGGCGCGCTCGGTCGCCGAGACGATGGGTAACTACCACCCGCACGGTGACTCGTCGATCTACGACACCCTGGTGCGGATGGCCCAGCCGTGGTCGCTGCGGTACCCATTGGTCGACGGCCAGGGCAACTTCGGGTCGCCGGGCAACGACCCGCCAGCCGCGATGCGTTACTGCGTCACCGCAGATGCATTAGTGCGGTTGCCTTTTGGGCAGGCTGTGCGGATCGGTGATGTCGTCGGGAACGCCCGGCCCAACTCCGACAACATCGTTGAGTTGAAGGTCGTGGACCGGCACGGCAACCCGGTGGTCGCCGACAGACTGTTCCATTCCGGTGAGCACCAGACGTACACGGTGCGGACCGCCGAGGGTTACGAAGTAACCGGTACGGCGAACCACCCGCTGCTCTGCCTGGTGGATGTTGCCGGCGTGCCGACCCTGCTGTGGAAGTTGGTCGAGGAAATCCAGCCGGGTGATCGCGTTGCGCTGCAACGGACGCCGCCGGCCGAGTTCGGGCCCGCGGACTGGCAGCCGACGATGGAAGCGCTGCTGACCGGCGCCTTCATCAGCGAGGGCTTCGTCTCCGAAGACCGTGCCGGCTTCAACAACCTCGACGCTGATTACTTCGAGATGGTTGTGACGGCCTATGACGCAGTTGTGGGCGGCCCGCGGTATGTATCGCAGCGCACCATCAAGTCGGGCTCGCTGCTGCATGAACTCGATGTCCACAACCTGTCCGACTTGAAGAAGTCGCGGTTGGCGGAACTCGTCGGCCAACGGTCGGCGGAGAAGTCGGTACCGGAATGGATCTGGCATTCGCCGGCGGCCGTCAAGCGGGTGTTCCTGCAGGCGCTGTTCGAAGGCGACGGTTCCTGCTCGTCCTTGCCGCGCAACGCGGTCCAGGTGTCGTACTCCACTCGCAGCGAACGCCTGGCCAAGGACGTGCAGCAGATGCTGCTCGAGTTCGGTGTGATCTCCAAGCGGTACCTCCACGCTACCGGCGAACACACGGTCGTCATGACTAACGGTGGCCAAGCTGAGCTGTTCGCAAGCCAGGTCGGCTTCGGCGGCACCAAACAGCAGAAGCTGGTAGGCATCCTGTCGGCGCTGCCACCATGCGCCGGTATGGACGACGATCACGTTCCGGGGCTGGGTTCGCTTATCCGCACGCAAGGCGGTAGCCGCTGGGTCGACAAGGACTGGCTGAACCGCCACAACATCGACCGACTGTCTCGATGGCGGCGCGATGGCGCAGCGATCCTTTCGCGCATCGCCGACCCCGACGTCCGCGCGATCGCTTCCGAGCTCACCGACGGGCGGTTCTACTACGCCGAGGTCGCCTCGGTCACCGATTCCGGCGTGCAGCCCGTCTACAGCCTGCGGGTGGACACCGAGGACCACGCCTTCATCACCAACGGGTTCATCAGCCACAACACTGAGGCTCGCCTGACCCCGCTGGCCATGGAGATGTTGCGTGAAATCGACGAGGAGACAGTCGATTTCGTCCCGAACTATGACGGTCGGGTGCAAGAGCCGACCGTGCTGCCCAGCCGGTTCCCGAACCTGCTGGCCAACGGCTCCGGCGGCATCGCGGTCGGCATGGCGACCAACATCCCGCCGCACAACCTGCGTGAATTGGCCGAAGCGGTGTTCTGGTGCCTGGACAACCACGACGCCGATGAAGAGACCACCCTGGAAGCGATGATGGAGCGGGTCAAGGGCCCGGACTTCCCCACCTCCGGGCTGATCGTCGGATCGCAGGGCATCGGCGACGCCTACCGGACCGGACGTGGCTCCATCCGGATGCGCGGCGTGGTCGAGATCGAGGAGGACGCCCGGGGGCGGTCCCTGCTGGTCATCACCGAGTTGCCCTACCAGGTGAACCACGACAACTTCATCACGTCGATCGCCGACCAGGTGCGCGACGGGAAGCTGGCCGGTATCGCCAACATCGAGGACCAGAGCAGCGACCGGGTGGGGCTGCGCATCGTCGTCGAGATCAAGCGCGACGCCGTGGCCAAGGTGGTGCTGAACAACCTCTACAAGCACACCCAGCTGCAGACGAGCTTCGGGGCCAACATGCTCTCGATCGTCGACGGGGTGCCGCGCACCCTGCGGCTGGATCAGATGATCCGCCACTATGTCGCCCACCAACTCGACGTGATCGTGCGACGCACCACCTACCGGCTGCGCAAGGCCAACGAACGCGCGCACATCCTGCGCGGCCTGGTCAAGGCACTCGACGCCCTCGACGAGGTCATCGCACTGATCCGGGCGTCGCAAACCGTCGACGTGGCACGCCAGGGCCTGATCGACCTGCTCGACATCGATGAGATTCAAGCGCAAGCGATCCTGGACATGCAGCTGCGGCGGCTGGCCGCGCTGGAGCGTCAGAAGATCATCGACGACCTGGCCAAGATCGAGGCCGAGATCGCCGACCTCGAGGACATCCTCGCCAAGCCGGAGCGGCAACGCGCGATCGTGCAGCAGGAACTCGCCGAGATCGTGGAGAAGTACGGCGATGACCGTCGTACCCGGATCATCGCCGCCGACGGCGATGTGGCCGACGAGGATCTGATCGCTCGCGAGGACGTCGTCGTGACCATCACCGAGACCGGCTACGCCAAACGCACCAAGACCGACCTCTACCGCAGCCAGAAGCGCGGCGGTAAGGGCGTGCAGGGCGCCGGGCTCAAGCAGGACGACATCGTGGCGCACTTCTTCGTCTGCTCGACCCACGACTGGATCCTGTTCTTCACCACGCAGGGCCGGGTGTACCGGGCCAAGGCCTACGACCTGCCCGAAGCGCTGCGCACCGCGCGCGGCCAGCACGTCGCCAACCTGTTGGCCTTCCAGCCCGAGGAGCGCATCGCCCAGGTCATCCAGATCAAGGGCTACGAGGACGCGCCGTATCTGGTGTTGGCCACCCGCAACGGCCTGGTCAAGAAGTCCAAGCTGACCGACTTCGATTCGAACCGGTCGGGTGGGATCGTCGCGATCAACCTGCGCGACGGCGATGAGCTGGTCGGCGCGGTGTTGTGTTCGGCAGAAGACGATCTGCTGCTGGTCTCGGCCAACGGGCAGTCCATCCGGTTCTCGGCGACCGACGAGGCGCTGCGCCCGATGGGCCGGGCCACCTCCGGCGTGCAGGGCATGCGGTTCAACGCCGATGACCGGCTGCTGTCGCTCAATGTCGTTCGCGAGGACACCTATCTGCTGGTGGCCACCGCCGGCGGCTACGCCAAGCGGACCGCGATCGAGGAGTACACCGCCCAGGGTCGCGGCGGCAAGGGCATCCTGACCATTCAGTACGATCCCAAACGAGGCAGGCTGGTCGGGGCGTTGATCGTCGACGACGACAGTGAGCTCTACGCGATCACCTCCGGGGGCGGGGTGATCCGTACTGCGGCGCGGCAGGTTCGCAAGGCCGGGCGGCAGACCAAGGGCGTTCGGTTGATGAACTTGGGTGAGGGCGACACACTGATAGCGATCGCACGAAACGCCGACGAAGAAGCGGCCGACGCGGTCGACGAGGACTCGGATAGCTGAACTCGACAACATCCGGACCGCCGGGCGGCTCGGGGAGGTAAGGAGCGTGAGTGAGCGCACCGAATGAGCCGGGGCACCCGGGCAGCGGTCCGGGCAACGGGGAATCCGCGGGCAGCGGGCCGGCCGAGGCCGCGGGTCAGCGGCAGCCGAGTCGGCCCGGCCGGATCACCGAGACCGGGGAGCCGCCGCCGTGGCAGCGCGGGGGGCAGAACCGGCCACCGGCCGCGGCCCGGCCCGCGGAACCGGCCCGGCCGGCCGAGCCGGCCCGATCGGCCGAGCCGAACGCGGCCGGCCACTCCCCCGGCGTAGACGAGCGGCTGCGCCGTTTCGTCTCCGGCACCGCCGCTGGGCCGCAGCCGGCCAAACTGGCCAAACCCGCGAAGCAGACCGCCAAGCCGGTCCAGCCGGCGGCCAAGCCGGTCCCGGCCGGCGTCGCCGAGGACGCCTACGGCAGTGAGCTGCCGGATCTGTCCGAACCGGCTCAGCGTCGGCCCCCGGCCCGGCGCCCGCACGTGTCGGCCGGACCGCGCGGTCCGGTTCGGGCCAGCATGCAGATCCGGCGGATCGACCCGTGGAGCGCGCTCAAGGTGTCGCTGCTGTTGTCCACGGCGCTGTTCTTCGTCTGGATGATCGCCGTCGCGGTGCTCTACGTCATGCTGGGGGCGATGGGCGTGTGGAACAAGCTGAACAGCAACGTGGGCGACCTGTTGACGAACAACAGTGCCGCAGAACTGGTTTCGAGCAGTTCGATCTTCGGCGGCGCCGCGCTGATCGGACTGGTCAACGTGGTCGTGCTGACGGCGATGGCCACCCTGGGTGTGGTGATCTACAACCTGAGCACCGACGTCGTCGGCGGCGTCGAGGTGACGCTGGCCGATCGGGACTGAACGGCATTTTGGCCGGCGGGCATCGGGTGCGGTAATCTCGGCGCTCGGTCGTAGTCGACTACGGGCCTATAGCTCAGGTGGTTAGAGCGCTTCGCTGATAACGAAGAGGTCGGAGGTTCGAGTCCTCCTAGGCCCACGAGTCCCATCCGGGGCCTTAGCTCAGTTGGTAGAGCGCTGCCTTTGCAAGGCAGATGTCAGGAGTTCGAATCTCCTAGGCTCCACAGCGCCGTTTCGACGGCATCCACTCACCCGGTTATCCGGCGGTCCCCGCCGAGCACCCGCACCTACAGCTTGGGGTGCGCGTCCACGCTCGGTGGGCGCGGCGAGGGTTCCTCCGGCCGGCTCGAACGGCTGATCGCAACCGCCACGGCACCGCCGACCAGAAGGGCCGTGCCGACCGCCCCGGCGATAACCCAGGACCGGCGGATCCGCCGTCGCGACGAGCGGCCCTCGAGCACCTCAGGCAGCCCGGCGACCGCCTCCTGGGCGGCCGCCAACTCCCGGGCGGCGGCATCGGCGGCATCGGCCACGTGGTCGGCCAGCCGGCTCTCCCGGTAGCGCCGGCGCAGTTGCACCGCCCCGCGCTGCACCGCGGCCCCGCCGAGCCCGACGGCGCCACGGGCTACATCGACCGGCCCTCCCGCGGTGTGGGCCAGGCCCCGGGTCAGGCGCTCTCGGTGGGTCAGCTGGGTCTCCTTGGACAGGCGCATGATCCAACGCTACCCGTGACGCAGCCCACCCCGCCGGGAATGGCACACTGTGATGCCATGACCACCAGCCCTATCGCCACCGCAACCGCCACGATGCACACCAACCGCGGCGACATCAAGATCGCGCTGTTCGGCAACCACGCCCCCAAGACCGTCGCCAACTTCGTCGGCCTGGCGCAGGGGACCAAGGAGTACTCCACCACCAACGCCTCCGGCGGCTCGTCGGGCCCGTTCTACGACGGCGCGGTGTTCCACCGGGTGATCGACGGCTTCATGATCCAGGGCGGTGACCCGACCGGCACCGGCCGCGGCGGCCCCGGCTACAAGTTCGAGGACGAGTTCCACCCCGAGCTGGTGTTCGACAAGCCCTACCTGCTGGCGATGGCCAACGCCGGCCCCGGCACCAACGGCTCGCAGTTCTTCATCACCGTGGGCCAGACCCCGCACCTGAACCGCAAGCACACCATCTTCGGTGAGGTCGTGGACCCGGACTCACGGGGCGTGGTCGACGCCATCGCCAACACCGCGACCGACCGCGGCGACCGGCCCACCGAGCCGGTTGTCATCGAGTCGGTCACGGTCTCCTAGCGACCGGTGGTTCGAACGCTGTCAGCGGCCGGTGTAGCCGGCCGCTGACAGCACAGCGAACACGTCGCGGGGATCGGTTCCGAGATCCCAGCGGGACAGGATGAGCAGGTCGTCGTCATCGGTCTCGATCTCCAGCAGGTGGTGTGTGCGTCCGATCCGCTGGAAGTCGGTGACGCGGACCCGGGCGAGGCTGCCGGGTGTCAGCAACCGGGTGCGCCACCAGCCGCGCAGGACCAAGCCCTGATCGGTCAGCGCCAGCCGTGGCCGCGACCGCCAGGAGAAACCGGCAAACACCAGCATTCCGATTCCGGCGAGACCCGCCAGCAGCCGCCCGGGCAGATCTGTGGCGAGCGTCACAGCACTGATAGCTAACACCGCTCCGGCAAGCGCGCAACCAGCGATTCCGCGGCTAGGCGGCCCCCACTGGGTTTGCTGGCTGCGGTAGTCAGTCAATGCGACCTGCGGTTTTGAGGTTATCTACAGGGGTTGTCCACAATGGGGATGAATCACATCGTTGTGATTGAGCAACCGCTTGGTTACCCAGCCGGCATCGTCGACGGCATGACATAACCGAAATCCGAGCCCCGACCAGCTCAGCGCCAGCGCATGGTCAGCAGCAGCCCGGTGATCATGAAAGCAAACGCGATCGCGTAGTTCCACGGGCCCAGCTCAGCCATCCAGTTCAGCGCCGCGGGGGTGTCCAGCCCGGTGGCGGCCAACTGATACACCATCAGCCACACCAGCCCGAACAGCATCAACCCCAGAAACAGCGCGACGAACCACACGCTCGACGGCCCGCCTTTGACCTTGACCGGGGTGCGGCTCACCGACGAGGGGGTGAAGCTGGTCTTCTTGCGAACCTTCGACTTGGGCATCGATACCTCGGGACAGTGCGGCGGTGAAGCTGCGAGTATGGGTCGCGTACGAGATTAACCCAGCCGAGCACTCAGCCGAGAATTGGAGAGCCGATGGAGGGCGCGTCCCCGGGCCGCAGGTCCCCCTGGCGGGTCGGCGTCCCGCTGGTGTGTCTGTCGGCCGGGCTGCTGTTGGCCGCCACCCACGGGGTCTCCGGGGGCAAGGAGATCCGCCGCGGTGACGCGCCCCGTCTGGTCGACCTGGTCCGCGCCACCCAGTTCACGGTCGAAGAGCTCACCGCCAAGCGTGACACGCTGGCAGCGGACGTCGGCTCGGTGCACGGGCGCGGCGCCGGTGCGGCGCTGTCGGCGATGCGCAACCGCGCCGATCAACTGGCCGAGGCCGCCGGGTTGGAGGCCGTGCGCGGGCCCGGCCTGGTGGTGACCCTCACCGATGCCCAGCGAGACGCCAACGGCCGGTTCCCCCGCGACGCCTCCCCCGATGACCTGGTGGTCCACCAACAGGACATCTCCGCCGTGCTCAACGCGATGTGGAGCGCCGGCGCCGAAGCCATCCAGATGCAGGATCAGCGGATCACCGCGGAGTCGGCGCCGCGGTGCGTCGGCAACACCCTGCTACTCGGCGGCCGCACCTACAGCCCGCCCTACGTCATGACCGCGATCGGCGACCCCGAAGCGATGCAGGCCGCGCTGGCCGTCGCTCCGCTGGTCACGCTGTACAAGCAGTATGTGATCCGGTTCGGGCTGGGCTACAGCGAGCAGGTCGGCACGGATCTGCAGGTGGTCGAGACGCCGGGGCCCGCCCGCATGCGCTACGCCGTCCCGGCCGGCCCGGTCGACTACTGAGGTCGGAGGCCTGCGACGAGCGCCCGGCGCAGCGGCACGTCGCCATCACCACGGCGGTAGCCTGTGAGCGTGCAGATCCTGGTCGTCGACAATTACGACAGCTTCGTGTTCAACCTGGTGCAGTACCTGGGCCAGTTGGGTGTGCAAGCTGCCGTCTGGCGCAACGACGACGCCCGCTTGGCCGACCCCGCCGCACTGGGCCAGGTGGTGGCCGACTTCGACGGGGTGTTGCTGAGCCCCGGGCCCGGCACCCCGGAGCGCGCCGGAGCGTCGATTCCCGTGGTCGAGGCGTGCGCCGCGGCCCGGGTCCCGGTGCTGGGGGTCTGTCTGGGCCACCAGGCGATCGGGGTCGCGTTCGGCGCCACGGTGGACCGGGCGCCGGAACTGCTGCACGGCAAGACCAGCACCGTCTTCCACACCGACACCGGGGTACTGAAGGGTCTGCCGGATCCGTTCACCGCCACCCGCTACCACTCGTTGACGATCCTCCCCGAGACGCTGCCCGCTGACCTGGAGGTCACCGCGCGCACCCGCGGCGGGGTGATCATGGGCGTGCGGCACACCGACTTGCCCATCCACGGGGTGCAGTTCCACCCGGAGTCCATCCTCACCGAGGGCGGTCACCGGATGCTGGCCAACTGGCTGGACGGCTGTGGCTACCGGTGCGACGAGGCGTTGGTGCGGCGGCTGGAGGAGGAGATCGCCGCCACCGTGCAGACCGCCCGTAGCCCGGCGATCGCAAGCGCGACGTAGTCGGGCGCAGCGGGTCGCCGGCTACTGGCCGAAGCGCAGCGTGATGTTGCCGTCGGTGTTGACGCCCTGTCCGGCCGACGGGCTCTGATAGAGCACCCGGTTGTGGCCGGAGCCGCCGGCGTCGACGTCGGCGCCCTTGATCAGCATCCCGGTCCAGCCCAGCGCCCGTAGCTGCGGTTCAGCATCGGTCCAGAACATCCCGGCCAGATCCGGCATGACGAACTGATTGCCGCGCGACACCTGCAGTTCGATCACGCCGTCGACGGGTGTGGTCTCACCGCTCGGCGGGCTGGTGCCGATCACCTGGCCGGCCGGGCGCGGACTGTCCACCACCACCTCGGTGATCTTGGTGAAGCCGTAGACGGTCAGGTTCTTCTGCGCGAGCTCCACGGTCTGGCCGCTGACGTCCGGAACGGGTTTGGTAGCCGGACCGGAGCCGATCACGATCACGATCTCGTTGGTGATCGCGGTGGTCTGGTTGGCCGGCGGGTTCGTGCCGACGACCTTGTCCTTGAGTTCCGGCGTGGAGGGCGAGTCGACCTGCTTGAACTTGCCGAAACCGGCCGCGGTCAGCTTCTTGACCGCGTCGGCGTAGCTCAGCGAGGCCACGTCGGGCACCTGACGCTGCTCGGGGCCATAAGACACATTGACGGTGATCTTGTCGCCCTTGTTCGCCGGGGCGCCGGCCGGCGGTTCGGTGCTGATCACGTGGTCGGGCGGGACGTCGGAGTCGGCGCGCTGCTCGGTGCGGGTCTTGAAGCCCTTGTTCTGCAGTTCGGCGATCGCGTCGACCGATGCCCGGCCGCTGACGTCGGGCACCTGGATCTGATGGGTGCGGCCCCCGAAGGTGTTGATCGACACCGTGACGATGACCGTCAGCACCGCCAGCACGATCGCCGCGATCAGCCACCGACCCACCGACCCGGGCCGCTCGTGGCCGAAGTCGAGTTCCTGGCGCGGCAGCGGATCGGTGGGAGCCCCGGCGCCGTCGCCCGGCCGGGAGGCCAGCATGGAGGCGCGATCGGCCTCGGTGAGCACCCGGGGAGCTTCGGGCTTCTCCCCGTTGTGCACCCGCACCAGGTCCGCGCGCATCTCGGCGGCCGTCTGGTAGCGATTGTCCGGATTCTTCGCCAGCGCCTTGAGCACCACCGCATCCAGGTCGGCCGGCAGGCCGGGCTGGTGCTGCGACGGCGGTACCGGGTCTTCGCGGACGTGCTGGTAGGCCACCGCCACCGGGGAGTCACCGATGAAAGGTGCGTCGCCGGTGAGGATTTCGTACAGCACGCAGCCCAGTGAGTACACATCCGAGCGGGCGTCGACGGGTTCGCCGCGGGCTTGTTCGGGCGACAGGTACTGGGCAGTGCCGATCACGGCCGCCGTCTGGGTGACGCTGTTGCCGGCATCGGCGATCGCACGGGCGATGCCGAAGTCCATCACCTTCACCGCGTTGTGCTTGTCGATCATGATGTTGGCCGGCTTGACGTCGCGGTGGATGATGCCGTGTTGGTGGCTGAAATTCAGCGCTTGGCACGCATCGGCGATCACCTCGATGGCGCGGATGGGCGGCATCGGGCCGTCGTTCTGCACGATGTCACGCAGCGTCACGCCCTCGACGAGTTCCATCACGATGTAGGGCAGCGGACCGGCCGGGGTGTCGGCTTCCCCGGTGTCGTAGACCGCCACGATCGCCGGGTGATTCAGCGCTGCGGCGTTCTGCGCCTCGCGGCGGAACCGCAGATAAAAACTCGGGTCGCGGGCCAGGTCGGCGCGCAGCACCTTGACGGCCACGTCGCGGTGCAGCCGGGTGTCGACCGCGCGGTGCACTTCCGACATGCCGCCGAAGCCGAGGATCTCACCGAGTTCATAGCGGTCGGAGAGCCGCTGCGGGCTGGTCATTGCGAAGTCCTGTGCCAGGTCCAGCCGGAGGAGTGTGCGGGCGGTCCCTCCGGGTGCGACTCGGGGCTCGACGACTCGACCGGCGCGCCACCGGTATCGGTGACGGTGGCCGGGGCCAGCGAGCCGCCCGGGCTCTTGGCATTGACCACGATCAGCACCGCGATGATGATCGCCAGGGTGCCCAGCACCCCGGCCGCCCACAGCAGTGCGCGCTGCCCGGCGGTGAAGGTGCGCCTCGGCGCCGGCGGGCGGTGGTTACCGGTGCCGGTCCGGGCCCGCCGTGCCGCGGTGGCTCGCGCCGACACCGGCGGGGCGACCCGGGTCGCCGCCGTCGACGGGATCGCCGACGGCGCGGCACGTCCGGGAGGCAGTGATTGGCTCGGCCGCGGCGGTCGCCGGCCGGACCGCACCGATGCGACCGCGTCGGCGAACGGGCCGCCGCTGCGGTAGCGCATACCGGGGTTCTTGGCCAGGGTGATCTCGACGAGCTCCCGCACGTTGGGCGGCAGTTCGGCCGGCAGCGGCGGGGGCGGCTCCTTGATGTGCTTCATCGCCACGGTCAGCGCGCCGTCGCCGGTGAAGGGGCGCCGCCCGGACAGCACCTCGTAGCCGACGACACCCAGCGAATACACGTCGCTGGCCGCGGTGGCGTCCTGCCCCAGGGCCTGTTCCGGCGCGATGTACTGGGCGGTGCCCATCACCATGCCGGTCTGGGTGACCGGCGCGGCGTCGACGGCTTTGGCGATACCGAAGTCGGTGATCTTCACCTGGCCGGTGGGCGTGATCATGATGTTGCCGGGCTTGACGTCGCGGTGTACCAACCCGGCGCTGTGCGCGACCTGCAATGCCCGGCCGGTCTGCTCCAGCATGTCCAGCGCGTGCCGCAGCGACAACCGCCCGGTGCGCTTGAGCACCGAGTTCAGCGGCTCGCCGTTGACCAGCTCCATCACCAAAAACGCGGTGCGGCCTTCACCGTCCAGGTCGGTCTCGCCGTAGTCGTGCACGCTGGCGATGCCGGGATGGTTGAGCATGGCGGTGTTGCGCGCCTCGGCTCTGAACCGTTCGATGAACTCCGGGTCGGAGGAGAACTCGGGTTTGAGCACCTTGACCGCGACGCGTCGGCCCAGCCGGTTGTCCACGGCTTCCCACACCTGGCCCATGCCGCCGGTGGCGATGAGCCGCTGCAACCGGTAGCGCCCGGCCAGCGCCGCCCCGACCGCCGGACTCATGATCGCCCCTGGAGTGCGGCTTCGATGACGGCGCGACCGATCGGCGCGGCCAGCGCCCCGCCGGTAGCCGACAGGGCATCGTCGCCGTCCGCGGTGCCCTCTACGACAACGGCGACGGCCACCTTGGGGGCACTGGCCGGGGCGAAAGCGATGTACCACGCGTGCGGCGGAGTGTTCCGCGGATCGGTACCGTGTTCGGCGGTGCCGGTCTTCGACGCGATCTGTACGCCCGGGATGGCCCCCTCCTGCTGGGTCACTTTCTCGGCGTCGATCATCAGGTCAGTTAGCTTAGCCGCGACCTGCGAAGACACCGCACGGCGTTGTTCGCGCGGTTGCGTTGTCGCGATGCCGGCCAGATCCGGCCCCTCCAACCCTGCGACCAGGTAGGGCTGCATCGTCAACCCGCCGTTGGCGATGGTGGCGGCGATCACCGCGTTCTTCAGCGGCGTCACCGCGACGTCCTTCTGGCCGATGCTGGTCATCCCCAGCGCGGCGGCATCGCGGATCGGGCCGATGGTGGACTCGGCCACCTGCAGCGGGATGGGTTCGGGCGTGACGTCGAGCCCGAACCCCTGCGCGGTGTTCCGCAGGGCGTCGGAGCCGGTGCGGATACCCAATTGGACGAAGGCGGTGTTGCACGACCGGGCGAACGCCACCCGCAGCGAGACGGTCTGCTCGTTGCCTTCGCAGGTGTTGCCGCCGAAGTTCTCCAGCGTGACGGTGCTGTCGGGCAGGGCGATGCGCGCGGCGTTGGTCAGCTGCTCGTTCTCACTGATGCCGGCCTGCAGCGCGGCCGCGGTGGTGATCACCTTGAACGTCGACCCGGGCGGGTAGGTCTCACTGATGGCGCGGTTGGTCAGCGGCGAGTCGGGGTTGTCACGCAGCCGCTGCCAGGCCTGGCCCTGCTGTACCGAATCGTGTGAGGACAACAGGTTGGGGTCATAGGACGGCGTGGACACCAGCGCCAGGATCTTGCCGGTGGACGGCTCCAGCGCCACCACGGCCCCCCGGCAGCCGCCGCCGCAGCCGTTGCGCATCGCCTCCCAGCCGGCCTGTTGCACCCGCGGGCGGATGGTGGTCTCCACGGTGCCGCCCCGGGGGCTGCGGCCGGTGAAGAAGTCGGCCAACCGCAGCCCGAACAACCGCGGGTCCGATCCGTTGAGAACGGTGTCCTCGGCGCGTTCGAGCCCGCTGCTGGAATAACGCAGCGAATAGAACCCGGTGATCGGCGCGTACACCGCCGGATCGGGGTAGATGCGCTGGTATTTGATCCGGCCGTCGGTGGCGACCGAGTAGGCCAGCAGTTGCCCGGAGGCGGTGATCTGGCCCCGCTGGCGGGAGTATTCGTCGAGCAGCACCCGCTGATTACGCGGGTCGGCGCGCAGCCCGTCGGCGGCGAAGACCTGGGTCAAGGTGGCGTTGCCCAACAGCAGCACTATCAGCGCCATCAGGGTCATCGTGACGCGGCGCAGCGAGGTGTTCATACGCGCTCGATCACCGCCGTGCCGGTATCGCCGATCGGGGTGGTGCGCTGCGGCTGGGTGCTCAGCGGGCGACGCGCGGCGTGCGAGACGCGCAGCAGGATCGCCAGCAATACATAGTTGGCCAGCAACGACGACCCGCCGTAGGACAGCCACGGCGTGGTCAGCCCCGTCAGCGGAATCAGTTTGGTCACTCCCCCGACCACGATGAACAGCTGGATGCCCAGGGTGGCGGCCAGGCCGGCCGCCAGCAGCTTGCCGAAGCTGTCGCGGACCGCGATCGCCGTCCGCATGCCGCGCACGATCACGATCGTGTACAGGATCAGCACACCGGCGAGCCCGACCAGACCCAGTTCCTCCCCGAACGCGGCGATGATGAAGTCCGTGGACGCCGCGGGCACGTAGCCGGGCTGACCGTTGCCCAGCCCGGTGCCGAAGATGCCGCCGGTGGCGAAGCTGAACAACGACTGCACCATCTGATAGCCGGCGCCTTCGGGGTCGGCGAACGGGTCCAGCCAGGTCTGTACCCGCACCCGGACATGGCTGAAAAGGAAGTACGCCGCGACGCTGCCGACAGCGAACAGCAGCATCCCGATCACCATCCAGCTGAACCGCCGGGTGGCCAGGTACACCACCACCAGAAATGACGCGTACAACAGCAGCGAGGTGCCGAGGTCCTTCTCGAAGGCCATCACGGCCACCGAGATCACCCAGGCGGCCAGCAGCGGCGCCAGGTCACGTGGCCGCGGCAGGTTCATCCCCAGGACGTGTTTGCCGGCGCTGGTGAACAGCCGGCGCTTGGAGACCAGCACCGCGGCGAAGAAGATCAGCAACAAGATCTTGGAGAACTCCGCCGGCTGAATCGAGAAGCCGGGCAAGCGGATCCAGATCTTGGCGCCTTGGCGCTCCGACAGTGAGGCCGGCAACAGGCCGGGGATCACCAGCAGCACCAGGCCGACCAGGCCGCAGAGGTAGCCGTTGCCGGCGAGCTGGCGGTGATCCTTGAGCACCTCGAGCACCAGGGCGAAGACGATGACGCCGACCAGCGTCCACAGCATCTGGGAGCCGGCGCCCGGGCGGCCGTCAGCGGCGTCGGCGCCGACGCCGAGATCGATGCGGTGGATCATCACCAGTCCGAGCCCGTTGAGCAGGGCCACCACCGGCAGCAGCAGCGGATCGGCGTAGCGCGCCGATCGCCGAATGACCAGGTGCGCGAAGCTGAACAGCACCAGAAACGCCGTCCCGTAGCCGACCAGATCCCAGCGCAGCCCCTGTTCGTGCCCCGCCTCGACGATCAGCATCGCCACCGCGACGATGATGGTCGCGAAGCACAGCAGCAGGAACTCGGCGTTGCGTCGATCCGGCAGCGCCGGGGTCAGCGTCACCGCCGGCTGCGGCTCTGTGCTCACCGCATCGTCGCCGGGGCGGCTCATGAGGCCGCCCGGCAGTCGGTCCCCGGTTCTGGCGGGGCCGGCGGCAGGTTGGTCAACGTGGGCAGGTGCGGCACCCCGGAGGTCGGCGTGCGTTGAGCGGGGCCGGGCCGCGGACCGGTCGGGGCCGGGCCGGGATCCGGTGCGCGCGACGGCGCCGAACCACTGTCGCCGGTCTTCCCGGTGGTGGTCCGGGTCGGGCACGGCGGCAGCAGTGAGTCACGGGCCAGGTTGCGCAACTGGGTGATCGCGTCGTCGAGGGTGCCGGCCGGCAGCCCGTTGCTGACCTGCTGGCGCGCTGGTGGGCGCAGGTCCTGCAACGTCATCAGCCGGCAGGACAGCTTGTCACCGGATTGGCTGAAGCTGATCTGCACCAGGTCGCCGCGGCTGTCGAGGCAACCCAACAAGTAGGGCTCCTGCAACGGCAGACCGAGAATCGAACCCTGCACACCGCGCATGATCGCCACGGTGTTGCCGTAGGCGGTGACGTAGTAGTTGGTGCGGACGATCCCCCGCCCGATCATCAGGGCGGCGGCCAGCAGGATCAGCAGCAACATCGCGATGACGAATTTGCGGCGCCGGGAGCGCGGCGGCCGCGACAGGGTTTCGATCCGCGGCAGCACCCGCTTGGCGACGGTCTTGCGCGGGGAGATCGCCGACGCCCGCCCGGCGGCGGTGTTGAGGGCGGTCAGGTGATCGTCGTCGCTGTCGGAGACCGCCCCGGCCAGAATCGGCTGGGTCTGGCCGTAGTCGACGTCGACGACGTCGGCCACCACCACGGTCACGTTGTCGGGCCCCCCGCCGCGCAGCGCCAACTCGATCAGCCGCAGCGCGCTCTCGTTGACGTCGGGGATCTCCAGCGCCTCGTGGATGGTCTCGGTGCTCACCGGGTCGCTCAATCCGTCCGAGCACAGCAGGTAGCGGTCGCCGGCCTGCGCCTCGCGCATGATCAGCGTCGGCTCCACCTCGTGGCCGGTCAACGCCCGCATGATCAGGGAACGCTGTGGATGGCTGTGCGCCTCCTCCAAGGTGATGCGGCCCTCGTCGACCAGGGTCTGCACGAAGGTGTCGTCCTTGGTGATCTGAGTGAGTTCGCCGTCGCGCAGCAGATACCCGCGCGAGTCGCCGATGTGGGCCAGCCCCAGCCGGGGGGCAGCGAACAGCACCGCGGTCAAGGTGGTGCCCATGCCCTCGAGCTCCGGATGGTCCTCGACGTAAGCCGCGATCGCCGAGTTACCTTCCTGCACCGCCGATTCCAGTTTCGCCAGCAGGTCGCCGCCCGGCTCGTCGTCGTCGAGGTGGGCCAGCGCGGCGATAACGAGCTGGGAGGCCACCTCGCCGGCCGCGTGCCCGCCCATGCCATCGGCCAGCGCCAGCAGCCGGGCACCGGCGTAGACGGAGTCCTCGTTGTTGGAGCGCACCAGGCCGCGGTCACTGCGGGCGGCGTACCGCAGAACCAGGCTCACCGGCGGAGCTCGATCGCGGTCTTGCCGATTCGTATCGGCGTCCCGACGGGAACCCGTACTGCTGTGGTGACCTTCACCCTGTCAAGGTAGGTGCCGTTGGTCGAGCCGAGGTCTTCGACATACCATTCCGACCCCCGTTGAGACAGTCGGGCGTGCCGGGTGGAGGCGTAATCGTCGTTGATCACCAGGGTGGAGTCGTCGGCCCGGCCGACCAGAACCGGCTGGTCGCTCAGTGTGATCCGGGCCCCGGTGAGGGGCCCCTCGGTCACCACCAGGTGGCGTGCGCCGGCGCGTTGCTGCCGCGACGGCAGCAGCACGCCGCGGATCGACAGGCCGCGACGAACCATCACCGCACCGGTCGGTGCGTAGATGTCGGTCCGCAATATCCGCAGCACCGACCAGATGAACAGCCACAGCAACGTCAAAAAACCGGCTCGCGTCAGCTGCAGCACCAGTCCCTGCATCCGGCGTCCTCTCCGTCCTTGCGCCGTCCATGTCGTGCTCCCCACCGCGGAGCACTTCGGCAAAGTCACGATACTTGGACGTGAGTGACCGTAGGGCAAAGCGGCAGGGCTTTGCTGTTCCGGCCGGTTCGGCGTGGCCCCCGGTCGCCCCCTAGTGGACCCGGACGATGATCTCGGAGTGACCGAGCCGGACCACGTCGCCGTCGGCCAGCTGCCACTCCTGGACCGGAGCGTTGTTCACCGTGGTGCCGTTGGTGGAGTTCAGGTCCGACAGCAGAGCCACCCGGCCGTCCCAGCGAATCTCCAGATGACGGCGCGACACCCCGGTGTCGGGAAGCCGGAACTGGGCGTCTTGGCCGCGGCCCACCACGTTGGTGCCCTCGTGCAGCTGGTAGGTCCGGCCGCTGCCGTCGTCGAGATGCAGCGTGACCGAGGCCGGAGCCGAGTAGGCGCGCTGGCCGTAGCCGCCGCCCGGAGCGTCGTAACCACCCGCGGGTTGCTGACCGTAGTCGTAGCCGCCCTGCGCGTCGCCGTAGCCGCCGGGAGCCTGCTGACCGTAGTCCGGACCGTAGTCATAGCCGCTCGGGGCGCCCTGGGACTCGCCGTAGCGGTAGTCGGGCTGGCCGTACTCCTGGCGACCGTAGGACGGTGAACCCTGGTCGGGGTAGCCGGGGCCGCCCTGGTCGGGGTAGGAGGGCCGTTGCTCGGGCTGCGCCTCGGGGTAGCCCCCCGGCTGGGAGTAGTCGTCGTGGCGGACCGGGGGACGCTCATAGTCGCCGTAACCGGGCTGTCCTCCCCCGCCCGGGTAGCCCGGCGCCGGCGGCTGCTGGTGCTGCGGATAGCCCGGCTCGTAGCCCGCGGGGGCGCCGTAGCCACTCGGCGGCCGCTGCTCGTAAGACGGGGGGTAGCCGCCCTGGCCGCCCGGGTAGCCGCCCTGCTCCGGGTAGCCGCCCTGTTCCGGGTAGCCGCCCTGTTCCGGGTAGCCGCCCTGCTCGGGGTAGCCGCCGTGCTCGGGGTAGCCGCCCTGCTCGGGCCGGCGGGGCGGGGCATAGCCGCCCGGGCCGCCGGGACCCTGGTCGGGGTAGCCGCCACCGCGCTGGTCCGGCTGGTACGGCTCCGGCTCCGGGGCATACTGACCGCGGGGCTCTTGACCGCCGCGGGCGTCGTCGGCCGGCCGGCCGTAGCGCGGGTCGTAGTAGTCGTCGCCGGGACGGTCCTGCTGCCCGTGGGCGCCGCGGTAGCTCGGGTTATCGGTCATCGGTGGCACTCCTGATTCTGCGAAAAACGCATGATCTGATTGTGGCGGGCGGGATTCACTGACCGTGTGGCTGGGTCGGGCATCCGGATTGACAGCGCCCCGCGCGCGGACCTGGCCGGTACGCATACTCGGTGACTGCTCGAACCGGACAACCACATCACCATACGTTTGCCACCCCTGTTCGCCGATATATCCCGCCAAATGCCGGGCGAAGGCCTTCGACGTCCAATCCTGGTCGGCGCCCACATTCTCGTAGTCGTCCATACCGAGGGTAATGACGTATTCGTTGGGTGCCAAAAGCTGATTCCCGGCCAATGCCCGCACCCCCGCGGCGGCCTCGCGGCGCAACGCCGCCTCAACCTCCTCGGGTACGACTTCCCCGCCGAAGACCCTGGCCATCGCATCCTCCACGGCGGATTCGAGCCTGCGCTCGATGCGCTGAACCAGCCCGCGCTGGTTGTCCATCCGCTGCCCGCCTCACTCGCCGCCGTCATTCGTCGCAAACCCGTGGGGACGCGTCGCTGCGGCGTGTCGCTGCGCTGCATCCGCCCTGGACATGGTATCGACCCGGCATGCCACCGCGGCACCCTTGTACGGCGGAGAATCGGATAAGACCAGGTCACGGCGGGGTCACGGTAGGCTGGTTTACGGTGGTCTGCGGGCGCCGAGCGGTCTCTGAGCCGTGTCGAAAGCACCCTTCGGCGACCGTGATAGGCTCCCTCGGTCGCTCGGGCGAGTGGCGGAATGGCAGACGCGCTGGCTTCAGGTGCCAGTGTCCTTCGGGACGTGGGGGTTCAAGTCCCCCTTCGCCCACAATTGTGATGAGTCGCGTCATAGGTGACACCTGAGTCGCGTCATCGGTTACAGATCGCCCCGGCTTTTGCCGGGGTTTTTCTGTTGGTTGGGCCAGTGGTTGTGGTCGGGGTCGATGTGGTGGCTGGCCAGTACGTGGTGGCCGGTCGATGAGGGCCCGCAGGTTCTTCGGCCGCACGTAACAGCGGAAAGACGAGGCGGGAGGCCATCCCCATGCTGACGATCTCGTGGGCGGTCATCGGGACGCAGGCGGGCTCCCCGGTGGCGTGGAATCACAACTTTTGCTAGTTATGGTGCGGATCCCGCCGCCAGGAGAGCAATGATCAGCACTTGCGGATGATCCCGGCCATTGGCCGGGGTCTTCTGGCTATTGATCGCCGGGCGCGTTGATCACGGTTGGAATGAGTTCGACAATGCGTTGCTGCCCGGCGGCGGTCATGTCGAACTTCGCCCGCATTTCGGCGAAGCCACTGTCGACGACGGCGAACTTCTCATCGACTCGCCGAAAGCCTTCGTTCATGTCCTGCCGGAGCGCGTTGAAGCTCACGGTGGTGGCCCGACGGAAGTCGCGGATCTCGGCCCGGATCTCGGTGACATCGCGGTCAGCGGCGCCGGCCAGCACCCGGGCAGCGGCGGCGTCGTGTTTTGTCGCTTGGACCTGCCCGGTCAGATCACGCACCTGCGTCTCCAGGGCTGTGACACGGGCCTCGAGGTTCTCCGGCGGCATGCTGGCAGCGTACGCCGGGGCAGCCTCTCGCTCTCGGCTGTGCAGTCGCCGCGGTTTATCCACAGCCGCCGGTTACGACGCCGGCGTCACGCCATCACCGGAACCCTTGATCGAGGCCTTCGCCCGGGGCTCGGGCCGCACCGCCCGCTTCCCGCGCACGAACCCGGTCGCCGAGACCGACGCCGAAAACAGCGCCTCCTCACCCTTGACGAACGGGTGGAACCCGACGCCGGCGCCGCCGCGCTTCTTGACCGGGATATCGGCGACTTCGGTGACTTTCCAGCCCTTTTCGGACCTCGACAGCAGGGCTTCGCCGTTTCCGCAGCTGAGCGGCAGCGCGGCGATGACTTCATCGCCGTCGCCGGCGAGCTTGACGCCCGCTACCCCGTTGCCGGCCGCGCCCTGCGGATTCACCGTGGCCGGGTCGATGCGCAGCACCTTTCCGAGGCGGGTCACCAAGGCCAGGTGGTGGCCATCGGCCAGCACACCCGAGCACAGCAGTCCGGTGATGTCCGGCGCGACGGGGATGTCGCGGATCTTATACGGCAGCCCGGCGCCGGTGGTGAACTTGATCCGCCCGTCGGTCCACACCGCCCACCCCAGACCTGAGGTGAGCAGCTCGCCGTGACTGTCGGAGAACACGCCGCGCTCATCGAGGCGCCAGGCCGCGTTGACCTTGCGCTCGCGCGGGCCGTCCTCGTCGCCACCGGGCGTCACCGGGGTGGCCTCGGGGTCCAGCACGGTGCGACGGTCGAACTCGGGGCCCTTGAACAGTTTCGCGGTCTCGACCAGCTCCCGGTCGATCACCTTGCGGCGGGCCTCGGGGTTGGCCACCAGCTCGGTCAGTTGGGCGAACTCGGCATCCAACTTTTCGGCTTCGGCCCGCAGCTCGATGACGTCTAGTTTGGTCAGCCGGCGAAGCTGCAACGCCAGGACGTAGTCGGCCTGCTCGGCATCGATCTTGAATCGCTGCTGGAGGCCCTGGCGGGCCTCGTCGACGGTGTCGGACCCGCGGATCACCGCGACCGCGGCGTCGATGTCGAGGTGGATGACCATCAGGCCGGCCACCAGGTGGCGGCGCGCGGCGACCTTCTCCAGCCGGTACTCGCTGCGGTGCAGCACCACGGAGTCGCGCAGCGACAAGAACGCCCGGATCAGCTCACGCACCGACCACCAGCGGGGCACCCGGTTCTCGTCGAGTGCGACCAGGCTGGCGGCGAACGTCGACTCCAGCGGGGTCAGGGCCAGCAGTTGGTCGCGGATCTGTTCGGCGCTGTGCCCGCGTTTGGCGGTGACCACGATCCGGAGCCCGTTGCGCCGGTCGGTCAGGTCCGACATGTCGGAGACACCGGACAGCTCCCCGGATTCGATCAACGACCGAATCCTTTCCTGAACGGTGGTACTCGCCACCCCGGGCGGGAGTTCGGTGACGATCACGTCCTTGCCCTCGACGGAAACCGTGCCCCGTACCGTGAACGCGCCGCGCCCGGTGGTCAGGTATTCACGGAGCCCGGCCGTGCCGACCACGGTGGCGCCGCACCCCCAGTCCGGCCCGGGGATGAGTTTCACCAGCCTGTCGTCGGTCATATTCGGTGTGGCCAGCAGCGCCCGGCAGGCGGCCATGATCTCGCGCGGGTTGTGGGCGGGAACCTTGGTCGCCCAGCCTTCGGCGATGCCGACGGCGCCGTTGCAGAGCAGCACCGGCCACCGTGCCGGCAGCACCGTGGGTTCGGTCCACTCACCGTCGAACGTGGACATCATCGGCACCGCATGATCGTCGAGTTCGGCGGTCAGCGCCGCGCCGGGCGCCGACAGCCGCATCTCGGTGTAGCGGTCGGCGGCCGGGATGTCGCCCTGAATTCGCGGGAAGGCACCGTGGCCGTCGATGACTTTCACCCGTTGGAAGTCGGCGGCCAGCAGCGCTGCGGCCCCGTACATCGACGCCCCACCGTGCGGGTGCAGGTTGCCGGTGACGGCCGAGCAGACCTTCGAGGACTTCTGCGGCTTGTTGCCGGGCAGCAGTTTCGAGTCGTGCATCTGATAGAGCAGACGCCGCTGGCCGGGCTTGAGCCCGTCGAACGCGGACGGGATGGCGCGGTCGCTGACGCTGTAGAGCGCGAACGTCAGCTGGTAGTGGTTCCAGTAGTCATCGGCACTTTGATCGAGCACCAGATCGGCGTTTTGTTCGGGAATGTCCAGGGTGGCGGTCACGGTGTTTCTCCTAGCGGTCCGCTACGTCAGGTCCAGCGCGGCGGTGTCGACACGGGCGGCGACATCGGCCATCCAGGTGCGCCGGCCCTCGGGCGGTCCGCCGAACAGCGTGTGGTGCAGCCGGCTCTCACCGTCATCGAGATGCACCCGAATGACGGTGCGCCGCTGCGGGTCCAGCACCGTGTTCCAGAAGTCGTCGGCGTCCATCTCGCCGAGCCCCTTGTTGCGCTGCACTTCGACCTTGCGTTTCGAGGAGGCTTTCAGCTGCGCGACCGCGGCGTCGCGTTCGGACTCGTCCTGGCAGTAGATCCGTTGGGTGCCGTCCTTGACGACGAACAGCGGCGGCAGGGTCACATAGACCATCCCGGCCTCGACGAGCGGGCGATAGAAGTCCAGGAACATCGAGATCAGGCTGGAGTTGATGTTCCCGCCGTCAGGGTCGGCGTCGGAGGCGAACAGGATCCGGTCGTAGCGGCACAGCTCCGGATCACAGCTGTCGCGCACCCCGCAGCCGAGAATGCGTTCGATCGAATCGAACTCGTCCTTGGCCCGGGCCTTGCTCAAGGCGAAGCCGTAGACGTTGGGCGGCTTACCTTTGAGCGGGAAGGCCGCCTGAAACGTGGCGTCGCGCGCGGCTTTGATCGTGCCGAGCGCCGAATCGCCTTCACACAGGAACAGTTCGGCGCCCGATCCGCGGCCGGTTTCCTTGCTGGGCAGCAGTTTCGGTGGCAGCGACAGGTTGGTTCCCAGCCCTTTGGCCTTGGACGCCGCGCGGGACCGGGCCTTGGCGCCCTCGGCGCTGCGCCGCGCCCGGGCGGCTTCCAGGGCCAGCTTGGTCCACAGTGAGACGGCATCGGCGTTGGCGGGGTTGGCCGCCCAGATGGTGGCGCTGCGCGCCACATCCGGGGCCATCGCGATGTTCAGCGACCGCGAGGACAAAGAGGTCTTGGCTTGGGAGTCCCAGGCCACATCGGGTGCGCGGGTGTCCACGGCCAGCGCCGTGACGGCCGCGAAATCCTGTGGCTCCGGGCCTTCTTCGCCTTTGGCCAGGCCCAGGTCGCGGATCCGGGAGGCGCGGTCGGCCAGTGCTTCGGACAGCCCTTTGATCGCGGCGGTCAGGTGCGATCCGCCGCCGGGGGTGCGCACCGTATTGCAGAACGCGGCCACCGTCGCCGGTTCGGCCGGTCCCGCGGTCAGCGACCAGCGGAACGGGGTCGGGCCCCGGCCGGTGGTGTACTCGCCGCGGCCCTCCACGATGGCGCGGACCTCGGGGCTCGGAGTCCCCGCGGCGGCGCACATCAGATCCAGCAGGGCGTCGGTGCCCCAGGGGCCGCTGAACGGCTCGGTCAACGCCGGCGGAATCTCCTCGCCGGGCCAGCCCTCGTCGACGACGACCAGGTGCACGCCGGGCGACATCCGAGATGCCGCGTGTGCCCGCAGCAGCACCTCGGCGATATCCACGCTGGAGTCGGGCACCACGGCCGGGTCGAACAGGATCCGGACGGTGGTGCCGTGGGCGTTGGGCTTGCGATTGGCAGTGCCGCGCAGCTTCTGGGTGTCGGCGCGGGTGAACGGGGCGTCCGGATCGAAATCGTTGCCCTCGAACACCCCGGGGTAGCCGCCGCCGAAACTCTGCAGGTAGGTCTTCCCGGCCCGGCGCACCGCGACGTCGGTACGCGCGGAGATGAACACCGCGGCCGCGGCGCCGATTCCGTTCAGACCGGCGCCGGTGCTGGCAGCGTCGGCGTGCACCGAGAACTTGCCGCCCGCCCGCGCGGTGCCCAGGGTTTTGACGATGCCGTTCTTCCCGTTCACCGGGTCGGAGTCGACGGGCAGGCCTCGGCCGTCGTCGGCGACGCTGACCGAACCGTCGGCGTGCAAGGTGATCGTCACGGTGGAGCCGCCGTGGCTGGGATCGGCCACCTCTTCGATGGCGTTGTCCACCAGCTCCCGCATCGCGGTGTTGAGCACGTCCAGGCCGAGATTCACCGCCGGCCGCAGGCGGGTGTGCTGGACATCGTCGAGCTCGGTGATGTCGGCCGCGGTGTAGCTCACTGCTCGTCTTCTCCATCAATCCCGGGTGAGGTGCCGCAGGAATGGTAGACGGCGCACCTGACATCTCAGTGGATCCCTGTCGGCGATTGCGGCAGGGTCTGCGCGGCGAGCTGGCTCCGGCGCGCCGCATTGCCCGCCCCGGTCAGGTCGGGCTCGGTGAAACCCGCAGCGCCGGCAGCACGTAGCGGCGCAGATGCCGCCGCAGCGAGACCGGGTCATCGGGGTCGATGTGGCTGCCCGGCACGCTGCCCAGGCTGATCATCACCCGGGCGATCCATTCGCTGGCCTCGTCGATGTCGGTGTCGGGGTGGATGTCCCCGGCCGCGGCGGCGGCTTCGACGAAGGGTTGCCAGAACCCCGCGAGGTCCGGGACCAGGCCGCGGACGCCGGCCCCGGCGCAGGCGGTGAACTCGTCGGGTTCGGAGGTACGCAGCCGCATCAACAGCGTGCCCGGGTCGTCGTAGGCCCGCCGGCCGATCTGCACCCCGGCCACCAGCTGCTCTTCGAAGCCGGGCAGTGTCGACAGCTCGGCGCGGGTCTGCGCCCAGCTGGTCTCGACCAGCCGGATGATCGCCGTGCCCACCAGCGTCGGCTTGTCCGGAAAATTCCGGTACAGCCAGGCCCGCGACACTCCGGCGCGCTCGGCGACGTCGATCATCGTGGTGGCCCGGATCCCCTTGTCGGCCAGCAGCTGCTCGGTCGCGTCCAGCAGCCGGTCGGTTGTCGACGACGCGACTGCCGGCTTTGCGTTCACGGGCCACCTCCTGGCCGGCAAGCCTAACAAGACGGTAGACAGATTCAAGGATCTGTGTACTATTGCGACTCATTGCGTAGACACTTCCGCCACACCTGTCTATCCCCCGACGCCGGAGGTCCACCCGTGCCCGCACCCCGCACCGCGATCATCGGGGCCGGTATCAGCGGGCTGACTGCCGGGAAAATGTTGTCCGACTACGCAGTTGACTACACCTGCTTCGAATCCTCCGACCGGATCGGCGGCAACTGGGCCTTCGGCAACCCCAACGGGCACTCCAGCGCCTACCGGTCGCTGCACATCGACACCTCGAAACACCAGCTGTCCTTCAAGGACTTCCCGATGCCGGCCCACTACCCCGACTTCTTGCACCACACCCTGGTCAAGGAGTATCTGGAGTCCTACGCGGCGGCTTTTGCGCTCAAACGCAACATCGAGTTCGAGACCGAGGTCGTCCACGCGCAGCGGCTGGCCGGCGGTGGCTGGGAGCTGCACCTGGCCGGGGGCGCGCGCCGCCGCTTCGACCTGCTGGTGGTCGCCAACGGCCATCACTGGGATCCGCGCTACCCGGACTTCCCCGGCGAGTTCAGTGGCGAGACGCTGCACGCGCATCACTACATCGACCCGAAGACGCCGCTGGAGTTCAGCGGCAAGCGCATCCTGGTCGTCGGCCTGGGCAACAGCGCCGCCGACATCGCCGTCGAACTGTCGTCGAAGGCCCTGGACAACGAACTGACGCTGTCGACGCGCTCCGGCGCCTGGATCGTGCCGAAGTACCTGGCCGGCAAGCCCGCCGACAAGTACTACCGAACCAGCCCGTATCTGCCGTTCTCCTGGCAGCGCAAGCTCCTGCAGTGGACCCAGCCGCTGATCGCCGGGCAGCCCGAGGATGTCGGGCTGCCGACACCCAACCACAAGTTCTTCGAGGCCCACCCCACCCAGTCGGTGGAGCTGCCGCTGCGGCTGGGATCCGGTGACGTCATCCCCAAGCACAACATCAGCCGATTCGACGGCGCCACCGTGCATTTCACCGACGGCACCCACAGCGACTTCGACATCATCATCTACGCCACCGGCTACAACATCACCTTCCCGTTCTTCGACCCGGAGTTCATCAGCGCACCGGACAACCGGATCGACCTGTACAAGCGGATGTTCTATCCCGGCATCGATGACCTGGTGTTCGCCGGCTTCGCCCAGCCCACCCCGACGCTGTTCCCGTTCGTCGAGGCACAGGCCCGGCTGATCGGCGCCTATGCGGTCGGGCGCTACCGGCCGCCGTCGGTCGCCGAGATGCGCCGGGTGATCGAGGCCGACATGCGCAAGTTCACCGGCCACATGCTCGACACCCCGCGCCACACCCAGCAACTCGACTACTTCCTCTACGAGCACGACCTGCGCACCACCGAGATCCCGCGCGGCGCAAGGCGGGCCGTCGAACGCGGTGCCCCCCGTTGGGCCGAGGTGGCAGTGGGCGAGGGTGAGGTATCGGCGTGAACAGGATCCGGTTCGACAGCGACGGCACCAGCTGCGTCGGGCAGTTCTTCCCCGCCGCCGGCGACGACGACCGCGCACCGGTCGTGGTGCTCGGGCACGGTTTCGGCGGCACCGTCGACTCCGGGTTGGTTCCCTTCGCGCAGCGGTTGAGTTCGGCCGGCTTCGCCGCGTTGGCCTTCGACTACCGCTACTTCGGGCAGTCTGATGGCCAACCACGGCAACGGATTTCGGTCACCGAGCAGGTAGCCGACTTCCGCGCCGCGTGTACGGCCGCGGCACGTCAACCCGGCGTCGATCCGCGGCGGGTGGTGGTGTGGGGTGTCTCGCTGGCCGGTGGCCATGTGTTCGAGGTGGCGGCAACCACCCCCGGCGTGGCGGCCGCGGTGGCGTTGACGCCGCTGGTCAGCGGACCGGCGGCCGCGGTCGCGGCGCTGCCGCACCACCGCCCGGCAACCCTGTTGCGCTCCACGGTGACCGGTTGGCGCAGCGCGCTGGCCCAGCGGGCCGGGCGCCCGCCCGCGACGATCCCGCTGGTGGGCCGGCCCGGTGAACTGGCGACCCTGACCGCCGACGGCTACTACGAGGCCTACCTGGCGATGGCCGGCCCCACCTGGCGCAACGAGGTCGACGCGCAGGTGGGGCTGCAGCTCGGCGGCTACCGGCCGGCCGCCAAGCACGCCGCGGCGATCCGCTGCCCGATGCTGGTGCAGATCGCCGACTTCGACCGGGGCGCTCCCCCGCAGGCCGCGGCCAAGGCGGCGTTCGCCGCGCGCGCCGAAGTGCGCCACTACCCCTGCGATCACTTCGACGTTTTCTCCGGCGGCGACTGGTTCGATCATGTCGTCGAGCACCAGATCGCGTTCCTGGCCAGGCACCTGACCGCACCGACCGCTACCGTCACGGGTTAGGAGGCGCCATGGCCGAGACGATGCAACAACTGCTTGCCGAACGCGCGGACGACGATGGGCCGGCGGTGCTCTACAACGATGCCCACGGCGGGCAGACCCGATGGAGCTGGCGGCAGTATCTGGACCGGGCAACCCGCCATGCCGCCGTGCTGCTCGCCCGCGCCGACCGCGGCCGCCCGATGCACGTGGGCGCCCTGTTGGGCAACACCCCCGCGATGCTCACCGCGGTCGCCGGCGCCGGGCTGGGCGGCTACGTGCTGTGCGGGGTCAACGACACCCGGCGCGGATCAGCCCTGGCCGGTGACCTGCGCACCGCCGACGTGCAGACCCTGCTCGTCGACGCCGCGCACCGCGATCTGTTGACCGGGGTGGACCTGACCGGCATCACCGTCATCGACGTCGACGACCCGGCATGGGAGCAGCAGTGCGCCGGCGCCGGCGCACTGCAACCGCACCGGCAGGCCGAGCCGCTGGACCCGTTCATGCTGATCTTCACCTCCGGCACCAGCGGCGACCCGAAAGCGGTGCTGGTCAGCCACTTCATGGTGCTGGTAGCCGGGCAGAGCCTGACCGAACGGTTCGAGTTGGGCGCCGACGACGTCGTCTACCTGTCGATGCCGCTGTTCCATTCGAATGCGATCGCCGCCGGCTTCGGCCCGGCCGTGGCCGCCGGTGCGGCGATGGCCCCGGCGAAGTTCTCCGCCTCGCGCTTCCTGGCCGACATCCGCGGCTACGGCGCCACCTACATGAACTACGTCGGCAAGCCGTTCGCCTACCTGCTGGCCCACCCCGAACAGTCCGACGACGCCGACAACCCGCTGCGCGTCGCGTTCGGCAACGAGGCCTCCGAACGCGACATCGCCGAATTCGCCCGCAGGTTCGGGGCGCAGGTGGTCGACGCGTTCGGGTCCACCGAGAACGCGGTCACCATCACCCGCGACGAAGGCACCCCGCCCGGCTCGGTGGGGCGCGGCTTCCCCGGCGTGGCCATCTACCGGAGCGATCCGGTCGCCGAATGCCCGACGGCGGTGTTCGACGAGCACGGCGTGCTGACCAACGCCGAGGAGGCGATCGGAGAGCTGGTCAACACCGCCGGATCGGGGTTCTTCACCGGCTACTACAACAACGCCGAAGCCACCTCTGAGCGGATGCGCGACGGCATCTACTGGTCGGGTGACCTGGCGTACAAGGATGCCGACGGCTGGATTTATTTGGCCGGGCGCACCGCGGACTGGATGCGCGTCGACGGCGAGAACCTCGCCGCCGCCCCGATCGAGCGCATCCTGATGCGCCACCCCACGATCAGCCAGGCCGCGGTGTACGCGGTGCCCGACGGCAACGTCGGCGACCAGGTGATGGCCGCACTGGTGCTACGCGACGGCACCGAGCTGACCCGGGACGAATTCACCGAATTCCTTGCCGCCCAGGAGGATCTGTCGCCCAAGGCGTGGCCACGCTACGTCCGGATCATGGCGCAACTGCCCGCGACGGCCACCAACAAGGTGCTCAAACGCGTGCTGGTGGCCGAGGGCAGCGATGTCGGCGCGGACCCGCTGTGGGTACGGCCGGAGCGTGAAAACAACTACGGCACAACGGCGGGAGCTCACCGATGACACAAGCTGTAGCGCTGATCGTCGGCGGCGCCTCGGGCATCGGGCTGGCCACCGCGCAGGCCTTGGCCGCGCGAGGCGACCACGTGGTGATCGCCGACGTCAATACCGAGGCGGCGCAGCAGCGGGCCGCCGAACTCGGCGATGGGGCCACCGCGGTGACCGCCGACGTGACCGACGAGGACAGCATCGCCGCGGCATTCGCGATCGCGGCACAGCGCGGACCGGTGCGCAGCGTGGTCAGCTGCGCCGGGCTGTCGGTGATCGGCGCGATCCCCGACATCGACCTGGCCGGCTGGCAGACCACCATCGATGTCTGTCTGACCGGCACCATGCTGGTGATCAAGCACGCGGCCCGCACCATGGCGGACGACGGCAGCATCGTGGCGGTCTCGTCGCTGAACGGACGCCAGCCCGGGACCGCGATGGCCGCCTACTGCAGCGCCAAAGCCGGTGTGCTGATGCTGATCCAGGTGGCCGCTTTGGAGTTGGCCGCTCGCGGCATCCGGGTCAACGCCGTCTCCCCCGGCCTGGTCGACACTCCCCTGGTCGCCGGGCTGACGATGGTGCCCGGCCTCACCGACGAGTACATCGAGAACACCCCGCTGGGCCGGTCCGGTACCGCGAGCGATATCGCCGACGCGGTGGAGTTCTTGACCTCACAACGCGCCTCCTGGATCACCGGGTCGGCCTTCGACATCAACGGCGGCGCCCACATGAAGCGCTACCCCGACCTGCTCGGCAAGGTCCAGTCACTACTAGAAGGATGACGAGATGCGCAGTGTCGTAATCGATGCACCCGGATCGGTCCGCGTCGACACCCGCCCCGACCCCGGCCTGCCCGGCCCTGACGGTGCCGTGATCGCGGTGACCGCGACCGCGATCTGCGGGTCGGATCTGCACATTTACGAGGGCCACTTCCCCATGGCCGAACCGGTGGCCGTCGGACATGAGGCGATCGGCACCGTCGTCGACGTCGGCCCCGAAGTGACCTCGGTCAAGGCCGGCGACCGGGTGATGGTGTCCTCGGTAGCCGGGTGCGGACACTGTGCCGGCTGCGCCACCCGCGACCCGATCCGGTGCCACACCGGCCCGTTGATCTTCGGATCGGGCGCACTGGGCGGGGCCCAATCGGAGCTGCTCGCCGTGCCCGGGGCGGATTTTCAGCTGGCCCGCATCCCCGAGGGACTCTGCGACGAGGAAGCCCTGCTGCTCACCGACAACCTCGCTACCGGCTGGGCGGCCGCGTTGCGCGCCGACATCCCGGCGGGCGGCACCGTGGCCGTGATCGGGTTGGGCGCGGTGGGGCTGTGCGCGGCACAAAGCGCGCTGTTCCTCGGTGCGGCAACGGTTCTCGGTATCGACCCGGTCCCTCAACGGCGGGACCGTGCGGCAGCGATGGGCGCGACACCCGCACCGCCGTCGGCGACCGTCGCGGCGATGGAGCACACCGGTGGGCGTGGTGTCGACGTGGTGATCGACGCCGTCGGCTCGGACACCACGTTGGCTGACGCCCTGACGGCGGTACGTGCCGGCGGCACGGTGTCGGTGGTCGGCGTGCATGACCTGCAGCCCTTCCCCTTCCCCGCGCTGGCCGCCTTGGTGCGCAGCATCACGCTGCGCATGACGACCGCGCCGGTGCAGCAGACCTGGCCGCAGCTGGTGCCGCTGCTGCAATCCGGGCGGCTATCGGTGGCCGGCATCTTCACCACCGAGATGCCGCTGGACGCCGCGGCCGACGCCTACCGCGCAGTCGCCGCCCGATCCGGGGACGTGGTGAAGGTGCTGCTCACGCCGTAGCGGACGGCCGCTCCCACGATTGTTTACAACGTGCAACACTGTAGGCATGTCGGTGAATGTCTCCGTCCGCCTCGATGACCGCCTGGCTGAGCGGCTGCGATTGCGCGCCCGCGCAGCCGGGGAAAGCCTGTCGGAGCGGCTTCGGCGCTACGCCGAGGAAGGCGCCCGGCGCGACGAGCATCCGTTGATCACGTTTCGCGATGGCCCGAACGGCCGGCGGGCCGGCGTCATCGGCGGGCCCGACGTCTGGGAGATCGCCATGTGGATCGACGACCTCGGGCCGGTCGACGATCCGACGGCCGAACTAGCGGCAGACGGGACCGCCACCCGACCCCAGATCGACGCAGCGTTGGCGTACCGACGTGCGTATCCCGATGAGATTCAGGCCCGCATCGATCTGCATCGCAGTGAGACCGCCGTCGCCGACAACCGGTGAAGGTACTTCTGGATGAGATGTATCCGGCCGCCTTGGCGGAGCGTCTGGAAGCAGCCGGTTTGGCGGTGCGCACGGTGGCTGGCCTCGGTCTCGCCGGCCACGATGACCCGACCGTGTTTGCAGCGGCTGTGGCCGGCGGCTACACGGTTCTCACCGAGAACGTCGGTGATTTCACGCGGATCGCCGCGGAGTACCTTGCCGGGGGTCGGCACCATCCGGGATTGTTGATCGCTTTAGCCACGCGGTTTTCTCGGCGTCCGTCGGGAGTCGCGCCGCTCGCCGCGGCTGTCGTCGCGGTGCAAGCCGAAGATCTCGCCGACCGGACCGTGTTCTTGCAACAGCGTTAGCCGCCGCCTGCCCGGCGGGGCCGCAGCCGCACCGGCGGCAGTGGCGGTGCGGGCAGTCGTTCCAGCCGGCCCCGGTAGCCGCGGACCGCGCCGAACCGGTCATCGCCGTCCTGCCACAGTTGCCGGTATTGGGCGATCTCATCGTGGCTACGGCCGATGAAGTTCCACCACAGCACCAGCTCGTCGCCGAACGGCACCCCGCCCAGCAACAGCACTCGGGCGGGGGAGTCGCCGGTGTTGGCCAGCGCCAGCTCCGTGCGACCCGGCCCCTGGTAGCCCAGCTCGCCGATCCCCAGCGCCGCCCCGGCCAGCGCAACCGCGCCCCGATCACACAGCACACCGTGCTCGAACGCCGGATCGACCTCCAGCGCGAGCTCGCGTCGCGGATCCAGATCGACCTGGGCGCCCAGCAGCGGAGTGAAGGACGGAACGGGGGAGCGGTGACCGGCCAGTTCCCCGAGGAACACCAACGCGGTGGCGCCGGGCAGCGCCGCCGGTTCGGGCGCGAAGTGGTGAAAGGCCCGGGCGGTATGGCGGTCGGCGTCCGGCAGCGCCACCCACAGCTGCACGCCATGCAGCACCGGCGCGGTGTCGGCGTCCACCGAGACCTCCGAGTGGCAGATGCCCGCGCCCGCGGTCATCAGGTTCAACTCGCCGGGGCGCACCAGCGCGTGCACTCCGCCGCTGTCGCGATGCTCGACGCGGCCGTGAAACAGCCAGGTCGCGGTCTGCAGCCCGGTGTGCGGATGGGGCGGCACGTCCATGCCCCCGTCGCGGCCGATGTCATGCGGCCCGTAATGGTCGACGAAGCACCAGGCGCCGATCAGCGAGCGCTCCCGCTGCGGCAGGGTGCGGCGCACCCGGATGGCGCGCGGCCCGCCCAGTGGCACCTCCCGCGGGCGCAGCACCTCGATGCCGTCGGCCGGTGCTGCAGCACAGGCGAATTCAGCCGATGTAGTCTCCAGGTTGCTCAACCGCCCACCTCCGTGCCGTGCACCGAGCCGCGTCGGTGACACTACCGGTCACGCTGCTGAAGGGGAACCGATCCGGCCGGTGGGCAGGTGAAAAACCGCCGCGGCCACCGGCAGCTGCTGCCGTTCGTGGTTGGTCAGCAACGCCTGGTTATCGGGGAGCTCGCGCGAATTGATCGTGCCGGCGGCGATCTCGCGCAGCACCGCGTGGGCCTGCGCGAGCTCGGTGCGCTTGCGGTACTGGCCGCCGGGAAGCTTGACGCCGGCCCACACGCCGTACTCCTCACCGCGTTCCACCGCAAGCGCGGCGCAGCGACGCTGCTGGGCCAGCGGGCAGCGGCGCAGACATAGCAGCCGCGCCTCGGTGGCGGACTGCTCGTAGGCCCGCGCCTTGGCGGCGCCGTCGGCGCCGTCGGCGTCGGGGTAGCCGAACCACAGTTCGGGGTTGGTGGAGCAGGGGAGTGCCATCGGGACCTCCTGTTGGCGACGGATCAGATAACGTAGATGGAAACGTATATGAACGGATAGCGCCGACGCAAGAGAAGTTGATAAAAACATATATGTAAGTCGGGTACGCGGAGGCTGTGTAGTATCCGGTCATGGTCGGGGCGCAACGGTGAGCCGCGAGTCGGCGGGCGCGGCCATCCGGGCACTGCGCGAGGCGCGAGACTGGTCGCTGGCGGAACTGGCCGCGGCCACCGGAGTAAGCGTCATGGGCTTGAGCTACTTGGAGCGCGGCGCCCGGAAGCCCCACAAAGGCACAGTTCAGAAGGTGGAAAATGGTCTCGGCCTGCCGCCGGGAACCTATTCTCGGCTGCTGGTCGCCGACGACGCGGACGCCGAGCTCGCGCAGTTGCTGGCTGTGCCGCAGGTGTCGCCGGCGCGGCCGGCCGGAGCCGTCGTCGTCGACCGTCACAGTGACACCGACGTCTTGGAGGGATACGCCGAGGCGCAGCTCGAGGCGCTGCGTTCGGTGATCGCCCGTCTTCCCTCGGAAGCGTCAGACGAATACGAGACGTATATTCTTTCGGTGATCACGCAGTGCGTCAAGGCGGAGCTGCTGGCGGCCAGCTCCTGGCGGGTGGCGGTCAACGCCGGCGCGGAGCACGCCGCCAAACTCATGGCGCATCTGCAGGCACTGGAGGCGATCCGGAGCGACCTGCTGCAACGGATGCCCAGCAGCCTTCCCGCCCGGTTCGACGACGCATGCGCCCGGTCGTCGCTGCCCGAGCCGGTGATCGCGGCGTTGCTCGGGGTCAGTGCGGAGGAGATGTGGGACATCCGCAACCGGGGAGTGATCCCGCCGGGGGCGCTGGCCCGGGTGCGCGCGTTCGCCGACGGGGCCGCGGATACGCCGGAGCGAGCCGACGAAGGAGGCCACCGTGAGCGACGGTGATCTGGAATTGCTGGACCGCGCCCACCGACTGTTCGCGGGACGCCCGCAGCCGGTGTCACTGAACACCCGGCTGGAGCGCTATATCGACTTGCTCGGACAAGCCGCAGCTGCACCTACCGGCCCCGGGCAGGGCCGTTACCGTCAGACCGTGCTCGCTCAGCGAGAGCTGTTGTCGGGCAACGCCCGTACCGATGCCGCCGCCACCGCCGTGCTCGCCGCCGCGGTCGCCGACCACGCCCGGGCCGGGCAGCAGACCAACGGTGTCGCCGCGGCCGCCCGCGCCGACGCGGCCATCGTCCCCGACACCCCACTGGCACAGCGGGAGGCGATGCGCCGACGAGCGGCACGATTGCGGGCCCAGCGCGCCCACGTGGTGTCGGCCCGGCATCGCGCGCAGGCACATCGGCGGCGGCTGCGGCGATTACGCTACCGGGGTGCGCGCCGCCGGACAGCGGGGCTGGATCGGTTGCGGCTTCCCAACACTCGCGCCGGAACGGCGGTTCGTGCCGCGTTGTCCAGGCTCGGCAAGCCCTACGTCTGGGGTGCGACCGGCCCGGACCGATTCGACTGCTCGGGACTGACGCAGTGGGCCTACACCCAGGCCGGAGTGCCACTGTCGCGCACCACCTACACCCAGATCCACGACGGAATTCCGGTGTCGCGCTCCCAGATCCGGCCCGGCGACCTGGTGTTCCCCAGCATCGGCCACGTCCAGCTGGCGATCGGCAACAACATGGTGGTCGAGGCGCCACACGCCGGGGCAACGGTCCAGATCAGCCCGCTGGGCGCCCATGTCGCGATCCGGCGTCCGGTGCCATGACCCGGCTGTCCCCACCGGGCCGGCAGGTGAATTGTCGGCTCCGCGCGCCATCGGTACAGTCACCGGCCATGGAGCGGTCAGCGCATGAACACCGGGCCGACGCAACGATGTTGGGCTGAAGCAATGGCGACCCGCGACGAGGTGCTGGACGCGATCCGTCGTATCGAAGAGACCGGTGGCGCGGGCGAAGCGACCCGCGCGGCGCAGGCGGCGCTGACCCTTCCGCTGCCGCCGGACGGCTACGACCGAGTTCTGCACCGGCTGGCGCCCGCCGATACACAGCAGGGCAGCGCCGCGCAAGCCATGAGAACAGCGGAATCGGCTCTGGCGCAACAGTTATCGAAGGCCGCGGAATTCGATCGACAGATCATCGCCGCACTGCGGCACGCGCACAAGACCACCCTGGATGGCCGTCGGCGCCTCGACAACGTGCAGACGGAGATCGTCGGCGCCACACAACACTGGGACCTGAGCACCGCCGCGGGCGCGCGCGAGTTCCAGCGATTCCTGATCGTCAAACTCGGCGAGATCATCGGAGTGGTCGAAGAGGCCAACGACGACGACACCTCCAAGCAGGAACTGACCGCCGCGTTGACCGCGCTGTATGCGGCCCCCTCAGCGCACCGCGTCGATCCGGCACCGGTCGAACAGAATCCGGAACCTGGCGGCGGTCCGTCCCCGGCACCCGTCGCCCCGAGCCTTGCCGAGGCTGCCCCGAGCTTTGCCGAGGACGGCTACCTCGATTCACTGCCGGACGAGGAACCGGAAGACGATTACCGGATCTCCGCCCAGCGGCCGGCGGCGGCGCCACCCATGCCCGCGTTCCCAGGTTTCGGGGGCGAGGGCCCCGGATTCGGTGCGATGCCGCCCATGGCAGGGCTGCCGCCGGCCGGATCGCTGTCCGGCTCCGGCTACGGCGCCGAACCCGCCGACGACGAGGGGCCGACAGATGCGGCGACACCGGCCGACGACGACACTTTCTCCGACGGGGGCGAACGCGATGATGACCGCGATGATGCGGCAGCGGAGCCCCGGCAGGACGGCCCGGTCACCGTGACACTGCCCGACGGCGCGACCACCACCGTCGTTGATCCGCAGTTGGCCGCGGCGATGCAGGCAGCCGCCGACGGGACGCCCGTGGCAGAGGCGTTCCGCCGCCAGGGGATTGACATCCCGCCCGCCGGAACACCGGTGACATCACCGGTCGACCAGGCACAGCTGCAGCCGGGGGACATCGGGGTGCTCACCGACCGCCATGCACTGTCGGTCGGGAACGGCAAAGCGCTGCTCGACGGCCAGCTCCACCTCGCTGCCAACCTGCGCGGGCCGGGCTTCCTGGGCTGGCAGCATCCGCCGGTGCGCATCGCGGAGCCCATCACGGCCGGCGAACCGGCCCCCACCAGACCCGCGATGTCGTCGGGGACCCCAGCGAGCTTGAAAATCCACGTTCCAACCGTCATCGTCGATTAGCCAGGGAGGTACCAGATGCCAGAGAACATTCACGTCGATCAGGGCGTTCTGACCAACGCCGCGGGGAACCACCGGGAAGCGTCGGACTACCTGGCCACCGTCCCGGCGTCTCACGAGGCGATCCAGACCACCCTGAGCGCACTCGGGCCGATCTACGGTGACTTTCGCCGGGCGGCCGGCGCCTTGCTCGACGCGCGGAAGAACTGTTATGACGACCAGTCGAACGAACATGCCGAGATGTCGGACAACCTGAACCTGGCCGTGGCAACGTGGAACCAGCATGAAGACGACGCCGCCAAGTCCTTCCGGCATCTCACCGACGGGCGCTGATGACTGAGCCGAACCCCGCGTTCGACACCACCCACCCGAGCGGTGATGTGCTGTTCCGGTCTTGCCGCGGCGGGTATCTGCACAGTGTGGCGCTCAGCGAGGCGGCCATGACTGCCGACGCCGACCGGCTGGCGGAGGCTATCGTTCTGGCCGCGGACGTGTCGTATCTCAAGGCCGCGTTGGAGATCCGCGGCGAGATCGTCACCACGGGCCACTCCCCGTCGGCGGCGGTGCCGACCACCGACGATCTTCGGGTGGCCACCGAGCGGCTGCTGAACCACCGATTGCACGCCGGCCACCGGGCCGAGGACGGCACCGGAAGTTAAACCACCCAGCGGCCGGCGGCGTCGGTCCGCGGCGCGATATCGGCCGGCGGATCAACGACCATGTCGCCGAAAAGATTTCGCGCTCGCTCCAGCAGCGCAAGCACTTCCCGGAGCTGCGCTGCACACCCCGTTGCGGGAGAACCGGCGTCGGCCATGGTTTGCACGCTACCGACCTGCTGTGGGGCTGACAATTCACGACGCAACGAGGTTGTTGATGAGCGCCGCGCGGTGTTGCACGGCGGGTTCGACGCGCGGCACATTCCGACAAGGGGGTTGGGCGGGCAACGGTAGGCTTGCGCGGTGGCTATCTTCGGTCGGCGGTCGGCGCGTCAGCGCCTCCGGAACGCGGCTCGGGAAGCACTGGCGATCCCGGCCTTCAGCGCTCCGGTCGACTGTAGCGCTTGGGTGCTCGGGGGGCTGTGGCCGGCTGAATTGGCGACGATCACCCCGGAGACGGCCCCGCTGGCCGATTACCTGAGCGCGGATCTGCAGCGCATCGCGAATTCGGCGAACGAGAAACTGCACGTGATCGGTCGATCCGACCTTGTCGGACAGGCACGACAGACCGCGGAGGCCAGGGTCATCAACGTCGCCCGGGCGTTCGCGGTCCTTCGGGTGGAGTCGACCGTTCGCCAACTTCACAAGGAAGCCCTGGAGTTCGGCACCGAGTACGTCAGCCTGAACGCGGCCCCGGTACCTGACGAGGCGCCCGAGCGGATTCCGGCGACGCCCGAGCAGTCCCGCTCCGCCGAGCCGCCCCACGAGATCGGAGGCAAGCGCGGCCGACGCGCACGCCATCGAATGCCCGAACCGGTCGTCGTGGACGCACCGACCGAGCTGACACCGCCGACCCCGGCCCCGACACCGCCGCCGGCCGAAAAGACCTCGCCGCCCCCGGAAGTGCTGCCGCCCGCACCGCCACCGCCACCGCCACCTCCGCCACCGGCTCCCGAGCCCGCTCCGGTGTTCGAGACGGTCGAGCCGGATCGGCCCGCCGCGGAGCCGCAACCGGCTGTCCCGCCGGGCGAACTCGCCGTCGTCCCGCCGGCTGAGCCCGCCGTCGTCCCGCGCGACGAGGGGCACGACGACCAGACCACCGTCATGCCCGTGGCCGCCGAACCGGTTGCTGCGCCGGCATCTCCGGAGCCGGTGCCCGCCGAACCCGCTCTGCCGGCACCTGCTCCGCCGGCACCCGCGGTCACCGAGTCCGGCGAGCAGCGGTTGCAGCGTCTGCTGGCCTTCGTCGCCCGTCAGGAACCCGGCCTGCGCTGGGCCATCGGCACCTTCGCTGACGGAAGAACGCTTCTGGTCACCGATGTCGCCGACGGTTGGATCCCGTCCGGGATCGAGCTACCGGCCGGCGTGCACCTGCTGGAGCCGGGCCGCCGGAGCGGGACCGCCACCGCGATGCTGAGCGCCGCAGCGGAGTCGGCCTCCTACGGCCCCGGCGACCGACTGGGCTGGGCCAGCGACTTCGCTGCGACGGACGCGTCGGTGCAGCCTCGCGAGCTGGAACTCATCGACGACCTCGGCTGGCAGCTCAGCGAGGCCACCCACTGGCGTGATGGCCTGCCGCGGATGGCCAATACCCTGGCCAAGGCCGGATCCGCCGGGACCGGCGTGCTCGACGCCGAAGTAGACCTGCTCCGGGTGCATCTGGACACGCTGCGCTACCAGTTGCTGGCGCAGTACCCCGACACCGATCTCACGCTGGTGCTGAACTGCATGCTGTTGGCTGCCACCGAAGGCGTCGCGACGGGCGACACGGTATCGGCCAACTACCACTACAGCTGGTTCCGGACACTCAGCGCGCCGCCGGCCGGCCCGTGGGATCCGCAGACATAACGGGCGATGATGAATTGACGCTGCTCACACCCGCTCGACATACTTAGCCGATGTCGGGGCCGGATAGCCGCGCGGAACTCAGCGACAAGGACCTCGTTGAGTCCGTCCTGAGGGACCTGCGTGAGGCCGCCGAGAAATGGGAGGCCCTCGTCGCCGAGGCCGAGAACACCACCTACAGCGTCGATCTGGGGGATGTCCGTGCCGTCGCGAATTCGGACGGCCGACTGCTCGAACTGACGCTGCACCCGTGCGTGGTCAGCGATTACACCTACAGCGAACTGTCGGAGCGGCTCAACGTCGTCTTCGCCGCGCTGCGCGAAGAGGCCGAGTCCGACTTCGAGGCCAGATACGGCAGCAGCCCGGTCTGAGGCGATCTACCAGCTGATGGCGGCCATCTCGCGCTTGGTGTCGCACACCGCACGGACCGCGGCGTCGATGTCGACGGCGATGATGGTCTTGAGGTCGTCGATCGTCACCGGGTGACCGGCGCGCTTCTGGGCCGCGACCCGGGTGTCGCGGGCCAATTCGGCTTCCTCGATCACGTTGCGGGCGAACCGGCCGTTGTGCATGACGTTGATGCCGTGTTCGCCGCGCGGACTGAAGTAGTTCCTAATGGCGGTCGCCATTTCCAGGAACCGTTGCCGCGCTTCAGGGTTCAATTCAGTGGCCCGGCTGGAGCCGTAGCGCTCACCGATCTCGACGATCTCTTCCGGCGAGTAGGACTCGAACCGGATCTTGCGGTTGAAACGGCTCGCCAGGCCGGGGTTGACGGTGAGGAACTCGTCGACCTGATCCTCATAGCCGGCGGCGAGGAAACAGAAGTCGAAGCGGTGCTTCTCCAGCGCGATCAGCAGCTGGTTGACCGCCTCCATGCCGATCATGTCGGGTGTCCCGTCCTGGTGGCGTTCCACCAGGGAATAGAACTCGTCCATGAACAGGATTCCGCCCAGGGCCTTTTCGATCAGCTCGTTGGTTTTCGGCCCGGACGAACCGATGTGTTCACCGCAGAAGTCCGAACGCCGCACCTCGGTGATCTCCGGATTGCGGACGATTCCCATCCCCGCGTAGATCTTTCCCAGCGCCTCGGCGGTGGTGGTCTTACCGGTGCCGGGCGGACCGACCAGCAGCATGTGGTTGGTCTGTCCCTCCACCGGCAGGCCGTGCTCCAGACGCATGGCCCGGATCTCGAGCTGATCCTCCAGAGCCTTGACCGCACGTTTCACCTCGGCCAGCCCGACCTGCTTCTCCAACTCGGCACGGCCCTGCTCCAGCAACTCCGCGCGCCGGTCGGCCGCGTTGTAGTCGTCGAGTTCCGCGCGACTCTTCGCCGATTCGGCGTCCCAGCGGTCGGTGCGGCTGTCGATGATCTGTTCCTCGGTGACCACCAGGCGCAGATTCGGCTCGGCCAGTGCGGCTTTCGCCGGCTCGGTCAGCACACCGTTGATGGCCGCCTTGGACAACCAGACCTGCGCCTTGTCCTCCTCGCCGAGCTGGCGGTGCACCATGCCGCGCACGTAGGCCAGATCCGCAGCCAGCAGTGGGATCTCGCTCGGATTGATTGACGCGATCAACACGCCGGCCTGAAACCGCTCCGAGGACCGGGCCTGCCCGGCGATGTCGACGCGATCCAGCCAATCCAACGCCACCCGGCCCTGACCCAGATGCGCGGCCGCGTAGGCGGCCAGCGCACAGACCGAAGCGGTCACCGCGGGCATGACGATGGCCCGCTCGGGCAGCTCCTCGGCGGCGACGGTCAGCAGATCCGGCCACCGCTGGGTGACGAACATCAGATAGGCGCGGGCCAGTTGGTGCCACTGGTGGTTGATCCAGCTGTCCAAGAGCCCCTTGTCGGCCAGCAGGGCGTCGGCGCGCTCGTACTCACCGGCCACGGTCAGTGCCGACGCCAGTGCCAGCCCCACGTGGGAGGCGTCGGTGACCGTGATCGACAGGTACGGGCCCAGCGGGATCTGGGCCGCCAGGTGCCGGCCCAGCCGGGTGGTCTCCTTGTGCAGCCAGTCACTGTTGGCGTAGAGCCGCTTGAGGGTGTCGAGGGTGGTGTCCCCGCAGGCGATACGGCCCAGCCAGGCGTCGGCCATGGACGGGTCGGCTTCGGTGGCCGCCTCGAACTCGGCCCGTGCTTCCGGGGAGCCGTACCGGCCGTCCATGCTCACCATGGCCCGGTCGAAGTGCCGACGGGCCGCCAGCAGGTCACTCAATGTCCGTCGTCCTCTGTCGCATATACGGGTTGTCCAGCTGACTCTCGATCCGGCGATGGCGTCATCGCGCGGACATCGGCGCCAGCGCCTCCGGGCTGCAGTACCGGTTCTCGGCCCGGAACAATTCCACCGTAGCCAGCCACGATTTTCCGCCGGCGGTAACCCGCACCGCGGTCCGGTCGATCTGGGAGATGCTCACCTCGACTACGTCCGGTGGCGGTGGCGGCGTGCCGGGTGGCGCCACGGTGATGACGGTGGCCGGTCGCGGCGACGGGGCGATCGGCCCGTCCACCACGCTGACGGTCGAGCGCGGCGTGGGCCTCGACTCGCCGACTATCGACACTTCCGGCATCCGGACGCTGGCCCAGCGCGCCTTGTCGGGGGTGTGCACGCATACCCGCTCCCCGGCTCCGGCGGCGCGGATGACGATCCGCTTGGCGATCAGGTCCTCGGCGGCGATGAACACCCGGCTCAGTTCGCCGGAGTCGGTCAGCGGAACCATCAGCCGGTCGCCGTTGGCCAGCTTTCCGATCAGCACGCCCGACGGGCCGATCTCGACGGGCAGGCTGTCCGGTAGGCGTCCGGGCCGCAGTCCGCGCAGTCGCGGCCGGGGAGCGCACATGTTGGCCGCTACGGCTGCGGCCTGCTCCCCGTTGAGCCGCTGCAAGACCACCGCCGGGGGAGTGGGCGCGGGTTGCGGAGTCTGCAGCGTGACGGTGGCCGTGCATGTCCCGTCCGGGAACACGGTGATGTTCTGGACCACCTCGTCGACGGGCAGGGTCCACACCTGGGCCAGCAGCGCCGCGTTGACGGCGCGGGCCGGATACGCGTAGGTGGTCACCCAGCCGCCCTCGGTCCGCAGCGTCTTCCAGCGTTCGGCGCCGGCCAGCAGCAGGGCGCTACCGAGTCGCCGGTCCAGTTCGACCAGATCGCTGGCAGTGGCGACCCGCGCGCGTAGCCCTTCGCAGCGCAGCGCGCCCGCGATCTGCTGGGCGACGGCGACGGCGGTGGCGCCCAGGGTGGTGCGCCAGCGCAACGCGGCGGTGTTGTCGATGACGCGCAGCCGCAGCAGCAGCCAGGTCTCGCGTTGGCCGGCGTAGGGCGGGGTGCCGATCTCGGTGTCGTAGACCCGCGGATAGTCGCCGGTGGTGGCACGGCGCGCGCCGATGCTGACCACACTCATCGACTCCAGCACCAGCCCGAGCGCGTGCCGCAGCATCGGCAGCAGCGCGCTGACATCGACGACGTTGTCGGTCTCCACGTTCACCGATCCGGTGGCGACGGTGGCGGTGTGCGCCTTGCCCAGCAGGTGCACCGCCACCACCGCCACACCGTCCTGGATGCGCACGCCGCCCCCGGCCCGGTTGTTGGCCACCGTGATCGGCTCGGCCCAGTCGGTTGCCGGTCCCCGCCGCAACCGCAGCAGCGCCCACGACCACGCGGGCTGACCCCACCACGGCACCAGCACCACCAGCACCGCGAGCGACAGCGCCACCGCGAGCCCGATCAGACCGCCCAACGCCCAGCCGGCCAGACCGATCAGCGCCACGGTCACGGCGGATAACAGCCGCCGGTTACTGGAGGCGCTGAACCCGCTCAGGTGGACCGAACTCACTTGACCGCCCTCCGAATCCGTGCGGTGATGCCGGCCACCAGCACGGCCGCGGCAATCGTGCCGAGGAATCCGAGGGCTACGGTCCGGGCCCGATGGTCAGGCGGTGGTGGCGGTGCTGCCGGTGTGATGACGCGGGCCCGCGACCCCGGCGCCACCGGATCGCCCGGCGGCACATTGAACGTCAGTGCCGCCACCGGGTCGACCAACCCGTAGCCGACCCGGTTGTCCACCCCCGCGGGCGGATTGTGTGCCGTCTGCACGATCCGGTTGATCACCTGGTGCGCGGTGAGCTCGGGATATTTCGCCCGAACCAGGGCCGCGACGCCACTGACGTAGGCCGCCGAGAAGCTGGTTCCCCAGAACGGCATGTTCTTCTCGCCGACCCGGACCGGGGGGTAGGCGTTGACCGGTCCGCCGCCCTGCGGGGACAAGCCCATGACGTGGGTGGCCGGCGCGGCGACCCCCACCCAGGGTCCGGACATGCTCTTGTCGATCGGGGCACCGGTGGCGTCGACCCCGCCGACGGACAAGACGTAGTCGGAGAACCACGACGGGCTGGAGATGACCTTGACCTGGTTCCAGTCCCGGGGGTCGTTGGGGTTCAGCGGGTCGTACATCGGGTTGTTGGCGCAGCCGGCCTCGCCGACGTTGCCGGCGGCCGTGACGATCACCGCGTCCTTGACCGTCGACGCGTACCACAGCGCCGCCCCCAACGCCCGCTGGTCGAGCGCAGCCGCCACCTGAACGCACGAGGTCACCGAGATGTTGATCACCTTGGCGCCCATGTCGGCGGCGTGGACGACGGCTCGGGCCAGGGTGGCCAGGGTGCCGGCTTTGATGCGTTCGTCGTCGTAGCCGAACCGTTGCGGGTTGACCGGCTCGAAGGCCCGCGACGACTGGCGGATCGAGATGACCGTCGCGTGCGGGGCGACCCCGACGACGCCGTCCGGGGCGCCCGGCGGGGGCGGCGGTACAGCGGGTTCGTCCTCGGACTGCGGATCCGGCGGCCCGGAGGCCGGTGCCATACCGCCCTCTTCCGGCGGGGGCGGGGGTAGAGCAGG
>NZ_LQPS01000014.1 GCF_002101885.1 Mycolicibacter senuensis
GTTGCTGATTCTTCCTGCCCGAACACCGGGCATCAGAGTCGCACAACAACTGGACCACTACGAGGGGCTCACCTCACGGAAACCGTCGGTCAACAGACCTGCCTCTGCGAGCCAGTCGGTCCAGGCGTACGCCTTACGCTCCGCCCCCATCTCAGTCCAGCCGCGCCGGCACGTGAGGATGCGACATAGCATCAGTAGATCGGCGTTGTTTCCATCCGCTGGTGGCTTCTTTAGTTGGTTCATTGCAGGTGGTCCGCCGAACTCGATTTCGGCGAGCGTTCGGAGCGACCATAGAACGGCTTCTTTCCAAGGCTCGTCGAAGCCTCGATCACTGAAGAGGCCTTCCTCGGCCTCTTTCAAGCATTCGCGGCAGTAAGCCTTTCCTCCCCTACTCCATGTGCAAAGCAAGCAGCCACCCGAGGTCCGGGACCTAGCGGGCTCGGTCAGGCGTTGTGCCGCGGGCTGAGGAGTCTCGTCCCAGAACAAGCCTGGAGGGATGTCGATATGGGGTTGCTCCGGGGACCACGCCTTCTCCAGCTGTTCGGTCCATTCGGCAGGAAGAAGTTCTCGAGCTTCTTGACGCAGCCTTCTGGTTGGGCGTTGATCTGGGGTTTGGTCAATCGCGGCTTGAAGGATGTCGATGCCGTAGAAGTACTCGGGGCCATCCGGGTGAGGCTCCGCGACGACGTCTCTCGGCTGTTGTCCGACTCGTGTCAGCAGCATTCGAATGGGATCCGCCAGTTGGGAGGCGAATACGGTGAGGGAGCCGGTCTCGATGTTGAATGTCGCCAACCGTGGTTTGAGCTCGAGGCCAACGAGGTTGCCCGACCAGTAAACGTCGAGCCAACCGTGCAGACCGGGTTCTACTGAGGCATTAAGCCAGCCTGGCGACGGGTCAAACGGAATGACGATGCCTTCACGAGCCAGCGCCTCGACGGCCGCTGGCCGGTCGAGCTCGTTGGCCAGTAGCAGAAAGCTCAGATAGCCGCCGTGTCCCTTTTTGAGGCGTGCTTCGAGCACTGGGTGGTTGCGGATCTTCCCGATTCGGCCGCCGTCTTCGTTCGTGACGATCACACCGCTGCCCCCGGCTCCCCAACGACGGATCTTGTACTGGGGAGGAGGTGGCATGTCACGTGTGTTAACGACCCAATTTGTGACCAAATCCTGGATAAGTTTGTCCGCTAACTCATCCAGCCATCGGATGCGGGGTGTTTCGTCATGCGGAAACCGCCGGTGCCAGCGGGTCATAGGTGTTAGCGGCTTGGCCGGCTGTGCGTGTGTCGCGTGGTGGCCTGGGTCGCGAACCGCGGGCGCGGCGCATCCGTCCGTTTCGTGCTCTGCAAGGAACGCGCCGATCGCCGCTCCCATGATCCGAGTATCTGGCAGATCGAGGCTGAACTCTGGGACCCGCAGCGGGATATCCCAGCCTTCCTCGTCGTCGGCGCATCGATATCTTTCAAAGTCCGCAGGGTCGCTATCGCGCATCATGGTTGCGGTGAAGTGAACTTCGTCATCCGCCGAAAGCGCGGCGAGCCGCGCGACCAGATCCTTGCGGCCGTCGTTGGCTATCCCCCAGTTGTGGATCGTGTGTCGGTACAGGTAGCCAAGGCATCGGTCTTCCTCATCGCCGCCCATCGACTTCGGTAGGGCGATTGACACAGCGTCGCTGTCGAACGGATTGTCTGGCCGGGGTATCAGCACCACGGAGACTGAGATGCGTCCTACACGTTTTCCCTGCGCGCCGAATGCCGTATCAGCGAACTTGACCAAACGGTGGTCGTAGATGCCGTTGCCGTCGTCGTCTCGGATCCATGCCCACGAGACACCGTCCGGGTTGAGATCGCCGGCCGGCGGAAGGGTGACAATCTTGCCGTCCCATGCGATGGCGTAGCCCGTCATATTCCTCCGTGTAAGTGTTTTGAACACCGCCCCAGCGAACTCCGAGCGGCCCGCAGCGTGGGCGTCACTTTATAGCGGTGCTCTGACATACTCCCCAGACGTGGAGGTGGTCGTCGGTAACTGAAGGGTGGAGCTCATGCTGACATTGCTCCTCGTGAGCGCGATAGGCCGCAGCAGCGCTGAAGTCATCCCGGTGTGCTCGACGACTGCCGTCCCCGTTGAGCGCACAGCTGATTAGAACTTGCCGATCGTGGTCGGTTCGGCGGGAATGGGATCATGCAGCACGGTCTAGACCCTTCTGGCGCAACTTCGAATACTTCAGTGCGGATCTGAAGGTCGGTCCGCTCAGCCTGGAATCACCTTCTTGACGTCGTCAAGCAGCTGCTCTCTTCGTGCTGGACCACCTGTCGTGTACTGGTCAAACTTTGCGGCAACGCCCGGATCCTCTAATACAGCTTTCACCGCGGGCGCAAACATTTTCTTGCGGGCCAGATGTAAGTCCTGAGCGTCCTCTGCGAAGCCGGCTTTCCACAGCTGGACCTTTTCAAGCTCGTTCGGCTTTTGGCCCGACGCTTCGATCTCCGACTGCGTAGCCATCATCTGGTTGTATACGCCTGCCAGATACGTCCACTGAGCCGAGTATCGGGTATAAAGTGCCGCATAAACCGCTGCGAAGACAGCTCCAAACCATGGAATCGTTTGTGCGACTACCGATCCGAATGCATCCATGTCTGGATCACAAGTCCACCCCGAGCTTGCCCATGCATACAGCCAGATGGCAGGCAGGTAGAACATCAATGAAATCAGCAGCGCCCGTGCAGCGATAACGCCGCCGCCATTCGGGTTCCTTTCCAACAGGAACTCGGCCGACAGCCAGTAGGTGCAGTTCCGGTCACTCTTCCAGGATTCGCGCGCCACGGTTGATAGTGAATCAGCTTCAATGGCTGCTTTCAACGGATTGGCTGGTGGTCGAACATATTCTGGTCGGCGGAGCCGGCCAGTTGACCTTGCTATCACCGATAATGACCAACTATATCGTCTTCGGGCAGCCAGCAATATCGCACGCGGCCGCCCTGCAGGTGCTGCACGATCTCCTTGTGGGACCGACGACTGGTGCACTAACGGCTGCGCTCCGTCTTGGCATTGCGATCGTTACTGACCCACGGTTCGGTGCACCGGCGGGTTTGCCCGAATAGCCTCGAGCTACGTGGCTGGGCTGCCGGCAATCTTGCGCGCCGACAGGACGGCGTTGTCGCTGATGACCGTCACCGACCGTGAGCCGCGCGACAAGGCAACGTAGAGCTCCTGGGCCGAGTAGCGCTCCGGATCCAAGACGACGACGTGGTCGTACTCGAGTCCCTTGGCCAGCAGGGGCCGTGACACGACCCGATCGCTCGATCGCCGCCCAGCGATGCGGGCGTGGTTCCGTGTCAGAACGAGTGCCTCGGCGACGCTGCACTCATCGGTCTCCGCAACGGCGGCCGACCGAGTTACCTCGTACCAAGCCTCGCGGCAATGGATGGTTACGCCAGGTAGGGCAGCAATCTCCCGCAGAGCGACACGAATCGCGGCAGGCGTGCAACTCGAGCGCACATCGTTGATCGCGGCGTAGGCGGCCCTCAGCTCGTCCTTGGTCGTCGTGAAGGTCTGGCCGTTTCCCAGTCGATTTCGCTTCGCGCTCGGGATATGCGTGGCAAGCCCAGCCGTTGCGTTGACCGCGAACTCAACCAGGGCCTTGGCGACCTGGGCACCGAGCTTGGAATCGACGATGTCGGCGAGGCGAGCAGGCACCTTCTCATCGATCGCTTCCATGACCGAGTAGGCGCCCTGCAGCTTCGAAGCCGCGCTCACGCAGTCGTTGCGAAATTGACCCAGCACGGCCACCGAACCGTCGAGTTTGAGCGCGCGAAAGCATATCTGTACGAAAGTGCGGGGGCTGTCTCTGCGAATCCAGGTGATGGGGCCATTTCCGAGATCGACAGGCCGTCCCTCGATGAGGTTCTCGCGGAGCGCGATCAACCAGGTACCGAGCTCCTCGTTGTGTGGCCAACGTCGGGGCCGATATCCCACCTCGACGTGTGGAAAGTTTGGGCGTACATGCGCGTCCCAATCGACTGGTTCGTTTCCTCCGAAGTTGAAGAGGCTCTGCAGTGGATCTCCTAGCACGGCCGTCGGGACCGCCTGGGCAACAGCCATGACCAGCCCGTGCTGGTCGACGAGGCAATCTTGATACTCGTCGACGAGGACGACGTCGTAGCTGAGTCGAAGCATCCTGACGACCGCCTTGGTCGTCGCCACGCGGGCTGCTCCTTGGTGATAGGCCTTCGCCTGATCCCAGTCGGGCGCCGATTGGACCTTGAGTTCAGCCAGCTGCGGGAAGTGACTGATCAGGTCAAACGACCACGCGTCTATGGTGCGGATCACGACCTGCTCGCGCGGAACCTCAAACTTCTTCATACGGCGCCGTAATGCATCGACACCGGCGTGAGTGTGTGTCAGCACAAGCGCCGTGCCGCCATCGGCCGCGGTTGCAGCGACCAGACCCGCGATCAGCTCCGTCTTTCCACAACCCGCTGGCAGTGTCACCGAGCCTGGCAGCGAGGCACGGAGGGCGGCCACGGCGTCCTCAAGCGGCGGATCGTTAGTCATGTGGTTGGCCAGTGACGTCGGCTTCTAGCGGCGCCTCGTCACCTGGGGCGGGTTCTTGGCAGAAGGCGAAGGTCCGCGTGCGGTCGATCACTCGCATGAGTTCTGTGCCCTCGAGTCCGGCGGCGTGGACCACGACAACCGCGGCCAGCGCCTCCCCGGCGTCCTCACGTTTGAACCAGGCGTTGTTCTTCTTGCCCTTCGCAGCGCCAGCAATGGCTGTGCGCAAGGTCGCGTTGTCCGTGTCGGCATCCGCCTGCCATTGGGAGATGTCAGTACCCGTGAGTGGCTTGTCGCCGAGGCGGGAGGAGACCGCCGCCTGCACCGACTCCTCTCCACGAAGTTCGACTGCGAGGTCGACCAATGCTTGGAGGCCATCGGCGCTCAAGGCCTGAACGATCTCGTCCTCGAACGCGTTGCCCAGAGTCCATCGCTCGACCGCCACTCCAGCCGTACTGGCGGCTGCGGCTTCTGCATCAACCGCCCGGTCATCGTTGTCCATGAGCAGCAGCGTCGGATAACCAAGGCGTTGGAAGGCCTGCGCTCGCTGGGTTGGTTGTGTTCCGCCACCACCATTGACGATGACGGTGCCAACCGCCGACACCAGTGGCTCGTCCGCTCCAAGCCGATCCTCGTGCCAATGACGAAGCAAGCCTCGCAAGAAACCGACTTCAGTGGCGCCCTCGCCCACCAGGATCCGGCGCCCCAGAAGCGCAGAAGGCGCTGACCGGAAGGCACCTTGCACATTGTCGAGGTCGTCCGGAACGGCCAGACAGGTTGTGGTCTCGCGGTCGATGCGCACGACTGCTAAGTCCTCAGCGGCCAAGGTCTCGACGGTGATCGGCGAATGGGTGGTCAGCATGACCTGGAGTTCTCGCGCATCGGCACGCATCTTCAAGTAGCGCAGCGCGTGGGCGAGCCGGTGGGGCTCCAGACCGTGCTCCAACTCATCAATGGCGATGACCGCTCCGCCGACCATGGCCTGATCCTGCACCGACAGGCTGGTGAGTCGCCGAGTGCCCAGTCCGAAGCTCGATAGCGGCACCTCGCCGTCGTGGAGGATCAAGGCGTGCGCGGAAGCAGCCGACCCAGGCTCAAGTCCTGGCCTTAGCTTGGCGAACGGTGCGCTCCCCAGTTTCCTTGCCGAACCATGAGCTGTTTGCGCCGCGGTGTGAAGCGCATTCGGGCCCGCGTCGAAGACAGCCTTTCGGGCTTCTCGCTGGGCGTCCAAGATGACTGACGAAGCACCATCGGTGCCCTCGGTCAGTCCTGACAGCGCAGAGCCGCGCCCCCAACGCAGGTGGAAATCTGGACGTTCACCGAGCCGGAAGAAGCCGAGCTGGCGACGCTGCGATGCAGAGATCAAGCGAGTCTCATCGGAGCCGGGACGGACGACTTCCCAGTGGGGCTCAAGATCTGATGTCACGGTTAGACGGACGATCAGGCACTCGTCCGCCTCGTCAACCGGATCGTGCACGAGCGTCCCGTCGGGCATGAGCCCTGAGCGGTCCTTTCCGAGTTGACTCTCTTTCACGAGGGCGTCCGGAAGTTCGGTGACCACCGCCTCAATAGTGACCGGCTCGGTCGTGTCGAAGTTGTAGAAGTCTGCGTCCGTGACCTGCTGGTTGTAGTTCGGGCTCAACACCAGTCCGACGGCATCGAGCAATGTGGTCTTGCCACTGTCACCCGCACCCACTAGGGCAACGAGCCGCTTATCGATCTTCCACTCGCACGACTTGATCCCACGGAAGTTCTTGATCGTGAGTCGTCGAAGCATCATGACGAGCAGACCCCCGCGAACAGCTCAGCCAGCTCGAAGACACCCACCATGCTGCACGCAGCCGGCGAAACGTTCACGTCCACGCTGAGGATGTGCGGGTGGCGCTCCGCCGCACCGGGCGCGAGCTCGTTCGCGATGTACTCAGCAGTCAACGGGTAGTCGTGGTGCTTAGGTACGTTGCAACTTGTACGGATCGGGTCGAGAAGCCCATCCCATCCCGGAAGGCCCGCGCCTTGCGAAATTCCCGCACCAATGAACAACGCGGCATTGCCGGACAGCACGGCCTCTCCGTACTCCTCGACCAGCTCAAATCGCGCAATCGGCACACCATAGTCAACCAGATTGCAGTGCCGTTGCTTCGCTCATCGGTCGGCCGCCAGGCCGACCGAACCTGTGCGCACCCCTCACTCTTGAATGCGACTATCGGCAACACCGAGATCAGCCCGAGCCTGTCGCCGATTGCGAACGGCGATATTCCCTGACCTGGCTTTCCGCGTCCTTGATCCCAAGCGTTCCCTTGATGACGCGGTGGATGATCGTGTCGCGGGTCGGATCGATCCGACCGTAGCCGAGGCGCAGCTCGGCGTCAGCAGGAGTGAGCCCTGCAGCGCAGAGCTTCGCCGCAATATGCGGGTGCTGACCACCGCTGACTCTGATCCACTCGACCATATCGTCCAGCCAGGTTTCCAGCCACCGCCGTAACAGACGCTCCACACGGTCCCGGTCCTCGGGCGAATAGCCGCCGCGCCTGGTGCGGGTCGGATCGATGACGCAGCGGAAGAGGGCTGTTTCGATCTCGCCCGGCTTGTGACTACCAGGCGAAGTTCGACGGCTCTGCCGACGGGCCCTTTCCACAGCGGCTCCGAAGCCGTTGTCATCGCGCACTACGGGCCGACTCGGACCTGCCGAGACGCCGTAATCGCGAGCGGCGATCGGCGGTCGGGCGGCGTAGTGCTCTCGCACCCGTCGAGCGAGCGGCGCTTCAACCGTGCTGCTCGCTGACTTCACGAACTCGCCCCAGGCGCTCAGGAGAACGAGTATGTCCTTCGCTGTGACGTCGAATTCGACCGCCAACTCGTGAACTCGAGCCTTGCTCTGTGCCATGAGAGCCCTCCGCATCTGTCGTCTCGTGAACAAGCAGCTCGAACAAAGCGTGACACGTAGCACCGACAAAATTCGGTGACGCACCATGCTCACTTCAACGAAAGGGGTAGATGCCTCGTCACCACCGCGTCCCGAAGCCGAGCCGCTGGCGAAACTCCCTGAGGTCGTTGTAGTCGGGCGGCTGGACCTTGGGCTGGCGGATTGGCCGTGCTACCGGGTCGAGCTTGGCAACGTAGTCGTCACACCAGTGCAGCCATTCCTCGGCGGCGGTGCGCTCGTCCGAAGGTGCCATCGCCGTGACTCGACCACGGAGCGCGGCGAGATATGCGCGTAATCGGTTCGCCAGTTCCCAGTCGCCGAGGTCTGCCGTCAGCTTCTGCCCCAACGCGTGCTGAATGTACGCATCACGGGCGAGCGCGTCCTCGCGTGCCTCGCGCTCCCGCTTTTCGATTTCGGCACGTCGTTCGGCTTCCTTGCCCTCCGCATCGATAACTGCCCAACGGTCGAAGGTCATGATCACGTCGGGCAGCCGCGTTGTGAGCGAGATTGTCTTTGTCTCGGTCCACGACAACTTGGTCGAGAACCGGCTGGTGGTGTCGACGGCGATACTCAAGCGGTTGGACGGCACATAGTCATAGCGCGTGGTGCCCCAGCCGTACTTCTTCTCGCGCTCGACTTCCTCCCGTGTCGGTACGTGGTCCACCCGATCGTTGGGTTGCCAGATGTCGACCGAGCACTCGATGTCGCCGACTTTGATGATCAGGTCACCGCTGAGCTTGCTGTTGTCTTGGCGATAGCCGTGGCGGTCGCGGGTCGGCACGCGCACTGAATGTCCGCGGGCCTCTGCCTCTTTCGCGAGCGCATGTAGAAGACGGAAAGCCCTCCCGCGCAGATCCCTTCCGATCGAGTCGAGACGCTTCTCCTCGCGCAGCTTCGCGACGGCTGGATGCCAGCGTCCAATACGTTCGATCGACACGGTCTCCGACGGCGGTGTGGTCTGCCAATCAGACACAGACGACAGCCGGAACACGACATGGTGGTAGGTCTTGCCGCGCACCATGAGCACTTCCTGGCCGTCCGGGGCCATGCCGCGCCGGTTGATGATGCCGACCAGGCTGGGGTAGCTGGTGTCATCGTCCTTGGTGTTGATCTCCAGGATTCCGCCCGCGTCGACGATGTCTTTGACCAGCTTGCGCGTCGGGGTCAGGCCATCGGCCGGCGGTTGTCGCTTGAGGCGCGCAGTTGCGCCGGGCGGCGTTGCCGCAACTGGTCGATGAGCAATAGCAGCGGGGCGGGTCGGTGTGTCGAGTTCGACGCGAACCGTGCGCCTTCGCTTGACCCAATGACCTTGGGGATAGTTGTCATTCGTGAGGTAGTGCTCGCCAGCGGGCAGAATCGCCGCACTCCACTGGCCACCGCGCTTGGATACCGTCACCAGGCGGCGAGAAGCAAGTGCGTTGGCCGTCGTCTTGAAGGTGAAATCAATCCAGCGGCCATCGGGACATCCGTCGTATATCCAGCGGAGAACCTCGATCTGGCGAGCGTTGAGCGGAGCGTCGAGTGCCATGCCGCAGATTGTCGGCGAACCAGGCAGTCCGCGCGATCCGAAGCTAACTGAGCTCAGTTGCTCCTTCGCCTACGTCGGGGGACAAGGACTTGTCGGACGTCGGTGCCATGCTGGGCGTGACCTTCAACAGAAGAGGAGTTGCGAATGTCTGCCTGGCTCACCGATCCCGATCCGGCAATTTGTCTGGAGAGCCGACGGGACTTCGGCCAGCCATGAACGCAAGCTTCGTCTTCACGCTGCTCTGTGGAATTCAATCAGGGCTGTTCAGCTGTCGTGGTCAAGTGTTGGAGCCCGCGCGTTTAGCGGCTCGCCACAGGGCGACATCGATGCGACGGAGCAGGCTAACATGCGGCGGGGCGTGCTGACACGCGGCGGCGATGGCGTCGCGTCGCGAGGTATCGGACAGCTCGTCGTGCAGGGTCACCCAGAACAGCTCTTTGGGCGGTTTCAGGTAGTCGTTCACGACGTTGTCCAGGATAGGCAGGAGTTTGGGCCGCTTCGCGGCCAACAATTTGCCGGCAACCACCCAGTCGATCCCACGGAGAGTCCGCAGTTCTTGGTGAAGATTATCGGCGGGGCTGCCGACATTGACGTCGAGTCGCCGTACCTCCCAGAGGTTCTGTTCACGCGGGATTTGGCGCAGTAGAGCGTTGAAGCGCTCGGTGTCGGTGATTAGTAGCGTGGCAGCGGCTTCCGGAGGCACCGTGACGCTCAGTGCCTCCACGGCGAGGATGTCGGTGGCCTCGAACCGGTTCGGGTCGCCCATGGCGGCGAATTCGTCGAACCAGCGCCCGGTGAAGGGGTCTGCTCCGCCGCCGAAGTAGCTCTTCAGGTCACTGCTGACTTGGTCCGCGTTGTCGGTGAACCATGCGGTGAGGTCGCGTCCGAATCGTGTCATGCGGCCATCTTGCCTGCCACCACTGACACCAGCTTCGCATTTGGAATCAATTCCATTCACCTCCGCGGCCCGCACCGCCGCTGGAACCACCGCCTCAACTTCGACACTCCAGTGTCGGTGCAGGCATCTAGGGTCGTGCGAATGCATGAGAAGCGCATCGTGGACCTGAGTGCTGGTGCTATGCGGGCAGAGACGATGAGCGGGAGCGTTGTCGAGAGGACAAGAGAGTGAACATGGAGCAACCGGAGGCGGATTGGATTGATGGTCGCGTCAGGCTAAGAGACGGCGCCCTAAATGTCCAAGGCCGACTGAAGTGGCCAACGGACACCAATGTCACCCCTGAGCAGGCGATTGGTGCAGTGTGGGAGCGCCTCCAGGTTCTTCCATCGATGAAGATGGCATGCGGATATGTCGGCCACGACCTCAATATCGACCCGATACTGCTCTACGCGTGGGTACTTCAGGATCAGAGGGAAGCCCGCAAGCGTCCCCCGGCAATCGCCGAGCCTCAGATCGTCACCATTGATTCGATTGCGGCCCTGCCCGACGGAGCTGTGGTACGAGCGTCCGGCCAAGTTTTGGGTATTCGACTCAAGTCCAACACCAGAGGGATGCCCTGGGTGAATTTCGCGCTCTGGCAGCGCGATCGACACGTTGACGTTACAGCGTTCGGTGAGACGTACGAAAAGTGCGCCCACTTCCTGGTCGAAGACGCTGTTGTCACGGTTGAAGGCCGGAAGTGGTTCCACGAGGACACCACCATCTCAGCCACGACGGTGATACGCGAGAACTAGATTGACCAGAGCCACATCCCGTTCCATCACTGCGAAAGGCTGTCTTCGTTCACCACGACTTGGTAGAACCACTTGGCGATATCAGAGATCAGGTGCGTCCGGCCGGGCGCATTGGTGAAGAAGTAGTCGCTCATCTTCTGGTGTGCGCCTTGGTTGTCGGCGACCGCACCGGTGACGGCGTCGTCGAAGTCGGGGGATTCGATGAACTGTTTGGCGGTATTGACCTTGGCCTGCTGCACGAGTGCGTGGTCGTCGAGCAGGGTCCGCAGCAGCGATTCGAGGAATGAGACGCGCTGTGACTCGGTGAAGTCTTCGGACCCGAAGAGGTCGTTGAGCCGGTCGAGGACTTGCTGGAAGGCAACCATCTTCGGGTCGCGCTTCTCCCCGGAGCCGGCCGCGGTCACGCCGGAGAGTCCGACCCGCGCGCCAAGGCTGATGTCGATTCGGCCCTGATCGACTTGTTTGACCTGCTTGAGCACGACATCGGTCAGGTCGATGGGTGCGGTGTAGTTGTCGGGCTGGATGCCCCGTTCGAGGTGGCGCAGGTAGATCTGTTTCTTCTCCAACTCCGGGTCGCCGTAGTCGATGATCTGCGACATGAAGTCATACAGGCGTACGAACGATCCGACGTCCTTGCGGAACATGTCGAGTTCGGCCAAGGCGGCTTTGTCTCCTTCGCCTCCGTTGTGGATCAGCGCGGCCTGGTAGCGCTCGGCGAAGCGTTTCTTGCCAGGATCGACCGCCGCTATCAGCGCGTTGTTACCCTTGCCGGTCACGAAAGCGTGTGCGCACTGGTCGATTTCGGCTTGGGTGTAGATACCGGCGGTGTCGAGTTTGGCCACCAGATCGTGCACCAGGTTCGGGTCGGTCTCGGTCTCCAGGAACGCGTCGGTGAAATAGGGCTCGAAGGACTCCCGGATAGCCGCGGGTTCGTTGACGAAGTCGACGACCTGGGTCACGGCGGCGCTCTTGGGCACACCGGAGGGGGTGCGATAAGTGCGGTTGAGCCGCGAGAGGGTCTGCACCGCAGTGACGCCGGAGAGAATCTTGTCGACGTACATCGCGCACAGCAGGGGCTGGTCGAACCCGGTCTGGAATTTGTTGGCGACAATCATCACCTGGTGGTGGTCACCCCGGAATGCGGTTCGCAGGTCTCGGATTCCGGGGTTCATGGTGGCTTCGGAGAAGTCTACTGGGCCGGACTCATCGTCGGTGACGACACCGGAGAACGCGACCAGGGTGCCGTAGTCGTAACCCTTTTGCGCGATGTAGGTGTCGATCGCGAGCTTGTAGCGGACCGCGGCCTTGCGGGAATCGGTGACGACCATCGCCTTGGCGTGCCCGTCGAGTAGATCGGCGACATTCGCGCGGAAGTGCTCGACGATGATCGCGGCTTTCTGGGTGATCGTCTGCGGGTTGAGCTTGACCCACCGCATCACCTCCTTGGTGGCCTGCGCCTGATCCACCTCTCCCGCATGGGTGGCGTTCTGCCCGATCCGGAACGCCAACTTGAATGAGTGATATCCGGTCAGCACATCGAGGATGTAGCCCTCCTCGATGGCCTGTTTCATCGTGTAGACGTGAAACGGCGCCGGCGCCTCGTCGGGAGTGGGCCTGCGGCCGAACAACTCTAGGGTCTTGGCTTTGGGAGTGGCTGTGAACGCGAAGTAGGAGATGTTCGCCGATTCGGCGCGCTCGGTGGCGTCGGCGGCCAGCAGCGCCTCGACGTCAATGTCGCCACCGTCTTCGACCTCTTCGAGTTCCTCGGCGGTGAGCACGGCTTTCAACTTGCCGGCGATCTGCCCGGACTGCGAGGAGTGGGCCTCGTCGGCGATGACGGCGAACGCCTTGCCTTTGAGTCCCTTGTTCTTGCGGATCTCTTTCATCGCAAACGGGAAGGTTTGGATGGTGACGACGATGATGAGCTTGCCGTCGGTCAGCGCCTTGGCTAACAGCCCCGACTTCGATCCGCCTGCTTTCGCGGCCTCATCGCGGTCGATTGCTACGACGATGCCCTGGTCGTTGTCGATCTGCTTGATCGCGTCCTGCAGCTGAGCGTCGAGGACGTTGCGGTCGGTCACCACGATCACCGAGTCGAACACCTTGGTGTTGTCGATCTGCAGGCGCGCCATGCGGTGCGCAGTCCAGGCAATGGAGTCCGTTTTGCCCGAGCCCGCCGAGTGCTGAATCAAATACCGTTTACCGACGCCCTCAGCCGTAACGGCCTCAGTCAAGTTCGTGACAGCCTCCCACTGGTGAAAGCGCGGGAACCGCAGCGTCGACGACCTAGTGGTCTTGCCGCTGATCGGATCGGTGTCAGACTCGTGCTTGACGTACATCAGCCGGCCCAGGATGTTCAACCACGCGTCGCGCTGCAGAACCCGCTCCCACAGATACGCCGACTTCGACCCGTCCGGATTGAGGGGATTGCCGGCGCCGCCGGCCTCGGTGCCGCGGTTGAACGGCAAAAAATGCGTACTCGCACCGGCGAGGTTAGTGGTCATCCACACCTCATCGTTGGACACCGCGAAATGCACCAGGGCGCGAGCGCCCGCGACGAATAGCGGCTGGATCCTGCCGGTGCCAGGATCTTTCGGTAACCGGGAGGTTTTGTACTGGGTAATCGCGTCGAAGACAGTCTGGGTGAAGTCGGTTTTCAGCTCGACAGTGGCGACCGGCAATCCGTTAACAAAGAACACCAGATCCACCGAGCGCTGGTCACTGGTGGAGAAGTGCACCTGTCGCATCACCCGCAGCCGCACCGCCGCGTAATCGGCGTTGCGTTTAGCGTTCAGGGTCGATTCGGGCTTGAACACGCACATCGGAAACTTCGCCGCCAGATGCGAAAAACCCTTACGCAACACGTTGAGCGTGCCGCCACCGTTGTCCAGCGGGGTGTCAAGGACTTTCACGATTCGGTCCAGCACCTGCGACTGCTGCTTGTCGATGTCTTTGGAGCCGGGTTTGACAACCTTCTCCAACTGCTCCGGCTGCGTCGCCACCAGCCAGGCAAAGACATCCTCCGGGAACAAGGCTCGTTCCCTGTCATAGCCGGCGTCATTCGACGAGTACAGCCAGTCGTGATCTGCCAGATACTCGGCCAGTTCCCTCTCGAACTCGATCTCGTTGTGCTGCGCCATGATCAGGCCGCCTCGCGTACGTCGATCTGACCTGTCACCGCAGCGGTGATCAGCGCCGACCGGCGCTCCCGTACCAGCTCGATGGACCGTTCCGTCTCGGCGATCAGGGCATCGATCTTCGACGCCTGCTCGCGCCATTTCCTAACGAGAGCCTTCTGGACTATCGGGGGTGGTAGCGGGATCGTGACCTGCTGGACGACCGACGTGTTGAGCCGCGCGCGGGTCGCCCCTCGGGCGAGCAGCATGACCTCCGCTCTTGACTGGGGCGCGGAGAGGGCCCAGGCAAGGTATTCGGGACTGACGGCGTCTGTAGGCCTGACCCGGTAACAATCGGCTTTTACGATCGCGGGACCAATGTCGGGCACAACGGTTGCGCGGCCGAGCGGCATTTTGTCGTCCCCGAGCCCGGCGATCACGACGTCGCCTGCCGCAACGCTGTGCGCACTCAGTTCCTCCGCGTACGCAAGAGTGATATAGGCAGCATCACCGTCCCGGAACTCTCCCAGACCGACGTTGCCGAGCCGAATGACACGTGCTCCCTCGTCTGAGTAATGCGCCGATGTGAGCGCCGACCCGAAGGGCCCATCAATGATCGACGCCACAACTCTGCGCAGCTGAACAGGCATTCCTTCTTTGTTGGCGTCTGCAAGCCCACAGGACCACACCGCGTCTCGCCGCTCCCTCAGCAGGTCGATAAGCCGCTGCTGCTGCTCGATGAGCGTGTCGATCCGGGCCGTCTCCCGGTCCAGGAAGTCGGCGATGGCGCGTTGCACCCCCAAGGGCGGCTGTGGCACTTGCAGGTTCAGAAAGACGTTCGGGTAGATCCGGAGGCGCGAGGAGTGGATCCCACGTGAATGCCGTGTCATCTCGGCGACGTACCCGTCCGACCGGTAGAGGTAGTCGAAGTAGCGGGTATCGGTTTCGACGCCGGGCCGTGGCCGGTACACGCTGTATGCCGGGCTGACGATCCCCGAGTATCGAGAAACGCCGAGTGCCCCCATCCATGCCCACATCATGTTGATGACCAGGTCGCCTGGTTCCACCAGCCGATACCCGCCGAGGGTCTCGGCCTCGATCATCGTGACCTTCTTCTCCGACCGGGGCGTTATTCCGGTGATGTGGGAGACACTCAACAGCTCCTCGTCACCATCCTGCGAGACCGCGAGTGACTCGGCAAGGAGCTGTTTGTTCCTCACCCGAGGCCAACTGTCCGGTACCGCGTAATCCCACTCCGATTCGTGTGTACGGTGCTCGACTGTCACCGCTCCACCTGACGCAGCAGGTCGATGATCCTCGCGACCTGCTTCTCCAGGTCGGCGTCGATCTCCGCGAGGGGTCGAGGCGGGACGTACTTGTAGAAGTGCCGGGTGAACGGGATCTCGTAACCCACCTTCGTCTTGGCGACGTCGACCCAGGCATCGGGCACGTGCGGCAGGACCTGGTGGTCGAAGTACGCCTTGATCGTCTCCGCTCGGCCGGCATCGCCGTCGGTGTTGCCGCCGTAGGTGAACGGAATGTTTTCCGTGTCCCTCAGCTTGGGGTCCGGCTTCGGATTGCCCTTCCGGTCCGTCGACACCTTCCCCGTCTCGGTGAGCAACGGTCGCTCAACGGTCACGGTCCAGTAGGCAAAGTCGCTGACGGTGAACACCTTCGAGTAGTCGGGGTCGGCCTCGTCGAACGCGTCGTACAGCGCCAGGATCCGTTCCCGGGATTCCGCGTCAACCTCTCGTCCCTTCGCGCCGAGGTTCCTCCGAATCTTGGTCCAGAACGAGCTCGCGTCGATCAGTTGCACCTTGCCGACGCGCTCAGGGCGCTTCGTGTTGTCGAGAATCCAGATGTAGGTGGCGATGCCGGTGTTGAAGAACATGTTCGTCGGCAGCGCGACGATTGCCTCCACTAGATCGGACTCTAGGAGCCACTGCCGGATCCGCGACGGACCAGACTCCGCAGCGCCGTTGAACAGCGGTGACCCGTTGAGGACGATCCCTGCACGTCCGCCACCATCGTGCGCCGGCCGCATTTTCGACGCCAGATGGGACAGGAATAGCATCTGCCCATCACCGACCGTCGGTAGCCCGTGCGAGAAGCGCGAATTCTGTGTCAGTGCTTCCTTTTTCACCGACTCTTGAGACGCCTTCCAATCCACACCGTAGGGCGGTTCCGTACATGGTTTCGGCGTGTTGCAATCCGGTGCTACTAACCTTGGTGCTCGACATGAGCGAATCGCGATCTTGGCGGCAGGTTGGGAACCGACAGTTCGTCTCGGCGCCGCTCTTGTGGTTCGTCGTTATGGGTAAGGGAGATATCCGGCCGGCACGCTCGTGCGGGCTGGCGATGGCGGTATGTTTTAACGAGAAGGTAGTTACGCTGGCGATTTGCGCGGCCTTCAGCGGGCAGTGGCCCCGGACTGGCTGGCATCGTTCTCGATAGGCACCACGTAGACCTTGATCCCGCGGGATTCGAGATCGTCGACGGTTCTAACCAAGGTCACTTGGCTGAAGCTGTACAAAGTGTCGGGGCCGAACTTCTCGCCGGCGTGCCGGTCGATTGCAAATACGACCGCCGGAGGCTTCGGTTGACCGAGGTTCGGGTCGCCGCCTTTCGTTTCGACGAGCTCGCGGAACTTGGTTCGGGCTTCGTTGTCGTACACCAGCGAGTGCGCGGAATTATGGCCCTGTGCGAACAAGTGACTTAGCGGAGCGGAAGCATCAGCCTTCTTGACATGCACCAAAGCTCCGTTGGGAGCGAGGATGTCACAGGTCTCGAACCCCCGGCGATTCTGGGAGGTGGTGATAAGGTTCCGGTCCATCACCCAGCCGCCGACGTGTCTGGCTGCCTCTTTGTTGTACCTCTCCTCGGGGATCTTCTTTCCGTCCTGATTGTTTCGCCAAGGCGGGAGTTCCAAATCCCACGAGATATCGAAGATTTCACGGACACGTGCCTGAAGCTGCTCAGCGTAGTTCTCGTCCATCAGGTACCACGAGCCATCGTGAAGAAAGTACCGGCGGTTATTCAACGTCTCTTCGTAGGCCACCCATTTGCGCAGTGGAATGGCCGAGCTGATTGCGGCTTGTCCATCGGGGTCGCTGAAGAGCTGGACCGTGGTTCTGCTCAGCGATCGCAAGACATCTCTGGAGTCGATCGCCTGCCGGATCGTTTCGACCGACGGAACCCCATCCATCACCGCGCTGGCACCGCGCCCTTTGATGCTGAACGCAGCGGGGGTTCCGTTCTCGTTTATCCCCTCGTGGGGCCAAGCCACACCGATCTTGGAGCTAGCGGTGTCCAGAAGCGCCTCTTCCAGAAGCGCATCAAGCTTGAGGGCAGTTGGATTGTTCTTCTTGAGCGCTACGAGTTGCTCAAGGATCTGAAGTTCTTGTCGCGGTGACAGTTTCAGGGTCTTTTCGACCACCGAGAGGTCATCGAGGAAGCCCTGCACACTGTGCGCCAGCGGCAGATTCAGCGAGTCCGCACCGCGCACCTTGAACGGCCTGTCTACGGTCAGCCCGTCTATTTGGGCGGTTGCGACCACTCGCGTTACTAGCTCACCAAAGTCACCCAGACCAAAGCCGCTCAGCTGCGACCCCGAGGGAATTGAGGAGCGATCTACCTTGGCGCGGCTGTCCATCGTCTTGCTGGTGAGCGAATTCAAGCTATCGGCGTGTGCGGTGCGAATCGCGATACGCTGCCCAAAGCCGGGATCGACATGCGCTTGATCCAAGAGGTGAAACCCCATCCCGTAGGCGATCGCCCACGCGGTAGTGTCCGCGTCGTCACCGCTGCCCTCGTCCTCCTTAGTGCCTGACCCTTCACTGTTGCCCTTGATGAGCAGGACTGCGGCGGCGTTTTGATTGGAGGCCAACAGTGACTGCCCGATGAGGGCGCCTAGGCGGTCAGCCCAGCGTGCCGGGTCGGTTTTCATATGCCCGTGCACCAATAACGCCTCCCGATCACCTACCGAGCAGACAACAGTCGTGAATTTCTCGGTGTCGTTGAGGTACTTGTCTCGGATAGCGCGGCGCAACTTGATCACATCAGTGAGTCGGTACAGGGTGGTCGGAGTCGTTGATGCCTTCTTACGTGCCACGTCCGTTCCTATTCATTAGCTCGGATACGAAATCGCTTCCGGTGCAAGATAATCAGTTATGCCAACCGAAGGCGGTTCCAGTTCAGAAGCTCTCGCAGGTGCTTGCCGTTCACGCCAAGGCTCTTAGCAACGACCGTCGGTCCGCCGTTGACTTCGACTAGACGAGGGAAGAGAGATCCAACTACCGGCTGGAACTCTCCAGGCTCGTTCTTGCGCCAGCGCGACATCTGGATCTGTAACGCGCGGTAACGCGCATCGTCGATGTAATCGAGTTCATGTGCCCGATAGATAATCGCCGCGGCAGACATTCCCCAGGCGCCCTTTAGATGCACGAAGTCGGTAAGCTTGGGTTTGTCTATCATCGCGGCATCAAAGTCGTCCCGAGGAAACAGCAGGGCACCCGCGAACTGATTGGCCTCGCTTTCCACCGAATCGTGGCGTCGGTCGTGGAATATCAAGTGAGCGCACTCATGCGCCAGGCTAAACCTGAATCGGTCACCAGAGACGCTCGGATCAAGTCCAATGACGGGCACATCATTCACCCATGCTGAAATTCCGTCAAGCCCAGGGAGATTGACGATAGGGACCAGACACACCCCTGCGCGTTCCACGAGTGCCGTCAGGTTCCGGATCGGCCCCGAATCTTCCTGGCCGAGGACGCCCCTCAGTTCAAGAGCCAATTCCTCGATCTCATCAGATCCGATAGCTGGTGGTTGCCTTTGCAGGAGAAGGCTCGGCGCTTTCGCGGTGACGTTGAGCAATTCTCCAAAGACCTCTCCGGCCAACCGGAGCAACTCCTTCGCTCGCTTCTTGGCGGAGACCGTCGTCGACGCTCGCGCCCTGTGGATGGGCTCGGACATGTCCGGCATGGACAACCGGTTGTTGCCGTAGCCGAGGATTTCAAGGTCGCCCTTAAACGATCGGCGGCCGCTTTCGATGGCCGATATCATAGGCACGGAGACGCCAAGGATGTCGGCAAGGTCACCTTGGTTTATACCCTCAATGTCACGAAAAGCACGTAGCCGGTTCATGATTCGCCAAAGTCATCAAAGTTGAGATCACCGAGTTGATCGAAGGCTTCAGGCTCTCCCTGATCGAACGTGATGCCTCCACCGCCTCCCTCGGGCGGCGTAGCCGCCTCGAAGGGCCAGAATCCAAGGAAGTCAAGCGCACGAGCCGGAATCAAACGACTGCGGTTCGGCATCTTCTTGGTGGGGCACGTCCACAGGCCCATGCCAGCGCGTGCAAAGTTGTAGGCGAGCAAGCTGGGCAGTTCGGTCGCTACCTGACGCCGCACCGAGAACAGCTCAAGCTGTCCTTGATGCGTCATGGATTCTTCGATGCCGATCGCCGACTTGCTGCGAATAAGCCAGGACCACTGTTTTGACTCAGCTGTCACCTGGACGCGGCCGAACTCTACGTACTCAGGATGCAGCTTGTACTGGGAGGACTGCGTCACCTGAGCCTGCACGATCGAGCGGAAGTAGTGAGCCTTATGTAGCTGTGTCGGCGGTGCGCCCCACTCATTAGTGAAACCGCGCGCGTCTGCTGCGGTCGCGAGGTACGCCGTTAGCATCATCTGCGCGAACGCATCTACGTCGTTTCGGTCGATCTCCACAAGTCGGAATACTACATCATCGGTAGAATTTATACACGAAATGTTGCACGAAGATCCGCCGGCGTGTCGGGTCCGCCTGATGCATCGTTGTCGGCTGGCATCACGGCGACAGCACCACAGGTTGGCGTGTCACTAGCCACGGCGCCTTCGCTCACTTGTCGCCCGCCAGTGGAAGTGGCGGCGCGGACAGTTCCGAGTACCGCTCGAAGAGGATCTCCTGCCGCTGCCGAAAGGTAGGTTCTCCAGGACAGCGGAACGCGGCATCGACCAGTTTGTCGAGTTTCAAATGGGCGCTCAGTAGCTCGTCAGGCATGGTGACAGGATCGTAGAGTGACGCAAGTGTTCTGTCTGGGAAGCGGTTCCGTGCAGCCAGGATCTCAAGCCCAGCAGTGACAATGGTCTTCCTAGACTCATCGTCAACTTCGGGTAACGGCAGGGTGTTCCACACGATGGTGTTGGTGAAGCTCGGATCCGACTTCATCCTGCCACCGACCGTTCTCTGCCATGTCATAAACATGGACGAGGAGATCATCGCGAATAGGTAACCGTCCGGATCCGGAGACGTGAACAGTTTGATCGAGGCGATGACTTCTGCCGGTAGGCGTGCGACGGTGGCAAACTGCCGACTGTCGGTGAACGTTTGTGGAATGCCCAGGTAGTCCGCCTTGGGCTGACGGATCTCCCCGAACAAGTGTGGAGTTGACGCGATCCGCCTTGTGGCCGCTTTCGTGCTCGCCTCACGCTTGGCCCTGACCGCTCCGAGTCGTTCCGAAATCAGAGTGCTCGTCACAAGTTCTTCGAGCTGAGCGTCTACGAACCACAGGCACCACCGGTCATCACCGTTGATCAGTTCCTCGCCGCCTCGGTATGGTCGAAGATATTTTGCGGCGACAGGGTCCGCAGCCACCTCGTCATAATCCTCGGGTTCGACCGTGAGATAGCCCCAATCGACCGCCTTCGAGCCAGCGTCCACCTCGGGGAGGCCTGGCGACAACGGCCGCATCCGCTTGGCCACCAGAACATTTGGAGCATCTATCAGGTACGCGTTAAGTTCCTTCACCCGCGTGACAGTGGGCCCTGCGCCCCCGTTCGGGGGGTCGATAAGAATCGCTTCACCGGGTGATCGTGTAAACCCGACGATCACACAATGAACTGCGGCTCCGCCAGAAGCCTCAGAGGTCCATGGGAAGGTTCTGTACGCGAACTTGATCCTCCATCCCGCCGCGAAGATGTGGCCCCAAAGGCTCGGAACTGCTTGGCCCTGCGAGATCGAGTTCGTCGATACGAAAGCCCACAGTCCTGCAGTTTCCCCGAAGTACTCAATGGCCTGCCGGTACCACCCCGCAACGTAGTCCAGGAACCCGTCGTACTCACTACCCCAGACCATCCGAAGATCAGCAGTCTCTTCTGCGCTACGTTCCTTCGGTCCGTGGAATGGTGGATTGCCTGCGACGATTACTGATTCCGACACCGGACAGTGCTCCTGCCACGACAGCTGGAGTGCATTCCCGACCGCTATCTTCGCTTGGGTTTGAATCGGCAGTCGTTGTGGCGCCTCGCCGAAACGTTCCTTAAGCTTGAGGTCGCACTGTCGGTCCACCAGGAACATAGCTGTTTCCGCGATTCGTGCCGGCCATTCGTCGATCTCGATGCCGTAGAAGTGATCGAGCGTCACCTTGAGTGCGAGGGTTGGGTCGAAGGCGAGTTGGGCGGCGCCGGCCAGTTCCTGCAGGCGCTCCATGATGCGCAGCTCTAGGTCGCGCAATTCGCGGAAGGCCACGATGATGAAATTCCCGCAACCACACGCTGGGTCCATGTACCTGATGTCCCCAAGACGCTTCCAAAGCCGGGTCAGCACCCCCTTCTCGTCTTTCATCGTTCGGGCCCGGTCGAACTCTGCGCGAAGTTCATCGAGGAACAGCGGGTTGAGGGTCTTGAGGATGTTCTCTTCGGAGGTATAGTGCTCGCCCAGTTCGCGCCGCGTCTGCGCGTCGCGCACGGACTGGAACATCGACCCGAAGATCGCTGGGCTGATTGTGGACCAATCGACCACGCAGGCGTCGAGCACCGCTTCGCGGAAATCCTTGCTAAGCACCGGCAGCGTGATCTTCTCTTGGAAGAGTCCGCCGTTGATGTAGGGCAGAACAGCATTGATTCCGTTCGCCGCGGCGCCACCGGGCTTATCAAGGGCTTCGAACAGGTCGGTGAGCTGCTCTCCGAGAGTAGAAGCGTCTGCAGGTGTCTGCACATGTATGAACTCGAGGAAGGCATCGGCTACTGGCACGCCATGTGGGTCCTCCCACATTTCGGTGTCGTCGCCGAACATCAGGAACAAGATGCGTGCAAGGATGATAGAGATTTCGTGGTCGCGTTTCCTAGCGTCATATGACGGCGAATAGGCCGCTTCGAGCGCAGAGTACATGCGTGCCATTAGTTTTGAGGCTCGTTTGCTTTCGTTGCGTGCCTCTACGTCGAATGCTTCACGGACCTTTGTGAGCACGGCGTTGGCATCGAGCGCGATGTCGATCGGCAGGCGAATGACATCGAGCCGGGCAGCGAAGTTCGGATTGGCCCGACCCTTGCGGTGTCGGTGGCTCGTCAGCCTGGTCGATGTCGAGTTGTCCTTGATGCGGCGCGCCGGCCAGCGCCAGACTTGCTCCTCATCGTTGTGGAAGATGACCAGTCGGTCAGTGGTGGTCTTGGCGATCAGCCGATCAAGTTCGGCTTCGATCTTCGACCCGGGCTTCTCATCGCAGACCCAGACACGAAGGCCCTTATAGGATGAGACATTCGTGGCTGTGTAGGTCTGCCCATCATCGGCGGTATAGCTGATCGGTTCGGAATCTGGTGCACTCCAGTTAAGCTCGTGCAGAAAGAGTTCTTGGAAGAGGTGCTCCTCGACGAGGCTCAATGGGGTATCAGTCATGCTTCACGTACTCCGATCGAGCAGACGAGTTTGACGTTGTCGGTCTCCGATGACTTGATGACCAGGCGGTCTTCCTCATGGAGCTGGTTGAGAAGGTCGGCAATGTCATCGACGCTGTAGCGGTTCCGACGCGCCTGACTGAGCCGCATTGTCGCGTGCTCGGTGAGGGGCTGTGCGTGCAGTGCGTTGAGTGCGTCAGTCGCCTTCTGGGCGAACAATGTTCCAGCGAGACGCTCCCACACCCACTTTCGGATCCCTTTGAGGTTTCCGGCTGCAATTGCCTCGATGGTGAGTGGTCCGTGGATGAGCGCCGTTTGCCGATCAAAGTGATCGGGCCTCAGTTCTGCTGTGGGGGTGTCGATTTGTGCGCGGAAGGTGCGCATCGCTTCGAGCGGAGTGAGCAGTCTCTCGACGGTTGAGCCGTCGGGGTCTGTGGTAGATGTCGCGAACGCGTCGACGCCGGACTCGGTGCTGACGAAGCAAGTGACGTTTCCAGCATTCTCGTCGATGTACTGTTCGCGGGTGCTGTGGACCATGTCCTGCATGCCGAGCACCCTCTTTGCGGTCTGCGGGTGTTTGGTCTGGGCGTTCGACCAGACAACCCACGCCTCGCTCACGGCATCGGCCTCGCTGTCAGCGTCGTCCGCGTCATCGCTGACCTTGCCTTTGTAGAAGTCATCGAGAATCTTGATTTCGGCGTCACCGCCGAAGAACTGTTCATCGGAACCGAAAGCTTCAGCCGCAGCGCCAAGGCGTGCACGGATGCGCTGTCGAAGGTTGATCTGGGCTTCAACATTCTCGTGGCTGATGAGGTAGACGAAGACCTCGTCTGACTTCTGGCCGACACGGTCGACGCGACCGGCACGCTGGATGATGCGGATAATCGCCCAGGGCAGGTCGTAGTTGACGACGATGTGGGAGTCCTGCAGATTCTGGCCTTCGGAGAGCACGTCGGTCGCGACGAGCACGTCGATGCCGTCCGCCGGGACTTCTTCAGTGGGCTCCTCCTGCCCCGGGATCTGGTTGGAGTGTGGTGCGAATCGGCGAGCTATAGCAGCCGGATCGTCGGTGTTGCCTGAGACGACGGCGACTTTGTCAACACCGGCTCCCTGAAGTGCTTGGGCGACGTATTCAGCGGTGTCGGCGTATTCAGTGAAGACCAGGACCTTCTCGCCGGGATGGTCGTCGCGGAGCAGGTCGACCAGTGCGTTGATCTTCGAGTCGCGGGTCGAATCCCAGCTGCCAAACCGGTCGAGCATGCTCGTGAGCGTCTGGTTGTCGCGTTCGAGGTCCTTACGCAACGTTGTTTTGAAGACTGTGGAGTTGACCCACTTCGTCTTTGCCGGGAGGTTTTTGCGGAGCTCCTCATAGCGGCTGGCGAGCGAGCCGTGTGTTGTCGGGTCGTCCTCAACATCTTCGTCGCTGACGGCGAACTGCTTGTCTGTGAACGACCCAACAGGGATGGGCAGATTGTTCTGGATCGCATGCAGGAACAGCTCATTGCGAGCGCGTTGACGCTGCAGCGACACGATGAATGAGTGCCCGGATGAGGACAACCGTTTGAACAGTCCGGTACGGACAAAGCCACTGACGTTCCCTCGCCCGGAGCGGATGTCGTCGAGGATTTTCGTGTCGGACTCGGTGTGTGCTGCGCGCGGGTTGTCGTAGTCGGCTAGCCGATAGCGCGGCAGTGCGAGAGAGCCCACGGCGTTGAGCGTGTCGTTATCTTCCATGAGTTTCGCGGGATCGTCGTCGGCGAAGTCGTGGCTGAGGGGACGGGCGATTCGGGTTGGGAAGCGGAACTTCTCTCCGCTCGCGAACTGTAGGTACGGCCGCTGCTCGATGGTGCCGTCGGGCAACGTCACCGGTTCGGTCTTTGCCGTTCGTTTGATGAAACTTCGGGTTCGCCTCACGAGGTGATCGCTCATGAGCCGGCGCCAATCCTCGGCGTGGTCGGACCGCCGGAAGGCGGCGAGTGTGTTGATCTTTCCGTCGACTTTGTCGCGAAGTCCGGGTTCTGCGGCTAGTGCTGCGGTGGGGACGATACCGAGGTCCTCGTCGTCGTCGATGTACAGCGCGATCTGGCTGGCGACGTCTTGGAATGCGAGGTTGTACGGGGTTGCGGTAAGGAGCAACACTTTGGAGGTATTGCGGCGGATGTACTCGTGGATCGCTTCGTAGGCGATGGTGCTGCTGTTGCGTAGGTTGTGCGACTCGTCGCAGATAACCAGGTTGAATCGTTTGAGCTCTGGGAGCACCCTGTCGGCCATCGAGTACGGGACAACGCGCCCGTTGATTTCGTATTCGTCGAGGTGCTTGGTCCACATGAGTTCTAGGTTCTTCGGACACAGCACCAACGTCGAATAGTCCTCGGCGGACTGGAGCATTAGAGCCGTCGCGATGGCGGTCAGGGTCTTGCCGAGCCCAACGACGTCGCCAAGCATGGTTCCGCCTCGGCGAACAATGCGGCGGGCGAGGGTGCGGACTGCGCTCTCTTGATAGTCGAGCAGCAAGTTCTGCATCGATGCCGGCAGGACGTAGCCGAGTCCGTCTCGGGCGTCTTGGGACAGCGCGTGGCAAACCTTGAGGTAGACCTCGAATGGGGTGGGTTGCTGGCTCGCAGCCCAGGATTCGGAGATCAGTTGGATGATCTCGGCGGTGATGGGCAGAGAAAACCGGTCGGTCCACCGTGCTTCGAACCATTCGGCGATTTTGTAGTTTGCGTCGGAGTCTTGGACGTCGATGTTCAGCTCAAGGTTGGTCGTCAAACCGGCATGAGTGAGGTTCGACGACCCGACGTACGCCCAGCGAGAGCCATGCTTCTTCCCCGGCGCATGGAACAGGTACGTCTTTCCGTGTAGCGGCTTCTCGGTGAACACCTTCATCTCGACGCTGCCGTCTTCGAGTTGTCGCTTCAGCGTCCGAAGGGTCTGCTGCCCTTCGACGGTGGCCAGTCCTCTCATGAGCTGGTTTCGCAGGTGTTTGACGAGCTGGTCCCGGCGGGCCAGGGCCTTCTCCCGGTCGTGAACATCGGACCCGTAGCCCGGTGGTTGAACCTCTCGCTGAAGGGCGTCGAGAATCTCCTGCGAGTCGGCTGGCGCGACCATTCCGATAAGGACCCGGGCAACCGGATCTACGCCTGTTCGAGGTTTCGTGTCGACGATGTCGGCCATGCTCGACCAGCCACGAAGGTCGAGATACCCCGTGGCAACGTCGACGGTGTCGAATTCCTTGAGAGAGACACGTAGTGCGTCCTTCAAGCGGGTGTCGTCGCTGAGATTGTCGAAGAGGTTCGGCACTGGCGGTTATGTCCTCGAAGTGTGGGCGATCTGGATAAACAATTCCTCGGCAACCTTGCCAGAGGCTGCTGTGGGTCACTTCACGGTGGGGTTATGCCTTTCTGCTGGTCGCAGCGGTACGATTTTGTCACTTTGGGCCCGACTCCATCGCAGTTCGCGGTTCTCAAGCGCCAAGACCTGGATGATGCGTTCGAGCCCGTGGATAGTCACTGTAAGTGCGCTGACGTCGGCGGTAAGTGCTCTCACGCGTGCCTGGGCGTCGGCGGTCTCCCGGCGCAGCATCAGCAGGATCGGCGGCTCAGTGTTGGTGTTGGCAATCCGGGCGCGGAATTCGTCCTGGAGATCGGTGTGCCGGTGAGTGAGGAGCCATCGCTTGACGCGGGACTCCTCGGCGAGTGACTTCACGGTGAGTTTGCCGTCGGAGTGCAGTGGTTTGCCGGCGATGAGTCGGTCCATCGCATCGCGGATCGCACGGCGCACTTCCTCGTCATTCTGGCCAGTCATCACGGCGTCCCGCTGCTTCGATGCGCGTCGACAATGGCCTGGAGCGCGTTGACGCGTTGTTGGAGCCGGCGCCGCAAGGGTATCGGTGTCGTGGGGGAGGCAATCTCGGCTTCGTGCCGCGCGATGGCGTCTTCAACCTGGGCGATGTTCTCGTCGGTTCGGGCAATGTTGCCGCATCCGGGTTGGCAGTGTGAGACGTCGGGGGATCGCAGTTCGTTCGCGGCGGTCTGCCTATCGGGGTGGCAGAGGGCCTTGGACTGGTCGTAGCAGCAGGTAACGAACTGTTGCGGGTTGTCGTAGATGCGCAGTTGCGGGTTGGCGCGTAGGGCGGCTGCCTGCTTGTTGCTCATGTAGCGGCCGCGGAATTGCCGGTCGAACAGGTGGATGGCCTGGGTGTATCGGTCGGCGGCCGGGCCGCTGACCTGCTCACCGTTTTCGAGGCGCTGGTGTGCGTCTTCGAGGTAGTCGGCACGGGCGAGGGCTTCTTCCATCGGGAAGACGTCTCGCAGCCCGCTGGTGACCCGTGATCCGTAACCGTCGGTGGTGTAACCACGCAGGTGTCCGTACTGCACGCCGAGGGCCACACGGCCGCCCGGTTTGCGGTAGATGAACCAGGCCAAGGTTCGCCTGAACCGCTTGACGGTCACGGCTTCGTCGGGATCAGCGGGGACCACCTCATGCGTGCGTCCGAGTCTCAGGGCGGCGCGGTTGCTCCAGTCGATCAAGTCCTGGATGCGGTCGCGGACCATGCGGGCGTGCACGGCCTTTCCTGCGTTGACCCCGCAGGGCCACAGCGCGAAGGCGTCGATCGGAAACAGAAGTTGGGAGGTCGGGTTCAGTGCTTCCATCACCGTGATGGCTTTCGCCACGGGTGCGATGGCCAGCCAGGGTTGTTCTCGCTCGACGCCGGCGGGTATCGCGTTGCCTGACTTATCAAGTGCGCCTTTGAAGGTTCTGCCGTAGATGCGGTAGTGGAGCTGCCCGGTCGCGGGATCGGTGTGGGTTCGGCAGCAGCCGCGCTCCAATGCACGGCATTCCTCCCCGCGCATGCCGGTCAGGTAGGCGACGATGACGAACGCGGCGGTGGCTAGGTGGCGGCAGAGCTCCTCGACCTCGTAGAAGTTGATGGCGGGGGTCCAGGCCTTCCCGCCGACGGAGCCCGTGATCGGCATTGGCAAGTCCGCGTCATCGCTGGCACTCAGGCCGGCTATCGGCCAGCGCGGATACATCACCTGTGTCTGTTCGGGAGACAGGCCCAGCTGCCAACCGATAAATCCTTTTGCCAGCAAGCGCATGTGCGGCCGATTGGGGGCCACCCACCCGGGCACTGTCTGCGACTCCTGACGGGACTGCTGGACGTACGCGCGAAACCGTTGATAGGGCGTGAGTGCCAGGAGGCTCCGCGGGACATCGCGCGGTGTCGCTTTGAGTGCCTTCGCGGAAAGGATGTCGTCGCTGAAGTCGGTGACGAAGCGCATCGCCCATACCAGTAGGCCGGCCATCGTCTGCGGATGGATGGGGGTCGTCTTGTTCTCACTGGTCCAGTTCCCGGGGCCAAGCACCGATGCCCTGCCCGTGTGGCTGTTCTCCCAGGGTGGTTGTGCGAGGCGATCGGCTTCGGGGAGATACGGGGCGTAGAGCCAGGAGCGGGTCACAGCGAAGAGCGCATTCCCCACGTTCTCGCGTGAGCCGTGGTGTCGTTTGAGGTGATCCGCATATTCGTCGTAGGTAGCATCGGTGACCGCGCTGAACTCGTGAATGTCCTTGTCCGCCAGCCAGGTCATCCACTGCCGAAGGAAACGCGCGAAGATGCACACCGTTGCCGGGGCGAGTTGGCTGCGCGCCGCAGAGGAGCGTTCCAGATCCTCGACCGGTGTCGGCTTGTTGATGCTCGCCCAGATCAATCGCTTGGCCGTGGCGACATAGGGCGCGGGAAAGGTGTCGAAGACGATGCTCAACGTGCCCGACACGGTCTGCTTCTGCACCAATGGTGTGAGATCCCAGCGGTTGTCGCCCACCGTGGAGAGGTTTCCTCGTCGTGCTTCAGGCACGCGCTCGATGTCGGCGATGACCGGTTCGGAGTCGTCAAGTTCGAGCTGGAAAGGCTGCTGTGGCCACGGGTTGGCTGCGGCGGTGCTCATGCGTCGAGATTCCTTCCGAGGAGCGCGGAGACGATGTCGCGGTCAGCGTCGGTGACATGGTGACGCGCATCGCCGATCTCGGCCTGCGTTGCGTTCTGATCGAGAATCGCTTGCAGTCGGGCGTAGTGATCCCGGTAGTCCGTTTCCCACCGGGCCGGGGCAACGAGGGTGGCGACATTGTCGAGGGCGTCCAGCAGCGTGACCAGGCGCGGCAGGTGGTCGGGGGTGATGACGGCGTTCGTGCAGGTGAAACAGGCGAAGAACGACGCTGGGCATGGCTCACCGGCGGTGGCGGCAAACGGGCTGTTCAAGAAGTCGGTGCACGCGGTGGTGGCGGTGTCGAGACTGCCGGCGAGCAGCAGCTTGAGCGTCGACACCGGGATGTCGAGCAGTGTCGCGGCGGTTTCGGGGTCTCTGTGGGCGCCGGCCACTTCGGCGGCAGTCAGCGAGCGGATCGTGACCGTGGCTTTGGCGTGGGCGACGGCATCAGCCTGCCCGTCGATGATGGTGTCGACAGCCTCATCTGCAGTGGCCGGGTCCGGGCTTCGGTAGGTGTCTTCGCTGACGGATTCGCTGTTCTGCCGGGCCTGTTGGTTCAACACCTGTTCGGAGAGCCGCAGCCGTCGCAGACTCACCCGCAACGGTGTCCCGTCGTCCGCCAGCAGCCCGGCGTCCGCCATGTAGTGATCACCGATGCCCGCAGTCAACCATTCCTGCCGGAATGGGCCGACTCCGGTGAAGTTCTTGTGTCGGTGGGCGATAAGTAGCTTCTCCGACGGGGTTCCGAGTTCGGCGAGCGTCGCGCGGCATGGCTCGGTCAAGCGGACCGCGTTCTCCCACAGCTTTCCGGCCTCACCCGCGAGAATCTCGGCGCTGTACCGCTTGGTCCCTCTTCTCGGTTTATCGGTATTGACGGTGTACACGGCGTCTTCACTGGCACCGTCGGATGCCCGAAACGAGGCCACGGTGAGGTTGTCCAGGACCGAGAGGTTGAACCCCCGCTCGCATACGAGAAGGACCATCAAGCAATAGATTTCCCGTATCGACGGGAACAACGCTTGCGCCGGGTTCGACACGCCGGCCAGGTCGAAGCACTCCTTCAGGACCACCCGGTTCGCGAGATACTGCGAGGGAAGCATTCCGTTTCGCGACAGATACTCCAGCAGCGATCCGGTGCACCACCGCGCCCCGCCGACCTTGAACGTGATTCCGTCGCCGACGGCGCCAGTCTCCTGATATCGGTGCAGCTTCTCTATGTTGGTCCGGATTCTGCGGAGCGCTTGGCGGACCTCGCCCTTGGCGGCACTACGGATCCGCGCGAACTCGCCGCGATTGTAGGAATCATTCTCGGTCAGACGGTTGCGAGGCTTCACGGCCTTCGCGCGCATCGCCTTGCGCGTGGTTTCGGGAAGTCGCGGCGACTCCGACAGCACGGTCCGCATGAGATTCACTTGCCCCGGCCATCGGGTCTGACTCTCCTTGGCTGCGCGCCACGCCCACCACACCTCGGGACCGAAGTCCGCGATCGAGTGAACGCCCGGGAACCCGCTGCCCAGGTAGGCGATGAGCTGTCGCGCGGCACTGACCGCCGCGTCAACAGTCGCCAGCGTGCGCCAACGACCACCCGATTGAGACCCGTTCGCCAACGCGGTGACCAGGTCGTCGATCAGTTCCGCGGGGCCGTGGACGTCGTCGAACGAGAATGTCCTCGTTCGGCCCGCCTCGTCGGTGAAGCAGAGCTGTCGGAGCTCAGGGTCTACCGGGGCGGGACGGGCGTATTTGCCGGCGGGCAGTGCCGCTGTTCTACGCGGGGCCACCGCTCATTGCTCCTCGGTGTCGATGATTCCGGGGGCCGCCGCTGCGATGTGCGTAATGAAGTCGGCGATCGATGCGTCCTCAGCTGCGTCGTCATTGAGGAACAGGTCTACCTGCAGGCCCGACACCGGTTCGAGATAGCAGTCACGCGTGGTTTCCACGTTCACATGGCCCAGCAATGTCTGAACCAAAACCCAAGGGTCACCGAAGATATGGCGATACTCGCGCCGCTCGGCAGGGGTGATGCCCATCTTGCGCTCGTGTGCGTAAATCAACGTGACCAACATCCTCAGGGCGAACGAGTGGCGCAGCATATGCGGGTGACAATGGATGTCTACCCCAAGGGTCCGACACCGATCGTTGGTCGTGGAGAAAATCGCCTCCCAGGTGCGGTACGGCAGCGGCAGGCCGGCCTCAGACAGCCAGACCATCCATGGTTCAAGCCCGCGCTCAGTGGTGACGTAGAAGTCGAGCCGATCCTTGGAGTCGAGACTATCCAGCGGTACGGCCCCTTTCCTGCCGTCCCGTTTGGTGAAGTGCACGCGACGGTGATGGTCCACCGTGTCGACGAGCTTGATGTCGGCCAGCGCGTCGTAACGCCCTTCAGATCGGGCGCGGCGAACGGCCGCAGCCCGCGTTGAAATGACGTAGTTGTCAATGTGTTTCAGCGCCGCGGCGCTGATCCAGAAATCACGGCCGCGACCCTTCGCCACGGCTTGACCGACTCGGGCCTTGGCGTAACGCACTTGGCTGTCAACGCTGGGGATTTCTCCCAGGACCAGTGTTCCGGCTTCACGCAGTCGTAGCCCGCTCGACCACAGCGCTTCAGCGAACGCCAGGTTGCGGCCGTCATTGCGTCCTCGCCAATTCGTATCCCGTCGCCCGTCGAGGCGGTAGCCACCGAGGCCGACGTCACGCCAGCGCCTGTACGCGCGGGGCGTCAGCCACTTGAGCTGGACCGAACGAACAGCACCCGGTTGCAACCGCGTGGAATCCGAATCCCCATTCGAGCCGGCCTTGTGCCGGACGACAGGAGAAACGGCCACGTTGCCGCGCCACTGCTGCCAGCCGTAGAACTTCTTGATCGCCGCCAGATCTCGTGAAAACGTGGCAGCACCAACACGATCCGGGTTCTGCTGGTCGCGTCGACGCCAGAACTCATAGTCGGCAAGATGCTCGAACGTCGCCGTTCTCCAGTCGACGCCTTGAACGGAAAGGAAGGAGAGAAACAGCTGGATGTCCGGGGCGTAGGACTCCTGCGAGCCCGCCGCCAACGATTGGAACGCCGCCGACCGGAAGAACTCCAGGACCTCCACGTCCGGCCGGCCATCGGGCATAAGGACAAACGGCTGACCGGGACGAATTCCGAGCGCAGCCTCGCGCTCTGCTAGGTCCGGGAAGTCGGCAAGGATGTCGGACCTAGCGGTGTACGGCCGGTTAGGCCGCCGCGCCCAACACAACCTCCAGCGGAAGTCGTCGTCGTGTTGTTCCACAGCAACAGAACCTGCCACAACACACCGACATTTTACGGAACGGCGGATTGGACATGCAGAAGTCGAAGGTCCGGTCGAAGAACAGGTCGTCGGCCAGGGTGTCTCCGAGCTTGATGTTGCCGGCGTCCTGTCCCTTGGCGATCATGTCGGACTTGCAGATCGCGTAGGACTGGTCGTTGATCTCCTGCCCGTACAGCCGCAACCGCGCATCCTGGTTTCGTTCCAGTAGCCGCTCCTCCGCGACGGAGAGCATGCCACCAGTGCCGGCCGTCGGGTCGTAAATGGTGCGGACGGTGCCCGGTTCGAGCAGGGCGGCGCTCTCCTCGGCGAACAGCAGGTCCACCATCAGCCGGATCGCATCGCGCGGGGTGTAGTGCTCGCCGGCCTCCTCGTTGGAGGCCTCCGCGAACTTGTAGATCAGGTGCTCGAAAAGGTCGCCCATCTCGGCGTTGGACACCACGTCCGGGTGCAGGTCCACCTCCGCGAACTGCGACGTAACCAGGTACAGGCGGTTCTTCTCGTCGAGGGTCGCGAGCTCGTTCTCGAACTTGAACCGCTCGAAGACGTCGATGTTCGCCGAGAACCCGGTGATGTAGTCCATCAGGTTCGCCCGCAGGCCCTCCGGGTCCTCCAGCAGGGTCTTGAAGTCGAAGGCGCTGGTGTTATAGAGGGCCATGCCGGTCTTGCGCTTCACCTGCACGTCCAGGGCTCCACCGGCGTACTTCTCCGCAAGCGCACGCACTTCGTCACGGGTGGGTCTAAGGACGCAGTCCAGGCGCCGCAGGATCGTGAACGGGAGGATCACGCCGCCATACTGGTGCGGCTTGTACACGCCGCGGAGCTGGTCTGCGATGCCCCACACGAAGTTTCCCAGCTTGCTCAAATCCGAACTCCCACGATGGTCTTGCATCCACGCCTGTCACAGGAACTTTAACTACAGCGAGCTCGGCTCGCGGCTGGTCGGCAAGGTCGCTCGATCCCGACCAGCGAAGTGCGGTACGCGACCCAGACCGGCGGCAGCGCCCCAACCAGACCCTCGTGCGTCTAGAGCGGCGGTGTCGAAGGGCCGGTCCGAAGCTCCGACGCGTCCGGATACGACTGACTGATGTCGCCAGGCAATACGGCAAGAAGTTCAAGGTACTGCCGACCGCTGTCGGTGACGTCGAAGATCTCGCCGACGGCTGTTATGTCCATGGACGTGTGGCCACTCCCGACCGACCCCCGAAGCTCGGCCTTCGCGGCGATCATGCCCATTCGCCTGAGCGAATCCACGTATTGGAGAGTTGCGCGGTTGTCATTGGTGTCGATCCTTACGACGTCACCGCTCGCAAGCCGTTGCAGAAGCTCGCGTTCAGGTTTGGCTAGAAACCTGGCGAGCAGGAACCGCAGTGCTTGGATGTCCTCGGCTTGCCGCTCTTGTTCTGCCTCAACCTTTTGGAGGTACTTGACAGAACCGCCGCCAGGAAAGTCAATGCTCTCGAATACGGTTCGTAGCCAGGGCAGGAACCCGACGACAATCAGCGTGATCGTCCAGCCGTCAACCTTCGCCTCGGGGTCGATTACGTGCCAAAGAAGGAACCCAGCGGCGGTTACTGACAGGGCAAGCGACGGAATTACGTACGCTTTCGGCCAATCCCCCTTTGCCATGGATTCCATGGTATCCGCTCGCTAGACGCACGGGCCGCTGAGCCGAGTCGAATTTGCATGGCTCCCATGGTCAGTCTTTGTATGCGGCGCTGAGCGCAGACGACAGCGCGTTCATCGACAGGAATTGCAAAAGGGTTTAGGTAGGCCGCGCGCATCAGCGGCGACTACCGGCGCATCTTGGCCGTCCGGTCTGCCTTGGGTACGCAGCACGATGCCGTTCAAGGTGTTCGCGTCACCGGCCGCCTGAGTACCGGCCGCGGAACTGGACAGGGTGAAGCTCAAAGTGCTCTGCGGTGACCGGGCCGTCGTGCTCGATCAATTCCGCGGTGCCCGAATCGAGGTCCATCGAGTGATAAATCCAGATCGAGTAGCACTCGGAGTTTGTGTGCGAGTACGCCACCTCGCCGGCACTGATGAAGAAGCCGGGTTCGAGAGAGCACGTTCCCTTGACTTCGATGAAGTGGGTAGCCCCGATTGGGCACCGGATCGCGATGTCGAACCCGGGATTGTTATGGGGCATCCTCTCGACCGCGGCTTCCGGCCACCGGCGAGTGGCGTTCTCGATGGCGAGCTTCATCGCCAAATCGTCGACACGCTGCGTATGTGCGGCGTCGGCGTACCCCGGTGCATCCGGACGCGTCTCATCGCTTGCCACGGGGGGTTCCGGCGCGGCAACGGCGACCATTTCGTAGTCCCCTGTGGGGACCGGCGGTCGGCGCGGCGGAGTGGTCGACTTCCCCGGATTGTCGAATCCGTACGAACACCGCAGCGGCTCGGCCCCGGTGGTGAGGCTGAACTTCGTCCGCAACCGGTTCAGTCGAGCGTCGACGCGCTGGCGCAGCCCCTCAGTCATCTCGCCCCGGAAGTGTAGTAGCGCCCTCAGCACGGCCTCGTCGTAGGTGGACTGCGTCTTGGTGGCGGCGAACTCCCCGTTCAGCACGTTGTGTACGCCGCGGCGGCAGTAATTCACTTGGGCGGGCTTCACATTGAGTTCACGAGCGGCTTCCTCGACGGTCAGCCCGGCCTCCTCGTGGAGGAACGTCGCGCCGTAATGGCAGCGGGCGCGGCGGAGGTAGCTTGCGATTTCGTCGCGGTAGGGATTGGCGGTGTCAGGCACGCGCGTAAGCGTCGCACAAGGCACCGACGGGCTGGCGGGACCAGGGACCACTTGTCACGATTCCCCGTTATCGTGTCGGACCCCGGTGAGACGATCGCACGATGGCAATGGACACAAGGCGGCGAAAGCTGAAGCTCATAGCTGACCGGATCAGCGCTTGCCGGAAGTGCCCGGGGATGAACGAACGCGGGGTGACTGGTTCGGCGGCCGGATACGGATCGGCAGATTCGCCGGTAGCCATCGTCGGGCAGAGCCTGTGCCGCATGTGCATGGAAACCGGGATTCCGTTCACCGGCGGAAGCGGCGGCTACATCGACCACGCCCTGAAACTCGCCGGCCGCGCGAAGAGCGAAATCTTCATCACGAACGTCGTGCACTGCCACCCACCGGAAGACAGGCGCTCGCGCCCCTACGAGATCGATAACTGCCGGCACTTTCTCCACGATGAGCTCGACGTGGTCGGGCCACGACTGATCATTGGTCTCGGTAAAGATGCAGAGAAGGTGCTGTCATCGCGCTATCCCGATGGAAAGCACCTGTCGTGGCCGTTCGTCAAGCCGCGGACCTCTAGTCAGGGCATGACGTACCTGCTGTTCCCGGAGCACCCCGGCTCACTGCGGTTCAAGAAGACGCCGGAACGCGCCTACTACTCGCCGAGTCTCGCTCGCGCAATCACGTGGGGATTCGACACCCGGTAGGAAGGAGTCGCATGGCGAACGTGAATGGCGCCAACGCCAATCCCAATGTAGTGGCGGACAAAATGCGGCGTATCCGGGATCCGCACGTCAAGCCCCTCAACGACCTCGCCGACCGGATCGCCGATGCCGAAGGGCTCAAGCACGGGCAGGTGCCCTACGTCGACCCTGATCAGGGCGGGCTCGGCGCGCGAATGCTGGTGCTGCTCGACAATCCGTCGACCAAGGCCGAGGCCGATACCGGCTCCGGGCTGCTGAGTCTGGACAACAACGACCGAACTGCCCGAAACTGCCGCGAGGCTTACGCCCACTACGGCGTGGACTGGCAAGACGTCGTCCACTGGAACGCGGTGCCGTTCCCCGTGGCCGGTGTGAAGAACGGCGGGTCGACTATTGCCGAGCGGCAGCGTGCGGTTCCCTGGACACGCGAAGCTGTCGCGCTCCTGCCGAATCTAGAGATCGTGCTTCTTCTGGGAGTCGCTGCCAGGGACGGCTGGAAACGCGCCACTGTCGACCGGCCGAACCTCTACGTGGTGCCTGGCAAGATCCCTCACTGCTCGCAGCGTGGCCTCAACACCAACGGCGGGCGAGCGATATTCGACAAGGCGATTGAGACGGTCGCCGGGCTGCTACGCAACGGAACGTAGAAGCAGCCGATTGCCCAAGCGGAAGTGACGCAAGACCCATCAAGTCCTACGGTCTCTTGCAGCCGAATGCCTGTGTTGATCTTGCGATGCAGCGTTCTTCGGGTCCTCCAGAACGACGATGAGCGCTAACGTTGGATCATGCCGGTGCCCACAGAGCAGAAGGTGGCCGCGTTGAGCCGTGACTTCGGTTCGGCGCGTCGCCTCGCCGAGCTGCTTGGAGTGGATTCCGAGCAGATCGAGCGGTGGCAGGGCGGTGAGGGAATCGACCAGGCCAATGCGGAGCGTGTCGATCTCCTGGAAGTCGTGATGGCTCACCTGTTGCGCCTGTATTCGAGCGAGACGGCTCAGCGCTGGCTCATCGGGCTGAACCCCAACCTGGGTGATCGTCGGCCGGCGGATCTCATTCGCCGCCGGCAGACCGCCGAAGTGCTCGATGCTATTGCCAACGAGCGGGCCGGGAGCTTCGCCTGAGGACAGAGGTGTTTGTCTCTGCGTCGTCGGCGTCATGTGGCGGCCTGTGCGCCTTTCCTGGCGCCTCCCCGCGGTCGCAGGGGTACGCCGTAGGTTTTCGCCCATCGGGCCATGGTCGTCGTGCTGACGCTACGCTCGCGGGCGAGGTCGGGCAGCGGACGTTGATGGTCGACGTATTGGGTGTAGAGCCAATCGGGATCGACGGTGTATTTGGTTGCTCGGCCAGGTTTGCGGGTTTCAATCTGGTAGTCGGCTGCCAGGCGTGCGACCGTCTGTCGGCTGACGCCAGCTTGGGCGGCGATCTCAGCGAGGCTCATCCCGCAGATCGCGTACTGCTCAAGGAAGACCTCGCGCGGGTAGGCCTCTTTGGCGCGTCGGTAGGCGGCGAGATCGGTGGCTACGGGTGGTGTGGGGTGGCAGGTGAGCAGGTAGCGGGCGGTCTCGAGGTCTGTACCGGCGGCTTCGGCGGCGTGGCCGAGAGACAAGCCGCCCTGGATGCTGTGGTGCAGCATGCTGAGGTCGATGTCGTCGGGGTCTCGGCCCGGCAGGCACAGGCCGTCTAGGAAATCGGTTGTTGGTTGGTAGTGCACTGGTTCACGCCGAACACCCTGGCCGGCAAGGAACGCCCGGGCCTCCTCATCGAGTGCGTCGGCGAGGTCTGGAGTGAGGTAATACGGGAAGTCGGCGATCTTGGTTCGCAGCGCGGGGCTGATGCTGGCACTGCTGATCGACGTACCGGAAATGCGCTCTTGCAGGTAGTACCGGGCCACTTGGGCGCGGGCCGAACCCCGTCCGGTGGTGCCGGTTTCGCGGCAGATGCGCAGCCATGTGTTGTCCGGCAGTAGATCGTCATAGCTGAGACCGCGGCGTCGCGCGTAGTCGATCGGGACCGCTGTCTCGGTGAGGTGTTCGGCGAGGGCGTGGATTGCCTTGCTGATGTCGGTCCAGTCGGGATGGTTGTTGAGGAGTTGAAGAACGCGTGAAACTGCATGGTCGTCGAGGGGGCTGCTGATACTGCGGGCGAGCGCTCCCAGTGTGGTCTTTGTGTCGACGAGCAGAACTGCGACCGAAAGCGCCGGTCGCAACTGCCGCAGATGACTTCCGGGGATGGCCAGCCGTAGGGCGATGTTCTGCCAGAGCGAGGTGGGAAGTTTCCTGATCTCGGTGATCGCGACCAGTCTTCGCCGCGGGGGAGCTGGCCGGTTGGTGACGGTTCGGTATCTGAGTTGGTCGCTGGGCTTGAGACTCGGGCCGAGCGCTGCAAGCTGCAACGCGCTGGTGGCGTCGCCGGTCCACATCAGGTTCGTTGTCCAGGTCCGGGCTCGACGCCGGCGGATCGCGGCGATCAGCCATCGCAGCGACGCTCCGGCGGCCTGCAGATCCCGTTGATCCAGACATTGCACGGCGGTGACGACGCCGGCGGCGGTCAGGCTCGCGGCCCCCGGCACTTGGATGGTGAGTTCCTTATTTGGGCTCGGTTTCCGTGAGGTCGGCAGTTGTGGGTGATCCCGCTGATACACAGTGAGCAGATCGGCGCCGAGGATCGGTTCGAGTTCTAGCGGTCCGGCATAGATCAGTGCTTTCACGGCGATTGTCCGGATGTCGGCGAGGACATCGGCCGGTTGTTGCGGTTCTGAGGCGTATATGCCGCTATCGACGGAATCCGCCGTGATGATTTCGTTGATTCGGCGTTGGGCGTGCAGGACGCGGTGATCGTCGTGGTCGAAGGTGAGGACTTCCGCGGTGGCGAGGTCGCCCCCGCACCATTCAGTCCGGGTTGTGCGATTGTTGGCCGGTGCTGTGCAGTGTCCCGGTCGTGGGATGACGTCATTGGTTAGCTGTCGTATTCGGGGGCGGACAGCGCAGGTGGGGCAGGCATCTGCGAGCAGACAGCGGTGTTTGAGGCAGGCGAAGGTCCATCCAAGTCTCCAGGCCAGCTTCCAGCGGCCATTGGATTCGGCCAGGCAATGGGGGCAGTAGCGTGAGCCGGTCCGTGGTCCCCAGGGGAAGGTGGTAGCCAATCGGGTGGGAGTCTTTATCACCGCCGCGGCTTGGCCGTCATAGTGCGACAACGTCATTGCTGATAGGTCAGCGAAGCTGAATGTGGTCGCCGCATGCAAGGCGGTCTGCTGATTCGAGCTGAGTCTGATCATCCAGCGGGGCACCGAGTGACGTGTTTGCTGATACAGGCCGGCGGCTGAAAGCAGATCTCCCCAGCTGGTTTGGGTGCGGTGCGCGAGTGCTTCCAGCCAGGAGTCGAGCGCTTCGCCGGCGATAGGGTCGACGTTGATGGGCAGACGTCGGGTGTCGGTCATGACGCGCGTTTGCTGATTCGTGTGGTGAGCTTGCCTGCTCGCAGGGAGGACTGCAGCCCTTGGCGGGCCTTCTCTGAGGCTTCATCGTTTTTCACCCGATCCAGCAGGTCTTGGGTTAGTCGTTCGGTTCCGGTGCGCACGGCTCGTTGGCACGCTCGGTTGACCAGGGTGATCAATGATCCGATGTGGCCGGTGGACCGCGCATACAGGTAGTCGGACAATTCATCGGCGAGCATCCCCGGATGGCTATCTGCGAGGACGATCCGCTTTTCCAGGCTCAACAGGAGGACACGCCATCGCTTGCGATCTGCCGGCTTTTTGACAGCGAACGAATCCATGGTGAGTTTTGTTGTGCGGCGTCCAGTTTGAGCGATGATCGGATCTTGATAGGTCGATCCCTCGGAGAAGAGTCCGCGCTTGGACAGGCCAACTCCGATGTAGATGATGGTGACTGGGAATTCATTGGCGATGTATTTGAAGTGGTTGCTGATTTCCACGCCCTGGGTGTTGCGCCAGCGCAGGAAGTGCAGGTCGTCGATCATCAGCAGGCGTGTTTGGCAGGTCAGCACGCAGTCAAGAGCCCGGTGCGCCAGTTGCGCAGCGGTTCCACGCTTGGTACCCGGGTGGCCGAAGTATGCGAGCATCGCTCGGTTGAAGTCGAGCATGCCGGTGTTACCGGTGAGCCCCACCCGGCACACGGGAATTCGCTGGTGGCCTTCGGCAGTTTCTGGTCCGCCCTCGGCGATTTCACGTCGGTGAAAGTCGCGTGCGAAGGCTAGGGCAGCGGTGGTCTTTCCCAAGCCGGGGAAGCCGTCGATGGCGACCGCACTCTTGGGCTTGTCACCGGTTTGGACATTGCTGTCGACGATGTCCCAGAGTTGTTCATGGAGGTCAGCCAGTTGCGGCGTCCGCAGCGGTCCGAGGTTGGCATGCCACACGCGCCGACGGGCGTTGTAGTCGGCCAGGGCCGATTCACTCAGCCCCTTGAGTCCTGTACGGGTCAGCCGTTCGGGTTGCGGTAGAGCTGCGGCATCGGCGAAGGCAAAAAATCCCTCCTTGCGCGAGAGCGTCAAATTGTCCAGGGTCGATTGCTGTGCGCTGTTGGCGCGGTTGGTGGTCATGCGTCCTCCCATGCGGTCGCGTAGAAGTCGTCAGGGTCATCGGAGCTGTCGTCGTCGCCACACTCGTCCTCGGGCGGCGGCTCACCGGGAGGTTGCCCGGTGTCGTGCGCCTCGTCCTCCGAGGTTTGGCCAGGCAGTGCCTGCTGCACCGACGAGAGTGCCTGCACCATCTGCTGCGTGCTATCCGTTGCAGCACAGAGCAATTCGTCTTCGCGGGATTGACGCAGGGCGAGGCGTCGTTCGGTTGGAGTTTTGCCCAGTCCGAGATTCCACCGTTCCAGCAGGAGCTCCATCGCGAGCTCGTCATTGGGATAGGTGTATTTCTCGCGTGCCAGGCCGCGGGCGAAGGCGAGGGCATCGTCGCCGAAGGGTGCCGTGAGCGCTGGTGCGTGCTCCCACATCAGGGTGTGCCACTTTCGATCGTTCGGATCGCGGAAGTAGATGCGTGAGATGTCGTCGGGGTGGCGGTGGACGGGCCATCGTCCACCGGGGTAGGGGCTGTGCTGGTCGCGGTACGGGTCGAGGGACGGCCCGTTGTACCGGCGGCCACCGATCTCGACGCCGTAATGCTGGATGGTGCGTTTCTCGGCAGCGAGGAATTCGTAGGCAAGGTCGGGGTCTTGCGGTACCTCGATGTATCCGGCACGCGCAAGACCGTGTTCGAACATGGTGGCCGGGGCCAGATCCAACCGTGGGAGGCCCGGTTCAACCAATCCGTCATGGGGTCGGCGGTGATACACCACCGCGATCCATTCGCGCATGATCGCTTCGAGTTCGTCGATGTAGAAGTGCGCATCGTCTTCGGGAGCGACTCCGCGGGAGTGGATATCCGGGCCCTTGTAGCCGGGAAGATACTGCAGCAAGCCTTCCCGGATGGTGCGGAAGAAGCGTTCGACCGGACCTTTGTCACGTCCGGTACGCAGCCGTGCCGGTTGGATGGAGATACCCATGCGTTGGCACACGCTTGTCATGTGCTCGGACACATAGATTTTGCCGTGGTCCACCAGAAGCGTTTCGGGGACGATCGCCGGCCCGACTGCTCGCGCACCTTCGCGGTCGATCGCCGCGACGTCGAGCAGCACCGAACGAGGTATGCCGTGTTCGGGCCACGTCGCCTCCTTCGGCCAGGCCGTCGGCGCAGGCACCGGCCGATAGGTCTGGTAGAGGACCGTCATCGCATCGATTGACTTGGTCGATACCGGGGTCAGGCGCAAACCGGTGACGCAGCGGGTATACCAATCCATGGCCACGGTGAGCTCGACCTGCACCCAGCGCAACGTGATCGGGTCCATGGCGAAGACATCGAGTCGAGTGGTGTCCATCAGCAGGTACTCACCGGGACGGGTGGGCCGTAATTTCCCGAGGACACCTGGATTACGCGCGGCGATGTCCCGGTTTCGCTTGGTACTCAACCGAAAAGTCGGATGCTTTGACTCCAGGGCGGTCAAGGTCCGGAACGCGGTGGTGCGGCTCGGCAGCGGTATGACATCAGGACCGAAGCGGGCGATGACACGCGCGTTGGTGTGTTTGATCACCGCCGTTCGTGATGGGCGCGAGAGATCGGTGTGTTCCACCATGATCTCCAGGGCGGTCTCCCACCACCTGACATCCACCCCGGGTGCGTGCTTGACCCGCAGGGTCTTGGCGTTAGCCAGGCCTGCCTCACCATGTTCGGAGAAGGCGGCCACCATGCGCTGAACAGTGCGCAGGTCCACGCCGAGCTCGGCTGCCTTGGTGCCATACCTGGTCGTTAGAGGCAGGTCGGGGTGGTATTCCGGTCGAGGCTCACCTGGCTCAGCCGTCTCCCCATGGCCGGAGCGATATCCGGTGAGGACCTCTCGGATATGGTCGGCGCGTTCCCGGATTCGGTTCCGTTCTTCTTTGTTGAGCATCGCCAGGACCGTTGCAGCGACGTCTCTGGGGCCCCGTGATTCGTCAGTTGGGACGGTCTCGTCGTGCGGATGATTGTGGCGATAGGCAAGCAGCTCATGAAGTGATATTCCGCGGATCTGCTCGGTACCAACGGTTTTCACTATTGCGATGTTGCCGCCGCTACCGGTGCGGATCTCGACGATCTCGACCAGTTCACTCTGGTAGCAGAGACGACTCTCGGGGCCGATGCGACGGCGCTGGTTCATCACCGTGCCCCCCTGCGCAGGACCGAGGTTGACTGCAACGGAGCGTCAAGATCGGTCACCAGTGCTCCGTGCCACAACAGGTGGCAGATCGCAGCGCGCACCAATGGACGCGACAAGTCGGAAAGTACGGCGGTCGCTTGCCCGACGGTCAGACAGTCGAGGTCCGCCTGCTTGACCGAGTCCAGGACATCCTGGTTGATTCGGCGTTCGTCGCGGTAGCCCGCCAGGAAACGCAGGTTGGCCAGTTCAACGGGGGGCGGCTCGCTCCACACCTCGTAGTCCCATCCCCGGTCTTCGACGAGTTGGCGTGCCCAGGTCAACGTGTAGGCGACGGTGGGTGCACTCACGCGCTGGCGCGGCTTGACCTCGACGACTACCGGACCGTTCGACGTGCGCAAGAGGAAGTCCGGGATGTGTCGGCGCCACCGGCCGTCGACCTCCGCTTCCAGCAGGAATGGCTGTGCCGCGATCGAGGTGACGTTTCGGTCGAAGTCGGCGTAGATCAGCCGCGCGAGCTCCAACCGCGATTCGTAGATCACATGATCGCGTTGGGTCCTGGACCAGTAGGTTCCCGAGTAGTGCTGCTGGCCGTACCACCACCCGAAGGTCCGCCACGGGGCGAGGGGTGCGGCCAAGACTGCCGCGGCGTCGTCCCAGTCGAGTGTTTCGACGGAATCTTCTGCGGTCCGGAACCGGACTTTGGCAGTGGCTGGATCGACGCGGACCGGTCGATCGGGTTCATCGACGGCCTGCCGGATGGGCGACTCGGACTCGCGCGCGTTGACAAGCGCGCTCGAATACGCTGGAATCATGGAAGTCCCTTCGTAGGGGGATTGGTTCGAATCGCGGCACATGTGCCGCTACCGAAGGCCGAGTCGCAACCTCGGCCTTTTGGTATTTCTAGGGGTTGTCAGTGCGACAACATCTGCTCAATCGTGGCTGCTCACACCTCCCCCCGTTGCTGACTTCTTTTCCGCTGGCTCCTTGTGATCGGTTGGTGCAGCGGTGATTTCAGACACTGCTTCGCGTCTGACAGCGTGTTCGTAACCGAGGTCGATGAGCTTGGCGCCGGCCGTAGATAACGACACGTTCCAATCTTGAGCACACCAGTAGAGGACCTCGGTAGCGCTCTGGGGAAGTCGAAGCTCCACGCGAACTATGTCTCGTGGTCGAAGTCTCGGACGCGTCACCGACGTTGCCTTCCGCTGTTTACGGCGTCCATAACTGGTACATCACCGTTAGGCCGCGGTTGTTATACCGGTATCAAACACCCCGGCGGACAAAATGTCTCGGGCAGATAGTTGCCCCAGCAGACGCATTCAGGCAGCGCTACGCAATCCGTAAACAGTTGCGCGGCACGGTTATTGGGTGATCGGATGCAAAACCCCTGGATGCCAGGGATGAATTCCCGGAACACTCAGTCCTGAGACACCGCAGATTACACACAAGTGACGTTCATCACACCGCTACGTTGGTGGTGCAGCAGTTGTAGCTGATGTCAGTGAGGAATGCTTCTTCGGCCGCCCGAAAGCCCTGTACGCATGCAGATTTCCGCATGGCAGGTCGACGCCCGATGAAGCAAGGGCCATCTCGACAAGCCGAGTGTGCAGATCATTCGTTTGCGCCGTGCCGCAGAGCAGCAGCAAACGCGTCCTGATCGACGCGCCGGCGGATTAACCGGTCCGGCGTCAGGCGCGCTTCAGTGGCATCAAGTACGTCGTCGTGATCATCGTAGGGGGCCAAGTTGATTCGGACTTCGAGGTCGACTGCCGCCAGGATGCGCAACAGCACAGGAAGTGACGGTTGCCGCGTGCCCGATTCGATGCGAGCGATCGTCGACTGTGGCATATCAGCCAATTCGGCGAGCTGCCGCTGCGATACACCGACCCGGCTCCGGGCTACTTTCAACAGATTTCCCGCAAGCCGCTCCGCGTACCCGACTCCCGTCGGCCCCATTCGCGCCATACCACCACGATAGCCAATCAGCTATCGCACGGCGTTCGAGAATCGCGGATGGGCTCAACGGGTCTCTGGGGCAAGGCCAGGGCCACCTCGCTTGACCTGTTCGAAAAGGCGATCCCCGCGTAGTACGCGTCCGTCCAAAAGGGCTTTGCATCTAGCCGATAGCCTCGTCAGTGATACCTTCACCCCGTGGTCGAGTAGGTCGGAGGCTCTCGATGGAGTCATTTGACGTTGTAGTGGTGGGCGCCCGTTGTGCAGGTTCCGCGCTCGCCACCTATCTGGCACGGGCCGGTATGCGGGTATGCCTGATCGACAAAGCCCAGCTCCCGAGCGAGACACCGTCCACCCATGTGATCCAACCGCGGGGCGTGACGATCCTTGCCGAACTCGGCGCGTTGGACCCGGTGCTGGCACACGGAGCATCCCAACTGGACAGCTTCAGCATGGTGATCGACGACGTCTCGCTCGACGGTGTTCTCGGCGACACGTTTCCTCATCTCGGACTGAACGTGCGCCGTACGATTCTCGACCACGCACTACTGCAGGTAGCAACGGACGCCGGCGCCGACGTGCGAACCGGATGCCGGGTGACCGGGGTCCGAACGGCGGGCTCTCGCGTGAACGGTGTCGATACCGTGGACGGACCCGTTGGAACCGGACTGCTGGTCGGGGCCGACGGCCGGGGTTCGGTAGTGGCTAAATCCGTTGGGGCTCACGAGTACCTGACTGCGCCCGGGGGACGGATACCGGTGTGGGGGTATTTTGCAACGGGGACACAGGAGCCACGCCTGCGTATCGGACGCCGAGGCAATTTCTCTTTTTTGGCCAGCCCGACGGATTCGGGCCTCTACATGGCGGCTGTCGGCGTCGATCATCGTGAGATTACTGACTTCAACCGTGACCGAGAGACTAATTTCTGCAACGCACTTCGGCATTGGCCTGAGCTCGATGCGATCGTCGGCGACGCCGACCGCGACGGACCGCTGCGCGTCATGGCCAACTGGCACAGCTATTTTCGAGAGTCAGCTGGCCCGGGATGGGCGCTCGTCGGAGATGCCGGACATTTCAAAGACTTCTCCCCGGGACAAGGAATCTCCGACGCACTCTGTCAAGCTAAGTCGCTGTCGCTGGCTATCAGCGCCTCTACCGGTTCTGCATCTGTACAAGACGCGACGCTGAAACGGTGGTGGAAGCAGCGTGACCGCAGTTCCTACGATATGTACTGGTTTGCGATGCAGATGGCACCACCTGGGCCTCCTTCAGCGCTGACAGCCGAAGTCATCCGCCGGATCGCAGCCGACCCAGATGGCGCGACGACGCTGCTGAAAGTCATGAACCGCGATCTACCGACCGCCAAACTGTTCACCCCGCCACGACTGCTCGCAGCGACATACGCGACACTGCGCAACCATCCCCATCAACGCCGGGCAACCTTCGCCGAGATCGGCACACAGATGAGCGCCGAGATCGATAAGCTCCGTGCCCGCTTCGGGTCGCACGCGACGGCGACGGCCGACTGAACGTCCCCTAGGTCGACTACTTCCGCCGCGCAACCGGATTAGAGGGGACCTGCCCTTTGCTGGCTCCTCTAACGGGAAGACGAACACCCTGACATATGCGCATATCTGTATGACACGTTCGTGAGACATATGACAAGGACATGACACCGCCGCTGAGAATATGACACGGAGCGTGAGACCCTACATGGGGGCACTCATCAGTGCGCCATATTCGTAAACCGCGACAAGTGCAGCTGATGCGCCACCGTCACCGTCTTCGTCGGACCGTTACGGTGCTTGGCCAGAATCAGGTCCGCCTCGCCGCCCCGCGGGTCGTCACGCTCGAAAGCGTCGGGCCGGTGCAAGAGGATAACCATATCCGCATCTTGTTCTAGCGAGTTGTGAACTGAGATCCCTTGCGCCACGAAATTGTGTGTGCCACTTACGGTTCCATCGAATACATCGTGCTCACCGATGCTGGTGATCTCGACGATGGTGTCCCAGAAGACGTCGCTGGTCGCCAGCGCGTGGATGTCCAGGTCTTCAAGCACCGCGGCCGCGCGGTGCAACCGGGCCCGGCTAGGCGCGTGCTTCCACATCGGCGAACCGCAGTACTTCGTGTCCATGGCAGCGGCGAACTCCCGCTGGGTCATCTGCTTATCGGCCAGCGCACGGCGGACCTGTGCCCAGACCTCCTTGGGGACGGTGTCCAGGTTCGGGTTGCGCGCCAGGCCCTGCAAGTGAACAAGAATCTCCTTGGCCCCCACGGCTTTCGCACCCTGAGCGCTGACGATGTGCAGGAACCGGACCTGGTTCTCCGCGCCGTACAGGCAGAGGTGCCAGCAGTCGCGATAACCGGCCTTGGGCACCCGCTTGATGCGACCGAACACGCCCATCCGCGAGAGCAGTGCCGCCACGTCGTCGATCAGCCGCCGGCTCGTCGACGCATAGTAGATCCGTCCCATGCCCAGCTTGGCGTCCCAGGACACCGACCCGTCGGTGGCCCACAGGTGCCGCAGAAACAGTGCGACCTGTTCGTTCGGCAGCGCGAAAACCTCTTGCGGCACGAACTTCTCGTAACTGCGCTTCCCGAACAGTCCCAACTCATCCAGCCAAGCCGCGATCGGGTTGCGCTTGCCGTGCGTCACCTGGTAGGGCGCCGGCAGCCGCAGCGTGGTCACCCGCGCGGCCGGGTATTCGTCGCGCACCGCCATCACCCCGAAGTGCATGGCTGCCGCCGTCACCGCGGTCAAATTCGCCTCATCGATCGAGGCGTAGCGGATCGGCTGGTTCTTCACGCACGATCCATCGCCGATCATGTGCGCCAGCAGGATCACTTCGCAGTCTTCCATGCGCGTGGTGTCCACCGGTTCAGGGACCCGCCGCGGCACCGCCAGCCGATCGCCGATGTTCAAGTCGCCCAGCGCAACCCAGCCGTCCAGCGTGAGGAAGGGGTGGTTGGCGGTCGCTTCGACCTCACGCCCCGAGGCCATTCGCAACTTGAACACCTCGCGATGCCCGCTGGGGAACACGTTCGTCATGGGCCGGGCTACCATCCGCAGCTTGTCGTCCAGTGACCACACCAGCGGGCGCTCCCCGGTGCGCATCAACTCGCCCAGGGTGACCTCGGAGCCGTTGTCGGCCCGCAATATTCGCGTGGACGCGGTTAGGCAGCCGGACTCACGCAGGTCTGCCAGCATCGGCTTCTTGTCGGTGCGCTGCTCGGGTCCACGGTTGAGCTGGCTCAGCGCCACGACCGGCAGTTCCAGCTCCTTAGCCAAAAGCTTGAGATGCCTTGAGAATTCCGACACCTCGATCTGCCGCGACTCCACCTTCTTACCGGAGGTCATCAGCTGCAGATAGTCCACCACCACCAGGCGCAGGTCGGCCTTCTGCTTGAGCCGGCGTGCCTTGGCGCGGATCTCCATCATGGTCAGGTTCGGCGAGTCGTCGATGTAGAGCGGCGCCTCGCTGATCTCGCTCATTCGCCGGGCCAGCCGGGTCCAGTCGTCATCGCTCATCCGCCCCGAGCGCATATCGCCGAGCTTGATCTTCGCCTCGGCTGACAGCAGTCGCATGACGATCTCGGACTTGCTCATCTCCAGCGAGAAGATGACGCTGGGCAGCCGGCTCTTGATCGAGCAGGACCGCATGAAGTCCAGTGCCAGCGTCGAGTTGTGGGTGGGCACCATGCCGCGACCGGCCAGGTAGAGCCGGGCGGGGTTGTCGACCTGCACGCAACGCACCGCGACACTGGGCACCCGGCGCACCGACACCAGCTCCAGCACGGGGGCCAGCAGCGCGGTGCCGCCGCCCTGTCGGGTCGCCGCGCCCGCCGGCGCGATGCGGTCGCGCCCACAGCGCAGCTGCGCCGTCGTGCGGACACCCGTCTCCGTCGGCCACAGGTGCTCGGCGTCGGCGACGATCACTGTGCCGTCGGAGAACTCGACTTCGTAGCACGGCCGGCCCAGCATCACCTCGGTGGCGGCCACCACCCGGGTGGGCAACCCGTCGGCGTCCAGCAACCAATCGCCGACGGAGACGTCGCCCATCGTGGTCCAGCCGGACGGGGTGGGCAGCGGGGTGTTCAGCGCCAGTGCCTTGCCCATACCCGGGCGGGCCGCGATGATCACCATCTGCCCCGGGTGCAGCCCGTTGGTCACCTCATCGAGATCGATGAAGCCCGTCGGCACACCACGCGCGATCCCGCCGTGCGAGGCGATCGCGTCGATCTCGTCCATGGTGGGCTGCAGCAGGTCTTCGAGCGGGACGAAGTCCTCGGACAGCCGCCGGTCGGCGACGTCGTAGATCTCGGCCTGGGCGCGGTCGACGATCTCGGCCACATCGGCGCCCTCCGCGCCGGCGTAGCCGTACTGCACCACCCGGGTGCCGGCCTCCACCAGCCGGCGCAGCAGCGCCTTCTCGGCGACGATCCCGGCGTAGTAGCCGGCGTTGGCCGCGGTGGGCACCGTCGAGATCAGCGTGTGCAGATACGGCGCACCGCCCACTCGGCGCAGCAGGCCGCGCCGGTCGAGTTCGGCGGCCACCGTCACCGGGTCGGCCGGCTCGCCGCGGCCATAGAGATCCAGGATCGCGTCGTAGATGTTCTGGTGCACCGGACGGTAGAAGTCGCCGGGCCGCACCCGCTCCAACACGTCGGCGATGGCGTCCTTGCTCAACAACATGCCACCGAGCACCGACTGTTCGGCGGCGACGTCCTGAGGCGGCTGGCGGCCGACATCCTCGCGCGGCGGCTCCTCGAGCTCAGAGTGCCCGCGGTCGTCGACCACTGCCATACGCCCCACCTCCCTCAGCGTCACTCGAACGTCTGTTCGCCTCGCTGCCCCAACCGTAATCGTGGGCACCGACACCCCCGGTCCCGTCGTGCCGGCTTGACGGTAGGCGTTGCTGGCGGCGCCACCAAACGGCCTTGTTCACAAAGCTGTGGATGAAGTGTGGATACCGGTGCTTCACTTGTTTGGGACAGTGGGGAAGACCTGTGGATCATTCGCTGACGGTTGGGTATCTCCGCAGGTAAGCGCACCACACCATGGTGACTTCGTTGTGGAAGACAATCTCTTCGGCGTGTCGGCTCAGGTTGCCGTCTTGGGCGTGTTGCCCGACGCAGAGGTAGCCGGTGCTCCACGGCCAGGTAAATACCACCGCGACCGCACCCGCGCCGAAAGTTAGCCAGAGTTAACCGAACTTAACCGGATCCGGGCACAGCAACGCCCCGGCGGAGCCGATCAGGGCACCACCGGGGCAACTGTGTAAGCGACTAGTTCGCCGCGGCGACGTCGACCGTGACGTCGACGCTCACCTCGGGGTGCAGGTGCACCGACACCGGGTGGCTGCCGACCGCCTTGATGTGCGCCTTGGGCAGCCGCAGGATCCGCCGGTCGAGGTTGGGCCCGCCCGCCTTCTTGATGGCGGCGACCACGTCACCGGCGGTCACCGAACCGAACAGCTTGCCGGAGTCGGCAGCGGTCTTCATCGGCAGCGGGACCGGGCCCAGCGCGTCGAGGGCCGCCTTGAGCTCCTTGGCGTGGTCCAGGTCGCGCACCTGCTTGGTCTCGCGGGCCCGACGGATGTCGTCGGCCTGCTTCTGCGCGCCGCGCGTGGCGAGAATCGCCAGCCCCCGCGGGAGCAGGTAGTTGCGGCCGTATCCGTCCTTGACTTCGACGGTGTCTCCGGCCGCTCCGAGGTGGTCCACCTCAGCGGTCAAAATCAGCTTCATCGTTTCGTACTTTCTCGGCTGGGACGGTCGGCTAGCGGGCCGACGAGGTGAAGGGCAGCAACGCGACCTCGCGGGCGTTCTTCACCGCGATCGCGATGTCGCGCTGATGCTGAACGCAGTTGCCGGTCACCCGCCGGGCGCGGATCTTGCCCCGCTCGCTGATGTAGGTGCGCAGCAGCGAGGTGTCCTTGTAGTCGATCTCCTGCTTCTTGTTCGAGCAGAACGCGCACTTGCGCGTCTTGATCGGCTTCTCGGGAGCCGGACGCCGCTTGTTGGATTTGGCCATCTATCTATCTCTTTCGTGCTGTGTGGTTCGGTTGTCTAGAAGGGCGGCTCGTCGTCGGCGCCGCCAAAGGAGCCCGACGCCGGAGCACTGCCCCACGGGTCTTCCGCGGGTGCGCCGCCGGACTGGGACGTCGGGGCCGCAGCCGCTGCAGCACCGCCGCCCGCGCCGAAGCCGCCTCCGCCGCCACCGCGACTGATCTTGTTGATCTTGGCGGTGGCATACCGCAACGAGGGGCCGACCTCGTCGACCTCGATCTCGTAGACGGTGCGCTTCTCGCCCTCGCGGGTTTCGAAGGACCGCTGCCGCAGCCGGCCGGTGACGATCACCCGCGATCCGCGGGTCAGGCTCTCGGCGACGTTCTCTGCGGCCTCACGCCAGATGTTGCACCGCAGGAACAGCGCGTCGCCGTCCTTCCACTCACCGCTCTGCCGGTCGTAGATCCGCGGGGTGGACGCCACCGTGAAGTTGGCGACCGCCGCCCCCGAGGGGGTGAACCGCAGATCCGGGTCCGCGGTCAGGTTTCCGACGACGGTGATCGTGGTGTCACCAATAGCCACGGGGCCCTCCTGGGATCGTATCGACGCTGCATGTGTGAGCTGAGCCTACGCAACGGCGGCGACAGCCTGCTACGACTTGTCGGTCCGCATCACCTTGGTGCGCAGCACCGCCTCGTTCAGGCCGAGCTGCCGGTCGAGTTCGGACACGGTCGCCGGGGTGGCCTTGACGTCGATGATCGCGTAGATGCCCTCGGCATGCTTGGCGATCTCGTAGGCCAGGCGGCGCTTGCCCCAGATGTCGACCTTGTCCACCGTGCCACCGTCTTTGCGGATGACGTTCAAGAACGTCTCCAGGGACGGGGCGACAGTGCGCTCGTCGAGAGTGGGGTCAAGGATGACCATGATTTCGTATGGACGCATGGGAACCTCATCACCTCCTATGGTCGTAGTGCGGCCGTGGATGTGACCACGGCAGGAGGGTCGCCTGCGTCGGCAACCCGGCTAGGCTACCGGAGGCTGGGCTGCGACGCGAAATCGACGGGCAGGCAGCCAGGCCGGGGGCGCATCCGCCGCCCGGTCGAACACCCCGCCGGCGGGATCATCGACGCCGCGCTCGCGCACCAGATCCACCGGAGCCTGATCGGGCCGATAGATCTGCCGAATCACCAAGGCACACAATCCCAACACCGCCAGATCGCGAAGCAGCACCGTGCTGGTGAACACCTGCTCGGGCAGGCTGCGGTCCGAGACGCTGTAGAGGTAGTACATCCGCGGCACCCACACCAGTGCGTCGACGGCCATCCAGGCCAGCAGCAACCGGCGATGCGGCAACGCCAGCACGGCCAGCGGCACCAACCACAGCGAGAACTGTGGGCTCCACACCTTGTTGGTCAGCAGGAAGGCCGCCACCACCAGGAATGCCAACTGCGCCACCCGCGGCCGCCGCGGCGCCGTCAGCGCGATGTAGCCGATCCCGGCGCAGCACAGCGCGAACGACACCGCGACCACGATGTTGAGCACGGTCGGCGGCTGCCACAGCCCCAGCTCCCCGTCGAAGCCCCGCCAGCCCGTCAACGACTTCACCACGTTGTAGATCGAGTCCATGTCATCGCCGCGGCGGGAGTTGAGCCGGAAGAACTCGGTCCAGCCGCGCGGCGCGAAAACCAGCACCGGCAGGTTCACCGCCAGCCAGCTCAGCGCCGTCGCCACCACCGTGCGCCTGACCTCACGCAACCGCCCGGTGCGCAGCCCCAGCAGCAGCAGCGGGAAGAGCAGCAACACCGGATACAGCTTGACGGCGGTGCCCAGACCCAGCAGCACCCCGGCTGTCGCGGGGCGGCGTCGCGCCCAGGCCAGCAGCCCGGCCCCGGCGAACGCGGTGGCCAGCGCGTCGAAGTTGGTGAAGATCTGGAAGATGACCAGCGGCGAGGCCGCCACCAGGGCCGCATCCCAGACCCGGCGACCGGCCAGCCCGGCGGTGGACCACACCGTCACCAGCCAGGCCAGGGCCAGTCCCAGCGCGACGATGTCGAAGAACACCACCACCTCGGCGACGCCGCTCAAGGCCGGGATCTTCACCACCTTGGTGATCGCCGTGTATGTCTTGGCCAAGGCCATCGCAGAGTACTGGTAGAGCCCGGTCAGCACCGGATACTCCATGTAGCGCTGCGCGGGCAGCCCGTCGTAGCGGGTCTGCGGCTTGCCGGTGCCGTCCTTCTCCACCCAGCTGGACTTGTAGGGGAATTTGCCCTGGTTCAGCAACTCCGCGGTGTACAGCGGTACGACATCGGAGTAGCAGAGCTGGAAATAGGCGCGTTCGTTGTCCCAGTTGGCCACCCGCCCGTCGGGGCCGCCGGAGCCGACGCTTTGCAGGCACGCCGACTTGGTGGTCCAGCCCAGCGCCAGGAACAGCACCGCGATCAAGAACATCACCCGCAGCGGCGTCATGAATCGGGCACGTCCGATGAGCGCGTGGCGGCCCACGGGCCCGCCGATGGTGTTCGACAACGCGTGCGCGACCTCGTCGGTACGGGTCGGCAGGTCGCGGTCGTCGGCGCTGCGCAGGTCCTCGGCGAGGGGCAGCGGCGACACCACCGGGCGGCCTGGGATCACCTCCGTCACGGTAGTTGCTCCGGCGCCGGGGGCGGCGGCGGAGGTGGTGGCGGAGGAGGCGGTGGCGGGAACAGCGGAGGCGGAGGCGGGAACAGCGGTGGCTGCGGCGGGAACAGCGGTGGCTCCCCGAACGGTGGTGGCGGTTCCGGTAGTTCGCCGTCCGGGGGAGGCGGCGCGAACCACTCCGGCTGCGGCGGTGGCGCGGACGGCACCCCGGCGTAGCCGCCGATGTCGGTGGGCTTGGGGAACTGCGCGATGGGATCGCCGCGCAGCGCACCGTCCATGGTGGCCTTCCAGATGTCGGCGGGAATGCCCGCGCCGTACACCGGGCCGCCCCACTTGTTGGTCAGCGGTTCGTCGCCCTGGTCGGTGCCGACCCAGACCGCCGTCGACAGCGTCGGCGTGTAGCCGACCATCCAGGCGTCCCGGTTCGCTCCGGTGTTACCCAGCTGGGTGGTGCCGGTCTTGGCCGCGGCGGGCCGGCCGCCGGCCAGCTCGTGTCCACCCGACCAGCCCGGGATCGCCTTCATGGCGTCGGTGACGTTGTCGGCGACCGCCTGGGGGATGCGTTGCTCGCCGGTGTCGCCGGCAGTGGTGCTGTCGAAGATCACCCGGCCGTCGGGGCCGACGACCCGCTGGATGAAATGCGGCCGGTGATACATCCCGGAGTTGGCCAGCGTGGCGTACGCCGAGGCCATGTCGATCACCCGGGTCTGGTACTGGCCGAGCACGATGCCGTTCTCCGGCGGCCCGCCGCGGCCGTCCTCGGACAACGTGTGCGCGACCCCGGGAAAGCTCTCGGCGACCCCGGCGGCGTGCGCGGCATCGGCGACGTCCCGCGGGCCGTTCTTGAGCTTGAGCATCAGCCGGTAGTAGGCGGTGTTCAGGGAGCGTTTGAGCGCCTCGGCGATATTGCACACCCCGCAGCTGGCGCCGCCGACATTGCTGATCTTGGTGCGGCCGACGGTCAGTGGGGCGCTGTCGACCTGGTAGCCCAGACCGATGCCCTGTTGCAGCGCGGCCACCAGGGCGAACACCTTGAACGACGACCCCGTCTGCAGGCCCGCCTGGGCGAAGTCGAAACCGCCGCCGTCGGCGCCGCCGTAGTAGGCCCGCACCGCACCGGTGCGCGGATCGATGGCGACCACCGCGGTCCGCAACGCCGGCTTCTGCCCGGCCATGACGTTTCCCACCGCCTTCTCCACGGCGCGCTGCGCCTTCATGTCGATGGTGGTGGTGATCCGCAGCCCCAACATGTTCAGCGCCTGCTCGTCGATGCGGAACATGTCGAGCAGTTCAGCGATGACCTGCCGCTGGATCAGTCCTTCGGGGCCGGTGGCCTGGTCGGCATTGCGCGCCTGGTTCGGCGGGATCGTCGCCGGAAACACCTGCATGGCGCGTTCGGCCGGACGCAAAGCGCCGGTCTCGACCATGCCGTCGAGCACCCAGTTCCACCGGCTGACCGCGCGTTTGGCGTTGAACGCCGGATCCAGCGCCGACGGTTGCTGGATCACCGCCGCCAGCAGCGCGCCCTGCGCGATGTCGAGCTCTGAGACCGGCTTGCCGAAGAACGCCCGCGCCGCCGCGGCGATGCCGTAGGCGGTGCGGCCGAAGTAGATGATGTTGAGGTAGGCCTCCAGCACCTCGTCCTTGGGCCACTCCCGTGACATCTTGGCGGCGATCACCAGCTCCTTGCCCTTGCGGACCACCCCCGCGAACCCGGTCCGCTCCGAGCCGACCAGCGCGTTCTTGACGTACTGCTGGGTGATCGTCGAGCCGCCCTGGGTGTCGCCCCCGAGCAGGTTGTTCCTGACCGCCCGGAAGGACCCCGAGAAGGAGTAGCCGGAGTTGGTGTAGAAGTCGCGGTCCTCGGCCGCCAGCACCGCGTCGCGCACGTGGACCGGGACCTGGTCGATCTTGATGTCAGTCCGATTGCCTTCCGGCGGAATGATTCTCGCCAGTTCGGTGCCGTCGGCGGCGAGGATCGTCGAGACCTGATCGGTGTGAATATCGCCCGGCTCGGGAATCTCGACGGTGCGGTAGGCCATGCCGAACGTGACCACCGGGGCGACCACCATGGTCGCGACGACGGCGTACACACCGCGCCGGACCCCACGCCAGTTCACTCGTCGACGGCGACCGTCTGCTGCACCGCCCGCCGGCACTTCGGCGCCACTGGGCTCATCGGAGTGCGGCCGCGGTCGTTCCAGCGCCGCCTTGACCTCCTCGATGGGATCCCGCAGATCCTCGCCGTCACCGTTCAGCGGGTCCGCCGGCGAGTCGTCCGTCGTCGTCAAGAAGTGTTCTTCTGCAGCGCTTCCGGCCCCCGGCGCCGGCGGCCCCGAACTCTTCACCGTCGGCGGGGACATCCCCGCGGATAGCGGCCGGCGTGCGGGCTGCCCGCCACCTTCTTAGGGGCGCAACCCATCTCAGCCGACGGGAACGTGCCCGACGGCCCGTCGTCACCCACCCGCGGCTGCGGTCGCATGCTCACCAGGTTACGTCCGCACGCCGCCGCGTCGAGTGCAAACGAGATCACAAACCCGCTACGGCATCGGCGGCGCCGGTTCGCCCGGCGGCGACCCGGGCGCCCCGGGTTCACCCGGCGGCGGAACCTGCGGCTGCGGCGGCTGTCCCGGCAGCGGCGCCTGCGGTTGCGGCGGTGCGGCCGGGATGGTGGTGGGCGGACCGATCGGGATGGTGATTCCCGGCGCGATCTCGATCGTCGGCTGGATCACGGTCTCCGACGGCTCCGGCGGGGCCAACTCCTCCGGCGGGGGTGGCGGCGGCGCGGCGGGAACGCCGGCGTAGCCGCCGATCTCGGTGGGCTTCGGGAACGGCTCGTTGGTGGTGCCCTGCAGCGCACCGTCCATGGTGGCCTTCCAGATGTCGGCGGGAATGCCCGCGCCGTACACCGGGCCGCCCCACTGATTCACCAGCGGCTCGTCGCCGCCGGTGGTGCCGACCCACACCGCGGTCGACAGCGACGGCGTGTAGCCGACCATCCAGCCGTCCCGGTTGGCCCCGGTCTCACCCAGCTGGGTGGTGCCGGTCTTGGCCGCCGACGGCCGCCCGCCGGCCAGGTTGTGGCCGCGCGACCAGCCGGCGATGGGCTGCATCGCCGAGGTGACGTTGTCGGCGACCGCTTTGGGAATGCGCTGCTCGCCGGTGTCTTCGGAGGTCTGGGCGTCGAAGAGCACCTGGCCTTCGGCGTTGACCACCTTCGCCACGAAGTGCGGCGGGTGATACACCCCGGAGGCGGCCAGCGTCGCGTACGCCGAGGCCATGTCGATCACCCGGGTCTGGTACTGCCCCAGCACGACGCCACCCTCGGGCGGCCCGCCGTCCTGGGACAAGGTGTGCGCGACACCGGGGAAGCTCTTGGCCACACCGGCGGCATGGGCCGCATCCGCGACGTCCTGAGCGCCGTTCTTGAGCTTGAGCATCAGCCGGTAGTAGGCGGTGTTCAGCGAGCGTTTGAGCGCCTCGGCGATGTTGCAGACCCCGCAGCTTTCGCCCTCGGCGTTGGTGATCTTGATCCGGCCGCCCTCGATGGCCAGCGGGGAGCTGTCGATCTGATAGCCCAGCCCGATGCCCTGCTCCAGCGCGGCGACCAGCGCGAACACCTTGAACGACGAACCGGTCTGCAGACCCGCCTGGGCGAAGTCGAAACCGTTGGCGTCCGAGCCCCCGTAATACGCGCGCACCGAGCCGTCGCGGGGGTCGATGGACACCACCGCCGATCGCATGTTGGGGATCTGGTCTTTGAGGTAGGTGTCCACCGCGTCGACCGCGGCGTCCTGCGCCTGCGGATCGATGGTGGTGGTGATCTGCAGGCCCTGGGTGTTCAGGGTCTGCTCGTCGATGTCGAACAGCTCCAGCAACTCCTTGGTGACCTGCCGCTGGATCAGCCCGTCTGGCCCGGTGGTGATGTTCTGGGAGCGGGCCAGCTCAGGCGGCACCGTTTCCGGGAACTGTTGGGCGGCACGCTCACCGGCGGTCAGCGCCCCGGTCTCCACCATGCCGTCGAGCACCCAGTTCCACCGGTCGAGGGCGCCCTCGGGGTCGACGGCGGGATCCAGGGTGGAGGGCCGCTGAATCAGCGCGGCCAGCAGCGCGCCTTCGGCGACGTCGAGACGCTCGACGGGCTTGTCGAAGTAGGCCCGGGACGCCGCGGCGATCCCATAGGAGCCGCGGCCGAAGTAGATGATGTTCAGATAGGCCTCCAGCACATCGTCTTTGGGCCATGCGCTGGACATCTTGGTGGCGATCACGAGTTCTTTGGCCTTGCGGACCAGGCCGCGCACGCCGGCCCGCTCGGATCCGACCAGTGCGTTCTTGACGTACTGCTGGGTGATGGTCGAACCGCCCTGGGTGTCCCCGCCGAACAGGTTGTTCTTGACCGCGCGGGCGAAGCCGGACACCGAGAAACCCGGGTTGGAGTAGAAGTCGCGGTCCTCGGCGGCCAGCACCGCGTCACGCACGTACACCGGCACCTGACTGATGTCGATATCGACGCGATTGCCTTCCGGCGGAATGATCTTGGCAAGTTCGGAACCGTCGCTGGCCAGGATCGTCGACACCTGGTTGGTGCGGATGTCGCCGGGTGAGGGCACATCGGTGATGGAGTAGGCCATCGCGAACGTGATGAGCGGCAGCAGCAGGATCACCGCGGCCGCGACATAGAGCCCGCGCCGAACCCACCTCCAGTTCGGCGGGTGGCGGCGCAGCCAGGCCAGCGGGTCGGGCGTAGCGGCCCGGTCGGTGTGCTCGACGCGGCCGGATCGCCGCGGTGGCGGCTCGACCGGCTTCTCCGGCGGCGGTTGCCGGCGTGGTCCGCGTCCGCTCAGCGCCTGCTCGCGCTGCCGCGGCGTGCCGTCGAGGGCCGCCCGCACCGCGTCGATCGGATCGCGCAGATCGGCGGTCGCCGCGTCGTCGACCGCGGGGATGATCGTGGTCTGCCGGTCATCCGGCGAGGCCGGCCCGCGGCGCGCGCCCACCCCTGAGGGCCCGGTCGAATCAGCGTCCGACCGGTCGTCGTGGTGCTTACTCACTGGCGGTACGGGCTCCGCTGCGTGCCGTCCGCCGACTCCGGGACCCCTTCGGCGGGCGCGCGAGGCCCAGCACATACGACTTCACCAGATGATTCCAGCTACAGGTCCGGCACACTTCGACCACGTGCACCGAGAACTCCGAATAGCGGGTGGCCAGCAGAACCAGTTCCTCGGCGGAACGCGCCGAACCCGACACCGCCCCCAGGTCGTCGCCGTAGACCCACGACACCAGGGTGAGCTGCTCCTTGCGGCAGATCGGACAGACCACCGCACTGGACTTGCCGTGGTACTTGGCGGCCCGGAGCAGATACGGGTTGGCGTCGCACACCTCGGACACCCCGGTACGTCCGGAATAGACCTCGGCCAGCAGGGAACGGCGCCGGAGCGCGTAGTCCACTACCTGTCGCTGCAATCGCACGGTCACCAGAGTACGACGGGTCCGCGCGGGCCGGTGTGATGAACGCCCTTATCCCACACCAACCGGTGTATTCGGGTCTCGCCGTACCGGGCTGAAGTCTTACGATCATCGCCGTGGCGACACGGCAGAGCTCCGGAACCCGGGCGAAGGACAGCGACCGGGACGACGTCTGCCGCATCCTGGATTCCGCCCTGGCTGAGGGGCAGCTGTCCAGCGCGGAGCACCGGGAACGCGTCAGCGCGGCCACCCGCGCCGTCACGCTCGGTGACCTGCACGCGCTGATCGCCGATCTGCAGACCGCCAGCGCGCCCGTACAGCTGCCCGCGCTGAACAAGACCGCCGGATTCGGCGGTCGCGCCCTGGCGGCCGCGGCACTGGGCGCGGCGGTGCTGCTGGGGCTGGGCATCGGCTGGGGGGTGTACGGCAACACGAGCTCGCCACTGAGCTTCACCTCCGACCCCGGCGCCAAGCCCGACGGCGTCGTCCCGCTGGTGCTGACCCCGCCGCGCCGGCTGCATTCGCTGGGCGGGTTGAGCGGCCTGCTGGAACAGGCCCGCGCGAAGTTCGGCGACACGCTCGGCTATCGGCTGGTCGTCTACCCGGACTACGCGTCACTGACCCGGGCCGATCCCAGCGAGGACCGCCGCGAACTGAATTACAGCTACCGGGGCGGCTGGGACGACCCGTCCAGCTCGGCCAAGAGCAGTGCCGCCGTGCTGGTCGACCTGAGCGGCTTCGACCTCAAGGCCGCGGTCGGGATCCTGCGCGGGGCCCCCGAGACGCTCGGAATCAAGGACGGCGACGTCAAGTCGACGTATCTGATCGTCGAGCCGGCCCGGGACCCGACGACACCGGGGGCGCTGTCGCTGTCGGCCTACGTCTCCAGCGACTACGGCAGCGGCTACATCGCGTTCGCCGGCGACGGGTCGGTCAAGCGCATCAATTACCCGTCCTGAACTGGTGACTTCGGGGCGCTGAACGTTGGGCGAACAGTAGGCCACTTGGGTTCTGTTATATCGGCGCGATACTATGGCCCGAACCGTCGAACGGTCGTAGCCACACATCATTGCAGGAGGTGAATCGGTGCTTGAGCTTGCCATCTTGGGTTTGCTGCTCGAGTCGCCGATGCACGGCTACGAACTGCGGAAACGGTTGACCGGTCTGCTGGGCGCCTTCCGGGCGTTCTCCTACGGCTCGCTGTATCCGGCGCTGCGGCGCATGCAGGGGGCGGGGTTGATCGCCGAAGACGCCGCCCCGGCGGGCACCCCGGTACGCCGGGCCCGGCGGGTCTACCGGATGACCGACGCCGGTCGCCAGCGCTTCACCGAGCTGGTGGCCGACACCGGACCGCAGAACTACACCGACGACGGCTTCGGGGTTCACCTGGCCTTCTTCAACCGCACCCCCGCCGAGGCGCGGATGCGGATCCTGGAAGGCCGCCGTCGGCAGGTGGAGGAACGCCGGGAGGGTCTGCGCAACGCCGTGACGCGGGCCAGCAACTCGTTGGATCGCTACACCCGCCAACTGCACCAGCTGGGGCTGGAGTCCAGTGAGCGGGAGGTCAAGTGGCTCAACGAGCTGATCGCGGCCGAACGCGTCTCGCAGGGCCGCGCCGAACAATCTTGACCCTGCCCGGCGCGGGAATCAGAACAACACAAACAACACAAACAGCACGTCAGCAGTGACAGCAGAAGAAGGAGAACGCCGGAAATGACTGAGCAAACGACGGATGTGCGGGTCGCCATTGTCGGCGTCGGTAACTGCGCCTCCTCGCTGGTCCAGGGCGTGCAGTACTACCAGAACGCCGACGACAGTTCGACGGTGCCCGGTCTGATGCACGTGCGATTCGGTCCGTATCACGTCCGCGACGTGAAGTTCGTCGCCGCGTTCGACGTCGACGCCAAGAAGGTCGGCTTCGATCTGTCCGAGGCCATCTTCGCCTCGGAGAACAACACCATCAAGATCGCCGACGTGCCGCCCACCAACGTGGTGGTGCAGCGCGGTCCCACCCTCGACGGCATCGGCAAGTACTACGCCGACACCATCGAGGTCTCCGACGCCGACGCCGTCGACGTGGTCTCGGTGCTGCGGGAGAACAAGGTCGACGTGCTGGTGTCCTACCTGCCGGTGGGATCCGACGAGGCCGACAAGTTCTACGCCCAGTGCGCCATCGACGCCGGGGTGGCGTTCGTCAACGCGCTGCCGGTCTTCATCGCCTCCGACCCGGTGTGGGCCAAGAAGTTCGCCGACGCCGGTGTGCCGGTTGTGGGCGACGACATCAAGAGCCAGGTCGGCGCGACCATCACCCACCGCGTTATGGCCAAGCTGTTCGAGGACCGCGGCGTCACGCTGGACCGCACCTATCAGCTCAACGTGGGCGGCAACATGGACTTCAAGAACATGCTCGAGCGGGAGCGGCTGGAGTCCAAGAAGGTATCCAAGACCCAGGCCGTCACCTCCAACCTGACCGGTTCGCTGGCCGGCAAGGTCGAGGACAAGAACGTGCACATCGGGCCGAGCGACCACGTGGCCTGGCTCGACGACCGCAAGTGGGCCTACGTGCGGCTGGAGGGCCGCGCCTTCGGCGACGCGCCGCTGAACCTGGAGTACAAGCTCGAGGTGTGGGACTCGCCGAACTCGGCCGGCATCATCATCGACGCGGTGCGCGCGGCCAAGATCGCCAAGGACCGCGGCATCGGCGGCCCGATCATCCCCGCCTCGGCCTACCTGATGAAGAGCCCGCCCAAGCAGCTGCCCGACGACGTCGCGCGCGCTCAACTCGAAGAGTTCATCACCGGCTAAGCGTTGACTCTGCGGTGACCAGACACGCCACCCGTACTTTTGCCGGGTGAGCGCAGAGTGAACGAGGAAGTTTCCGAGTTCGCCCTGCTGGCCGGCAACGCCGAGCAGGCCGGTGTCACCGGCCCGCTGCCAGCCGTCCAGCGCATCGAAACCGCGGGCGTCAGCTCGCTGCGGTGGGGATCCGAGCCGCCGCGGGTGGTGTTCCTGCACGGCGGTGCGCAGAACGCCCACACCTGGGACACCGTCATCGTGGGCCTGGGCGTACCCGCGCTGGCGCTGGACCTGCCCGGGCACGGACGTTCGGCCTGGCGCGACGACGGCGACTACTCCCCGCAGCGCAACGCCGCGGCGCTGGCCCCGGTGCTACGCGAGCTGGCACCGAGCGCCGCGCTGGTGGTCGGGATGTCGCTGGGCGGGCTGACCGCGATCCGGCTGGCTGCCGCCGCCCCGGAGCTGGTCCGCCGGCTGGCGCTCGTGGACGTGACTCCCTCAGCACTGCAACGGCATTCACAGATGAGCGCCGCCGATCGCGGGACGGTGGCGCTGGCCCAGGGCGACCGCACCTTCCCCGATTTCGAATCGATGCTGGCCGTCACCCAGCTGGCGGCACCGCATCGCGATCCGGAATCGCTGCGGCGCGGACTGTTCCACAACACCCGGCAACTGCCCGACGGACGTTGGACCTGGCGCTACGACACGATCCGCAGTGTCGGGGACTTCACCGAGCTGTGGACCGACGTCTCGGCGGTCACCGCGCCGACCACCTTGATCCGCGGCGGGCAATCGGCGTTCGTCTCCGAGGACGACATCGCCGAGTACGCCCGGCGCTCACCGGGCCTGACGACTCACGTGGTGGCCGGATCCGGGCATTCGGTGCAAAGCGACCAGCCGCGCGCTCTGGTCGAGTTGCTGCGCCGGACGCTACCGTGACTGGGGTGAAGCCCATCCGAATCGGCGTGCAACTGCACCCCCAGCACGCGGCGCAATATCGCACGATCCGCGACGCGGTCCGGCGGTGCGAGGACCTCGGCGTCGACATCGCATTCAACTGGGATCACTTCTTCCCGCTCTACGGCGACCTCGACGGACCGCACTTCGAATGCTGGACCATGCTGGGCGCCTGGGCCGAACAGACCTCGCGGATCCAGATCGGCGCGCTGGTGACGTGCAACTCCTACCGCAACCCGGAGCTGCTCGCCGACATGGCCCGCACCGTCGACCACATCGGCGACGGCCGGCTGATCCTGGGCATCGGTTCGGGCTGGAAAGACCGCGACTACCACGAATACGGCTACGAATTCGGCACCGCCGGCAGCCGGCTCGACGACCTGGCCGCTGCGCTGCCGCGTATCAAAAGCCGCCTGGCCCAGCTCAATCCGCCGCCCACCCGGCATATACCGGTGCTGATCGGCGGTGGCGGCGAGCGCAAGACGCTACGCCTGGTCGCCGAGCACGCCGACATGTGGCACAGCTTCACCGACCCCGACACCTACCCGCACAAGGCGGCAGTGCTCGCCGAACACTGCGCCGCGCTGGGCCGCGACCCCGCCACCATCGAACACTCGGCCGCCCTGGGCAACGATCAAACCGAAGCGGAGTTGCTCAGCGCGGCGGAGTCGATGGTTCAACTCGGGGTGAGCCTGTTGACCATCGGTAGTAGCGGACCGGACTACGACCTGACCGGCGCCGAGGCGCTGTGCCGATGGCGCGACCAGCGATAAAACTGGCGGCGCTTCTTGCCACCTGGCTGATCGTGGGCGGTCTGGCAACGGTGCCGTCCGCCGGCGCCACCCCCGACCTGTGCGCGCCGGCCGGGGAGCAGGCGGCCGTCACGCTGCCGCTCAAGCTCGCCACCGCCAAACGTCCGCGCGAGGACAAATACACCACGGCCGGCGTGGATCCGCTCAACTCGATCGATGTGACCAAGCTGGGTCTGGCCACCCCCGGGGTGCTCACCGTCGGCACCCTGACCGAGAGCCCCCCGACGAACTGCATCAACGCCGCGGGCCGCTACACCGGGTTCGACAACGAACTGCTCCGCGCCATCGCCAAGAAGCTGGGGCTGCGGATCCAGTTCGTCGGCACCGACTTCTTCGGGCTGCTCGCCCAGGTGGAGTCCGGGCGCTTCGACGTCGGATCGGCGTCGATCAACGCCACCGACGAGCGCCGTCGCACCGTCGGCTTCACCAACGGCTACGACTTCGGCTATATGGCGCTGGTCGTCCCGGCCGGTTCGGCCATCACCGGGTTCGACACCGTCACCGACGGTAAGCGGATCGGGGTGGTTCAGGGCACCATCGAGGACGCCTACGCAGTCGACACCCTGGAGATCGAGCCGGTGCGGTTCCCCGACTCCATCACGCTCTACGCCAGCCTGAAAAGCCGCCAGGTCGACGCCTGGGTGGCGCCGTCGCTGACCGCACTGAACCTGATGCGGCCCGGGGACCCGGCGCAGATCGCCGGTTACACGTTCAGCCCCGCCGGTTTCGAAGCCTACGCGGTGGCCAAAGAGAACCGGGCGTTGATATCGGCGCTGAACTCCGGACTGGATGCGGTGATCGCCGACGGCACCTGGCCGCAGCTCTACACCGATTGGGTGCCCCGGCCGTTGCCACCGGACTGGCAACCGGGCTCGAAGTCGGCGGCCACCCCGCATCTCCCGGACTTCGCGGCGATCGCGGCGCGCAACCACAAGGCCGACTCGACGCCGTACGAACCCAAATCGACACTGGCCCAGTGGCGAGACTCCTTCTTCGACTGGCAGCTGTACCGCGAGGCGCTGCCGGATCTGCTCAAGACCGGCCTGCCCAACACGCTGTTACTGACCGTCAGCGGCGGCATCATCGGTTTGGTGGCCGGGCTGGGGCTGGCCGTTGCGGGGATCTCCGGCACCCGCTGGCTGCGCTGGCCGGCCCGGGTCTACACCGACATCTTCCGGGGGCTGCCCGAGGTGCTGATCATCCTGCTCATCGGTCTGGCCGTCGGGCCGCTGGTAGGCGGGCTGACCAACAACAACCCGTACCCGCTGGGCATCGCGGCACTGGGACTGACCGCGGCGGCCTACATCGGGGAGATCCTGCGCTCGGGGATCCAGAGCGTGGAGTCCGGCCAGCTCGAGGCGTCCCGGGCGCTGGGTTTCGGCTATCCCGACTCGATGCGCCTGGTGGTGATACCGCAGGGCATCCGCCGGGTGCTGCCGGCGCTGGTCAACCAGTTCATCGCGTTGCTGAAGGCCTCCGCGCTGCTGTACTTCCTGGGCCTGGTCGCCGGCCAGCGGGAGCTGTTCCAGGTGGGCCGCGACTTCAACGCCCAGACCGGCAGCCTGTCCCCGCTGGTGGCGGCCGGCGTCGTGTACCTGGCGCTGACCATCCCGTTGACCCACCTGGTCAACGTCGTCGACCACCGGCTTCGCCGCGGACGGCCCGCCGAGGACGACGACTCCGTCGAGCTGAGCCCGGCGATCTCCAGTCAGGAGATGACGTGACCGCCGCCTCCTCGCGCGAGCCGGTGTCGTTGGCGGCCAAGGGAATCCAATTGTCCTTCGGAAAACAAACCGTGCTTCGCGGGATCGATCTGGATGTGCCGGCGGGCAGCACCGCGGCGGTGATCGGCCCCTCCGGCTCCGGCAAGTCCACCATGCTGCGCACCTTGAACCGACTGCACGAACCCGACGGCGGCGACATCCTGCTGGGCGGGCGATCGGTGCTCGACGACGATCCCGACGAGCTACGCCAGCGGATCGGCATGGTGTTCCAGCATTTCAATCTCTTCCCGCACCGCAGTGTGCTCGACAACATCACGCTGGCCCCGCGCAAGCTGCTGGGGATGTCGCACGACGCCGCACGCGAACTGGCACTGGGACTGCTGGACCGGGTCGGGCTGAAGAACAAGGCCGCTGCGCGTCCCTCGGCGCTCTCCGGCGGCCAGCAACAGCGGGTCGCGATCGCCCGCGCACTGGCGATGCAGCCGCAGGTGATGCTCTTCGATGAGGCGACCTCGGCGCTGGACCCGGAATTGGTCAAGGGGATCCTGGCGTTGATCGCTGAGCTCGGCGCGGACGGTATGACGATGGTGGTCGTCACCCACGAGATGGCCTTTGCCCGGTCGGCGTCGGACACCGTCGTGTTCATGGACCGCGGGAAGGTGGTGGAATCCGGGCCGCCCGAACAGATCTTCGACAATGCCGAGACCGACCGGCTGCAGAAGTTCCTCTCCCAGGTGTTGTGACAGCAACCTGCGCGACCTATCCCCCCTCGTTAGAACCACAGGTTAGACTGGCGAACTATGGCGGAGAGCAAAGCCGATACGCCGCAGGTGACGGCGGTCGCAGAGGGCTTGCATCGTTCGCTGTCGAAACTGTTCTCGATCCTGCGGCGCGGTGAAATCAGCGGCGGAACGAAGACCGGCGAGCTCACCTTGGCGCAGCTGTCGATCCTGATCACCTTGCTGGACCGCGGGCCGATCCGGATGACCGAACTGGCTGCCCACGAACGGGTTCGCACCCCCACCACCACCGTGGCGATCCGCCGTTTGGAGAAGATCGGCCTGGTCAAACGCAGCCGGGACCCGTCGGACCTGCGAGCCGTGCTGGTCGACATCACCGAGGAGGGACTGGCGAGCCACCGTGAATCGCTGGCCAACCGGCACGCGGCCCTGGCGGTGATGCTCAGCGAGCTCAGCCAAGAGGATCTGGACACCTTGACCCGCGCGCTGGAACCGCTGGAGCGGCTGGCCGCCTACGGCGCCGCCGGGACCGCCACGGACGACGGGGCCGACTGCCCGCTGGATTGCGGTTGATGCCGACCGCCCTGATCACCGGCGCCGGCGGCGGGATCGGTTCGGCGATCGCGACCGCACTGGCACCCACCCACACGCTGCTACTGGCCGGCAGACCGTCGGCGCGGCTCGACGCCGTCGCCGAACGGCTCGGCGCCACCACCTGGCCGCTCGATCTGGCCGACGCCGACGCGATCGAGTCGGCCACCGAGATCGTCGACGAACTCGACGTGCTGGTTCACAACGCCGGGGTGATGCAGCCTGGCGCTGCCGGCGAATCCTACATCGAGGAGTGGCGGGCCACCTTCGAGGTCAACGTGTTCGGTGCGGTAGCGCTGACACTGGCACTGCTGCCCGCGCTGCGGCAGGCCCGGGGGCATGTGGTCTTCCTCAACTCCGGTGCCGGGCAACGGGTTTCCGCTGGTATGGCCTCATACTCGGCCAGTAAGTTCGCGCTTCGCGCGTTCGCGGACTCACTGCGCAGTGACGAGCCGGCGCTGCGCGTCACCACCGTCTACCCCGGCCGCGTCGACACCGAGATGCAACGCGACCTGGTCGCTTACGAAGGCGGCCAATACGATCCGGGCCGCTTCCTGCGTCCCGACACCGTCGCCGAGGTGGTGGCCGCCGCCGTACGCACCCCGCCGGACGGGCACCTGCACGAGGTCGTGCTCCGCCCGCGATAGTCTCTTTCCGGCGGGGGTGGTTACGATCACACCACCAGGTTCACCAGCCGGCCGGGCACCACGATCACCTTCTTCGGAGCGGCGCCGGCCAGGAACGCCTGCACCTTCTCATCGGCCAGGGCAGCGGCTTTGATCGCCTCGGTGTCGGCGTCGGCGGCCACCGTGACCAGCCCCCGCTTCTTGCCGTTGACCTGCACCGGGTAGTCGGCGGTGTCGGTGACCAGATAGGCCGGGTCGGCGACCGGGAAGGGGCCGTGCGCCAGCGAGGAATCGTGGCCGAGCCGCTGCCACAGCTCCTCGGCCAGGTGCGGAGCCAGCGGTGCGAGCATCAGGGCCAGCGGCTCGACGACCCCGCGCGGAACCCCGTCGCGGTGCTGTTTGGTCAGATGGTTGGTGTACTCGATCAGCTTGGCGGCCGCGGTGTTATTACGCAGGGCGGCATAGTCTTCCGACACCCCGACGATGGTGCGGTGCAGCAGCCGCAGCGTCTCGGTGTCCGGTTCGCCGTCGAGCACCCGGCTCTCACCGGTTTCCTCGTCGACGACCAGCCGCCAGACCCGCTGCAGAAAGCGGTGCGCCCCGACGACGTCCTTGGTGGCCCACGGCCGCGACATCTCCAACGGGCCCATCGACATCTCGTACACCCGCAGGGTGTCGGCGCCGTAGGCATCGCAGATCTCGTCGGGCGACACCGAATTCTTCAGGCTCTTACCCATTTTGCCGAACTCGGCGAACACTTCCACGTCACCGTCGACGCCCGGGAGATAGCACTTGCCGTCGCGTTCGACGACGTCGGCGGCCGGCACATAGGACCCCCGGGAGTCGGTGTAGGCGGCCGCCTGGATGTAGCCCTGGTTGACCAACCGCCGGTAGGGCTCCCGGGAGCTGACGTGTCCGAGGTCGTGTAACACCTTGTGCCAGAAGCGCGAATACAACAGGTGCAGCACTGCGTGCTCGACACCGCCGACATACAGGTCCACTCCGCCCGGATCGTCCGCGCCGCGTTCGGTCGGTCGCGGGCCCATCCAATAGGCCTCGTTCTCCGGGGCGCAGAACTGCTCGGTGTTGTGCGGGTCGGCGTAGCGCAGTTCGTACCAGGAGCTGCCGGCCCACTGCGGCATGACGTTGGTGTCACGGGTGTAGGACCGCAGGCCGTCCCCGAGGTCCAACTCGACATGCACCCAGTCGGTCGCCTTGGCCAGCGGCGGCGAGGGTTCGCTGGATGCGTCGTCGGGGTCGAACAGCACCGGTGAGTAGTCACCGACATCGGGCAACTCGACCGGCAGTGCCGCGGAATCCAAGGCGTGCGGACGGCCATCGTCGTCGTAGACGATCGGAAACGGCTCGCCCCAGTACCGCTGCCGGGCGAAAAGCCAGTCCCGCAATTTGAATTCGATGCGCGCCCAACCGCGGCCCTGCGACTCCAGTTGCCGCGTGATGGCCTGCTTGGCATCGTCGACGGTCATGCCGTCCAGCGGTCCGGAATTGACCAGGGTTCCCTCGCCGGCGTAAGCGGCCTCTGAGATATCGCCGCCGGCAATGACTTCGATCACCGGAAGGCCGAACTCGGCGGCGAACTCCCAGTCTCGCTGGTCGTGACCCGGCACGGCCATGATGGCGCCGGTGCCGTAGCCGGCCAGCACGTAGTCGGCGATGAAGATCGGCACCCGCTGGCCGTTGGCCGGATTGGTGGCGTAACTACCCAAGAACACCCCGGTCTTGGTCTTGTTCTCCTGGCGTTCCAGATCCGACTTCGCGGCGATCGCCTTGAGGTAGGCGGCGACGGCCTCAGCCGGCGTCGCCGCCTCGAAGGTCCAGCGCTGATCCACCCCGTCCGGCCAGGCGGCGACCGTCAACCGGTCGACCAGATCGTGCTCGGGCGCGAGCACCAGATAGCTGGCGCCGAACAGCGTGTCCGGGCGGGTGGTGAACACCTCGATGTCCACCTCGGCACCGTCGGTGGTGTCGGCACCGAACAGCGCCGCCGCGCCCGTGGAGCGCCCGATCCAGTTGCGCTGCATGGTCTTGACCTTCTCCGGCCAATCCAGCACCTCGAGGTCGTCGAGCAGTCGGTCGGAGTAGGCGGTGATCCGCATCATCCACTGCCGCAGCCGCTTCCGGAACACCGGGAAGTTGCCGCGGTCGCTTCGCCCGTCTGCGGTGACCTCCTCGTTGGCCAGCACCGTGCCCAGCCCCGGGCACCAGTTGACCATCGAGTCGGACCGATAGACCAACCGGTGGCCGTCGATGACATCGGCCCGCTCCCCCGCCGACAACCGGGCCCAGTCCCGCCCGTCGTCGAGGGTGCGCGTGCCGGCGTCGAATTCGGCGACCAGTTCGGCGATCGGCCGGGCCTTGTTGGCGGCGGTGTCGAACCAGGCGTTGTAGATCTGCAGGAAGATCCACTGCGTCCACTTGTAGAAGTCGACGTCGGTGGTGGAGAAACTGCGCCGGCTGTCATGGCCCAGACCCAGTCGCCGCAGTTGCCGGCGGAAGTTCTCGATGTTGGCTTCGGTGCGGATGCGCGGGTGGGTGCCGGTCTGCACCGCATACTGCTCGGCGGGCAGCCCGAACGCGTCGAATCCCAGCGCGTGCAGCACGTTGTGGCCGGTCATCCGGAAGTAGCGGGCGTAGACGTCGGTGGCGATGTAACCCAGCGGATGGCCGACGTGCAGGCCGTCCCCCGACGGGTAGGGGAACATGTCCTGGACGAACATCTTGTCGGCGGGTACCGCCGCGCCGTCCGGGGGCGCCAGCGAGCCGACCGGGTTGGCGACGTTGAAGGTTCCGGCCTGCTCCCAGTGGTCCTGCCAGGCGCCTTCGATACGCCCGGCCAGCGCTGCCGTGTAGCGATGCCGGGGCGCCTGGTCGCCGGGTGCCTGGGTGGTCGGGGCTTCGTTCACCTCAACAGGGTAAGGGGCGGGGTTTGTCGGCCCGATCGCCACAGCTTGGTCTCGGTTGCGTTGCGGGCCGATGAGGGCTTCGTTCCAGGTCGGTTGCGGCCCTGGCGTCGCCTGGCCGCGCCTGGCTACCGTCGTTCCAAGGCCGGGGGCACCATTGCCCGGCTCGTCCCGGAAGGACCCCTGGAGATGACGAACACGGTCCGCCGCTGGCGGTTACTGGTCGGCTGCACGGCTGTCACCGCGGCGGCCTTCGGCGGCCCGCTGGGAGTGCCGGTCGCGATGGGCGACCCGCTGCTGCCGGCGCCGCCCAATCCCTACGGCCCGGCGGCCCAGCCCGCCGCCCAACCGGCCGCCGCGCCGGTGGCCCCACCACTGCCCGTGGCATCCCGGCCGGCGGCTGGCGCGCCGGTCGCAGTCCCGGCGGCGGGCGCACCGGCCGTCGTACCGGGGGCGGCGGGCGGCGTCGCACCCAACGCCGTGGTGCCGGCCACCTCCGGCACGTTGCGTGACTACTTCGCCGCCAAGAAGGTGCAGTTGGAGCCGCAGCAGGCCGCGGACTTCACCGCGTTCAACATCACCCTGCCGATGCCCGTCGGCTGGACCCACGTTCCCGACCCCAACGTGCCCGACGCGTTCGCGGTCATCGCCGATCGGCGCAGCGGATCGCTCTACACGCCCAACGCGCAGGTGGTCGTCTACCGCCTGGTCGGCCAGTTCGACCCGAAAGAGGCGATCACCCACGGGTTCGTCGACAGCCAGCAGTTGATGGCCTGGCAGACCACCAACGCCTCGCTGGACGATTTCAACGGCTTTGCCTCCTCGGTCATCGAGGGCACCTACCGCGACGCCGACATGACGCTCAACACCTCCCGGCGCCACGTGATCGTGCCGACGCCCGACTCGGCCTACCTGGTCTCGCTGACCGTGACCACCGGTGCCGGCCGCGCCGTCGGCAATGCTCCGGCGACCGACGCGATCGTCAACGGGTTCCGGGTCGAACGGCCCGGTACCAACCCCCCGCCTCCCGCACCGCACGGACCGGTGCAATCAGGCACCATCCAGCACCAGGTCGGCACCGCCCCCGCACCCGACCGCCCCAACCCTCCGGTCGAATCGGGCAGGGTGCAACACCAGGTGGGCACCGCCCCCGCGCCTGATCGCTCCGACCCTCCGGTGGAATCGGGCACCATTCAGCACCAGGTGGGCACGACCGGCTGACCGTCGGCCTCGTATCCTGGTCCCATGCTGATCATGGGTGTGTTGTGCCTGGCTGCTGCGGTCGTGTCGCTGGTGTTCGGAGTGCGGACCCTGGCCCGGCCGCTCACCGGCGACCCCGAGCAACTGGTGCTGCGCGCGGTGGCGCCCGCCCAGGTCGCCGTCGGGGTGATCCTGGCGGTGGGCGGCGCTCTGGTGCTGGCCGGCCCGCCGGCGGTGGCGCTGCTGGCGTTGATCATCTCGATCACCGGTGCGCTGGGCATCCTGGCGGCCGGGGCCTGGCAGGGAGCCCGCTACGCGGCGCGCCAGTCCGCGGCAGCCGGTGCGGCCGGGGGCTGCGGGTCGGGCTGCGGCTGCGCCGGCGCCGCGCCGGTCGAGGACGCCGGTTGCGGTGCCGGTTGCGGTTGCGCGGGCAGCGCACCGCCGGAGCCGGAACCGGCGTCGGGCTGTGGCAGCGGTTGCGGCTGTTCGTAATCTGCGGTCCGGTGCCGCCGTTCAGTTGCGGCTGATGTCGATCGGGTGGGTGGCCAACAGCGCCGTCGGCCACGGCTGACGTCGCAGCGCCCGGCTCCACACGTCGACTCGGGGCGGGACCAGCACGTCGGAGGGCAACGCCGACAACACGATCCAGTCGTCACGCTCGATCTCGCCCTCGAGCTGGCCGATGGTCCAGCCGGCGTAGCCGGCGAAGATCCGCACCCCCTCCACGTGAGGAGCGATGGACTCCGGTTCGGCGTCGAGGTCGACCATCACCAGCCGGCCGTCGATATGGCGCAGCCCCGCTACAGCGTTGGGATCCACGCCGACCCGCAACAGTCCGACACACAATGCCGCGTCCCGTTTCACCGGGCCGCCGATGAACATCGTCTTGGGCTTGGCGGCCAGGTCGGACCACTGCGGCAACACGTTGTAGACGGCGGTCTCACTGGGTCGGTTGAGCACCACGCCCAGAGTGCCGCCGTCATTGTGCTCGACTACGTAGATCACGGTGCGGCGAAAGGTGGGTTCAAGCAGGTCGGTGTTGGCCAGGAGCAACGTCCCGGCCCGTACCCGATGAGCGGCGGGCGCGACAAACTGTTCAGCGTCCTCGGGTTCCTCAGGTTGCGCCACCCTCCCATCATGGCACTCGGGCCCGGCGATCGTGGGCGACCTGTGCCGAACGTCGAACGACCGCCAAGATTTGTACTCTGGTCTGGGGCCGGCGCCGCAGTGACAGCCGCCCGCGTCCGGAAGTAGGTCTTTTGGTGGACACCCGCGCACCCGCATCGCTGTGGCGATCGGCGCGCAGCCTGCCGGAGTTCTGGCGGCTGTTGGAGCTGCGTGCCGCCAGCCAGTTCGGCGACGGCTTGTTTCAGGCCGGCCTGGCCGGCGCCTTGCTGTTCAATCCTGATCGGGCCGCGGCGCCGTGGGCCATCGCGGGCGCGTTCGCCGTGCTGTTTTTGCCCTATTCGGTGCTGGGTCCGTTCGCGGGGGCGCTGCTGGACCGCTGGGATCGGCGAATGGTGCTGGTGGTGGCCAACGTCGCCCGGCTGGTGCTGGTGCTCGCCATCGCCGCGCTGTTGGCTGTCGGAGCCGGTGATCTGCCGGTGTTGTGCGCTGCCCTGATCGCCAACGGGTTCACCCGGTTCATCGCCTCCGGGTTGTCGGCGGCGCTGCCCCACGTCGTGCCGCGCGACAAGGTCGTCACGATGAACGCGCTGGCGATCGCGACCGGCGCCGTGGCGGCCTTCCTGGGCGCGAACTTCATGCTGGTGCCGCGCTGGCTGGTGGGTGCCGACGATCGCGGCGCGGCGTCGATCATCGCGGCGGTGGCGATCCCGGTCGCGATCGCCCTGGTGCTCTCGCTGCGTTTCGCCCGCCATGTGCTCGGTCCCGACGACACCAAGCGCGCCATCCACGGATCGGTGCTCTACGCGGTGACGACGGGCTGGCTGCACGGCATCCGGACGGTGCGCGATCGGCCCACCGTGGCCGCGACGCTGTCGGGCCTGGCCGCACACCGGATGGCGTTCGGCATCAACACCCTGCTGGTGCTGGTGATGGTGCGCCACGTCGGCGAGCACACGGTTTCGGGGCTGGGCACCACGGCGTTGTTCATCGCCGCGTCCGGTGCGGGATCGTTTCTGGCCACCCTGCTCACGCCGCCTGCGGTCCACCGCTGGGGCCGCTACGCCACCGCCAACGGGGCGCTGGCGGCGGCGGCGGTGATCCAGCTCGCCGGGATCGGCTTGTACCTGCCGGTGCTGGTGCTTTGCGGATTCCTGCTCGGGGCGGCCGGGCAGGTGGTCAAGCTGTGCGCCGACACCGCCATGCAGATCGACGTCGACGACGCGCTGCGCGGACATGTCTTCGCGGTGCAGGATTCGCTGTTCTGGGCTTCGTTCATCCTGGCCGTGTCGGCCACCGCGGCAGTGGTTCCCCCCGACGGGCAGGCGCCGTGGCTGATCGCGGCCGGAACGCTGTTGTATCTGGCCGGCCTGGCGGGGCACAGCCTGATCGGGCGACCCCGGGATCCGGTGGGCGGCATACAGTACGGGCATGGCTGAAACCGAACCGATCGTCGCCGATCTGAGCGCCGAGAGCGACGACTTGGACGCGCTGGTGGCCCCCCTCACCGACAGTCAGTGGGGTGCGCCCACCCCGGCGGCGGGTTGGTCCATCGCCCATCAGATCGCTCATCTGCTGTGGACGGACCGGGTCGCGTTGCTGGCCATCACCGACGAGGCCGGCTTCGGCGACCAACTCGCGGCGGCGATGGGCGACCCGACCGGCTTCGTCGACGCCGCTGCGGCCGAGCTGGCCAGCACCGCGCCGGCTGAGCTGCTGGCGGCCTGGCGATCGACGCGCGCCCAGCTGCACGAAGCCCTCCTGGGCGTCGCCGATGGCCGCAAGCTGCCGTGGTTCGGCCCGCCGATGAGCGCGGCGTCCATGGCCACCGCGCGCCTGATGGAGACCTGGGCGCACGGCCTGGACGTGGCCGACGCGCTCGGGGTGCGACGGACCGCAACCGCGCGGTTGCGGTCGATCGCGCATCTGGGGGTGCGGACCCGCGACTACGCGTTCACCGTGCACAACCTGACGCCGCCCGGCGAACCGTTTCACGTGGAACTACACGCGCCCGGTGGCGGGGTGTGGGCGTGGGGACCGGTGAACGCCGAGCAGCGGGTGACCGGTTCGGCCGAGCATTTCTGTTTCCTGGTCACCCAGCGCCGTCCGCTGGCAGACCTCGATCTCGCGGCGCACGGCGAGGACGCGCACCGCTGGCTGGAGATCGCCCAAGCTTTCGCGGGGCCGCCCGGCTCCGGGCGATGAGCGCGCCAGCGCGCAGCGAGCCGGAGCCAAACCAGCACCGCTCCGGGCGATGAGCGCGCCAGCGCGCAGCGAAACCGGCGGCTTCAGAACCAGGCGAGGAACCCGCCCATGATCATCTCGGCCGAGTTCATCAAAGCCTGGAACATGTTCACGTTGGCGGTGTCGATCATGTGGTAAACCGTGTCGCCGCTCACCGTCTGCGTCGCACTTGCGATCTCCTCCGGCGACAGGCCCAGGTATGCCAGGTGGTCGCTGAACATGCCAGCCGTTTGGTGGCCGTTGTCCCAGTTCGCGAAGCCGTCGCTGGACAGCGAGTAAACGTCGGCGGGGTACAGATCGTTCGGGGTGACCAGACCGATCACCGAGTCGATGTTCATCATCTCGGCGACCTGATAGACCATCGTGATCACGTCGTCGTGCCATTCTTCCGGCACCCACTGCAGCAGCGTGGGTATGAAGCCGCTCAGGAAGCCGCCCTCGGCGGCGCTGTCCCCGACCATCACGAAATGCAGTGCGCCCTTGGGGATGTCCGTTTCCTCAGCGAGTCGCTCCATGGCCAGACCCGCGGCGACATTGGCCTGCGAGTACCCGAATATGTACAGCGGGTCCTCGGAGTCGAAGTCGCCGCCTTCCCATCGAGTCTTGATCGCGTCGACCAGGATGTCGGTGGCGCCCTTGATGCTGGCGTTCAGGTCATAGGTCTCTGGCACCTGCAGGAAGGTCGCGTCGCCGTCTTCGGGGAACCCGTTCGGCACCAGATACAGCTCTTTACTCAGATCGAGCCAGTTCTGATTCATCGCCGGAATCATGACCAGGGCTTCGGCGGCCAGGGCGTAGTCGAGGATGTGGTGGTCGGTGGCAGCAGCGGGGGCGGGAGCCGCCGTTGCTCCCGCGATGATTATCGGCGCCGACAGCAGCGCGCCCACGGTCGTCTTGTTCACAAGTTCCTCCCCCGATGTTGCGGTAACCTGACGGCGATCGGCCCTATCCGAGTGTCAACCGCGTAGCTGTGCGACAAGAGGGCTTTCCCGTACGCACATTAACTTATGCGCTCCAGCCGGTGGAGTCCACTTGAGGGATGCTACAGGTCGTTCCTGGGTGCGAAAGCTCATAAAAATGTCGATAAGTCTCCGATCAGATCCGAACGGTTGTTCGGAATCCCGGCGCGTTGGCCGGCCGCCGGGCCCGGTTTGCGGGCGCAACCACGGGCCCGCTTAACAACCGGGGCTCACAACGGCGTGGCCCCGTCGGCGGCTCCGTCGCCGTCAGCGTCGGTCAGCTTGATGTCCCAGCGCCCGTCGCCGTCGGTGTCGACGTAGGCGGCGCGGTAGCCACCCGATCCATCGCCGATCAGCACCCGGTCGGCTCGGCCGTCGCCGTCGGAGTCGAGCAGCCGGTCGTTGACCCGGCCGTCGCCGTCGAAATCCACCAGCGGCCCACCGAGGTGCTCGACGTCGTCGAGTCCCGACCACCGCAGCCCGCCCGACCGGCCTGCCGAGCTCGCCGCCAGGCCGTGTCCCCACGTGCCCGACCCGTCGTCGGTGAAGTAGGCCTCCGGGGTGCCGTCGTCGTCGAGGTCCAGCACCAGGTGGTCGGCCACCCCGTCCCCGTCGAGGTCGACCAACGCGTCGTCGCGCAATCCGTCGCCGTCGAAATCGAGGCCGATCGCATCGGCCACGCCGTCGCCGTCGAGATCGAGGTCGGGAGGCCCGGTCCACATCGTCGCACCGTCACCGTCGCCCAGGCAGTAGTCCATACCCGGATCAGACGTGCCGGCGCCGCTAGCGGTTCCGCTGCGTCTGCCACCACGCCAGCAGTTCAGCCGTCGCCTCGTCCCGCGACAACGGCCCCCGCTCCAAGCGCAACTCCTTGAGGAAGCTCCACGCCCGCCCCACCTGCGGGCCGGCCGGAATACCGAGCAGCGCCATGATCTCGTTGCCGTCCAGATCCGGCCGCACCCGCTGCAGGTCCTCCTGCTCGGCCAGCGCGGCGATGCGCGCTTCGAGCTGGTCGTAGTTGGCCTGCAGGCGCGCCGCCCGCCGCTTGTTTCGGGTGGTGCAGTCCGCGCGGACCAGCTTGTGCAGCCGGCCCAGCAACGGTCCCGCATCGGTGACGTAGCGCCGCACGGCCGAATCGGTCCACTTTCCGTCGCCGTAGCCGTGGAAGCGCAGGTGCAGATACACCAGCTGCGAGACGTCGTCGACCATCTGCTTGGAGTAGCGCAGCGCGCGCATCCGCTTACGCACCATCTTGGCCCCCACCACCTCGTGGTGGTGAAAGCTCACCCCACCGTCGGGCTCATGGCGGCGGGTGTCGGGCTTACCGATGTCGTGCAGTAGCGCCGCCCAGCGCAGCACCAGATCGGGGCCGCCTTCGGGGCCGGGGTCCTCGAGCTCGATCGCCTGCCGCAGCACGGTCAGGGAATGCTGATAGACGTCCTTGTGCTGGTGATGCTCGTCGATGGCCATCCGCATCGCGCCGACCTCGGGCAACACCACATCACCCATTCCGCTGGCCACCATCAGGTCGACGCCGGCGCCCGGATCGGCGCCCAACAACAGTTTGTCCAGTTCGGCGGCCACCCGCTCGGGAGTGATGCGGGAAAGCTGCTGGGCCATCTCGTCGATGGCGGCGCGCACCCGCGGCGCCACGGTGAAGCCGAGTTGGGCGACGAACCGGGCGGCGCGCAGCATCCGCAGCGGGTCGTCTCCGAAGGAGTCCTGCGGTGCCATCGGGGTGTCCAGCACCTTGTCTCGTAACGCCGCCAGACCGCCAAGCGGGTCGAGGAACTCCCCCGGACCGGCTCCGGTGATGCGGACCGCCATCGCGTTGGCGGTGAAATCCCGTCGCACCAGATCCTCGTGCAACGAATCCCCAAAGCGCACTTCGGGATTGCGTGACACCCGATCATATTTGTCAGCCCGGAACGTGGTGATCTCCACGCGGTACCCGTGCAGACCGGCGCCGATGGTGCCGAACTCGATCCCGGTGTCCCACAGCGCCTCGGCGCGGCCCCGCAACAGCTGCTGCACTTGCTCCGGGCGAGCGTCGGTGGTGAAGTCCAGGTCGGGGCTGGACCGGCCCAGCAGGGCGTCGCGGACCGAGCCGCCCACCAGGTACAGCTGGTGGCCGGCCGCATCGAACATGGCGCCGAGGTCGCGCAGCAGCTCGGCATGCCGGTTCAGGGCGACCGCCGCCGCTGTCAGCAGGTCGGCATCCTGGTGGGTGTCGGGCACGTTCGATGAGCTTAGACGGTGGGGCGGGGGCAGGGGGTCTCACTCCCGGCCGCCGGTGAGCGAGTGCGGCCCGGGCGGTTTCCCGTTGACGTCGCCGTCGATTTCGCACACTCGGCGAACCGGGGACCGGCGGGCCGAGCCGGGCAGGCGGGTCGCCGCCGCCGACGCCGACCCGGCGAGGGAGGCCGGTGGGCTCGCCCGTGCCAGCTACTATCACATGGGTGTCGGCCGACGGCGGAGAAGCCAATCCGGGACGGCGCCGCAGGCGGCGCCGTGGTCGACGCACTTCAGGTCCGAAAACCAACCACACGGAGGCCGCGGCCACCGAAAGCGCGGCCGCCACGCCCGGCCGCTCGGTGCAGCGCCGGCCCCGCACCGCACGTCACGGCCCGGAGCGGCTGCGCACCGTGCACGAGACCTCGGCCGGTGGCCTGGTCGTCGACGGTATCGACGGGCCGCGGAAGGATCAGGTCGCGGCGCTGATCGGACGCATCGACCGCCGCGGCAGAATGCTGTGGTCGCTGCCCAAGGGCCACATCGAGGTCGGTGAGACCGCCGAGCAGACCGCGATCCGCGAGGTCGCCGAGGAAACCGGCGTCCAGGGCGACGTGCTGGCGGCGCTGGGCAGCATCGACTACTGGTTCGTCACCGAGGGCCGCCGGGTGCACAAGACCGTGCACCACTACCTGCTGCGGTTCTCCAGTGGAGAACTGTGCGACGACGACGTGGAGGTCACCGAGGTGGCGTGGGTGCCGATCCGGGAGCTGCCGTCCCGGTTGGCCTACGCCGACGAACGCCGGCTGGCCGTGGTCGCCGACGAACTGATCGACCGGCTGCAGGCCGACGGCCCGGCCGCGCTGCCGCCGCTGCCGGTGACCGCGCCATGGCGGCGCCCGCAGACGCATTCCCGCGCCCGCCGCTCGCGCCCCGACGGCCGCGCACCGGACCGGAAGAACGGTCGCGGGCTGGACCCGTGATCCGCACCCGACGTAGCGGTGGGGGCAGGCGGCCCGCCTTGTCAGTGCCCCGCACGGCCCCTCGGGCGGTCGTGGCCGCCTTCCTGATGGCCCTGGGCGTGGCGCTCGGCTCCGCCGTCGCCCCGCATGCCACGGCCGGCGAGCCCGGCGGGGTGTCGTTCGTGCAGGTCCGTGTCGATCAGGTCACCCCGGAGGTGATCACCACCTCCAGCGTCCCGGTCGTCACCGTCTCCGGCACCGTGAGCAATGTCGGCGACCGCCCGGTGCGCGACGTGATGGTGCGCCTCGAGCAGGCCGGCGCCGTCGCGTCGTCGGCCGGTTTGCGCACCAACCTCGCCGGCAGCAATGACCAATACCGGCCGGTGGGCCCGTTCGCCACGGTGGCGACCGAATTGCAACGCGGCCAGGAGGCCCGCTTCACCCTGTCGGCTCCGCTGCGCTCGACGACCCAACCGGCGTTGAGCGTGGACCGTCCGGGTATCTATCCGCTGCTGGTCAATGTCAACGGCACGCCCGACTACGGCGAGCCGGCCCGCCTCGACGACGCCCGCTTCCTGCTGCCGGTAACCGGCCTGCCCAAAACCGAGACCGACGCCGATCCGCTCTCCGGCGCCGTCGCCCCCGACACCTCCCGGCCGGTGCGGCTGACCATGTTGTGGCCGCTGGCCGACCGGCCCCGGCTCACCCCCGGGGCGCCCGGCGGCAGCCTTCCGGTTCGGCTCACCGACGACGACCTGGCGCGTTCGCTGGCCCCGGGCGGCCGGCTCGACGCCCTGCTGTCCGCCGCCGAGTTCGCCACCAGCCCGACCGTCGACGGCGGCGGCGTCGTCAGTCAGGCGCTGTGCCTGGCGATCGACCCCGACCTGTTGGTCACGGTCAACGCGATGACCCGGGGCTACGTGGTCGCCGACTCCCCTGAAGGCACCGCCTCGCATCCCGGCACCGGGCAGGCGGCCGCCACGACCTGGCTGGAGCGACTGCGCCGGCTGGCGCATCGCAGCTGTGTCACCGCGACCCCGTACGCGCAGGCCGACCTCGACGCACTGGCCCGGGTCGGCGACCCCGGCCTCGATGCGATCGCGGTGAGCCGGCCCTCCGACATCGTCGACCGGATCCTGCAGGTGACGTCGACCCGCGGCGCGATCGTGCTCGGCGACGGCAAGCTCACGGCCGGCACCGCCGACCTGATCAGCGCCGAGGGCGACACCGTGGTCATCACCGCCGGTGACTGTTCCGCCCAGGACTCCGCCACCGCCGACGTCACCCCGCGGCGGGTGTCGCCGAAACTGGTCGTCGCGCCGTACGACCCGGCCGTCGGCGCGGCATTGGCCGGCATGGGCACCGACCCGGTGGCCCCCACCTACCTCGACGGCTCCCTGACCGTCCGGCTGCACCATGACTCCGCGCTGGCCCGCCGGCAGGATGCCCTGGGAGCCCTGCTGTGGCGGGGGCTGGAGGCCCCGGAGGGCCCCGGCGAGCCGCGCGACCAGATCTTGATGCCCCCGGCGTACTGGAAGCCACGCGTCGACGATGCCCAGGCCGTGCTGACCACGGTGGGCACCGCGCTGCGGTCCGGGTTGGCGGTCCCGCGGCCGCTGAGTGCGCTGATCTCCGAATCGCAGGGCGTCACCGCCGCACCGGCGCATCCGCTACCGGCCGAACAGGTGGTGGGCGGCTTCGGAGCGGACATCATCGGCGCCGTCACCGGCGACATCGGTCGGCTGTGGGCCTTGACGTCGGCGCTGACCACCGACGTCCGCACCGGCCTGACCGGCGAGCAGTACACCGCGCCCCTCGCCGAGGACATGCTGCGCGCACTGAGCCAGTCCGAACCGCTCGACGTGCGCGCCGGCGTGGCAGCGCAGCGGTTGTCGATCGTCGGCGACACCGTCGCGGATCTGATCAGCGCGGTCACCATCGTCAACCCGGCCGGCTCCTACACGCTGGCCACCGAGCACAGCCCGCTGCCGCTGGCACTGCGCAACGACCTGGCGGTGCCCATCCGGGTACGGCTGCACGTCGACGCGCCGCCCGGGATGACGGTGGCCGACATGGGCGATCTGGAACTGCCCCCGGGGTACCTGCCACTGCGGGTCCCGGTGGAGGTGCGGGTCAACCAGCACTTCGTCGTCGACGTGGCGCTGCAGACCCCGGACGGGCTGCCGCTGGGCGAGTCGGCGCGGCTGTCGGTGCACTCGAACGCCTACGGCATGGTGTTGTTCCTGATCACCATGACGGCAGCGGCCGCGCTCACCGTGCTGACCGCGCGCCGGCTGTGGCACCGCTTCCGCGGCCAGCCCGACCGCGCCGACTTGGACCGCCCCCGCCCACCC
>NZ_LQPS01000015.1 GCF_002101885.1 Mycolicibacter senuensis
GCTGGCCTACCAGTGGGCGCACCCGGGCAAGCAGTTGCTGTTCATGGGCCAGGAATTCGGCCAACGCGGCGAGTGGTGCAACGAACGCGGCGTCGACTGGTTCCAGCTCGATCCCCACGCCGAGCCCGATGGCTACTCCCCCGGCATTCTGCGCCTGGTCGGCGACATCAACGCCCACTACCGGGCGCTGCCGGCGTTGTGGAGTCAGGACGGCGACCCGCGGGGCTACTCGTGGATCGACGCCAATGACTCGACCAACAACGTGCTGAGTTTTCTGCGCTACGGTGCGGACGGTTCGGTGCTGGCATGCGTGTTCAACTTCTCCGGCGTCGAACACACCGACTACCACCTGGGCCTACCGCTCGCCGGCCGGTGGCGCGAGGTGCTCAACACCGACGCGATCGGCTACCGCGGTTCGGGGGCGGGCAACCTCGGCGGAGTGGTCGCCACCGACGATCCATGGCACGGCCGGCCGGCCTCGGCGGTGCTGCTGCTGCCGGCGCTGTCGGCACTATGGCTGGCGCCGGAGTAGCGCCGATCCCACACACGCCAGCCGAGCGCCGCACGTCGTCGGGTCAGCGCACCAGGTCAGTACAGCGCGTTGGCCAGGTTGCGCCGGCCGGCGACGACCTCGGGGTCGGCCGGGTCGAAGAGCTCGAACAGCTCCACCAGCCGGGTCCGCACCGTGCTGCGCTCGTCACCGGCGGTTCGCCGCACCAGCGCGATCAGCCGGTCGAACGCCGCGGTGACGTCCTGGTTGAGAATCTGCACATCGGCCGCGGCGAAAGCGGCCTCGATGTCCTCGGGGGCGGCATCGGCCAGCGCCGGCGCATCGAGCTGCCGGCCGGTTGCCCGCTCCAGGAACGTCAACTGGCGCAGCGCCGCCTTGGCTTCGACATGGTCGGGGTCGGTGTCGAGCAACGCCTGATAGGAGTCGCGAGCCGCGGCGAAGTCACCGGCGTCGAGTTGGTCGCGCGCCCGGGCGAGGACGGGATCCACCTGCTCGGGCTGCTCGGTTTCGTCGCCGCCGCCGGAGAGCTTGCCCGCGGTGGCCGACAGCAGTGAATCCACCCAGCGGCGCAGCTGGTCGGGTGGCTGGACGCCCTGAAAGCTGGTGATCGGTTGGCCGGCGGCCAGCGCCACCACGGTGGGCACCGCTTCGACGCCGAACACCTGCGCCACCCGCGGGGCGACGTCGACGTTGACGGTGGCCAGCGACCACGTGCCGCCATCACTGGTGGCCAGTCCGGCAAGCGTGTCGGCCAGCTTGATGCAGGCCTCGCTGCGAGGCGACCACAACAGCACCACGACGGGCACCTGGTTGGACCGGACCAACACCTCGTCTTCGAAATTGGCTTCGGTGATCTCGGTGGCGCCCGGCGGAGCCGAGCCGTCACCGCCGCCACCACCGGGCGGTTGCTTGAGTCCGGACAGATCCACTGCTCCGGCCAACGCCGGACCGATCGGGGGTCGAGGACGAGTCACGTCATCAAGTCTGTCACGCCGCCGCAGCGCCGGTGCCGACGGCTGATTTCGGGGCCGATGAGCACCCCTATGACTAAAATCACACCGCGAATTCGGCGCCGCGGAACCGGTGACGCCAGCAACTTACGCAACCGTAAGGAGCCTCCCTAGCCGGCGCGCAGAATCAGCGCGTCGCCCTGGCCGCCGGCGCCGCACAGCGCGGCCACCGCATAGCCCGATCCGCGGCGTTTGAGCTCGAGGGCGGCGTGCAGCGTGATACGCGCCCCCGACATGCCGATCGGATGCCCGACTGCGATCGCGCCGCCGTGCACGTTGACGAGGTCGGGGTTCACCCCGAGTTCCCGGCTCGAGGCCAACGACACCGCAGCGAACGCCTCGTTGATCTCCACCACGCCGAGCTGATCGACCGAGATGCCCTCCCGGGCGATGGCCTTCTTGATGGCATTGGCCGGTTGCGACTGCAAAGTCGAGTCCGGGCCGGCGACCACGCCGTGTGCCCCGATCTCACACAGCCAGTCCAGTCCGAGCTCCTGCGCCTTGGCCTTGCTCATCACCACGACGGCGGCCGCGCCGTCGGAGATCTGCGACGACGAGCCCGCGGTGATGGTGCCGTCCTTGCGGAACGCCGGCTTGAGCCCGGCCAGAGATTCGGCGGTGGTGTTGGCCCGGATGCCCTCGTCCTCGGTGAACTCCAGCGGATCCCCCTTGCGCTGCGGGATCTTCACCGGCACCACCTCGTCAGCGAACACCCCGTCCTTCCACGCCGCGGCGGCCTTGCGGTGCGATTCGGCGGCACACTCGTCCTGCTCGGCACGGGTGAACTTGTCGGCGTCGTTGCGCTGCTCGGTGAGCGCGCCCATCGGCTGGTCGGTGAACACGTCGTGCAGGCCGTCGTAGGCGAGGTGGTCGAGCACGGTCACATCGCCGTACTTGTAGCCGGAGCGACTGTCCATCAGCAGGTGCGGCGCCTTGGTCATGGACTCCTGGCCGCCGGCCACCACCACATCGAACTCGCCGGCGCGAATCAGCTGGTCAGCCAGCGCGATGGAGTCGATTCCGGACAGGCACATCTTGTTGATGCTCAGCGCCGGAACGTCCCAGCCGATGCCCGCGCCCACCGACGCCTGCCGCGCCGGCATCTGGCCGGCGCCCGCGGTGAGCACCTGGCCCATGATCACGTACTCCACCAGCGACGCCGGGACGCCCGCCTTCTCCAGGGCGCCGGCGATGGCGATCGCGCCCAGGTCACTGCCGGAGAAATCCTTCAGCGAACCCATCAGCTTGCCGATCGGGGTTCGGGCCCCAGCAACGATCACCGATGTGGTCATGACTACCTCCAAGCCGGATGTGGGCGGCCGATCTGCCAGATCGCCGCAGCGCGATGTTTCCGCTCAGGTTACCGTTACGTTATGACGACCGATTCCGTCACTGACCCGTTCGAGGTACGTTCCGCCTTGGCCTCCGCCCTGGTGACGGCGATCGATCACGTCGGCATCGCGGTGCCGGACCTGGAAGCCGCCAAGAAGTGGTACCACGACCAGCTCGGCATGATCGTGTTGCACGAAGAGGTCAACGAGGAGCAGGGCATCGTCGAAGCGATGCTCGCGGTGCGCGGTGCTCCGGTCGGCAGTGCCCAGCTTCAGCTGATGGCCCCGATCGACGAGTCGTCGACGATCGCGAAATTCCTGGACAAGCGGGGTCCGGGTTTGCAGCAGCTCGCCTACCGGACCAGCGCCATCGACGCGCTCTCGGAGCGGCTGCGGGAGCAGGGTGTGCGGCTGCTTTACGACGCGCCGCGGCGCGGCACCTCGAACTCGCGGATCAACTTCATCCACCCCAAGGACGCCGGCGGGGTGCTGATCGAGCTGGTCGAGCCGGCCGCCGACACGACCGCGGCGCACTGACGCTCTAGGACCACTTGCGGGTGGGGCCACGGGTCGCGCGATTCGCCCAGCACGGCGTATGCCAATGCCGTCGGTCCTCGCCCTCGTCTGAGTCTTCCCGCCACACCACCACATGGGCGATACCGGTGCGAATCTCGTGATCGCAGCCGGGGCACCGGTAGACCTTGACGGCCCGGGAACCGGCGATCGCCGCCACGACGTACTCGTAGCCGTCGGGTCCGGTTTCGACCCGCTGAGAGAGCGGCAGCGGCCGTAACGGCTGCTGCCGGCGAGAGGGGCTACGGCGACGAGCCATGCGGGTCAGCGTAGTGATTCAGGCCAGCGCGGCCAGTGCGGCAGCCGCGTCGTAGCCGCCGAACCCGTCCAGCTCTCCGCGGCGCAGCCGGTTGACCCAGGTCGGGTCGGCGAGCAGCGCGCGTCCGATCGCCACCACATCGAACTCCCCGGCATCGAACTGCTCGACCAGTCGGTCGACGGGCGCCGGCTGGATCACCTCACCCCGCTTCTCGCTGCGGAACTGCGTTTCCAGCCCGACCGATCCCACCGCGATGACCGGCGCTCCGCTGACTTTCTTGCTCCACCCGGCCAAGCTCAGTTCGGGGTCGTGGTCGGGGAACGCCGGCAGGTAGTGCCGGCGCGTTGAGGGGTGCAGTACGTCGACACCAGCGTCGATGAGGGGAGCCAACAGGTCCGCCAACTGCGCCGGGTCGTCGGCGATCGACGCCGTGTAGTCGGTGCCCTTCCACTGCGAGAAGCGGAAGATGATCGGATAGTCCGGGCCCACCGCGGCACGCACCGCTGCGACCACCTCGGCCGGGAAGCGCGTCCGCTCGGACAGCGATCCGCCGTAGCCGTCGGTGCGCCGATTCGTTCGCTCCCAGAGGAATTCGTCCAGCAGGTAGCCGTGCGCACCGTGGATCTCGATAGCATCGAAGCCGACATCCCGTGCGGTGGCGGCGCTGGACGCGTACAGCTGCGAGATCTCTTGGAGCTCATCGGTTCGCAACGCCCGGCCACGCGGGTTGCCCTGCCCGTCGATACCCGACGGAGCGACCGGCACGACGCCGTCGGTGTCCTCACGTTGCACGCCTTGGTGCCACAACTGGGCGGCGATCGTCGCGCCCTCGGCGTGCACGGCACCGACAACCCGAGTCCAGCCCGCGAGCACCTCGTCGCCCGCGATCGTCGGCACGCTGAACGGGTAACCCGCGGCCGGATCCGGCAGCCGGATGCCTTCGGTGATGATCAGGCCGACGCCACCGGCGGCGCGCCGTCGGTAGTACTCGGCGACATCGGTGCCCGGGACGCCACCCGGCGACGCTTGGCGGGTCATCGGCGCCATCGCGAACCGATTCGGCACGGTCAGCGAGCGCACGACCAGCGGTTGGAAGAGATCTTCGACTGCCATGGACCGCTGCAACGCGCCGCCGTTGCCGTCTATTCCGCCGTCGGCGTCCAGCGGTCAGAACAACCGGTACTCATCGCTATTCATGCCGCGCATTGCGTCGTAATCCAGTGTCACACAGCGAATGCCACGATCGGTCGCCAGCGTACGGGCCTGTGGTTTGATCTGCTGGGCCGCGAACACCCCGCTCACCGGCGCGAGCAGACCGTCTCGGTTGAGCAGTTCGAGATACCGGGTCAGCTGCTCGACACCGTCGATCTCGCCGCGCCGTTTGATCTCCACGGCAACCGAGCGTCCCTGCTCGTCGCGGCACAGCAGGTCCACCGGTCCGATGGCGGTCATGTACTCCCGGCGCACCAGGGTGTAGCCCTCGCCGAGCAGCTCGACGTGCTCGGCGAGCAGCGCCTGCAACTGGGCTTCCACCCCGTCTTTGACCAGACCCGGGTCGACACCGAGTTCATGGCTGGAATCATGCTCGATCTCCTCGATGGTGATCCGCAGCTGGTCGCCCGTCTTGTTCGTCACCACCCACACCGGGAACTCGCCGACGCACTCCTCGGTGAGCCGGCACGGCGGACTCATCCAGTTCAGCGGCTTATAGGCACGGTCGTCGGCATGCACACTGACCGAACCATCGGCCTTCAGCAGCAGCAGTCGCCGGGCCGACGGCAGGTGCGCGGTGAGCCGGCCGACATAGTCGACGGTGCATCGGGCGATCACGAGTCGCATCCGAACCACCTTAAAGCCCGTACCGAGCAATTATTCTTACGCCACGATGAAGCCGCCGAAGACGACCGCGCAACGCCTGGGCCGGATACTGGAGTTGCTGACCCGCCAGAGCGGTCGGTTGCCCGAGACACCCGAATACGGTTCCTGGCTGCTGGGCCGCGTGTCGGAAAGCCAGTACTTGCGGCGGATTCGCATCCAGTTCATCCTGACCGTCGTCATCGTCGGGACGAATCTGATCGGGATCGGCGTCGAAGCACTGCTGGTGACAGTGGCCTTTCCGTCGCCCAGTGTCTTTTCCGACGCCCCGGCGTGGCTGACCTTCGGGCTGGTGCCTGGCTACGTGGTGACGGCGTTGGTCGTCGGTACCTATGGGATAACCCGGCGCACCATCATGAAATTGCGGTGGGCCATCACCGAACAGCCGCCGACGCGCGACGACGAACGCAACGCATTCCTGACGCCTTGGCGCGTCGCGCAGGTCGTGCTGGCCCTGTGGGGCGTCGGGACCGTGCTGTTCACCGTGCTCTACGCGATGGCCGACAAGATATTCATCCCGATCATCGGGCTCACCCTGTGTATCTGCGGCATCCTGGTCGCGACCGCTTGTTATCTGTTCACCGAGTTCGCGTTGCGGCCGGTGGCCGCTCAGGCCCTCGCGGCCGGCCCCCCGCCGCGGCGAATCCTGTCGGGGATCATGGGCCGGACCATGATGGTCTGGCTACTCACCTCCGGCGTTCCGATTCTGGGCATCGCGCTTACCGCGCTCTTCGCGGTGGTGCTGAAGAACCTGACGTTGACGCAGTTCGGCATCGGGGTGCTGGTCGCATCGGTGGCGACCCTGATATTCGGATTCCTGCTGATGTTGATCCTGTCGTGGCTCACCGCGACCCCCGTGCGGGTGGTGCGTGCCGCGCTCAGGCGAGTCGAGCAGGGCAACCTGGGAGCAGATCTGGTGGTGTTCGACGGGACCGAACTCGGCGAACTGCAAAGCGGTTTCAACGCGATGGTGCACGGGCTGCGGGAGCGGGAACGGGTGCGTGACTTGTTCGGTCGCCACGTCGGTCGCGAAGTCGCCGCAGCCGCAGAACGCGATCAGATACAACTCGGCGGCGAAGAGCGCCATGTCGCAGTGCTTTTCGTCGATATCATCGGGTCGACTCAGATCGTGACCGCCAAGCCGGCCACCGAGGTCGTCACCCTGCTCAACCGGTTCTTCGCGGTGGTCGTCGACGAGGTCGACCGCCACCGGGGCCTGATCAACAAGTTCGAGGGCGACGCGACCCTGGCGATCTTCGGCGCCCCCAACCACCTCGACCAACCCGAAGACGAAGCGCTGGCCGCCGGACGCGCCATCCTCTCCCGGCTGGCCGACGAGGTGCCGGAGATCCGCGCCGGCATCGGGGTGGCGGCCGGCCAGGTTGTCGCCGGAAATGTCGGCGCCAAAGAACGTTTCGAGTACACCGTGATCGGCGAGCCGGTCAACGAGGCGGCCCGGTTGTCCGAGCTGGCCAAAACCCGGCAGCTCCAGCTGTTGACCACGGCACAGACGCTGCGCGCCGCCTGTGTCAGCGAGCAAGCCCACTGGGTGCTGGGCGATTCGGTGGTGCTGCGCGGGTATGACCAGCCCACCGTGCTGGCCGGACCGCTGTAGCCCTCGCTAGCTGACCCATCTCTCGCTCGCGGCGAGGGCATCGTCGACCGTGGCGAACACCAGCGCCTCGCGGGTCGCCGGATCGGACGCCAGCGCGCCACCCGGATCGACGAGAAGGCCCCGTTTGCCCATGCTCTGCAGCTCGTCGGCCAGACCCGCGAGCAGGGCACGCGCCGGGTCACTGATGGCGTGCAGGCGTGACACGTCGAGGATCGCGACACCGAAGTCGCCATAGTCGCCGGTGGCGGTGCGGGCCACCTGTTCGGCTCCGGCGAAGAGCAGATCGCCGTGCACCTCGTAGACCCGGACGCCCGGACGAGGCGTGTACATGCCGCGAATAGCCGAGTGGGCTTCGCTGCTCACCGTCAGGAAGTGCAGTCCGAGCTGCTGAGAAAGGCTGCGGCACACCAGTACTCCGCGCACACTGTTGCCCTTGGCATCGATCCGCGGCGAATAGACGCCGATGCCCAGCTGGCCGGGCAGCACCGCCACGATGCCGCCACCCACACCGCTCTTGGCCGGCATACCGACCGCACTGACCCACTCGCCGGCGGCGTCGTACATACCGCAGGTCACCATGACCGACAGTGTGCGCCGGACCACCGCCGCGTCGGTCACCTGCCGCCCGGTCAGCGGGTTGTAACCACCGCGCGCGAGCGTCGCCGCCATCCGGGCCAGGTCGGTGCTGGTGACCTTCAACGAGCACTGCCGGATGTAGACGTCGAGAGCGTCATCAGGATCAGCGCCAAGAGCACCGAAACTGTCCAGCAGGTAGGCGATTCCGCGATTACGACTGCCGCTGGCCTTCTCCGATCGGTAGACATCCTCGTCGAAGTCCAGGCCGCGTCCCGCGCAGGCACTGAAGAATTCCCGGATCAAAGCGAATTGATCGTCGGCGGTCTCGCCCGGGATCAACGAGCACGCCACGATCGCACCGGCGTTGATCATCGGATTCTTCGGGACCTGGGTGACCTGGTCGACGCTGATCCTGTTGAACCCCTCGCCAGAGGGCTCCACCCCGATCCGCGCGTCGACCTCCGCATGCCCCAATTGGTCGAGCGCCAGCGCGTAGGTGAACGGCTTGGAGATCGATTGCATGGTGAATTGCACGTCGGCGTCGCCGGATTCGTAGACATAGCCGTCCGACGAGGACAGTGACAGACCGAAGCCGGTCGGATCGACCCGCGCCAACTCCGGGATGTAGCTGGCCAGGGCGCCGATATTCACCTCGGCATGCTCGGCCAGTATCCCGTCCAAGTACCGCTGCACCAGTGCCGCCACGTCCAGATGGTAGCCCCGGCGGGCGGCACCGGTCCGGCACTATCGTGTCGCATTCCCGCTAGTGTCGTCGGCCGCCGCATGCGATGGTTACAACGTGCACGACGACTTCGACCGCTGCTATCGTGCCGTGCAGTCCAGCGACGCCCGCTTCGACGGCTGGTTCTACACCGCCGTGCTGACCACCCGGATCTACTGCCGGCCCAGTTGCCCGGTACGGCCCCCGCTGCCGCGGAACGTGCGGTTCTACCCCACCGCCGCGGCCGCTCAGCGGGCCGGCTTCCGGGCCTGTAAGCGCTGCCGACCGGACGCCGCACCGGGATCTCCGGAATGGAACGTCCGTGGCGACGTCGTGGGCCGGGCGATGCGGTTGGTCGCCGACGGCACGGTCGACCGCGAGGGGGTGGCCGGGCTTGCCGGCCGCCTGGGCTACTCCACCCGTCAGTTGCAGCGCCTGCTCCACAACGAGGTCGGAGCCGGTCCGCTGGCGCTGGCCCGCGCCCAGCGCGCGCAGACGGCCAGGATTTTGATCGAGACCACGGATCTTCCGTTGAGCGACATCGCGTTTGCGGCCGGGTTCGCCAGCATCCGGCAGTTCAATGACACCGTTCGCGCGGTGTGCGCCACCACGCCGACGATGTTGCGGCACCAGGCGGCCACAACGTCCAAAGCCGAATCCGACCGGCACGCTCCGAGCCCGGGAGGCCTGTCACTTCGGCTGCCGGTACGCACGCCGTTCGCGTTCGAAGGGGTCTTCGGCCATCTGGCGGCCTGCGCGGTTCCCGGCTGCGAGGAGGTGCGCGACGGAGCGTTCCGCCGCACCCTGCGGCTGCCGCACGGCAACGGCATCGTCAGCCTGACTCCGGCGCCCGACCACGTACGGTGCGGGCTGGTGCTCGATGATTTCCGGGATCTCACCGCGGCGATCACCCGCTGCCGGCGCCTGCTGGACCTCGACGCCGATCCCGAAGCGGTCGTCGAGGCTCTCACGGACGACCCCGAATTGGCGCCGCTGGTGGCCAAGGCGCCGGGCCAGCGAATCCCCCGCACCGTCGACGAGGCCGAACTGGCGGTACGGGCGGTGCTCAGTCAGCAGGTGTCGGTCAAGGCGGCCCGTACCCATACGCACCGCCTGGTGCTGGCCCACGGCGAACCCATTGCCGACCCGGCCGGCGGGCTGACGCACGTTTTCCCGTCGGTCGAACGGCTGGCCGACATCGACGTCGACCAGGTGGCGCTGCCCCGGGCACGTCGCCGAACACTGCTGGCCCTGGTGGCGGGTCTCGCCGATGGCAGCATCGCCCTGGGCGCGGGCTGCGATTGGGGCCGGGCCCGGCACGCGTTGCTGGAACTTCCCGGCGTCGGGCCGTGGACGGCCGAACTCATCGCCATGCGCGGCCTGGGCGACCCCGATGCGTTCCCGGCGACCGATCTGGGGGTGCGGCTGGCCGCGCGCCGGCTGGGTTTACCGGAGCAGTCGCGGGCCCTGACCGAACGCAGCATGCGCTGGCGCCCGTGGCGGTCGTATGCCGCCCAGCATTTGTGGACCGCACTCGATCACGCCGTGAACGACTGGCCGTTGACCTGCAAGGAGATCGCATGACCTGTCAGCGCACCATCGACAGCCCGATCGGGCCGCTCACCCTGGCCGGCGTGGACGGCAAGCTCAGCCATCTGCTGATGCTCGACCACTCCCATGCCCCCGACCGCACCGGGTGGCACCCCGACGACACCGCCTTCCCCGACGTCGTCGAGCAACTCGGGGCGTACTTCGCCGGCGATCTCACCGAGTTCGACCTGGCTTACGAGATGGCCGGCACCGAATTTCAGCGCCGGGTGTGGACCGCGTTACTGACGATCCCCTACGGCCAGACCCGCTCCTATGGGCAGTTGGCCACGCAGATCGGGGCGCCGACAGCCTCTCGCGCCGTGGGGCTGGCCAACGGCCGCAACCCGATCTCGATCATCGTGCCCTGCCACCGGGTCATCGGCAGCAACGGCAGCCTGACCGGCTACGGCGGCGGGGTCGACCGCAAGCGGACACTGTTGGATCTGGAGCGGCAGCACAGCCACGTCACGCTGTTCGACTGAGCCTGGCGGGCACGGCCGGGTGAATTGGCCATCGCCGAGTCAGCCGATAGCCTTCCTCCGTGACCACACCGGGTCTTCGGGTCGTACCGGACGGGCTGCGCGCGCTCGCGCAGCGCTGCGAGGAGCTCGCCAGTGAGGTCGCGGTGACGCTGCCAACCAGGACCGCACCCTCCTGGCAGTCCAGCGAAGCGGCGGCGACGGCGGTCAGTGCCGGTACCGGCAGGGTCGGCAAGATTCTTGCCAGCCGGATGCAGGCGACCGCTTCCAAGCTCACCGGAGCGGCGAACGACTTCGAGGCGATGGACGACGGTGGAGCCGCAGCTCTGGCAGCGGTGGGCTCCAGCGCACCGGCCGGTGGTTACCAGAACGTCGACGGCGGTGCCGGCGGGCTCGGACTACCGAGGTAGCCGTCGATGACGCTGAGCAACGGCTGGCCGTCGCTCTCCGAGGTGCGGGCGGCGAGTTGGGACTACCTCAAGGCCTCCGGTGAGAGCTGGTCCCGGCTCGCCGACACCTGGGAGAACGCCTTCGCCGAGGTCCGCAACGCGTCGGTGCGCCCCGGCGGAACCGGGTGGGAGGGCAGCGCCGCTCACGGCATGCAGGAGCGCACCGCATCCGATGCCGTCGAAGTGCGGACACCGGCGGATCAGCTCCGGGTTGCGGCCGAGATCGCCCGACGATGCTGCGGTCGGCAGGAGACCAACAAACAGTCGGTGCTCAACGCGGTCAACGCTGCTGTGCATGACGGTTTCAACGTCGGCGACGACTACACCCTCACCGACACGCTGCGTTGCTACAGTTCCACCGCGGAACGCGACGCACGCGAGCAGGCCGCCGACGGTCACGCCAGCGCGATCCGCACCCGCCTCAACAACCTGGTCGATTCCGAGACCGACATCGCCCGCGATCTCACCACCGCCACCGCCGGATTGGCCCACCTCAGCTTCCCCGAAGCAGGCGCCGACGGCGGCGCGGGAGTAGCTACCCCAGCTACTCTGGTAGACAACCGTCCTCGCACCGCGCCGGGAACGGAGCCGCACGGCAGCACTGCCGGCGAGGCTCCGGGGTACGCCCCGACACTCAAAGACGTGCTGATCGCTTCCGAGGGCGCGATCGCCGGCGGCACCGCGGACGGGGTGCGGCAAACAGTGCTCGACGTGGTCGCAAAGGGACCCACCACCGGCCCCGGTGCGCCTGACCCGGGCCTGTTGAAATGGTTCAAGGATCCGGAAATCGGCGGTGCCGAGCTAAGGGGTTTCTCCCGAGTTGCTCGGGTGACTGGAGCCGCGAGCGCGGTACCCGCGGTGATGTCGGACATCCAGGACGGAAACTCGGTTGCCGAGGCTGTCACCCGCGAGGGTGCAGGCGTCGCAGCGGGTCTCTGGGTGGGTGCACAAGCTGGAGGATTGGCCGGTTCGATAGTTCCGGGGGCGGGAACGGCAGTCGGGGTGGTGGTCGGCGCCATTGCCGGTGCGGGCGCCGCCATGCTCGCGTCCAACGGGGTCGAAATGGCCTGGGGTCCGGTCACAGATTCGGTGGGCAGCGTTGCACGTGGCGCGAAGTCACTATTCAGTTTCGGATAGGCGGCGTGGAACATGCGATTCGATGAGTTCATAGCCCGGGACGGCGTCGCCGTGTCTCCGGTCGACCAGTTCGATGGGCTTGCCGTGGATGTGGGAGTCCCGGCGGACTGGGATCCTTTTGATTCCGCCCCAGGCATCGGCGTATGGGTGTGTCGCCACGACCCGCGCATCGACCAGTTCTGCCCCAACGCCGTATTGACGCTGCATCGCGTCGAGGCGCCGCTCGATGCTGCCGACGTATTCGCCATGCTGTCCGAACAGCAATTGCAGTCGGTACCAGGCTGCCATGAGCTGTACCGGGAACTCGCTACGGCTACTGAGGGTTCTGGCGTCACGGGAGTACTCACCATGCAGATCAGCCACGAACTCGGCGTTCTCGGTAGCGTGTCTCGATCCTGGATCATCACGAGAGTACGCGAGACGCTGATCACGCAGCTGACGGTGACCGCGTTACACGACTCGCCGGTGGACCAGGAGAGCATCTGGCTAGCGGTCCGACCGGGGCCGGTAAGTCGCCCACCCACCGGCAGCGACGGCGGCGCCCCGGGGGGCAGAAAGCAGGACGGCCGCTGATGGCGGGCGATGGAGCAAAAGGCCGCTGGGGGCGAGTAGCCCGTTATTCCTTCGGCGGTTTCCTGCTCGTATTAGCGGCAGTGGATGCTCGGGTCGGATTCCCGTGGTACGGGACTCTTGGCATCGTGTGCGCGGCACTCCTCATCCTCGCCGGCCAGCGCCGGATCTTCCGGCCGGGCGTCACCCGCACAGCCAGTGGGGTCATCTGCCGCTACGTTCCGTGGTTCGAGGGAAACGCCTACATGGCAATAACGATTATCCCGCTAATGGGCGTAGCTATGGCGGCAGCGGGCCGAAACTCCGACTATCCCGCATGGTTTCGTTTCGGCGGGATCCTCCTCATGAGCCTAATGCCATTAGCGTTACTGAGCGTCCTGCGCATGTGGCGCCGATGCCCGCTCTGCATCTCCCCCACTGCATTGACGCTGCGAGCAGCCACGCCGGGATCGAAGTTGACGAAGATCCGCCGCGAGGACATCGAGTCGATCACCCCCAAGATGCTCCCCAACCCGGTCAACGGACATTCATTGCAAACCGAAATCGTCTACCAGACCATCGATTCCGGCAACACGGACACGGTCGTACTCGGCCTGCACCTCACCGTCCAGCCGCGCAACCTCGCCAACGCACTACTAGCCTGGAACGACGCCACCGACGAAGACCCGGACGAGTTGTTGGACCGAATCGAACAACTCCTCCGCGGCCAGTCACTCGCGATTTAGCGCCCTCGGCCGACCAGCCGCGCCTGCCGGCCTGTGCCTAGTCCGGCATGGGGTATTCGGTGGTGTCGGTGAATCCTTCGAAGAAGGCGGCCAGACCGGTCAGCGCCTCGGCCAGCGTCGGAGTCGGCGTGTCGATCGCGCCCACGATGTAGCCCTCTTGAATGATCCCCGCCAGCGACGGGTGCTCCACCAACGGGATGATCTGGTAGGTCGCCGGATCCAGCAAGCTTGAGATGGCGTTGCTGACTCCTTCTTGCACACCATTGCCCAGTGCCGTGAGCAGGTCGCCGAGATCGATGTCCGTCGGGAAGATCCCGGATGCCGCCGGCACGTCGACGTCCCCCGGCGGCCAGCCGTACTCGATGTTGCCATAACCGAGATTCACCAGGATCCGCGTAACGGGTTCCAACAACTCATAGAGTGGCTGCCCGAGAATCGGCACCAACTGCAGCGGGGCCAGCACCGGCAGGATGTCGGACGTGATCATGTGGAAGGTGGTCAGCGAGTCAGGATCGGCCGTCGGCAGCTCGATGGCCGATTCAACCTGTTCGGGCGTCGCGCTCAAGAGCACGGAGTGCCCGTAGATAAAGCCCAATATCGAGTTCAGGTCCGCCAGCGGGTTGAAGTACGTGGGCCGGAACGCCACCGGATCGTATTCGTAGTTGTAGACGTCGGTGTGATACAGGTCGGTGGGGACGCCGCTGGTCCCCGGGGAGCCGATCAGCACAAACCGGACCAGATCGTTCGACACTCCCTCCTCGGCAAGTCTCTCCATCAGACCTACCGAGATCGAAGCGCTCTGCGAGTAGCCGAACACCACAACCGGATGATCGGCATCCACCTGGCCGCCGTTGATCTCATCCATGACGGCGTTGTAGAGAATCTGCCCGCCCACCGCCTGCGAGGTGGAGCTGACATTCTCCGGCGTCCAGAGCGATACCAGCTCGCCACCGAAGCCGTGCGGCTGCAGGTACAGATTGTCGGCGGCCTCAAGGTAGCGGTCTGACGGTTGCGGCATGCCGGTTCCGCCCATGAGGAAGGCGATGCCATCCCCGAGCTCCGTGCCGTTGCCGGTAAGTGAGATCGCGGCGGGGTGTGCGCCGGCCGGCGCCGTGGCCGCCGGCACGCCGGCGATCAGACCGGCGGTGATACCGGCGATGACCGGAAGGCAATGGAAGTGGCGCACCCGATATCCTCCTGTTAAATCCCTTAACTGAGGCTTAACGGTATAGCGTCGCGGCTGATCGGGCAACTGCAGACATACGCAGCACTCAACGTGACTTGCCGGCGTCGCCCTCGGACCGGCCGGCATGGCGTGCGCAGCGGAAATGCCTGTGGCCCCCAATTGTTTTGGGGGCCACAGGGCTTTATGTTGTGTTCGGCGGTGTCCTACTTTTCCAC
>NZ_LQPS01000016.1 GCF_002101885.1 Mycolicibacter senuensis
CGGCACGGGCGGCGCCGACGGTGGCGGGGCCGGCGGGGGGACGGCGGCCTTGGGCGGCGACGGCTTCTGGGTGACGATATTGGCGCGCACATCGGGGCCGTGGTGGTTGGCGGCCCGCATGCCCACCGCCAGCGCGATCGCCAACGTCAACACCCCGACCACGAACAGCGCCGCGACGCCGCCGGTCACCAGCATCGGCTTGCGTTCACGCTGCTGGAGTCCGGTGCTGAAGTCCAGCAGCCGAGAGTCGACGAGTTCCGGCTGGTCGACGACGCGCTGCATGCCCGACGGCAAGTAGCCGCTGTCGGTGTAGTCCGGGAGCGCGCTGTAGGCCAGCGGCTCGATGTCGGCGGTGGCGTTGTAGTCGACCGCCTCGGCCGGGACGTAGGCGTATCCGGAGCTGACCAGCGCCGGGTCCAGCGAGCCGGTGCCGGGGTCCTGCGCCCAGGCCACGGCCCGGGTGGAGGACACGAACAGCGGGGCGTGCGCGCTGGCCAGCGCCGCACCACGGGCCAGCGCCATGTCGGGCTCCTCGGGCGCGCTGACCGGCAGTGGACTGGCCTTGTCCAGCTCCGGTTTGATCATCGCGACATTGACGCCGCCCGATCCCACCACGAACAGCCCGTCGGGACGCGACTCGAGCTGTTGGGCGCCGGCAACCAGTTCGGTCAGCTCGCCGACCGCGCTGTCGTCATCACGCGACAGCGGCTGGCGGTGGACCTCGGTGATCGCGCCGTCATCGGAGTTGACCACCGCCAGGGTGGCGGCGTCGGGTTCGACGAACAGCAGGGCGGTGCGCTGGTAGCGGGTCGCGCTGCCCACCGCCTGAGCCAGCGCGGCGGCGGCCAGAAACGCCGAGACCAGCATCACGTTCTCGACCTTGTGCCCTATCAGGGCCTCGCGCAGCGCAGCGGCTTCCGCCGGGTCGCTCCAGGTCACCCCGGTCGAACTGAGCTGATAGCCGCCCTCGCGAGCGCCTTCACGGGTGCCGAGGATCGCCGACACCACCCGCTCCTGGGCACTCTGGGTGTCGGCGCCAACCTCGAAGTCGTCGTGCTCGACCGTGACCCCGTCGGCGCATTCGCCTTCCACCAGGACCATGCGGACCGTCGAGGGCGCAACCGACACCCCGAGAACGATGTCCACCGATAACCTCCACCCCGCTGCTGCTCGGCCAGTACTTGAGGGCCGCACCCCCGCAGGCCCAGCAGATACCGGCTTCATCCCAGCCGCGCGACGGCCGTCACAGCCGAAGGGCTAACCGGACTGGATGAAGTTCTGGTACGAGCGGGACGGCGTCGGCCCGCGCTGGCCCTGATATTTCGACCCTACGCGCGTGCTGCCGTAAGGGTGCTCCGCCGGACTCGTCAGCCGCAGCAGACACAGCTGGCCGATCTTCATCCCCGGCCACAACGTGATCGGCAGATTCGCCACGTTGGACAGCTCCAGGGTGATGTGCCCGGAGAAGCCCGGATCGATGAATCCCGCGGTGGAGTGGGTCAGCAGGCCCAGCCGGCCCAGGCTCGACTTGCCCTCCAGCCGGCCGGCCAGATCGTCGGGCAGCGTGCAGCACTCCAGGGTGGAGCCCAGCACGAACTCGCCGGGGTGCAGCACGAACGGCTCGCCGGCTTTGGGCTCGACCAGGGTGGTCAGCTCGTCCTGCTGCTTGGCGGGATCGATGTGGGTGTAACGGGTGTTGTTGAACACCCGGAACAGGTTGTCGAGGCGGACGTCCACGCTGGACGGCTGGACCAGTGCGTCATCGAAGGGGTCGATGGCGAGTCGGCCGAGGGCGATTTCGGCCCGCAGATCACGGTCGGAGAGCAGCACCGAATGAGCGTATCCGCTCGGCTGGCGCGCCGCCCGCAGCGCCGACTGTGCGGTTTGGTCGGCTTTTCGGCGGTTCAGCCGACGATTCCGCGCTCTCGACCACCATCGTTGCCTGACGGCGAGGTCGCAGGTGCTAGCCTGCTAGCGCACCGATGCCGATGTAGTTCAATGGCAGAACATCAGCTTCCCAAGCTGAATACGCGGGTTCGATTCCCGTCATCGGCTCCACGTTGAGCAGCGGAAACGCTGTTCGACCCCGTTCGATCAGGCCCGTCAGGGTCACCAAAGGTCACAACTCATCCAGAACTCTTGTTCGGACCATCCAGCGCGGCGCCAGCCAACTTGAGCGCATCGTCCTGGGAATGTGCGTACACCCGCAGCGTCAGGGTCGGATCGGAGTGCCCGATCCAGGCAGCAATCACCGCTACCGGCACCCCGTCCAGGTGCATCAGCGTGGCCGCCGTATGACGACCGCCGTGCAACTTGATATGCCGCACCCCGGCGCTACTCACCGCGTCCCGCCAGTACCTCGATAGCACTTGCGGGTGATATGGCTCCCCCGCTTCATTGCAGGCGACATACGCTCCGGTGCCGTAGTGCTTCCCGATCAGCAGCCGCTCGGCGGCCTGACGCTTCTTAGCGGCCTTGAGCACCTTCACCAGCCGATCCGGCAACGGCAGCGTGCGCCGGGAGGCGTGGGACTTCGGGTCGTTCTCTACCGCCGTACCGCCGGCATCGACTCGGTTGTTCACCACCGTCAGGATCTTCGCCTTGAGGTCGATATCCGACCACCGTAGGCCGCCTATCTCACCCCGCCGCAGCCCGTACAGCGCCAGTTCCCAGGCGTGCCCGAGACGGTCGTCAGCGAACTTCGCCCGCAACTGCCCTACCTCGGCCGCGGTGAACGTCTCCACGTCCTTGTGGACACTCGACACCCGGGCGATGGACGCCGCGACGTTCCTAGGCACGATGCCCTGCTGCATTGCGTCGGTGAGCACTTGGTCGACGGTGGAGATCACCTTGTTGACCGCGACCGCCGACCAGGGCCGCCGAGTGTTGCCTTTCGCGGTGACGGTGCCGCCTGCCATCAGGTCCGTGACGAGCCGGTCGAGGTCCGCCTTGGCGAGTTTCTGCACCCGGAGATCACCGAGTTGTTCCCGCAGTGGTGCCAGGTCGTAGGCCAGCTTGGCCAGCGATGATTCGCGGAGGTTGTGGCGGCCGGCGATGTAGTCGGCGCACATCTGGTCGACGGTGATCTTCGAGGGGGATACGTAGCTTCCCGTAGCGACTTTGCCTTGTAGTTCCGACAGCAACCGCCGGGCATCCGCTTCGGTGATGCAGTGCCGCTTCGCCTGCTGACGCTTTCCGGTGACCGGGTGTGTGCCGACGTCGACCTTAACCCTGTATCGCACAACGGTTTTCCCGGTGCGCCTGTCAAGGACTTCGATCTTGCGGATCTGCGGGGGGAGCTGCTGTCTAGGCATCGTCGTCATCCGAGACGATAAGACCGGAGGCGCGTAGCCGGTCCTCGACGGCCTCGCGCGCTCTGACGCGCTCAACAACCATGCGCTTCCACGCTTCCCACGCCTCTGGATCAGCATCACTGCGCGCTGTCGTCACGAGAGGCCTCCGGTAATCTTCCAGCTCACGCCCATCTGCCAGGGCACGGTTATTTTCCGAGTACCCCCCCACAACATCAATCAAGAGCAGCGGTTGCTCCCCTGAAAACCATTGCGCTGCATGGATTGCTGATGTCTTTAAGTTCGGGAGAACCTCAACTTCGCCGTCTACCAGCGCGTGCCCGAAAAGCAGCATGGCCGGGGATGTGCCAAGCGCAAATGCGATAACGAACAGTTCGGCTGTCGTGATGTAGCGCCGCCGGCCGTTCTCTAGATCGGCTATCGCCTGCCTGGTCATCTTTAGACCGAGTTCAGCCGTCCGATCGGCAAGCCACTGAGCAGACCGCGGCTTGCGTAATCGCTGCACCATCCGGCCGACCTGGTGGGCATGCCCCAATTCCCATGTGTCCACAAAACACAGTCTGACAGCACTTGTGTTCAATGCCAACTAATGTTAGAAATGAACACAGAACACGCAGATATACGTGTTCATCACACAACAGCAAGGGAGAGACGGTGAACGACTGGCAAGCGACGGCCGCACGCCTCGGCGACATCAGCCGATCGACCGTGTTCGGCCTCTGGGCAGCGGGCGAGCTGGGCTCGGTGAAGATCGGAAAACTTCGGTTCAGCACCGACCGCCAGATCGACGACTACATCCAGCGCCTGGAGCAACAAGGCGGGGATGCGGCATAGATGCGCGACTACCCGCAGCACGAAGACCTGGGGCTGGTCGACGACGACCTGACCCCGGATATGCGAAAGGCCCCGGCTGCAACCGAGGCCCTTCAAAAGAACACCCACCACCGCATCACCAGCAGAAAGGCAGTTCGCTATGAAGTCTAACCCGCATCCCATCAGCACGGACGGTCGTGATGACCGTGCGCCGATTCCCTACGTCCTGGCTGATCCCGCCGACGACGTGGATCGCGGTCTGAACCCGGTCGACAGCACCTACCGCCGCTGCTGCAGCTCGATCGGAGTACACGGCCCCCGCTGCAATTCGTTGATCGCCGCCGTTGTGGACGCCCACCGCAAGGCAGTCGACGCCGCGGTGGCCGCCGAGCGGATCGCGGACATGTGGCCGGAACAGTCCGGCAAGCTGGCCGACCGGATCGACTTCATCGCCCGACTCGCCGAGACGGTCCCCCTCGGCCTCGCCTCACTACACCGCGTCCTCGACGCTCAGGCGGTGAAGTGATGAGCGCGAAGATCCGCCAGGCCCTCTGCTGCACCTGCGGCGAAGTCCGCACCTGCCGCCAAGCCCGGAACCGCCAGCGCGAGAACTATTGGCTGTGCAGTCCGGTCGACCCGAACTGGCACCGCGAACTCGGTGACCTTAAGTGCGCGAATTGCGGGGAGATCACCCGCCACGCCATCCTCCACCGGGAAGGCGACCCGCACCGGGACCACGCCGAGCGGATCACGCGGATAGCACTCGGCGGCAAAGACCCCTACGGCGATGCATACACCGCAACCCGCCACCAGATCCGTGAGGCGTACCGCCAAGGCCGTCAACCTAATCCGCTCATGAATCACTTGTGGGCGACCTCCGACGCGCAAGCGGCACGCAAGGCCGGCCGGACCACCGTCATCACCTTCTGCGGTGAGGTCCAGAAGCTCCCGGAGAAGTCCAGGACCCGCGGCGGCGACGAGCTGTTGCAGCCCGATCCGGTGCGCTTCGACCAGGAATACGAGGACCCCGAGACCGGCGGTTGGTGGGTGGAAATGGATTGTCCCGACTGCTACCGGGTGGCAAATGAGGAGCGGATGGCTACGCGGCGGCAACACCTCAAACTCCTGCTCGCGTGTGCCCTGGCGCATTGGTCCGACGCGGACCGTCTGCCGGACGCCCACGTGGAAGACCTCATAGCGGCGCTCAGGGCGGCCCAGGTTGGTGCGTCCGAATGACTGTGAAGACGACCAAGGTAGAGGGAGCCGGCCCCACGCGGGCCGGTGTCCCCGCTGACATCCCGGAGTGGCGGATCGCGGTGCGGTGCCGAGCATGTGGATCTTGGCTGACGGACCCTCGCAGCGTAATGGCCGGAATCGGTCCTCGATGTGCACAGGCGGAGGGCGTCCATGCATAGCCGCCAGGTCGCGTGGTGGCCCACCCACCAGTTCCTGACCGAATACCTGGCCAAGTCGAACCTTGGTGACCTGCCCGCGGCCGGCACGCCGAGATGGTGCGCCCTCGCGGACGGCGACCCGCGCAAGCTCGCGGCTCTTGCCGTGGGCGGTGAGCACTTCGTCTTGCGGTGCGAGATCGCCCAGGAGGCTGCCGCCGAGGCATCCAAAGCCATTGCCGCGGCCGAGGACTGGCCCGTGGTCGCCCGCCTGATCCGCAGCGGGCGCGGCCCCGCATACATACCCAGGAGAGCATCTTGACTGACGACGAATTCTGGTCGGCCACCGACCAACTCAACCTAATTCACCAATGGGCTCGTGCCCGGTACGTAGCCCCCTGGGCATTGCTACTTGCGGTGCTGCTGCGGGTGAGCGTGTCGACCAGCCATCGCGTGATGCTACCCGGTCCACCGGCCCCAGCGTCACTGAACATGGGCATCGTGCTCGTCGGCAGGTCCGGTTCCGGCAAGGGTGTCACCGACAAGCTGGCTCGCGTTGTCTGGCCCGCCGACATCCACGAAGAAGGCCTCGGTTCCGGGCAGGGCATCGCCGAGCTGTTCAAGGAGCAGAAGAACCCCGAGGACCGGATCACCCGCGCGCTGATCACCGTCTCAGAGATTGATCACCTGACCGCTCTCAATGCAGGGCAGGGCAACAACACCAGGGCGGCAATCAAAGCGGCACTGACCGGCGACCGCCTGGGGAGCAAGGGTGCCTCCGCGGCCACCACCCGCGCCGTGCCAGCCGACTCATACCGGCTAGCCCTGTCCATCAGTGCACAGTTCGGTCACTGCGGAGTTCTTCTCGACGACGTATCTGGCGGCACGCCACAGCGACTGGTGTGGGGATCGGTCACTGATCCCTCCATCCCGGACACCCCGGGACCTGAGCCCGACCGGGCGCTGGACACGAAGCTGCCGGCATGGGCGCTGGCGGACCAGCAGGTGCTCATCCAGTACGGCACCCCGGACATCTCGGAGTACGTCGCAGAGGGCCTGCTGGCCAACCAGCGGGGAGAGCTCGACGCCATCGACGGACACCGCACCCTGACTCGACTCAAGGTCGCCGCCGCGCTGGCGATCCTCGATCACCGGTCGGTCATTTCCGGGAGCGACTGGGCGCTGTCGGAGGTCATCATGGCCAAGTCCGATGCCACCCGAGACGCGGTGATCGAGTACGACCGCCAGGCCGCCCGGGCAAAGATTCGGGACCGGGCAGTTGCCCGGGCTGTCGGTGAGGACTTCTACGATGCCAGCCGCCTGGAGACCGTCAAGCGCAGCATCATGCGGATGCTCGATCGCGACGGAGAACAGGCCGGCGGAGATCTCCGGCGGCGCCTGGGCAAGCGGGAGAAACGGGAGCTATTCGACCAAGCTATTGCTTTGCTGGAAGCCGACGGAATTGTGTCGATGCGGCCGGGAGAGCACAACAGTGTGAGGTACCGAATCGGGTCACCCGTGACCAAGGAGGTCACCCCCCAAAAGGCCAGTTCAGGAAGGGTGACCAACGAGGTCACCCGTGACCACCCCGCCACGGTTACTGAACTGGATTCCCGCAGGTCGCACGAAACCGAGCGGCCCAAGGTGTCGTGCGCTAGCGAGCTCGCCCAGTACATTGCAGAGCTACGCGAAGCCAGCCAAACCACCGTCACAACGGTTGCTGTGTACTCCCACCTCCGGGCAGCCGGGTACTTAAAAAGCAACATAGGGCAGGCCATAGACCGGAACCCGGACATGGTCCTCGTTGGCAGCGAAGGGCGCTCGAAGATCTACAGCATCACCGGCCAGAAGACCGGATACAAGCCCGCCGCGCAGTGGGTGCACGACTACCTCGACTCCCTGTCGGCAAACACCGGCATCATCGACAAGGCGCGCTTCAGGGAGGCAGCTACGGCGGCCGGGCACACCTGGGACGCAGCCGTACAAGCCATCAGTAGGTCGGGTCGCATTACGCCCGTGGTCGATCCCGCCGACTCGCGGGCGACCATATGGCGCATTAGGCCTGCGGGTGCTGACACCGAGGAGGGCACCGCGTGACGGGCCGCGCGGTCATGGCCGCCTACACCGACACCCACGCCGGGGAGATCACCTGCCCCCACTGCGGCGCCACGGCAGGCCAGCCGTGCGCCAAGCCAGATGGTCGCGTGAGCAAGGTGCCGTGCGTCGACAGGATCGCCGCCGCTGACCTGACGCCGTCCACCGGCTCCACACCGGTCGATTTCTCCGAGCCCCGCCGACCAACTGAGGCATCGTGAACGCCCACCAGGCCGCCCGCCGGTTCTTCTGGGCCTGGCTGATCGGCGCGGCCGCGGTGTCGGTCTGCGGCGTCGTCGCGCACGCCATGCTCGGGGACGCACGCTCGCCTGTGATCGCCTCGGCCCTCGCAACCGTCGTCGTTGCGATCCAACTGTGCGCCACATACGGCGTGCACGCCCTGGTGCAAGCCCAGATCACCGGCTCCGTATACCGCTGTGCACTGGCCGCCGCAGGCCTGCTCGCCGCCGGCGCGTTCGCGGTCAACTTCGTCGCCCTGCGCGATCTGGCGCTCACCCAGGCGAGCATCGACCCCGCCATAGCGTGGATCGTGCCCCTCATCATCGACTTGGGCATGACCGCAAGCACGATCGCGCTCCTGGCGCTCAACAGCCAATCCGCAGCGCAGGTGCACGCCGCTGCGCATCACGCGGACACGCAACCGCCGGTGCATGTCGAGGTGCACAACACGGTGCACAACGCCACGCACGCCGATGCACACCTGAACGCCGCGCACCGCATCGTCAGGCAAGGCGTGGTGCGCATCGCCCCCGAACGGGTCGCCCAGGTACTCGAAGCCCACGCCGCCGGCACCGCACCGTCCACCATCCAACGCACCCTCAAAGTCGGCTACACGACTGTCCAACGAATCATCGACCACCAGCTCCAGGAGGCCACATGACCCTCTGCTCCGTCGCCGAATGCACCACCCCGTCCCGCGCAATGGGCCTGTGCTCCAAGCACTACGCCCAACGCTGGCACAAGGACCGGCCGCAGGCGCCCCGTGTCCGCCCGGACACCTCCGCCGACCCGGTGGTCGAGGTGCTGTCCGCCGTCCTGGCAGGCGCCCCCGCACTTCCCGGCGCCCGCTGCCGCAACCGATCACACCTCTTTGACGAGCGCGGCCCCGATGAACCCCAAGACGTTGCGGATCAGCGCCACCAGCAAGCGCTCGGCTTGTGCAAGGTCTGCCCAGCGTTGGCGTCCTGCGAACGCTGGTACAGCGCCCTACCCGCCCGCAAGAAACCGTCCGGTGTCATCGCCGGCCGCATCCCGGCCAAGCGTGGACGCCCAGCCGAGGAGGCATCGTGACTTCGCCGCAAAGGATTATCGTCCGCGCCACCGTCACCGAGACCGGCGATCTGCTCCTGTGCACCATCGGCCGGTCCTTGTTGTTCGGCGTCCCGGAGGATGCCATCACCCCGGGGATGGAATATCCGAAAGAGTGGCACCAAGCCGGGGCGCGCCGTGTCAAAGAGGCTGGCGCCCACGGGCATGTGGGATTGGTGGCCGTCCTTGGCTACTGGTGCGAGCAGGAGTACCCGGACGCCGAGCTGGTGCTGATCGAGTGGGAGTCGTGAGCCCGGTAGACGATTGGTCCCAACGGATCGCCCGCCGCGTCGGACCGGACGGGTCGGTCAGCGTTCCCCCTCGCATCGCGCACTGGCTCGAATCCCAGGCCGGACTGACCGCCGACCGCCGCATCAACCTGCGCACCACCGATCCCGTCGCCTACGAGATCCTGGCTGCCCTGCACCTCGCTGCCCTACAACACCGTTCCGGTATCGGAACAAAAATAGCTGCCGCACAAGATGATTCGCAAGAATCAGAACTGTGGACAACCAGCCAAGCCGCAGCGCAACTCAGCGTGACCGACCGCTGCATCCGCAAGTGGATCGCCAACGGACGAGTGCCCGCTACCCGTCACGGCGGCCGGTGGCTGATACACGCCCACCACGTCCGGGCCATCACACAGACCGCCGGAAATAGGAGAAACCCCAATGAAATTGGATGAAGCCAAAGCCAGGGTCCAAGCCATCCGCGCCGACCTGCAAGCGCAGGTCGACACGATCGCCGGCAATGCGAACTTCAGCCGCGAGGGCCAGATTCACGAGATCGCCAAGGCCATCGTTGAGCACCGCCAGAAGGCCGTCGATCTTCGGGATGAGTTCGTGACCACCAGTGACACCGCTCGCCGCGGGCTCGCGAAGAAATTGTTTGGCCTTCCTGCCGACGCCGACCCGACGACCACGCTGGTGTTCAGGGATGCCCAGGATCGCGCCGCCAAGATCACCGACCCCGACGAGCTCGGCCGCCTCTTCACCCAGGCCAGCAACCTGGGTGATGACATGATGGCGCGGGCCCTCGCCAGCCGCGCCTACAGCCAGGGTCAGCCAGACCTCGCCGCGACCTACGCTGCCGACACCGGACAGGCCGACGTCCTGGCGGAACTGAACGAATTGCCCAGCGGCGGGAACTTCAGCGCCGCCGTCGGCATCGTTTTCTCGGTCGGAACACCGACAATGCCACCCGAGCTGACCGATGCCCTCCGCGCCACAGCACCTGGCGCCCTTACCGGCGACGACGTCGGCCGGCGGCTGGAGAAGTTGGCGGAAACCCCACCCACACAACCCAGCGCGCCCACCAGGGGGAAGGCATACCGGCCTGGATCGGTCGGGGTGGCCTTCTAGAAACGCCGGGATTACCCCATGTTCAAATTTCCCCCCGTCGGCGAGGGTGGCGTCCCCGACCCGCTGACCGCCCCGATCTCCGCCTACCGGTACGCCCACGCCAAGCGGATGGTCAAGGATGCCGAGGGCCGCGCACGTCCGCTGATCCGGTTGTGGGACAAGGACATGAAGTTCATCGGCCGTATCGGCGGCGAGAAGTCCGTCGATGTCGAGCAGCGGCTTCACGACACCGGCACGGGTTCCATTGTCGTGCGCGGATCGAACTGGCTCAACCGCTTCCTGCGTAGCGATGTCCGCGCCAACGATGACCTGAATGTCACCATCGACCCCTACCCGAACAAGCGGAACTGGCGGTGGCGGTACGGCTGCAAGGTGACGGCCGTGCGCAACGTGCGTACCGAGGCCGGTTTGCATGAGCTGCATTTCGACGTGGCCGAGAATCGGGAGCACTGGAAGCACCTGTATTTCGCGGCCACGCCCTGGTTTGCCCCGGAGTTTCAGCCCCTCAAGGCGTGGGTGCTGCCCGGCAACACGCGGACCATTACGGCGGTCACGGGGTTTGTGAACTTGGCCCGGATCTTCTGGCCGCCACTGGGGATCATCGACAACTTCGTGAACCCCGGCGCGTGGGTCAAGCCCCTGTCGGACGGCCGCCTGTGGTCGCCGCTGAACTGGCCGATTCAGATGCAGTTCGTCAATCCGCTGACCGACACGTCCCGCTTCTCGGTGATCGCCACCCGCTGGTCCCCGGCGCACGACACCACCGCGGGCTTGCTCAAGGATGCGGGCTGCAACGTGCGCGCTTACACGTGGCTTCCTGAGGATGAGGACTCCCCACACCCCGAGCTGGCCGACCTCATTGGACAGGAGGCGGCACGGCCGTCGCGGGCCTGCATCGTGCTCGCTGTCGAGGACCAGTCGGGCGTGACCGGGTTGACCGGGACAGCAGTGGACGGGGCCGTCAATCTCGTTGCGGCTACCGCGGATGACCTGATCAGCGAACTCCTCTACGAGTTCCGCGACGCTGACGCGATTGACCCGCGGACGGGCAAAAACGTGCCGCCCTACGTTCGCGACTTCCTTGGCATCGCGCCGATACTGCCCAGCATCGTGTTCCGGGACAGCACGCCGACATCACCGATCAAGACCAGCGAGCGGGCGGTGTTCAAGTCCAAAGCTAAGTCAATCCTGGTGGGGGGCAAGTCGCCCGGCTTTATTAACCAGTTGCAGACCTGGGGAATCAAGTTCGGTCTGAGTCAGATGCAGGTAGTCCACGCCTACGGACTGGGTGAAAACACCGGCCCCGCGCCGGTCGGCTCCGGCCTTGAGGAGATCTACCAGGGCCAACTCGACAACATGCTGCTTGCGTTCATGCGCCACACCGACCCGCTGCGCGAGATCTCCAGCGGCGACATGGGTTACCTGGAGTACTTCACGCAGGAGGGTGGCGGCACCGCTTACACGATCTCCTCGGCGCTGACGATGCGCCAAGGACACTGGAAGACCCGCCCGTATCAGGCGTTCAAGGTCTCCATCTGGAATCGGCGCCCTTACTCGATCTACTACGACTTCGACCTTGGTACGCGCTGCCTGTTCGAGATCGACGGCCTGCTCTACACCGACCAAGTCAATGCCGTAAGAATGCATTACGACCAGGACACGCCGAAGACTTTCGAGATCACCATCGGCACCGACACCGAGCAGGAAGATCCGCTAGGTCAGGCGGTGCGGACGTTGCAGACCATGTGGTCGGCCGTCGGCACACTGTTCGGATCGAACGATTTGTACTGACCGATGACTCCACAGACCGCCGACGTGCCGCTTCGGGTTTTAACTCCTTTCCTTGAGCGACGGCCGGCACACGGTGGCGGCGCGGTACCTGGAGCCGCGCCGCCACCAACCACAGACAGGAGGCCCGCAGGCAATGGTGAGAGCCCGTCCCAACGACGCCAAGGCCAAGCGCCTACGCGCCCAGCTCCGCGCACAGGGCAATCCCTGCCACATCTGCGGTGAGGCCATCGCCTACGAGGCACACCACCTGCACCCGCGTGCCTTCCAGGTCGACCACCTGTGGCAAGTTGCCAACGGTGGCCCGGAGTACGAGCCCGAGAACTGCGCCGCAGCACATCGGTATTGCAACCGGCAACGCAGCGACCGCATCGACTCGATCACCATCGCCGCGGCTGCCCACTACGGCGTCGTCATCAAGCGCCCTACGTATGTGAATCCACGCTTCTCAATGACACCCGCCTGCGCACCCGCCGGCCAACTCTGCACCCGATGCAACGGCACCCACCACCCACGTCCCGGCGTCACCTTCGAGACCGCACGCCGATGGTGATGACCTGCATGAATATTCACACCACCGCATACACGTCCCCGCCCATTACCGCAGGCCAGAGGCTTAACCGACGCATACCCACAGGTCAGAGCCTCAAGGGGTGGGGGGTGACCCCTGACCGGTCCCCGGGTTCCGGCTCGTGGCATAGGGATAACTCTGGAGACCCCAAATGACCCAAGGCAGTAACCGCATAAACATGCAGTCCGTGGGTGCTGATCGTGCCCGCCTGGAGGCCCTGCGCGACCGCCTGGAGGCCGTGATCACAGACCCGGAAACCTCACCGCGTGATCTGGCTTCCCTCGGTCGGGAGTACCGCCAGACCATCACGGCGCTGGCTGCGGTCACCCCGGCGGCAGGAACATCGAAGCTGGACGAGATCGCTGCCCGTCGTCGCAAGCGGGGTGCGTAATGAAGGCTCCGACCGTCACCACCGAGCCGACGTTCACCCGCGTCCCGGACGGTGATGAGGCCACCGGCGAGGATTGCGTGGAGCTGGCTGCGGCCTACGGCATCCCCCTGGACGCCTGGCAGGCCGACATCGTGCGCGAACTGCTGCGTGAGTCCGGTGGTGCGTGGTCGGCATCGCAAGCCGGCCTGGTGGTGTCCCGGCAGAACGGCAAAGGACAGATCCTGCTGGCCGTCGAGCTGTTCGGGCTCTTCGAGCTGGGCGAGAACATCCTGCACACCGCGCACGCGGTCAAGACCTCATCGGATGCGTTTCGGCGACTGTGGTCGGTGATCCAGAATCACGACGATCTCGCCACTCGGGTACGGCGGCATTCGCAGATGATCGGTGCGGAGTACGTCGAGCTGGACACCGGGGCGCGGATCGCGTTCACCACCAGATCGGCCTCGGCCGGCCGCGGCCTATCAGTGGATCGCCTGGTGGTCGATGAGGCTGAAGACCTCCCGGCCCCGGAAGTCGGGGCGCTGGCCCCCACGGTGTTCTCCCGACCGCGCGCACAGTCGCTCTACTTCGGCACGGCACCGGGACTGACCCACGATGCGTTGGCGTTCACCACGATGCGCGCCAGCGCACACGACGGACTCAACCCGCGCCTGGCGTGGTGGGAATGGTGCGCCGAATGGGGCCACGACATCGACGACCAACAGATGTGGATACGGGTCAACCCGGCTGTCGCGGCGGGACGTGTTCCGGTGCAGGCCATCACCGACGACCGGGCGATCCTGCCCGAGGGCCAGTTCCAGGCCGAACGCCTGTCAATGTGGGCGCCGGTCGCAGCGCGCCAGCCCGCCATCATCAGCGACGCCGCCTGGGGCGCTCTGCTCGGCGCATCCGTTGATGAGCCGCCGACTGCCCTCGGCGTGGACATGTCACACGGCCTGGACATCTCGGTCATCGGCTGCTGGGCTCGCGAGGATGGCTCGGTACATGTTGAGGAACTGTTTGCCGGCTCTGACACGTCGGCGGCGGTCGACTACATCGTCGAGGTGGCCAACAGACGCACGCCCATCGTCATCGACGACCTGTCGCCGGCCGCGCAGATGATCCCCGAGCTGAAAGCACGCCGCATCAAGGCCACCAGGTCGACAGCGCGGGACATGGCCAAGGGCTGCGGCATGTTCGAGACGCGACTGAAGGCGGGCACCCTGTCGCATCGCGGGCAGGACTCGCTCACTGATGCGGTGCTGGGAGCGCAGAAACGCCCCATCGGAGACGCCGGTGGCTGGGGTTGGGATCGTCGGGACGCAACGTGCCGGATTCACCCGCTGGTCGCTTCCACCCTGGCCCTGCTCGGCGCATCCGGTGCCCGCAAGAAACGCTCTGGCGGCGGTTCGGGGTTCGCGTAGCAACCGCTTTTTTCTTTTTTCCCGACGGGGCCAGCCTATGGCCGGTGGGGTCCCCAACGGCCATAGGCCCCCGGAAACGCCGCACGAAGAGCCTTAGATATGACTTAAGCCACAAGTACATCAGTGTGATTCTTCGGATGCTCGACAACGCCGACAGAGCATGTATTTTGACCCGCCTATAAGACGCGCTCGTCGACGAGAACCCGGCGAGGCGGGTGAGGGCGACCGGTCCGGCGCTTTGGTGCGTCGTGAGCGATCCTGGGGGCGTTTATGCAGGTCACGTAAGGCTGGGCTAGGGAGTAGCCCTTGGTTCGGGGTAGTTGACAGTCCTGCTGCGCTTGCCTATCTTTGCGTATGTAGCTCCCCGCCGTCCTCCGGGCCTGGCGGGGCTTTTAATATCTGAACAGGGTGGCTCCGGTGACAGATCCAGTGGTGGATGTCTTCATTGACTACCAGAACCTCCACCTATCGGCCGGCGAAGCTTTCGCGCCTCCGGGGACGCCACCCCACACCTACTTGATCCATCCGGGCAGGTTTGTCGATGTCCTCATGAAGCGTCGTCTTCTGTATGGGCGAGGCGGGGTCGTCCAGAACATCTACGTCTATCGCGGCCAGCCAGGCTCAGCCAAGGAACCCACCCCGGCGTCCCGGAATAAGGCGCAGACCGCGGAGTGGTCCCGTGATCGACGGGTCAAGGTCAGCACGCGTACCCTCCGCTACCCGCGTAACTGGCCCACAGACAAGGCCAAAGAGAAGGGCGTCGACGTCAAGCTGGCCATTGACTTTGTGCGCTGCGCGCTGACTTCGGCGGCCGACACACTCATCCTCGTTTCAAGAGACACAGACCTTGTCCCAGCACTTGAGATGGCAAACGACCTCGCGAAGGTCCAGATTGAGGTTGCGGGCTGGAGTAACACCAGCCGGCTCCGACTTCCAGCCGGTCGACAGCTTTGGTGCACCACGCTCAGTGGAGCTGAGTACACGAGCTGCAAAGATCCGAAGCAGTACTAAGTGCGTCCGCAGTAAGCCCCCGCGGGTCACGTCAGGGTCACAAGTCCCCCGCATTGAGCGGTATCCATGCGGACTCGGCTACACGTATCGTTGCTGATCAACAGGTTTCACGTACCCACAACTATCGCAACAGACGGTTCCGACCGTATTCCCAAGCTGAATACGCGGGTTCGATTCCCGTCATCGGCTCCACGTCTGAGCAGGTCAGACCCGTGCGACGGGCACGGCGACTCCCTCCTCGGCCGCGGATCACCGACCGGCGCGGACGGCGGTCACCCGCCGCCTAGCTGAGGTCCCGCTGAGCTTGACGCCCGGGCAGCGGAACTGTTGCGAGCGATCATGGCGATGACCTTTCCGGACCAGCGCCCCGCTCGAGCCGATCTTGAAGTGGCCCGATTCGGAATAGATCACACTAGGAGTCATCTATCCCACCCAATATCAGGATAAACGGCTGACAATCTGCGTTTTCATTGACAAGAAGTTGCCGCCGTCATACCTTAGAGCCACCTAAGCGCCGGGGTTCTCGACGTGTTCGGAAAGTCGATCGGCCCGGGACAGGGCAAAGAAGGGAAACGGGGGCATGGCTAATCGGGGGAGCATCGATAGGGGCACTGCGCAACCACGGTCGCGCCGGCGGAATCGAGCGGTGGGGGCCGCGGCGTCGCTGGGGACGTTCCTGACGTTCGGCGTGATGCCGTTAGCCCCGGCCCAGGCCGACGAGTTCGGTTGGATCGCGGACGTGTTCGACGTGTCCGCCTGGGTCCCGGCCGATGACGGTGGCGCGTCGGATGCCGTGAACTGGTTGGCCCCGGCGAGCTGGGACCTGGACGGTCTGCCGGGTAGCGCGGTGTCGCCGTCGGACGCTTCTTGGGACGACTGGGCCGAACCATGGATCTACCTGCTGAAGATGATCCAGGCCGACTTCTGGATGGTCTTCAGCCATACGGTCAACGAATGGTTCGGAAACGGGCACATGCTGATCGGCGATGGCGCCGACGGTTACGACGGCGGCACTGTGGCAGCGGCCGCCGGCGAGCCCGGCGGGTTGTGGTGGGGGGACGGCGGTGACGGCGGTACTTCCGCTTCGGGTGTTGGCGGTGCCGGTGGCGCGGCGTACTTCGGTAATGGCGGTGCCGGCGGTGAGGGCGTCGACGGTGCCGACGGTGGCCCCGGTGGCACTGTCGCCTACTTCGGCAACGGCGGTGACGGCGGTGATGGGGGTGACGGCGGTCCCGGTGGTCAGGGCGGTTGGTTGTACGGAAACGACGGGAGCCCCGGCGCGACCGGGTAGGCCGGCAGGTCTGGAGCCGGGAGATTTCCGCGATCGGCTCCACGCTGAGCAGCCACGCACAGCACAATCACCACCATGGGTCTCTTCCCGAAGCCGCACGCCGCCCTGACCGATGCCGAGGTCGCCGACGCCCTCGGCCGCGCGGTGGCCGTCATCAACCCCTTGCTCGACCTGCTTTCGCAATCCGATCCGATCGGGCTGCGCAAGCGCACCCGTCGCCTGCTCGCACCGCCGCGTGGGGTGACCGGCCGGATCCGCCGGTTCCGGCTCCGACGGCGGCGTAACGAGGCCGGCCGCGGCCCCAGCGCCGCCGACCGCGCCAGAAACGCCGGCGCGCAGTTGATCAACGCCGCCGACCTGCCGGGCACCGCCGCCTGGGACCGGATGAGCCGTGACGAGCGGGTGCATTGGTGGGTGCACCGGGTCGGCGCGCTGAACACCGTGGTGGTGGCCTCGCCGCGCATCTTCGGGTGGCTGGCACGGGTGGTGCCGGTCGGCGAGCTGGCCGGATTCGTCAATCACGCCATCGTGCTGTGTGCGCTGGCCCGTGAGTACGGCGTCACCGACCGGCGCGAGCAGGTGCGGCTGCTGGCGGCGGTGCTGTGCGACCGGCGGCTGCCCGAGGACGTCCACGTGCCCACTCCGTCGGAACCCAAGCCGCCGCGGGACAGCCCGGGCGTCGCTCGGAGCATCTGGCAGCTGGCCGGGATCCTGCGGGCGACCTTCGAGGAGGCGGCCAAGCGGCCACACCCCAACAAGCTGTACCAACGGCTCAGTCTGCTGCCCGGGATCGGGGCGATCGCAGGCTATTTCGGCGAGCGCGGCGCACTGTCCCGGGCGGCGGAAGAAGGCGTGGCCTGGCTCGACCAGCGCAGCCTCCCTTAGAACACCCGTATCCAGTCGACGAGCATCTCAGCCGGGTAGCTGCCCGGCCCGGGATCGCCGCCGCCCGAACCAGCGATGGCCAGATTCAGCACCGTGAACACCTGGTAGCCGGGGTCATTGAACGGCCAGTCGGCGATCGAGTTCGCCGGGACGGTGAAGTAGGGCGCGGCGCCGTCGACGTAGTCGCGCCAGAACCGGATGCCGTCCTCGTCCCACCGGCATCGCCAGGTGTGCCAGGCGCTGTCCATCGCGATCTGGTGGGTCGCCCATTCGGCGCCGTTGGCTTTGGTGTGGACAGTGGTCGCCGAGGGCCAGCTGCCGTTGCCGTACCACTCCAGCACGTCGATCTCGCCACGATCCTCGTTGCCCATCCACCAGGCGGGCCAGGCGCCGGGTGTCAGGCAGTTGAGTTTGATGCGGGCTTCCCAGGTGTGACCGATGCCGCCGGTCCACCGGCTCGCGACCTTGCCGCTGTAATAGGTGTTGCCGTCCTTGGCGGCGCGCAACACCAGGTTGGACTTGCCGTCGAGGAACACGTTGCGGCGATCGTCGCGATACTGCCCGACGTTCTCGGGCAGCTCCCAGTACGTCGGGTCCGTCATGGATTCGCGGGCTCGCGCCACGATCCACTTCGCCGAATCCGGTGCTGAACCGGCGGGACCGTCGAACTCGTCACTGAACAGGTAGGTCTGGGCCGGCGCGGCAGGCCGTGGACCCGCCGGCGACGGTTGCGCCCACGCCTCCGGTACGCGCATCGCGCTAGCCAGCATCCCGATCCCGGTGGTCAGCATCAGGCTGCGTCGATTCATCTCGGGCATCCTCGAATGGTGCCATCGATCGGCGTCGACGGCACGGCGGAACGGCGGAACGCCGGTTAGAAGACCCGCACCCAGTCGATCAGCATGTCCGCCGGGTAGCTCCCCTGCCGGGCGTCACCGCCACCGGATCCGCCGACGGCCAGGTTCAGGATGGGGAAGACCGTGTAGCCGGGGTCGTTGAACGGCCACACGCGGACCGGTTCCTCGACGTCTTCGATGCCCACGGCCGGGACGCTGAAGTAGGGCTCCATCCCGTCGACGTAGTCCTGCCAGAAGTACATGCCGCTGGCGTTCCAGGTGACCCGCCAGTTGTGCCAATTGCCGTCGACCGGAAGCGCGAATGTTTCGAACGCGGTGCCGTACGGGTTGGCATGCACGGTGGTGCCGGACGGCCACTCGCCGTTGCCGTACCACTCCATCATGTCGATCTCGCCCTCGCGGCCCGGGTCGTCGTTGGACAGCCACCATGCGGGCCAGCAACCCGCGGTCTGGCAGTTCAGCTTGATCCGGGCTTCCCAGGTGGTGCCGATGCCACCACGCCAATTACCGTGCACCAGCCCGCCGAAGTAGGTGTTGCCCTCCTGGGTGGCGCGGATGACGAGGTTGGACTTGCCGTCGAGGAAGACGTTCTTGCGGTTGTCGCGGTACTGGTAGAAGTACTCGGGCCGGTCCCAGCCCACCGGGCGGCGAATCGGGGTGCGGTGGTTGGAGACCGTCCACTTCGACCGGTCCGGGGCGGAACCGGCTGGGCCGTCGAATTCGTCATGCCAGATGAAGCCGCCGGGCTTGGCGCCGGCGCCGGGCACTGCCGGGTCGCCCGGTGCGGCCGGTGGCTGGGTCGGGTCGCCGGGCGCCCCGGGAGGCGCGGGAACGGCTCTGGCCAGCGGGTTCGGGGCCGTGGCGGCCAGCGCCCCGGCACCCAGCATCATCATGACTTGGCGGCGGTTCATCTCAGGCACGGTGGCAATGTAACCCACGCCGGAACCGTGTCAAACCAGGCGTGCCCCGCCTGTCGGTGGACTACGTCACTCGGTTTGGTCAGCACTGTCGTCGAGCACACCGACCGCAATTCCATAAGGCAAAAACCGTACTTTTCGTCTGGGATCGGGATTGCGTTGGCTGGCTCGCAGGGCATCGATCTCGGTGGCGTAGACCTGCTCGACCCGGGCCGCGCCGTCGTCACCGACGGTGTAGATGGCCCACACGCCGTCGCCGGTCTCGCCGGTGGTCGGCGGCCCGGACCGCGCCGCCTGGGCCAGGTCGGCGAGAATCCCGCCCCAGCCCACCCGGCTGCCGGAGCCGACCGCTCCGGAGAACCGGTCGAACGCGGCGCGCAGCCCCTCACCGGCCTCGCGCATGATCCGATCCAGATCCTCGGAATCGAATCCGAATGAACCGTCGTTGCTCATCGCCAACCCCTTCCGGCCCGGTGTCACACCCCAGTGTGCCTGCGTCGGGCTGGGTCTGGCCAGCGTCGTCCGGCCGGTGTCAGGCGGCGCCGACCCGGTCGCGCTCGTCGATCAGCCGCCGCCCGCTGCTCAGCCGGCGGCGCATCGCCCACAGGTAGTAGCGCGACGGCAACCAGCGGATCGGCCGCGGCACCAGCCGGTACACCGGCGGCAGCACCGCCATCAGCGCGTCGAACAGCTGCTGATCGCGTGGGCTCCAGGTCCAGTGCAGTTGCTCGCGGAGTTGCGGCGGCAGCAGGCCCCGGGTGATCCACCGGTTCAACGGCATGCCGAGCCGGATCAACAGCGGCGAGTCGCCGCCGCGGAACAGCTCGTGGCAGAACGCCCGAACGTGGTCGTCGATGGTCAGCTCGTCGAGCTTGCGCTGCCAGTACTGCTCGAACTCGGCGCGGGTCGCCGGCCACATCTCCGGCTTGACCTGCAGCGTGGTGCCGTAGACCGCCGACTGCTGATACAGCCGTTCGGCGGTGGCCTCGTCCATCGGGCCCAGGAAGCGCTCGTAGAGGTCTTGGCCGTTCTTGTAGAGCGTTGCCGCCACCCACAGCTGTAGATCGGGGTCGAAGCCGTTGTAGGTCACCGGGCCGTCCGGTTTCGACTTCACCGGCACGTGCGCCTGGTTGACCATCTTGGCCACCGCCCGCCGCTCCTCTTCGGTACCGAGGGTGGTGACGTAGATGTAGGTCATGGTGGTGCGCAGCCGGTCCAGCGGCCGCGACAGCACGGTGGAGTGATCGGCGACGCCGTGGCCGACGCCGGGCTCGGCCAGCTGCAACAGCACCGTCACGCCGGCGCCGAGGAACAGGAAACCCTCCCCGACGTAGTCGGCCAGGTTCAGACCCCGGTCGACCGGTGGTCGGGATAGCTGCATAACCATGGTCACACCCTCTCCGTTGTGCAACGATTCAACGATAATTGTTGCATCGTTCGGAGGGGTTGGCAACGGTTTCGGCGGTAGATTCGACTCCGATGGCCGCCAATCCGTTGTTTGCGCTGCTCGGGGCGCCAGACGAGTCCGACGCCGATGCCCCCATCCTGCGGGCTGCCCTGGAGCAGTTCGCCCTGACCGGGGTACGACGAACCAGTACCGACGACATCGCCCGCCGCGCCGGGGTCAACCGGGCCACCCTCTACCGGCGACTGGGCGCCAAGAGCGACATCGTCGCGGCCGCATTCCTCTACGAGGCCGGCCGGGTGCTGACACAGATCGACTCCGGCAGCGGTGTGCTGGCCGACCGTCCGAGCGACACCGAGATCGACGACTACCTCGTGCGGTTCTGCACCACGACACTGACCACGTTGCGTGACAACCGATTGCTGCACCAGCTGCTCGAGGTCGACCGCGATGAGACGCTGCGAGCGCTGACCGTCGGAGCCGGTGACGTGGTCGAACTTGCGTCCGCCTTCCTCGCCGAGCGCATCCGGTTGGTGCGCCAGCGCTCCGGAGGCTCGACCGACGCGAGCGAGATCGCTTCCCTGTCAGCGGTGCTGGCCCGGCTGACCCAGTCACTGCTGTTGACGCCGGACGGGCCGCCGCACTTGCACACCCACGCCGATATCACGACGTTCGCCGCCTCGGTGTTGGTTCCGCTGATCCGCGGGCGGGCCTAGTTCTCCGGCACCGTGATCGGAATCGGTATCGGCACCAAGGGAATTCGCAGATACTCGGTCGTCATCGGCACGGTCGTGGTCGGCGGCACGGTGGTCGTCGGCGGCGCGGTGGTGCTCGGCGGCACCGTGGTGGTCGGGGGTGCCGTCGTCGTGGTGGGCGCCGTTGTCGTGGTGGTGCTCGGCGGATGCGTGGTCGTCGTGGTGGTGGGTGGCACCGTCGTGGTGGTGGTGCTCGGCGGCGCGGTGGTGGTCGGCGGCGGCGCGGTGGCCACCGGAGGCGGCGGAGGTGCGGGCGTGCTGGGGGCCGGAGGCGGCGGCAACTCGCTGGACGGCGGGGCCGGCGGCGCCACCACGGCACTGGTCTCCGGCTGAACGGGTGCTTGCTCCTCAGAGCTGCGCGCCAAGCTGTAAAGCGCGCCGGCGACCGCGATCAGCGCCACCAGAATGCCGAAGCCGAGTGCGTACAGCGGCAGCCGCGACGGGTGGCGGCGACCGGGGACCGGTGCCGGAGGCGGCGGGGCAGCCGGTCGGCGTCCGGTGCCCGGCGAGTCGTCGTAGCGGTCCTCGACGTAGGGCACCGGTTCGGCGCCGGCGCTGCCGTCCTCCTGCGACCAGGCGAATGCGCCGACGACGGAACCGGTTCCTGGAGCAGAGGTCACTGTCGGCGCCATCGCGGTCGCCTCGACTGCGTCGGCTTCCCGGGTGACATCGTCGTCCTGCGGGTCGTACATATGCTGCTTACCTTGGATCGACAACGGCTAGTGTCGTGACCACGTTAGGGGCACGCGCGGTGAGCCGCCACCGCCGAGACCATAGGGTTATACAACCGTTAGCGGCAACGACTTTCGGGTGCGGAACTGGAAGGTCGCACCGCCGCTGACCTTGGTCACCATCACCTCGGGCAACTCCTTGGCCTCGGTGTCGGTTTCGATCAGCCGCGCCGTCCACTCGTCGTCGGACCCCTCGATGCTCACCCGCAGCAGCGGGTTGACCGCGGTCGCGATGGCCTGCAGCGGGTTGACCTCGGCCGGCGAACACAGCGAAATCCAGGCACCGTCGTCGTGCGCGGGTGAGCGGCGCACCGAGATCCGGCCGTCACCGATCTCGGCGCGCACGTAGCCGGCCGGATTGAGCAGCGGGTGCAATTCGAAGGTGCGCAGCGCCCCGGCGATGTCATCGGAGAGCCGCATGGCGTTCTTGATGCGCTCCGCACCCAGCCCGGCCAGTCCGGTCAGCTGGCGACGGCCCACCGAGACCGCCAGCTCGTCGGTGTCGGCCCGGGCGCGCACCGCCAGCGCGAACGATAGGTACAGCAGGTGCATCTGCAGACACACCTCGTCGGCGATCCGGACCAGTGCCGAGTGGGAGAACGCGGTGAAGTCGATATCGGACAGCAGCGGCCCGGTGTAGTCCGCCAGTCCTTCGCCGGACGGGTCGATGGCGCCGAGTTCCCAGGTGGCGGCATTGGTTTCGCTGATCACCGCCAATGCGGGGATCGGCTGGGCGTCGGGATAGGACTCGTCGATGATGACGGTCCAGCAGCAGTGCGGCTGCCGGTCGACCGGCGTGCGGGGCGGCCGGTGCACCGGGCGGCACTGCGCCTTCGCGTTGGTCGCCACCGCGGTGGCGTCGAAGGTCGGGTCTTCGATGGTGTGGCACATGCCGAAGACGTAGTCCTCGCCCATCGGCTCCACGTCGAGCAAGGCGCCGCAGCTGGCCAACTCGAATTCGCCGTTCCAGCGGTCGTGGACGGTGAAGCGGAAGTCCATGAACTGCGGCGGTGAGCCGATGTCGAACTGCAGGCCTTTGAAGATGGTGGGCACGTCGTTGCCGACGTAGCCCAGCGCCCGCTGCATGCGCCGGGTGTAGACCGGGCTCGAGCCGGCCCACTCCTCGATGGCGATCTGCAACATCTCCTCGCGGCCGAACTCTTGGATGCACCAGGCCATCCCGGAGCGGTCGATCATGTGCCCGATGAGCAACAACTCGGGTACCAGCACGGCCAACTCGTCGCGCGACAGCGACGCATACCTGGATTCGGTCACAGAAGAAAAAATAGACCTGACTATGTTATAAAGTCAACAATGGGAATTTCCGCTGGTACCAGCCCGTCTCCCGGTCCAACGCGGCGAACCACCGCGCCCCGCAAGCGCGGCGACGACACCCGCGCCCGGATCATCGAGGAGACGGTGCGCTGCATCACCGACGAGGGCTTCGGCGCAGCCACCGCCAAACACGTGGCCGAACGGGCCGGGGTGACCTGGGGCGTCATCCAGTACCACTTCGGCGACCGCAACGGGCTGCTGATGGCCGTGGTCGACGACGGCGTCGCCCGGTTACTGGCGAGCCTGTCGGCGGTCGACGTCGGCGGGCTGGAACTGCGGCAGCGCATCGAGGCCGTCGTCGACACCGCGTGGCGCTGCTACGCCAGCCCGACCTCCCTGGCGGCGTTCGAGATCCTGCGAGCCACCCGGGGCAGCCTCGGCGAGCAGTCCTACGAGCACCTGCTGCAGATGAACGAGGCGATCAACCGGCTGGGCGTGCTGGTCTCCGATGACCCGGCGGATTCCGGTGTGGCCGACGTGATCTGGGCATCGCTGCGGGGAATCGTGTTGGCACAGATGATCATCGGCGGAGAGTTCGACTGGCAGGCCGAACGGCGGGCGCTGATCGAGATGGTCAGCCACTACTTGGAGCGCGAGCGCCGCTAACCTACGCGGACTGGTCCGAGGGCCCGGTGCGCCAATGGGTCGGCAGCGGCTGCGCCTCACGCGGTCGATTGTGATACGCCCACGATGACGCCAACCAGCCGTTGCCGTTGGTCAGCGTGGTGGCCGGCCGGCCGTCCTGCTCCTCGTTCTTCTTGCCCGTCTTCTGGCCGCGAGCACCGCCGGTGTCGGCCGTCGCGCCCTGGCCGGCGGTCGTTCCCATCATCGCCTCTTGGAACGCCGTTCCCGGCGGCAACGCGACGGCGGCCGGCAGCCGGGTGTCGGCAGCGGCCAGGGTGAACGCGGTCGGCCGCAGCTGCGGTGCCGCGCTTGCCCACCTCGGCGGCACCGACAGCCGCCCGATCGGGGTGGCCCGGCCCATGCCGGCACCGACCGCCGGCGTCGTGGACGACGACAGCACACCGCGCGGGCCCAGCCCCTCGAAGGTCAACGCACCCTCGACGCCACCGCGGACGAACAGCAGCCGTCCCCAACCGGCACCGTTGGCGACCACGGTGTACATGCTGGAGTCGAAGCTGATCCCGCTGGCGGCGACGCTGGTATACGGCGTCAGCGGGTTCACCAGGTCGGCCAGTGACTCCGACGACGTGCCCGATGAGCCGGTCGATGCCGGCATGTGGTGCAGCACGGTGTGTATCGCGCTATTGAGGTGTGCATGAGCGCTGGTTCCGGCCGCGTGCGATGCCGCAGCGGCCTGGGTGCTGGATCCGGCCGGGTTGGTGGTTCGCGGCGGCGGGTCCACGGCCGGCAGGGCGCTGGCCGGCGTGGCAACCGCGGCATATCCGTACATCGCGACGGCGTCCTGCGCCCACATCTCCCCGTAGTGCGCTTCGGTGGCGGCGATGGCCGGGGTGTTCTGCCCCAGGAAGTTGGTGGCGACCAGCGCCGCGAGCAATGCCCGATTGGCGGCCACCTCGGCCGGCGGCACGGTCGCGGCAAAAGCCGCCTCGTAGGCCGCCACCACCGTCTTGGCCTGGATTGCGGTCTGCTCGGCCTTGGCGCCGTTCGCCTGCAGCCACGCCACATACGGCATTGCCGCCTTGACCATCGCCGCCGAGGCGGGGCCGGACCAATGGTGGCCGGTCAGGCTTGCGATCGCCTCCGAGTACCCGACGGCGGCGATCTCCAGGTCGGCGGCAAGGACGTCCCAGGCCGATGCCGCCGCGATCATCGGCGCCGCCCCGGGACCGGTGTACATCCGCCCGGAATTGACCTCCGGGGGAAGCAGCGCGAAGTCCATACCGGCTCCCATCAGCCCGCGGCCGGCGGTCGAGGAACGACCGTGCGTCGATTTGAAACGGCCCGAGACGTCGCCGCGCCCAGCCCGCGACCCGCGAGGGTACCGAGCATGGTCTCGCCGAATGCCGTTCCCGGCAGGCCGCCGGCGACCGCCGGCCCCGGGGCCGGCAGAGCCGCCCCGGCCGGGCCGACGGCCGAAGCCAGCGTGGCCGGCATCGCCCAGCCGTGCGGCACCGACAGGCCCCCGATCCGCAGTGCGCTGCCCGCGCTCGCCGACAGCCCGGCGCCCAAGCCGCCACCACCCAGACCGCCACCGCCCAAGCCACCGCCCAGGCCAAACCCGCCCAGACCCAGACCGGCCGGTCCGATCATCGGCGGGTTGAGGATTTCGCCCAAGCCGCCCGGGTTTTCGGCGGTGAAGGCGGCCAGGCCGATGCCGTTGTTGATGTTGCTGAGCATGTTCGCCGTGCCCGACCAGCCCGTCATGGTGGCGCTCATGCCCTGCGTCGCCAGTCCGGTGAACGGTGAGAACTGACCGATGATCGACGTCACCGAGGTGAGCAGACCCGAGACCCCGCCGCCGGCGCCGGTGGCGCCGGCCTGGGCCGTCGCCGACTGGGCGGCCTGCCCGGACGCATTGGTCGTCGGTGGCGGCTGACCGAATGCGGTCAGCGCCGACGCGGCGGCCGACGAACTCGCGTAGCGGTACATCGCGGCGGCGTCCTGGGCCCACATCTCGGCGTATTGGCGTTCAGCCTCACCGATCGCCGGGGAGTTCTGCCCGAAGACGTTGGTGGCGACAAGCTCATCGAGCAGCACCCGGTTGGCGGTGATCACCGGCGGGGGCACCACCGCCGCGACGGCCGTCGCATAGGCCTCCGCGGCGGCCACGGCCTGTCGTGCCGTCTGCTCGGCCTGCGCACCGCTGCCGCGCAACCACGTCACGTAGGGCTGGGCGGCGGCAGCCATCGCGGTCGCGGCCGGGCCGGTCCAGGAGCCGGCGGCCAACCCCGAGGTGATCGAGTCGTATCCGGCTGCGGCGGTCAGCAGTTCGGCGGCCAGCTGCTCCCACTCCGCCGCGGCGGTCAGCATTGATCCGGACCCGGGCCCTGCGTAGATGCGTCCGGAGTTGATCTCCGGGGGCAGAACATTATAGTCCAGGTACATCACAGCCCCTTAGCAGCTAACCCACAGTTCTCCTGCAGTTCTCCGAAAAGTCACCCGGCGACTGAGGAAACGCCGCTGAAATGAACTCGGGGTTACGTCCAGGTGGTCAGCACAGTGGCGCGTCGATGAAATCTGCGGCGCACGATCGGTCCAGCCGTCATCGAGGCAGCCCCGATGCAGATCAGACGGTTGGTGTTCACCGGTTATTCACGTCATGGCAGGTGGCGATTAATCCCGGGCCGCGATGCTTTCACCACTATGAAGCACGCACGATGGATCCTGACCGCGGTCAGCGCCGCCGCGCTGGTCGGGCTGGGTGCGCCCGCACACGCCGACACCGATCCGGACGTCGCGTTCCTCACCGCGATCGAGCAGGCGGGCATCGAATACACCGACCCGCAGGAGGCCGTGGCCGTCGGACGCCAGGTCTGCGACTACCTGCACGCCGGGCACCAGACGGACGGCGCCGCGCGCGCGCTGCGGATCTCCAACCGCGGCCTGTCGGTGAAGAACGCCGCCCGATTCGTGGTAGTCGCGCGAACTTCGTACTGCCCCAACTGATCCGGCCGACGGAGGACACGATGAGGGTTCGCAAGCCAGCGGTGGCGGTCTTCGCGATGGCAGGTCTGCTGGGTCTGGCCGCCCCGGTGGCCGCCGAGCCCGGCGACGCCCGGTTCCTCGGCGCCCTGGACCAGATGGGCATCTCCTACCCGAATCCGGCCGACGCGGTCGCCGGCGGCCAGGCGGTATGCCGGTACATCGCCGAGGGGCACAGCGCCAATCAGGCGGCCAAGGGCGTCAAGAACGCCAACCCGAGCCTGACCCTGACCAAGGCGTCGCAATTCGTCGGTATCGCGCGAGCCACCTACTGCGCTGAGGTGTAAGTACCGCCGCCGGCGCGCTATTGCGCGATGGCCATGACGGCCCCCGGACGCAGCCACTGGATGATCTGCACCAGCTTGGCGTCGTCGATGGCCACGCAGCCCGCGGTCGGGCCACCGTCGGTGGTGTGAAAGAAGAACGCTGCGCCGTCACCGGGGGTGCGGGCGGTGTTGACGCCCATCACCACCGCATGTTTGTACTGCGGAATCTGGAGGTTCTCACTCTCGGCGGTGTTGAACGCGCACTGTTCCTTCTTGCAGACCTGCATGGTGTTGAACGTCGGGCTGTTGTCGTCACCGTCCCACCAGTGGTCCGGACCGATCTGGACATACTGCAGTCCCCCACCGGGATTCGGTGCCGTGCCGAACGCGTACGGCAGCGTGAACACGCCCATCGGGGTGGCCGGATGGCCGCTCTTGGCCTGCTGCGCCATCCCGGCGGAACCGACGTGGGCGGGTATCCCGGCGGCCACCGGTTGCCATCCCGTCGCGCTGCGCTGGTAGACGTCCATCTTGGCGTCGGAACCGCCGACTCCGACCACCGAGATCACCTGGGCCGCGTTCCCCACGGATCGCGCGAACCACGGCGTGACGTCGGCTTGGGCACCCGGCGCGGCAACCAGCGTCGTGCCGGCGGTGCACAGGGCAGCGCAGAACAGGCTCAGCAGTCGGCGCATTGACTCATCATCGGCGGGTGCCCCGGGAGGGTCAAACACCGGTCCCGGCGTGCCGGGTCACGGTTCTGCACGGCGCGGCAGGTCGTCGACCGGCGCCTCGTCCTTGAGCAGACCCCGCGAGGACAGATAGCCGCGGAAATACTCCCGGTGCTCAGGACATGTCAGCCATACCTTGCGGCGTTCGGGGGTGTGCAGCTTCGGGTTGTTCCACAGCATCCCGAACGTCGCCTCGGCGCTGCAACCCTTACGCGAGCAGACGAGCGTCCCCACCGGGTCGGCGTCATAGCTGGTCATCTCCTCAAGCCTGCCACGGTTTGAGTAACAGCGCCCAGAGGGTCAGATACACCCAGCCCAGTGCCCAGCCGGCCAGCACATCGGAGGGATGGTGCACGCCCAGCGCCACCCGGGCGATGCCGACCGCAGCCACCACCAGCGCACCCACGCCGACCGCCGCCACCCGGACATTGCGCCGCAGCATCGGCAACATCAGCACCAGCAGGGCACCCACCGCGACCATCACCCCCAGCGCGTGCCCGGAGGGAAACGACGACGACGACGCCCCCGCCAACGCGGTCACCGGGCGTGGCCGATCGACCGAGCCCTTGGCCACGGCGGTCAGCAGCCCGCTCAACTCCACCGTCAGCAACAGGAACAGCGCCGGCCGCAACCGGCGCCGCAGCAACGCGACCACCACCGCCACCATGGCCAGCACCCGGAACACCGCCGGCGCCAAGACGGTGGACAACCCGTCCCAGAACGACACCCACCCGGGATGTTTGATCCCGATGTCGTAACTGGCGTCGAGCGCCGCGGTGTCGACGGCGGCCAGCCAGCCCCAGCCCTGCCGGTAACCCACCAGCATCAGAGCACAGACCGCCGCCGCGACAACGACCGAGACCAGTGCGGATGCGCGCGCCGCCGACGGCGTCATGACGTCGGGTCGCGACGTGTGCCGACGCCCCGCAGGTCCGGCCAGGGCGGGCGGCGCAGCACCGCCAGCGATGCGATCACCGCCGACAGCAGGCCGGTGAGCACTCCCACCAAGGCGATCCGGTCCGCGTTGACGGCGGCCACCCACTTGGCTTTGTCACCGCGGATCACCATGACACCCAGCGGCGTGGCGGTCACCGCCGAACCGTCACGGCCGGCCTGAATCCGGGTGGCGGTGATGACCGTGGTGCCGTCGGGGGTCTGGTGCGGTTCGCCGTAGACCAGCGCACCGGTGGAGTCGGCGGACAGCTGATCCAGCAGTTCCGAACGTTTCATGGCGGGCATCCCTTCGTGTGACTCCTACCATGATCGCGTGGCTGATCCGTCCTTCAGCGCCCAGGAGCGCCAAGCCGTCTACCGGGTGATCGCCGAACGGCGCGACATGCGCCGGTTCGTCCCCGACAGCACCGTCGACCCGGACGTGCTGGCCCGCCTGCTGGCCGCGGCCCACGCCGCGCCCAGTGTGGGGCTCATGCAGCCGTGGCGGTTCGTCCGGATCACCGACGGCACCCTGCGGCAACGCATCCACACCCTGGTCGACGAGGAACGCCATCGCACCGCCCGCGCGCTGGGACGGCGTGAACAGGAGTTTTTGGCACTCAAGGTGGAAGGCATCCGCGACTGCGCCGAACTGCTGGTGGTGGCGCTGCGCGAGGGCAGGCAGGCACACATCTTCGGCCGCCGCACGCTGCCGCAGATGGACCTGGCGTCGGTGTCGTGCGCCATCCAGAACCTGTGGCTGGCGGCTCGCGCCGAGGGCCTGGGCATGGGGTGGGTCTCGCTGTTCGAGCCACGGCCGTTGGCGCAGCTGTTGGGCATGCCCGCCGACGCCGAGCCGGTGGCGATCCTGTGCCTCGGCCCGGTCCCGGAGTTTCCGGATCGCCCGGCGTTGGAGCTGGACGACTGGGCTTACCGGAAACCGTTGCGCGAGTTCGTCTCCGAGAACACCTGGGAGCGACCATGACCGCCGACGACGAGGCCGCCGCGGTCCAGCGGATCTGGTCCGGGCTCGGGCTGCCGGGGATCATCGACGTGCACACCCATTTCATGCCGAAACCGGTGATGGACAAGGTGTGGAACTACTTCGACTCGGCAGGCCCGATGGTGGGACGCAGCTGGCCGATCACCTACCGCACCGATGAGGCCCACCGCGTCGAGACACTGCGGTCCTTCGGGGTGCGCCGGTTCACCTCGCTGGTCTATCCGCACAAGCCCCAGATGGCCGCGTGGCTCAACCAGTGGTCGGCCGAATTCGCCCGCGCCACACCGGATTGCCTGGCCACCGCGACGTTCTATCCCGAACCGGGGGCGGGTGACTACGTCGGCGCGGCCGTCCACGCCGGCGCCCAGCTGTTCAAGGCACACATCCAGGTGGGCGACTACGACCCCAACGACCCACTACTCGACGATGTCTGGGGCACCATCTCCGACTCCGCCACCCCGGTCGTCATCCACTGCGGCTCCGGGCCGCAACCCGGGCGGTTCACCGGGCCCGAACCGGTCCGGCGACTGCTGCACCGTCACCCGCGGCTGCCGCTGATCGTCGCGCACATGGGTATGCCCGAGTACGGTGAGTTCCTCGACATCTGCCTGGATTCGGCCGCTGTGCACTTGGACACCACCATGGCGTTCACTGCGTTCGTCGACGAACTGATGCCCTTTCCCGCCGGCGAGCAAGCGCGACTGCGCGACGCGGGTGAGCGGATCGTGTTCGGCAGCGACTTTCCGAACATCCCGTACCGGTACCGCGACGCACTGACCGCCGTTACCGCAGTTCCCGGCATCGACGACGGCTGGATGCGGGGCGTGCTCCACGACAATGCGGCCCGATTGTTCGAGATCGCGCTACCATCCGCTTGAGAAGAAAGGCCGGCGACCGTGACCACTGACGCCACCCCGCTCACCCCACCCATCCCGGTCCCCGACGTTCCGGGCGCTGACGCCGGCCCGAAGGGCCTGCCCGAGCGCAGCGAGTTGTCATTGCGGGACAAGCTGATCGTCGACACCTCGGCGTTCGCCGACCTCGGCCTGCGCACCGCGGTGGCATCCATGGTCGCGGCGTCGATGATTCCGTCGGTGCTGACCACCGCGATGGGGCGCGAACAGTCGCGGCGGGAAAGGGAACGTCTGGCGTTCTACGCCGAGTTGGCCGCCGAACGCGACCCGGTCCGGTCTTTTCCGGCGCCGACGGCGCTGCCGCGGATCTCCTCGCGGCGGGCCAACCCGCTCGCCGAGCGGGTGGCGCGCGGCACGGTGGAGAACGTGTCGTTCCACAGCAGTTTCGAGGCCATCAACCCGGCCATGGGGGATTCCTGGAACGCGCTGGGCCAGAACAACACCGCACGGTTTCAGCACTGGCGTCACGACGACGGCCCCCGGCCGACCCTGTGCGTCATCCACGGTTTCATGGGGTCGGCCTACCTGTTCAACGGCTTGTTCTTCTCACTGCCCTGGTTCTACCGGTCCGGCTACGACGTCGTGTTGTTCACCCTGCCGTTCCACGGCAGGCGTGCCGAAAAGTACTCGCCCTTCAGCGGATACGGCATCTTCTCGCACGGCATGTCGGGCTTCGCCGAGGCGATCGCCCAAGCCGTCCACGACTTCCGCTCGGTGGTCGACTATCTCGAGTTCACCGGCGTCGACCGCATCGCGTTGACCGGCCTGTCATTGGGCGGTTACACCAGCGCGCTGCTCGCCGCGGTCGAGCCCCGTCTACAGGCGGTGATCCCCAATGTTCCGGTGGTCTCGGTCGATTCGGAGATCCGCGACTGGTTCCCGGCCAACAAGGTGGTGCAGGTCGGCCAACTGCTGGGCCGGGTCGACCACAGCGCATTCACCGACGCGACGGCATACCACTCGCCGCTGAACTACCCGCCGCTGGTCGCCAAGGACCGCCGGCTGATCATCACCGGTCTGGGTGACCGGTTGGCGCCGCCCGAGCAGTCCGAGATGCTCTGGCAGCACTGGGATCGATGTGCGCTGCACTGGTTCCCGGGAAACCACGTGCTGCACGTCAGCCAGCCGACCTACCTGCGCCGGATGACCGCCTTCCTGCGCGGGTACATGTTCTGACGCCGACCCGCTAACGCGCCGCCACGCTCGCCGACGCCACCGGCCACCGCAGCCCGGCGAGGTCGTCGTCCGACAACGCGGCACGGCCGTCGAGACGACTCCCCGACAGCGGATGCAGGCCCAGCAGCGCGCTGCGGTGATTGCCCTGCTCGGAGACCAGACCGGCCAGCGGGGCCGCGCCGACGGGCGCCGACCCGGTGCGCAGCGCGCACGCGGCCGCGACGGTCCGTTGGCCACCGTCGTCGGCGAATTCCAGTACCGTCCAGGTCTCCCCGGCGCTCGAGGCCCGGATCCGGCTCAGCGTGTCGACCAGCGCCGCGTCGATGGCGACCTGGTAGGCGGCGACGTGGTCGCCCGAGCCGTCGACCACCGACCGCCACGTCTCCCGGGCGCCCGAGTCGATCAGCGAGGGGATCTCATCCGCGTCGACAAGCGCGGTGTCCCAACCGATCTCGCGGAGATGATCGGCAAGCCGGCGCACCGCGATGTCAGCGGTGCGCTGCAGCGGAATCTCCGGCGAACGGGCCTGCAGGGCAGCCAGGTTCGGTGCGGCCGAGAAGGTCAGGCCGATCCAGGTGTCGGAATTCTCCGCGCCGCCTTCCGGCCGGGCCCCGCGACTGGTGATACGCACGGCGTCGGCCTGCAGACCGTACCGGTTCAGGTAACCGGCGATCACCGCGAGCGGCAAGGTATCCCCGGCAGCCGAGGCGGTGACCCGCAGCGCCGACGTTGCCCGCGCGCCGGAGACCGCTCGCCGGTCGGTGTGTACGCCGCGGCTCGAGCGCGTCATGGCCAGCCGGCGGCGCACGATCGTGGTCAGGTGCAGGCCGTGCCACCAGCTCAACAGCAGGATCGCCACGGCGACCCCCACGGCGAGCACCCAGCGGTCCCGCGGGGTCGGCCAGGGGTAGGCCAGCAGTGCCGGCACGACGGCGAGCAGAACCAGGGTGATTCTGGCCGGGCCGGGCCGGGGAATGGTGGAACGGTACTGGCTCACAGCTGATTTTCCTTTCGTCGGCGGGCGGCCGCTGCGGCGCCGACGGCGACCGCGACGACCAGCCCGCCCAGCAGCGCGGTTCCGGCGAAGGCCACGATCCGCGGCGCGGGGTCCTCGGGTTGCGGGGCCGGCGGCGGGGAAAGTTTCTTCGACGGTGAGTGGGCCGGATCCGCCACCGGCGTCAATTCCCACGTCAGAGCGGCCACCGCGTCGACGGTCCCGGCGCCCACCAGAGCCGACGGGGCACGGGCGCCGTTGTGGGCGGTGGCGACGATCCGGTGCGCCACCTGCCTGGCGTTCAGGTCGGGGTAGCGGCTGCGGACCAGCGCGGCGACGCCCGCGACGTAACCGGCGGCATAACCGGTGCCGCTGAGCGGCACCAGCCTGTCCTGGTTGCCTGGAAGACCGTTGGCCAGACCGCCGTCGTCGCGATTGCTGACCGAGACGATGCCCTCGCCGGGTGCGGCGACGCCGACCCACGGCCCGGCCATGGTGAAGCTCGACGGCTGCTCGTTCGAGGACAACGCCGCCACCGACAGCACGTAGGGCTGCCACCACGACGGCACCGACAGCGAGGTGACGCCCGTCCAGTTGCGCGGGTCGTGCGGGCGGCTGAGGTCGGTGAGCGGATTGGACTCGCACCCCTCACCGCCGCCGCCGACCGACCCGGTCTGACCGGTGTCGCCGGCAGCCGCCACGATCAGCACGTCCTTCTCCACCGCCGCGTAGCGCAACGCGGCGCCCAGCGCGGTCTGGTCGACGTTGCGGTCGGCCGGCAGGCAGGTCGTGGTCGAGATGGTGATGACCCGGGCGCCGAGGTCGGCGGCATGCACGATGGCCCGCGACAACGCGGTGATGTCGGTGAGCACCCGAGTCGTCCGGGGATCGTCCCCGGCCAACCGCGGCGAGATCGAGGCCGAGGCGGTGCGGAGCGACAGCAGTCGCGCCGCGGGGGCGACGCCGGCGAAACCGTCCTGGCCCTCCGGCGCAGGCTGGCCGGCGATGATGCCGGCGACCAGGGTCCCGTGACCGTCGCAATCGGTCAGGCCGTCGGTCGTGCCCAGGTAGTCGCCGCCCGGGTCCACCTCCGGCAGCCGCGGGCCCGGACGCACGCCGGTGTCGATGACGGCCACCGTCTGGCCCTCGCCGCGGGAGAACTGCCACGCCGCGGGCAGATCGAGCATCCGCTGCCCGGCGGTCGCCGTATTGAAGTCGCTGCCGGGCAGCACGCCCGAACTCGCGCAATCCCCACGTTGCTCCATCGCCGCGACGGGGCCGGGTGCGCCGTTGGGTGGCGGCACCGTCGGGTCGACCGTCGGCGGGGTGATCGCCAGCGCCGGGGCGCTGGTCAGCAGCGCGGCCAGGGCCGCGATCCCGGCCCCCCGGACGACGCCGACCGCCCGTCGGCTCCAGCTGCGCGTGTCGGCAACGGTCATCGAGACAGAACCCAGGCGAAAATGCCGACCAGGTAGGCCATGACGGGGATCAGGGTGGCGTCGACGCCGGATGCCAGGAAGCCGACCAGCCGCCGCACCGGCAGCGAGTAGCTGTCCGGCGACGCGACCGTCGGGCTCAGCGCGACCACCGCCCAGACCGCCACCAGTGCGGCCAGCACCAGCACCGCACCGAAGGCGGCTGCGAACCGGCCGGTCGCGGCGTAGCAGGCCAGCAGCACGACCGCGGTCAGGTGCGGCTGGGCCAGCAGCCAGGCCTTGCACCACGCCGAGTCCCACACCCGGGCGCGCAGCACCGAGGCCAGCCCGATGCCCGCGACCACGTACCACGCCCAGCCCGAAAGACCTTCGGGTGCAAAGGCGATCGCCACCGAACCGAGCACCGCGAGCAGCACGGCGCCGGCGACGAAGCCGGTCTGGTGGGCGTCGGTGACGCGCACCCGGCGAGGCAGGTCTTCGAGCACGCTCTGCGGCAGCGCCGACGGGGTCGGGTCGCCCGGCGCCGGGATCACCGGCAGCGGCAGCCGCGCCCACAGCGCCGAGAGCTGCGGAGCGGCAACGGTGAGCAGCAGCGAAGCGGTGATGAGCCCGCAACCGAGGCTGACGAACGGCAGCTCCCAGAAGGTTTTGACGGCGGCCGCCGCCAGCACCCCGACCCCGGCGACCACGGCCGCGGTGAAGAAGGCGATCCCGCGCTCACCGCGGCCGCCGGGCGGCAGGATCAGACAGATCAGCGACCACGCGGTGACCGCCGCGGCGCCCAGCACCACGTGCGCCGGACCGAACAGGCCGGGTACCGCCAGGGTGCCTGCGGCGGCGAGCGGCACCAGCGCCGCGATCGACAGCGTCAGCGCCGCCTCCGCCGACCGCGTCCGGCACAGCAGCGCCGCCAAGACGGTCAGCAACGCGATGGCCGCGGCCGCGAACAACCCGGCCGGTTCGCCGGTGAGCGCCCCGTGCGCGGTGGCCAGGCCGGTGGCCGCAAGGATCAGCCCCGTACCGGCCGCCAATGCGCCACGCCGAATGTGGTTGCCACCCCACGGCTTACGGCGGGATGCGGAGAAGATGACCGCGGCGTCGGCGATGTCCTCCACGATGCCCGGCGCCGCCGGCCCGACCGGCACCGGTCGAAGCGCCAGCAGGTCGCCGTCCACCACGCCGACGGTGTCCAGGCTGGCGTCCAGGCTGAACGGTGCACCGCCGACCGGCGCAAGGCTCAGTCGGGTCGTCACACCGGTGCCCGGTTCGGCTGAATCAGCCGAGTCACCGGAGTCCGGTGCCACCAGGCGTTGCACCGCCGGCAGGATTTCGCGCAGCGGCAACTCCGCGGGCACGGCGATCTCGGTCAGGCGCCTGTCGGCCAGGACCGCGATACGGACGATCGGCATGGCGGCACTGGTCAGCACCGGAGCTTCGGTCATTGGTGTTCTCTATTCTTTTCTCTGCTAGGACAGCTGGGTGGTGAAATCTCGGGACAGCCGCTGACCGGGGAACCACGGGCCCTCGGGCAGCGTGGCGGTCAACTCTTCGATCGCGACGGCGGTCGCGAAGTCGGTTCCGGGCCGGAAGGTCGACACCCATTCGCCATCGAAAGCTCGGGTAGGCGCGACCAATATCCGGCCCTGTTCGGTGTCGACCAGGCTCATGCCGACCTCGGTGGTGGTGTGCCGGCCGTTCTGGGCGCAGCCGGCGACAACTTCGACGTAGCTGCGAGGGCCGGCGAACACCGATTCCACGACCGGTCGCGCTGATGCTGGAATACCCAGGTAATCAAGCACTTCGGCGAGCGGGGCGCCGGCGCGCAGCCGCTCGTCGGCGCGCACCCCGACCCGGGCGGGCAGGGTGAACTCGTCGAATCGGGCCGGCGGGCGCTGCCGCAGGCCGGCGCCGAGCACCGGGACGAGCAGTCGCGGGTCGGCGATGTCCATCGCAGTGAAGGTGACCAGCTGGGCGTTGCGCAGCGCCACCACCGTCCGGGTGGGCTTGGCGCCGCCGTGGTCGCGGCGCGCCACGACACCGCGCAGCATCTCGTCTGCCCCGCCGGACGGTGAGCCCACGTAACGCAGATCCAGCCAACGATCCGGGAAGCACACCACCCGGATCCATTCGGCCACAGACGCGTTTATCGTGCCGTCCGGCGAGACAACGCCCATCCGGGTCAGTTCCTCGCGCTGCCGTGCCATGAACGCACCGCGTTCCGCGGCGTCGGTGTAGGGCATAGTGATCGCCAATACCCACGGGAAAGACCCGGCGCCAATGGTTTCCGCGATGTACCAGGCTTGCTCGACGGTCAGCTCGGCAGCGTTGGGTTCAGTCACCCTGTTCACGCGAGCGGCCTTCCGTCATCGAGCAGAACATGGCGACTAGCCCCACTTGGCGGCTTCGGCGGTGTCGCGGGCGTTCATCATCATCGTGTTGGTCTCATGCGTGGTCGCCATCGCGTGATAGGCCCGCACCAACTCCTCCATCACCTGATTCCACTGCACCTGCCAGGCCTGATACGTCATCCCCGTATCGCCCTGCCACGCCGCCTGCAACGCCGCCTGCTCACTGGCGATATCCGCACCCACCGCCTGCAACGCACCCGCATAGCTATTCATCTCCCCGGCATGCGCCAACATCGCCGGGTAGTTGTACATAATCTGCGACATCACACAAACCCCTTCTAAACCCCGGTGTAACCCGACGCCGCCGCCGCATCGGCAGCAACATACGTCGAACCCGCATCAGCCAGATTCACCTGCGCCATATCCAGCAACGCATTCACCCGCGCCGCCATCGCCACAAACCGCGCATGCGACCCCTGAAACGCCGCCGCCGCCTCACCGACATGAAACGCCTGCGCCGACAACGCCGCCTGCTCAGCCTGCGCCATCGTCGACCGCATCAACGCCGCCTTGGCCCCAAACGCAGACTCCGAGGCCACCAACTGCGGAATATGGGCATCCAACATACTCATCGCCGCACTCCTTTCTCCAACTATTTCTTCGGTTCCGATTCCGGCTCCTGGCCGGAAAGTTCGTTCTCACTCCAGGTGTCGGGCAGCATCGGCACACCGGGGCCGCCACCGAATCCGTCACCGGCCAGGGTGGTCAGACCCGACGCGGTCGCGGCACCGCGCGTGCCGGCAGTTCCGGTGAAACCGAGCGGCCCGGCGCCGCGATCCGAACCCGCCGCCGACGCCGGTTCGTCGACCGGACCGGCCGGACCGGAATCCATGTCCATGTACTCGTCGGCGTGGTCGTGCAGCACGGCCCGGCGGCGCCGTCGCGCCCGGGACCGTTCCCGCGCCGAGGCGCCCACCGCCGCGGCTGCCGCGGGCACCCGCGAGGCCGGTGCTTGCGCCTTGTTGCGGTCAGTGAGGGTCGGCCCCAGGCCGCTGCCGGGATCGGCGCCGGCGACCAGGTAGCCGAATCCGAGGGCAGTGCCCGCCGCGGGCACCGGCGCCGGCGCCGGTGTGGCCGGCGCGGCGGGAACGCTCGCTGCGCCGGGGGTGGCGACGCTCGGGCTGAAACCGGCCACCACCGGTGCCGCCCGGTCGCCCGACGGGGCGACGCCGACCGGCACCGGCTTCAAGTCGCCGTCGGGAGCCAACTCCCCGCCCAGCAGGTCGGCGAGGTGGCCCAGGCCGACTCCGAGCAGGATCGGCAGCAGGGCCGCGCTGGCGAACAACAGCGACCAGAAGGTCCAGCCGAACGGGATGAAGAACGCTTCGTAGGCGATGAAGAAGAGCAATGGGAACCAGGTGACGAGGGCGCCGGGGCTACTGAGGATCTCGCGGATCACCCCGATCGGGTCGGTGAAGAACTGGACCAGTTGATCCCACAGCCGGGTGAAGAAGTCCCCGATGTCCGACGAGGTGTCAGCGGCCGGCTGCGCGGTATCGGCTTTGAGCACCGGCGGCGCCTGCACGGTGCGCGGCGCCGATGCCAGTGCCGCACCGGACACCGCGTGGTACGTGCTCATGGTGGTGGCCGCCTGGACCCACATCCGGGCGTAGTCGGCCTCGTTGAGCGCGATGGGGATGGTGTTGATACCGAAGAAGTTGGTGGCGACCAGCACCCCGTGCGTCATGTGGTTGGCGGCCAGCTCGGCCAGCGTCGGCATCGATGCCAGCGCGGTGGTGTAGGCGGTGGCGGCCACCTCGTGTTGGGCCGCCACGCCCGCACTGTCCGCACTGGCCTGGCCCAGCCACGCCAGATACGGCGCATGCGCCGCCAGATACCGCTCGGCGCTGGGCCCCTGCCACGCACCGCTTTGCACCGCGCCGAGCAGCGCGGTGAGTTCGTCGGCGACCGAGGCGTACTCGGCGCTCAGCGCATTCCACTCCCCGGCAGCCGACAGCAGCGGACCCGGGCCGGGACCGCTACTCAGCAATGCCGAATGCACCTCCGGGGGGGAGGCGATCCAGACCGGGGCGGCAATCATCAGCCGCGCGACCCCATCAAGTATCTCGAGGCACCTGCCGCGTCACCGGCGGCGTAGTTGACGCCGGACTCACCGACGCCCACGCCGGCGCGACCGAGCTCGGTGGTGCCCTGGGCGGCCACCGCGGCGTGCTCATTGCCTTGGGCGCTGAAACCGGCGGCGGTCTGCAGCGACACCGGGTCGGCCGCCGGCGGAACCACCGCGGTGATCAGCGGGGCCGCACTGGCCTGTGCGGCCGCCAGCCGGGCGGTCAACGCCTCGACCGCTGCACTGGCGGCGGCGAGTCCTTCGGGAACCACGTTGAGCGTCATGGCAGTTTCTCCTTCCCTTCGATGCGCATCAGCGCGTCAGGCTCTGGCTGAACAATGGATTGACCAGCTGTAGGTAGGTGGGTTCATCGCTGTCGCCGAGCAGCATCGCCCGGCCCGCCGGCAACCGGCCGAACCGCTGCCCGCGGATCTTGCCGGAATCGGCCGGGTTGCCCGACAACATCAGCGTGGTGGCCTGCAGGTCGTTGAGGCGCCGCAACAGCGGGTTGGTCATCAGCGCGTGCGCCGACCCGGTGGCCCGACCGGTCACGATCACCCGCAGCCCCAGGTCCTGCGCCTGCGACAGCAGGCCGATCAGGTTGGTCCACGGCCGTTGCCCCGCATACGGACCGGTCAGCGCCGGGGAATCCGGGATGGCGTCGACGTCGTCGATGATCAGGTAGTGGGTGTGTCCCTCATAGGTCCATCCGGCGAGATCTGCCGCCGACAGCCCGGCGGGCGGCCGGCGCGAGCCGATCAGCGCCGACAGGCCCAGCATCGCCGGGATCACCCGGTCGACGTTGGCGGTGTACTCGTTGTCGGCGAACAGCGGTTCGTCGACCAGGTGCAGCCGGCGGTCCAACACCGTGAACGCGACCCGCTCGGCGGTGCTGTTCTCCCGCACGGTGCGGATGATGTGCCGCAGCAGGGTGGTCTTGCCGGACTTGTTGTCGCCGAGCACCATCACCAGCGGGTTGGCGGTGAAGTCGAGTTCCACCGCAGCCAGGTCCTCTTCGCGCTGACCGATCACGATCCGCTCCGGGCCCGGCCACAGCGTCCCGACCTCTTCCGGGGCCAGGTTCGTCGGCAGCAGACGCACCGGCGGTGCGGCCAGACCGGGGTGGCGGGCGTTGATCTCGGCGATCTGGCCCAGGTCCGGTTCGGCGATCAGGAAGTGCTCGGCGGCCATCGTCAGGCCGCGGCCCGGCTGGTTGGCGGGTACCGCCTCGGCCGGCCGGGTCAGTGCCCCCGCCACCCGCACGTTGCTGTCGCGCGCGTCGTGCAGCTTCAGTTCCAGGCGCAGGCCCAGTCCGTCGCGCATCGCCAGCGGCACCTCGAGCCAACTCGGGGTCGTGACGACCACGTGGATGCCGTAGGCCAGGCCGACGTTGACCAGCTCGGTCACCTTGGCCAGCAGCGGGTTACGGGTGTTGAACTGGTCGGTGTTGTCCCGGCTGAAGGCGTACAGGTTGTCGATGACCAGGAAGACCTCGCCGTACCCGTCGTTGAGCGAACCGATGCTGCCGTCGCGGAACGCCTCCCGCTGCTGGCGGGCGGTGAGCAGTTGCTCCAGTTCGCCGAAGGTGCGCCGGATCCGCTCGGGCTCCAGCCCGGAGGCGACACTGCCCACATGCGCCAGGTCCTCGAGCCCGCGCAGTTGGCCGCCGCCGTAGTCCAGGCAGTAGAAGGTCACCTCGCGCGGTGAGTGCAGGCTGGCCGCCGACATGATGAAGGTCTGCAGCGCAGTCGTCTTCCCGGACTTGGGCCCGCCGTGAATGAGCATGTTGCCGCTGGCCGAGCGGGCGTCGAACACCAGCGGATCGCGACGCATGTCGAACGGCTTGTCGATCTCGCCCAGCGGCCAGCGCAGCTGCCGCTCGCCGACACCGGCCCGGGCCAGCGCCGAGACCAGCGGGATCGACTCGTCCAGCGGGGGCAGCCACAGCTGCGGCGCCTGCGGGCCGTAGTGCGCCAGCTGGTCGCCGATCGTCGCGATCAACTTGCGTGGCGGGGCGTGCGTCTCGTCGTCGGCTTCGACCACCACGGTGGTCTCCTCACCCGAGGCCACCGGCCCTGCGGTGAACAACTTGGGTTCCGGAATCGCGTGCATCACAACGGTTCTGGATTGCCGCGGCGGGTCGTAGATGCCGTCGACGTAGGTGCTGCGGAACTTGATCGGCGCCGCACCCGGGGCGGGCACCAGGAAGCCCTCGCCCTTGTGCTCCTTGCCGGACTCGATGTGGTAGGCGTCCTCCACCCCGATGATCTGGCGAGAGACGCTGGCGCTGGCCACTTTCAGGCCGATCCGGTAGGAGGTGTTCTTGTCGATGTCCTTGATCTTGCCGACGTCCAGGGTCTGCGAGGCGAACAGGATGTGGATCCGGAACGAGCGGCCCTTGCGGGCGACGTAGTCGAACAGCTCGGCGTACTCCGGGTGGTCGGCGAGCATCAGGGTGAACTCGTCGGCGACGATGAACAGCGTCGGGATCGGGGCCAGATCGTGGCCCGCGGCGATCGCGGCCTCGTACTCGGTCACCGAGTTGAACGCACTGCCCTGCACCTGACGGCCGGCCTCACGCAGCAGCAACTCGCGGCGGGCGACCTCGCCACGCAGCGTGTCGGCGAATCGGTCGGCCAGCGAGCGCTTCTCGGCCATGTTGGAGATGACCGCGACGACCTGCGGGAAGTGCCGGAAGATGTCGGCGCCGGCCTCACCCTTGAAGTCGGCGTAGATCACGATCAGCCGATCCGCCGAGTGCGTCGTCAGCAGCGACAGCAGGATCGCCATCAGGGTCTGGGATTTGCCGGACCCGGTCATGCCGATCATCAGGCCGTGCGGTCCCATGCCGCCCTCGGCCTCGTCCTTGAGGTCGAAGATCAGCGGTTCGCCGGTCGCGGTGACGCCGATCGGGACCCGCAGTTCCTCGTCGCGGTTCCGCGGCGCCCACAGCGCGGCCACGTCCAGCCGCGAGGCGTCGGGGATGCCCAGCATCGTGGTGAAGGTGGCGCCGCGGGTACTGGCCGATCGCAACCCGGCGTGGGTCGGGTTGGAGTCCCAGCGCGACAGCCGCCGCGCCAGGTGGGCGGCCTCCTCGGCGGTCAAAGCATCGGCCTGATCCACGTGGCGTTGCCAGCCGCCGGTCTGCCAGCGGTCGATGGCTACCGCTCGGTTTTCCCCGTCGGCCTGCCCGGCGATGCGCAGGATCGGCCGCTCGGGGTCGGAGTACTGCTCGCGGTTCGGCGCGGTGCTGCCGCGCTGCACGATGGTGACCCCGGCACGCGCCGCGCCCAGCGACGATGCCGCCACATCGAAATCGGGGTCGTCGATGATCACCAGCAGGTGCCGCGCCGTCTCGGCCGGCCCCCCGGTGAACGCCGGGCGTTCGGCCAGGGCCGGCGCCAGCAGGGCGGCCAACTCCTCGGGGCTGGACGTCAGATAGCGGGCCGGGCCGACGCCGTCCACGGAGCCGGGGATGTCGATGTGGGGCAGCCACTTCAGCCAGGACCAGTCCGCGGTCTCCAGACCGGGCGACGCCAGCGCCACCCCCAGCATGGTCGGGTCCTGCCATGTGACGGCCTGGGCGATCCAGGCCCGCAACGCGCCGCGCACGTCATCGGCGGCCGTGTCCCCCTCACCGAGCACGGTGATGCGGGAAACCTTCGTCAGGTCCAGCCCGACCGGCACGTCGCGCACCGTGCGCTGGGTGTCGAGCAGACTGCGTAAAGCACTGTGCGACACCGGTTCCAGGTCGATCTCGTCGGCGGTGTCGGTGACCCGCACCGGGCTGGCCAGCGGGACCGAATGACGGCCGGTGCGCACCACCAGGAAGTCCTCGTCGTGCGGGTCGCGCTCCCATTGCCGGCGTGAGCCGGGCACGGCGGCCAGATCCGACGGGTCGGGGTGCGACCACTCCGCGGCTGCCCGCTGCTTGGCTGCCGAGCCCCGGATGTTGTCCCGGACCACCGACAGGTAACGCAGGTAGTCGGCGCGCTCGGCGTCGACCTCGACGGTGCGGGTCTTCTTGTCGCCACCGCGGTAGATGCCCGCGGCCGCCACCAGCAGGGCGAACGGGAAGAACAGCATCACCGGGGAGATGAGCCGCATCCCGGTGGCGACCATCGCGATCACCATGCCGACGATCAGGATCACGATCACCACCGGCAGCGCACGCTGCAGGAAGGACGCCGGCACCATCCTCGGCAGCTCGGGCGGAGGCTCGATGGTGATGGTGCCCTTGTCGGTGGGCGGCGCCGGCAGCCGGCGGTGGGCCTCGAAGATCAGACGGCTCATCGGGTCTCTCCCCCGTTGGTTGCACCCAGCTCGGTGGTAGCGCGGCGAACGGGTCGTTGATCCGGCGCCAGCCCGTCGTGGGCCAGCAACGCGTCGGCGCGCGACAGCGTGGGCCCGAGGGCGAACTGCGACAGCACCGACCACGGGATGGGCACTGCGGGCCGGCTCAGCCCCAGCGCAGCCACGGTGTCACCGTCGGAACTCTCCGTGCCGCCCGGACCGCTCTCGGTGTTGACGCCGTAGCGCACCCCGGTGTCGGCGATCCAGAACAGCGGTCCCGTCGAGTGGTCTCCGGTCGGGTCGGCGCTGACGCTCTGGGCGAAGTAGCCGGTACCCGGTGCCAGCGCGACCCGGGCGGCGGTCCCGCCGACGCCGGCGCCGACCAGATCCAGGGTGCGGACACCGTCGCGCAGTGGCAGCGACGAGCCGGACAGCAGCGTCAGCGAGCTGGTGCTGGCCCCGGCCGGCCGGCTCCAGTGCGCGCAGGTGAGCGGGTCGTGCACCGCGTCGATGACACTGACCGGCCGCTCGGGGAAGCGGGAGACGTCCAGCGCGTGCGACACCGGCAGCCGGGCGACGTCGTCGGCGCCGAGCAGCGGCGGCCGGTCCATCCCGTGGGAGTCGGTGTTGCGCAGCACCGCGGCGACCACTCCGGAGATCGGCTGCAGGCCATCCGGCAGCACCGCGTAGTAGCGCAGGGTTCCCTGCTCGTTGCCCTCCAGGGCGTGCGCCGCCACGACCGCGCCCACCGGCGCGCCCGCCGGCAGGTCGAACGAAGGCTTGTCGCCGGCGCCGGGGATCATCGGTGCACTCAGCGGGGGCGCCTCCGGGATCACGTTGAACAGGCCGGTCGAGATCGACCGCGGCGTGGGAACGGCGGCACCCTTCTCACCGAGCCCGAGCGCGCCGGTGATGGCGCGGTCGGCCAGGTCGATCCGGCTGCGTTTGCCGTCCCAGAGCAGCCATGCCCCGGAACCGTTGTCGGCCAGCACCACCTGGTGCGCGTCGAGTGCGCCGGCCCGGGAGCCGCCGTCGCCCAGCGGTCCGCCGATCACCGTGACCCCGGCTTCCGAGCCGGCCACCGAGTCGCACACCGTCCAGTCCGCGTCGAGGCTGGTGTTCTGCACCATCCGTTCCGGAGCTCCGGGGATGCCGATCAGGTTGCCGCGCGGGATCTTGTCCAGCCCGGCACTTTTCACCGCGGTCGGATTGACCGGGCGGCCGGCGATCAACCGCGCCGAGGTCAGGTTCAGCACCGGGTGCAGCTGTTCCCCGACCCGTACGTACAGCGCCGAGGTCGACTTGTCCGCCAGCACCGGGTCGTTGGCGGCTGCACTGTTGGGCCAGATCAGGGTGAACACGAAGCAGCCGCCGGCGACGGTGGCCAGCACCAGCAGACCCATGAGCACCGCGCGCGCCTGTGAGCGCAGCGGCTCCACCAGCATCCGGGTGTCGTGCAGGGCCACTCCCGAGGCGATCCGGCGCATCACGAAGCGCCAGCCGCTGACCTGGTGCTTCGTGACGAAACCGCGGCGGTATTCCACGCGGTCCGGGTTCTCGTTGACCGGGGTGCGCGACGCGAAGGAGCGTCGGTCCTCGTCGGGCCGGTCGGACTGCGCGGCACTCACGCGTTCGCCTCCAGTCCCAGGCCACGCAGCAACGGCGTCACCGAGTAACGGACGTCTTCGGTCGTGATGGTCATGAGCTCCTCATCGGTGAACACCCCGGTACCGGACTGCTCGGAGTGGTCGAGCCGGAACTCGCGCTCCTCTTCCGAGCGTTCGACCAGGTTTCGCACGAACCGGCCGTTGCCGGCGATGTCCAGGCTGCGCCGGGCGATCCCGTTGGCGTCGGGGTGCGACGCCTCGGCCAGTTGGCCGAACAATGTCTGCATCTCCTCGAGCGCGGACTCCTCGAAGCGACTGTCGCGCTGTTCAGCCATCTTGTAGGCGATCTCGACCAGCTCCGGCGGCTGGTAGGACGGGAAGTCGATGCTGCGGGTGAAACGCGACCGCAGACCTTCGTTGGTGTCCAGGAACCGGTCCAGGTCGGCGCGGTAACCGGCGACGATCACCACCAGCCGGTCGCGGTCGTTCTCCATCCGCGCCAGCAGCGTGTCGATGGCGACCAGGCCGAAGTCGTTCTTGGCGCCGGTGGCCACCAGGGCGTAGGCCTCGTCGAGGAACAGCACCCCGTCCAGCGCACTGTCGATGATCGCGTTGGTCTTGGCCTCGGTCTCACCGATGTGCTGACCGATCAGGTCGGCACGGTGCACCTCTTTGATGTTCTCTTTCTTCAGCAGCCCCAGGCCGCAGTAGATCTTCGCCACCACGCGGGCGATGGTGGTCTTGCCGGTCCCGGGCGGCCCGGCGAACACCAGGTGGTGGGTGCGTTGGCCGACGGCCAGTCCGTGCTGCTTGCGCACCACCTCCATGGCGACCGAGCTCTTGAGCCGCTGGACCTGGTTCTTGACCTCGGACAGGCCGATGAACTCGCCGAGTTCACGTTCGGCCTCGGCCAGCAGCTCGGCCTTGCGCTCGTGGGCGGCGGGGTCGACGAAGTCCTCGGCGCTCGGCTCGGTCTCGGGGTCCCAGGGGTCGGTGCGCGCCTCGATCCGCGCCGCCGTGGTCGTGACGATCCCGAAGCTGGTGTCCAGCAGGGCCTGTTGGGCCTGCTCGTTCTCCGGGTTGGCGGCGTAGAGGTCCTGCAACACCTCCTCGGCCGTCTCGTCCTCGCCCTGCGCCCGCAGGATCAGTCCCTTGGCCAGTGCCCCGTCGGTGGCCGCGACGGCGATCGGGCCGTCGGGCTCCTCCAGGTAGGACAATGCCGGGGCGTACATGCCCAGCCGGGCCAGGGCGATGCCCAGCGCGATCTTGGCGGCGTGGCTGAACAGCTCGTCGCGGTCGGGGTCGTTGACGATCGGGGTCAGCAGCTTGACCATGTCCGACCACCGTCCCGCGTGGTGGTTCACCGCGATCGCCATCCAGCGCGCGTCGTTCCAGTTCGGGCGCCGCGCGGTGATCGCGGCGACCAGCTCGTTGGCCTCCCCGCAGCGGCCGGCCATCGCCAGCTGGGCGGCGTGGGCGAGGTGGAAGTCGTCGGCCTCGGTGGCGCGCAGCTTCAGGTACAGCCCGGTGTCGTAGTGGAAACCCAGCGCGCCCTGCGGCAGGTCCAGTCGGCGTTGCAGCGCCCCGGCGCTCGCCGCGGTCTGCGAGACGACGGCCAGCACCCGCGGGGACTGGTCGCCGGCAGCGGCAAGGCCGGTCCAGGCGTCGCACTGTTCGTGCGCAACCCGGGTCAGAGCGGCGAAACCGGTGCGGGCGGCGGCCAGGTCGGCCGGACGTTGCCGCTGGTAAACGGGGATGCCCAGGGCACGGCAGCAGGTGGCGAACCGGCTCAGGGTCTCCTCGTCGATCCGGGGCTGCGGCGCCAACAGAGCCGCGTCACCGTTGTTCATGCGTGGCTCGCCCCTTCACCAAAATTCCCCAAGCTGACTCGGCTGAAGTTAGCATTGCATAAGCTAACTGTCGAGGTCGGTTCGGACCATCGCCGAGTGGCCTGCATCACCGCATTCCACGCTCCTACGGCAGGTAGACCCGCCACGGGAGCACCGACAACGACCCGACTCATAGCCCGACTCCTTATTGAAAATGATTTTCGATTGCTGGAACGTTACCCCATTCGGGGCCTGTTGACGACAGTGGCTGACGTCACTGAAGGCCCCTACCTTTTGACCGCCCGCACCAGCGAGTTCCGCGCCACCATCGGGCCGGCTTCGCTGTCCGGACCCGGTACGGGGCGGCCCAGGTCGCGCAGGTAATCCGCCAGCGGCGTGGCGGCCGCGGTCCAGCCCCGCTCGCCGAACCACTGATCGGCCGGCGCGCAGCGCTCGTTGTAGACGAGTTGGTGGAAGACACGGCCGTCGTCACCGGCGGCGACTTCGGCCTGCACCGCGGCTTGGAACACCTCGTCCGGCAGCGGGGTGCCGTCCTCGACCGCGACGTGGCTGCCGGGAGCCGCCAGGCTGTCGATGCCGGCGAACAGCTGCTCTTGTGCGTCGGCCGGAAGGTAGATCAACAGCCCCTCGGCGATCCACGCCGAGGGTTGGGTCGGGTCGAAGCCGGCGTCGCGGAGCGCCTGCGGCCAGTCCTCCCGCAGGTCGACGGCGACCTCGCGCCGCTCCGCGCCGGCCCGGATGCCGCGTTGGGAGAGGACGTAGCCCTTGAAAGCCAGCACCTGGGGCTGGTCCAACTCGAAGATGGTCGTCTGATCCGGCCAGTCCAACCGGTAGGCGCGGGAGTCCAGCCCGGCCGCCAAGATCACCACCTGCCGCACGCCCGCCTCGGCGACGCGGCGGAAGTAGTCGTCGAAGTAGTGGGTGCGCGCACCCTGGAAGTTGACGAAGTGCTCCCCGAAATCGCTGGTCAGCAGATCATGGTCGGGCAGGTCGCCCGCGAGCACCGCCGCCCAGTCGCCGCCGGACGTCCGGCAGAACAACTCGGCATAGGGGTCGACCGCCAATGGATCGGGCTTGCGGGCTTCCAAGGCCCTCGCCGTGGCCACGAACAAGGCGGTCGAACCGACACTCGTGGTGATGTCCCAACTGTCGCCGTCACTACGCATTAAAGGCATTCCAGTGACCCTACGCCGGAGTGGTCGGCGCGCGATCCCCGCTGGTCGCGGCGTGAACCACGCAGGTTTGTCGCGCCGTCACCCCCACTTGGCGGCTTCGGCGGTGTCGCGGGCGTTCATCATCATCGTGTTGGTCTCATGCGTGGTCGCCATCGCGTGATAGGCCCGCACCAACTCCTCCATCACCTGATTCCACTGCACCTGCCAGGCCTGATACGTCATCCCCGTATCGCCCTGCCACGCCGCCTGCAACGCCGCCTGCTCACTGGCGATATCCGCACCCACCGCCTGCAACGCACCCGCATAGCTATTCATCTCCCCGGCATGCGCCAACATCGCCGGGTAGTTGTACATAATCTGCGACATCACACAAACCCCTTCTAAACCCCGGTGTAACCCGACGCCGCCGCCGCATCGGCAGCAACATACGTCGAACCCGCATCAGCCAGATTCACCTGCGCCATATCCAGCAACGCATTCACCCGCGCCGCCATCGCCACAAACCGCGCATGCGACCCCTGAAACGCCGCCGCCGCCTCACCGACATGAAACGCCTGCGCCGACAACGCCGCCTGCTCCGCCTGCGCCATCGTCGACCGCATCAACGCCGCCTTGGCCCCAAACGCAGACTCCGAGGCCACCAACTGCGGAATATGGGCATCCAACATACTCATCGCCGCACTCCCTTCTGCTCTACCGGTTAGTCGCGTGGCGCACCGGTGCGGTTCCCGGGCACCGCGAACTATTCGCCGCAACAGCGCCGCCACGGCACCCTCCGACGGTACGCCCGGCCGAGCACTCCGAGTCAATACTTGCGGATCTATCGTCGGGAAACTGACAGGAGATACGACGTGCAAGCCCCGTATATATCCGCGATTGCGGCAGATGGAATGGCGCCCGGCCGGCGTTCAGCCGATGATGCGGTCGGCCCGGCTGTAGACGTTCATCGAGTCACCGCGCAGGAAGGCCACCAGGGTCAGTCCGGATTCGGTGGCCAGGTCCACGGCCAGCGACGACGGCGCCGACAGCGCCGCCAACACCGGTATCCCGGCCATCACCGCCTTCTGGGTGAGCTCGAACGACGCGCGCCCACTGACCAGCAGCACGTACCCGGCCAGCGGTACCCGGCCGTGTTCGAGTGCCCAGCCGATCACCTTGTCCACTGCGTTGTGCCGGCCGACGTCCTCGCGAACCACCCGCATCACCCCGCCCTCACCGACGTCGAACAGCGCCGCGGCGTGCAAACCGCCGGTGGTGGCGAAGACGTCCTGTGCGGCCCGCAACTGATCCGGCATCGCGGTCACCGCTTCGGCGGTGACGCGGACCGGGTCGTCGCCGGGGCCGTATCGGCTGGCGAGCCGCACCGCTTCCAGCGAGGCCTTGCCGCAGATGCCACACGACGAGGTGGTGTAGAAGTTGCGGGTGATGTCGACCTCGGGCGGCCGGACGTGCGGCGCCAACGTCACATCCAGCACGTTGTAGGTGTTGGTTCCGTCCGGGCGGGCGCAGTAGCGCGCGGTCAGCACGTCGTCACGACCGGCGATGATCCCTTCGGTGAGCAGAAAACCCTGCGCCAGCTCGATATCGGATCCGGGGGTGCGCATGGTGACCGTGAGCGGAACGCCGCCCAACCGGATCTCCAGCGGTTCCTCCACCGCCAGCGTCTCGGGTCGCTGCGTCGCGTCTCCGGCGGCCAGGTGGCTGACCCGTCGACGCTGCGTTATCCGGCTCATCACTCCATCATCCCGGCTGTGGTTCATGTGCGTGCCGGTTGCCCCGTAACGGCGCGTGACTCGAGCGCAGCGGGACTACGCTGCAGGAATGGTTCAGCGAAAATTCCTGGAGTGGCCGGTGATCCGGCAACTGCGCACCGGTGACGTGTTCGGCCGCGGGCCGGCGGTCACCTCCGAACGCACCCGCGCCACCGCGCCGCGAACCGCGACCGCCGACCGGGTGGTGCAGAGCGTCTGCCCCTACTGCGCGGTCGGCTGCGGGCAGCGCGTCTTCGTCAAGGACGAGAAGGTCGTGCAGATCGAGGGCGATCCGGACTCGCCGATCTCGCGCGGCCGGCTGTGCCCCAAGGGCGCGGCGAGTGAACAACTGGTCAACTCCCCGGGCCGGCAGATCACCGTGCTCTACCGGGCGCCCCGCGCCCGCGACTGGCAGCCACTGGAACTGGACACCGCGATCGACATGGTGGCCGACCGGTTCATCGCCTCCCGGCGCGACAAATGGCAGGACCACGACGCCGACGGCCGGCCGCTGCGGCGAACCATGGGGATCGCCTCGCTGGGCGGCGCCACCCTGGACAACGAAGAGAACTACGTCATCAAGAAACTCTTCACCGCCGCCGGCGCGATACAGATCGACAACCAAGCTCGTATTTGACACTCCGCCACGGTTCCCGGTCTGGGAGCCTCCTTCGGTCGCGGTGGCGCGACGCAAACCCTGCAAGACATGGCGAATGCCGACTGCATCGTCATCCAGGGCTCCAACATGGCCGAGTGCCATCCGGTGGGTTTCCAGTGGGTGGAGGAGGCCCGGGCCCGCGGCGCCACCGTGATCCACGTCGACCCGCGGTTCACCCGCACCTCGGCGGTGTGCGACAAGCACATTCCGATCCGGGCCGGCTCCGACGTGGTGCTGCTGGGTGCCCTGATCAACCACGTGCTCTCCAACGACCTGTGGTTCGGTGAGTACGTGCTCGCCTACACCAACGCCGCGACACTGGTCCGTGAAGACTTCCGCGACACCGAGGACCTGGGCGGACTGTTCTCCGGGTTCGACCCGGAGACCCGGCAGTACGACCCGTCGAGCTGGGCGTATCAGAGCCGGGACGCCGGCGAGCACGACATCGGCTCGCCCGGCGGCGGCCATGAGCACGGCAGCAGCGCGTCGGCGCGCTCGGCCGGTGAGACGCTCGGCGCCGCCGGCCCGCCGCTCGACCACGCCCGGGTGCACCGCGACGAGACCCTGCAGCACCCTCGGACCGTCTTCCAGATCCTCAAGCGGCACTACGCGCGCTACACGCCTGAGATGGTCCGCGACGTCTGCGGCATCGACCCCGAGCTGTTCGACTACCTGGCGCGCGCCGTCACAACCAACTCGGGGCGGGAACGCACCACCTGCTTCGCCTACGCGGTGGGCTGGACGCAGCACACCCTCGGCGCCCAATACATCCGCACCGCAGCGATCCTGCAGCTGCTGCTGGGCAACGTGGGCCGGCCGGGCGGCGGCATCATGGCGCTGCGTGGGCACGCCAGCATTCAGGGCTCCACCGACATCCCGACCCTCTACGACATGCTGCCCGGCTATCTGCCGATGCCCACGGCCGGCCGCGACGACACCCTCGGTGCGTACCTGGACCGAGTCGGGTCGAAGAGCCAGAAGGGTTTCTGGGCCGACGCCGACGCCTACCTGGTCAGCCTGCTCAAGGCGTGGTGGGGGGACGCCGCGACCGCCGACAACGACTGGGCGTTTGACTACCTGCCCCGGCTGACCGGAGCACACGGCACCTATCAGACCGTGACCGGCATGCTGGCCGACGAAGTGGAGGGCTACTTCCTGCTCGGCCAGAACCCGGCGGTCGGTTCGGCCAACGGCCGCCAACAGCGGTTGGGCATGGCGCACCTGAAGTGGCTGGTGGTGCGCGACCTGAACCTGATCGAGTCGGCCACCTGGTGGAAGGACGGTCCCGAGATCGCCTCCGGCGAGCTGCGCACCGAGGACATCGAGACCGAGGTGTTCTTCCTGCCGGCTGCCGGTCACGTCGAGAAAGCCGGGACGTTCACCCAGACCCAGCGGCTGCTGCAATGGCGCCATCAGGCCGTCGCCCCGCCTGGAGACTGCATCAGCGAGCTGGAGTTCTTCGTCGAGCTGGGCAACCGCATTCGCGCCAAGCTGGCCGGGTCGACCGATCCGGCCGACCGGCCGCTGCTGGATCTGGTCTGGGACTACCCCGTCGACGAGCACGGCGGCCCGGATCCCGAGGCCGTGCTGGCCGAGATCAACGGCCAGCAGTTGTCCGGTCCCGATGCCGGCCGGTGCGTCTCGGGCTTCACCGAACTGCGCGCCGACGGCACCACGTCCGCCGGCTGCTGGATCTACTCCGGTGTGTACGCCCACGGCGTCAACCAGGCCGCCCGGCGGGCGCCGCACGGCGGGCCCGGCCGCAGCCAGTCGCAGTGGGGCTGGGCCTGGCCGGCCGACCGGCGGATCCTGTACAACCGGGCGTCGGCCGACCCGGACGGGGTGCCGTGGAGTGAACGAAAACGCTACATCTGGTGGGATGCGCAAGCCGGCCGCTGGACCGGCGATGACGTACCCGACTTCGTGGTCGACCGCGCTCCGGGCGCCCGGCCGGATCCGGCGTCGGGTGGTCCGGACGCGTTGGCCGGTGACGACCCGTTCGTGATGCAGTCCGACGGCAAGGGCTGGCTGTTCGCGCCCAAGGGCGTGGTGGACGGCCCGCTGCCGACCCACTACGAACCGCAGGAGTCGCCGATCGCCAACGCGGTGTATCGCCAGCAACGCAACCCCGCCCGAATCACGTTCCCGCGCAAGGACAATCTGTCGGCCCCCAGCGCCGGCGAACCGGGCGCGGAGGTGTACCCGTACGTGTTCACCACCTACCGCCTCACCGAGCACCACACCGCGGGCGGGATGAGCCGCTGGCTGCCGTATCTGGCCGAGTTGCAGCCGGAGATGTTCTGCGAGGTCTCCCCCGCACTGGCCGCCGAACGGGGCCTGCAGAACTACGGCTGGGCGACCATCATCTCGCCGCGGGCGGCGATCGAGGCCCGCGTGCTGGTGACCGACAGGATGACACCGCTGGTCGTCGGCGGACACACCGTGCATCAGATCGGCCTGCCGTACCACTGGGGTGTGGGCGGCGACGCCGTGGTGAGCGGGGACGCCGCCAATGACCTGCTCGGGGTGACCCTGGACCCGAACGTGCAGATCCAGGAGTCCAAGGCCGGTTCCTGTGACATCCGGCCGGGCCGGCGACCGCACGGCGCGGAGCTGCTGCGCCTGATCGCCGAATACCAAAGCCGTTCCGGGGCAACACCGGAGACCGGCAACACCGCTATCGACCCGGAAAGGCGGGACTGATGGGCCAACTGTCCGGACCGACCGACCCCGCTGCCGACGCCGGCTGGTCACCGCGGCACCGGCGCAAGGGCTTTCTCACCGACACCTCGATCTGCATCGGCTGCAAGGCCTGCGAGGTGGCCTGCAAGGAGTGGAACCACAACCCGGCCGATGGCGACCTGAAGCTGCTCGGGTCCTCCTATGACAACACCGGCTCGCTGGGCGCCAACACCTGGCGGCACGTCGCGTTCATCGAACAGGGCGCCGACGCCATCGCGGAGGCTCGCGAGTCGGGCCGACGGCTGATCGATCTGGGCATGCCGAAAATGCCTGGCGCAGCACCGGATATCGCGCCGCCGGACACCGACCAGTTCCGCTGGCTGATGTCGTCGGACGTCTGCAAGCACTGCACGCATGCCGGATGCCTGGACGTCTGCCCGACGGGCTCGCTGTTCCGCACCGAGTTCGGCACCGTGGTGGTGCAGGACGACGTCTGCAACGGCTGCGGAAACTGCGTGCCGGCCTGCCCGTTCGGGGTGATCGAGCGCCGCACCGACGGTACCGCGGCGCCGAAGTCCGTCCGCGGCGCCGCTCCGGGCGGGCCCGACGCCGGGATCGCCCAGAAGTGCACCATGTGCTACGACCGGCTGGTCGACGGCGAGACCCCGGCCTGCGCCAAGACCTGCCCGACCGAATCGATCAAGTTCGGCGACCACGACGAGCTGGTGGCCGACGCCCGCGAGCGGGTGGCCCGGCTGCACGCGCAGGGCCGCACCGAGGCCCGGCTCTACGGTGCCAACGAGCACGACGGCGTCGGCGGCACCGGATCGGTCTTCCTGTTGCTCGACGAACCGGAGGTCTACGGCCTGCCACCGGACCCGCGGGTCGGCACGGCGGACCTGCCGGCGATGTTCAAGCGGTCGGGGTTGGCCGCCGCCGGGATGCTGGCAGCTGCTGCCGTCGCATTCCTGGGTGGACGTTCATGAGCACGGTTGCGGATGGTTCGCGCCGCGGCAAGCGTCGGCGCCGAGGCGGCGGCGACGGCGGCCGCGAGATGCCGATGGTGCCCGACGTGCAGTTCACCTCGTACTACGGGCGCCCGGTGGTCAAGCCCGCGCCGTGGACCCACGAGATCGCCGCGTACCTGTTCCTCGGCGGCCTGGCCGGCGGGTCCGGCATCCTGGCCGCCGGCGCCCAGCTCACCGGCCGGAAAGTGTTGCGCCGCAACTCGCGGCTGGCGGCGCTGGTGGCGATCGCGTTGAGCGCGGCGGCGCTGATCAGCGACCTCGGTCGCCCCGAACGCTTCGTCAACATGCTGCGCACCATCAAACTGACCTCTCCGATGAGCCTGGGCTCCTGGATCCTGTCGGGCTTCGGCGCGGGCGCCGGGGTGGCTGCGGCCGCCGAGGTCGATCGCATGACCGGTGAGCGGCTGCCGCTGGGCCCACTGCGGTCGGTGCTGCGGGTGGCCGAGGGACCGGCCGGTTTGGAGGCTGCGGTGTTCGCCGCGCCGCTGGCCGTCTACACCGCGGTGCTGCTGGGCGACACCGCCACCCCGACCTGGCACGGCGCCCATCGCGACCTGCCGTTCGTGTTCGTCAGCTCGGCGAGCCTGGCCTCCGGTGGCCTGGCGATGCTGACCACGCCGGTGACCGAAGCCGGACCGGCACGACGTTTGGCGGTGCTCGGGGTCATCGGTGACGTGATCGCGACACGGGCGATGGAGCACCGGATGGACCCGATCACCGCCGAGCCGCTGCGGCAGGGCCGGGCCGGGCTGATGCTGCGGTGCAGTGAAGGCCTGGCGATCGCCGGCGGTGTCGGGACGCTGCTGGGCGGGCGGAACCGCGGGGTGGCGGCGCTGTCCGGGCTGGCGCTGCTGGGCGCCTCTGCGCTGACCCGGTTGGGGGTGTTCGAGGCCGGCATCGAGTCGGCGAAGGATCCGCGCTACACCATCGAACCGCAGAAACGTCGCCTGGCGGCGCGGCGGGCAGCCGGTATCACCGGGGATTCGATCACCACTGCGGGGTGAGACGAGTCAGTCGTCGAGCTTGTGCAGCGCCGAGCCCTTGTGCATGGCGATGTGGTCGCTCTTGTCGCTCTTGATCTCGTACTGCGGTTCGTCGGGGCTCGCGCGCCGGCTGTGCCCCTTGTATTCGGTGTCTTTGGTGTGGACTTTGGTGATCTTGCCGCTCACGTGCCCGGCCTCGGAGTTCCATCGCACGTGGTCGCCGACCTTGAACTTGCTCATCGCACCTCGATCCCTGTTCCGGCAACGGTATGTCCGATCACCGGGTACCCGGGAAGCTCTCCGGCAATCAGCAGGCCGCCGGAGGTCTGGGCGTCGGCCAGCAGCAGCAGGTCGTCCTCGGTGATGCCGGGGCCGGGGTGCAACTGCGGGCGCACCCAGTCCAGGTTGCGCCGGGTGCCGCCGGAGACGAAGCCGTCGCGCAGCGCCTCGGCGGCACCGGCGATCGCCGGGACCGCGCCGCGATCGATCACCGCGCCCACTCCGGAGGCCCGGCACATCTTGTAGAGGTGGCCCAGCAGCCCGAATCCGGTGACGTCGGTGGCGGCCCGGAGCCCCGCTTCCACCGCTTCGCGTGCCGCGTCGCGGTTGAGCCGGGTCATCAGCTCGACGGCTTCGCCGGAGACCTCCCCGGTGCTCTTATGCCGGTTGTTGAGCAGTCCGACCCCGATCGGCTTGGTCAGTGTCAGCGGAAGCCCGGGTGCGGCGGAGTCGTTGCGCAGCAACTTCTTCGGGTGGGCCACCCCGGTGACAGCCATGCCGTACTTGGGTTCCGGGTCGTCGATGGAGTGCCCGCCGATCACCGGGCACCCCGCCTGTTCGGCGACGGCCAGCCCGCCGCGCAGCACCTCGGTCATCAGCTCCATCGGCAGCGTCTCCCGCGGCCAGCCCACCAGGTTGATCGCGACCACCGGGGTGCCACCCATGGCGTAGATGTCCGAGAGCGCGTTGGCGGCGGCGATCCGCCCCCAGTCGTAGGCGTCGTCGACGACCGGGGTGAAGAAGTCCGCGGTGGACAACACCGCGAGGTCGTCGCGCACCAGCACCGCGGCCGCGTCGTCGCCGTCGTCGAGCCCGACCAGCACCCGGTCGTGCGCCTGCCCGGTCAGTCCGCGCACCGCGTCCTCGAGTTCGCCGGGCGGGATCTTGCAGGCGCAGCCGCCGCCGTGCGCGTAGCCGGTGAGCCGGATGGTCATCGTTTCAGGCTAGCCAGACCGGCTAGGTTGATCAGCGGAGGCGTCTGGGTCCTGGTGGGCTCCCCGGTCTTCAAAACCGGTGAGGCCGAGCAGCTCGGTCTGGCGGGTTCGATTCCCGTCCGCCTCCGCCACCGGACAGGAGGGGCTGTGAGCCAGGTCGATCCGCGTCGCGCCATTCCCCGCACCGATGCATTGCTGGCGCTGCCCGCGGTGCGCCAGGCGGCCACCCGGCTCGGCGAGCACGCCATCCGAGCGGTGGTGCGCGACCTCCAAGACCGGGCGCGACGCGGTGAACTGGTGCCGGAGCAGGTGGAATCAGCGGTGCTGGACCGTCTTTCGTCTCGTGCTGGAACCACGCTGCGGCCGGTGCTCAACGCCACCGGGGTGGTGATCCACACCAACCTGGGCCGAGCTCCACTATCGGCGGCCGCAGTCGAGGCGCTGGTGGCCGCCGCCGGTTATGTCGACGTCGAGTTGGACCTGGAAACCGGAACCCGGTCCAAACGCGGCCGCGCCGCGCGTGCCGCGCTGCTGGCGGCGTGTCCGGCGGCCGAGGACGCACTGGTGGTCAACAACGGCGCCGCTGCGCTGGTACTGGCCACCACCACGCTGGCCGCGGGCAAGGAAGTGATCGTCAGCCGCGGCGAGCTGATCGAGATCGGCGCCGGGTTCCGGCTGCCGGATCTGATCGCCTCCACCGGCGCGGTGCTGCGCGAGGTCGGCACCACCAACCGCACCCACCTGCCCGACTACGCCGAGGCGCTGGGACCGCGGACCGGCTGCATTCTCAAGGTGCATCCCAGCAACTTCGCCGTACAGGGGTTCACCGCGGCGGTCGGGCTGCGCGAACTGCGGGGCTTGGCCGACCAACACGGTGTGGCCCTGTTGGCCGATCTGGGCAGCGGACTGCTCGCTGCCGACGCGCTGCTGCCCGACGAACCGGATGCGGCGACCGCGCTGGCCGCCGGCGCCGACCTGGTGACCGCCAGCGGGGACAAACTGCTCGGCGGACCGCAGGCCGGGCTGGTGTTGGGTCGCAGCGAGATCGTCACGCGGCTGGCCCGTCATCCGCTGGCCCGGGCGGTGCGGGCCGACAAACTCGCACTGGCCGCGCTCGAGGCCACCGTGGTCGGTGGCCTACCGCCGGTGACCCGGGCGTTGCACGCCGATGCCGAATCGCTGCGGCGCCGCGCGGATCAACTGGCGGATGCTGTTGGCGCCGAGACCGTTCCGCACGACGGGCGGGTCGGCGGCGGCGGAGCTCCCGGCGTTCCGCTGCCCGGCTGGGCGGTGCGACTGCCGGAGACAGCCGCCGCCCGGCTGCGCGCCGGCGATCCCGCGGTACTGCCCCGGGTGCACGACGGCGCCTGCCTGCTCGACCTGCGCTGCATTCCCGACGCCGACGACGAGCGGCTGTTGGCCGCGGTACGCGCGGCGCTGGAGTAACCGTGATCTGGCCATGTTTGCCATAGCCACCGCCGGCCACGTCGACCACGGCAAATCCACCCTGGTGCGGGCGCTGACCGGGATGGAGCCCGACCGGTGGGCCGAAGAGCGCCGCCGCGGACTCACCATCGACCTCGGATTCGCCTGGACCACACTGCCCTCCGGCGCCCGGGTGGCGTTCGTCGACGTACCCGGGCATGAACGCTTCCTCACCAATACCCTGGCCGGCCTGGGCCCGGCACCGGCGGTGTGTTTCGTGGTCGCCGCCGACGAAGGCTGGCGGGCGCAGTCGTCGGATCATCGTGACGCCCTTGCCGCCCTCGGCATTTCACACGGCCTGGTGGCGCTGACCCGCACCGACCGGGTGACACCCGCCCGGGTTGCCGAGGTGCTGGCCGAGACCCGCGCCGAGCTCGCCGAGACCGGGCTGCACGACGCCCCCGCGGTGGCGGTGTCCGCCGTCTCCGGTGCCGGACTGACCGAGCTGCGAACGGCGCTCGATGCGGTCCTGTCCCGGCTGCCCGCGCCCTGCCCGGCCGCACGGGTTCGGCTGTGGGTGGATCGCGCGTTCAGCATCACCGGGGCCGGGACCGTGGCGACCGGCACCCTCACGGCGGGCACGCTGGCTCGCGGTGACCGACTTACCCTGCTGGGACGAGGACACCCGCGCGAGGTGACGGTTCGCGGGTTGCAGAGTTGCGGTCACGACTGCGCGACGCTGTCGCCGGCGGCTCGGGTGGCCGTCAACCTGCGAGGGTTGCCGGCAGAAGACGTGCACCGCGGCAACACGCTGGTCACCGTCGATGCGTGGCCGATCACCGACGTGCTGGATGTGCGGCGTACGACCGGTCTTGTGCTGAACCAGGCGCCCGAACACCTGGTGGTGCACGTCGGCACCGCGTCGGCGCCGGCGCGGCTTCGCCCGTTCGACGATGACCACGCCCGGCTCTCCTTGGAACATCCTCTGCCGCTGACGCTTTCGGACCAACTGTTGTTACGCGACCCCGGTGGTCGGCGGATACTCGCCGGGGTCCGCGTACTCGATCCCGATCCTCCGGGGCTGCGGCGCCGCGGCGATAGCACCCGGCGCGCGGTTGCGCTGGCGGCGCTGGCACCCGGTGGCGATCCGGCGGCGGTGGTGGCAGACCGGGGCGCGGTGCCCCGCCGCCGGCTGCAACTGCTCGGCTACGACTGCGCGGCGGTGCCTGCCGGGGTGCGCGAGATCCGTGGCTGGTGGGTGCATACCCGCATCCATCGGGACTGGGTGGAACGCCTGGGCTCGGCGGTACGCGAACTGCACGATCGAAACCCATTGTCGGCAGGGCTGTCCGGCGGGGCAGCAGCTGACCTGTTGGGATTGCCCGATGCGGTCCTGCTCGATGACGTGGTGCGGGACTGCGGGCTGGAGTTCCACGACGGCCTGATCCGGGTAGCGGGCACCGGTGGTGATCTCGGGCCGGCCGAGGCCGCGGTCGCGGCGCTGGAATCTCGCCTCGCGGCTGAGCCGTTCCGGGCCCCTGGCGCTGACGACCTGACCGCCCTGCGACTGGGGGTCCGCGAGTTGGCCGCAGCCGAGCGCGCGGGCCGATTGCTGCGGCTGACCGACTCGGTGGTGCTGCTACCGTCGGCGCCGGCCCTGGCGATGCGCGAACTGGCGTTGTTGGCCCAACCTTTCACCGCCACGCAGGCCAAGCAGACATTGCACACCACCCGGCGGGTGGCGATCCCACTGCTGGAGTACCTCGATGCCCGCGGTTGGACCCGGCGTATCGACAATGTCCAGCGGGAAGTGGTGCGTTAGGAAACCCGTGAACCACGATTGCGAAGCCACCGGGGGTGTAGCATGAGGACAAGCCGTCTCGTTTTTCACGGCGATCCTCAATCTCCACGCATTAGTAAAGATATCCGCGTGCGAGTCGCTTCGAGTGGTTCAATCGCCAGCTGTTCACCGCGTTGAACGCGGCTACCCCCTACTGATCCGTAAAGGATATACCGCAATGGATTTCGCCAACTTGTTCTCGCACCCCGACAAGCCGGAGTTCGTTGTTCCGCCCTCCACAACGCGAGTGGAGAAGCCGGCCCTTTCCGACCTGCCTGCGGCGGAGTCTCCTTTCACCCTTCCGCCGCCATCGGCAACGACATGACCGGGACGCGCCGCTCGGCGCGTCCTATTCGAATCGCCCTGGCCGCCCGACTGGGCGCGGATATCGACGGGGCCTGGTGGCCGCAGACCGCCTCCATGGTGAACGAGCTACCCGGACTCATCGCGGCGTTGCAGCGACGGGTCGGCGAGATCACGAATATCAGTATCAACTGGTCCGTCACGGACGGCTCGCCCGATCTGGATTCGATGACGGCGGCCGGCATGGCGCGGCCGGGCTGGCGCGATAAGAGCCAACGTCTGCTGATCGCCACCGGCCGTCTCGGCCGCGTGAAACTGTTGGTGGTACCTCACCTGACGAGGGCGGGCCTCGGCTTGATGCTGCTGCGCCGAGCGGCTGAAATCCCCATTCCGCTTGCACAGCAAGAAGATCGCGAGTTGGGCACTGCCGATTACATCATCCGGGCAGCGCGGACACAAAGCGCGTCCTGGGCCGATCGAATGGCCGACGATCTGGCGGGCGAAAGCCACTCGGTGCCGGGTGTGCACAGCGGACACCCGGCCCCGAGCGGGTAAGCACAAGTTTCGTCGAATTGTGCGGCGGCGGTTATCGGGCGGCTACGCGCTGACGTGCGCGTCCCGACGCCGGTGTCCGGCTGACGTTTCCACCGTTGCGGGAGGTAGCGCGGCGGCGTTGCGGCCGGCCGGCGTTGCCGGGTGCGGTGACGGCCGGCTTGGGCGCCGGAGCCTGGTAGGGCGCGACCTCGCCGACCAACGCGGTCACCGGCTCGGACTGCGCGCTCACCTGTTGCGGTCGTGCGGTGATCCCGGCCTTGCGCAGCAGCGTCGAGGTGTCCCGACGTTCCTCGGGTAGCACCACGGTGACGACGTCGCCGGCGCTGCCGGCGCGCGCGGTGCGCCCCGAGCGGTGCAGGTACGCCTTGTGTTCGGTGGGCGGATCCACGTGCACCACCAGACCCACCTCGTCGACGTGCACGCCGCGCGCGGCGATGTCGGTGGCCACCAGCACCCGGGCGGTACCGGTGGCGAACGCAGCCAGGTTGCGGTCGCGAGCAGGCTGCGACAGGTTGCCGTGCAGGTCTACCGACGGGATACCCGCCTCGGTGAGCTGTCGGGCGAGCTTGCGAGCCTGATGTTTGGTGCGCATGAACAGGATTCGCCGATCAGCACCTGAGGCCAGCCGGTGCACCAGCTCCTTTTTGCTGGTGGAGTCGGCGACATGGAACACGTGGTGGGTCATCGCCGCCACCGGCGAGTTGGCCTCGTCGACGGAGTGCGATACCGGGTTGGTCAGGAACCGTTTGACCAGCTTGTCGACCCCGTTGTCCAGGGTGGCCGAGAACAACAGCCGCTGACCGCCCGGCGGAGTGGCGGCCAGAATGCGGGTGACCCCGGGCAAGAAGCCCAGGTCGGCCATGTGGTCGGCTTCGTCGAGCACGGTGATCTGCACCGAATCGAGGCTGATCAGCTGCTGGCGCATCAGGTCCTCTAGCCGACCCGGGCAGGCCACCACGATGTCGACGCCCGCGTTGAGCGCGGAGACCTGACGGCTCTGCGACACCCCGCCGAAGATGGTGGTCACCTTGAGTCGGTGAGCGGTGGCCAGCGGCTGCAGGGCGGCGGTGATCTGGGTGGCCAGTTCCCGAGTCGGGGCCAGCACCAGACCGGTCGGGCGGGCCGCGCGGCGTGTGGTGACCGTCGCGAGACGAGCCGCCAACGGGATCGAGAATGCCAGGGTTTTGCCACTGCCGGTCTTGCCGCGGCCCAACACATCCCGGCCGGCCAGGGTGTCGGGCAGGGTGTCGATCTGGATCGGGAACGGGTTGGTGATGCCGGTGGCGGCGAGCACGCCGACCAGCGCGGCTGGTACGCCCAACTCGGCAAAGGTCGTTTGGGTATTCATGGGTTTCGGTGCCTTTCGGGCATCGGGTGTGCTCCCGGTCTGCGACGGAGTTGTCCGGCAGCGGTCAGCACAGAGTGGCGAGATTGCCGGTGGGCAAAATCGATCGCCGCGAGAAGAGCTTGTGCTGGGGCACGAATCATCGGGGGTTTCCGGCTGTGATACCGAGCCTGGGGCCGGTGCCGGTGATGAGGAAGCAGTCCACGACGTGTCGGCATCGCATGACGCCGACGTTGGATCAGAGCGTACCCCACGATCGGGATCGGCGGTAACGGCGGGGCCGAAGTGGAAGGCGTGAACACCCCGCATCATGACGGCCGGCGCCCAGCCGCCCGAGCTGACGCACGAATGCCCCGGCAGAACCGGGGCATTCGCGCTTGCTGCGTGGTTGGTTACACGTCCGGGGTCAACAGACCGAGGTCCAGCACGCTGTAGAGCCCGGCGTCCTCCAGATCGGCCAGCGGGGAGACCGCATCGACATCGGAGAAGTCGGTCGGTGCGAACCACGATGCCATCGACGAGATGTCGAAGTTTCCGAACGGCGTCTTCAAGATGTCAACGACATCCTTGCCGTCGCCGTCGGCGTCGTAGTACAGGTTGGTGAAGCCCAGACCCAACTGGTTCTGCGCGTACACGTCCCCGTCGGTGGTGACGAACTGGTTGTCGATGCCGCCGCCGAACAACGACTGCGTGATGTAGTTGGTGCCCGACAGCATGTCGCCGTCACCGTTGGTGAAGGCGGCCGTCAACTTCCAGGTCTGCGAGAACGGGTCGTCGACGTCGAGCATCTGGGCACCGTCGAGGGCGTAGGTCGGATTCCAGGTCACGTCGGCCGGAGCGTCCTCACCCAGGCCCAGGTTCAGCGCGCTGTACAGCCCGGCGTTCTCCAGCGCGTCCAGCGGTGACGCCGGCGTCAGGTCTGCCACATCGGCCGGCGCGAACCACGCCGCCATCGAGGAGACGTCGAAGTTTCCGAACGGCGTCTTCAGGATGTCGACGACGTCCTTGCCGTCGCCCGCGGCGTCGTAGTACAGGTTGGTGAAGCCCAGCCCCAGCTGGTTCTGGTTGTAGATGTCACCGGTGGCCTCATCGATGAAAAGCGTGTTGAGTCCGCCCGTCGACGGGGTGAGGTAGGTGGTGCCTGCTAGCGCCTCGCCCTCACTGGGAGTGAAGATCGAGGTGACCGCCCAGGTGTTGCTGAACGAGTTCGCCGCCTGCAGGATCTCGGCGGTGTCGACGTTATAGGTCGGCGTCCAGGTCACCGGGGTCTCCGAGACCTCGGCGCCGGCGGTTGCGGCCGTTAGGAATGCTGCTGCGGCACCTCCGGCGGCGACGCCCAGTATGATGAACTTCATGGCATGTTCCCTTGTTTGTAACCGGTGTCCTTGTTAGAACTTGGTTTGGCCAATATTAGGGTTCTTATGAGGTTCCGTCAAATGAACTCACAGGGAAATTTTGGGCGGAATGCGCTGTACGAGCCCGCGGTCGTGCCGGGGTGCGTAACGGCGCGTCTCAGCTGCCGGGCGCAGTGTCGTCCCGCTATTCTGAGAACAGCTGTTTCCTGATATTGCTCTGTGTCAGTCCTGGTGCCAAGATGTTCGGCATGGTGTCCACCAATGTGGCGGGAGCGCGCCTCTACGGCGGGGTCGAAGCCGCCGAACGTCGGGCATCGCGCCGAGCAAGACTCCTTGAAGCCGGGCTCGATCTACTCGGCGCCGACGTGCCCCAGATCGCGGATCTGACCGTGCGGGGTATCTGCCGGCAGGCCGGCCTGACCGCCCGCTACTTCTATGAGAGCTTCACCGACAAGGAGGAATTCGTCAGCGCGGTCTTCGATTCGGTCATCGCCGAGCTGGCGGCCAAGACCCAGTCGGTCGTGAAGGCGGCACCGCCCGGCGAGCAGACCCGGGCCGGGATCGCCAACATCGTGCGGACGATCGCCGGTGACGCCCGGATCGGGCGACTGCTGTTCGGCGTGCATCTGAGCAACGCGGTGGTGGTACGCAAACGGGTGGAATCCAGTGTGCTGCTGGCGATGTTGTCCGGTCAGCACGCCGGCACCGCGCTGCGGCTGCCGGAGAACGACCGGATCAGGGCAGCCGGGCACTTCGTGGTCGGTGGAGTCGCCCAGACGATCAGTGCCTGGCTGGCCGGCGAGGTGCGGTTCAAGCCGGAGCGCCTGATCGAGCAGTTGGCCGCACTACTCGACAAACTCGGCGATCCGGCGCTGTACCGGGACTAAGTGGAGGCGGCCGGAACCCTCCGGTCGGCCTCGGTCTTCGGCGTGACATGTTCCACGTCCCCAGTGAATTCCTTTGTCCAGCAGGCAAACTCAAGCGTAATGCCGTCGGGGTCGAGGAAGTAGAACGACCGCACGTACACCCCGGGATGCAGGGTCGGGCTGGCCTGGAATTCGGACATGTCGTGGTTGAGCACCGGCCCGACCCGAACACCCTTGTCCTTGAGTCGCTGCCGGTAGGCGTCGAACTTGTCTGCGGGCACGTGGAACGCCAGGTGGTTCATGGTGCTCACCGCGCTGGTGATCTCACCGACGCCCGGGATGGCGACCGGCGAGGAGATGCCCGGCACTCGGTCCGGCGCCTCGGCGAACCAGAAGAACGCGACGCAGTCACCGTTGCCGGCGTCGAAGAAGAAGTGCTGCCCCATCCCGGCCGGTAGGTCGAGTGATTTGACCAGCGGCATCCCGAGCACATTGCTGTAGAAGTCGACGGTTCGCGCCATGTCGGCGCAGACCAGCGCGACGTGGTTGATCCCACTGATCTCGAACTCGGTGTTGACGCCGTGCGGCTTGATCATCGTGACTCCTCTGGCCAAGAGCAGAATCTGAATCTAACATCAGATTCAGTTTTGATCCAGCCCCAGCAGCGAGAGGAACCCGGTTCGGTGTCGACCCTCTCCGAAGAGCCCATCCAGCGTGACCCGTTGCCGACTCGGCGGGGCAGGCGCACCCAGGCGGCGATCGACTCCGCCGCGCGCGCGGTGATCGCCCGCAAAGGCGTACTGGCCACCACCATCGCCGATATCGCGGCCGAAGCCGGCCGGTCGTCCGCGTCGTTCTACAACTACTACGACTCCAAAGAGGCGATGGTCCGGGAGTGGGCGCTGCGGTTCCGCGACGAGGCCGGCGAGCGGGCGTCCGGCGCCGTTCGGCACGGGCTGTCGAACCGGGAACGGATCGAGCAGGCCGCCGCCGCCCACTGGCACACCTACCGCAACCGACTCGCCGAGATGATCGGCGTCTCCCAACTGGCGATGGTCAACGACGACTTCGCCCGCTACTGGGCGGAGATCTGTGCGGTACCAGTGTCGTTCATCACCGAAACGGTGAAACGCGCCCAGGCTGACGGCCACTGTGCCGATGACGACCCGGAACTACTCGCGGTGGCGATCGTGTCGATGCTGAACCAGTTCTGCTACGTCCAACTCACCGGCACAGCGTCGGATCCGGACGACGAAGCCTGCATCCGCACCCTGTCCAACATCTTCTATCGGGCCGTCTACGCCAAGGAGACCACTTGACATGCCGGCGGTGAGAGTCCTGGCGCATTTCGTCCCCGGGCCGAAGGTCATCGACTTCGTTGCGCCGGAATCGGATTGGCTCGACATCCGGTGGTGCGCCGCAGATGACTCCGGTGAATCCCAGGCCGCCTTCCGCCAGGAACTGGCCGACGCCGAAGTGATCTGGCACGTGCTGCGCCCACTGACCGGGGAGGAACTGCGCAGCGGGCGCCGGCTGCGGCTGGTGCAGAAGTTCGGCGTGGGGATCAACACCATCGATGTGGAGGCCGCCACCGAACGCGGTATCGCGGTCGCCAACATGCCCGGCGCCAACGCGGCATCGGTGGCCGAGGGCGCCGTCCTGCTGATGCTGGCGGTGCTGCGCCGACTGGTGCCGCTGGATCGCTCGACGCGTCAAGGGTACGGCTGGCCCACCGATCCGGAGCTGGGCGAGCACTGCCGCGACATCGGCGGCTGCACCGTCGGCCTGGTCGGTTACGGCAGCATCGCCCGACGCGTCGCCGGGATCGTCTCCGCCATGGGGGCGAATGTGCTGCACACCAGCACCCGCGACGACGGTCGGCCCGGCTGGCGCTCATTGCCGGAGTTGCTGGCCCAAGCCGATGTGGTGTCGCTGCACGTGCCGTTGACCGCGGCCACCGAGGGCTTGATCGACCAGGCCGGCCTGGCGCGCATGAAACCCGGGGCGGTGCTGGTCAACACCGCGCGCGGTCCCGTCGTCGACGAAGCCGCGCTGACCGAGGCGCTGGCGAGCGGGCGGCTGGCCGGCGCGGGGCTCGATGTGTTCGCCGTCGAGCCGGTCAGCCCGGATAATCCGCTGCTCGGCTTGGACAACGTGGTGCTGACACCGCACGTCAGCTGGTACACCGCCGACACCATGCAGCGCTATTTGAGCGCCGCCGTCGACAACTGTCGCCGGTTGCGCGATGGTCAACCCTTGACCCAGGTAGTCAACCAACCGACCGGTTGTTAGTTTGGCCCCACGCACACACCGAAAGGCGCAACATGCCGATAGCGATCACATCTGAGCATCAGGACCTGGCCGATTCAGTGCGGTCACTTCTGACCCGGGCGGTGCCGTCCGAATTGCTGCATGCGGCAATGGACAACCCGATCGAAAATCCCCCGCCGTACTGGCGGGCCGCCGCCGAGCAGGGTCTGGCCGGAGTGCATCTGGCCGAAGAGGTCGGCGGCCAGGGCTTCGGCATCCTGGAGCTGGCGGTGGTGCTGGCCGAGTTCGGCTACGCCGCGGTACCGGGACCATTCGTGCCGTCGGCGATCGCCAGCGCCCTGATCGCCGCCCACGATCCGGCCGCCGCCGCGTTGGCCGGCCTGGCCACCGGCAAGGTCATCGCCAGCTACACCCTCAACCCGGGACTGACGGCCACCGCCCACGGCGACGGCTTGGTGATCCGCGGTGAGGTACGCGCCGTACCGGCGGCAGCCCAGGCGTCGCTGCTGGTGCTGCCCGTCGCCGAGGGCGGGGCCGGCGGCGAGGCGTGGGTGGTGCTGGGCGCCGACCAGCTCGAGATCGAGCCGGTGGAAAGTGTCGACCCGCTGCGGCCGATCGCCCACGTGCGGGCCAACGGTGTGGAGGTCAACGGCACGGCGGTGCTGGGCAACCTCGGCCAGGCGCAGGCGCACGCGCTGATCTCGACACTGCTGTCCGCTGAGGCGGTCGGAGTGGCCCGGTGGGCCACCGACACCGCGGCGGAGTACGCCAAGATCCGCGAACAGTTCGGCCGGCCGATCGGTCAGTTCCAGGCCATCAAACACAAGTGCGCCGAGATGATCGCCACCACCGAACGCGCCACCGCCGCGGTGTGGGACGCCGCCCGAGCGATTGATGAGGCAACGGCGAACGACCCCGCCTCCTCGGCCGTGCAGTTCGCGGCCGCCGTGGCCGCGACCCTGGCCCCGGACGCGGCGCAGCACTGCGCCCAGGACTGCATCCAGGTCCACGGCGGAATCGGTTTCACCTGGGAACACGACGCGGGCGTCTATTACCGGCGGGCACTGATCCTGGCCGCCTCGTTCGGCCGCCGTGCCGACTACCCGCAGCAGGTCGTCGACACCGCCACTGCCGGCGGGATGCGCAAGATCGACATCGACCTGGATCCCGAAACCGAGAAACTGCGCGCGGAGATCCGTGCGGAGGTGGCCGCGCTCAAGGCCATACCGCGCGACGAGCGCACCGTGGCGATCGCCGAGGGCGGCTGGGTGCTGCCCTACCTGCCGAAGCCGTGGGGTCGGGCCGCCGAACCGATCGAGCAGATCATCATCGAGCAGGAGTTCGCGGCCGGCCGGGTGCGCCGACAGGGGATGGGCATCGCGGCGTGGCTCATCCCGTCGATCGTGGCATTCGGCACCGACGAGCAGAAGCAGCGTTTCCTGCCGCCGACGTTCCGCGGGGAACTGGTGTGGTGCCAACTGTTCTCCGAGCCGGGCGCGGGTTCAGACCTGGCCAGCCTGACCACCAAGGCCACCAAGGTCGACGGCGGCTGGCGGCTCAGCGGGCAGAAGATCTGGACGTCGGCCGCGCAGTTCTCCTCGTGGGGAGCGCTGCTGGCGCGGACCGACACATCGGCTCCCAAGCACGATGGGATCACCTACTTCCTGCTGGACATGAAGAGCGAGGGCGTGACGGTCAGCCCGCTGCGCGAACTCACCGGCGGGGCGATGTTCAACACGGTGTTCATCGACGACGTGTTCATCCCCGACGAGTTGGTGCTCGGCGAGGTGAACCGGGGCTGGGAGGTCAGCCGCAACACGCTGACCGCCGAGCGGGTGTCGATCGGCGGGTCCGAGATGCCGTTTCTGGCCAGCCTCGACGGGTTCGTGGAGTTCATGGGCGACGGCCAGTTCGACCAAGGTGAGCACCGCCGGGCCGGCGAGTTGATCGCCGAGGGGCACGCCGCCAAGCTGCTCAACCTGCGCTCGACGCTGTTGACGCTGGCGGGCAAGGACCCGATGCCCGCGGCGGCGGTGTCCAAGCTGCTGTCGATGCGGACCGGCCAGGGCTACGCGGAGTTCGGGGTGAGCACCTTCGCCGGCGACGCCGCGATCGGTGACCGCGAGCAACTGCCCGGCAAATGGGCCGAGTATCTGCTGATGAGCCGTGCCACCACAATTTACGGCGGCACCTCGGAGGTCCAGCTCAATATCATCGCCGAGCGTCTGCTGGGACTGCCCCGCGATCCGTAGGAGCTGAAAACCGCACTCTGGTCACTTATCGCGCTGGCCAGGGCACGAGAGGACCGAAAACTCGAGCGCGCCAACGAAATGTTGAGTGGGCGACGCCAACACCGCAAACCGTCGCCTTCATCGAAAGTCGCCGCGGCCGACGGGTGTGTCGATGACCCTGGACCTGCCGTGATGCCCGCGTGGGCTCATCCCGATTGCGGCGATCGGCTCCCGCATGCTAGAAACATCGGTACCTATGTATCTACTACGTAGGTACGTAGATACCGTTGACGGGGTGAACGATGGAGGGTACGTGAACAGGTTCAGTAAGTTTTTGATGCTGACGGCCGCCGTGGCCATCATCCCACTCGGAGTCGCCAACCCGGCATATGCTCGGCCGCCGAGCGCTGAAGAGATCTTCGCGACGGAGAACGCTATAAGGGCCGACGGCAGATACGCATTGCTGGCTTCCGAGGCACGCCACTTGGATGGAGCCATAATGACCGGCCGAGACCTCAAGGCGAAGAGCTCGGCCATTGATTTTCAGATTGTGGCGTACGGACAATTGGTCCAAGAGATCGCAACGGCTCCGGCGGTGAAGGATGCGGTCCGTCGGGCTGTGATCGACGACGGACTCAAAGTCGTGGCCTGCAATATTTCGGTTCAGCGGATGGGCATCGATCCGGCTCTACTGCCGCCCGAGGTACCCACCACCGGGAACGCTCTGACATATGCACTCGGGCTACAGGAGCAGGGCTACAAGACCCTCACCTACTGAGTTGGCGCGCTGGTTTCGTCCGTTGCATTGCCGCCGTTCATGCGGATTCCGCGACCTCACCCACTACATCGCCCGATCATTCCTGGAAGCCAAGGAAACTACTGCACCGGAGGTGCCCCCGTGACCGCTGACACCATCGAGAGAACCGGGACCATCGAGCGTCATTTCGCTACCGCAGGCCTGTTCGCGCTGCCGGTCCGGCTGGTCATCGGGTGGACGTATTTCTCCGCTTTCTGGCGCCGTGTCGGCATCGCCGACAAATTGGATCCGGATGTGCCCGGCTATATCGGCGAGAAGTTCAACCATTTTCTCCCGCAAGCGCTTGGCATCGGCCCGATCATCGAGCACCTGCTGACCCACCCCGGTCTGCTCGCGGTGGCGATGACGGTGTTCACCATCGTGGAAGGCGTCGTCGGGATCTGCGTGATGATCGGTCTTCTCACCCGGGTCATGAGTTTGGCGGTCCTGGGGTTGGCGTTCGGCATCCTGCTGAGCGCCGGCTGGTTGGGCACCACCTGCTTGGATGAGTGGCAGATCGGGATCCTCGGGATGGCCTGCGGATTCATGCTGTTTCTGAGCGGCGGCGGACGCTATTGCGTGGATCGCATTGTCTCGGAACGAATTCCGCGGCTGGCGCAGCAGAAATGGTTCAACTGGCTGAGCTCCGGTGCAATCAACGTCAGGACACCGGTCGTGGTCAGCGGCTCGATATTGATCCTGGCCGCGGCGTTGTTCACCAACCAGCATTTCCACGGCGGGATTTATGGCCCGCTGCACAACAAATCGGTTGCGCCGGTCATCGAGATCACCGACGCCCACATAGCCGACAACCGGCTGCAATTCGAGCTCTTCCGCACCGAAGGCGCCGACGTGTACGGCTCCTTCGTGATCGGGGTCAGCGTCCGCGACGACACCACCGGCGATACCGTCGTGCAGCTGGACGGTACCCAGCTGAGTCGGCTGCCCGAGGCGGCGATAGCCAACCGCTACGTGGCCAAGGTCAAACCGGGCGCGCACAGCCTGGTCGTCCCGTTGGGCGCGAAAGCGCAACTGAGCATCGACACCGGACCGGCCCGGTGGGACGCGACCCGCCAGTACACCCTCATCCTCACCGATATCAGCGGCGCCACCTGGGAACAGGCAGTCAGCATCGGCCCGTGAGGGTGCCGCGAGCGTGCGCGGTTGTACACAAACACCGGCGTGGCGGTGAGCAAACACGCACGCTCGCACCAAAGAACCGCGCTACAGCTCGCGGAGTTCGCGCTTGAGGATCTTGCCCGTGGGGTTGCGCGGCAGTTCGTCGAGGAAGACCACCTCGCGCGGCACCTTGTAGCGTGCCAGGTGCTCTTTCACATAGACCTTGATGGTGTCCTCGTCGACCGCGGAGCCTTCCTTCTTGACCACAAAGGCACGTAGCCGCGCACCCCACTCTTTGTCCTCGACACCCAGCGCGGTCGCCTCGATCACCTCGGGGTGCCCACTGATCAGGTCTTCAACCTCGGCGGGGAAGACGTTCTCACCGCCGGAGACGATCATCTCGTCATCGCGGCCCGACACGTAGAGCAACCCGCGCTCGTCGAAGTAGCCCACGTCGCCCGACGACAGCAGCCCGTCGATGATCTGTTTGCCGCCGCCGCCGGTGTAGCCCTCGAACGGGAAGAAGTTGCCCACGAAGATCCGTCCGACCTCGCCCTGCGGCAGCTCGTGGCCATTGTCGTCGAGGATTCGGACCTTGACGCCCTTGACCACCTGTCCCACCGTCGCCGGGTTGTGCTGCAGGTCGCCCGGATCGGCGATGGTGGCAAACGCGACCTCGGTGGAGCCGTACATGTTGTAGACCACCGGGCCCAGATCCTTCATCGCCCGGCCGGCCAACTCGGCGCCGAGCTGTGAACCGGACACGAACACGATCCGCAGGTTCGACAGATCCGGTTTGGGACTGGTCTTCTCCAACTGGTCGAGGATCCGCGACAGCATGACCGGAACCACGACGATCCCGGTCACCTTGTGCGTCTCCAGATCGTCCAGCACCGTGGCCGGCTTGAACCGGCGTCGCAGCACCAGTGTCGAGCCGAAGAACATCGCCAGGGTGCCGTGCAGATAGCCCAGGGCGTGGAACATCGGCGACGGCAGCGACGTCACCTCACCGGCGCGGAACGGGACGTGCGACAGGATGCCGCCGATCGGCGCCAGGGTGGGCGGGGTGCTGCGGTTGGCGCCCTTGGGGGTACCGGTGGTGCCGGAGGTCAAGATGATGATCGACGCGTGCCTGGTGACCTTCGGCGCCCGTGCCTTGCTGCTGCGGGCGATCAGCTGCGCCAACGTCTCGTCGGCGCTGCCCGACGGTTGGTCGCTGTCGGGGTTGACCCCCAGCGCCCGCAGCTTGCCCAGCGGCGGGTCGGACTGGGCGACCGCGGCGGTGTACTCGTCGTCGTAGATGATCAGTTTGGCGCCTTCGCGTTCGGAGACGTCCTTGATCTGCGGGCCGGAGAATTCGCTGTTCAGCAGGATCAGTCGGGCGCCGACCCGGGCGCAGCCATAGTTGGCGATCAAGAACCAGCGGTGGTTGCGGGCCAGGATCGCCACCCCGTCGCCGCCCCGCACACCCATCGCAACCAGGCCGTTGGCCACCGCGTTGGCGGCGTCGTCGAGTTCTTTGAAGGTGATGCTGCCGTCGTCGTCGATGACGGCCAGGCCGTTCGGGTTACGCCGAGCGTTGAGTGCCGGAATCATCCCCAGCTCGCCCCAGCGGGCGCCATCGGCGATCGCGTTGGCGATGATGCCCGGTGATTCCAGCCTCAAAGCTCCGGATTGAAGGACCTTGCGCAGATAGTGCAGCTCGGCGCTTCCTCGTTCCAGATAACGACCGAGCGTTGTGACGGCCTGACTTGGCAGGTCGGTGAGCTTTGCCATGGCCCAACCTTATGTGACGCAGCTCGCTGCCGAACAGCGGATTCGACCTCTGGCTAACATGGCCGTCATGGCCGGCGGATTGTCGCTGGAGGTGGCGGGACACCGGGTGGCGGTTACCCACCCGGACAAGGTGGTGTTCCCGGGTCACGACGGCTCCGCCCCGCGAACCAAGCTGGAGCTGATTCGCTACTACCTGGCGGTGGCCGACGGCGCGCTGGCCGGGGTGACCGGGCGACCCATGATCCTCAAACGCTTCGTCGACGGCATCGACGCCGAAGCCGTCTTCCAGAAGCGGGCACCGGCCAATCGCCCGGACTGGGTGTCGGTCGCCGAACTGCACTATGCCTCGGGGCGATCGGCGCAAGAGGTCGTCATCGACGATGCGGCCGGACTGGCCTGGGTGATCAACCTGGGCTGCGTGGACCTCAACCCGCACCCGGTACTGGCCGGCGACCTGGAGCACCCCGACGAGCTTCGCGTCGACCTCGATCCGATGCCCGGCGTCGGCTGGCCGCAGATCGTGGAGGTGGCGTTGCTGGCGCGGGAGGTACTGGCCGACCACGGGCTGACCGCCTGGCCGAAGACGTCCGGATCGCGGGGCATGCACATCTACGCCCGGATCGCGCCCCGCTGGCAGTTCCGGCAGCTCCGGCTGGCCGCCCAGGCGGTGGCCCGCGAGATCGAACGGCGCGCACCGCAGTTGGCCACCAGCAGATGGTGGAAGGAAGAGCGGCACGGAGTTTTCGTCGATTTCAACCAGAACGCCAAGGACCGCACGGTGGCCTCGGCCTATTCGGTGCGCGCCACCCCCGACGCGCGGGTGTCGACACCGCTGTCCTGGGACGAGGTGCCCGGCGTCGATCCCGCGGCGTTCACCATGGACACCGTGCCGGGCCGGTTCGCGGAGATCGGCGACCCGTGGGCGGGCATGAACGATGCGGTCGGCGACTTGGTGTCGCTGCTGGAGCTGGCCGAAGCGCAGGGCCCGGCGGAGAAGGCGCCGCGCGGTGCGCGCAAGAACATCGGCGGCCGGCGCGCCTCACCGCTGCCGTTGATCGAGATCGCCCGCACCAAGACCAAAGACGAGGCGATGGCCGCCCTGGGTGTCTGGCACGAAAAGCATGCCGCGGCCGCGAAACGGCTGGCGCCGGAGGATGTGCTGCTCGACGGCATGCGCGGGCCGAGTTCGATCTGGTACCGGGTCCGGATAAACCTGCAGCACGTCCCGGCCCGACAGCGCCCGCCGCAGGAGGAGCTGATCGCCGACTACAGCCCCTGGGAAGGCAGGAGAAGCTAAACCGGGCGCAGGTAGCTCTGCCGCCCATACGTCACGAATTCGGCGTCCAGGGACCGCTTGTCCTCGTCGGTCATCCGGGTGTAGACGGGCTCGCCCCGTCGGGCCCACCGGTACACCGGGTCGTCGGCGTCCCAACGTTGCGCCTGCAGCTCACGTTTGAGCACCTTGTTCGAGCCCGTCACGGGCAGGCCCGCTGAGATCCGCAGGAAGCGCGGGGTGCCCTTGGCACCGAGGTCGGCCTGGCGGGCCAGGTAGGCCGCGAACTCCGCCACGTCGAAACCCGCCGGATCGGCGACCTCGATCGCACCCATCACCTGGTCGCCCGAACGGGGGTCGGGCACCGCGTACACGCCGGCGCTGATGATCAGCGGATGCCGACGCAGCACCTGTTCGATGGCCAGCGCCGAGATGTTCTCACCGTCGACCCGGATCCAGTCGCCACGCCGGCCGGCGAAGTACAGGAAGCCGGCCTGGTCGCGGTACCCGAGATCGCCGGTCCAGTACCAACCGTCACGAACCTTCTCCGCGTCGGCGACATCGTTTTTGTAGTAGCCCTCGAAGTCACGGGCGCCGTTCTTGTCGACGATCTCGCCGACCGCGTCGTCGGCGTTGATCACCCGGCCATGCTCATCGAGGACCGCGATGGCGCATTCGGCCCGGGTCTGCGGGTCCACCACGGCGATACCTGGGTGCGCCGGGCGACCGAGCGCGCCGGACGGGGCCGCCGGGTCGGGTACCGCCGCGTTGCCGCCCTCACTGGAGCCGTAACCCTCGTGCAGCACGGCGCCGAACCGGCGGCGGAACTCCGCCTGATCCTGCGGTGACGCCTCGGTGCCGAAACCACGGACCAGCGTGTTGTCGGCATCGTCGGGACGTTCCTCGGTGGCCAGCAGATAGCCCATGGCCTTGCCCACATAGGTGAAAAACGTTGCGCCGAAGTAGCGCACGTCGGGCAGGAACTGCGACGCCGAGAACTTGGGCGTCAGGGAGATCGTGGCACCGTTGGCCAGCGCCGGCGCCCACAGCGCCATGATCGCGTTGCCGTGGAACAGCGGCATGCAGCAGTAGTCGATGTCGGAACGCACATGACCGAACTTGGCGGTGGCCATCTCGGCGATCCGGACCAGCCGGCCCTGGCTGCACTTGACCGCCTTCGATGCGCCGGTGGTGCCGGAGGTGAACAACAGCAGCAGCAGCGACTCCGGGCCTACGCCCGGCGCGGCCGTCGGCCGCACCACCCGGTGCGCCTCGACCAGTGCGGTGTAGACCGGGACGCCGGTGACCAGGACGCGGTCGGGCTCCAGGCCGTGACCCAGACCCCGCAACCGGTGGGATCCGGCGGTGTCGGTGACGATGAGCTGGCAGTCCGCATGGCGGATCTCCGCGGCCAGCTCGGCATCGCCGCGGGTGGGGTTGATCCCGACGATTACCGCACCGGCCAGCGCGGCCGCGCCGAGCCAGAACACGAAATCCTCGGTGTTGTCCAGCAGCACCCCGATGTGGAAGGGCCCGTCCCGGCGGAGTTCGATGGCCAACTCGGCGCGCGCGGCGGATTCGCGCACCACCTCGTCCCAGGTCCAGTTCTGCTGTCGGGTAACCAATCCCGGATGCCGGTCGCCGACGCGGGCCAGCAGCAGGCCGGCGATGTCGGACCCCAAGCCGCACCCCGGCTGGGACAGCCGGGTCGGGTCTGAGCGCATCAACCGAGGCTATCGCGGATCGGGACCCGCGACTTCAGTTGATGGTGAAGCCGCCGTCGACGGCCAGGGTCTGCCCGGTGACGTAGCCGCCGGCCGCAGACGCCAGCCACAGCACGGTGGCCGCGAGTTCCTCGGGGTCGCCCATCCGTCCCAGCACGATGCGATGGGAGATGCTGTCCAGGTAGCCCGGGCGGTATTGGTCGGTCATCTCCGTCTGGAAGAAGCCGGGCGCAATGGCGTTGACCCGGATGCCTTTGCGGCTGCCCCATTGCTGGGCCAGGTCGCGGGTCAGACCGATCAGGCCGGCCTTGCTGGCGGCATAGGCGGCCTGCGGCAGCCCGGCGGTGGTCAGCCCCAGGATGCTGGAGATGTTGACGATCGACGAGCCGGGCTGCATCACCCGGCCGCAGGCCTGAGCGGCCCAGTAGGCCCCGTTGAGGTTGATGTCGATCACCTCACGGAACTGCTCCGGGGTCTCCCGGGTGGCCGGGTGCGCCGTTCCGACACCGGCATTGTTGATCAGCACATCGACCCGGCCGAACCGCTCCATGGCGGCCTCGACCATGTTGGTCGCGGCGTCCGGGTCGGCGATGTCGGTCGCCACGGGCAGGGCGGTGCGTCCCGTCGCGGCGACCAGCTCGGCGGCGGCGGTGAGTTTGTCCACCCGCCGCGCCGCCAGTACGACGTCGGCTCCCGCCTCGGCGAATGCCCGGGCGAAGTGCACGCCCAGGCCCGAGGATGCGCCGGTCACCACTGCGACCCGGCCATCCATCCGGAACTTGTCCAGTACGCTCACGTGAGTCACCTTTCGTCGTTTCAGCAGCGCTTCAATGCGTTTCGTGCCGCCGCGATGAATTCCGGCGTGGCCTGCGCCGCTTCGCCGGCGTTGAGCACATCTTTCGCACCGTGTTGGGCCCGGTGGGTGATGCCCTCGGCGATGACACCGATCTTGAAGTTCGCCAGCGCCAGGTAGAAATTCCACTGCCCCAGATCACGCCCGGAGCGCCGCGCATACTCCTCGGCGAGGGAATCCGCCGACGGCAGTCGCGCACTGGTCCAGGCCGCGGGGTGACCGAAGACGCGGTCGAAAGCCGGTGAGCGGTAGACGCACATCAGCGCGATGTCGGTGAGCGGATCGCCCAGGGTCGACAACTCCCAGTCCACGACCGCCCGGATGACGTCGGGCTGCTCGGGATCGCAGATGGTGTTGTCAATGCGGAAGTCGCCGTGCACCACCGACGACTCCGGAGTCTTCGGAACGGCCTCGGCGAGCGCGGCGGCCAACGGCGCCACGTCATCGAGCTCGCGGGTCTTGACCAGTTCCCACTGCCGGGCCCACAGGCGAACCTGGCGCTCCAGGAATCCGTCCGGCCTGCCGAAGGATTCCAGCCCGGCGGCGCGGTAGTCGACCGCGTGCAGGTCGACCAGTATCTGCACCAGCGCGGCGGCGTTGGCGGCCAGGTCCGCGTCCGACAGCACGTCGAGGTCGTCCTTGTGCCGGTAGACCCGTCCGGTCACGAACTCGGTGACGGTCAGCGGCGCACCGCACACCGTGCCGTCGGCGTCGAAGGCCACGGGGCGGGCGATCGGCACCGGGGTGCCGTATAACCCCCGGGTGACCACGAATTCGCGGCCCACGTCGTGCGCCGAGGGCGTCAGCCCGCCGAGTGGAGGCCGGCGGACGACCCACTCCGACACTTCGTCGCTGACTTTGAAGGTGAGGTTCGACCGCCCACCGGCGATCAGTTCGATGGCCAGCTCACCTCGAACCGGAATGCCGCTGTCGGTGAGGTACCGGCGAAGCGCAGCGCCATCGAGCGCTTCGACCGTCACTGCTGGGCCGCCTTGAGCGCCCGTCGGGCCGCACCGATCCGACGCTTGGCGATCGCCCAGCGGTGTACCTCCGAGGGGCCGTCGTAGACCCGGAACGGCCGCACTTCACGGGAGAGCCGCGCCGGCGGCAGATCCTCGGTGACGCCGAGCCCGCCGCACATCTGCATGCTGCGGTCGACGATGCGGAAGATGGCCTCGGCGGCGAAGGTCTTGGCGATCGACGTCGCATCCCCTGCGGCAGAGCCCTGATCCAGCTCCCAGCAGGCGCGCACCAGCAGTGCGCGGGTGGCCGCGATGTCGATCTCGTTGTCGGCCACCATGTTCTGGATCATGCCCAGATCGCCGAGCGCGGATCCGAATGCCCGCCGCTCCACCACATGGGCCAGTGCGGTGTCGTGGCCGCGAAGGGCCGCGCCCAGCCAGCGCATCACATGGGTCATGCGTGCGGGCCCCAGGCGGACCTGGGCGTACTCGAAGCCGCGGTCGACCTCACCGAGCACCGCATCCTCGGGAACCCGGACGTCGTCGAAGAGCACCTCGCAGTGGCCGCCGACCATGGAGCGGTCGAGGGTCTGCAGGTGTCTGCCGACGGTCAGACCCGCAGCGTCGGCGGGCACCAGGAACATGGTCGCTCCGCCGCGTTGCCCGGGCTCCCCGGATGTCCGGGCCATCACGATGAAGAACGCGGCGCCGTCGGCACCGGTGATGTACCACTTGCGGCCGCTGATGTACCAATCGCCCGACCGGCGTTCGGCTTTGGTGGTCAGCGCAGCCGGATCCGATCCCGCCCCCGGAGCGGGTTCGGTCATCGCGAACGCCGACCGCACGTCACCGGCGGCCAGCGGGGCCAGGTAGCGGGCCTTCTGCTCGGCGCTGGCCACCTCGGCCAGCAGGTGGACGTTGCCCTCGTCCGGCGCTGCGATGTTCACCGCCGCCGGACCGAACAGTGAGTACCCGGCGGCCTCGAACACCGGCGCCCGGTCGGACATGTTCAGGCCGAGGCCGCCGTATTCCACCGGGGCGTGCGGCGCGAACACCCCGGCCTGCCGGGCCGCCGCCTGCAGCTCCTTGATCACGGTGTCGCCACCGGCTGCAGCGATGTCCCCGCCGTGGCGGTCTTCGACGGGCAGCACCACGTCCTCGATGAATGCCCGCGTCTTCTCGACGAGCGCCGTCACCTCCGGCGAGTAGCTCAGCTCGATTGCCATGTCACTCCATCAGCACCGTCACCTGACCGACCAATCGTTCGGTCCGAACAGTACGGACTTTGGCACACAAGGCCTTGTCCAGTCAAAACGGGCGGCGCAAAAGCGGGTCGGGGCCGGCTATAGTTCAGTAATGCTGAACATGATGGTGGATACGACCGCCTCGTGCGGCGGTGCGATCCGGGCGGCGCGCCGGGCCCGGGGGATGACCGTGCGGGAGCTGGCGCAGCGCCTGCAGCTCAGCGCGGCCACCGTCAGCGCGGTCGAGAATGGCAAGACAGGGATCTCGGTGACACGGTTGCAGCAGTACGCGCGGGCGCTGGGTGTGACGGCCGCGCAACTCCTGGACGGCGGCACCGGGCTACCCGCGTCCGGCCCCGATCGAGCCGCAGCGGAGCCGCATCCGCCCGAGCGCGACTGGCGAACGTTTCCGCCGTTGGTTCTGGACACCGTGCTGCGCGCAGCCGTCGATGCGTTCGTCGACACCGGCTACCACGGCAGCACCATGCGGGATGTGGCCTCGCGCGCGACCATGAGCGTGCCCGGCATCTACCACCACTACCCAGACAAGCAGGCACTGCTGGTCGCGATACTGGATGCCACCATGGCCGAACTGCACTGGCGTGTTGCGGCCGCCCGCACCGACGCGTCAACCGGCATCGACCAGGTGCGGCGCATCGTCGAGGCGCTGGCGCTGTTCCACACCCACCGCCAGAAGCTGGCGTTCATCGGGGCAAGCGAGATGCGCAGCCTGAACCCGGCCAACCGGAGACGCATCGCCGAAGCGCGAAACAAAGTGCAGCACATGCTCGATGCCGCGATCGACCGGGCATCGGAGGAAGCCGGCCTCCGTGCCGTCGATGGCGTCACGACGGTGCTCGGCGACGCCGCCGACCGCCGGATCGCCGGGCGCGCCATCGCGACCATGTGCACGTCACTGCCGCAGTGGTTCAACGCCGCCGGTCCCGCCACCCCCGAAGAGACCGCACGCGCCTACGGCGAGTTCGCGGTGTCCCTGCTGACCAGACAGCGGCCCTCGGATGCGGCGTCCATGCCCGGGCCGACCGGCGGTTGGGCACAATAGGGGCCGTGTCGACGATGTGGCAGTTCTGGATCGACCGGGGCGGCACCTTCACCGACATCGTGGCCCGACGGCCCGATGGACGCCTGCTCACCCACAAGCTGCTCTCGGAGAACCCGGGCCGGTACCGCGATGCCGCGGTGGCCGGAATCCGCGCCCTGCTGCAGATCCCCGATGACGCACCGATTCCGCCCGGCACCGTCGATGCGGTACGGATGGGCACCACGGTGGCCACCAACGCCCTGCTGGAACGCGCCGGGGAACGCACCCTGCTGGTCATCACCCGCGGGTTCGGCGACGCGCTGCGCATCGCCTACCAGAACCGGCCCCGCATCTTCGACCGCCACATCGTGCTGCCCGACCAGCTCCACGAGCAGACCGTGGAGGTCGACGAGCGGATCGGCGCCGACGGCGGCGTACTGCGCGCCCCCGACCTGGAGTCCCTGGGCGACGCACTGCGCACTGCCCACGCCGACGGGATCCGCTCGCTGGCCGTGGTGTGCCTGCACAGCTACCGGAACCCGGCGCACGAGCAGGCGATCGGTGCGCTGGCCGAACAGCTCGGCTTCACCCAGATCTCACTGTCGAGTGAAGTCAGCCCGCTGCCCAAGCTGATTCCACGCGGCGACACCGCGGTCGTCGACGCCTACCTGTCCCCGGTGCTGCGCCGCTACGTGGCCCAGGTGGCCGACGAACTGCGCGGCGTGCGGCTGATGTTCATGCAGTCCAACGGCGGGCTGGCCGCGGCAGATCACTTCCGCGGCAAGGACGCGATCCTGTCCGGCCCCGCCGGGGGGATCGTGGGCATGGTCCGGATGTCGGCGCTGGCCGGATTCGATTCGGTGATCGGGTTCGACATGGGCGGAACCTCCACCGACGTCTCGCATTACAGCGCCGCGTCGGGCGGTTACGAGCGGGTGTTCACCACCGAGGTCGCCGGGGTGCGGCTGCGGGCGCCGATGCTGCACATCCACACCGTCGCCGCCGGGGGCGGATCGATCCTGCACTTCGACGGCAGCCGATACCGGGTAGGGCCGGAATCCGCGGGCGCCGACCCGGGACCGGCCTGCTACCGGCGCGGCGGCCCGCTGACCGTCACCGACGCCAACGTGCTGCTCGGACGCATCCAGCCGGCGCATTTTCCGCCGGTGTTCGGGCCCTCCGGCGACGAGCCCCTGGACGCGGCGGCGGTGCGCCGGGCCTTCGTCGACCTGGCCGCCGCAATCGACGCGGCCACCGGCCCGAATTCCGCCGGCCGCAGCCCCGAAGAGGTCGCCGAGGGGTTCCTGCGGATCGCGGTGGCGAACATGGCCAACGCGGTCAAGAAGATCTCGGTGGCCAAGGGCCACGACATCACCCGCTACGCATTGACCACCTTCGGTGGGGCCGGTGGCCAGCACGCCTGCGCGGTCGCCGACGAACTCGGCATCCGCACGGTGCTGGTCCCGCCGATGGCCGGCGTGCTGTCCGCGCTCGGCATCGGGCTGGCCGACACCACCGTGATACGGGAGCGCTCCGTCGAGGCCCGGCTGGACTCCGCGGCGCCCGAACTCGGCGACATCGCCGACGGCCTGGAGCGGCAGGCACGTGCAACCCTTGCCGCCCAAGACATTCCGGCCGCCCGGATACAAGTGGCACGCCGGGCTCACCTGCGCTACCAGGGCACCGACACCGCCATCCCCGTCGAACTGGACGGCGTGGCGCAGATGACGGCGGCATTCGAAGACATTCACCGCAGCATGTACTCGTTCCTGATGGAGCGACCGCTGATCGCCGAAGCGGTCGCCGTCGAGGCGACCGGCCTCACCGAACAGCCCGACCTGGCCGACCGGGCGGCATCCGGCACCGACCGCCGCCCCGCCGAGGCCGTTCGGCTCTACACCGCCGGCAGCTGGCGGGACGCGCCGCTGTACCGGCGGGAGGCGATCACCCCCGCCGACGTCGTGTCGGGGCCGGCCATCATCGCCGAAGACAACGCCACCACCGTCGTCGACGACGGCTGGCAGGCGCGGCTGACCGCCGACGGACAGCTGATGTTGCGACGGACGACGGCCGTGACGCCCGATGACGCCGGAACCCACGCCGACCCGGTGCTGCTGGAGATCTTCAACAATCTGTTCATGGCCATCGCCGAGCAGATGGGCACCCGGCTGGAGGCCACCGCTCAATCAGTGAATATCCGTGAACGGCTGGACTTCTCCTGCGCACTGTTCGACGCGGACGGCGACCTGGTCGCCAACGCGCCGCACATCCCGGTGCATCTGGGATCGATGGGCGCCACCGTCAAGGAGGTGATCACCCGGCGGGCCGGGCAGCTGCGGCCCGGTCAGGTCTACGCCGTCAACGACCCCTATCACGGTGGCACCCACCTGCCGGATATCACCGTCATCACCCCGGTCTACCGCGAGTCCGCGAACCCGGACGACCCGGTGTTGTTCTTCGTCGCCTCCCGCGGGCATCACGCCGAAATCGGGGGCACCACACCGGGTTCCATGCCGGCCGACAGCAGCACCGTCGACGAGGAAGGTGTGCTGTTCGACAACTGGCTACTGGTCGACGACGGGAGCTTCCGTGAGGCGGAGACCCGATCGCTGCTCACCGGGGGACGGTTCCCCTCACGCAGCCCCGGCACCAACCTCGCGGACCTGCGCGCGCAGGTCGCCGCCAATCAGAAGGGGATCGACGAGATCCGGGCTATGATCGAGCATTTCGGCCTGAATGTCGTGCAGGCCTACATGCGTCACGTCCAGGACAACGCCGAGGAGGCGGTGCGCCGGGTGATCGACTCCCTCGACGACGGCGAATACCGCTATGCGATGGACTCCGGAGCGACGATCGCGGTGCGGGTGACCGTCGACCGCGCCGCCCGCAGCGCCACCATCGATTTCGACGGAACCTCGCCTCAGTTGGCGACGAATTTCAACGCGCCGTCGTCGGTCGCGACCGCCGCGGTGCTCTATGTGTTCCGCACCCTGGTCGACGACGACATCCCGATCAACGACGGCTGCCTTCGCCCGCTTCGCATCACGATTCCGGAGGCAACCATGCTGACGCCGGGCTACCCGGCCGCGGTGGTGGCCGGAAACGTCGAAACCTCCCAGGCGATCACCGGAGCACTGCTGGGCGCACTGCGGGTGCAGGCCGAAGGTTCCGGCACGATGAACAACGTCACGTTCGGCAATGCCGGCCACCAGTACTACGAGACACTCGGCTCCGGCTCCGGCGCCGGCGACGGCTTCGACGGCGCATCGGTGGTGCAGACCCACATGACCAACTCCCGCCTAACCGACCCCGAAGTTCTCGAGATGCGTTTCCCGGTGTTGTTGCGCGAGTTCACTATCCGGCGCGGCAGCGGCGGCCCGGGGCGCTGGACCGGCGGCGACGGCGGGCTGCGGCGCATCGAGTTCCGCGAGCCGATGACCGTCAGTGTGCTCTCGGGACATCGGGCCGTCGCACCGTACGGCATGGCCGGCGGAACACCCGGGGCGATCGGACACAACCGGGTGGAGCGCGCCGACGGGGCGGTGACCGAGCTGGCGGGTTGCGACTCGACCGACATGGCGCCCGGCGACGTGTTGGTGATCGAGACCCCCGGCGGCGGCGGATATGGCGAACCTCGCTGATCAGCGCTAATCTCGCGCAATGCGCGTCCAGTGGAGCCGGCGCGGCTTCTTCGGCCTCTGCGCCGCCGGGGCGGCAACGCTGCTGGCGGCCTGCTCGTCGGATGAACACGACCGGGCCGCGGCGCCGGGCCCGGTCACGTTAACGCATCTGTTCGGTGAGACCACCGTCCCGGAGCCGCCCAAGCGGGTTGTCTGCGCCGGCTACACCGGGCAGGACGACCTGCTCGCCCTGGGCGTGGTACCGATCGCGGTCACCGACTGGTTCGGCGACCAGCCGTTCGCGGTATGGCCCTGGGCGCAGCAGCGTCTCGGTGACGCCGAACCGGCGGTGCTGAACCTGGACGACGGGATCGCGGTCGCCCGGATCGCCGAGCTCAAGCCGGATCTGATCGTCGCGACGAACGCCGGGGTGGACGCCGACACCTACCAGCAGCTGTCGGCGATCGCGCCGACCGTGCCGCAGTCGAACGGTGACGCCTTCTTCGAGCCGTGGCGCACCCAGGCCACCGCCATCGGCCGAGCGGTACACCAGCCACAACAGATGCAGGCACTCATCGACGGGGTCGACACCAGGTTCGCCGAGGCGGCCGCCGCGCACCCCGGCTTCCAGGGCAAGCGGGCCCTGCTACTAGACGGGCGCCTCGACCACGGCGAGCTCACCGCGGCCACCGGTTGGCGCACCGAGTTCCTCTCGCAGCTGGGGCTGACCGTCGCCGAGGCGCCCGCGGTGGTCGAGCGCGACCGGATCGGTTCGCTCCTCGGCGCCGCCGACGTACTGATCTGGACCACCGAGAGCGACGACGAGCGCCGGGCGTTGCTCGGTGATCCGGACCTCGCCGCCTACGAGTCGCGCAGTGTCTTCACCACCGAGGAACAGGCCGGCGCGGTCGCCTTCGCCTCGCCGCTGAGCTACCCGCTGGTGGCCGACCAGCTGCCCGGCCTCATCGCCAAGGCGCTCGGCTGACCTGAACTCTGCGTATTCGGTAAGACCCCTCTGGCATAGCCGCCAGAAATGTGGCCTGGATCACTTTCCCCGACTACGGTCGGGGGCATGAGCGCGACACTGGATTTCACGGATCTCACCCAGACCGACAGCATCCTGGACTACGGCGACTGCGCGCTGCTGTTGCAGTTCGACCGGACCGCCGAGGTGCTGGCGTGGACCGCTGCCCTGACCGCCGCCGCGGTCCCCGGGGTGATCGACATCATTCCGGCGTCGCACACCGTCTTCGTGAAGCTGGCCGCGCCCGCCCACCAGGCAGAGGTGCGGCGCCGGTTGGCCAAATTGACGGTCGAGCCGGACGAGATCGAACCCACCGCGCAGGACGCCGCCATCGATGTGGTGATCGACGTGGTCTACGACGGCGCCGACCTAGCCGAGGTGGCCGAGCGCACCGGATTGACCGTCGCCCAGGTGATCAACGCTCACACCACGACGCCGTGGCGGGTCGGATTCGGCGGCTCCACACCGGGATTCGCCTACCTGATCGGCGGCGACCCGCGGCTGCAGGTGCCGCGCCGCGCCGAGTTGCGGGACACCGTTCCGGCCGGCTCGGTGGCGCTGGCCGGACAGTTCAGCGGCGTCTACCCGCGCCAGTGGCCGGGCGGCTGGCAGTTGATCGGGCGCACGGACGCGGTGTTGTGGGATCTGCAACGGCCCCACCCCGCGCTGCTGACACCGGGCCTGACGGTGCAATTCCGGGCCGTGTGACGGGAGGATGACATGACCACGTTGGAGATACTGCGTACCGGTCCGCTGGCCTTGGTCGAGGACCTGGGCCGGGCCGGGCTGGGTCATCTCGGTGTCACCCGTTCCGGAGCCGCCGATCGCCGGTCGCACCAGTTGGCCAACCGTTTGGTGGCCAATCCCGACGATCGGGCCACCATCGAGGTCGCGTTCGGCGGATTCGCCGCGCGCGTTCACGGCGGCGATGTCGACATCGCGGTCACCGGCGCTGACACCGATCCGGAGGTCAACGGGGTTACGTTCGGCAGCAACAGCATTCAGCGCGTCCATGACGGAGAGGTCATCTCACTGGGCACCCCCCGGTCGGGGCTGCGAACCTACCTGGCGGTGCGCGGGGGCATCGAGGTCGCGCCCGTGCTGGGCTCGCGCAGCTACGACGTGATGGCCGCGATCGGACCGGCGCCGTTGCGCGACGGCGATGTGCTGCAGATCGGCGAGCGAACCGGCGACTATCCGGAGATCGACCAGGCACCGGTGGCGACGATCCCAGACGACGTGGTCGAGCTGCGGGTGACCCCCGGCCCCCGCGACGATTGGTTCGTCGACCCCGACGTCATGGTGCGCACCAACTGGCTGGTGACCAACCGCAGTGACCGCGTCGGGATGCGGCTGGTGGGAATGCCGCTGGAGTACCGGTGGCCGGAGCGGCAGCTGCCCGCCGAAGGCGCCGATCGCGGCGCGATCCAGGTTCCACCGAACGGTTTCCCGATCATCCTGGGCCCGGACCACCCGGTGACCGGCGCCTACCCGGTGGTCGGTGTGGTGGTCGAGGAGGACATCGACACGCTGGGGCAGATCAGGCCCGGACAGACGGTGCGGATGCATTGGTCGCGGCCGCTCCGGCACCCGGCCGACCACTCGACCTGGTAGGCCGGCGGGTGCCCGGCAAGATTCACACCGCCCGCCTGATCCACACCTCCGATCTGGACGACGAAACCCGTCGCGGCGCTCGCGAACTGGTCGACCACGCCTTTGCGGCCTCAGGTGACACGGCCCCCGGCGACCACTGGCAGCACGCGCTCGGCGGTATGCACGCGCTCATCTGGCGCCGCGGCATACTGATCGCCCACGGTGCAGTGGTCCGGCGCCACCTGCTGTACCGCGGCCGATCTCTGCGTTGCGGCTACGTGGAGGCCGTCGCGGTCGCCGAGGACCACCGGGGCAAAGGCTTGGCGACCGCGGTGTTGGATGCCTGCGAACAGGTGATCCGGGGCGCCTTCGAAGTCGGCGCGCTCAGTTCGGCCGAGATCAGCCGGCGGATCTACAGTTCGCGGGGTTGGCTGCCGTGGCGCGGGCCGACGTCGGTGCTGTCGCCGACCGGACCGCAGCGTACTCCCGAAGCCGACGGCACCGTCTTTGTGATGCCGACAGAGTTAGACCTGGATACCACCTCAGATCTGGCCTGCGACTGGCGCGACGGCGGCGTCTGGTAGACCAACTCCTCGAGGCTGGCCAGGGCGATTCGCGTGCTCATCTCGTGCTTGGAGAGAGGCCGCAGGTGGTCCCATCCCTCGATCACCAGCGTCGGGGTCTGGCCTTGGCCGCTGAACTCCTCCAGGAAAGAACGAAGGGATCCGCTTGTCGTGTGATCGACGAGGGGCACGCGCGAGCCGAGGTGCAGGTGTACCGCCTGGGTATCCTGCGGAAGCTGCCCCAACTCCCGAATTACGTGGAACAGGTTGAAACACACCAGGGAACCATCCAGGTACAGGTGGTAGGCACCGTCATCGAAGTGCCGTCGCGACACCGGATTGCGGAAGAGACCCAGGAAGCGGCCGGCAAGATTCGGCCTGGCGGAATCCGAGCCCTTGCGCACCGTGTGCCAAAGGCTCACCAACCACAGATTCAGTACCAATTCCGTGGCGACGCCGGCGAAAATACCGATGAGCAGGTCCGTCGTCACCGTCACGAGCACAGTGGTCGCGAAGACGACGAACTGTTCGGACCCGACCCGTGCGGCATTGAGCCAAACCGCGGGTCTACACAGTTTGTAGCCGATGAACACCAAGACGGCGGCCAACACCGTCAAAGGGACCAGGTTGATCAGGTCGGTGCACAGCAGCACGAACACCAGTAGGAAGCAGGCGTTGTAAAAGTTGGCCCACTGGGTGCGGCCGCCGCCCATGATATTGGCCGTGCTCTTGACCATTCCGGGGATGATGGTCAAGCCACCGAGCGCGCTGGAGGCGACGTTGGACGCGCCCATGGCCAGCAGGGTCCGATCCGGGTCGGAACGGCGACGAAATGGGTCGATCTTGTCCACGGCCGCGATCGTCGCCAGGGACTCGGTCCCGTCGATCAAGACCAGGGTGACGACCAGGTAGACCAGCGGCAGCCATAATTCGGGATGGGCGAACACCGTTCCGAACTCGGGTAGGACAATCCCGTCCATGAGCGAACCTGGGACGTTGATCAGGTAGTGCTCGTCCAGCTTCAGGATGAATACGCTGGCGAGCGTGCCGGCGAGGAACACCCAGACCGGAGGCGGCATGACTTTCAGCAGCCGCCCGGAAATCGCCGTCAGCACGAAAAGCCCCGCCAGGCAACCGACCCCCAGGCCGAAGACCGCCGGGTTGATCGTCCCGACACGGCGTGGCACTTCGCCCAGGATCGCCCAGAATTCGCGTGCCTCGAACGTGACGCCCATAAACAGCGGGATCTGCTTGGCGATGATCATCAGGCCGATCGCGCACAGCATGCCCTGAATGGCCGCGGCCGGGAAGATGGCGCTCAGGCGGGCCACCTTCAACCTGGCAAGGATCACCTGCACCACACCCGCAAGGGCGATGGCAACCAGGACCAGGGGGTAACCCACCGCAAGCAGCTCGGATTCCGAGGCGCCGTCGCCCAGGCGGACCTGTCCCAGCGTGATCATGCCGGCGAACAGGGCCGGCGCCAGACCCGCCGCCGGACCGCTGATGGTCACATACGAGCCGCCCAGAAACGGCAGGACAAAACCGGCGATGATCGCCGACACGATCCCGCAGATCGGCGGCGCGCCGGAGGTGATCGCGATTCCCATCGAGAACGGCAGTGAGATCATGGCCACCGTAAAACCCGACCGCAGATCGTAGCGCCAGTGCTTGAGACCGGCTACGCCATTGCGCGGCTTCTCGGCCGGAACGGTCAGGCTCTGTTGCATGGATCAGGTCTCTCGGCAGCGGCTCAAAACGGTTGGGTGAAGCGCTGCCGGAACTGGTGCAGCGTGAATCCGACTCGATGACAGCAGGATGGCGGTACGGGGCGGGACGAACAATCGCATGGTAGCCGTTCCAGCGGCGTCCGCCACTTGTACGCAGTCACCGTGAAATCCGCGCTGCCACTGCGAACGCCGAATCGCCGGCCCGATACGACGATGAACCTCGAACCGGGCCACGACGGCGTCGGCTCGATGGGCCCCGCGGTTATCACGGCGGCCCGTGCCGAATACCCCAGTTGACATGCGACGCTCACGACTGTTGGCACTTGGCCAACGCCGGGGTTACAAGCCGCCAGTGCCGTTTGAGGGTGGCATTATCCCGGAGCTGGGCGTACGAGGTGGCACCATCGCCGCCTTCCCAGAAGCTTGGCAACTACCTTCACAGCAAACTAGCAGCTCTGACGTTTCAAGATTCTCGTAATAGGGCGTCTCAAGACACCGGTGATCGGCCGGTTTCAGCTGGTGCCGAAGGCTCGGGTGGTCATCCCCGCGGCGCGTCGAACCCAGCCCACACACGGCCCCGACCGATGCCGGCGAGCCGAGTTCACCCACTGACGCCTCGCCAATCGCACCGACACTGGAATCCTACGCCGCGCCACCAGCACCATCGTCCATGCAGTCTCCCACAAAACCGTTGAACAACACGACATCCCGCGCTCCGCACTGATCGACAACGGGGCGGGCTGGAGTCCTCATCGAGATGGCATGTCGAAGCGGTTGTGAGACAGTCGCTCTCGCGCCGCACCCGGCCCCCGGGGCACCAACCCGCTACGACAACACCAGAGCCGAGTTTCTTCCGGTCGCGGACCCCACAGCAAATGCATAGCCGCCGCAGCAGCCCTCAGGCAGCAGCACCGAATAGTCTGGCGCGGCTCCGGCCACCGACACGGGAGACTCCATGCTGTTCGAGTTCTGGCACAACTTCACCCACAACCTCTTCAAACCACTGCTGCTCTTCTTCTATATGGGTTTCCTGATCCCGATCCTCAAAGTCCAGTTCGAATTCCCCTACGTGCTGTACCAGGGATTGACTTTGTACCTGCTGCTGGCAATCGGCTGGCGTGGCGGCCAGGAGCTCGCCACCATCGACGGATCGAGCATCGGCAACGTCCTCGGGTTCATCGTGTTGGGTTTCGTCACCAACCTGATCATCGGATTCGTCGCCTACGGGATGTTGACCCGGATGACCAGGATGCGACGTGTCGACCGAGCGACCGTGGCCGGCTATTACGGATCGGATTCGGCGGGCACGTTCGCCACCTGCCTGGGGGTGCTGGCCGCGTTGGACATCGCCTTCGACGCCTACATGCCGGTGATGCTGGCCATCATGGAGATCCCGGGCTGCATCGTGGCGCTGCTGCTGGTGGCGCGGTTACGTGAGCGCGGAATGGACGCGCTGGGCAACATGCCCGACGAGCCCGGGTACGACCCGAAGGCCCGCCTCGAACTGGTCACCGCCGCTCAGCTGAGCGCACAGCAGCCCGTGACCGCACGTCAGCTCGAGGCCCAAGAGGAACTGGAGGTCTCACTGGAGAAGCGAGCGCATCCCGATCCGGCCGGTGCCGGCCCGGCGCCGATGGCCGCGGCACCGGTCAGCGCGCCGCTGCTGCGTGAAGTACTGCTCAACCCCGGGCTGTACCTGCTCTTCGGCGGGATCATCATCGGCTTCGTCGGCCGCCTGCAGGGCCCGGCGGTCATCGCGGAAGGCGACCCCGTGTTCGTGACGGCGTTCCAGGGCATCCTGGGCCTGTTCCTGCTCGAGATGGGTATGACGGCGTCGCGCAAACTCAAAGACCTGCAGGCCGCCGGACGCGGATTGATCGTGTTCGGGTTGTTGGCGCCGAACCTCTTTGCGATAGCGGGGATCCTCATCATCCACGGCTACGCGCAAGCCACCGCCACCCACTTCGAGATCGGCAGCTACGTGCTGTTCGCCGTGCTGTGCGGAGCGGCGTCGTATATCGCCGTCCCCGCGGTGCAACGAATCGCGATTCCCGAGGCCAGTCCCACGGTGCCGCTGGCGGCCTCGCTGGGACTGACGTTCTCCTACAACGTGACCATCGGCATTCCGCTGTACCTGCAGATCGCTCAAGCCGTCAACAACTGGCTGCCACTCGGCTGATCGAGACCGTACCGGCCGGCGCGCGATTCGCCACTTGACGCCGGCGAAATCTCCTGCGCCTCCCGCCGATACGTGACGTAGGCCACTTCTCCGAGCCGGTGTCTGCGAAGCTACCTGCGCCAGCGTGGTTGCACTCCAAGGCTTTTACAGCTTTTACACCGCAACTTGTCAGTTCAGCTGGATATGTTCGCACGGCGACCCACCGCGGCGCGCGCGGCACGACGCGACGGTGGCTCAGAGCACGAGGAGATTTCAATGACGCCCGCCCACATCAGCGAATTCGACCCGGAGGACTGCGCGGCCTGGGAAGGCGGCAACAAAGCCGTCGCCCGGCGCAACCTGATCTGGTCGACGGCAACCATGCACGTCGCCTTTTCCATCTGGTCACTGTGGTCGGTGGTCGTGCTGTTCATGCCGGAACCGGTTTACGGCATAACGCCGGGCGACAAACTGCTGCTCGCGGCGGTCGCCACCCTGGTCGGTGCGGGTGTGCGGATTCCTTACGTGTCGGCGACCGCCAAGTTCGGCGGACGCGACTGGGCGGTGTTGTCCTCGCTGATCCTGCTGATACCCACCGTCGGGACGCTGTTGTTGCTGGTCAACCCCGGCCAGCCGTTGTGGATGTATCTGGTGTGCGCGGCCCTGACCGGACTCGGCGGCGGCAACTACGCGGCGTCACTGGCCAACGTGGACGCGTTCTATCCGCAACGCCTCAAAGGCGTCGCGCTCGGGCTGTGCGGCGGAATCGGCAACCTCGGGGTGGCCGCCATCCAACTGGTCGGCCTGCTGGTGCTGGCCACCGCCGGAAACACCAAGCCGGAGCTGGTCTGCGCTGTCTATCTGGTGTTGCTCGCGCTGGTAGGCATCGGCGCGGCGCTGCGGATGGACAATCTCGACCACGGCGCCGAAGAGGTGGGCAGTATCCGGTCGATCCTGTCGGTCCCCGACAGCTGGGTCATCTCGGCACTGTACTGCGCGGCTTTCGGCTCGTTCATCGGCTTCGCCTTTGCGTTCGCCCAGGTGCTGCATGTCACATTCGAGGAGACCGGCCACAGCCCCGCCGAGGCCTCGCTGTACGCCGCCCGGATCGCCTTCCTGGGGCCCCTGTTGGGCGCCTTGGCCCGCATCTACGGCGGCCGGGTGGCCGACCGGCGCGGCGGCGGACGGGTCACCTTCGTCGTCTTCGTCGGAATGTTGTTTGCCGCAGCGGTATTGGCCGTCACCAGCACCATCGACGACCGCACCCCCGGCTCGGTGTCGACGTCCACCATCATGGCCTACATCACCGCGTTCCTGGTGCTGTTCATCCTGGCCGGGATGGGTAATGGATCGGTGTTGAAGATGATCCCGTCGATCTTCGAGGCCCGCAGCCGGTCACTGAACCGCACCGAACCCGAACGCCGGCACTGGGCGCGTTCGCATTCCGGCGCGTTGATCGGATTCGCCACGGCGGTCGGCGCACTCGGCGGGGTGGCCATCAACCTGACGTTGCGACAGGCCTACGCCAGCACGGGCAGCGAGACGCCCGCCTTCTGGATCTTCCTCGCAGCGTATTGCGCGGCAGCGACATTGACCTGGGCGAGGTACGTCCGTCGTCCGCCGCGGATACCGGCCGCGGCGACCCCGCCGGCCCCGCGCGGCACCGAAAAGGTGCCGGTGTGACCGAAATCGCGCCCATACCGGGCAACGGTTTGGAAATCGGTCGGTAACACAGCTGAAATCGGCTGCCGTTAAACCTTATACATGCGCACCGTTCAGGCGGCCGGGCACCTCATCGAGATCGAGGACGGCCGGGTCTTCGTCGACGGGATGATCAAGCCGGTGTCTCCCGCCGGCCTGGCCACCCTGCGGGTGCTGGCGCACCGGCCGGGCGCCGTCGTGGCCCGCGACGCGTTGCTGCAAGTACTGCCGGGACAGGGAAGCAGTGCGCACGCGGTGGACACCGCGGTACTTCGGCTGCGAACAGCATTGGGCGACAGCCAGATCGTTGCCACCGTCGTCAAGCGCGGCTACCGGCTCGCGGTCGACGGCCACCAGGGGGAAACATGATCCCGATCCTGGTGGCACACGGCACCCGCCGGCCCGAGGGTGTGCTGATGATCGGCGAACTCGCCGAACGTGTCGGCGCGCTGCTGGCCCGGCCGGTGCGGGTGGCGTTCGTCGACGTACTGGGTCCCACTCCCGGAGAGATCCTTTCCGCTGAAGCCCCTACCGGCCGCCCGGCAGTCGTCGTCCCGGCCTTTCTGGCCCGCGGTTACCACGTCGGCGTCGACGTACCGACGCATGTCCTGGCCAGTGGGCACCCGGACGTGACGATCGCGCCCGCGCTGGGGCCGGATCCCCGGGTCACCGCCGTGGTCGCCGCGCGGCTTACCGAATCGGGCTGGCGTTGCGGGGATGCGGTGATCCTGGCCGCAGCCGGTTCGTCGGACCCCACAGCGCGCGCCGACCTGGTCCACGCCGCGCGGATGCTGACACGGCTGCTCGGGTCGCCCGTCGAGGTGGCGTTCGCCGCCACCGGCGCCCCCACCGTGACCGAGGCGGTCGCCGGCTTGCGGCGCCGGGGCGCGGCCCGGGTGGCGGTCGCTTCTTATCTGTTGGCCGACGGCCTGTTTCAACGGCGACTGCACGACGCCGGGGCGGATCTGGTGACCCAGCCGCTGGGAACCCACCCCGCTATCGCCCGGATCGTGGCCGATCGATTCATCACCGCCCGGACTCGGATCCCCCTGCGGTCAGGTCTTTTCGGCGATCACCGGTAGCAGGCGCCGGGGCATTCGCCGGCCCATCGCGGGCAGTGGCGTCTCACACCTGCTCGGTGAGGCCGTGAGCAGAAGTTCACGGGGCCGACATCGGATGCAGCCTTGCGGTAACGAAACATTCCTACCGTATCCACATGGCTCGTTCACACCTCCTCACTGACTGGGATCCCGAAGACACCGTGGCCTGGGCGGCCGGGAACGACAAGATCGCCCGCCGCAACCTGATCTGGTCGACGGTGGCCGAACACGTCGGCTTCTCGATCTGGTCGATCTGGTCGGTGATGGTGCTGTTCATGCCGGAGTCGGTGTACGGCTTCACCGCCGGCGACAAATTCCTCCTGGCGGCCACCGCAACCCTGGCCGGCGGTGCGTTACGCATTCCCTACTCGCTGGCGACCGCGACATTCGGCGGCCGCAACTGGACGGTCTTCTCCGCGCTGGTCCTGTTGATCCCGACGGTGGGGATGACGGTGCTGCTGGCCAACCCCGGACTGCCACTGTGGCCGTACCTGGTGTGCGCGGCCCTGACCGGCCTCGGTGGCGGCAATTTCGCCGCCTCGATGACCAACGTGAACGCCTTCTACCCGAACCGGCTCAAGGGCTGGGCGCTGGCGGTCAACGCCGGCGGAGGCAACCTCGGCGTGCCGCTGATCCAGCTGATCGGGTTGGGAGTGCTGGCCACCGCGGGCAACCGGCAACCGTATTGGGTATGCGCGGTCTATCTGGTGTTCTTGGCGGTGACCGGGATCTGCGCGGCATTGTTCATGGACAACCTCGACAACCACAAGGTCGACTTGTCCGCGATGCGCTCGATCCTGCCCGTGACCGACACCTGGATCATCGCCCTGCTGTACATCGGTACCTTCGGCTCCTTCATCGGCTTCTCGTTCGCCTTCGGCCAGGTACTGCAGATCAGCTTCATGAGCAGCGGTCAGAGCCCCGCGCAGGCCGCACTGCACGCCGCACAAATTGCGTTTCTGGGACCGCTGCTGGGTTCGCTGGCCCGGATATTCGGAGGCCGGATAGCCGACCGGCTCGGCGGTGGCCGGGTCACCCTGGCGGCGTTCGGCGGCATGTTCGCGGCCGCCGGGCTGCTCGTCGGTGTCAGCGTGCTGGCCGACCATCACGGCGGTCCCACCACCAGCGCCACCATGGTCGGCTACGGCATCGGCTTCGTGGCGTTGTTCATCGTCTCGGGGATCGGCAACGGCTCGGTGTACAAGATGATCCCGTCGGTCTTCGAGGCCCGCAGTCATGCCCTGGGCCTCGGTGAGAGCGAACGGCGGCAGTGGTCGCGGGCCATGTCGGGGGCGTTGATCGGCTTCGCCGGTGCCATCGGGGCGTTCGGCGGCGTCGGCATCAATCTGGCGCTGCGCCAGTCGTATCTGTCCAGTGGTTCGGCCACGACGGCGTTCTGGATCTTCTTGTCCGGCTACGTCGGCGCCGCCGGGGTGACCTGGTTCAGATATGTGCGCAGCCCGCTGCTCACCGCGCAACCGGCCCGGACCGCCCTGGCCCCGGCCTGAGGTGGCCGCCACCGCGACGGAGCCGAACCGGGCCGGCGACTGCCCGCAACGGCGACCGGATCTCGCTGCCGCGGTGGTTTCCAGATGAGCCGGCCAGACCGGTCGGCGCTGAGCGGCTACCGGGTCGCGGTGACCTCGGCGCGTCGCGCTGACGAGCTCAGCACCCTGCTGCGGCGCCACGGCGCCACCGTCTGCGCCGCACCGGCGATCGACATGGTCGACCTGACCGATGACGACGAATTACATCGGCGTACCGAGGAATTGATCGCGGGACCACCAGACATCCTGGTGGTGACGACCGCGATCGGTTTCCGCAGCTGGATCGCCGCGGCCGAGGGTTGGGGACTGGCCGATGGGCTCATCGAGGCGTTGCACACCGCCCGTATCGTCGCTCGTGGCCCCAAGGCGGTGGGCGCACTGCGCGCCGCCGGCCTGCCCGAGGAGTGGTCGCCGGCATCCGAATCATCGGCCGCGATGCTCGGCTACCTGCGGGCGGCGGGTGTCTCCGGCTGCCGCATCGCAGTACAGCTGCACGGCACCAGTGGCGGCTGGGATCCGGCTCCCGAACTGCTCGACCGATTCCATTGTGCGGGCGCCGAAGTGACGCCCATCCGGGTCTACCGGTGGCGCGCGGCCCGGCGCGGCGGAGAGTTCGACCAACTGACCACCGAGATCGCCCAGCGGCAGTTCGACGCCGTCAGCTTCACCTCAGCCGCGGCGGTGATGGCGACGCTCACCCGCGCCGTCGAGCTCGGCGTCTCCGACGAGCTGCTCGGGGCGCTGCGATCGGAGGTACACGCGATGTGTGTGGGCCCGCTGACCGCCCGGCCGCTGGCGCAGCTGGGTGTTCCCACTTCGTCACCGCGACGAATGCGGTTGGGAGCGTTGGCTCGCCACATCGTCGACCAACTTCCCCGATTGCGTTCCCGCACCGTCTACGCCGCCGGCCACCGGATCGAGGTCCGCAGCAGTTGCGTGCTGGTCGACGGGGCGGCCAAGACGGTGTCCCCCGCCGGGATGGCGACGCTGCGGGCGCTGGCTCGTCATCCCGGCAAGGTGGTGTCCCGCGACGATCTGCTCGACGCGCTGCCGGGCAACGGCCGGAGCACGCACGCCGTGGAAACGGCGGTGCTGCGACTGCGAAATGCGCTGGGCGACAAGAATATCGTCGCCACCGTCGTCAAACGCGGCTACCGGCTGGCGGTCGATCAGGCGAGCGGTTAGGCGACGGCCCGCTCGGAGACGGTCCGGCCGATCTGCACGTAGCCGTCCACGACCCGCGTCGGGTACACCCGCACCGAGATACGCGGGTCGTCCAGGCAACTGCCGTCGTCGAAGGCGAACGCCTGCTTCTTCAGCGGCGAGATGACCGAGAGCCGGCCGCCGCGGTCACCCACGATCCCCCGGGACAGCACCGCCGCCCGGAAGAACGGGTCGACGTTGCAGACGGCGTGCACCGAACCGTCGTCGAGCCGGAACAACGCGGCCTGCTTGCCGTTGTCGAGCAGCACACCCACGCCGAGGCCGGGGACGAGCTGGTCGTACCGGCAGGCGGTGGTCCATGCGGAGTTGGCGGTGGTGGTGATCATGATTCCTCCTCAGTGCGCAGTACCGGGATGGGCAGCGGTATTTTGCGGCCGTCACGCTCGGTGAACGCGACGGTGGGGTCTTCGGCGTCGGGGGCGTTGACGAACGACACGAAGCGCGACAGCTTCTCCGGGTCGTCGAGCACCCCCTTCCATTCGTCGGTGTAGTTGTCGACGTGGCGGGCCATCGCCGCCTCGAACTCCTCGGCCAGCCCGAGTGAGTCCTCGCAGACCACCGCGCGGATGTGGTCGAGGCCGCCTTCGATCGACTCGACCCAGGGCGCGGTGCGCTGCAGCCGATCCGCTGTGCGGATGTAGAACATCAAGAACCGGTCGATGTAACGGAACACCGTCTCGGTGTCGATGTCGGCGGCGAGCAGCTGCGCGTGCTTGGGCGACATCCCGCCGTTGCCGCCGACGTAGAGATTCCAACCGATCTCGGTGGCGATCACGCCGACGTCCTTGCCCCGCGCCTCGGCGCATTCCCGCGCACAGCCGGACACCCCCATCTTGATCTTGTGCGGCGCGCGCAGGCCGCGGTAGCGCAGTTCCAGGTCGACCGCCATCTTCACCGAGTCCTGCTGCCCGTAGCGGCACCAGTCACTGCCCACGCAGCTCTTCACGGTGCGCAGCGACTTGCCGTACGCCTGACCGGATTCCATGCCCGCGTCGACCAGCTTGCGCCAGATGGCCGGCAGCTGATCGACCCGGGCGCCGAACATGTCGATCCGCTGCCCGCCGGTGATCTTGGTGTAGAGCCCGAACTCCTGCGCGATCTGCCCGATCAGGATCAGGTGCTCGGGCTTGATCTCACCGCCGGGTACCCGGGGCACCACCGAGTAGCTGCCGTTGCGCTGAATGTTCGCCAGGAAGTGGTCATTGGAGTCCTGCAGTGCCGCCTGCTCGCCCTCCAGGATGTGCTCGGAACCGGTGGACGCCAGGATGGAGGCGACGGTCGGTTTGCAGATGTCGCAGCCGTACCCGGTCCCGAAGCGCTGCAGGAGTTCGGAGAAGGTGCGAATCCCGGTGACCTGAACGATCTGGAAGAGTTCGGCGCGCGACTGGGCGAAGTGCTCGCACAGCGCCTTCGACTGCTCCACGCCCTCGGCGATCAGCAGTTCCTTGAGCAGCGGAATGCAGGAGCCGCAGGAGGTTCCGGCCTTGGTGCACTCTTTGAGTGCCTGCACGTCGTGGCAGCCATCTTGAATGGCTCCGACGATGGCGTCCTTAGAGACGTTGTTGCACGAGCAGATCTGCGCCGCGCCGGGCAGCGCGCTGATCCCCAGCGAGGTCTTGCTGCCTGCGCCGGAACCGGCCGGCGCGATCAGGTCCAGCGGGTCGCCGGGCAACTCGGCGCCGACCATCGGCCGCAGCACGCCGTAGGCGGAGGCGTCACCGACCAGAATCCCGCCGAGCAGCGTCTTGGCGTCGTCGGAGAGCACCAGCTTGGCGTAGGTGCCCTTCACCGGGTCGTTGACCACCACCGACAGTGAGTTCTCGGTGGCCCCCATCGCGTCGCCGAAGCTGGCCACATCGACGCCGAGCAGCTTGAGTTTGGTGGACATGTCGGCTTCGCCGAATTCGGCAAGGCCATCCAGCAGCCGGTCGGCGACCACCTCGGCGCTGGTGTAGCCGGGGCCGACCAGGCCGTAGCAGACGCCCTCGATGGCTGCGACCTCGCCGATCGCGTAGACGTCGGCATCGCTGGTCATACAGGAGATGTCGGTGAGCACGCCGCCGCGCTCGGCGATCGACAGCCCGGCCGCGCGGGCCAGCTCGTCGCGCGGGCGGACCCCGGCGGCGAAAATCACCAGTCCGGCCTCGATGACGGTGTCGTCGGAGAGCCGCACCGCCAGCGTGGGCGACCGGTGCTCGTGGGTGCGGCGCTCGATGGCCTGGGTACCGACACCGACGTGGACTGCGATGCCCAGATCGGAGATCATCCGGCCCAGCAGTGAGCCGCCGGCGTCGTCGAGCTGCTGCGGCATCAAGCGCGGCGCCATCTCGACGATGTGCGGTTCGATCCCGGATGCCCGCAGGGCGTTGGCCGCCTCGAGACCCAGCAGTCCGCCGCCGATGACCACGCCGGCGCGGGTGCCGCCGGCTTCCAATATGCATTCGATGTCGGCGCGGATACCGTCGAGGTCGTCCAGCGTGCGGTACACGTGGCAGCCCGGGAGATCGTGGCCGGGCACCGGCGGCACGAACGCCCGCGAGCCGGTCGCCAGCACCAGGGTGTCGTAGCTGTGACTGTCGCCGTTGGCGGTCTGCACGGTCTTGGCGCCGCGGTCGATCTCGGTGACCCGGGATTTGAGCAGCAGCCGGACCTGCCCGTCGCCGGCGTAGTCGTTGCCGGGCAGCGCCAGCCGGGAACGGTCCCAACCGTCGGTGTAGGACGTCAGCCCGACCCGGTCGTAGGCCGGGTCGGACTCCTCGGCGAGCACGGTGACCCGCCAGCTTCCACTGCCGGCCCGGCTGCGCAGCGCCTCCACGAAGCGGTGGCCGACCATGCCGTGTCCGACTACGACCAGTTCCCGAAGGGGGTCGCCGGCGCGGGGCGTTTCGATCGGGGCCATGCGCTGAGATTAGAAAGCCGATATTGCGGCAGTATCGCCATGCGTTACAAGCGTGTGACGGTGTGCTCACGGCGCTGTGAGGGCGTTCACCGGGCCCCTGAAGTGTGGGTTTGTTCACTGTCGGCGAACACGGAACTTTAGCGTGGTCGACTCAAGTTCTACTCGGTGACGGGCCGGCACACCCGACCGGCGCGGCAGCAATCCAAGAAAGGTAGTGACACCAATGAGCACCCTGACTCTGTGGCCCCGCCCGTTCGACACCGACCGGTGGGTTCGCGACTTCTTCGGCCCAGCCACGGCCAGCGACTGGCGGGCACCCGAGACCGGCGGCTTCCGGCCGGCGGCGGAGATCACCAAGGACGGCGACGACGCGGTGGTCCGCCTGGAGCTCCCGGGCATCGACGTGGAGAAGGACCTGACCGTCGAACTCGACGACGGCCGTCTGGTCATCCGCGGCGAGCGTCGCGACGAGCACGCCGAAACCGATCCCGGCAATGACCACCGCACGTTGCGCGAGGTGCGCTACGGCGCGTTCCGCCGGTCGTTTGCGGTACCGGGGCACGTCACCGGCGACGCGATCTCGGCGTCTTACGACGCCGGCGTACTCAGCGTCCGGGTGACCGGCGTCCATGCCGGCGCCCAGCCGCAGCGGATCGCCATCACCAAGTAGGCCGCGCGGCACGGCCCGCCGGAAAACCCCCGCACACAGCGTGTGTGGGGGTTTTTCGCGTGTCCTTCGCGTGTCCGGTGTTCTGCCACATCAACGTGATCTGTCTCACGTCCGGTTCCCGATGTGGCTAGCATCGGGTGAACGTACTGTGATCCGTAACACCTGAGGAGGAACCGGTGTCTAGCGCTAGCGAACTCGCCGAACTGCACGCCCTGATCGGGGATCTGCGGCGCTGCGTGCTGGGACTGAAGACCCGGTTCGGTGACATCCCCGGGATGCGCCGCATCGAGATGGACGCCGAGCGCATCCTCGCCGATGTTCAACTCCTCGAATCCGACGCCGGGGAGCTCGATCTGCAACGCTGGGCCGCCGAGCGCGCCCAGGAGAAGATCGCGATCCCCGACACCGAGTACGACAGCGAATTCTGGCGTGACGTCGACGACGAGGGCGTCGGCGGCCACGGCAGGTACTGACCCCCAACCGGGTGCTGCTTATATAGGGGGTGCCCGCTGACGAAATCCAGCCGAAGGGAACCCCCCAGATGAGCGCACCCGCCGTGAACCGTCCTGGCACCGGCGTCTTCTCGGCGACTCGCGCACGAATCGCGGATCGCACCCTGCGCACCGACCGGTGGTGGTTGTCGCCACTGCGGGTCAACGTCTTCCTCAGCGCGTGGGTTCTCTACGCAACGATCCGGGCGTTCTGGGGCAGCGACTACTGGGTCGACAAATATCACTACCTGACCCCGTTCTACTCGCCGTGCATCAGCGCGTCCTGCGTGGAGGGCTCCAGTCACCTGGGGGTTTGGCTGCCGGAGTTCCCTTGGTGGATTCCGCTGGGTGCGTTGGTCCTGCCGTTTCTGCTGGCGTTCCGGCTGACCTGCTACTACTACCGCAAGGCCTACTACCGCGCCTACTGGCTCTCGCCGGCCGGCTGTGCGGTGCCCGAACCGCGCGCCGGCTACACCGGTGAGACCCGGTTCCCGCTGATCATCCAGAACAGCCACCGCTACTTCTTTTACGCCGCACTGGCCATCACCATGCTGAACACCTATGACGCGGCCACCGCGTTCTACTCCGCGGACGCCAACGGTGGCGCCGGTGGATTCGGATTCGGCCTGGGCAACATCGTGCTCTGCGTCAACGTGGCAATGCTGTGGGCCTACACCGGCGGTTGTCACTCCTGCCGGCACGTCATGGGTGGACGGCTCACCCACTTCTCCAAAAACCCGGTGCGCTACTGGCTTTGGTCGAAGATCAGCTGGTTCAACGGCCGTCACCAGCAGTTTGCCTGGATCACTCTGGGCACGCTGGCCTTCACCGACTTCTATGTCTGGATGGTGGCCAGCGGTGTCTTCACCGATATCCGGTTCATCGGCTGACGAAGCCACATTCACACGAAGAGTAAGCGAGAATTCATGGTTGAAGTCGAACGGCACTCCTACGACGTGGTCGTGATCGGTGCCGGCGGCGCGGGTCTGCGCGCGGTCATCGAAGCCCGCCAGCAGGGCCTGAGCGTGGCGGTGGTGTGCAAGTCGCTGTTCGGCAAGGCGCACACCGTGATGGCCGAGGGCGGTGCCGCCGCATCGATGGGCAACGTCAACGACAAAGACAATTGGCAGGTGCACTTCGGCGACACCATGCGTGGCGGCAAGTTCCTCAACAACTGGCGGATGGCGGAACTGCATGCCCGCGAGGCGCCGGAGCGGGTCTGGGAGCTGGAGACCTACGGCGCGTTGTTCGACCGCACCAAAGACGGGAAGATCAACCAGCGCAACTTCGGTGGTCACACCTATCCGCGACTGGCGCATGTCGGCGACCGCACCGGCCTGGAGATGATCCGCACGCTGCAGCAGAAGGTCGTCTCGCTGCAGCAGGACGATCACGCCGAGTTCGGCGACTACGAGGCGAAGATCAAGGTCTTCCACGAGTGCACCATCACCGAATTGCTCAAAGACGATTCCACCGGGGCGATTTCGGGTGCCTTCGGCTACTGGCGCGAATCCGGCAAGTTCATCGTGTTCGAGACGCCCGCGGTGGTGCTGGCCACCGGCGGGATCGGCAAGTCGTTCAAGGTGACGTCGAACTCCTGGGAGTACACCGGCGACGGACACGCGCTGGCGCTACGGGCCGGCGCGACGCTGATCAACATGGAGTTCGTGCAGTTCCATCCGACCGGGATGGTGTGGCCGCCCAGCGTGAAGGGGATTCTGGTCACCGAGGGCGTGCGCGGCGACGGCGGGGTGCTCAAGAACTCCGACGGGACGCGGTTCATGTTCGACTACATCCCACCGGTGTTCAAAGGCCAGTACGCCGAAACCGAGCAAGAAGCCGACCAGTGGCTCAAGGACAACGACTCGGCCCGCCGCACTCCCGACCTGCTGCCGCGCGACGAGGTGGCCCGCGCCATCAACTCCGAGGTCAAGGCCGGGCGGGGTTCGCCCCACGGCGGGGTCTTCCTCGACATCGCCTCCCGGCTCAAGCCGGAGGAGATCAAGCGCCGCCTGCCCTCGATGTACCACCAGTTCATGCAGCTCGCCGAGGTCGACATCACCAAGGACGCGATGGAGGTGGGCCCCACCTGCCACTACGTGATGGGCGGTATCGAGGTCGACCCGGACAGTGCCGCAGCAGCGGTCCCGGGGCTGTTCGCCGCCGGTGAATGCGCCGGCGGGATGCACGGGTCCAACCGGCTGGGCGGCAACTCCCTGTCGGATCTGCTGGTCTTCGGCCGCCGCGCCGGTCTGGGCGCCGCGCAGTACGTGCGGGGGCTGGCCAGTCGGCCGGCGGTGGCGCCGGCGACGTTGGAGACCGCGGCGAAGCTGGCTCTGGCCCCGCTCGACCGGGCTGGCGGCGGCGCGGGCGAGAACCCGTACACGCTGCACTCCGATCTCCAGCAGTCGATGAACGACCTGGTCGGCATCATCCGCAACGCCGGCGAGCTGGAACAGGCCCTGGCCCGGCTTGAGGAGTTCAAGACCCGGTTCGCGGCCGTGGCCGTCGAGGGCGGCCGGCACTACAACCCGGGCTGGCATCTGGCCGTCGACCTGCGCAACATGCTGCTGGTCAGCGAGTGCGTGGCCAAGGCCGCGCTGCAGCGCACCGAGAGCCGCGGCGGGCACACCCGTGACGATCACCCGGGCATGGACTCGAATTGGCGCAAGACCCTGCTGGTCTGCCGGGTCGCCGACGACAGTGAGGTGCCCGACATCACGATCACCCCGGAGGCGCAGACCGGGATGCGCGAGGACCTGCTGGAACTGTTCGAGATTTCCGAGCTGGAGAAGTACTACACCGACGAAGAGCTGGCGCAACACCCGGGACGGAGAGCGTAATGACACACATCGCCCAGCTACGGGTATGGCGCGGCGACATCGACGGCGGTGGGCTGCAGGACTTCGAGGTCGAGGTCAACGAGGGTGAGGTGGTCCTCGACGTCATCCATCGGTTGCAGGCGACCCAGACACCCGACCTGGCGGTGCGCTGGAACTGTAAGGCCGGCAAGTGCGGCTCGTGTTCGGCGGAGATCAACGGCTTCCCCCGACTGTTGTGCATGACGCGGATGTCGATGTTCTCCCCGGATGAGACCATCACGGTGACGCCGGTGCGGACCTTCCCGGTGGTTCGTGACCTGGTCACCGACGTCTCCTTCAACTACGAGAAGGCCCGCGAGATGCCGTCCTTCAAGCCGCCGGCGGATCTTCAACCCGGCGAGTACCGGATGCAGCAGGTCGACGTCGAGCGGTCCCAAGAGTTCCGCAAGTGCATCGAATGCTTTCTGTGCCAGAACGTCTGCCACGTCATCCGGGACCACGAGGACAACAAGCCGAACTTCGCCGGCCCGCGGATGTTCATCCGGCTGGCCGAGTTGGAGATGCACCCGCTGGACACCGCCGATCGGCGTCAGTTGGCTCAGGACGAGGCCGGTCTCGGGTTGTGCAACATCACCAAGTGCTGCACCGAGGTCTGCCCGGAACACATCACGATCACCGACAACGCCATCATCCCGATGAAGGAGCGGGTGGCCGGAGATCGCTACGACCCGATCGTCTGGCTCGGCCGAAAGATCTTCCGCCGCAAGCCTGACTGACCCGTGCAGGCCACCACGCTGGGACGAAGCGGCCTGCAGGTTTCACGTCTGGCGCTGGGGACCTGGGAGTTCAGCGGGGCGTGGGGCGAAGTCGACGAAGGCGCGGCGATCGCGCTCGTGCGCCGGGCCCGCGAGCTGGGGTTCAACTTCTTCGACACCGCGCACGAGTACGGATTCGGAGCCGCCGAACGCATTCTCGGCACCGCATTGCGTCACGATCTCGACCATGCCCGCGACGAGGTGGTGATCGCGACCAAGGGCGGGCTGCGGGAGACCGACGACGGTCCCGTCCGCGACGCCCGGCCCGAATGGCTTCGCCACGACGTCGACACCAGCCTGGCCGCGTTGGGCATCGACCACATCGATCTGTACCAGGTGCACTGGCCCGATCCGGCCGTGCCGGCAGCCGAAACCGCCGGCGCCCTGGCCGAATTGGTCGCGGCGGGCAAGATTCGCCATGTCGGGGTGTCGAACTACGACGTCGATCAGATCGCGCAGTTCTCGGCGACCCTTCCGGTGGAAACCGTCCAGCCGCCGTTCAACATGCTGCGGCGCGGCCTGCAGGACAGCCTGTTCCCTTACTGCGTGGCCAACGACATCGGTGTGCTGGTCTACGGGGCCCTGGCGCACGGACTGCTGACCGGGGCCATCACCTCCGACAGCGGTCTTGCAGCCGATGACTGGCGCGCGCAGAGCGGAATCTTCAGCGGGGACGGGTTCGCGCGGAACCTGGAAGTCGTTGCGGGACTTCGCGCGCTGGCCGCCGAGCTGGGCGTCACCCTGAGCCAACTGGCGTTGGCGTGGACGTTGGCGCAGTCCGGCGTGCAGGTCGCCATCGTCGGGGCGCAGCATGTCGGCCATCTGCAGGACAGCGCCGCAGCGGTGCACCTGGAGCTGACGGCCGATGATCTGGCCGCCATCGCCGAGATCCTGGCGACGGCGGCACCGCTGGGCGGGCCCTACCCGGAGATGTGGAAGGAGTTCGCCGAGCGCGACGGCCGATGACGCGCCTGCTCAGGTGCCCAGGAACGTCATCGGGTGGTGGTGAATCCGGGTTCCGTTGTGCAGCCCGTTGAGCAGTTCCATGTCGGCGTCGCTCAACTCGAAGTCGAAGACGTCGAAGTTCTCCACGATCCGGTGCGGTTTCGACGAGCGCGGAGTGACCACATTGCCCAGCTGCAAACTCCACCGGATGAGCACCTGCGCCGGCGACCGGTCGTGCTTGGCGCCGATCGCCTTCACCGTCGGGTTGTCGATCACCCGGACGATGACGTGGCGCTCACCGAAGCCCAGCGGGCTGTGCGCCTCGGTGACGATGCGATGCTCGGCGTGAAACCGGCGCAGCCGCTCCTGGTTGAACAGCGGGTGCAGTTCGACCTGGTTGAGTGCGGGCGCCACCGATGTCTCGTCGATGAGCTCGGCGAGCAGGTCCTCGGTGAAGTTGCAGACGCCGATCGACCGGACCAGCCTCTGTTCGCGGGCATGGATCATGGCCTGCCAGCTGTCGAGGTACTTGCCCACCTCGGGCGCCGGCCAGTGGATCAGGTACATGTCCAGGTAGTCCAGGCCGAGCCGGTCGATGCTCTCGCGACAGGCGTCCAGGGTGCTGGCGTACCCCTGCCGGGAGGTGCCCAGCTTGGTGGTGACGAACAGTTCGGAACGTGGAACCCCGGACGCTTTGATGGCGCGGCCGACCACGGCCTCGTTGCCGTAGGAGGCCGCGGTGTCGATCAGCCGGCAGCCACTGTCCAGGGCGGCCAGGATTGAGGCCTCGGTCTGCTCATCGGACAGCTTCGCCACCCCGAGTCCCAAGACCGGCATGGTCACGCGGTTGTTGAGGGCGGTATGCGGAATCGAATACGCATTCGTCCCGGCCCGGGCGGACTCAGCGGTGTCCACCGCAAATGAAGCAAAAGAAATCGTCATCTTTTCGACCTACACATTCGGTTACGTTGCATCTCTGGTTACGTTTCCAGCACGCGGAACCGCCGCTGATCAACCTGGTGGTTTCTGACGGCAGATGTTGCGCTTATCCAGCGATTACCGCGTCGATGCGGTTCGGGAGCACGGGCGCATCCGCACGAACCGTTATACCGACGTGATCGAACCGCAGTCAATCCGCGATAGGCGACAAATGGCTCGTCACGTGAAATTGATCACAATTCCCGTGCCGGCACGGCTATTGCGGGATCGCGGCGAATCCACCCTCGCGCCGCAGCGTCGCGATGAATTCGTCGGCGATACCCGGTGCCGCGGCGATGATGACATCGCCACTGTCGATCTCCGGACCCGGCAGCACCACCCGGGCGCCCGCCTCGGCCGCGATCAGCGATCCCGCCGCGTGGTCCCACAGCTTGATGCCGTGCTCGTAATACACGTCCAGCCGTCCCGCGGCCACCATGCACAGATCCAGCGCCGCCGAGCCGATCCGTCGCACGTCGCGTACCGCCGGCAGCAGCCGGGCCAGCAACACCGCCTGGGCGGCCCGGCGGTGGGGCGAGTATCCGAAGCCGGTCCCGAGCAGTGCCACGGACAGTTCGGCGACCTCGGTGCAGCGCAGCGCAGCGGTGCCCGTCCGATCGGTGACCTGTGCGCCCAGCCCCGCGCCGGCCGAGTAGATCCGGTCGCCGACCACGTCCGCGACCGCGCCGGCCACCGATACTCCGCCGACCTGTGCGGCCACCGAGACCGCGTAGGCCGGTACGCCGTACATGAAGTTCACGGTGCCGTCGATCGGGTCGACGACCCAGGTGACCGCACCGGGGTCGCGCCCGGAGACGTCGCCGGAGCCGCCGCCCTCCTCGCCCAGCACCGCATCGCCGGGCCGCAGCGCGGCCAGCCGGTCCCGGATGAACCGCTCGGTCTCGGTGTCGACCACCGTCACCGGATCGGTCGGACTGCTTTTCGTCTGCACCAGGTCGTGGGCTGAATCGGCGGCTTGGGCGCCGAACACCTCGGCTCGGCGGCGCCGCACGAAGTCGGCCGCCTCCGCCACCAGGGTCTCCGCCGTGGACCGCAAGCGTCCCGGGTCGTCATACAGCGTCGCCATCTGCCCATAGCAACACATCTGCGGTGGTCATCGCACCTTCGGCGACGCCACACCGCAGCGGGAATCAACCGCCGAGCCGCCGGAAGCCGCTGCGGTGAAACACGATCGGCGTGATCTCGGGATCCACCGTCACATCGCATACCCGCAGTACCACGATGATGTGGTCCCCGGCGGGAACCAACTGCTCGACCGAGCTGCCCAACCACACCCCGGTGCCCTTGATGAACACCGCGCCTTCGTTGGTCACCGTTTCCAGCCCGGCGAACCGGTCGCCGGTCTTGGCGGCCAGGGTGCGAGCCGCGATGTCGTGCGCCTCACCCAGCACGCTGATGCCCAGCCGGGGCGAGTCCTTGAGTTTCGGCCAGGTCGTCGAGGTGTTCTGCACGCAGAACGACACCAGCGGCGGATCGAGTGAGACCGGCACGAAAGTACTCGCGGCCAGCCCGACCCGGACACCGTCGACCTCGGCCGCGACGGCCACCACGCCGGACGGGAAATGGCCGAATGCCTCCCGTAGCGACGACGGCGTCAGATTGCTGGCGGAACTCACGTGGGCACTCACCGGGAACTCATTCACCTCGTCGGGTCTGGTCGCTGAAGAACCCTACCCGCCGCGCCCCGGCCGAGGCGGATCGGCCGCGGCAGAGCGGGCTGACCTGGTGAGACCAACTGGTTGGTTAGTTAGCTAAGAGGATGTAGCTCACACTGGCTTGCGCTGTGGGTTCCAGAAGGTATATTTCAGGGCACGTTACTGGTGGGTAACTTAAGCCCAAGTACCCAACCGCAAGTGGCATCCCATGAGGAGGAAGCTGTGAGCCACTACAAGAGCAATGTCCGTGACCAGGTATTCAACCTGTTCGAGGTCTTCGGCCTGGACCAGGTCTTCGGTCAGGGCGAATACGCCGACCTCGACGTCGACACCGCTACGGAGATGCTCGGCGAGATGGTCCGGCTGGCCGAGGGCCCGATTGCTGACTCCTTCGTCGAGGGCGACCGCAACCCGCCGGTGTTCGACCCGGCCACCCACACCGTGACTTTGCCCGAGTCGTTCAAGAAGTCGGTGCGCGCCACCCTGGATGCCGGCTGGGACCGGGCCGGCATCGACGAGGCACTCGGCGGCATGCCGATGCCCAAGGCGCTGATGTGGGCGCTGCACGAGCACATCCTCGGCGCCAACCCGGCGGTGTGGATGTACGCCGGCGGCGCCGGTTTCGCCAACATCTTCTTCCACGTGGCCACCGAGGAGCAGAAGAAGTGGGCCGTCATCGCCGCCGAGCGCGGCTGGGGCTCGACCATGGTGCTCACTGAGCCGGATGCCGGCTCGGATGTGGGCGCCGGACGCACCAAGGCCGTCCAGCAGTCCGACGGCTCCTGGCACATCGACGGCGTCAAGCGGTTCATCACCTCGGCTGACTCCGACGACCTGTTCGAGAACATCTTCCACCTGGTGCTGGCCCGCCCCGAGGGCGCCAAGCCGGGCACCAAGGGCCTGTCGCTGTTCTTCGTGCCGAAGTTCCTGTTCGACTTCGAGACCGGCGAGCTCGGCGAGCGCAACGGTGTGTTCGTCACCAACGTCGAGCACAAGATGGGCCTGAAGGTCTCGGCCACCTGTGAGCTCACCTTCGGCCAGCACGGGGTGCCGGCCAAGGGCTGGCTGGTCGGCGAGGTGCACAACGGCATCGCCCAGATGTTCGACGTGATCGAGCAGGCCCGGATGATGGTCGGCACCAAGGCCATCGCCACGCTGTCCACCGGCTACCTCAACGCACTGGAGTACGCCAAGGAACGGGTGCAGGGCGCCGACCTGACCCAGATGACCGACAAGTCCGCACCGCGGGTGACCATCACCCACCACCCGGACGTGCGCCGGTCGCTGATGACCCAGAAGGCTTACGCCGAGGGGCTGCGGGCGCTGTACCTCTACACCTCGACCTACCAGGACGCCGCCGTGGCCGAGAAGCTGCACGGCGTCGAGCCGGATCTCGCCGTCCGCATCAACGACCTGATGCTGCCGATCGTCAAGGGGGTCGGCTCCGAGCAGGCCTACGCCAAGCTCACCGAGAGCCTGCAGACGCTCGGCGGGTCGGGATTCTTGCAGGACTACCCGATCGAGCAGTACATCCGTGACGCCAAGATCGACTCGCTGTACGAGGGCACCACGGCCATCCAGGCGCAGGATTTCTTCTTCCGCAAGATCGTCCGGGACAAGGGCCAGGCGCTGGGGCACGTCGCGGGCGAGATCGAGGCGTTCATCGCCAACGAGTCCGGCAACGGCCGGCTCAAGGCGGAGCGCGAGCTGCTGGCCACCGCGCTGGCCGACGTGCAGGGCATGGCCGCGACGCTGACCGGCTACCTGATGGCCGCGCAGGAGGACATCTCCAGCATCTACAAGGTGGGGCTGGGTTCGGTGCGCTTCCTGATGAGCGTCGGCGACCTGATCATCGGGTGGCTGTTGGCCCGCCAGGCCGCGGTGGCCGTGGCAGCCCTGGACGCCGGCGGCAGCGATATCTCAGGCGCCGACCGGGCGTTCTATGAGGGCAAGATCGCGGTGGCATCGTTCTTCACCAAGAACTTCCTGCCGCTGCTGACCAGCACCCGCTCGGTGATCGACGCCATCGACAACGACATCATGGAGCTCGACGAGGCGGCGTTCTAGAACGCCGCGACAACACAGGCCGCGCAGGCCCCCGAGGCGATCCCTTGGGGGCCTGTTGCATTGCGGCCGGCGCGAGCCGCCTTGTCGTGATCTGTGGGATGTATGGCGTAGACGTCATCGGGGTGTTCGGCTGACACTGATGGCGTGACCCGCAGCGTCGTCGTCCTCGGCTATCCGCGCTGCCCGACCCCACGTCGGGTCTCGACACGGTGGTGCTGCCCGGCGGCGCGGGTGTCGACGCGGCGCGGGCCGGCTTCGGTACCGCAGAAACCCTGCGCCGCACCTTCGTCCGCCGGCTCGGTATCGCGCCGGACCACTACCGCAAGACCTTCGCCTGACACCCCCGAAAGGACAAGACCGTGCAGATCGCGATCGTGCTCTATCCCGGCTTCACCGCGCTGGACTTCATCGGCCCCTACGAGACGCTGCGCTGGCTGCCGCGCGTCCAGCTGCGCCTGCTGTGGCACGAGCCCGGGCCGATCATCGCCGACTCCGGCGTGCTCGTCGTCGGGGCCACCCATTCGTTCGACGAAACCCCCTGCCCCGACGTCATTCTGGTACCCGGCGGCATGACGACCACCGAACACGCCCGCGACGAGAAGCTGCTGGAGTGGGTGCGGCGAGCCCATGCCACGGCCACCTGGACGGCATCGGTGTGCTCCGGGTCGGTCATCCTGGCGGCCGCCGGGCTGCTGGCCGGCAAGCGAGCCACCTCCCATTGGATGGCGCTGCCCGCTCTGAAGGCGTTCGGGGTCACCCCGGTCGCAGACGAACGCATCGTGCACTCCGGCGACATCGTCACCTGTGCGGGAGTCTCGGCCGGCATCGACCTCGGACTGTGGCTGGCCGGGCGGATCGGCGGCGAGCACCGCGCGAAGGTCATCCAGTTGTCACTGGAATACGATCCGCAGCCGCCGTTCGACTCCGGGCACATGTCGAAGGCGTCGGCGAAGACCAAGGCCGCGGCGAGCGCGCTGATGGCCAAGGATCTGGCGACGCCGAGCCAGCTGAAAGCCGGAGCACTACTGCTGTGGGATCGAGCGATCGGCGCGGCCCGACGCCGACGCGGTTAGCCGGGATGAGTTGGCCGCCGCTGGATCCCCTCAGTCCAGCGGCGGGCCAAGACGTAGGTTGCTCCGCGATGCCATGGGGGCAGACGCCCACGCGGAGCGAACCGTGCTGCTGACTACCCGCGGCCACCCGGGCACAAACCTGGTGGTCGGCGGCCTGGTCGCCGCCGCGGGCGCTAGCCCTCCAGGATGGCGGCCACGCCCTGACCCCCGGCGGCGCAGATCGAGATCAGCGCCCGCACCGGCTTGTTCTTCGAGGCGCCCTTCTTCGCCGCCTTTGCCTCGGCGATCTGTTTGGCCGCCTGCGCCACGATCCGCCCGCCGGTGGCCGCGAACGGGTGCCCGGCTGCCAGCGACGAGCCGTTGACGTTGAGCTTGGACCGGTCGATCGCGCCCAGCGCGGCGTCCAGCCCCAGCCGTTGCTTGCAGTAGGCCTCGGACTCCCACGCCGCCAGGTGGCACAGCACCGTCGAGGCGAACGCCTCGTGGATCTCGTAGAAATCGAAGTCCTGCAACGTCAGACCGTTGCGGGACAACAACCGCGGCACCGCGTAGGTAGGCGCCATCAGCAGCCCGTCGGGTCCGTTGACGTAGTCCACGGCGGCCGTCTCGGAGTCGACGAAGTAGGCCAGCGGGGTCAGGTTGTGCGCGGCCGCCCACTCCTCGCTGGCCAGCAGCGCCACCGAGGCGCCGTCGGTCAGCGGCGTGGAGTTGCCCGCGGTCATGGTGGCGTCGCCGGCCTTGGCGCCGAACACCGGCTTGAGGGTGGCCAGCTTCTCCGGACTCGACTCGGGCCGCAGGTTGTTGTCGCGGTAGAGGCCCTGGAACGGGGTGATTAGGTCGTCGAAGAAGCCGCGATCGTAGGCGGCGGCCATGTTGCGGTGGCTGGCGGCGGCCAACTCGTCCTGGTCGACTCGCTTGATGCCCATCTTCTTGGTGGTGATCGCCTGGTGCTCGCCCATGGAAAGCCCGGTGCGGTTCTCCTTGTTGGCCGGGATCTCCACCCCCAGGGCCGCGGGCAGTTTGCCGACCAGTTTGAGGCGCTGCAGGTTGGACTTCGAGCGGCGTAGCGCCAGCAGCGTGCGGCGCAACTCGTTGCCCACCTCCAGGGGGGCATCCGAGGTGGTGTCCACCCCGCCCGCGGCGGCCACCTCGTAGCGGCCGGCGGCGATACCGTCGGCGGCGCAGATCGTCGCCTGCAGGCCGGTGCCGCAGGCCTGCTGCAGGTCGAAGGCGGGTGTATAGGGCGACAGCGCCGACCCGAGCACGCATTCCCGGATCAGGTTGAAGTCCCGGCTGTGCTTGAGCACCGCGCCGCCGATCACCGCATCCAACTTCTCGCCGGCCAGGCCGAACCGGTCGACCAGGCCGCCGAGCGCCGCGGTGAACATGTCCTGATTGGACGCGCTGGCGTAGGCAGTATCGGAGCGTGCGAATGGGATGCGGTTGCCGCCGAGGACGGCGACGCGACGGCGCGCGCCGGTGTCGGCGGGTGTGGGCTTAGCAGCAGATCCAGGTGCCACGATCTCTCCGTCTGGTGGTCGGGGCGCCCCGCACCGGCGGGGCGATCGGGGTGATACTACCCAGTATTCTTACTCTGGAGTAAGTTCGTTGTCGACACCGTCGCCTGCACCAGGCACACGTCCCCACACGGAAGGCAGCTCAAGTGGCCCCCAAGCTTCCCTCGGACCTGTTGTCCCAGATCATGAACTCCGGCCCCGGATCGTTCCTGTCCAAGCAACTCGGCGTTCCGCAGGCCGAGACGCTGCGCCGCTACCGGGTCGGCGAGCCACCGCTGGCCGGGCCGCTGCTGATCGGCGGCGAAGGCCGGGTGGCCGAACCGCTGCGCACCGCGCTGTCCGGCGACTACGAGGTGGTCGGCGACAACCTCGGCGGCCGGTGGGCCGACTCGTTCGGCGGGCTGGTCTTCGACGCCACCGGCACCACCTCGCCGGCCGGGCTGACCGCGCTGCACGAGTTCTTCACCCCGCTGCTGCGCAACGTGGGCCGCTGCGGCCGGCTCGTCGTGGTGGGCACCACTCCGGAGGCGACCGGCAGCGTCGACGAGCGGATCGCCCAGCGCGCGCTGGAGGGCTTCACCCGCTCGCTGGGCAAGGAGCTGCAGCACGGCGCCACCGTGCAGCTGGTGTACCTGTCGCCGGAGGCCAAGCCCGGCGCCACCGGCCTGGAATCGACGATGCGGTTCATCCTCTCGGCCCGCTCGGCCTACGTCGACGGCCAGGTGTTCTACGTTGGCGCCGATGACGCCACCGCGCCCGCCGACTGGGACCGCCCGCTGGAGGGCAAGGTGGCGATCATCACCGGCGCCGCGCGTGGCATCGGCGCCACCATCGCCGAGGTGTTCGCCCGCGACGGCGCCAAGGTGGTGGCGATCGACGTGCCAGGCGCGGCCGAGGCGCTCAACGCCACGGCCGCCCGGGTGGACGGCACCGCGCTGGCCCTGGACGTCACCGCCGACGACGCGGTCGAGCAGATCGCCGCGCACCTCAAAGAGCACTATGACGGCAAGGCCGACATCTTGGTCAACAATGCCGGCATCACCCGGGACAAGCTGCTGGCCAACATGGACGACGCCCGATGGAACTCGGTGTTGGCGGTCAATCTTCTTGCACCGCAGCGTCTTACCGAGGGCCTGGTGTCAAGCGGCAGTATCGGCAAGGGCGGCAGAGTGATCGGGCTGTCGTCCATGGCGGGCATCGCCGGCAACCGCGGCCAGACCAACTACGCGGCCACCAAGGCCGGCATGATCGGCCTCACCGATGCGCTGGCGCCGGTGCTGGCAGCGAAGGGCATCACGATCAACGCCGTCGCCCCCGGATTCATCGAAACCGAGATGACCGCGGCGATCCCGCTGGCCACCCGCGAGGTCGGCCGCCGGCTCAACTCGCTGTTCCAGGGTGGTCAGCCCGTCGACGTCGCCGAGCTGATCGGCTACTTCGCCAGCCCGGCGTCGAATGCGGTGACCGGCAACACCATCCGGGTCTGCGGCCAGGCCATGTTGGGGGCATGACATGACGCAACCCAGTGGCACCAGGAACATGTTGCGCGCGGTCGCCGGAGCGCTGCCGTTCATTCCCCGCGCCGGCACCCTGCCGGACCGGTCGCTGCGGGTCGACGAGCTGGCCATCGACCCGGGCCACGTCGCCGAATACGCCGCGGCCACCGGGTTGCAGTACGGCAATCACGTGCCGGTCACCTACCCGTTCGCCCTGACCTTTCCGACGGTCATGTCGCTGGTGACCGGGTTCGATTTTCCCTTCGCCGCAATGGGATCGGTGCATACCGAGAACCGGATCACCCAGTACCGGCCGATCGCGGTCACCGACACCGTCGGCGTCGAGGTGCACGCGGAGAACCTGCGCGAGCACCGCAAGGGTCTGCTGGTCGATATCGTCACCGACATCAACGTCGGCAACGACCTGGTCTGGCACCAGGTGACGACCTTCCTGCATCAACAGCGCACCAGCCTGTCCGACGAGGCCAAACCACCGCCGGCCAAACAGCCCAAGCTGGGACCGCCGAACGCGGTGCTGCGGGTCACGCCCGGTCAGATCCGCCGCTACGCCTCCGCCGGTGGCGACCACAATCCGATCCACACCAGCTCGATCGGCGCCAAGCTGTTCGGCTTCCCGACCGCGATCGCCCACGGGATGTTCTCCGCGGCAGCGGTGCTGGCCAACATCGAGGGAGCGCTGCCGGACGCGGTGGAGTACTCGGTGAAGTTCGGCAAGCCGATGCTGCTGCCGGCCGGCCCGGGGCTCTACGTCGACCGGGTCGAGGGCGGCTGGGATCTATCGCTGCGCAACATCGCCAAGGGGTATCCGTATCTGACCGGCGCGGTGCGGGCACTGTAGCCGGCACTCCGCCCGACCGCGGATCTCTTCGTCGACGCCTTGCGCTCACCACGGCTCCGGCCCACGCCGCCCCGTCACGGCTTTGACCGGCCGGACTTATCCCGCGGCGGCACTCTCGGCGCCGTCACGGCCGCCGGGCGCCTCCTTGAGGCCGCGCCAGAACAGATCGATCATCAGCTCGCCGGCCTCGTCGACGTCGGTGTCGCCCGTGCTGACCCGGCTGGCGATCGCCTCGCCGGCACCGACCAGCGCGACCGCCATCATGTCGAAGTCGACGCCGGGCTCGGGGTTGCGGGTGCCGGCCCGCAACAGCCGGCCGACCAGCTCGACGATCCGCTCGCGGCCCTCCCGCACGGTGTGGGCGAACGCCTGCGAACTGGTGGCCTGCGAATACATCACGATCCACGACGCCCGGTTGGTGTCGATGTAGCGCAGGAACGACCGGATCGTGTTCCGCAACAGGTCTTTCGGGCTCTGCTCGAAGTCGATGCTGGTGCGCACCGTCTCGACGAAGCGCGCCAGCTCACGGTCCAGACAAGCCCCGAAGAGTTCCTCCTTGGAGCCGTAGTACAGGTAGAGCATCGGCTTGGAGATCTGGGCGGCCGCTGCGATCGAGTCCATCGAGGTCTCGTGATAGCCGTTGATCGAGAACATCTGCACCGCGGCGTCGAGCATCTGCTGTTCACGCACAGCCCGCGGTAACCGCTTACTGCCAGCTGCCATCGCCTCGGGGTTCCTTCCGCGTACCTTCTGCGGCACGATCTTACCGAAGAGTAACTTCGCGTCCGGCGATGGCGGTATCAGCCGTGGCAGTGCGTTCCGGGTTTCTTGACCGCCGCCAACCGCGCCAACGAGGCGTCGATCGCCTCCCGCTTCAGCTCGCCGGCCGCCACGGCCTGCTCCAGCCGGTCCAGCACCGCCGGCACCTCGTCGGTGGTGACCCACAGCGCGATGTCGACGCCGGCCTGCAGGCTTCGCAGCACCGCATCGGCGACGCCGTAGTGCTCGGTGATGGCGGCCATCGACGACAGGTCGTCGGTGAACACCAGCCCGGAGAACGCCGGGCCGTGATAGTCGGTGCCGGTGCGCAGCAGGCTGACCGCCGCCGGACTCAGGCTGGCCGGGTCCTCGGTAAGCCCGGGCACCTCCAGGTGTCCCAGCATCACCGCCACCGGCGCCTGGGTGACCAGCGTGCGATAGGGCACCAGGTCGTTGTCCTGCAGCTGCGCCAGCGGCGGCGTGGCCACCGCCCCGGCGGTGTGCGAGTCACCGGAGCCGTGGCCGTGGCCGGGGAAGTGTTTGAGCACCGGCAGCAGGCCGGCGTCACGCAGCCCTTGCGCGTACGCCCCGGCGTACTCGGTGACTTTGGCCGGGTCCGAGCCGAACGAGCGGTCCCCGATCACGGTGTCGTCGTCGGTGCCGGTGGCGACCACGTCGACCACGGGCGCGAAGTCGATGGTGATCCCCAGGTCGGCCATCTTGCGGCCGCGCTCGGCCGCCAGCTCGCGCACCTGCGCGACGCTGTGGGTGGCGGCCAGCTCCTTGGCGGACGGCGAGGACCCGATCAGCGAGGACAGTCGCGCGACCCGGCCGCCCTCTTCGTCGACGCTGACCGCCAGTGGCAGCGGGCCGGCGGCGGCCCGGTCTTCCTTGAGCTCGATCAGCGAGCCGTCGGTCAGCATGGACAGCTCCGTCCAGCTGCCGATGAAGATGCCGCCGACGTGATGGTCGGTGACCACCGCGCGCGCGTCGGCCGCGTCCCGGACCCCGACCATCACCAGCTGCGCGAGCTGGTCGCGGATCGGCAGGGCCGCCAGCTGCTCACAGGCCGGGTCAACCGGCGCGGCGGCTGTGGACGTGTTCGTCGGCTCCGCCTGTGGCGACGGCGCGGGTGTCTCGGCGCGATGGGAGCAGGCTGTCGTCAGCGCCGGCAGCAACGTGGCCGCCAACAGCAGACCGGGCAGTTGTCGAGTCAGCGATCGAGGCATCGCACCATGCTGTCACGGCCGGAACTACGCGGCTCATGCGGCGGTCCCGCATGCTACGTTGGCCGTTGGGGTCGATGGGGGCGGTATTGCCGGTGCCCCGAGATCACGTCGCGGGATTGCGGAAGGAGCCAGACCATGCCTCGGTTCGTGGTACCGGCGGCCATCAGCATCGTCGTCGGGGTGCTACTCGGTGCGGCGGCTGTCTTCGGCGTGACCTTGATGGTGCAACAGGACACCAAGCCGCAGATAGCCGGGGGCGACCCGCAATCCTCGGTGCTGAACAGGGTGGAATACGGCAACCGCGGCTGACCTGCGGACGTCGTCGGCTTCCGGACGTTCGCAGACGGAGTTGCAGGGTGTGACGATGTTGTCGCGGCGCTGGCTGTGGCTGGTCGGCGCAATCGCGTTGGCCTGCAGTTTCATCCAGGCGCCCGGCCGAATCTCCCCGGACACCAAACTGGACCTGACCGCCGATCCGCTGCGGTTTCTGGCCCGCGCGGTCAACCTGTGGAGCAGCGAACTGCCGTTCGGTCAGGTGCAGAACCAGGCATACGGCTACCTGTTCCCGCACGGCGCCTTCTTCCTGCTCGGCGACTTCGTGGGGGTCCCCGGCTGGGTCATTCAGCGGCTCTGGTGGGCGCTGCTGCTCACCGTGGGGTTCTGGGGCCTGCTGCGGGTCGCCGAGACGTTGCGGATCGGCACCCCCACGGCACGGCTGATCGGCGCCGCCGCGTTCGCCCTGTCGCCGCGGGTGCTGACCACCATGGGTTCGATCTCATCGGAGACGCTGCCGATGATGCTGGCGCCGTGGGTGCTGCTGCCCGTCATCCGGGCATTGGGCGCACCGGGTGGCGAGGCGCCGGGCCGCCCGGTCCGGGCGCTCGCCGGCCAAGCCGGGGTGGCGGTGGCACTGATGGGCGCGGTCAACGCCGTCGCGACGCTGGCGGGGTGCCTGCCGGCGATCGTCTGGTGGCTGTGTCATCGCCCGAACCGGCGCTGGTGGTCCTTCACCGGCTGGTGGCTGCTGGCGCTGGCGCTGGCGGTGACCTGGTGGCTGGTCGCCCTGCTTCTGCTGGGCCGGGTCAGTCCGCCGTTCCTGGACTTCATCGAATCCGCCGGGGTGACCACCCGGTGGACGTCACTGACCGAGATGCTGCGCGGCACCCACAGCTGGACGCCGTTCGTCGCGCCGAACGCCACGGCCGGCGCACCGCTGGTCACCCGCCCGGTGCTGATCCTGGGCACCTGCCTGGTGGCTGCCGCCGGGCTGGCCGGGCTGACCGGCATGCTGCGCCGGCAGCTTCCCGGCGCCGGGCGGCTGGTCACGATGCTGCTGATCGGGGTGACCCTGCTGGCGGTGGGCTACGCGGGCGGACTGGGTTCGCCGCTGGCACCCGCCGTGCAGACGTTCCTCGACGCGGCCGGCGCCCCGCTGCGCAACGTGCACAAGCTGGAGTCGGTGATCCGGATCCCGCTGGTGCTCGGAGTCACCCATCTGCTGGGCCGCATCCCGCTGCCGGGCAGCGCCCCGGCGGCGGTGTGGCGGCGCGCCTACGTTCAACCCGAACACCACAAGGCGGCGGCGGTCGGCCTGGTCGTCTTGACGGCACTGATGGTCAGCACGTCGCTGGCCTGGACCGGCCGACTCACTCCGCCGGGGACGTTTTCGGACCTGCCGCAGTATTGGCGCGACGCCGCCGCCTGGCTCGACGAACACAACAACGGCGGCCCGACGCCGGGCCGGGTGTTGGTCGCGCCGGGAGCCCCGTTCGCCACCCAGACCTGGGGCACCAGTCACGACGAGCCGCTGCAGGTGCTCAGCGAGATCGGGGCCGGACCATGGGGTGTGCGCGACTCGATTCCGCTGACGCCGCCGCAGACCATCCGGGCGCTGGACTCGGTGCAGCGACTGTTCGCCGCCGGTCGCCCCTCGGCCGGGCTTGCCGATACCCTTGCCCGGCAGGGCATCTCGTATCTGGTGGTGCGCAACGATTTGGACCCCGACACCTCGCGGTCGGCCCGGCCGCTGCTGGTGCACCGCGCCGTCGACGGCTCACCGGGGCTGCACCGGGTGGCTCGGTTCGGCGAGCCGGTCGGGTCGGGCACGGTGCCCGGTTTCGTCTCCGACAGCGGATTGCGCCCGGCCTACCCGGCGATCGAGATCTACCGGGTCGGCGACCCGGCAGCCGGAGCGAACCCGGGCGCACCGTATCTGGCCGACCTCGATGCGCTGCGGCGCGTCGCCGGAGGCCCGGAGGTGCTGCTGCGGCTCGACGAGCATCGCCGGTTGCGCGGCGAGCCGGTGATGGGGCCGGTGCTGATGACGGCCGACGCGCGCCGCGCCGGACTCGGTGCCCCGAGAAGCTCCGGGGTCACCGTCACCGACACGCCACTGGCCCGCGAGACCGATTACGGCCGCGTCGACGACCACTCATCGACGCTGCGGGCCGCCGGCGACACCCGCCACACCCACAGCCGGGTGCCGGACTATCCGACGCCCGGCGCCGCCACGGTGTTCGGCGGTTGGATCGGCGGCCGGCTCACCGCGTCGAGTTCGTCCTCGGACGCCACCGCGCTGCCCGACGTGGCGCCGTCGACGTCTCCGGCCGCCGCCATCGACGGCGACTCGGGCACCGCCTGGGTGTCCAACGCGCTGCAGTCGGCGGTCGGCCAATGGCTGCAGATCGACTTCGACCATCCGTTGACCAACGGCACCATCACCCTGACACCCAGCGCGACGGCCGTCGGCGCGCAGGTACGGCGGATCCAGATCTCCACGGTCAACGGCACCACCACACTGCGGTTCGACCACGCCGGCGAGCCGCTGACCGCCGCGCTGCCCTACGGCGAGACGCCGTGGGTGCGGATCACCGCGTCGGGAACCGAAGACGGTTCCCCCGGCGTGCAGTTCGGTATCACCGACCTGTCGGTCACCCAGTACGACGCGTCCGGGTACGCGCATCCCGTCGACCTGCGCCACACTGCGCTGGTGCCGGCGCCACCGGCCGGTGCGCGAGTATCCCAGTGGGATCTGGGGACGGGCCTGCCCGGCCGGGCCGGCTGCGCCGCGGCCTCCGGCTCCGTCCGCTGCGCCGCGTCGATGATGCTGGAGCCCGAGGAACCCGCCACCTTCAGCCGAACCCTGAACGTGCCGCAGCCCATCTCGGTGACCCCGGCGGTCTGGGTGCGGCCACGTCAGGGCCCCCACCTGGTCGACCTGATCGCCGAACCGGGCGCGGCGAGGGCCCGCGGCGACGCCGACGTGCTCGACGTGCTCGGGTCGGCATACGCCGCCGCGGACGGAGATCCCGGCACCGCCTGGACGGCGTCGCAGCGGGTGGTCGCCCACCGGTCGCCGCCGACCCTGACCATCACGTTGCCGCGTCCGGTCGAGGTGGCCGGATTGCGGTTCGCCGCCAGTAGATCCCCGTTGCCGGCACGACCCACGCTGGTGGCCATCGACCTCGGCTCGGGCCCGCAGGTCCGGGAACTGGCGGACTCCGACGAACAGCGGGTGCGGCTGCAGCCCCGGGTGACCGACACCGTCTCGATCAGTCTGCTGGAATGGCAGGACGTGATCGACCGCACCGCGATCGGCTTCGACCAGCTCAAACCGCCCGGACTCGCCGAAGTCAGCGTGCTGGGCGCCGACGGCCGGCCGATCGCCGCCGCCGACTCCGCCCGCAACCGGTCACGCCCGGTCACCGTCGATTGCGGCAACGGCCCGATCATCGCGATCGCCGGCCGGTTCGTCCACACCTCGATCAGCACCACCGTGGGTGCCCTGCTCGATGACGAGCCGGTGCGCGCCCAGGCCTGCGATCAGCGGCCCATCGCGCTGCCCCCCGGCGCGCAGGAGCTGCTGATCAGCCCGGGTTCGGCGTTCGTCGTCGACAGCGCCACGCTGTCCGGGCCGCTGGCAGGCCGCGATGTGGTCAGCACCGTGACGACGCCCGCCGACGTCGGCACGTGGAGCCCCGCCCGGCGCGAGGTCACGGTGTCCGAGGCGCCGGCGACCCGGGTGTTGATCGTTCCGGAGAGCATCAACGGCGGTTGGGCGGCACGCACACCCGACGGCAGCCGCCTGACCCCGGTCGCGGTCAACGGATGGCAGCAGGGCTGGGTGGTGCCCGCCGGTACGGACGGCACGATCACGTTGACGTTCGGCCCCAACCGGATGTACCGCCTTGGGATGGCCGGCGGTCTGGCACTCCTGCCGCTGCTGGCCCTGCTGGCCTGGTGGCCGGCACGGCGGACCCGCAGTCCCGGCCCGCCGGCGCAGCCCTGGCAGCCCAGCCGGGGACAGCTGGGGATCGCCGCGCTGACGGTCGGCGCCCTGATCGCCGGTACTGCCGGCGCGGCGGTGTTCGGTACGGCGCTGATCGCGATGTTCGCGCTGCGCCATCGCCGGCGCGCGTTCGATACGACCCGGCTCGGTTTGAGCGCCGGCGGGCTGATCCTGGCTGGGGCGGTGTTGTGCCGCCATCCGTGGCGATCGGTGGACGGCTATGCCGGCCATTCCGCGGGCGTGCAGCTGGCCGCTCTGGTCTCGGTCGCCGTGCTCGCCGCGACCGCCGCGGTGGTCGCAAGAGCGGCGGAGCCCGCGGAGCCGGGCGCAGCGGGCCACCGCGACTAACACGGTGGTCGCCCCCGGTGGTCGCGAGCCCGGCGAGCCGGCTACTGCGCGGCCTCGAGCTTCTCGATCTGGGTGTTGAACAGTTGCACCAGCTCATCGGCGTGGGCGGCATCCTCCGACTCGTCATCGCCGGTTCGGAGCCCGATGTCATTGCTGCTGGCGACGACGAGCACGCCACGGTAGTAGCCGGAGATCGTGGAGGCGGTGATCGCGATCGGCAGCCGGATGGCCGCCTTGCTGGAACTGGTGATCACCGTCGCGACCGCCCACGGCGGCACCCCGTCGGCCTCCAGCGGATTCAGCTGGATATCGGTGGTGACACTGCGCCCACCGGACTCGAAGGTCTGCTTGAACGACTGGCATTTGTCCACGAACGCCTTGAGGTCCGGGCGGTCCGGCGTCAGGGCCAGCCGAACCCTCATCGAGTGCAGGCCCCCGGGTTGCAGCTTGGCCAACGTCGCTGTCGCCGTCTGGGTGGCGGAACTGGGACTCGAGTAGAAATCAGCGCATTCCGGGGGGTCAACGGTCAGATTCGGCATCTCCGAGGGAGCGTCGCCGGCGCTGTTGACCCCGCTGATCCACTTGCCGCCGGAGGGGTCCGGGAAGGAGGCTCGCTCGACGAGCATGTCCGAGGTCAGCTCGGTGAGGTCCGGCTTCCGGGACGGTTTCTCCTCCGCGGTGAAGCGGCCACCGAAGCCCGCCATCAGTCCTATCCCGACTACGACCGCCGCCGCGACCGCCGCCAACGAGAGCCACAGCCCCTTGCGCGAGGTCTGTTGGGGCGCCGGCATCGGCCACGGCGCACCGTAGGGCGGATAGGGCACCGAGGCGCCGCCCGCGGCTGCGGGCTGACCGAAGTCGTCCAGCCACAACGGCCAGCCGGGTGGCGGGGGCGGCCACGACGGATCCGGCGCCCAGTTCGCGTCCGGCGCCCAGCCGGGCGGCGCAGGCGGCCAGTTGGGCGGGGGGTTGAAACGCATCCGGGACTCCCGTATCGATGTACTGACGCTGGCTCGTCGCGAGCCTACGCGGTTCGATAGTGGCAGGCTGGACCTACACACCCCCCGACGCAGCGTCCGAAGGAGACTCGCGTGCCCGCAATTGCCACCACCAACCCGGCAACCGGCGAGACGGTCAAGACGTTCACCGCGGCGACTGAGGCGCAGATCGAGGCCGCGATCGCTCGTGCGGCGGCCCGCTTCGCCGAGTACCGTCGCACCGATTTCGCCCAGCGCGCCCGCTGGACGCATGCCGCCGCCGATCTACTGGAAGCCGAAGCCGACGACGTCGCCGCGATGATGACGCTGGAGATGGGCAAGACGTTGACGTCGGCCAAGGCCGAAGCGCTCAAATGCGTGAAGGGCTTCCGGTTCTACGCCGATCACAGCCAAGCGCTGCTGGCCGACGAGCCCGCCCCCGACGCCTCGGCGGTCAACGCGTCCAAGGCGTTCGCGCGTTACCAGCCGCTCGGGGTGGTGCTGGCCGTGATGCCGTGGAACTTTCCGCTCTGGCAAGCGGTGCGGTTCGCCGCGCCGGCCCTGATGGCCGGCAACGTCGGCCTGCTCAAACACGCCTCCAACGTGCCGCAGACCGCGCTCTACCTCGCCGACTTGTTGTCCCGTGCCGGTTTTCCCGATGGCTGCTTCCAGACCCTGCTGATCGGATCGGGCGCCGTGGAGCGGGTGCTGCGCGACCCGCGGGTGGCTGCGGCGACCCTGACCGGCAGCGAGCCCGCCGGGCGGTCGGTTGCGGCCATCGCCGGCGACGAGGTGAAACACACCGTGCTGGAGTTGGGCGGCAGCGACCCGTTCATCGTGATGCCGTCTGCCGACCTGGACGCCGCGGTGGCTACCGCGGTCAAGGCCCGGGTGCAGAACAACGGCCAATCCTGCATCGCGGCAAAACGATTCATCGTCCACACCGACGTCTACGACGACTTCGTCACCGAGTTCACCGCCCAGATGTCGGCGCTGCGGGTCGGTGATCCGACCGACTCGGACACCGACGTCGGGCCGCTGGCCACCGAGCAGGGCCGCGACGAGGTCGAACAGCAGGTGGACACCGCGGCGGCGGCCGGCGCGGTGATCCAGTGCGGCGGGAAGCGACTCGACCGGCCGGGCTGGTTCTACCCGCCGACCGTGATCACCGACATCACCCGTGACATGGCACTGTTCACCGAGGAGGTGTTCGGCCCGGTGGCCTCGGTGTACCGGGCCGCGGACGCCGACGAGGCGATCGAGATCGCCAACGCCACCACGTTCGGTCTGGGGTCCAACGCCTGGACCCGCGACGAGGCCGAGATCAGCCGGTTCGCCGACGAGATCGAAGCCGGTCAGGTCTTCATCAACGGCATGACGGTGTCCTACCCGGAGTTGCCGTTCGGCGGCATCAAGAGGTCGGGCTACGGCCGGGAACTGTCCGGCCACGGCATTCGGGAGTTCTGCAACCTCAAGACGGTCTGGGTGGCCTGAGGACTGGTTCGTGCGCGCGCTCAGGCGGAGGCGGCCAGCACCTTTCGGTCTTCGTCGGCGAAGGTGTCCTCGAGTTGCACCGGCGAATAGTCCAGGTCGATCTCGCCGACCGGGCGGCCGCGGGCGCTGCTGATCGTGCCGAACCGCCGAGTCCCCTTGTCCATCGAGTACTGCAGCAACTCGTCGGCGGACAATCCGAACGGGATGTCGTCGCCGTAGATGCGGTCACCCTCCGCGGTGTAACTCACCAACAGCGGCAGTAGTTCGTTCATGCGTGTCTCGAACACCGCCCAGTTGGCATCATCGCCGGCGACGTGCCGCCGGCAGGTGAAAGTGCCCCATGCCATGTGGCGCCGTTCGTCGTCGGCGATGTGCCCGATCAGCGCCTGCATGCCCGGAAGCACCCCGCGCTGCACGCAGATCTTGTGCCAGGCGTAGTAGCCGGTCAGCGCCAGCGTGCCCTCGACGAAGTGGTTGTAGGTCACCGACGCCCGGACCTGGGAGGCCGGTGACGCATCGATCGAGAGCGCCTCGAGTGATGCCGGCAGCTCCTCGTTGAATATCCGCAAGTAGGAGGGCAGGGCGTCGAGGTAGCCGTGCAGGTCGTCGGTTATCCCGACGGCGTCCAGCCACATCCGGAACACCTGGGTGTGCTTGGCCTCTTCGAACGCGAACTGGGTCAGGTACATCTCGTCGCCGAGCCGGCCCTCGGCGCGCATCGCCGCCATGAAGGGCTGGATGTCCTGGGTGACCGACTCCTCGCCGGCGATGAACTGCGCACACAGCCGGATGGCGTAGTCGCGTTCCCGCTCGGTCAGCGTTTCCCAGTCCTCCCGGTCGCGGGAGAAGTCGATGTCGGCGGGATCCCAGAATTTCGCGTTGCCGCCGGCGAACAGCTTGAGCGGCAGGCTGTCCCAGTTCAGCCCGCCGGCGGCCAATGAGTCGTAGTGGGTGCGGGTCATGGAACTGCCTCCTCGGATTGCTGGCGATGGCGAGTTCTCTCGCCGCCGAATGCCGCGGCCAGCACGGCGACCAACCGGCGGATCGCCAGGGCCGGTTGTTCCGGAGTGTGCTCGTCGAGCCCGAGGACCGGGTCGATGCCGCGCAGGTATGGGGCCAGTGCCAGGTGCGGGACGATCAGCAGCAGCAGCGACAGCAGCGCACCGGTGTCGGCGTCGGCACGCAGGTCTCCCCGCGCCTGAGCGTCGTCGACCAGCGGGCGCAGCACCTCCAGGTAGTGGCGGTGGACGACGGTCCGCACGCTGATCCGGGCGTCGGTGTCGGTCTCCATGCTGGCCGCGGCATGCAGCGCCCGCTCACGGGGGTGATCGGCGAAGTAGGCGACCCACACGTCGAGCATGTCGGTGAGGAACTCGAAGAACGGCCGGCTGGCGTCGAGTTCGACGATCCGCCGCTCCATGTAGGACCGCACCCGCTGGCCGACGGTGTCGGCGACGAACGCGTACAGGTCTGCCTTGTCGGCGAAGTACTGGAACAGGCTGCCCTTGGCGACCTCGGCGCGCCGAGCGATGACGTTGAGACTGCCGCGTGAGAAACCCCGCGCGCTGAACTCCGCCTCCGCAGCCTCCAACACGGCGGCCCGGCGCACCGGGTCGACCCGTCCCCACGTCACCGTCGGCATCGGACCACCTCACTGGAATGACCCCTGGTCATCCTAGTGTGAGGCACGTCACGTTTCAAGGGTCAGATTGTCCGCGACTCCCACCACCCGGGTGGCCAGATGGTCGAGTGCGGCGAGGGTGGTCTCGTCCAGGTCGTTCTGGTTCTCCGGCCCGGTGACGTGCCCGACACCGTAGGGGTTGCCGTCGGCGAACTTCAGCGGGTCGGTGTAGCCCGGCGGCACCAGGATGCCGCCGAAGTGCATCAGCGTGACGTAGAGATTCAACAAGGTGGATTCCTGCCCGCCGTGCACGGTCTGGCTGGAGGTGAAGCCGGCGTAGACCTTGTCGGCCAGCGCCCCCTTGGCCCACAGCCCGCCCAGACCGTCGATGAAGGCGCGAAACTGCGCCGACGGGGAGCCGAATCGTGTGGGCGAGCCGAAGATCACGGCATCCGCCCAGACGATGTCATCGCCGGTGGCGGCCGGCAGGTCTTTGGTCGCCTCATAGTTGGCGGTCCAGGCCGGGTTCTGGGCGAATGTGGCCGGATCGCGCGTCTCCGCGACGTGCCGCAGGCGCACCTCCGCGCCGGCGGCCTCGCCGGCCCGGGCCACCCGATGTGCCATCGCGGTGCCGTGTCCGGTGGCCGAATAGTAGATAACCGCCAACTTCGTCATTCTCGCTCTCTCCTTTTCATTCGGCGCCTGTGAGCAGGCGTGTCATCTCATCGACTTCTGCGCTGACCGGATCGCCGGGTCGGGGTCCACGCAGTTCCAGCAGCCGGGCGAAGTGCTTGGCCGCCTTGGAAATCGGGTTCGGGCAGTCTCACCGGCGCCCCCGGTCGCCGCGTCATGACGCCCTGCCGATCGGGGGCGCGGCCGCGGCCTCGACCAGCGACTGATGTGTCGGCGCACCGGGGACATGGGCGGGCCGACGGACGGCGAACTCCTTGCGCAGTACCGGGACGACGTGCTCACCGAGTAGATCGAGCTGCTCCAGCACCGTCTTGAGCGGCAGGCCGGCGTGGTCGATCAGGAACAGTTGGCGTTGGTAGTCGCCGACGTAGTCCCGGAACCCCAGCGTCTTGTCGATCACCTGTTGCGGCGAGCCGACCGTCAGCGGGGTCTGGGCGCTGAACTCCTCCAGGCTCGGGCCGTGGCCGTAGACCGGCGCGTTGTCGAAGTAGGGCCGGAATTCGCTGACCGCGTCCTGGCTGTTGGGCCGCATGAACACCTGGCCGCCCAGACCGACGATCGCCTGATCGGCACTGCCGTGGCCGTAATGCTCGAAACGCTGCCGGTACAACTGCACCATCCGCTTGGTGTGCGACGGCGGCCAGAAGATGTGGTTGGCGAAGAACCCGTCGCCGTAGTGCGCGGCCAGCTCGGCGATCTCGGGACTGCGGATCGAGCCGTGCCAGACGAACGGGGGCACCCCGTCAAGCGGACGTGGCGCCAGGGTGAACGCGTGCAACGGGGTGCGATGCTCCCCGCTCCAGTCGACGACCTCCTCACGCCACAACCGGCGCAGCAACTGGTAGTTCTCCACCGTGAGCGGCATTGCGGCCCGAACGTCCTTGCCGAACCAGGGATAGACCGGGCCGGTGTTGCCGCGGCCCAGCATCAGGTCCACCCGGCCGTCGGCCAGCTGTTGCAGCACGCTGTAGTCCTCGGCGACCTTCACCGGGTCGTTGGTGGTGATCAAGGTGGTCGCGGTGCTCAGCTGGAGCCGTTCGGTCTGCGCCGCGATGTAACCCAGCAGTGTCGTCGGCGACGACGGCACGAACGGCGGGTTGTGGTGCTCGCCGGTGGCGAAAACGTCCAAGCCCACCTCCTCGGCCTTCTTGGCGATCGTCACCGTCGCCCGGATCCGCTCCGCCTCGGTCGGCTTGCGCCCGGTGGTCGGGTCGGCGGTGACATCGCCGACGGTGAAGATGCCGAACTGCATACCCGTTTCGGACACGCCAGGCCTCCTTCTCGTTGCTTCCTCACTGTACCTGGTAGTTGCTAACGCAACTACCAGGCCGATCATTCCTCCGGCGTATACCCGCTCATGCTCGTAATGCCGGTTCGACACTGGTGCGCGCAGCAACTATATTGGGGAGCGTGCAGACACAATGGCTGAGCGACCAGGAGCAGCGGATGTGGCGCGGTTACCTCGACAGCACCCGACTGCTGCTTCGCGCCCTGGACCGCCAACTGATCGCTGACGCCGGCATCAACCTGTCAGATTTCGAGATCCTCGCGCTGCTGTCGGAGGCCCCCCGGCAGCGGATGCGGATGAACGAGTTGGCCGACATCACCGTGGCGAGCCGCAGCGGGATCTCCCGCGCGGTCAGGCGGCTGATCGACGCCGGCTGGGTCCAGCAGGCCAAGTGCGATGAGGACAAACGCGGGCTCTATGCCGAACTCACCGAGGCCGGCACGGCGAAGCTGCGGGCGGCGGCACCCGGGCACGTCGGGGCGGTGCGCGCCAACCTCTTCGACCTGCTGAGCCCGCGTGAGGTCGAACAGTTCGCCCACTCCTACGCGCAGCTCCGCGACAACCTGCTGGGCGACCCCTAGGCATTCTCGGCGAAGGCGACCGATGGCCGCGACGGGCTCCATACGATCAGGCCATGTCGCAATGTCACACCGTGCGCGGGCCGATCGACACAACCGACCTCGGCGTCACGCTGATGCACGAACACGTATTCATCATGACCACCGAGATCGCCCAGAACTACCCGGATGCCTGGGGCGACGAGGACGCCCGGGTCGCCGATGCGATCACCCGGCTGGGCGCATTGAAGGCCGCCGGAGTCGACACCATCGTCGACCTGACCGTGATCGGACTCGGTCGCTACATCCCCCGCATCGCGCGGGTCGCCGCCGGCACCGAATTGAACATCGTGGTGGCCACCGGCGTCTACACCTACAACGACGTGCCGTTCTTCTTCCACTACCGGGGTCCCGGCACCATGCTCGACGGCCCGGAGCTGATGGCCGACATGTTCGTCCGCGACATCGAGTCGGGCATCGCCGACACCGGGATCAGGGCCGCAATCCTCAAGTGCGCCACCGACGAACCCGGCGTCACTCCAGGAGTCGAGCGAGTGCTGCGCGCGGTCGCCCAGGCCCACCGCCGCACCGGGGCGCCGATCTCCACCCACACCCATGCCGGCCTGCGCCGCGGCCTGGAGCAACAGCGCATCTTCGAAGAAGAGGGCGTCGACCTGTCCCGGGTGGTGATAGGTCACTCCGGCGACTCAACCGATCTGGGTTACCTGGAAGAACTGATTGCAGCCGGTTCGTATCTGGGCATGGACCGGTTCGGCATCGACCTGATCCTGCCGTTCGAGGACCGGGTCAACACGGTGGCACAGCTGTGCGAACGGGGCCATGCCGACAAGATGGTGCTCTCGCATGACGCCAACTGCTATTTCGACGCGCTGCCGAGCGAACTGAGCTCGGTAGCCGCCCCGAACTGGCACTACCTGCACATCCACCACGACGTGATCCCCGCGCTGCGGCAGCGTGGCGTCACCGACGACCAGTTGCGGGCGATGCTCGTCGAGAATCCGCGCAGGATCTTCGAGCACTCCGGCGGCTACTGAGCTCGCTCACGCCGGCGCAGACCGGCTCGCGGCGCCGAAATGCAGCGTTCGCAGCAGCGCCTGCAGCCGCTCGGGGGTGGCCTGGTCGGGATCGCTGAGCCGCAATTGCAGCAGCTCGCGGCCGACAGCGGCCACCAGGCGGGCCGTGTAATCAGGATCGACCAAATCGGGAAGGCTGCGCAACAGTTCTCGGGTGAAGAACGCCCGAACGGCCTCCTCCGCGCGCGCCAGGCGCTCGTGCAGCTCCGGCGGCGCCCCCTGAGGCGGAAACAGGAACAACCGCCAGGTCGCGGGATGGCCGTCGGCGGCGCGCAGCACGCCATCGAACACCCGGGCCAGAAAGCCCTCAGAATCGGGGTTCTCGCTGCCGGTGATCGCATTGTTGAACTGCGCTGCCGCCCGGCCTGCTTCACGGTCGATGAGCGCGACGAAAAGCCCTGCGGGACTTCCGAATTGTTGGTAGATCAGCGACCGGTTGACGCCGGCCTGCTCGGCGACCCGGTTCGGCGTCGCTGCGTGGAAGCCCTCGACGTCGACGATCGCATGCGTGACATCGAGGATCTGCTCGCGCCGCGCCTCTCCTGTCATGCGCCGCCGACTGGTCGGGATCACGCTTGACAGCATAACTAACACCCTGTTACCTGTAACTAACGAAACGTGAGTTAAGTGGAGATGTCCCGGAGAGGTTTCGTCGATGCCTACGTACTACCCAGCGCTGCACCAACGGGTCCGCCGTCAAGCCGAGCTGCTGCCCGAGCTCTACGGCGAGTTGGACTTCGACTCCCAGCCCTACCGCACGACGACCAACCCCGACGACGTGTCCGCACTGCGCGGCAAAGCCTCCACCCGGGCAAAAATCCTGGCCGATGAAAGCCTCGTCGAACTGATCTCGACGACCACCTGGCTGGGCGATGTGGTGGCGGACTCTTATGCCGCGCTGATGGGGCAGTACAGCGTCAGCAGCCTGATCACCATGCTCAAGCAGGCCTGCCGCAACGGCGTCGACGCGGTGCCCGACGCACCGCCGGAGCTGGCCGCGTTCATCGCCGACATGGAAGCCACCCCGGACTGGTTGGACATGGACCTGGTCCGAGAAGGCGCCGAACACTCCCGCCTCCCGATGGCGCTGCTGGCGCCGTTCGTCGTGCGCGGTGCGTTCATCGCGACCTTCCTCAATACCTATGCAGCGTTGCCGATGGCGCTGACCGGTGCCCTGTCCGGCAACCGTGCCGCGCGGCGGGTCAACGAGACGACCAGCTTCTTCGCCGTCACCACCCTGCCCGGCGCCCTGGACCGGTATGGGCCGGGATTCGAGGCGGCGGCCATGGTGCGGCTGATGCACTCGATGGTCCGCTTCAACGCGCTCAAGCGCTCCGACAAATGGGACGTAGACATCTACGGGCTGCCGATTCCCCAGCTCGATCAGATGCCCGCCGGGATGATCAACCTCTACGTGCTCGCCATGGAGGCCCGTCGTCAGGGACGCGCCGAGTTCACCGCGGCGGAGCGGGCTGAGGCTGAATTCACCCGCTACCGCAGCTTTCTGCTCGGCTTGCCCAAAGAGCTGCTGCCCGAAACGCCCACCGAGATCATCCACTTGATGAGCGGCCGCTCGGCACTGCTGCGCGACGACTTCGACGACGCCACCTGCGGCGAATTGGTCCGCTCGACGATGGATGCCTACCTGCGGCAGGAGGACACGCTGCGCGAGCGCATCGCCGACGCGGTCGAGAAGAGCTACAGCAAATTCTTCTTCGTCAAGATGTTCAGCGGCGGCAAACGTGACGTGGCCGCGAAGATGGGTGTCACGCTCAGCGTGGGCGACTTCGCGCGCGTCGCGCTGACCGCTCCGTTCGTATACGGCCGCGCCATGGTGGTGCAACGCGCCGCCCGAACCCCCGCCCTGCGCCGACTCACAAACGCTTACGTGCTGCGGCTGATTCAGCGGCGGCTGAAGGCATACGGCACCGCGGAATACACCAGCGACGTCGCCGACTACACGCCGTCCGGCCGGGCCGCCTGAGCCCGCCGGGCACCGGTCACGGCCTCAGCGCACCCCGACGGGCCTGGGCTCTTCGGGCGCCGCCGGGCCGGCCGCCGGCATGGCACGGCGCGCAGCACGGCGGTTCTCCCAGCCGCGCAGCATCTCCCGGCACGGTTGTTCCACCAGGGCGTAGCTGACCGCGGCGATCGCGACGGTGAACACCATCGTCAGCGCCAGCACCACCGCCATGTCCCCGGTGAACGCGAATCGGCCGATCACCGGGAACACCATGTCCAGGGCGGCCAGGTGCCAGATGAAGATCCCGTAGGACCAGCGGCCCAGCGTGACCATCGGTGCGCTGGCCAGGAAGCGATGCGGTGTGTCGGGACGGTCCAGTACCAACGGCGCCAGCAGCGCCCAGGCCAGTACGCCGCCCATCGCGGTGCGCACGATGAACTGGCCGACGGTGGCTGAGGTCAGTCCTTCGGGGCCGGCCAGCGGCGAGGCGGCCACCACGAACGCCGCCAGGGTCAGCGCCGCCATCGGCAGTCGCCGCCGGGCCAGCCGGTGCACCCGGGTGACCGGGCTGTGGGCCCACTCGGCCAGCAGCATGCCCGCTCCGAACCAGCAGCCGTAGGCCGGCGCCCAGTTCAGCGGGTTCACCCCGTACGGGGTGTGGATCGGTAGAAAGCCCCAGCCGAGGCTGAGCAGCGATACCGCCGCGATCACCGGCACCCGGGCGCGCACCGGCAGTCGCTGCGCCGCCAGCGCCAGGAAGGGCAGGGCGATGTAGAAGCTGACCTCCACCGCCAGGCTCCACATCTGCGTCAGTCCCGGCGTCAGGGTGAGCGGCACATAGATCTGCGTCATCGTCAGGTTGGCCAGCCACACGGTCAGGCTGGCGTCGCCGGCGTCGGGCAACAGCGCCAGGATCACCACCACCGACACCAGGTAGGCCGGCATGATCCGCACGATGCGCGAGCGCAGGTAATGCCCGGCGGGCGGCGGCTGCCGCAGCCCGCGCGCAGCCGCGGCATGCCCGCGCCACAGCAGGAACCCGCTCAGCGCGAAGAACACCGCCACGGCCATGTCGAAACGCCCCCACAACCGCCCGGTGATCCCCGAGGAGTGCCCGGTCTGGAAGGCCACGTGGGTGATGACCACACCGATGGCGGCGCAGGCGCGCATCCCCTCGACGGCGGGCAGGAAGCTGCGTACGCCGCCCACCTGCTGGTTCAGCTGATCGCGGTCGAAATCATCAATGGACACACCCTAGCTGTTTGAACTTCTGCTGTTAGGGTCAGACAGGTTTAGGTGTGGCGGGAAAAGGCGGAAAGGAAGGGTGCGGCGACGTGAACCGAGCAGTCATGATGCGTATCGCGGCATGCGCAATCATGGGCCTCGGTGCCGCATTATTGGTCGCTGCCCTGCTGTTGTCCACCTACACCGCGGGCAAGATCGCCAAGATCCCGCTGGACGTCGACGTCACGCTGATCAGCAACGGCAGCGGCGCCGCGTTGGACCCGGAATCGCTCGGGGGTGAACACGCGGTCGTCGACCAGGATGTGCCGTTGGTGTCGCAGGAGCAGATCGGTGTCGAGGCACCCGCCAACGCCGACGTGGTGACCCTGCAGGCCGGCTCCTCGCTGCGGCGTGCGGACCGGCAGAAGGAGACCGGCCTGCTGTTGGCGATCGTCGACACCGTGACGGTGGACCGCCGTACCGCCGAAGCGATTTCGGATGACAGCCACCCGGGCGGCTCGGTGCAGCGGCCGCGGAACTTCGACGACGACAGCCCGCCCACCAACATCGCGCTGCCGCACGAGGGGCTGTCCTACCGGTTCCCCTTCGACACCCAGAAGCAGTCCTACCAGTACTTCGATCCGATCGCGCAGAAGGCCTACGAGGCCAACTACGAGGGCGAGGACGACGTCAACGGGCTGACCGTGTACCGGTTCGCCCAGAACGTGGGCTACGACCCGGACGGCGCCCTGGCCGACCCGGTGCGCTACCCGTCGCTGTACGGCCACGACGAGGACGGTGAGATCACCGCCCCCGCCCGGATGTGGGACATCGAGGGCGCGGACCCCGACGAGGACATCACCATGACGCGGTACTACGCCGCGCAGAAGACATTGTGGGTCGATCCGGTCTCGGGCACCATCGTCAAGTCGAAGCTGCACGCCAACCACTACTACGCCCGCGACCCGCTGAAACCGGAAGTCGCGCTGGCCGACTACACCGTCGTCAGCTCCGAGGAGACCATCGAGGCGCAGGTCAACGCCGCCCGCAATGAGCGGGACCGGGTCGCCCTGTGGTCGCGGGTCCTGCCGATCACCTTCACGGCCGCCGGGCTGATCTCGTTGATCGGCGGTGTGCTGGTCGGCTGGTTCAGCCTGCCGGCCGAGGCCGCACTGGGCCGGCCGGGACGTGATGGCGCCGACGGCGGATTCTTCGGCGGCTTCGCTCCCAAGTCGCCGTCGCCCGGACCCGCTACCGGGGCCGAGGCCGAAACCGAGAAGCTGCCGACGCAGCGCCCCCAGCTGGACCGCCCGGCCACGCCACCGGAGGCCGACCCGCCGACTCGCGGTCAACCGGATCCCGCTCCCGACCAGCCCTGAGCCCGCGGTGGTGCGAGCCGGGCGCTGGATCGCGCCGTGCTATGCACTGGGATTGACGCTGTTGGTGCTGGCGCCGCTGCTGCGGCCGGGCTATCTGCTTTTGCGCGACGCGGTGTCGACGCCGCGGTCGTATCTGACCGCAAGCGCGCTCGGACTGGGCGAGACGGCGCCGCGGGCAGTACCGCAGGACTTCGCGGTGGCGCTGGCTTCGCGGCTGTTCGACGGCGGCATCGTGGTCAAGGCGTTGCTGATCGCGGCGCTGTGGCTGGCCGGCTGCGGCGCGGCGCGACTGGTGGCTACGGTGTTGCCGGACGCCGGGCAGCCCGGCCAACTGGTGGCCGTCACCGTCGCGATCTGGAATCCCTATGTCGCCGAACGACTGCTGCAGGGGCATTGGAGCCTGCTGGTCGGCTACGGGTGCCTGCCCTGGGTGGCAGTGGCGATGCTGCGGCTGCGATCCGGCAGCGCCGGGTTGTTCGGGTTGGTGTTCTTTCTGGCACTGGCCGGACTGACCCCCACCGGGCTGCTGCTGGCCGCCGTGGTGGCACTGGTGTGCGTCGCGGCACCGGGTTCCGGTCCGCCGCGGTGGTGGTGTGCGACCGGCACGGTGGCGATCACCGCGACCGCCGCACTGCCGTGGCTGATGGCCCTGGTGGTGGGCCCGGGTTCCGTTCGCGGCGAGCCGGCCGGGGTGGCGGCGTTCGCGGCCCGCGCCGAGCCGGGCCTGGGTACGCTGGGCAGTCTTGCCGGGCTGGCCGGTATCTGGAATGCCGATGCGGTACCCGGTTCCCGGACAACGGTTTTCGCGCTGGCGGCGACGGCGGTGTTGCTGGGCGTGGTGGCGCTGGGGGTGCCGACGGTGCGGGAGATCCCCGCCGCCCGGCCGCTGCTGGTGCTGGCGGGCACGGCAGTGCTGCTGTTGGCGATGCTGGCGACCGGCCCCGGGTTGGCGGTGCTGGGCTGGGCGGTGGACGTCACACCCGGCGCCGGACTGCTGCGCGACGGCCAGAAGTGGGTGGCGCTGGCGATGCCGGGTTACGTGCTGGCCGGGGCCGGCGCGGTGGTGGGTCTGCGCGACCGACTCCCGCCGCCGCGGGCGGCACTGGTGTGCTGCGTCGCGCTGATCGTTGTGCTGCCCGACCTTGCCTGGGGTGTGGGCGGCCGGATCTCGCCGGTGCACTACCCGCCCGGTTGGACGGCGGTGGCGGCGAAGATCAACGCCGATCCGCGACCGGTCGCCGTGCTGCCGGCCGACACGATGCGGCACTTCGCCTGGGCCGGGCCGGCGCCGGTGCTCGACCCGCTGGGCCGGTGGGTGCGCGCCGAGGTGCTCACCACCGGCGATCTGCGTGTCGGCGGGCAGACCGTGCCCGGTGAGGGCGCCCACGCCCGGGCGGTTCAGGAGGCGCTGCTGTCCGGCGCCGAGCCGGTGACGCTCGGCGTGTACGGGGTGGGCTGGGTGGTGGCCGAATCCGGCACCGACGGCGAAATGGGTGCTGCGGCAAAGACACTGTCCCGGTTACCGGTCACCTACCGCGATTCCGACTTCACCGTGTACCGGGTCGGCGGCCGTGCGCCGAAGGGCTCCGCCGGCGCGCGCCGGGCCGTGTTGGCGGCGCATCTGGTGTGGCTGGCGATGCTGGTGGTGGGTGCGGGCGGCCTGGCGGCGCCGCCGGTTCGGCGGCGCTACCCCGCGGCGAAGTAGAAGCCGAACAGCAGCCCGAACAGCGCCAGCAGCCAACCGCTCGTGGTCACCTTGAGCCAGGTGGGCGCGTGCCGGACCTCCATGAAGTGCCAGATCACCAGTTGGGTCTTGATGGCGGCGATCAACAGCACGATGACGGTGACGGTGGCATTGAGGTGGTGTGCCTCGCCCCCATCGCGGGCGGTCTGCCACGACGCGATGGTCACCGCCGTCAGCAGCGCCCACACCAAGATCAGCGGGTTGCGCCGATACGTGGTCATAGCCGATCACCTCATCAAGTAGAGCAACGCGAACAGGATCAGCCACAACACGTCGACCATGTGCCAGTAGGTTGCGCCGGTCTCCACCAAGGACATTCGGGGTTTCGCCGCTCCGCGTAGGCTGCGGATGACGAAGCAGAGAATCACCAGCCCCAGGAACACGTGACACAGGTGCATTCCGGTCATCACGAAGTAGTACATGAAGAACAGGTTGGTTCCCGGTGTCAGCCCGTCGGTGATCTCCGGGATGTATTCGCACATCTTGAACAGCGGGAACGCCGCCCCGCACGCCAGCGCGGCGCAGAACCACCGGCGTGCCTCGACCGTCCTTCCGGCCCGCGCGACCGAGGTGCCCAGCGCCACGAAGAGCGAACTGGTCAGCAGCACAACGGTATTGACGATGCCGATGCTGAGGTTCACCTTGGCCTGACTGGCCAGGAACATGGCTTGGTCTTGGCCGCGGAAGTACATGTAGGACACGAAGTAGGCGGCGAAGATGAACAGATCGCCGATGACGAAGAACCACATGCTCGATTCACCGGGAAGGTGACCGCGCGCACCGGGGTTTTGGGTCATCTCGTCGGTACTGATGCTGGGCTCCGCGTCGACCTCGGTCATGCGCCGGCTCCGGCTCCCGTGCGTTCCCGCGCCACCCAAGCGTTTTCGAGTTCAGCATCGGGTTGGTTCTTGATCGCCCGGAAGATGCACGTGTAGACGATGAACTGCCATGACACGTACAGCGTCATCGCGAGCCAGAATGTCATCAGCCCGTTCCAGGCGAACGGTCCCGATTTGGCGATCCAAACGGGTGCGGCCATCAGCTCGGTCACGTATTGCCAGACGGTGTAGTAGCCCAGCCATTTCGGCAGAATATTGTTCTCGTCGAGAATGATCGCCAGGCCGAAGGCCATCCACATGATGCAGAAGCACCCCAGCGATCCGATGAACGCCAGGTAGCCGAAGTCGTAGAGCATCGCCAGGATCGCCGGGTCGTAACCGGGACGGAACGCACCGAGCCCGAAGCAGAACATGCCGAAGAGCATCCCGACGATGGTGCCGGTCATCGCCCCCATCATGACGGTGTACCGGAACACCGGGCTGACCGACATCCGCTTGATCTGGATGAGGTAGCACGCGTTCGACACCGGCGCCAGACCGAACGCCAGCGTCAGCACGGTGCAGGCGATCAGCAGATTGTGCGACTGCATGAAGTCGAGGATCTGGGCCGGTGCGGCGCTCGGCGAGCGGGGCGGCATCATCCAGCTCAACGGGACGAAGACCAGGCCGAACAGCGCGAAGAAGACCGGGACCGACCAGAAGGCGATCCACTGATCCCGTTTCGCGGCCTTGGTCATGCCAGCGCCTCACGCTCGTCGCCCTGGCGATTCACCACATCGCGCAGCACGGCGAACATGACCACGAGATAGACGGCGAAGACACTGAGCCGCAGCGTGAATGAGAGCGAACCGTCCCAGGCGAGCGGCCCGGTCTTGTACAGCAGCGAGAAGGCGCTGGGTACCAGCAGCACGGCTGCCGCGACGTTGAAGTGCGCCACCCAGCGCGGGAAGACCGGGTCTGGCCGGGCGTCCAGGTAGATGCTGAGGGCCAGGCAGAAGTTCTGCACGATGATGGTGCCGACGGGTGCGATGAAGAAGAACCACGCCATGTCGTTGAGCAGACTGATGAGTTGCGGGTCGCGTTCGGGCCGGAACGCCGCCATCGCCCAGCAGTAGTCGGCGAGGATGAACGCCGTGAGCCCCACTCCGACGCAGAGCAGGTAGGCGTAGGTGAAGACACTGCTCGACGTCGCGGTCCGGGAGATCTGCACCGCGGTCACCGCGAACAGCGGAACCAGCGAGCACGCGATCAGATTGCACAGGATCGTGACGCCCAATATGCCGGTGACGTTGTCGGCGAAGAAGGCCCCGACCTGTTCGGGAGTCAGCGTCGGTGACAGCGGCGGGGAGAACACCGGGAACAGCAGATAGGCCAGCGCGAACAACCCGGCCGCCGGCGGCACCGTCCACAACAGGATGCGCTGGCCCTTGGTGTTCATCGCCGTCGCTGCCGTCATCGCCCCACCCCTGCCTGGTCTGCCACCACCCGCTCGGTTGCTAGGTCTAACACACTCACTGACAAATGACAACGAGAAAGCGGTGATCATGTTGCCATTGCCGAGGTCGGTGCGCCGGCCGGCCGCGTTTTTGGGTGACAGGGGTCAGTGAATCGCTCCGCTGCGGCACAATGAGGCCGTGCCAGACAGTGCGACCCAGCGTGAAGCCCAGCGCCGTAGAACACGTGCCCGCGTGCTCGACGCCGCCATCGTGGAGTTTCAGCGGGCCGGCACCAACGCGGCCGACATCAACGCGATCGCCAAAGCCGCGGGGGTGGCGCGCAGCACCTTCTACTTCCACTTCCCCACCAAGGAGCACGTGCTTCTCGAGTTGATCCGACGCGACGAGATGCGCCTCGCCGAGGAGCTCGGTCGATTCCTCGACACTCGACGGGACCTCGCGGCGGTGCTGAAGACGATCGTCGAATTGGTCTTGGCCCTCGAAAGCCGCTGGGGTTCGGCGTTGTTCCGCGACGTCCTGAGTCTGTACTTCTCGCCCAACCGGCCCGAACCGGAGAAGTGGGCCAGTCACCCGACCTTCGTGCTGCTGGCCGCCGAGATCGAGCGGTCACGCCTTCGTGGCGACCTGTACGACGACGTGGACGCCTACCACAGCGCCGCGTTCTTCCTCCTCGGTGTCTACGCGCTGCTCACCACCGTCGGAGAATCCCAGGCGGAACGCGATGTGGCGCTGACGAAATTCGTCTCCAGTAGCCTGCGCAGCATGGCGCCCGGCCTTCGACTCTGACCCGTGCGGCAGCCGATCGGGGCGGCCAGCCATGGTGGTGGTGGGACCGGCAGGTCTGACAATCGGTCGCCGATCCGCTGGAACCGGAGATAGTGCCCCGGTGTCGCCCGTGAGGCGTACAAGCGAAAGTAAGTATGTTCGAAAGGATCGGCCTGCCCGACCCCGAAGCCCTCGCCGAGCTCGACGAGGCCGCACTGGTGGCAGCGATCGGAGGGTGGACCCAAGCGGAGGCCGTCGCGGCCGCCCACCGCCTGGCGGCGATCGCCGAGCTGGTGGGCCGCAAACTCTACGACGACCCAGCACATTCGAAATGGGCCTGCGACAACCGGGACGCGGTGGCCGCCGAAGTGGGTGCGGCCTGCGATATCAGCCACAGCAAAGCATCCGGGCAGATGTATTTGGCTTCGGCGCTGCGCGAACGCCTCCCCAAGGTGGCGGCACTGTTCGCCGCCGGACAGCTCAACGCCGCCCTGGTAGCCACCATCTCCTGGCACACCACCTTGATCGAAGACCGTCGGGCCCTTGCCGCGGTCGATACCGCCCTGGCCGCCGACGCCCTGCACTACGGGCCACTGTCGGCGTTCAAGACCGGGCAGGCCATCGACGCGATCATCGAGGCTCACGACCCGCAGGCGCTGCGCCGCAGCCGCCAACATGCCCGCTCCCGCGACCTGGTGGTCGTAAAACGCAACACCGACCATGCCACCACGCCGCTGTGGGGCTGGCTGCACGCCCACGACGCCGAAGCACTCGACCGGCGGCTGCTGGCGATGGCACACAGCGTCTGCGACGACGATCCGCGCACCATCGCCCAACGTCGCGCCGACGCCCTCGGCGCACTGGCTGCCGGCGGGCAGACCCTGGCCTGCGGGTGCGGCAACGAGGGCTGCCCTGGCGCCCAGGACCGTCCGGCAAGTTCGGTGCTGATCCACGTGGTGGCCAACGCCGAGAGCATGGGCACCGGCGCCGACGCTCATCGCAACGGTGAAGACCCACCGCCGCCGCCGATCGACCGTCGGAACCTGTTCGCGCCAGTAGAGCGCCCCGCCGAGCCCGACCCGCCCCCGAACGCCCCGCCCGCGCTGCTGCTGGGCGGACCGCTGATCCCGGCACCGATGCTGGCCGAACTGATCGCCGCCGGCGCCACCGTCAAACCGGTGCGACACCCCGGACCCGATAGTGCCCACGAGCCGAGGCATCGGCCGTCGACCGCACTGGATGAGTTTGTGCGCTGCCGGGACATGACGTGTCGGTGGCCCGGCTGTGACCGCCCGGCGGAATTCTGCGACCTCGACCACGGGATCGCCTATGCGCTCGGCGGGCCGACACATCCGTCGAATCTGCGTTGCCTGTGTCGAAAACATCACTTACTCAAGACGTTTCACGGGTGGCGCGACCAGCAACATACCGACGGTACCATCGACTGGCTCAGCCCGACCGGCCAGACCTACACCACCCGCCCCGGCAGTCGGCTACTGTTCCCCGCGCTCTGCGAGCCGACCGGCTGCCTACCCGCGCCGGCTGACCGACAATCGGATTCGGCGGGACGAACCCTGATGATGCCCGCCCGGCGACGGACTCGGGCCCAGAACCGCGCCCGGGCGATCGTCGCCGAACGCGCCCTCAACATCCGACCCCCGCCATCCTGAACCCACCCGCGTGACCAGGCGGCTCGTCACTCCTGCCTCAACCCAGGAACCGGACGCGCACTTCCGGCGCCGGCACCGGACAGCTGTCGTGCTTGCCGCCGATTCGGTAACGGATGGCGGCGAAGCGGTCATAGAGCCAGTCACGGAGTCGAGCGGGAATGATGCGGGCCGCCAGGAATAGCCGGAACGGCCCACCCAGATAGCGCACCACCTCCAGGGCTGCCGCCGATCGAATCCTGACCTGCTCGCCGGGTTGACCGGGGTTGTCGACGAACATCATGGAGTCGATGTCCTGCAGAGCCGGATGGCGCTCGATGACTGCGCGCGCGAAGTCACTGTCCAGGGCTGCGAATCGCAGGCTACCGTGCCGGTCGTGCCGGAGGATGGTCTGGACTGATCGGTTGCAGACCCCGCAGACGCCGTCATAGAGCAGCACCGGGGCTATGTCGATGTCGGTCATGGGCGTCCCTCCGGCTCTGCCGGCTAAACCACACCGCTGACGTAGCGGCGCTCACAGACCGCCTCCAGCACCTCGCGCAGCCCGTCAGCGCTTTGCCGCCACGAGAATTCGGCGCTGCGGTCCTGCGCCTTGCCGCCGAGCTGTTCGCGAAGCACCGCATCGGCCAACAGCCGATGGAGCTGCTCGACGAGCTCGTCGCGGTCGTCGACCAGCAGCCCGGTCACGCCGTCGACGATCGAATCGGACAGCCCGCCGGCGGCCCGATAGCCGATCGTGGGCACCCCGTGTTGGCCGGCCTCGATGACGGCCAGACCCCAGCCCTCCTTGCGAGACGGCAGCACGTGCACCCAAGCCCGTTGCACCAACTGATGTTTGGTGGTCTCGTCGACATGGCCGTGGAACGTCACCGCATCGCTGATGCCCAACGCTGCGGCGTGCTGCACCAGCCGGTCGCCCCACCAGCCGCCGCCGACGACGTCGAGGTGCAGGCCCGGCACCCGGCTGCGCAGTGCCGCAACAGCGTCCAGGGCGTCCTCGATCTGCTTGTGGGGCACCAGCCGCGACAACACCACCACCCGCGGCGCTTCGGCCCGCGGCGCGGACAGCGTCGGCGCCGGAGCTTCGTCGAGACCGTTGCGCACCACCGCGATGCGTTCGGCGCCCACCCCCAGTTCGATCAGGTCGCGCGCCGAAGGCAGCGACACCGTCAGGTACTGGTTGCGCCGGTTCAGCCACGGCGACAGCCTCGACTCCACCAGCCAGCCGATCCGGCTCAGCACCGGTCCGGCCACCGGCCACTGCTCGCGGTGGCAATGGTGCACCAGCATCGCCACCCGCCGGCCGTAGATCAGTCGCGCCAGGAACGGCAGGCCGTTCTGGGTGTCGATCACCACGTCCGGCCGAACCCGGCGCAACGGCCCGAGTCCGATCCGCGCCGCCGCCATCACCGCCAGCGCCCACAGATACACGGTGTAGGGACCGCCGCGCCGACTGACCCGCACCCCGTCGATGACCTCGTGTTCGGGTGAGTCCGCATAGCGGGCGGTGCGCAGCGTGACCGTGATCCCGGCGGCGGCCAGCTCCGCGCCGATGCGCTGCAGGTAGGTCTCGCTGCCCCCGCCCTGCGGGTGCCCGGTATCACGCCAGCACAGCAGCAGGACGGAGCGCACGGCGGACACAGGACTACAGGGTAGTCCGCTGATTAGGCTTGGCCCGGTGGCCGCCACCGACCTGCTCGCCCGACGCGCGACGCTGGCCCGCTCGGTGCGCCTGCTGAGCCGGTTCCGCTACGAGCAGCGCGATCCGGCCCGGTTCTACGGCGCGCTGGCCGGTGATACCGCGAACCTGGTCACCGACCTGTGGCGGGGCCTGCACGGCGACGATCCGGCCGGAAAGACGGTGCTCGACGTCGGTGGCGGGCCGGGGTACTTCGCCACCGCGTTCGCCGAGGCCGGCCTGCGCTATATCGGTGTCGAACCGGACCCCCGAGAAGTACACGCGATGCAGGCGGCCGGACATCGCCCGGCGGATTCCCCGGGCCCGTTCGTGCGGGCATCGGGGCTGGCGTTGCCGTTCGCCGACGGCAGCGTCGACATCTGCCTGTCCTCCAACGTCGCCGAGCATGTGCCGCGGCCCTGGCGGCTCGGCACGGAGATGCTGCGGGTCACCCGGCCCGGCGGGTTGGTGGTGCTGTCCTACACCGTGTGGCTGGGTCCGTTCGGCGGCCATGAGATGGGCTTGAGCCACTATCTGGGTGGGCACCGGGCCGCCCGGCGCTACACCCGCCGGCACGGCCACCCACCGAAGAACAACTACGGTTCGTCGCTGTTCGCGGTGTCGGCCGCGGACGGTCTGGACTGGGCCCGCCACACCGGCGCGCTCGTCGCGGCTTTCCCCCGCTATCACCCCCGATGGGCGTGGCCGATCACCGCGGTGCCCGGTGTTCGCGAGTTCCTGGTGAGCAACCTGGTGCTGGTATTGCAACCCCGCTGATCCCATTGACTGCAACGTGTTCTAATCCGCCCGCCGGCTAGGTAGGGTGTGCGCCATGACCGTGAGCACCGCGACCGAATACGACACCCTGTTCATCGGCGGCAAGTGGACCGCCCCGGCCACCGACCAGGTGATCGAAGTCCACTCGCCGGCCACCGGCGAGTACGTCGGCAAGGTGCCGCTGGCCACCAAGGACGACGTGGCTGCGGCGGTGGCGGCGGCGCGCGCCGCGTTCGACTCCGGACCGTGGCCGTCGACGCCGCCGGCCGAGCGGGCCGCGGTCATCGCCGCCGCGATCAAGCTGATGGAGGAGCGCAAGGAGCTGTTCACCAGCCTGTTGGCCGCCGAGACCGGCCAGCCGGCGATGGGCGTGGAAACCATGCACTGGATGAGCTCGATCGGGGCACTGAACTTCTTCGCCGGCCCCGCGGTCGACGAGGTCAGCTGGGAAGAGGTTCGCACCGGCGCCTACGGGCAGACCATCGTGCGCCGGGAGCCGCTGGGTGTGGTCGGTGCGATCGTCGCCTGGAACGTGCCGCTGTTCCTGGCGGTCAACAAGCTGGGCCCGGCGCTGCTCGCCGGCTGCACGGTGGTGCTCAAGCCGGCCGCCGAGACGCCGTTGAGCGCCAACGCGCTGGCGCAGGTGTTCGCCGACGCGGGCCTGCCGGAAGGCGTGTTGTCGGTGGTGCCGGGCGGGGCCGAGACCGGCCAGGCGCTGACCTCCAACCCTGACGTGGACATCTTCTCCTTCACCGGCAGCTCGGCCGTCGGCAAGGAGATCGGTAAGCGCGCCGCGGAGCTGCTCAAGCCGTGCACGCTGGAACTCGGCGGCAAGTCGGCGGCGATCGTGCTGCCCGACGTCGATCTGGCGTCGGCGATCCCGATGCTGGTGTTCTCCGGGATCATGAACACCGGGCAGGCCTGTGTGGCCCAGACCCGCATCCTGGCGCCGCGTTCGCGCTACGAGGAGATCGTGGAGGCGATCAAGAACTTCGTCACCGCCTTGCCGGTCGGGCTGCCGGATGACCCGGCCGCCCAGATCGGTGCGCTGATCACCGAGAAGCAACGCGAGCGGGTTGAGGGTTACATCGCCAAGGGCATCGAGGAAGGCGCCCGGCTGGTCTGCGGCGGGGGCCGACCCGAGGGACTGGACGGCGGCTACTTCGTCGAGCCGACGGTGTTCGCCGACGTGAACAACTCGATGACCATCGCCCAGGAGGAGATCTTCGGGCCGGTGCTGTCCATCATCGGCTACGACACCGAGGAGGAGGCGATCGCGATCGCCAACGACTCGGTGTATGGGCTGGCCGGCAGCGTGTGGACGGCTGATGTTCCGCACGGGATCGAGGTCGCGAGCAAGATCCGCACCGGGACGTACGGCATCAACTGGTACGCCTTCGACCCGTGCTGCCCGTTCGGCGGCTACAAGAACTCCGGGATCGGCCGGGAGAACGGCAAGGAGGGCGTCGAGCACTTCACCCAGCAGAAGAGTGTGCTGATGCCGATGGGGTACACGCTGGAGAGCTGATCTCGATTCCCGTTGACGCAACGGTAAGCCCCTATACTGCCGTCGTGGGAATTCTGGTCTGGTTCGCGCCCTGGGCGGTGTACTGGGTGCTGGTGGGAAATGCGCCGCTGTCGATCGCGGCGGCGGTGGCGCTGGCCGTTGCGGTCGCCGTCATCGTCGGCGACCGCGAGTCATCGGCCCGGCCACTGGGGATCGGGGCCGTTGCGACCTTCGCGGTGCTGGCGGTGCTGCCGCTGGCGAGTTGGGCGCAGCGGTGGGCGCTGCCACTGAGCTTCGCCGCCCTCTTCGCGGTGTTGCTGACCAGCACGCTACTGGGAAAGTCGGCGGTGGCGGACGTGGCGAAGGCGGATCTGCCCGCGGCGGTGGCGCAAACGGAGCTGTTCGCCCCGGTGGTGAAGCGGCTGACGTGGATCTGGCTGGCCGCGATCGCGGCGATGTCGGTATCGGCGGTGATCCCCCCGGTCGCGGTGTCGGACGCCACGCTGCACCACCCGGGCTCCCCGCTGACCTACCTGTGCTCCTGGGTGATCCCGTTCGGGATCCTGGCCGCGGCGGCGATCGCCTCGCGCATCCTGGTGGATCGGATGACCACCGGCTTCGGCGACGCGGTGCGCAAGACCAGCTTCGTCGCCTTCGTCGACATGGAGATCGATCAGCTCTACTACCTGGCCACCGAGCACGCCAACCGTGAAGTCGGCCCCGGTCAGGAGGCCTACAACGTCACCGTCGGCGCAAAGGGAACGGCGCTGCTGGGCGACGACACCCGGGTGTCATGGCCGTCGACGTACAAGGTTCGGCAGCGACGCGGCTGAGGCGTCAGCTCCGGTTCAGCCGCTGTGCGCGGCGGTGTGTGATGCAACGTCCCACCTGGGCGCGGTAGAAGTCCTCGTCGCGACCGCCGGCGGTGTACAGCCGGGCCCCGAGCCGGTCCCGCAGCTCTGAAAGGTTCACCTCGCCGGTGCTCGCGTTCGCCAGCACCCAGTCGACGGCGGCCTCACTGCCCTGCTCCCGGTAGATCCGGTCGACCCGACGGGCGGCGGCCCCTTTGCGGAACCTGGCGAACCCGGCTTTGCTCCAGGACCGGATCTCCCGAGCCTCCAGGTCGAGCAGTTCGCGCAGCACCGACAGCGGACCATCCGGCGCGGTCTTGAACGGGGCGGCGTCGGCGAATGCCAGCGCACCGTTGGGCCGCCGGATCCCCTCGACGTCGGGTTCCACCACGACCGCTCCGCGGCCCCTGGCCAGCTCGTGCGCCCACCTGACGATGGTGTAGCCGTGGTCGGGCAGCCGGTACTTGCGGGTGTGGGTGTCCACAGCACTCGAGGGTAGTGCCCCCGGTCAGCGCGCGGTCAGAACGCGTCCTCGCTCAGATCCATCACCGCCAGGTCGTTGCTTTCGACGATGCGTCGCTCCGCGCTGAGTCGGGGCAACACGTTGGCGGCGAAAAACGTTGCCGCGGTGGCCTTTCCAGCATAGAAGTCCCGGTCGCTATCGGTGACGTCACCCTCGAGCGCGCCCAGTGCGATCTCGGCCTGCCGCAACAACAGCCAGCCGATCACCAGGTCGCCCACGGCCAGCAGGAACCGCACCGATTCCAGGCCGACCCGGTAGAGCTCGCGGGGCTCCTGCTGGGAACCGAGCAGGTATCCGGTCATGGCGGCGGCCATCGCGCGCACGTCGTCGAGCGCGGCGGCCAGCAGCTTGCGGGAGTCGGCCAGCTCCGAACGCGCATCGCCGCTGTCGAGGAACTCCTCGATCCGGGCGACCAGATGGCCGAGCGCCACGCCGCGGTCACGGGCGATCTTGCGGAAGAAGAAGTCTTGCGCCTGAATGGCGGTGGTGCCCTCGTAGAGGCTGTCGATCTTGGCGTCGCGGATGTACTGCTCGATCGGGTAGTCCTGCAGGAAGCCCGATCCGCCGAAGGTCTGCAGTGATTCGGTCAGGTACTGATACGCCCGTTCCGAGCCGACTCCTTTGACGATCGGCAGCAGCAGGTCGTTGACCCGCTCGGCGAGTTCGGCGTCGGCACCCGAGACCAGCATCGCCACCGATGGGTTCTGGTGGGCCGCGGTGTAGAGGTACAACGCCCGCATCCCCTCGGCGTACACCTTCTGCATCATCAGTGCCCGCCGCACATCCGGGTGCGCGATGATGGTCACCCGGGGCGCGGTCTTGTCGGTCATCTGGGTCAGATCGGCACCCTGGATGCGGGTCTTGGCATACTCCAGCGCGTTGAGATATCCGGTGGACAGGGTGGCGATCGCTTTGGTGCCCACCATCATTCGCGCGTACTCGATGACGTGGAACATCTGGGCGATACCGTTTCTGGTGTCGCCCACCAGCCAGCCTTTCGCCGGGATGTCGTGTTGACCGTAGGTCAGCTCGCAGGTGGTCGAAACCTTCAGGCCCATTTTGTGTTCCAGCCCGGTGGCGAACACCCCGTTGCGCTCGCCCGGTTCACCCGTCTCGGGATCCGGCAGGTACTTGGGCACCAGGAACAAGCTGAGCCCCTTGGTTCCCGGCCCGGCGCCCTCGGGGCGGGCCAGGGTCATGTGCATGATGTTCTCGAACAGGTCATCACTGTCGCCGTTGGTGATGAACCGCTTGACGCCGTCGATGTGCCAGCTGCCGTCGGGCTGCTCGATCGCCTTGGTGCGGCCGGCCCCCACATCAGAACCGGCGTCCGGCTCCGTTAACACCATGGTGGCGCCCCAGTTTCGGTCGATCGCCATGGCCGCCCAGTGCCGCTGCTGCTCGTTGCCCAGGCCGTAGAGGATATTGGCGAAGATCGGACCGGCCATGAACATGAACACCGCCGGGTTGGCGCCGAGCACCAGTTCGTTGATCGCCCAGGACACCATCGCCGGCGCCGGCACCCCGCCGACATCCTCGGCCAGACCGATCCGGAACCACTCGCCTTCCTGCCAGGCCCGCAGCGACGCCTTGAACGGGTCGGGCAGCGTGACCGAGTGGGTGGCCGGATCGAATACCGGCGGATGGCGGTCGCTCTCCGCGAACGACTCGGCCACCGGCCCTTCGGCGAGCCGGGCGGCTTCGGCCAGCATCTGGCGCACCGTGTCGCCGTCGAGGTCACCGAAGGCGCCCCCGGACTGCTCCGGATCCAGGCACTGCTCCAGCCCGAGCAGCTCGAAAAGATTGAATTCCAGGTCGCGGACATTGCTCTTGTAGTGACCCATGGCTCAAGCATGCCCTTCGACGCGCGTCGAGTTGCGGGCTTTCAGCGCATCTCGGCCCCTGAACCGCCGCGGAGCCCGGGCCGGGCCTCAGCTGTCGAGTACCTGCGCCACCCTGGCCTCGATGTCGCCGAGGTCGCTCAGGTCGATGCCGAAGCGCTCGGTCAGCGCGTTGCAAACCTGCGCGGCGTCGTCGAAGCGCACCCGTTCGGTGCCGCCGCGGGAATGAATGGTCAGGTTGCGGCCGCGCAGGTTCACCCGCGCGTCATCGGTCACCAGTGCGGCGCTGAGCCCGGCCACGAAGTTCGATTCCGGGTAGGTCGACACATACCAACTGCCCACCTGCATGTCGATCAGCGGCCGCGGCTGCATGCCGAAGGTGTACAGCGGCCGCCAGGCCGCCCCGAGCTGCGTTTCCAGCACATAGCCGCCCGCGTGGTGGCGCAGCCGGAACGGCTCGTGGGGCGTCTGCTGGACTTCGTCGGCGACCAGGCGGATCGGTGCCGTCAGCGTCTGTCCGCCGAACCCGACATCGGCCAGATACGGCTCGTCACAGCCCGGGATCCGCACCGCCAGGGTCTGGTGGGTCTCGGGGTGGGCTGGGCCGTCGAGGCCGTCCGGGTTCATCCACACCACCCGCCCGGCCAATCGCTCGACGCCGAACCCGAGTGCGCGCAGCACGCCGCGAAGCAGGCCGTTCTGCTCATAGCAGTAGCCGCCACGGCGCCGCGTGACCAGCTTGGCGGTCAGCGCCGGCAGACTCAGGTCGATAACCGCCACCCCGGTCAGTGGGTCGAGGTTCTCGAACGGGATGCGGCGGACGTGGGCGGCCACCACTGCGGTCAGCGTCGCAAGCGTCGGCTCGGTGCCGCCGCGGTATCCCACCCGGTCGAAGTAGGCCTGCAGGTCGATGCCCGACTCCTTCGACTGCCCGTCCATTTCGCCGATGTTATCCACGGCCACCGCAAGCCGGTAACATGGGTAAAACTAGAACACGTTTCAATTGAAGGGGTCGTGGTGGACACACCGGACGACGACTGGTCTGAGGACGTGCCCGGACCCATCACCAAGTGGGATCCCGGCCTGACCGAACGAGTGATGGGGCTGCTGCGGCCGCTGATCAAGGGATACCACCGGTCGGAGGTGCGGGGCCTGGACTCGTTCCCGAACGGCGGCGCCCTGGTGGTCTCCAACCACTCCGGTGGCCTGTTCGCGATGGACGTACCGGTGTTCGCCACCGGCTTCTATGACAAGTTCGGCTACGAACGCCCGGTCTACACACTGAGCCACGACATCATCTTCACCGGAGCCACCGCCGACTTCTTCCGCAAGACCGGCTTCATCCCGGCCAACCACGCCAACGCCGACGAGGCACTGCGCTCCGGTGGCGTGGTGGTGGTCTTCCCCGGCGGCGACTACGACGTCTACCGGCCCACCCTGGAAGAGAACAAGATCGACTTCGCCGGTCGCAAGGGCTACATCCGGGCGGCGATCAACGCGGGTGTGCCGCTGGTGCCGACGGTCGGGATCGGCGGACAGCAGAGCCAGTTCTATCTGTCCCGCGGCACCGGACTGGCCAAGGCGCTGGGACTGGACAAGCTGATGCGGGTCAAGATCCTGCCGATCTCGTTCGGGTTCCCCTTCGGCTTGTCCGCGGTGCTGCCGATCAACCTGCCGCTGCCCACCAAGATCGTCATGCAGGTGTGCGAGCCGATCGACATCGTCGCGGAGTTCGGTGAGGATCCCGACATCGACGTCGTCGACGCCTACGTGCGCTCGGTCATGCAGGACGCACTCGACAAGCTCGCGGCCGAACGCCGCCTCCCCGTCCTGGGCTGAGCGGGATGGCCCCCGGACCGTTCGACCGGCTCGCCCGGATCGGATCGATGCTGCAAACGTTCAGCCGGGCCGGGCTGCTGGCGCCGCTGCGGCCCGACAAGTACCTGCGGATCGCCGCCGCGGCAGCCCGCGAGGGCGGCACCACCACCGTCGGGATCGCGATGGCCGCACAGCGTGGTGGCGACCGTCCGTCGGTCATCGATGAGCGCGGCAGCATCACCTACACCGAGCTCGACCGGCGCTGCGATGCGCTGGCCGCCGGGCTGCAGCGGCTCCCCGGCCGGACGCCGCAGGCGATCGCGCTGATGTGCCGCAACCACCGCGGCTTCATCGAGGCGCTGGCCGCCGCCAATCGGATCGGCGCCGACGTACTGTTGCTCAACACCAGCTTCGCCGGGCCGGCGCTGGCCGAGGTCGTGGCCCGCGAAGGTGTCGACCTGATCTTCTACGACGAGGAGTTCACCGCCGCAGTGGATCTGGCCGTACCGGCCGACTCCCGGTGCGTCCGGGTGGCGAGCTGGGCCGACTCCGACATCCCCGGCCTGACGGTGGACGACCTGATCGACGCCAACACCGGACAGCGCCCGGCCAAACCGGCCCGAACCGGCAGCCTGGTCATGCTCACCTCCGGAACCACCGGCACCCCGAAGGGCGCCCGGCGCTCCGGCAGCGGCGGTGGCGGGGTTGCCGACCTCGCGGCGATCTTCGACCGGATCCCGTGGCACACCGAGGAAACCGTGGTCATCGCGGCCCCGATGTTTCATGCCTGGGGATTCTCGCAGCTGGCCCTGGCGTTGACGATGGGCTGCACCATCGCCACTCGGCGCAAGTTCGACCCCGAGGCGACCCTGGACCTGGTGGAGCGCAACGACGCGACCGGATTGTGTGTCGTGCCGGTCATGTTCGACCGGATCATGGCGTTGCCCGATGAGGTCCGCGACGAATACCCGTGCCGCTCACTGCGGTTCGCGACAGCGTCTGGATCGCGGATGCGCCCGGACGTGGTGACGGCCTTCATGGACGACTTCGGCGACGTCGTCTACAACAACTACAACGCAACCGAAGCCGGCATGATCGCGCTGGCCACACCGGAAGACCTGCGCTATTCGCCCGACACCGCGGGCCGAGCAGCGCCCGGAACCGAGGTCCGGATCCTCGACAACGATTTCGCCGAGGTGGCGGACGGTGTCACCGGGCAGATCTTCGTGCGGAACTCCTCGCAGTTCGAGGGCTATACCGGCGGCGAGTCCAAGCAGTTCCACGATGGTTTCATGGCCTCCGGCGATCTGGGCTACTTCGACTCCACCGGAAGGCTTTTCGTGGTCGGTCGCGACGACGAGATGATCGTCTCCGGCGGCGAGAACGTCTACCCGATCGAGACGGAGAAGGCGTTGACCAAGCACGCCGCCGTCGCCGAAGCCGCGGTGATCGGTGTCGACGACGCCGACTACGGACAGCGACTGGTCGCCTTCGTCGTGTTGGAGCCGGGCACCACAGCCACCCCCGACGAGCTCAAGCAGCACGTCCGGGACAACCTGGCCGGCTACAAGGTGCCGCGCGACGTCACCATCCTGGAGGCATTGCCGCGCAACAACACCGGCAAGGTGCTGCGGCGCGAGTTGCAGGCGATGGCCGGCGACTGATTGCCCGCCGAGGGCGCGTCGAACGTGTACTGACGGCTAGTTTTCGCCAAGATTTTCGCAACCATTGCACGCTCGGCGAATCGGGGCGAGCCCCCGACGGTCCGGCTCAGGCCGGGGCCATCGCCGTATCGACCGGCGTCAGCGTCTCGGAAAGCCCTGCGGCACGGCGTATCGCGATGAACTCCTCGACCATGGCGCCGGTCACCTCGTGCGGGTCCTCGACGGTGGCGCCGTCGGCCAGCACCGAGATGTTCAGCTGGTCCACGTAACTCCACACGGTGATGTTCAGGCCGCTACCGGCGGTCAACGGACCCACCGAGTAGATCTCGGTGACCAGGGCGCCGCCGACCCGACCACGCTCCCGCGGGCCGGGCACGTTGGAGATGTTGAGGTTGAGCACCTTGTTCTGCCCGTCGCGGCTGGACAGCCACCGGAACAGCGACTCCGCCGGCGCCGGCGGGAGATACGCCGACCACCGGCTGACCAGTTCCGGCCCGACCAGATGATGGGCCTCTTTGGCCAGATCTGCGGCCTCACGCGCCTTTTCGACTCGCTGCAGCACGTCGTCGACGTCGACGGGCAATGCCACCAGCACTCCGGAGAACCGGTTGCCGGAGATCCGGTCCGGGGAGAAGTCGAAACTCATCGGCACCGAAGCCAACAGCGGGTGGTCGGCGTGGCCGTCGTAGCGCAGCAGCAGCTTGCGCAACGCGCCGGCCGAGATCGCCAGCACCAGGTCGTTGATCGTCGCGCCCAACTGCTTGCCGGTCGCCTTGACGTCGGCCAGCGCCAGGGTTGCGGTGGCAAACCGGCGCTCCGGGGTCAGCATGTGGTTGATGAAGCTCGGTGGTGGGGTGAACGGCCTCGTCAGGTCGGCGGACAGTCTGCGGGTGCTGCGCCGCACCCGCCGCACGCCGGCCGCGGTGTAGCCGATGGTCGCCGGAATCCTGCCCAACTGTCGCAGGTGGTCACGGAAGGCTGAGCGCACCAGTTGGCCGGCGGTCGGGGCGGGATCGGTTTCGTAAGAATCCCGTTCGGAATTCGGGCCGGCCACCAGGTCCATGCCGCGCGCCATCAGGTTCGCCGAGGCGATCCCGTCGGCCAGAGCGTGGTGGATCTTGCCGACCACCGCGATCCGGTTGTCGGCCAGGCCCTCGATGAAGTACATCTCCCACAGCGGCCAGCTGCGGTCCAGCGGTGTGCTGGCGATCTGGCCGATGGCCTCATCGAGTTCGCGCCGGCCGCCCGGAGCCGGCAACGACCACGGCCGGATGTGGTAGGCCAGGTCGACTTCGCAGTTCTCCCGCCACATCGGGTGGTGGAACTTGCCGGGGATGTCCACCAGTTGGTAGCGGAACGGGTCCAGCTTGTAGAGCCGGCCGTGGATCACCTGCCGGAAGGCATTGACGTCGAAGCCCTGCCGGTCGGCATCCAGCTCGATCACCGCGATCTTGAGGGTGTGCATGTGAACGTTCGGCGTCTCGCTGTAGAGCAGAACGGCATCCCACCCGCTGAGGCGCTTCACTGCCGACCGCTTCCCATGCAGCGAGAGTACCTCGACCGGGCAGCAGCCGACGCCGTTCAGATGACCTGTTTGCCGCCGATCGTGGTGCGGTCTCGGTGAATCTGGTTGAGGAACAAGCCGATAGCCGTACTCATTGCGCCGGTCCGGGATCCGTCGGTCAGGTCGAAGCCGTGTCCTGCTCCGGGCAGCTCCAGGTAGCCGACCTTGGAGCGCGACACCGCCCGCAGCCGGTCGGCGAAGGCACGTGCCTGCGCCACCGGGATGACGGTGTCGGCACTGCCGTGCACGAGCATGAACGGGGGCGCCTCGGGATGCACCCGCGCTATCGGGGAGGCCTGCTGGTAGATGTCGCGGTGCCGCCGGATCGATCGGCCGACCACAACCCGCTCCAGGAAGTCGACGAACGCGACCCGCTCCGGGGTGGACCGGTCCTCCCAGTCGTAGCGGCCGTAGATACCGACCACGGCGTCCACCGAGGTGTCGGCGCCTTCGGGCAGTCGGTCGGCGAATTCCCGGTCGCCCACCGCACTGCCGGTCAGCCCGGCCAGCGCGGCCAGGTGTCCGCCCGCCGAGGAGCCCGCCACCGCGATGAAGTTGCGGTCCCCGCCGAACTTGTCGACGTTGGCGTGCGCCCAGGCGATGGCGGTCTTGACGTCGATGATGTGGCGCGGCCAGCGGTTGTGCGGTGCGACGCGGTAGTCGATCGACAGGCACACCCAGCCCCGCTCGGCCAGGTGCGACAGCAGCGCGTAGCCCTGCAGCATCCGGCTGCCGTGCACCCAGGCGCCGCCGGGGACGTAGATCAGCACCGGCGCCGGTGTCGTCGGCAGTTCGCGGGGCGCCCACACGTCGAGCACCTGGGCGGGGTCGCTGCCGTAGCGCACCCCGGAGCGGTGAATGTGACGGCGGTGCTGCAGCGCCTTCCACACCGGCGGCGCCTGCTCCGGTTGCGGCCACTCGACGGCCAGATCGGATGCGGTGACGACACCGCGCAGGGCGGCCTCGGAGACTGCGTGCGTCTGCTCCCGCGCCTGCTTTCGAGCAGTGGCGGCACCCGGAGCCAGCCACGACCTGGCCGCACTGGAGAGGAACTCCGGCATGTGGCGGGTCCCCCACACCCCCATCGCGGTCATTCCGCCCAAGGGCTCCAGCCGCTTCCCGACCACCGGCAGGGAAGCTGAAGCGACGCTGAATGCGAGCAGGTAGTCCGCGGTTCGCGCCCGCTTCAACCAGCGCAGGCGGCCGGTCACATTCCAGCCCGTCTTCGGGGTCTGCGGTGCTGCCGTCATTACCGGAGAGTACCGCGCTTACGCCGGCGTAAGCCGCAATCGGGCGGGTTGCCGATGGCGAAGATCCGGCAACAGCGATACTGAGCCCATGGTAAGCAGCGGGTTTCACCCAGATCTGCGCAGGGCCGCGCGATTCCTCCCGCGGGGCGGAATCGGGCCGAGGACCCTGCCGGCGATTCGGGCCCTTGCCAGCCTGCAGGGCCGGCGCGCACCCAGCGGTATCGAGGTGCTCCCCCTACCGTCGGGCGCCAGTGTGCGGGTGTATCGGCCGCCGCATCGTTCCGCCGATCCGGCGCCCGCGCTGCTGTGGATCCACGGCGGCGGCTACGTCATCGGCACCGCCGCGCAGGATGACCGGCTCTGCCGCAGGTTCAGCGAGGAACTCGGTATCACGGTCGCCTCGGTCGACTACCGGTTGGCGCCGCAACACCCATACCCGGCTGCGTTGGAGGACTGCTGGGCCGGGCTACTACTGCTGGCCGGGCTGGCCGGCGTGGATCCGACGCGGGTGGCGATCGGCGGGGCCAGCGCAGGCGGCGGGCTCGCCGCCGCGTTGGCGCAGTTGGCGGCCGACCGCGGCGACGTGCGCCCGGTACTGCAGCTGCTGGTCTACCCGATGCTCGATGACCGCAGCGCGCACTTGCCGGCCGATCGCGGCTACCGGTTGTGGAATCCGCGGAGCAACCTTTTCGGCTGGACGTCGTACCTGGGCGATGCCGATCCGCAGCTCGCGGTGCCGGCCCGCCGCGCAGACCTGAGCGGGCTGGCGCCGGCCTGGATCGGGGTGGGCACGCTGGACCTGTTCCATGACGAGAACCTGGCCTACGCGGAGCGGCTGCGGGCCGCGGGCGTGCCGTGCGAGGTCGAAACCGTCCCGGGAGCGTTCCACGGATTCGATCTGCTGCTGACCAAGGCGCCGGTCTCGCGGTCGTTCTTCGCCAGCCAGTGCGCGAGCCTGCGAAACGCCTTCAAGGAGACCTGATCTGGTGGCCGATCGCGAGGAGCTGCAGGCGTTGCGCGGTGCGGTCGCCGACTTGATGGCCAAGGCCGACGGCGACAGCTGGGGCGAACTGGCGGCGATGGGCCTGCTGGGAATGCTGGTGCCCGAGGAGTACGGCGGGGCCGGGGCCGGTCCGGTCGAGGTGGGCGTGGTGGCCGAGGAACTGGGCCGGGTGCTGTTCGACGGTCCGTACTTGTCGACGGCGGTACTTGCCGTGAACCTCCTTGCAGCCCTGGATGATCCAGCGCAATGCGAAGCAGTGCTGCCGGGGATCGCCGCCGGCGGCACCCGGGTCGCGCTCGCCTTCGCCGAGGGCTCCTCGCCCCGCCCGCCCGCGAGGCCGGCGACGTCGGCCCACGGTGACGACTCGCCGGTGCTGACCGGCGAGAAGCGGTTCGTGCTCGATGCCGACGGCGCCGATTCGATCTATGTGCTGGCCGACACCGCGTCCGGACCCGGAGTCTTCGCCGTCGACACCGCAGCCGCGGGCGTCACCGTGCAACCATTGACCACGGTCGACCAGTCACGCCGGCTGTGCACCGTCCGGCTGGCCGGCGCGCCGGCCACCCCGGTCGGTGAACCTGGCCGCGGCGTCGAGGTTTTCACCGCCGCGTTGGACCGCTCCGCGGTGGCATTGCTCAGCGAACAGGCCGGGGCGGCCAAGCGCGCCATGGAGATGGCCCGCGACTACGCCAAGACCCGCTACCAGTTCGGCCGGGCGATCGGCAGCTTCCAGGCCGTCAAGCACATGTGCGCCGACATGCTGTTGGAGGCCGAGTCCGCGGTGTCGGCCGCCCGCCACGTCGCCGCAGCCGTCGCCGACGGTTCGCCGGGCTGGTTGGCCGACCTCGCCCTTGCCCAGGCGTATTGCTCGGATGCGTCTGTTTTTGTGGGCGCCACCAACATTCAGGTGCACGGGGGGATCGGATTCACCTGGGAGCACCCCGCCCACCGGTATCTGCGGCGGGCCCGCGGCGACGCCCAGTTGTTCGGCAGTCCGGCCTGGCACCGTGAACGCTACCTGCGAGAGATCGGAGCCTGAGATGAGCGACGGCATCGGCGACGACGCCTTGCGCGCCGAGGTCCGGGACTGGCTGGCGGCCAACTGGTCTCCCGATGTCGACCGGGCGACGTTCGCCACCGCCGTGCTCGAAGCGGGATGGACCGTGCCGAGCTGGGAACCCGACCGCTACGGACGCGGCCTCACCGATCGGCAATCACGGTTGGTGGCCGCTGAATTCGCTGCTGTCGGGGCGCCCGGCAGCGGGCACGACCGGAGCGATCTGTTCGCCTGCACCATCCACGACCGCGGCTCCGAAGAGCAGCAGCGCAGACTGTTGCCCCCGGCGCTGCGCGGCGAGAGCAAATGGTGCCTACTCTACAGCGAGCCCGGCGCGGGATCGGATCTGGCCGGCCTGCGCACCCGCGCCGAACGCGACGGCGATGACTGGATCGTCAACGGCCAGAAAGTGTGGACGTCGTTCGCGACGACTGCCGACTACGGCATGCTGGTGGCGCGCACCGACCCGGATGTGCCCAAGCACAACGGGATCACCTTCTTCATGCTGCCGATGCGCCAGCCGGGCGTGGAAATCCGGCCGATCCACCAGATCACCGGCGAATCGGAGTTCAACGAGGTGTTCTTGACAGACGCCCGGGTGCCCGATGCGAACCGGATCGGCGAGCCGGGCGCCGGCTGGTCGGTGCTGCAGGTCGCGCTGGGTTACGAACGCCGGTTGATGGGCGACATCGCGCGCACCAGCCGCGGCCGCCGTGCGAAGACCGACGGCCTGGTCGAATCGGCACGCGAGGCCGGCTGCCTGGGCGATTCCCACATCCGCCAGCAGATCGCCCGCGTGCAGGCGCTGTCGACGGTGAACCGCTGGAACAACCAGCGCGCCAAGACCAGCGCCGATCGCGTCGAGGCCGCCACCCTGCTGGCGCTGGGCAAGATCGCGATGTCGCGGATTCTGCACGAGACCGCGCGCGTCCAGACCGAGATCGTCGGCGCCGAGTCGATGCTGAGTGGACCGGAGAATCCGGTCGGCGACGCGGTGACGTTTCGGGCGCTCAACGCCTACTTCACCTCGATCGGCGGCGGCACCGACCAGATTCAGCGCAACATCATCGGCGAGCGGATCCTCGGGCTGCCCAAGGAACCCGATCCCTACCGCGACGCACCGTTTCGCGACCTACCGCACTAGCACTGGTGCACGGTGCGCCGGACGGCGGGGCCTCAGAACTGCAGGGCGGTGAAACGCCAGTCCAGAACCTGGCGATCCGGCTCGCCCACGGCGTAGACCAGCGATCGCAACCCCAGCATGTTGTCGGCAGCCGATTCCACCTGCAGTTCGCTGTAGAGGGTATCGCCCTCGTGGACCGGCCCGGTGTGGTCGCAGGACTGCCAGCCGACCACGGTGACCAGGTTGGGCAGCAGGCGGCAGGCCTGCGCCAGCGCCAGTCCGATGGTGTGCCCGCCGTAGACCAGCCGCTGACCCGCCACCCGTGAATCGTGGTGTGTGGCGGCGATATTGAGTGTCAGGCGGGCCAACTCCGGGGCGGAGGACACGACGTCGCCGGTACTGGTCAGCACGGCTCCTTTCAAGCCGCCCGCGGCCTGGTCGAAATGCGGGCCGGGAACTCGCTGCCGGAACTCCTCGGCGTCCCAGTGCGCGGTGACATCCGATGGGGCCGCAAGGCCGGCGCCGATGGCGGACAGGTCGTCGCGGTGACCGGTGTCGGCCGCGTCCGGTGACAGCGGCAGCATCGCGCAACGGTAGAAATCGAGCACCAACCGGTCGACCTGATCGATGGTGGTCACCCGCAGCGCCACCAGACCGGTGCGCTCCCGTCCGGGCTTGGCCGAGTTCTGTTTCAGGCCTACGACTTCGGTCCGGGTGAACAGCGTGTCGCCGATAACCGGATACCGGAAGAACGCCAGGCCGCGGTAGAAAAGATTGGCCTTGACGCGCCGGGTCACCAACGTGGACTGTCCGATCGCCACGTCACACACCAGGCCGGGGTGCGCCAGCGGCGTCATGGCTCCGGTGACCATCCGGGACAGTTCAGCGTCCAGCGGCAGTCGCATCCGGTCACCGAGGATCGCCTGATGCAGGGCGGCGGATCCGGGCGTCAACGTCATCGCCGGGGCCGCGTCGAACACCTGGCCGACATCGAGTTCGTCGAAGTAGGGCGCGTCGGTCATCTGAGAATCCTGACATACGGTGAACCGATGAGCTTCTCGCTGACCGACGAAGAGTCGATCCTGGTCGATACGGTGCGGACTTTCATCGATCGGGAGGTCAAACCGACCGTCCGCGATGTCGAGCACGCCAACACCTACCCGCAGGCGTGGATCGAACAGATGAAGCACCTGGGTATCTACGGCCTGGCCGTCCCCGAGGAGTACGGCGGCGCCCCGGTGTCGATGCCGTGCTATGTCCTGGTGACCCAGGAGTTGGCCCGCGGCTGGATGAGCCTGGCCGGAGCGATGGGGGGACACACCGTCGTCGCCAAACTGCTGACGTTGTTCGGCACCGACGAGCAGAAGCAGCGCTACCTGCCGGCCATGGCCACCGGCGCGCTGCGGGCCACCATGGCGCTGACCGAGCCGGGCGGCGGCAGCGACCTGCAGAACATGGCGACCTCAGCGGTGCCCGCTGCCGATCCCGACACCCTGGTGATCAACGGGTCCAAGACCTGGATCTCCAATGCTCGCCACTCGGGGCTGATCGCGCTGCTGGCCAAGACCGATCCGCGGGCCACCCCGCGCCACAGCGGGATCTCGGTGTTGTTGGTGGACAATCCGGTTGCCGGGCTGACGATCTCGCGCGATCTGCCCAAGCTGGGCTACAAGGGTGTGGAGAGTTGCGAGCTGAGCTTCGACAGCTGCGTCGTGCCGGCCGCGGCGGTGCTCGGCGGCGCACCCGGGACCGGTTTCGCCCAGATGATGAAGGGCCTGGAGACCGGCCGCATCCAGGTGGCGGCACGGGCGCTGGGGGTGGCGACCGCCGCGCTGGAGGATGCGCTGGCCTACGCACAGCAGCGGGAGAGCTTCGGGCAGCCGATCTGGAAGCATCAAAGCGTCGGCAACTACCTGGCCGAGATGGCCACCAAGCTCACCGCCGCCCGCCAGCTCACCCGCTATGCCGCCGAACGCTACGACAGCGGCCAGCGCTGCGACATGGAGGCCGGCATGGCCAAGCTGTTCGCCTCCGAAGCCGCCATGGAGATCGCGCTCAATGCGGTGCGCATCCACGGCGGCTACGGCTACTCCACCGAATACGACGTCGAACGCTACTTCCGGGACGCACCGCTGATGATCGTCGGCGAAGGCACCAATGAGATCCAGCGCAACGTGATCGCCGCGCAATTGGTTGCCCGCGGCGGGATCTGAGCGGATAGCGACGAACCGTAGAACGGGACCGGCCCCCCACACCGTTGAGGTGCGGGAGGCCAGCCTCGGATCGAACTGCCGAACCGACTACTACGGAGTACCTCCGGTGCCGCCGGCCCCTGGGCTGCCGTCGACTCCGCCCGGGCTCCCGGCCGTTCCGGCATTGCCTCCTCCCGAGCCGCCGGTCTGCCCGGCCGCACCGGCGCTGCCGCCCGTACCACCGTGGACGGTCTCCGGGTTCGGCGGGGTGGGAGTGACGTCCAGGTCGGTGGCACCGCTGGCACCACCGTCGCCGCCCGCCCCAGCGGTGCCGGTGTCGGTGTTGCCACCGTTACCGCCGTTGCCGCCAAGGGCACCGTAATCGCTGAATGTGCCGGCACCACCGTTACCACCGGCGCCACCGTCGCCGCCGGCACCGCTGTCACTGAAGCCGCCGTTGCCGCCGGCCCCGCCGGTACCGCTGCCGATCAGGAACGCCCCGTCGCTCAGGCCGCTCTGGGCACCGCCGTTACCGCCGTTACCGCCGTTACCGCCGGCACCGGCCTGACCGCTACCGCCGGCACCGCCGGCGCCGCCGGCCGTACCCCAGATCCAGTTGGACCCGGCATCCGGAGCCGCACCGCCGCTGTTGCCGCCGTTGCCGCCGTTGCCACCGATGTCGCCGTTACCGCCGGCGCCACCGTCACCCGCCACACCACCAGAGGTGGCGTCGACACCCGCCTCGGCGGTGCTGTCACCGCCGTTGCCGCCGGCGCCACCGTGGCCACCCTGGCTGCCCGCGACATAGCTGGTGCCGGTGCTGTCGAGTGCGCCGTTACCGCCGGCGCCACCCTCACCACCGTCGCCACCGCCCAATGGGCCGTCGACGCCGTTACCGCCGGCGCCGCCGTTACCGCCGTGACCGCCGGTGCCGGTGCCGGTGACCTGGCCGGCGTTGCCGCCGCTACCGCCGTCGTTGCCGCTGGCGGCGTAGCTGCCGCTGCCGCCGGCGCCACCGTCACCACCGTCACCGCTGATGCCGTCGACGGTTGCGCCGCCGGCGCCACCGTTGCCGCCGTGACCGCTCGGCTGGTTGAACGACGGGGTCTGGCTGTTGTTGGTGGTTCCGCCGGTTCCGCCGGTTCCGCCGTGGCCGGCCTGGCCGTCGATGCTGCTGCCGCCGGCGCCACCGTTGCCGCCGTCACCGCCGAAGCTCTCGCCGCTGTCATCGGTGAACGACGAGTCGGCTCCGTTACCGCCGTTACCGCCGTTACCGCCGGCCTGAGTGGCCTGGCCAGCGCCGCCGGCACCACCGTGGCCACCGTTGCCGGCGCGCAGACCGCTGGTGGCGACGCCGTTGTCCGTCGCGCCGCCGCCGCCGTTACCGCCGTTACCCGCGATCCCGGCGCTGATCCCGTCCTGACCGTTGGTGGACCCGGTGCCGCCCAGGCCGGCCGTGCCGGCGCTGCCGCCACTGCCGCCGTTACCGCCGTTACCGCCGTTGAAGGCATCGGTGGTGCTGCTCGACGTGGCGCCATTACCGCCGTTGCCGCCATCACCGCCGAGTCCGGCGTCACCACCGTTGCCACCGACGCCGTCGATGCCTTGGGTTCCGCCGTCCGCGGTGCCCGCGGCCCCGCCGTTACCGCCGTTGCCGCCGGAGCCGCCGTCACCACCGTTGGTGCCGTCACCGCCGTTGAGTCCCGCCTGGGTGGCGGAGTCGGCGTCGCCGTCGGCGCCGTCGCTGCCGTCGGCGCCGGTCAGGCCGGCGCCGCCGTTACCACCGGCACCGCCGTTGCCCGAGTTGATGCCGTCGCCGCCGGCACCACCGGCACCACCGGCACCACCGACGCTGTCAGCTCCGGGTGTGTCACCGGCACCGCCGTTGAGTCCGTCGTCGCCGAGCTTCGGTGACAGGACGGTACCGCCGTCACCGCCGGCACCACCGTTGCCGCCGGTGATGTCGCCATTGCCGCCGGCGCCGCCGACCCCGCCTGCGCCACCGTGGACACCGTCGATCGGACCGGAGGAGGAGTCACCGGACGTGGTGGCCCAGTTGGGGTCACCCCAGCGGATCGCGCTGCCGTCGCCGCCGTTACCGCCGGCACCACCGTCGCCACCGACGCCGCCGGAGCCGTCCGCGTTTGCCAGGCCGGCGCCACCTGCGCCGCCGGTGCCGCCGTTGCCGCCGTGGGCGCCGCCCGCATTCGGGTCGCTACCGCCGGCGCCACCGGTGCCGCCGTTGCCGCCGGTCGCACCGGAACCACCGGCACCGCCAGCACCACCGAGGCCCGCCGAGCCCTGCGGTCCGATCACGCCGGCACCAGCCGGGCCCTCGACGGAAGCGTGCCCGGTCACGTCCACCAGGTCACCGCCGACACCACCGGTGCCGCCGTTCCCGCCGTCGCCGATCAGGCCGTCGTCACCGTTGGCCGCGCCCAGACCGGCCGCACCCCCGCTGCCGCCGGCGCCACCGGCCCCGCCATTACCGGGAGTGAAGTACAGGCCGTGCACGGAGTCGGTTTCGGGGTGAAGTCGCGCACCGCCGGTGCCGCCGTTGCCGCCGTCCGCACCGGTACCACCGATACCGCCGTTGCCACCGTTGCCGGCCTCGCCGCCACCGTTACCGCCGGCGCCACCGTTACCGCCGGCACCGCCGACGCCGCCGTTCTGGCCTCCACTGCCCACGGCGTCGAGCGTTCCATCGGCGCCGTTGGTGGCGGCGCTGCCGTTACCGCCGTTGCCGCCGTTGCCGCCGTCACCGTCGACACCGGCCGCACCCGCGCTGGCGCTGGCGCCACCGGCTGCACCACCGGCCGCGGCCGCACCACCGTTGCCGCCGACACCACCGTCGCCGGCGGCGGCACCGTTGGCACCGACACCGTTGACCGCCAGGCCGTCGGCGCCACCACCGCCGTCGCCGCCGAGCCCGCCGCTACCGCCGACACCGCCGTCGCCGTCGGCACCGACCGTGCCATCGGCCGAGCCGCCGACACCGGCCGCGCCACCGGCGCCGCCCTTACCACCGACGGCGCCGTCGCCACCGTCGCCACCGGCCAGACCATCACCCGAACCACCACCGGCGAACGAGCCGGCCGCACCCGTGGCGCCAGTGCCACCGTTGCCGCCGTTACCACCGACACCGCCGACACCGCCGTTGCCGCCGATCCCGACGAACGACGAACCGTCACCGCCGATACCACCGTTACCGGCGATACCACCGGCCACACCGTTGCCGCCGTTCGCCCCAGGCGTGCTGCCCGCCGAGCCGTTGGTGCCGGTCCAGCCGGCACCGCCGGCCCCACCGTTGCCGCCGTTGCCCCACGCGCCCATGCCGAAGAAGTCCTGGGCCTGACCCGAGGAACCACCGTTGCCGCCGTTACCACCGGCCAGCGAGGCGGTGCCGTTACCGCCGGCGCCACCGTCACCGCCGTTGCCCCACCACTCGCCACCGTGTCCACCGTTGCCGCCGTCAGCGCCCAGGCCACCGGCGCCACCATCACCGCCATTGCCGATACCACCGGCATGACCACCGTTACCACCGACGATGCCGTCAAGGTTCGACGACCAACCAGCACCACCATCGCCGAACCACAGCCCACCGGCCTCGCCGTCGGGGTCGAGCGCGGTGCCATCGGCACCGTTGCAGATCATCCCGCAGAAGCCGTCGGTGAACGGCGCGAACACCTGGTTGATCACACCGTTGACACCCGCGCCGAAGTCAGAGTTGATCCAGTCCTGCAACATCCCGTGCACCGGCAGGTAGAACGTCTCCTGCCACTGCTCAGCGTGAGCGGCGTCCGACAAGCCGAACAGCCCGCCCTCAGCAGAGCCCGGCACGCTCCACGTCGAGATGTCGAACAGGTCAAACCCCGACTCAGAACCGCTGTCATCGACGCCGAAGAAGTCCCAGAACGCATCCAGGCCGAAGTCATCGGCCTGCGCAGCCGGCGCGGTCGCCAACGGGGCCATCCCAAACGCCAGGAACGCACCCACCGAAGCCGCAGCCCCGATCGCCCGGTCCCGCCGCCGAGACCGCGTCCGCGCTGCTGCTGCCTGCCGAGAGCCACGCCGTTGTGCCATCCGTGATGTCCCCTTTGAACTTGTCTGTAGCTGGTGGGTGCCTTAGCTAAACCTGTGGTTCTGCTGTAATCGCCGCTTACGGTAGCTTTCACGGAGTCGGTTGTCCACTACATCGAACATTGGATGGATCCATGGCATTCGTTTGGCCCGTTGCACCCTGATTGAGTTGACAAACGGTTGGAAGGCGGAAGAATGTCTCCTTCAGAACACCGACCGGCCCAGCCGAGCGCTGCAGGCTACCGTTGCCTCTACTCGATACCGGAAGGTCGATCGCCATGTCGCTTCACCTCAGCAACGCCGCACGGCGTCGAGGAACGTACGGTGTCGCACCAACGCGGCGGGCGCGGCGGGCGTTGCCTGCGCTGGCCGCGTTGATCGCGTTGGTGCCAGCACCGGTGGCCGCACTGCCGATCGCACAGGCCGACGACGGGTTCGACTGGGTCGTCGACTTGATCGCCCCGCTGTTCGGGTCAGCGGCCGACGACGGCGGTGCCGCGGCCGGTGACGACTGGTTCGATCCCGCCGCCTGGACCGTCGCCGAGACCGAACTGGGCGGCTCGGATGCCCTGCCGTTCAGCGCGGAGGCCGGCGGTACGGACATCCTCTACGGCTGGCTGCACGAGACTATGCAGAACTGGCTCGACAGCCCGTTCGGCCAAGAGGTCAGCGGTCTGATCAACCCGCTCTTTGCGCCGCTGACCCAGGGTTTCTGCGGCGTGATCTGCAACGGCATCGACGGCACCGAGGCCAATCCTGACGGCGGCGCCGGCGGCTTGTGGTTCGGCGACGGCGGGGACGGCTGGTCCTCGGACGTCGAGGGCATGGCCGGCGGCGACGGCGGCAACGCCGGTGGCTTCGGCAATGGCGGGGACGGCGGCGCCGGCGGGCTCGGCGCCCACGGCGGCAACGGCGGCCACGGCGGCGACATGTGGGGCAACGGCGGCAACGGCGGCCATGGCGGCGCCGGCATCGGAGACGGTGGGGCCGGTGGCCACGGCGGTAACGGCGGCAACGGCAGCTATCTCTACGGCAGCGGCGGCGTCGGCGGCGCCGGCGGCGATGGCAGCGCCGCCACCGGCACCGGCAGCACCGGCGGGGCCGGCGGCAGAGGCGGCAACGGGGGCGAGGCCGGTCAGTATCTCGGCGGCGGCGGCGACGGCGGCAACGGCGGCAACGGCGGAGCGGCCAGTGGCACAGGCAGTACCGGCGGGGCCGGTGGGCAAGGCGGTGCCGGCGGCAAGGTCGGCGGCAGCGGCGACACCGCCGGGGGCGGACACGGCGGACACGGCGGTGACGGCGGCGCCGCAACCGGGACGAGCAGTACCGGCGGGGCCGGCGGCTCCGGCGGCGCCGGCGGCGGTGGCACCCCGCTGATCCTCGGCATCAGTGGCAGTGACGCCGGCAACGGCGGCGACGCAGGTAACGGCGGCGACGCCAGCGGCGACGGCGGCCGCGGCGGCAACGGCGGCCACGGCGGTATCGGCGGAGGCGGTGCCGGTTTCGGCGGAGATGGCGGCGACGGCGGAGCGGGCGGCAACGGCGGCGACGGCAGCGACGGCGCCGCCGGTGGCCTCGCCGGCCCCGGTGGCCGTGGCGGGGCCGGCACCGTCCATGGGGAATCCGGCAGCCAAGGTCTGCCCGGCACACCCGGCAGCACTTCCTGACCGTTGACCCTGCCTGGGCGCTGTCCTACTACTCGGGCGGGCATCGCCGGGGGACCATGGAGGAATGGACGCGAGGCGCTACTCCTGGACCGTGATCGGAGCGGGGCCGGCCGGCATCGCCGCCGTCGGCCGGCTGCTCGATCACGGCATCGCGGCCGATGAGATCGCCTGGATAGACCCGGAATTCGGGGCCGGGGACCTGGGCGCCAAGTGGCGGGCCGTGTCGAGCAATACCCAGGTCGGCCTGTTTCTGGACTATTTGACCGCTTCTCCGTCGTTTCGCTTCGACCAAGCGCCCCGGTTTCCGCTGAATACCGTCGATCCGGACCAGACGTGCCCACTCGGCATGGTCGCCGAGCCGTTGGTGTGGATCTCACATCAGTTGGGCGCCCGGGTGAATCGATTGCAGGCGTCGGCGACACAACTGTGGCTCCGGCACCGCGCCTGGACGGTGCACACCGACCGCGGCGAGATCAGTTCGACGAACGTGATCCTGGCGGTCGGTTCGGCCCCGACGAAGCTCGACCACCCCGGACTTGAGCTGATCGAGATCGAAGCAGCGCTGGATCCCGGCCGACTCGCCCAACTGGCCCTCGACGGTGCCACCGTCGCGGTGTTCGGCTCATCGCATTCATCGATGATCGCGCTGCCGAATCTTTTGGCGACCTCGGCAAGCAGGGTGATCAACTTCTACCGAAGCCCGCTCAAATACGCCGTGTACCTGGACGATTGGATCCTTTACGATGACACCGGCCTCAAAGGCCAGGCCGCGCAGTGGGCACGCGAGAACATCGACGGGACGCCCCCGGAGCGCCTGCAACGGTGCCGGGTGGGCGATCCCCGGTTCGGCGAGCAGCTGCAGGAATGCACCCACGTCGTCTACACCGTCGGCTTCGAACCCCGACGCCGTCCGGAGACCCCGCAGTGGGGACCGCTGAAATACGATGCCACCAACGGGATTCTGGCGCCCGGGCTCTTCGGGGCCGGCATAGCGTTCCCCGAATACCGCCTCAACCCGTTGGGGTCGGGCGAGTACCGCGTCGGGTTGTTCAAGTTCATGCAGTTGCTCGACGCGGCCCTGCCGCTGTGGCTGCGCTACAGCCCGTGATACCCCGGGCTCACGCCGTGTACTTCGCCACCAACTCGTTCTTGTAGAGCTTGCCGGTGTCGGTACGCGGCAGCTGCGACTCGAAGGAAATCGAGCGCGGACATTTGTAGTGCGCCAGCCGTTCCCGCAACCACACCAGCAGCTCCTCGGCGAAGGCATCGGTGGCATCTGCCGGGTCGACGGTCTGCACCGCCGCCTTGACGCGCTGCCCCATCTCGTCGTCGGGGATCCCGAACACCGCCGCATCCATCACCTTCGAGTGAGTGATCAGCAGGTTCTCTGCTTCTTGCGGGTAGATGTTGACTCCGCCAGAGATGATCATGTGGTGACGACGGTCGGTGAGGTACAGGTACCCCTCCTCGTCGACGTAACCGACGTCGCCGACCGTCACCCAGCCGCGCGGGTGGCGTGATTTCGCGGTCTTGTCCGGGTCGTTGAGGTACTCGAAGGCGTTGCCGCCCTCGAAGTAGATCTCGCCGGGCTCACCGGCGGGCAGCTCGTTGCCGTCCTCGTCGAGGATGTGCACCGCACCCAGCATCGGCTTGCCGACCGAACCGGGGTGCAGCAACCAGTCCTCGGCGGCGATCAATGTCGAACCGTGCGCCTCGGAGGAGGCGTAGTACTCGTCGACGATCGGCCCCCACCAGTCGATCATCTGCTTCTTGATCTCCACCGGGCACGGCGCGGCGGCGTGCATCACCCGTTGCAGACTGGAGACGTCGTACGAATTCCTGATCGCATCAGGCAGTTTCAACAGCCGGGTGAAGTGGGCGGGCACGAACTGGGCGTGGGTGACCCGGTAGCGCTGGATGGCCTCCAAGCAGCCTTCCGGGTCGAACTTCTCCAGTACCACCGTGGTGATCCCGGCGGCCTGCGCGGTCATCGACCACACCGACGGGGCGGTGTGGTACAGCGGCGCCGGGCTCAGGTAGACCGAGTCCGGGGACATCCAGACCGCCACCAGCATCGTCATCAGGCCGGGCGCCTCAGCCGGCGGCAGATGCGGCAGTGCGCGCTTGATCCCCTTGGGCCGCCCGGTGGTTCCGGACGAGTACTGCAGCAGATCGCCCTCGATCTCGTCGTCGATAGGGGTAGCGGGCTGGTCGGCAACGCATTCCGGGTAGCGCTGCCAACCCGGCAAATCGGCCTCTCCGGCTTCAGCGGCGATCAGCAGCAGGCCGGGCAGTCCGCCGGGAAGATGCTCGGCTAAGTTCTCGCAGGTCGTGCGCAGCGCCGCCGAGCCGATGACGGCCTTGGCGGAGCTGTTCTCGATGATGTAGGCGGCCTCGGACGCGGTCAGATGGGTGTTGATCGGCACGTAGTACAGGCCGCTGCGCCGCGCGGCCCACATGGCCGGGAAGATGTGCTCGTTGTTCTCCATGATGATCGCGACGGTGTCGCCCTCGACCAGGCCGGCACGGCGAAAGAAGTGCGCCAATCGGTTCGCTCGGGCCTCGAGGTCGTCGAAAGTGACGACGGTGCCGGACGGGTGCAGGATGACGGCAGGCTTGCCGGTACCGACATGTTCGCGAATCTGCATGGGCAGACTGTACCGTCGTCGGACTTGACGGGTGTCAAGTGGTGGGGTTCGGGCCGAGCTCACTGCTCATAAGGGCGCCGCGCTGCGCGAGATCGCGCCCGCCGTCAAAGACCAGTCCTACCGGTCCCGGCAACGCAACGCCGCGCGCCCCAGTGATCAGAGCCGCGCATCCACTGCGGCGGGCAGCGCCTTGAGGAGCTTCGCATCCGCCGTCAGCAGATCGAGGCGCTCGACCTCGGACTGAGCCACCAGCATCGCGTCGAACGGATCCTTGTGCGGCAGCCCAGCGATATTGCACACCATGGCGTGACGACCGGTGATCGGCAGAATGCGGAAGCCGGATTTCCCGACGGCGTCCTCAAAGTCTGCGGGCATCGCGAGCTTGCCGGTAGCCGCTTTGATGGAGATCTCCCAGATGCTGGCCGCCGAGACGAATACCGCCGGGGCAGAAATCATTCGGGCGCGCGCACGGTGACCTAGACGTGGACTGTCGTCCAGCGACCAGAGCAGCACGTGGGTATCGAGCAGGATGCCGGTCATTCAAGCCCGAACTGGGCGTTGAGGGCGTCGTCGACGTCGTCGAAATGTTCGTCGTCGTAGTGGAGCCGACCGGATAGAGCTCCGAAAGCGACGTCGATCCGCGAGTGCGGCGTCAGATCGGCGACCGGCCTGCCGGCGCGCGCGATCGTGATCGTCTCACCGTTTTCGACGCGGGCGAGCAGGCTGGACAGATGCGTCTTCGCCTCGTGAATGTTGACCGTCGCCATGACCCGAGACTACCGGACTTAGTCCAGTCGGACTAAGCATGCTGCCGGGTATCAGCCCAAGCGCTGCTTGAGGGCCTCGAACTCATCGCGCAGGCCGGTGGGCAGCTGGTCACCGATGAACTCGAACCACTCCTCGATCAGCGGCAGCTCGGCACGCCACTCGTCGGCGTCGACGACCAGCGCCTGCTCCACGTCAGCGGTGTCGACGTCCAGCCCGGTGAGATCCAGATCGGCGGCGCGCGGCACGGTGCCGATCGGCGTCGACTCTCCGGAGCCCTTGCCCTCGACCCGGTCGATGATCCACTTGAGCACCCGGCTGTTCTCACCGAAGCCCGGCCACAGGAAACGGCCGTCCTCGCCGCGGCGGAACCAGTTGACGAAGAACACCTTCGGCAGCTTGGACTCATCGGAGTTCTTGCCGATGTCGATCCAGTGCTGCATGTAGTGGCCGGCGTTGTAGCCGATGAACGGCAGCATCGCCATCGGGTCTCGGCGCACCGCACCCACCTTGCCTTCAGCGGCCGCGGTCTGCTCGGAGCCCATCGTGGCGCCGGTGAACACGCCGTGCTGCCAGTCGCGGGCTTCGCTCACCAACGGAACAGTGGTCTTGCGGCGGGCGCCGAACAGGATCGCCGAGATCGGCACGCCGGCCGGGTCGTCCCACTCGGGAGCCAGGATCGGGCACTGCGACATCGGGGTGCAGTAACGCGAGTTCGGGTGCGCGGCAGGGGTGCCCGATTCGGGCGTCCAGTCGTTGCCCTTCCAGTCGGTGAGATGCTCCGGGGTGTCCCCGTCGATGCCTTCCCACCAGATGTCGTTGTCGTCGGTGTGAGCGACGTTGGTGTAGATGGTGTTGCCGGCTTCGATGGTCTTCATCGCGTTCGGGTTGGAGCTGTTGGAGGTGCCCGGCGCCACCCCGAAGAAACCGGCCTCCGGGTTCACCGCGTAAAGCCGGCCGTCCTTGCCGAACCGCATCCAGGCGATGTCGTCACCGAGGGTCTCGGCCCGCCAGCCCGGGATGGTGGGCTGGATCATCGCCAGGTTGGTCTTGCCGCATGCCGACGGGAAGGCGGCGGCGATGTAGTAGGCCTTGTTCTCCGGCGAGATCAGCTTGAGGATCAGCATGTGCTCGGCCAGCCAGCCCTCGTCGTGGGCCATCGCCGAAGCGATCCGCAGCGCGTAGCACTTCTTGCCCAGCAGCGCGTTGCCGCCGTAGCCCGAGCCGTAACTCCAGATCTCGCGGGTCTCGGGGAAGTGGGTGATGTACTTCTCGGAGTTGCACGGCCACGGCACGTCCTGCTGGCCCTCAGCCAGCGGCGCACCGACCGAGTGCAGGCCCTTGACGAACGCCCCGTCGGTGCCGATCTTGTCCAGCGCGGCGGTACCCATTCGGGTCATCACCTTCATCGACGTCACCACGTAGGGCGAGTCGGTGAGCTCGACGCCGAGCTTCGGGTCCTCAGCACCCAGCGGCCCCATGCAGAACGGCACCACGTACATGGTGCGGCCGCGCATGCAGCCCCGGTACAGCTCGGTCATGGTGGCCCGCATCTCGTCGGGGTCCATCCAGTTGTTGGTGGGGCCGGCGCCCTCTTTGGTGCGGGTGCAGATGAAGGTCCGGGACTCGACCCGCGCCACGTCGGCGGGGTCGGAGAGCGCCAGGTAGGAGTTGGGCTTCTTCTCGTCGTCGAGTTTGACCGCGGTGCCGGCCTGCACCAGCTCGGCCATCAGCCGGTCCCACTCGGCCTCCGAACCGTCCGACCACTCCACCCGGTCCGGCTGGGTGAGCTCGGCGACCTCCTGAACCCAGGCCAGCAACCCGCGGTGTTTCGTCGGGGCGTTGTCCAGACCGGGGATGGTCGCTGAGGTCATTGAACTCTCCTGTTGTAACCGGTGTCACTTCGTGGCGTTGCCGCTGGTATGCGCCGCAGTCCACCTCTTATACCTTCATTAGATAAGAGGTTACCGTGCATAACCGCGAGCGGCGACGCGGGCGTACACGCCGCTATTCGGCCGGCGTCCCGGAGGTGTTCGCGGGACCGGATTCGCCCAGCTCGGAGCGCACCGCGGCCAGCGCGCGGCGCAGTGTCGGGAGTTGGCGATCCCGCACCGCGGCGGCCCGGGCGGTCGCGGCGGCGTGCTCCCGCAGTTCCCGGTCCAGCCCGGCGATCCGGTCGGCGGCCCGCGCCGCCTCGGTTTCGTTGCGCTCGGCGAGTTCGGCGGTCAGTGCCGACTCGGCGGCCACCACCCGCAGCGCCACCAGCTCCTGCAGGGCGGAGCGCAGCGCCGCGGTTGCCTCACCCACCCAGCGATCAAGCACCGCCCGGTCGCGCAGCAGCCCACGGATGCGGACCACCCACACCGTGGCCGCGACCCCGACGAGGACGCAGACCACCGCGCCGGCCGCGGTCAGACCCGGGCCCAGGTTGGCGAACAACCGGCTCAGCGCCAACGCCACCCCCAGCCCGAATCCGGCGCCGAGCAGGGTCATCAGCTGGGTCTCCAACCGCCGCGACGACAACGCCGGCGCGCCGGTCTCGAACTGCGGGGCCGACGTCGCCGCCGCGGCATCCCCGGACAACCCCAACTCCTGGGCCATGTCGGCCAGGTGCTCCGAGACGCCCTGGTCGACGTCGGCCACGACCTCCTCCAGCCGGCCGCGCACGTAGGCCTCGAACTCCGGCAACCGGCGCCGGGTCATGCCCGCGGCGTCTTCGGCGAGCTCGCCACGCACCGAGGCGCAGCGCTTGCGGGCGAAGTAGGACAGCTGCACCCGGGCCTGGGCGATGCGACTGCGCAATCCGATCACCCGCTCCGATTTCGACATCCGACGCTGCCGCACCACCTCATCGCGTTGCTCCTGCAGCAGCGTCACCCGCGCCCGCCGCCCCTCGGCGCGGGCGTCGCGGTCGATGCGGCCGGCGTCGGTACGCAACTGGAACTCCCAGGACCGCAACCGGTTCCGTCGCTGCACATCGCTGTCACCCAGTTGCTTGGCCAATTCCGCGACCAGGTCGTCCACCCGGGGTTCGCCGCGTTCGGGCGCCGCGGCCGCCCCCACCCACGCCACGTCCCGGTAGCGCGGCGCGTAGTCGGCCAGCGTCTCGCGGGCGGTCTGCAGCATCTCCCGCCACTGCCGGTGCACGTCGATCTTGGACACCACCCCGACCAGCACATCGGTGTGGGCGGCCGCGGCGTCGAGCAGCGCGCAGTCGGACTCGGTCAGTGCCGCCGCGGCCGACACCACGAACACCACCGCCGTCGGCACCTCCCCCGGCGACAGCTCGGCGGCTTCGACGACCGGCCAGTGCGCCAAGCGCTCGGCCAGCATCGCGGCCACCGCGCTGACCCCGGCCAGCCAAGGCCCGGTGACCATCACCACGTTGCGGCGCCGCACCGCCGGCGGCCGTAGCCCGGGGGCGATCTCGGCCACCAGGGCATCCACTGCAGCGACCGGATCCTCGCCGGCCCGCTCCGGATCGGGGGTGGTCACGGGCGGCCCCGCGTCCTGGCCCAGTCCCGCAGCGAACCCCTCGCGATGTCGGCGGCACAGGCACGCTCGATGACGCCCACCGGGGCGCTGCGGTGGCCCTGCCAGCGACGCGCCCGCCGCAGCGGCGGCTCTCCCGGCGCACCGTGCTGGTGGACCACCGCGGCCGCCGCGGCCGCCCGCGCCGCCACCGTCGCATCGCAGTTGAGGAACGCATCGATGCGGGCCGCGCCGTCGTGGCCGACCGCCAGCGCCTCGAGTCGGGCCACCGCCTCCGACGTCCGCCGGTGATGCGCGGCGGCGCCCAGCGCACCCAGCCGCGCGACGACGCCATCGATGCCGCTGAGCCTGCGCAGCACCGCCCTGGCCTGCGTCACCGTGTCGCCGCGCCGCGCCGGCTCGAGCAGCCGCTCGACCCCGGACAGGTCGACTACGGCGCAGAGCCGCGCGCGCAGCTGCCGCGGCACCGGATGCGAACAACCGATGAAGTGGTCGGCCGAGCGGCGATCGGCGGGAGCGGCGGCGAGCCCGCCCAGTGCCGCCCACAGCTCGCCGTCCAGGCCACCGGCCAGTGCGGCGAGCGCGAACAGCCCCGACAGCGATGCCGCCGGCGCCCCGGTGGCGGTCGCGACGTCGTCGACGCAGGCCCGCCCCGGCAGGTCGGCCTTGTTCAGCACCACCAGCACCGGCCGGCGTCGCGCCGAGCGCACCGCGACGATCTCGGCGAGGTCCTCCGGTTTGACCACTTCGGCCACGACATACACCGCCGCATCTGCGGCTTTCGGCTCCGCGCCGGGTGCGCGCACAACGTCCACCCCGGCGGCGGCCAGCGCCGCGGCCACGGTGTGCCGGCCCACCCCGCGCCGCCCGCACACCGCGACCCGCAACGGCGCGCTGACTTCCGCGGCGATCGACACTAGCCGAGGGTCGGAGACCTCGTCGGCCAGCCGAGTCAGCCCGTCGGCGAAGAGCTGGTGCCCCGGTGTCACGACCATGCCCTCCCGCATCGCCCTCCCGCATCGCCGATTCGGCCCACCACTTGCAGGCCATGGTGTCAGCTGCACCGCCGGGATGCGAGTCACCGTGCCGCGCTGTCCACATGCCGATCCCGGCGGCCTCGCTAAGCAACTGTTGGGTATCAATGTGGACCGCGCCGTGGGTACACATGGGTACATGAGCCACCATGGACTGCATGCATGCGCAGCGCGACGTCGAATCGTCATCGGACGTCGCCGGCATCGACGCACCGGCTCCCCGGCGGGCCCGAAATTTCAGCGTCCGCTACCGGCACTCCGCACTCTCGGCCGGCCAGCGCCGAACCTGGGAGCGGCTCTGGCCCGAACTGGGCGCCGACATCCCGGTATCGCTCGACGGTGCCGGCCACCCCGATCCGCTGGATCCGCAACGCTGGTTCGGCCGCGCGGCGCCGCTGGTGCTCGAGATCGGCTGCGGAGCCGGCACCTCGACGGTCGCAATGGCCCGGGCCGAGCCGCACCTGGACGTGATCGCCGTCGAGGTCTACGAACGCGGGCTGGCGCAGTTGCTGTGCGCCGTCGAACGCGAACAGCTCACCAATATCCGGCTGCTGCGCGGCGACGGCCTCGACGTGCTGGAACACCTGATCGCACCCGAGTCGCTGATCGGGGTCCGGGTGTTCTTCCCCGACCCATGGCCCAAGGCACGGCACCACAAGCGGCGGCTGCTGCAGCCGTCCACCATGGCCCTGATCGCCGACCGGCTACAGCCGGGCGGGGTGCTGCATGCGGCGACCGACCATGCCGGCTACGCCGAACAGATCGCCGAGTCCGGCGACGGCGAGCCGGGCCTGCGCCGGGTGACCGACCCTTCGGACCCGTCCACGGCCGCCGGCTTGCCCATCTCGGTCGCCCGGCCCACCACCAAATACGAAGCGAAGGGCCGCGACGCGGGCAGTGCCATCACCGAGTTGATCTGGGAGAAGCCGCGGTGAGCGACGCGGTAGCGGATGTTCCCGCCCGGCCCGCCCCGCTTCCCGAGGACCCGACCAGCCACGGATCACCGGCCCGCCGGGTGCTGCTGGTGTGGGATGCGCCGAACCTGGACATGGGCTTGGGCGCGCTCCTGGGCCGCCGCCCGACCGGAGCCGAACGGCCCCGGTTCGACGCCTTGGGCCGTTGGCTGCTGAATCGCACCGCCGAGATCTCCGCAAATCACCCGCAGCAGCCGGTCGAGCCCGAGGCCACCGTGTTCACCAACATCGCACCGGGCAGCGCCGACGTCGTCCGGCCCTGGGTGGAGGCGTTGCGCAACGTGGGTTTCGCGGTCTTCGCCAAGCCGAAGGTCGACGAGGACAGTGATGTCGACTCCGACATGCTCGAACACATCGCGCTGCGGCGGGACCAGGGGCTGGCCGCGGTGGCGGTGGCGTCGGCCGACGGTCAGGCGTTCCGGGAACCGCTGGAAGAACTGGGCGCGCTCGGCATAACCGTTCAGGTGCTCGGATTTCGCGAACATGCCAGCTGGGCGCTAGCCTCGGATACCTTGGAGTTTGTCGACCTGGAAGACATTCCTGGTGTGTTCCGGGAGCGGCTGCCGCGGATCAGCCTGGATTCGCTGCCGGAGCAAGGGGCGTGGCTGCAGCCGTTCCGGCCGCTGAGCTCACTGCTGGCCTCGCGCGAGTAACAATTGGACAACCCGGCAAGGGACGCGCGGGTCCGAAAGATGTCTCAACAGACTTTAGTGAGGAGCGCATAGGTGTTCGCCTGGTGGGGTCGAACTGTATACCGCTACCGGTTCATCGTAATCGGCGTGATGGTGGCGCTCTGCTTGGGCGGTGGGGTCTACGGCATGAGTCTGGGCGACCACGTCACCCAGAGTGGTTTTTACGACGACGGCAGTCAGTCGGTCCAGGCGTCGGTCCTCGGTGACGAGGTGTACGGCCGAGATCGCACCAGCCATGTGGTGGCGGTGTTCACCGCCCCCAAGGGTGAGACCGTCGACGACAAGGAGTGGTTCGACGGGATCAAGAACGGGCTGAACAAGGTCAAGGCCGATCATCCCGACCAGATCATGAGCTGGGTTGGCTACTTCACCAATCCCGAAGCGCTGGCCAACATGGCCGACCCGGACCGCAAGCACGCGTTCGCCTCGATCCAGATCGAGGGCGACGACGACGACACCATCCTCAAGAATTTCCAGGCGGCCGAACCGGCCCTGCAGGAGCTCGACGGCGGCAAGGTCGAACTGGGCGGCCTGCAGCCGGTCGCCAGCGCACTGACCGGGACCATCGCCAGCGATCAGCAGCGGATGGAGGTGCTGGCTCTCCCGCTGGTGGCAATCGTGCTGTTCTTCGTGTTCGGAGGGGTGGTCGCCGCCAGCCTGCCCGTCATCGTCGGTGGTTTGAGTATCGCCGGGGCGACCGGCATCCTGCAGCTCACCACCCACATCGGGCCGGTGCACTTCTTCGCCCAACCGGTGGTCTCGCTGATCGGTCTGGGTATCGCGATCGACTACGGGCTGTTCGTGGTGAGCCGGTTCCGGGAAGAGATCGCCGAAGGCTACGACACCGAGGCGGCGGTCCGGCGCTCGGTGATGACCGCGGGGCGCACCGTGGTGTTCTCGGCGGTGCTGATCATCGCCTCGTGCGCCAGCCTGCTGGTGCTGCCGCAGGGTTTCGTGCACTCGTTGACCTACGCGTTCTTCGCCGCGGTGGGGCTGGCCGCACTGCTGTCGATCACGCTGCTGCCGGCCATCCTGGGCGTGCTGGGCACCAATGTCGACGCCCTAGGGGTCCGCACCCTCTACCGCATTCCGTTCCTGCGGGACTGGGAGTTCTCCAACCGCATCATCGGCTGGTTCGCCGAGAAGACCCAGAAGACCAAGACCCGCGAAGAGGTCGAGGCCGGCTTCTGGGGCAAGCTGGTCAACTTCGTGATGCAGCGGCCGCTGGCGTTCGCGATCCCGATCGTGGTCGCGATGATCCTGCTGATCATCCCGCTGGGCAAGCTGACCTTCGGCGGGATGAGCGAGAAGTACCTGCCGCCGGACAACACCGCCCGGGTGGCACAGGAGCACTTCGACGAAATCTTTCCCGGCTTCCGCACCGAGAAGCTGACGCTGGTGATCAAGAGCACCGCCGACAAACCGGTGACCGATCAGCAGGTCGCCGACATCCGCAACCGGGCCATGGCGATCAGCGGCTTCGTCGTCCCCGAAGACGACCCGGCCGAGATGTGGAAGGAGCGTCCATATCTGCCCGGAGCGTCGAAGGACCACTCCACCCGGGTGATCGAGAACGGACTGGTCAACCGCAACGATGCGGCGCACAAGATCAAGGCGCTGCGCTCGCTGAGCACACCGAAGGGGTTGTCCGTGCTGGTGGGCGGTACGCCAGCACTCGAGCAGGACAGTATCCACGCGATGGTCGACAAGGGGCCACTGATGCTGGTGATCCTGTTGACCACCACCACCTTGTTGATGTTCCTGGCGTTCGGCTCACTGGTGCTGCCGCTGAAGGCGGCGGTGATGAGCGCCCTGACCATCGGTTCGACGATGGGCATTCTCACCTGGATGTTCGTCGACGGGCACGGCGCCGGGCTGCTGAACTTCACCCCCACACCACTGATGGTGGTGGTGATCGCGCTGGTTGTCGCGGTCGGCTGGGGGCTGGCCACCGACTACGAGGTGTTCCTGGTCTCCCGGATGGTGGAGGCCCGAGAATCGGGGATGTCAACCACCGAAGCCATCCGGATCGGCACCGCCACCACCGGGCGGCTGATCACCGCCGCCGCCCTGATCCTCGCCGTGGTTGCCGCATCGTTCGTGTTCTCCGATCTGGTGATGATGAAGTACCTGGCGTTCGGCCTGATGGCGGCGCTGCTGCTCGATGCCACCGTGATCCGGATGTTCCTGGTGCCTTCGGTCATGAAGCTGCTCGGCGACGACTGTTGGTGGGCGCCGCGCTGGATGAAGCGGCTACAGAACCGGATCGGGCTGGGCGAGATCCGGCTGCCCGACGAGCGCAAGCGCAGGGTGACCCGGCCCAGCACGGCCGCACCGCTTGCCATGGCACCGGCGGGCGCTGCCCCACCGCGGCCGTCGCACGACCCGACGCATCCCAGCGCCGGCGGTCAGGCCCGGCCGCGGGCGACCGAACAGCTGCCGACCCGGCCGGTGACCGGCAGCCCGTCGGGTGCCCGGACCAACCGGATCAACGCCGGCCCGCCCGAGGCGCCGACCACCCGGTTCCAGGCGGCCGATCCGGTGACCGAGCGGGTCGAGTCACCCGCCGAGGGTCCGGCCGGTGGGGACCGCGAGATCGAGTCCTGGCTGGGCGAGCTGCGCGGCGGCCGGGATGCCGGATCGCCACGTTCGCGCGGCCGGCAGGATCCGGCCGAACCGCGGCCGTCCGACGAGCGGACGCGGTCGTTGCCCAAACCCGCCGGGCCGACCGAGGACACCGAGAACGCCCCCACCACCGCCATCCCGGTTCAAAGCGACCCGGCGAGCCAGAACAGTCCGGCGACCGAGAAGCTCAGCGCCCCCCGCGACCAGGAAGGCAAGGCCGACAAGGGCGACAAGGGCGACAAGGGCGACAAGGGCGACGACAATCCGCAGCGCCGCGGCGCCGCCGGTGGTCTCAGTGCGGCGGAGCTGCTGCGCCGGGAGGGCCGGTACTGATCTCGTCCTCGGGTGCCGCATCCTCCTCGGATGCGGCGTCCTGCCCGGGCTCGGCGTCGTCCTCCGGCGGCACATCGTCGGCGTCGTGTGCCCCGACCAGTACCCGCGCCGCCCGGTCGATGAACGCGATGGTCGGGACAGCCAGCAGCGCGCCGACGATACCGGCCAGGATCGCTCCGGTGGAGATGCCCAGCACCACCGCCAGCGGGTGGATCGACATCGCGCGGCCCATTACCAGCGGCTGCAGCACATGGGCCTCGAGCTGGTTGACGGCGATGATCAGGCCCAGGGTGACCAACGCATAGATCCAGCCCTTGGCGATCAGGGCGACCAGCACCGCCAGCAGCCCGGTGAGCACCGCACCCACCAGCGGAATGAAGGCGCCCAGGAAGACCAGGGATGCCAACGGCAACGCCAACGGCACCGCCATGACGGCCAGGCCTATGCCGATCCCGACGGCGTCCACCAGCGCCACCAGGAAGGTGGCCCGGATGTAGCCGATCAACGACTCGAAGCCGGCGATCCCGGCCGCGTGCACCTTGGCCCGCACTTCACTCGGGAAGAACCTGACGGTGAACCGCCAGATGTCGCGGCCGCCGTAAAGGAAGAAGATCAGCGTGAACAGCACGACGAACGCACCGGTGAAGATCTTGGTGATGGTCTCGGCCGTCGACAACGCGCCGCTGGTCAGCTTGGCCTGGTTGTTGCGCAGCTCGGTGATCACCGTCGCGCCGGCCTTGTCGATCTGTTCGCCGCTCAGGTGCAGTGGGCCTTCGATCAGCCAGTGCTGCGTCGAGTTGACCATCTGGGTGACCTGCTCGACCAGCTCGGGCAGGCCGTCGATGAACTCGTCGATCACGAAGCTCAGCAGCGCGGCCAGCACCGCCACACCGCTGAGCAGCAGCAGGAAGACCGCCAGGCCGCGAGGCACCCCGCCCCGGTCCAGCCAGTCCACGCCGGGCAGCAGCAACGCCGACATCATCATCGCCAGCGCCACCGGGACGACGATGACTTCGAGCCGCCGGGCGATCAGCAGGACCACCATCACCGCGGCGAACAACACCAGCATGCGCCAGGCCCACGCTGCCGCCTTGCGCACGGTCGGATGTACGGATTCGTCTGCGCTGGCTGACATTCCGGTAGCGTAACGATGCCGCAGCGAGAGCACATACCGTAGCCGAATATCGCTGTCTCGCGGCTAACCTCTAATTCCGTGTCGCACCACGTAATCGACGGCCCGGCCCGGGCCCCGCAACGTGCGGCCGGTGCCCGCAACTGGGTGCGTCCGGTCGTCGCCGGGCTGGTCACAGTGGTGCTGGCCATCGAGATCGTGCTGGTGTGGGACCAGCTCGCCACCGCGTGGCACAGCTTGTGGCGTGCCGACAGCCGCTGGCTGTTCGGCGCGATCGTGGCGGCGGCGGCATCCATGCACAGCTTCGCCCAGATCCAGCGCACCCTGTTGGGCTCGGCCGGGGTGCACGTCACGCAGTGGCGATCCGAGGCCGCCTTTTACGCCGCCAACTCGCTGAGCACCACGCTGCCCGGCGGTCCGGTGCTGTCGACCACCTTCCTGTACCGCCAACAGCGGCGCTGGGGCGCTTCGCCGGTGGTGGCGTCGTGGCAGCTGGTGATGTCGGGGGTGCTGCAGGCGGTCGGGCTGGCCCTGCTGGGGCTGGGGGGCGCCTTTCTGCTCGGTGCGCGCGACAATCCGTTCTCGCTGCTGTTCACCCTCGGTGGCTTCGTCGCGCTGCTGCTGTTGGCCCAGTCGGTCGCGTCGCGCCCGGAACTGATCGACGGCATCGGTGTGCGCGTCCTGTGCTGGTTCAACTCGGTGCGTGACAAGCCCGCCGACACCGGCGTGGCGACCTGGCGCCGCCTGCTCGGGCAATTCGAGTCGGTGAGCCTGGGCCGCCGCGACGCGTCGACGGCATTCGGCTGGTCGCTGTTCAACTGGATCGCCGACGTCGCCTGCCTGGCGTGCGCGGCCTACGCTACCGGCGGCAGCGCGTCGGTGGCCGGTTTGACGGTGGCCTATGCCGCCGCCCGCGCCGCGGGAACGATTCCGCTGATCCCGGGCGGGCTGCTGGTCGTCGAGGCCGTATTGGTGCCGGGTCTGGTGTCCAGCGGCCTGAGCTGGCCGGACGCCATCTCCGCGGTGCTGATCTACCGGATGATCAGCTGGCTGCTCGTCGGCGCCGTCGGCTGGGTGCTGTTCTTCTTCATCTTCCGCACCCAGGACTCCGGGGACCCGGCCGGCTACGACACCGGCGTCAGCGAACCGCGATCGGTTGCGTCACTGCCCCGGCCGGCGGACCGCTCACCGGTAGGCCACCGCCGGGCAGACCACCCGGCAGGCCGCCCTGGGCCTGTGCGGCCTGCAGCAGCCCGAGCACCTGCGGCAGGCTGACGGCCAGCTTGCACTGGTCACTCACCTCAGTCACCGGTGCGGTGATCTTGGCCAGGTCGTCCCCGACCTTCGGGTTGGCGTCGAAGTAGCTCTTGAGGTTCGCCAGCGTCTGCGGGCCGGGTTGCTGCTGCAGCGCGCCGGTCAGCACCTGGTTGGTGTCCGGGTGCGAGTCGAGGTAGTCGCCGGCCGAGGTGACCGCCTTGCCGACGGTCCGGGCGATTTCGCTGGCCACGCAGGGATCCTTGGACGCGGTCGCCGACGGCGCCGACGGCACCGACAGCAGGGTTACGGTCGCGGCGGCGCCCACCGACAGGGCGGCGACGGCGCCGAGCGTCCGGCTGCGATGCCCGGCGGCACGGATGGTGTTCACGAATTCTCCTCACGACTGGCGGGATCTTCGGTCGGTTCCGCCTCGTTGCGGAGGCGTTCGGATGGTCGAATGCGGCGGGATGCCTCCCGGCAGCAGCGGCACGCTCGGACGGTGCCGTCGTCGCCGGATCTCTTGCTCGCGGAACTACACCGCTCGCGGAATCCGGCGGGACCCGCTCGCCATCCTGTCAGCATCGACCCACCGTCGCCACCGGGGCGCACGTCAGCCTGGTCACAGTGCGGTTCCCGGACCGCATCAGACCAGCTCAGAGGCGACGAGAAAGCCCCGACGCCGCTGCTCGCTGCGGTAGGCTCGCAGCACGCGACGCACCGGTGCGGGCGAGAGCGGGGAGAACCGAAATCCAGCAGTTCATGATGCGCTTCAGCAGCAACCTGCGCAGATTCCGCTGGGTGGTCTTCACAGGTTGGCTCCTGGCTGTGCTCCCCTCGCTCTATCTGGCCGCCACCCAGTCGGGTCACCTCACCGGCGGGGGTTTCGAGGTCGAGGGTTCGCAGTCGCTGTACGTGCAGTATCAACTCGAGGATCACTTCCCCGACCAGGGCGCCTCGCCGCTGGCCCTGGTGGCGGCCCCGCGCGCCGCCGCCACCTACCACGACATGCAGGACGCCGTCGCGCTGTTGCAGCGTGTCGCCGGCGAGGTGCCCAGTGTGACGGTGGTTCCCGATCGGCGGCAGCCGGCGCCGCGGCCCGACCGGCCCTATGTGGTGTCGCTGCGGGTGGACTTCAACAACACCGGCGCGGTCGACATCGCCAAGAAGTTGCGTTCCAAGCTGGGCGTGGAAGGCGAGCATCCCGGCCGGGTCGAGAACGGCTCGGTGAACCTGTACGTGATCGGGCAGGGCGCCCTGGGCGCCGCGGCGTCGGCCAAGACCAAGCAGGACATCGCGGCGGCCGAGCAGTGGAACATGCCGATCGTGCTGATCGTGTTGCTGGCGGTGTTCGGCTCACTGGCGGCCGCCGCCATCCCGCTGGCGCTCGGGATCGGCACGGTGATCGTCACCATGGGTCTGGTCTACCTGCTGTCGATGTTCACCACGATGTCGGTCTTCGTCACCTCGACGGTGTCGATGTTCGGGATCGCGCTGGCCATCGACTACTCGCTTTTCATCCTGATGCGCTACCGCGAAGAGCTGCGGGCCGGCCGCCAGCCGCAGGAGGCCGTCGACGCTGCGATGGCGACATCCGGGCTGGCGGTGGTGCTGTCCGGCCTGACCGTGGTGGCCTCGCTGACCGGGATCTATCTGATCAACACCCCGGTACTGGTGTCGATGGCCACCGGGGCGATCCTGGCGGTCTCGGTCGCGGTGTTGGCGGCGGTCAGCCTCACCCCGGTGGTGCTGGCGGTGTTCGGCCGCCCGGTCGCCAAACGGTCGGCCCTGCTGCACTGGTCGCGCCGCCCGCAGGCCGCGCAGTCACGATTCTGGACCCGCTGGACGGCCTGGGTGATGCGCCGCCCGTGGATGTCGGCGCTGCTGGCCGCCGGGTTCCTGTTGACCCTGGCGGCGCCGGCGCTGTCGTTGGAGCAGGGCAACAGCATGCTGCGGCAGTTCGACTCCTCCCACGAGATCCGCGGCGGGGTCGCCGCGGCGGCCCAGGCGCTCGGACCGGGCGCGTTGGGGCCGATCCGGGTGCTGGTCACCATCCCCGGTGCCGACGCCTCGGCGCCCTCGCACACCCAGACGTTCGCGGCGATCCGCCAGGAGATGACCCGGGCCCCCAACATCGCCTCGGTGTCGCCCCCGGTCTTCGGCGACGACGACAGCAGCGGGCTGCTGTCTGCGGTGCTGTCGGTCGATCCCGAGGACATGGCCGCCCGCGAGACCATCGACTGGATGCGGGAAAAGCTGCCCGCGGCGGCCGGTTCGCCGTCGGTGCGGGTGGACGTCGGCGGGCCCACGGCGTTGATCAAGGATTTCGACGATCGGGTCGCGGCGACCGAACCGCTGGTGCTGGTCTTCGTGGCGTTGATCGCGTTCGTGATGCTGTTGATCTCGATCCAGTCGGTGTTCCTGGCGTTCAAGGGCGTCGTCATGACGGTCCTGTCGGTGGGGGCCGCCTACGGCAGCCTGGTCGCGGTGTTCCAGTGGGGCTGGTTGGAACGGCTCGGGCTCCCGCCGACCGGTTCGATCGACAGCTTCATCCCACCGATCGTGCTGGCCATGACGTTCGGCCTGTCGATGGACTACGAGATCTTCCTGCTGACCCGGATCCGGGAGCGTTACCTGCAGTCCGGCAGCACCCAGGACGCCGTCGCCCACGGCGTCAGCACCAGCGCGCGCACCATCACCAGCGCCGCGCTGATCATGATCGCGGTGTTCATCGGTTTCGCGTTCGCCGGGATGCCCCTGGTCGCCGAACTCGGCGTGGCCTGCGCAGTGGCGATCGCGGTGGACGCCACGGTGGTTCGGCTGGTGCTGGTGCCGGCGCTGATGGCGATCTTCGCCGAGTGGAACTGGTGGCTGCCGCGTTGGCTGGCCTGGATCCTGCCGTCGGTGGACTTCGAAAAACCACTGCCCACCGTCGATCTGGGCGATGTCGTGATCATTCCCGACGACATCTCCGCACTGATCACCCCCAGCGCGGACCTTCGGGCGGTGGTGAAGTCGGCGGCCCGGCTCACCGAACTGGTTCCCGACACGGTCTGCGTCGGCGACCCGCTGGCGCTGCGCGGCTGCGGCGTGGCCGAGATAGCCACCACCAAGATCGAAGCGCTGCCGGTCGGTGCGGCCGCGCCCGCCGGCGGCAAGACGGTGGGCAACGCCCTGGCCAAGCTGGCCGGCGGCTGGTCGTCTCGTGGCGGTAGCGGCCGGGCACTGCCGAAGGCGATACGGCCGGTGCACCCCGTCACGGTGTGGCGTCGCCGGCTCGCGGTGGCACTCGACGCGCTGGAGACCGAGGCCTGGGTGGGCAACGAGATCGGCTTCGAGGGCCCGGCGTTGACCCGGTGCCGCCCGATGGAGACCGCGGCGGTCCAACTGCCGACCGGCGACCGGCTGCAGATCCCCACCTGCGCCGAGACGCTGCGCCTCAAGGGATACCTGCTGATGTCGCGCAACAGCCCCCGGGACTACACCGAGCTCGCCGAGCTCGTCGACGTGCTCGACCCGCAAACCGTTGCTGCGGCACTCGGCGGGATCGACAGGTACTACTCTGGGCAACCAGCCGACCGCCGATGGATGGCCACGCAGCTGGTCTGTCGGCTCGCCGACCCGGAGCCCGTCGAACGCGAAGCGGACGACACCGGTGACGGTGCGCCCCGGGCCGGAACGGACTGGGAACACGTCCGCGGGCGCTGCCTGGCGGTTGCGGTGTCGATGCTGGAGGAGGCGAGGTGACGTTGGCCCCGGACCGCCGTCGTGCATCGCAGTCATCCCGGTCCGGCAGCACCGACCGCCCGGTGGAGTTCTGGCCGACGTCCGCCATCCGCGCCGCGCTGCAGACCGGCGACATCGCCACCTGGCAGCTCATCGTGGTGGCACTCAAGCGCGACCCCTACGGGCGCACCGCCCGCCAGGTCGAAGAAGTGCTGGAGGGTACCGAGTCCCACGGCATCTCCAAGGCGCTGTCGGAGGTGCTGACCCGAGCCCGGGCACACCTGGAGGCCAACGAGCGCGCCGAGGTCGCCCGCCACGTGCGAGTGCTGATCACGCGGTCGGGCCTGAGCCGAGACGAGTTCTGCTCGCGGGCCGGCGTGCCCGCCGACACGCTGCGCGAGTATCTCGACGGCACCGTCAGCCCACCGGCATCGCTGATGATCCGGATGCGCCGACTGTCGGACCGGTTCGTCAAGCTGCAGAACCGCGGCGCACCCGACGTGCTGTAGTCGCCGGGCCTCAGCGCGCGTGGATCGGCGACATCTCCAGCACCATCCACTGGTCGCCGCGCTTGGTCAGGGTCACCCGCACCGGCACCACCGCCTGCTTGACCTGCTGGTTCGCCACGGTCTGAACGCTGCGCAGCACCACCGCGACCCGAGCCGCCAACGGACCGAGCGCCTCGACGCCGGCACTGAGGGTCTGCGCGTCGACCGCGATGTTGCGGTTGGCCATCTCGGTGGCGGTCCGCCCGATGCTTTCCCGGAAGGCGTTGACCCGGTCCGGGACCATGTAGGTCGCCGCCTTCTCGATCGACGCGTCCGGGTTGGCCGGTGAGACAGTCGCCGCGGCCTCGGCCATGGCGACAGCCGTCTTGACCACCTCGACGGAGTCCGCCTCCAGTTCCCGGTCGGGCACCGTCCAGCGCAGGTATCCGAGCACCGCCGCAGCGACCAGCGCCGTGGCGGCCAGCGCGACCACCCCGGTGCGAAGGCTCGGCCGGTCGTCGTCGGTGCCGACTGTGACGGCATCGCGACGCAGCAGCAAGAAATTCACCACCATGCCCTCGACGATGAGCAGCACCAGCACCGAGCAGACCGAGACCCACCACAGCGGCCAGTCGAGCATCAGCCCGACCAGCAGCAGACCGCCGATCGCGGCCAGCGGCGCAGCGATGTCGAAGGCCAGCATCCGCCACAGCGTTCGCGACGTCAGGAGCCCCAGCTTGTTCATCGGATCGACCTCAATCGGGAAATCATCAGGTGCCCGTCCACGTCGGTGACGTCGAGGTGCAGCGCCCAGTGCACCGTCTGCGGCCGGCCTCCGACGTTCTCGGCGATCGAGGTGGCGATCACCATCACCGGGTCGGTGCGGCCGGGGCTCTGCGGCTGGTCGGTTCCCGCGGCCGGATCGTCGAGGTTGTGACGCTCCAACTCGATGGCGACCGCCTCGATCCGGCCGCTGCTACGGGACTGGATCCGCTGCACCACTTCGCGGTAGGGCTCCAATGCGGCGTCGAACTCGCTGTTGAGCTCGCCGACGGTCTTGTCGCGCAGCCGCGTCATCCCCTTCTCGACGTTCTCGGCGTTGAGGTTGATCAGCACGCTGGTCCAGCTGGCGGCGGTCTGCAGCACCCGGCTGCGGTAGGCGCGCTCGTTGACGTCGTCGCGGTGCACGTTCCAGGTGATCAGGCCGAACACCAACGCGCCGATCGCGACCAATCCGAGGAACACCGACGCCAGTCCGTAGCCGGAGATCCCGCCCTTGGGCGTCTTGGCCGCCGGAGCCGGTGGGGCGCCCTTCTTGGTGACGGGCTTCTTGTCGTCCCGGGGCGTCTCGACGGTGGTCTCGCCGGCTTCGACGACTTCGCCGTCCGCTTCAGTGGAGATGTCGGGCTGCTCCTCGTCAGGCATGGCGGTGACGCTACAGGACGGTTGTACGGTTCGCCGTGAAAGGATGGGCCCGATGACCTCACCAGCCACCCGCTCCGGCCTTGACCTCAGCCATCGCGACAGCGCGATCCGCGTACAGGACGACCTGTTCGGTCATGTCAACGGCCGCTGGCTCGACGGCTACGAGATGCCCCCGGACCGCGCCACCGATGGAGCGTTCCGCGCGCTGTTCGACCGGGCCGAGAGCCAGGTCCGCGACCTGCTCACCGAGGCCGCCGGTTCAGCGAGCCTCGACGGAGGAGAGGCGAAGCTGGAACCGGCGCATGTACCCGCCGGTTCAGCGCAGCAACCCGCGGAGTCGGGCGGGGCGGCCGGCAGCGACGAGCGACGGATCGGCGACCTGTACGCCAGCTTCCTCGACGAGCAGACCGTGGCCCAGCGTGGGATGGAACCGCTGCTCGCGGAGCTTTCCGCGATCGACGCCGCCGGTGACCGTGACAGCCTCGCCCGGGTGCTGGGCGCATGTCAGCGCACCGGGGTCGGCGGGGGCGTCGGGTTGTATGTGGACACCGACTCCAAGGACTCCACCCGGTATCTGCTGCACCTGACCCAGTCAGGCCTGGGACTGCCGGACGAGTCCTACTACCGCGACGACCAGCACGCCGAGATCCTGGCCGACTATCCGAACCACATCGCCAAGATGTTCGCGCTCGTCTACGGCGGGGATCCGACCGGCTACGCCGCGGTCGCGGCCCGGATCGTCGCGCTGGAGTCCAGCCTGGCCGGCGCGCACTGGGATGTGGTGAAGCGCCGCGACGCGGAGCTGGGCTACAACCTGCGCACCTTCGCCGGGCTGCCGCAGGAGGCGCCCGGCTTCGACTGGGCGGGCTGGGTCGGCGCCCTCGGTGTGTCCGGGGATGCCGCGACCGAACTGGTGGTGCGCCAGCCCGACTATCTGACGGCGTTCGCCGCGCTGTGGTCCTCGGTGGAACTCGCCGATTGGCAGGACTGGGCGCGGTGGCGGCTGATTCACGGCCGGGCCGGGCTCCTCACCGATGCGCTGGTCGCCGAGGATTTCGAGTTCTACGGTCGACGGCTGTCCGGCACCGAGCAGATCCGGGAACGGTGGAAGCGCGGCGTGTCCCTGGTGGAGTCGATGATGGGCGACGCCGTCGGAAGACTCTACGTGGCAAAGCATTTCCCGCCGGACGCCAAGGCTCGCATCGATACGCTGGTCGCTAACCTGCGGGAGGCCTACCGGGTGAGCATCACCGGCCTGGCCTGGATGACCCCGGCGACCCGGGAGCGGGCGCTGGTCAAGCTGGACAAGTTCACCGCCAAGGTCGGCTACCCCGCCAGCTGGCGTGACTATTCGGCGCTGGTCACCGATCGCGCCGACCTCTACGGCAACTTCCTGCGGGGCTACGCGGTCAACTACGACCGTGAGCTGGCCAAGCTGGGGCAGGAGGTGGATCGCGACGAATGGTTCATGTCGCCGCAGACCGTCAACGCCTACTACAACCCGGGAATGAACGAGATCGTCTTCCCCGCCGCGATCCTGCAGCCGCCGTTCTTCGACGCCGACGCCGACGACGCCGCCAACTACGGCGGAATCGGTGCGGTGATCGGCCATGAGATCGGCCACGGGTTCGACGATCAGGGCGCCAAGTACGACGGGGACGGAAACCTGGTCGACTGGTGGACCGACGCTGACCGCACCGAGTTCGGTTCCCGCACAAGCGCGTTGATCGCCCAGTACGAGACGTATGTGCCACGGGAGCTGCGCGACGGACAGCACGACCCTCATGTCAATGGAGCGTTCACCGTCGGGGAGAACATCGGCGATCTCGGCGGGCTGTCGATCGCCCTGCTCGCCTACCAGTTGTCGCTGGACGGCGCCGAGGCGCCGGTGATCGACGGATTGACCGGGGTGCAGCGCGTCTTTTACGGCTGGGCGCAGGTGTGGCGCACCAAATCCCGTGACGCCGAGGCGATCCGGCGGCTGGCGGTGGACCCGCATTCGCCGCCGGAGTTCCGCTGCAACGGGGTGGTGCGCAACATGGACGCGTTTTACGACGCGTTCGCTGTCACCCCCGACGACGCGCTGTATCTGGAGCCCGCGCAGCGCGTGCGCATCTGGAGCTGACCCGGCCCGGTTTCTCCGGCGGAAAGGGTGGCGCTACATCTGCCAGTCTTGGGCGCCGTCGTTCTTGGTGTAGGTGCCGACGGAGTTCTTCACCACGACCGGGTCGCCGCTGCCGAAGTTGTCGTAGAACCACTTGGCGTTGGCCGGGCTCAGGTTGATGCAGCCATGGCTGACGTTGCGCTTGCCCTGGTCGTTGACCGACCAGGGGGCACTGTGCACGAAGCCGCCGCTGTTGTCGATGCGGACCGCGTCCTGCACCGTCACCTTGTAGCCGTAGGTGGAGTTGACCGGCACCCCATAGGTGGAGGAGTCCATCACCAGGGTGGGGAACTTCTCCAGCACGTAGTAGGTGCCGTTCGGGGTCTCGTGCCCACCGCTCGACATTCCCATTGACATCGGGAATGTCTTCTCCAGCTTGCCGTTGCGGGTGATCGTCATCTGGTGTGTCTTGTCGTCGGCGGTGGCCACCAGGGAATCGCCGGTGCGGAAGCTCGACTTGGTGCCGGCCGCGTCGATGTTGACGGTGGTGTGGGCGGGCCAGAAGTCGAACGGGCGCCACCGCACCTGGCTGGGGGTCATCCAGTAGAACTTGCCGGGTACCGGCGGGTTCGACGAGATGTGGATGGCCTGCTCAGCCATCGCCTTGTCGGCGATCGGCCGCTGGAAGTTGATGATGATCGGTTTCGCGACGCCCACCATCGATCCGTCCAAGGGGTTGAACGACGGGGGCAGGAACGGCGCGGTGCCGGTGAACGGTTCGGGATTCTGCCCGGCGACCGGGCCGGCCGCGACCGGAACCGCACCCTGCTGTGCCGAGCCCGGCTCACCGGGCCCGCCGGGCTCACCCGGCACGGCACCCGGCTCGCCCGGCATCGCACCCGGCTCACCGGGCACAGGCGGTGCGGGCTCCGGCGGGGGCGGGAACACCAACGGGTCCGCGGGCGGCGGCGCCGGCGCGGGAGGCGGCGGGGGGGCACAGA
>NZ_LQPS01000017.1 GCF_002101885.1 Mycolicibacter senuensis
GCTCACTGGTCTACCTTCCTGAGGTCATCGCTTCTGGATGAAGCGTTGATGCACCCGAGGTGCCACCAGGTCACTGCCCTGCTCGCTTGACGCGGTTGATGTCCAGCATGAGATCTGCAGGGCTTGGTGGTTGCCCGGGACGTGTCGACCGACGATAGGGCTGAGCGCCAACGCCGAGACTGGCTGCGAGCGCCGATCAGTGAGCGAACCGGCAACCACGTCCCGGCGCCCGCGGCACCGGAAAAGACGGGTGCCTCCCCACTGGGTCTAGCAGCGAGGAGGCTGACATGAAGTCTGCCAGCAACACCCCGAACGACGCCACCGCGACTGACATCGCTCTGCCACCAGAGCCGCCCGGCGGTGTGACCGCCGGCCTGGACTGGGCCCGAGATGATCACGCCGTCAGCGTGGTCGATGACCGCGGCCGCGAACTGGCCCGCACCACCGTGGACCACACTGCGGCCGGTCTGCGCGAACTCATCGCGTTCCTGAGCCGGCACGGGGCCGGTGAGGTCGCCATCGAACGGCCCGACGGACCTGTCGTCGACGCGCTGCTCGACGCTGGCCTGACGGTGGTCGTGATCTCCCCTAACCAGGTCAAGAACCTGCGCGGCCGCTACGGCTCGGTCGGCAACAAAGACGACCGCTTCGACGCCTACGTCCTGGCCGACACCTTGCGCACCGACCGCCCCCGATTGCGGGCCCTGGTCCCCGACACCGACGCCACCATTGCGCTGCGGCGCGCCTGCCGGGCCCGCAAAGACCTGGTGAATCACCGTGTGGCCGTTGCCAATCAGCTCCGCGCACACCTGCGCAACGTGCTGCCCGCCGCCGTCGGTCTGTTCCAACACATCGATTCGCTGATCAGCTTGGCGTTTCTGACCCGGTTCGACACCCAGGACAAGATCGACTGGCTGAGCGCCAAACGGCTCGGCGACTGGCTGTCCAAGCAGGGCTACTCCGGCAAGGCCGACCCCGCCGTGCTGCACCAACGCATCCTGGCCGCCCCCCACGGAGCCTGCGGCGCCCACGGCACGGCCCAGGCCCACATCACCGCCAGCTACGTCGCACTGCTGGACACCCTGGCCGCACAAATCAAAGCGCTCTCGACCCAGATCGAGGCGCAACTGTACGCCCACGCCGACGCCCACATCTTCACCTCGCTGCCACGCGCTGGCCGTGTCCGCGCCGCACGTCTGCTCGCCGAGATCGGGGACTGCCGTGCCCGATTCCCGAACCCCGAATCGCTGACGTGTCTGGCCGGCGCCGCGCCTTCGACCCGCCAGTCCGGCAAATCTAGCGTCGTCGGATTTCGCTGGGCTTGCGGCAAACAGCTCCGCGACGCCGTCACCGACTTCGTCGCCGACACCCGTTTGGTCAACCCCTGGGCCGCCGACCTCTACGACAGAGCCCGCGCCCGCGGACACGACCACCCCCACGCCGTGCGCATCCTCGCCCGCGCCTGGCTGCACGTCATCTGGCACTGCTGGCAAGACCACCTCGCCTACAACCCCGACAAACACCGAGCGCTCCAGAAAACCCTC
>NZ_LQPS01000018.1 GCF_002101885.1 Mycolicibacter senuensis
GGCGCACCATCAAGATGCTGAACGTCATCGACGAATTCACCCGCGAAGCCCTGGCGATCCACGTCGACCGCGCCATCAACGCTGATGGCGTCGTCGACATCCTCGATCAATTGGCTCTGACCTACGGGGCTCCGCACTACGTGCGGTTCGACAACGGCCCGGAGTTCGTCGCCCATGCGGTCAACGACTGGTGCCGGTTCAACGGCACCGGCTCACTGTTCATTGATCCCGGATCACCTTGGCAGAACGCCTGGATCGAGTCATTCAACGGCCGCCTGCGAGATGAGCTGCTCAACTCCTGGCGCTTCGACTCGCTGTTGGAAGCCCGGGTGATCATCGAGGATTGGAGGATCGACTACAACGCCAACAGACCGCATTCGGCCCACCACGGACTCAGCCCTGCCGAGTTCGCCTTACAGTGGACCTCGACCCACCAACCCCAAGCCGCATAGCGACTGGACCACCAAACGGGTCCCCCTCACCGGAGGCAGCGTCAACGCTTCTGCTGCCACAGTTGATCGGGTACCAGCGCGCCGCGCAAGCGATGCTGTTCGGTGAGCCCTTCAGCGCCGCGGAAGCTCAGGCTGCCGGTTTCGTCAACGAAGTAGTCCCGACGGCAACCGATTTGGAGTCCTTGGTAGCGCATCGACTGTCCGTGCTGAGCACCAAGCCCCGCGCCGCGTTGTTGGCGATAAAGCGCCTCTTGAGGGACGACACCGCTACGTCGGTGAATACCCGACTCGCCCTGGACAGCAAGATTCTGACCGAACTGATGTCCGGCGCCGGCCAGAACGACGCCTATCGCAACATAGTCGAGGCGTTCGCGCGCTGACCGCCAACGCGGAACAAGGCTTGGCGACAACGGCTTCAGCCAACAGGTCGCGGCAAGTCCGCCAGGGTGGTGGCCGTCCTCCTCAAGCCGGTGGCATTCCGGGCGCCTGACCGGCGCGGCCAACAACAGGCGACCGCGCCGGCCAAGGGCTGATGTAACGGATCAGCGGTGGGCGAGAATCTCCCGCAGCGCGACCGATGTCTGATGCAGTAGTTTCGGGACGTAGTCCACGACGCAGACGGTCACTTCACTGTCGAGCAGAGCCCCCGAGACGATGGCCACGCGTGCCTGCAGCAGCATGGAATAGAGCCTCAGGCTCGCCCACAGCGTATAGAAATCCACGTCGACCTGCGCTGAGTTCGGACCGCCCGCCTGGTGGTAGGCCGCGATAAAGCGGTCCCACGGCAACATCTTTCGCATCCAGCCCCGGACGTATCCGAGATCTTCAGCGGGATGGCCCAGGTGCGCCAGCTCCCAGTCCAGTACGCCGACGAGGTCGCCGTTGTGCACCAGGAAGTTGTGAAAGCCCAGATCTCCGTGGACCAGCACGCGCGGGCCCGCGATGTCAGCGATGTGGCGACGCGTCCAATCCAGCGCCGCGGTGATGGTGGTGTTCGGTTCACCGAGTTTCGTGATGATCGCTTCGAAACCGTCGAGCTCGCTGTCCAACTGGTCAGGTGCGAAGCTGCGCTCGACAATGCCCGGCAAGCGCTCGAAAGGCTTGTCACCGATCGCGTGCTGGCGGCCGAGTTGTTCGGCGAACTGCAACGCCAGCGTTTCGGATGCGGGCGGATCGAACACGTCGCCTTCGATGTGGCCTTCGATGCGGCCGACCAGAAGGAACGGTGCGCCGAGCGGCCCATCAGAGGGCTCGAGTAGGTATGGCTCCGGCACGCGCAGGCCGGCCGCGTGTGTGTGCCGCAGCACTTCGAACTCCGGCTTTACTGACGTGCCCACAACCGATCCATCCCAGTCCTGGCGCAGCACAAGGTGTTCGGGGAGTGATGCGGCGCCCCGCTGCCTGAGCAGCACGGTCTGCTTGGAACGTCCTCCGGTGAGCGGCTGTGACTCCACGATGGTTGTCGCATCGCCTCCGAGCGGGTGCGCGCGCAGGTAGGTTTCGAGGGCTGCAGGGTCGAAGCGGCGTTGTCCGCCGTCCACGGGTGTGGCCACCCCGCTGCGTACTTCGGTCACCGCGGCTTCTTCGGCGTCGAACACAGCACCATCGGCCTCGACAGCGTCACGGGTCAGCGAGTCGAGACCAGCAAGCCGCTGCAGAGACTGTTGAGCCCCGTCGTTTGGTGCCGTCAGCCGCGACGCCAGTCTTGCAACGATGGTCACGCAGTCACGCGCGCGACTCAGCTCGGAGCCTTCGAGTGCGGGAATGATGGCGTGTTCCAACGTGTCGGCGACGTTGATCAAGTACGCACGCGCGCAGTGGCGGTCGACTGCGGTGACGTGACCGGGGCCGCTCATGCGTCCACTCCGAACGGGCTCAACAGCTGGCCGGTGGACCACTCGCGCCGTGAGAGTCCTTTCTCCATCGTCGCGCGTACCAGCGCACTGACCGGGTCACTGCCTCCGCGCGGATTGGTGGTGATCTCGAAGTCGCAGAAGCCGGGGCTCCCCCCGTACTCGAACTCGCATAGCTCATCGACACAGGCCACACCGTTGTGTGTGGTCAGCCCACCGCCGATGGGCGGCCCGATGTCGATTCGGATGGTTTCGCCGCCAGGCAGTTCGAACGCGACGACACCGCCGCGGTGGGTCATCGCGTCCGTCTCCATGAACACCAGGATGTCCACCGTGTCCGCGTGGGTGACTACACCATCGCGGGCGACGATGCCGAAGCTGCGCAGTGAACCGTCTACGCCGTGCCACGAAGCCGCGTTGAAGGTCAGTTCCGGCCCGCAGGTGCCGGCGATCCACCGGTGGCTCAATAGGGTGGCCCAGTCGCGCTTTCCCCAACTGTGGTCGCGGTAGCACAGCCCGTCGATTTCGTACCGCTTCTCGCCGAGCCGAATCGACCCGCGAACCCGGCCGGCCGCTTCGAGGTGTCCCGGCGCAAAGTCGTCGGTGACGGTGCCGCCCGCTCGGAACAGGTCGAATCGTGGCGTGTAGTCGGTGACGACCAACTCCATCTCGCAGTCGGTCTCCTCAATGGTCCACCGCGCCTTTCCTTCCGCGAAGTCGGCCTCATACTGATCGCCGACCCGGAAGGCCGTGCCGGTGCGATCGGCTTCAGTGAAAGGCAGGTTCAGGTGCTGGCAAAAACTCTCACCGTCACGCGTGTGGATGCCGACCCAACTGGTGGAGATACCGTGGCCCGGCTCGTGACCGATGCGGTGGATGCCGCCGATGCCGGCAGCGCGATCCCACCAGAGCAGGAACACACTCTCCTGCCATAGCGGGTCCGCCCCAATGGGGTGGGGCATCTCATCGTCCGCCGAGAACGGCTCAACCGATGTGGTCACAAAAACTCCTCTTCCGTGTTCTCATATCGTGAAATACCGCGCCGGATAGCCTGATTGCTCCTGCTGCTACCGCGGCCCTTCTGGGTTCAGCTGTAGCAGGCTCCTCCGCCGGGCGGGCTGCAGGAGGCCGGGCCGCGCTCCATCCAACTCAAGTCCGTCCAACCCGCCGACAGCCAAGTCTTGCTGGGCTCCATGACGAAGCGCAGCGGGCCTCGTTCGCAGTAAGCTCTGCCGTCGACTGTCACGGCGCAGCTGGTCCCCTCGTGGATGATCTTGGCGTGCGCGGGAAGCGGCGTCACGGCCCGGGTCGCCGGAAACCGGGCCGCCATCGACCAGTCGTAGTGGACAGCACGGTCCCCGTTGACCCAACCGATGTGCCGCACGCCGTCCGGAGCGCCGGGAATGTCGCCGGAGCAGCCGAAGTTTCCCCGACCCCAGATACCGCAATTCTGTCCGCCCGGGGTGGTAAACCACACCCCGCCGGGAAGGACATACGGCTCAGCATCGACGATGTCGTAATACCGGATATCGGGGAACGGATCGATGACTGCCTCCGGGTGGGGAGGTTCAGCCCGGGCCGCAACAGGATTGCCCAGTACCGCAGCAATGATGGCCGCTGGTGCGAAGTAGAGAAGGTTCACGACCTGGTTCCAATCTGAATCATTCTGGGGCTAGGTAATACGGCGGGTGATGCCATAGCAGGTGGCGTTACCGATGTCGAGGGTGTTCTGGCAGATGACCTTGTCCTGGTGGATGATTCGCACAGATACCCATCGCCTCGGAGCGGCAACGGGCCGCCAATCGGCTCGCACCTGGCTGCCGTCTGGCGGTGGGCCGGAAACGGACTGCACCGGAGTGTCCATCCGCCATGGGAGCGCGACGGATTCCACGGCCATCCGCCCGGCACTGGTCTGGTACTCGACGTTTGCGACGCGGACCGTATCTGAGAACACCTCGTAGGTAACGACATCGTCGGCCCAGGCTATCGGCGGATAGAGCACTACCGGAAGGCAACTCGTTGCCAGACTCACCGCCGCCGCGCGCGATACACGCGTCTTCAATGTCGTCATATCAGCGCTCACTTCTGGATCAGCAGTGCGACGGCGAGGACGCGGCCGGACTGCGGTTCGTAGAGTTGAGTTGCACCGAATTCGGTGTAGGAGCAGTCCGGGATCGTTTGATAGCCCTGCAGCAACAGACCCCTGATGGCATCGGCTTCATCTCGGCCGGCGCCCTGAAGCGAATGGACGTTGGTCGCTTCGATGCCGAGTTCGCTGATGATCGGCATCGGATGCGGGTCGTCGGCGGGAACGTTCGCCCCGCTGTGGTCGAGGTAGGCAGCCGTAGAGCGATTGATGATCTCGGCCGCACGCTCAAGCTCCGGACTGTAATTCAGCGGACCGCATGCCGAAGCCCCTCGGACCTCGGCCACGGCCTGGCCGACCGCCGGCGATGGATCAGCCCCGGCAGGCACCGCCCGCAGAGCGCATGCGGCAAAAACCAGTGCGAAAGCCGCAACGGTACGTGCCCTCGGCAAGAGTTTCTCCTTCTCGGCTCGGTGATCAGACGCAGGCCCGGGAGCGCTTGATCTTGCTCCCCCAGAACTGCATCTGGTGATAGGACGGGCCGCTGAACCAAGTCGGCTGACGAGCCTTGATTCCGTTGCTGACGTTGGACATCTGCTGCCACAGGCCATGGAAGCTATCGCCCTGGTACAGCGGGAAGTACATGTCGCCGGCACGGTCGGCACTTCGGGTGAGGGCCCCGATGCGCGGGGCCAAGAAGGCGACGGACTGGTCGAGGTTGGCCGCGACGATATCGGCATGCTGCGGAATCTCATCGGAATTCCAGTCACCGTTAGCCCGAATGACGGCATTGTTGAGCCCGGCGATATGCCGTTGGATCACTTTGTACTGAGCGTTGTACCATCCGCACATCTCCCGCTCTGCGTTGATATCGGCGTCCGTGACGAACTGTCGCGTTCTGTCGAAGGGAGGGGGAAATTTCGGCTGCCAGCCGGCGGGTGCCGGCGTCACCGCCGGCAGTGGCTGGGGCTGATCGAAGTGGGTTGCGGGATCGTACGGTTCATACGGATCGGCGCCGGCCTGCCCACCGCCCATGACCGCGCCACACAATGCGGTCAAGACGAGGCCCGCGACCGCCCGGCCACCGCACCTGGGGGCTCTCATTTGTCGCCGCCATTTCTGCCCAGCGCGGCATCAATCCCGCCCACGTCGGTGATCAGCCAATTGTTCCGGCTGTCGATCGTGATGCTGTACGTTGCGGTGGACTGCAGGCCATCGGGTGCTTGCAACGTCTTAGTGAGAACACTGACGAATGCGTCGACGATATATACGCCATTCGAATCCGATTTGACAATCGAAGACAGTGGCCGCGCTGTCGATTTCCATTGCATGGGCGCCAATAGCTGTTCCATGGACTCGGCAGCTTTAGTCAGCTTCTCCTTCAATTCGGGCGACGTTCCATCGACGAGCTTGACGGTCCACCCGTTGAAATCTTGGTAGTCCATCTCCGCGGCGTTCACCGCGTAGTCAGTGGCGATCTGTTGTGCTCGTTCCCTGGCGGCCGCCTCCTGTGCCTGCTCATCGAGTTCGTGCCGGGCGCCCAGGTACAGCCACCCGAACACGCCTGCGGTGACGGCCAAGAGGGCGATCACGGCCGCGTTGACAACGCTACGCAGCGACAGCGTGACCTGGCGTGAGACCTTCTCCGGTGCACCCGAGAGGCGTTCTTCGGTCTCGGTCTCGGTCTCGGTCTCGGAGGACTCCGTGTCGTCGAGCTGGTCTTCTGAATCCTTGTCGGACATCGGTTTCTCGCTTTCGGCAGTCTGCGGTGACCGCCTCAACCTAACGGTCAGGGATGGTGACATGAAGTTTTATCGCCCCTTCCTCTGGTATCCCGGACAGCACATTCGACAGAATCTGGCCGGTATCGAAATTCATGAGTGCGCCGCTGATGCCCTGGAATTGTGGTATCAGCGTCCGGGTTATCACCTGAAGGTCCGGCGCCCTGGTATCCAGGAACACCTGTATTCGGTCCAGGAAGTTACCGAACAGGACCATATTTTCGGGATTGTTCCACACAACGGTGTTCATCGTCCCCACCCACAAATCCGATATGGTAGGGCTGAAGTCCCACAGATGCGGGGTCAGCTGACTCAGATGGGGCCCGACCCAGTCGGCATTTTGCAGCAGCGTTTGGAAGTTACCCAGCACTTCCTTTCCGGTGCCATCCATGCCCACCACCATGTTCCGGTTCAGCAGGCTCGCTCGCGATAAGTTCGGCAGCACCTGCGTCGGTTCGGGCAGTGCCGCGTCGCTCTCGTCAAGAATCCGCTTGAGTTGATCCGGATCCATCTGATTGAGCATCCGCACCACGGTTGTGGCCAGTTGTGATATCGACGGCGGAACAATTATCGATTCCGTCGAGATCCGCTGGCCGTCGGTCAGCATCGGTCCCTGCGCCGTCCGCGGTAGGAATCCGACGTAGGCCTCGCCGAGTGCGGACAGATTGTCGAGTCGTACGTCACTGTCGATCGGGATCTGGTGATCAGCTTCGACGTAGAAGTCGATGGTGGCGTTGGTCGTCGATGACGACACCCCGGTGACCTTTCCGACGGACGCACCGCGCAGCAGCACGCTCGACCCGACGACAAGGCCTTTGACGTCAGGGACTTCCATCGACAGATTGGTGCGGTTGTCGGGTGCGCGGGTGTGCAGGTCGAAAGATGCGATGTACGCGCTACCGATCGCGATGAGAAGCGCAAAGAGCGTGACGGACGCGATGTTCTTTGCGATTCTCATGGCGCCGCTCCCAGTATCCGAAGCACGTCCTGGACGTTGTCGATCATTTCGCGGCCGTCCGGTCCGGTTATCGAAGTGATGTTGATGGCCGGACGCTTGTCGACGGGATAGAAGTAGTCCGCGAACAACTCGCGCCACCGCGGTGCTTCGGCTTCGAAATCCCATTTGCTTTGCTGCAGCGCACCGGTGACGTCCGCGAGAGAATTCAGCAGCGGCTCAAGCCAGAAGCCGCCGGAGTAGATACTCCCAACCGAGGGCAGCACGGATCCGATATAGCTTGACATCTGCGTATTTCGGTCCCAGCCGATCATCCCTGTCGGTGACCACCAATACTCATACGTCTCACGGTTGCGGACCATCACCTCGGCGGTACCCGACACACCGTGCAGCCATTTGTCGACCGTGTCGATGTTGTTGGCCAGATCGCCGAGGTCGACCGAAACCCGGCTCACCAGGCTGCGCAGTTCACCGTGCTGCGAAGGTGTCACGTTGTTGACGGCGATGATCGTGTTCTGGGCTCGTTGAATGGCACCACTGCCGACGAAATTCGCCAGATTGGCGAGCGTGTCCTCCAGTTGCGGAGGTGACGTCGTTTGTGCCAACGGAACTCGGCCGCCGGCGGTCAATCCGGGAGCCGCGTCACCCGTCGTAGGACGCTCGAGTGCGACGTACGTGTCGCCGAGCACGGTGGATTGCTGCAGCGTCGCCAGGATATTGGATGGCACTGTGACGCCCGGATCGATCTGCGAGACGACGTCGACATGGTCGTTCCGCAGATCAACACGGGTGATCATCCCGACGGTCGTGCCGTCTTGTACCACCTTCGCCCGGTCAGGCAGGCTGAGCACGTTGGCGAATTCCAGGATGATGCTGTAGCCGTCATTGCCACGGCCCCCGGGTTGTGGCAATGAATTGACCGTGATCGACGCGCACGACGACACCGCCACCGCAACAGCTCCGACAATGGCCGGAAACCACATCCGCGGGCTCATCGCTTGCTCGCTTCCTGGAGAACGTACTGGAGCAACGCGACATCGACGGCGTAGGGTTGGCCGTTCACGTCTGCGCAACTGCCGGGCATCGACGCGTTCATGGAACCGCACAGCGCGAGCCCGTCGTGGGTGGGAACCCGGAAAAGCGGTGGCCGATAGGCGATATTGAAGGTCCCCCACTCTTTGGCATTGACATGGTTCGCCAAGGTGTTGATCCACCATGGCACCGGGTTGAAAAGGTCGGCAAGGGCCTGTGAGTGGGGGGTGACCTTTCGGACCGCGGTGCTCACCGCGTCCAGCGCGATCTGGGTCGGCTCGCCGAGCCTTGTTTCCATGACAGCGACCGTTTCGACTAGGGGACCGAGGCTTCCGAGTCCAATTCCCCTGCCCCCAGCGAGGCGTGCGCCGCCGTCCACCGCCACGACCAAGTCGCCGCTGGTGATGAGGGAATCCTGCAGGATCTCCTTCAGCGGATCCCGCATCTCTGTCAACGCCGTGGTGAGCGTAGCGGTGTTTCGGATGATCGAGCCGATGTCACTGATCGCCTGGTCGGGGCTGTCGAGCAGGGCGGAGGACGTCGTCAACAGCCGGCCGGCTCCCGCGCCGTTGCCTTGGGCCAGGCGATCCATCCCGCGGATGGTGTCGGCGATGTTCTCCGAACCGGCCGAGTTGATTTCGTTGAGGAATGTGTTGGCCGAGCCGATCACTTCAGAAAGGGTCTTTGGTGAGATGGTCCGTTCGAGCGGGACGCAGTACCCGGGCTCCAGGCGTTGCCCCCCGGCATAGTTGCCGACCATCTCCATCGAGCGGTCGGCCAGGATGGATGGCGATCTGATGATCGCCTTGACATCGCTCGGCAATGTCCGCTGCTCGGTGATCGAGAACTCGACACGAACGCGGGTCGGTTCCGGCTGAATGGCGGTGATCGCTCCGATGGGATACCCCAACTGCGTAACCGGATTGCCCACGTAGAGTCCGACCGTGTCGGGTAGGTGTGCGCAGAAGGCGGAGTCCCGTTGCTTCTCGGGTGCGCACCCTACCGCCGAACCGGCGATGGCCGCGGTCAGCGTTGCCGCGACACCGGTGCGGAACGCTCGGCGAAGGGTTGTCGTAGCCATCAGCACGGACTTCCCGGCATCGGGATGCACACGTCGGTGGCGAGCAATTCCGGGCGCGCGTTCTGTGCGTCGAGGACACGCTCGATCTTGTCCCGTACCCGCCGCAGCCTCGGGACGATTCGGCTGTTGTGCTCAACCCACCTGGTGATCCGATCCTCCCATTCGCGGATCTTCTGGATGAAGTCCTCACGGTGGTTGACCCAGAACTTGCCATACGGGACCAGGATCGCATCGGCGACCTCGCCTAGGCCCTTCAGCGCTTGGCTGAATCCCTTCCCGTAGAGGACAAGCGTCTGTTCGACGATCGCGATCTTGGAGACAAGTTCATGTAGCTTTCCTCGATAGTTCTTCAACTCGGCGATGTACTCATCGGAGAGGCTGAGAATCTGCGAGATCTGGCCGCGCTGCCGGTCTATCGTGGCGGTCAACGAGTTCCCGGCATCGATCATCGCTGTCACAGCATCGAGATTCGTTCCCTGCAGTCCCGCCTGCAGCTGGTCCAGCGACTCACGTACCGGCCGGGCGTTCATATGCTCGGACACCTTCGTCGTATCGGCGAGGGCACGCATCAGGCTGTACGGCATGGTGACATGGGAAACCGGAATAGCGTTATTTCCCAACGGCGTATCACCGAGTGATACCAAATTCACGTAGTAGCCGCCGACGACGGTGAGCATGCGAACCTCAACCTGTGACTGGTCTCCGACGAACGCGTCTGCGTCCACGGTTACGCGGACCTTCACCTGATCCGCCTCAAGCGCCAGACCGTCGACCCTCCCGACAGAGATTCCGGCCATTCGCACATCGTCGCCCCGCCGGACAGCCGCGGCATCGTCGGTGTAGAAGACTACCGTCTGCTGCCCCGGCGGACGGACGTAGACCGCGGCGGCCGTCACCGCCAGCGCTGCCACGAGGGCCAGTGCGATGACACCCCAAAGTGCCGGGGTTCTAGTGAATTTCAACGATTGCACACGATCACCCGCTGCCCGTTCAGGAGGATGTCCATGGACTCCGGCAACTGCGCCTGGCCCTTCGCGCACGGAAGCGGCGAGTCCGGCTCGGCCGGCGGCTGGACACTGTCCCACACGACCGGCACCCGCTTGATTTCGTCGCTGAAGTCGTAGAACGCGGTGATGGCACGGTCGAGACCTTCGTCAAGATCTGCCTTTCCCGGCGTGAAACCCGCATTCGCGAGGAGCCGTACGACATGACCGGTGTAGAGGGGGCCGTAAAGATCAGACTTCCGGAACTCGTCCAGTACCGTAAGCGCCGCATCGAATGGCCGATTCAGCCAGTCGATCACCTGCACAAGCTCTTTTGCATGGCCGCCGAACGTGTCAGAGATCGAGCTGAGGTTCTGCATCAACGTCGCCACCACCTGCTGCCGGTTTGAGGTGAACTCGGTGAGCTTTCGGATGCTGTCCAGTACCGGCCCGATTCCGTCGCCGTCGCCCTGCAGGTAGTTGGCGGCGTTCTCTGTGAAGCGGTCGATATCCTCGGGGCTCAGTGTCGCAAGCACCGGTTGCAGCCCGTTGAACAGCGATGTTATGTCGAAGGATGGCTGTGTCATGCTCACGGGGATGTGTGTGAGCGAAACTCGCTCGGCTCCCTGCTTTGCAGATCGCTCGTCAGCGTTGGTCACATCAATGTACCGCAAGCCGGTGAGCGCCTGGTACTTGATGGCCAGCCGGGTCGCCGCCACCACTGAGTAATGCTTGTCGAGGCTGAGGTCGACCACCGCGATGTCTTGGCCTGCTTTGTGCTCCAGTTGCAACCCTTTGACCTTGCCGACCCGAACCCCTCGAATGCGCACATCCGCATCCGGGCGCAGGCCGGACACGTCGGTGAACTCCGCGGTATACGAGCGTGTTTCGTCGGCAAGTGGTTGGCGCAGCACGTTCACGATCAGGATGAACACCAGAAAGGCAAGTGCGCTGGCCACCACGAATCGCCATAAGGCGGCGCGGGGTTTGATCACGGCGCTCCTCCAAACGCGTTAACGGGGGCCTGCACGCCAGGGATTTGATCGAGCACGATCTCTACCTGCATCGCGCGTTGTTCGGGCGAACCGGCATAAAGATTCTCGAAGCGGCTGCGCAGCTCTACCAACGTGTCGTTGATACCGACGGGTGTCAGCAGCGCGGGCACCGTATCGGTGAGCGACTGCGTCAGCTTGATCGCGGGAAGCAAATCGGTGGCGTGCGAAGATTCCAGCTTTCCGACCGCGCCGAACAGGGAGTTCGCCACGACCTCCAGCGTCGGTATGACTCGCTGGCTCCAGTACTCCTCCGAGACCGGTTCCCCGATGACGGCGGCCAGTTCTTGTCCGGGCAGGGTTTGTTCACTGGACACTTTGAACGTGGTGGCGCTCGAACCCTGGTTGAAACCGTGGCCGGCAGCGGTGGCGGCGTCGGTGAAGGCCGGGAAGACCACGCTGATTCCCGTTGTATTCCGCAGCAATCGTTCGGTGGACACCGTCTGGACCTTGTCCACCGAATCCGCCGCGATCAGAATCGCCTCGATCAATGGGTTGAGCCCGTCGGTGTACCGGGTCGCCTTGTTGATGACGTCGACTAGTTGAGGGGTGATCACGTTCCCGGTGATCGATCCCATGCGGGTCAGCAACGCCTGCAATGTGAAGTTCCCTTGTGGCACAGTGCTGATGTGCGCATCGTCGCGTAAAGGCGCACCTGACCCGTCCGGAATCAGGTTGATCCCCGTGACACCGAAGTAGTTCGCGGGGCGAAAATCGACACCCATCCTGTCGGTCAAACCCGCGGCGGGGGCGGCCTGCAGATTGGCGTTGACCCGAACGGTGCCGTTTCGCATACTTCGGACGTCCGTGACTTTCCCGACCGTGACACCGTGCAGCATCAGCGGGGTGTTCGTGGCCACGCCTTGGCCGACGAACGGCATATCCATGACGACAGAGATGTGGTCACTCTTGCGGGCGAACGGATTTGTCACCACCAGGGTGCACACGATGGCGAAGCATGAAATAACCGCCAGGCCGATGCTGGTCAGCCTGCGGGCCTCTTCTTCTGCGGAGGTGAGGAATAGCATTGTCTGCACTACCCCTTGAACACGAATTCTGGTCGCAGGCCCCACATCATGATCGTCGTCGTGAGATCGAGAACCATGATCGTCACCAGGCTTGCACGAATGGCCCGGCCGGACGCCTGACCTACTCCCACGGGGCCCCCGGACGCGAAAAAGCCGTAGTAGCAGTGGATGATCGTTACCGCTGTGCAGTAGATCGTCGCTTTCAGCACCGAGAAGGCGATGTCCTGTGGGGTGAGAAACTCGACGAAATAGTGGTTATAGGTGCCAACCGGCTGGTTGTACAGGTTCTGGACGATGAGATTCACCGTGAAGAAGCTCAGGGCGAGTGTCATCACAAAGCCGGGAATGATGCACATCAATCCGCCGATCACGCGGGTACCGACTACGTATGGGATTGCTCGCAGGCCCATCGCTTCAGTGGCATCGATCTCTTCGGCTATCCGCATGGATCCGATCTCAGCGGTCATCCGGCAGCCCGCTTGAGCGGCGAAGGCCACACCGGCAACCAGCGGCGCCATTTCGCGGACATTGCCCCAGCCGCCGATGATTCCGGTCAAGGCGCCGAGACCGATCAGATCGAGGGTGGCGAAGGCCTCGATGGCTACGATTCCTCCGACAGTGACTCCGAGAATCAGCAACACGCTGATCACTCCGCCGTCAACGATGATCGAGCCCCGGCCCCACGCCAAGTTGTTCATCACCCGTGCTGTTTCGCGCCGGTACTTGCGTAGCGTGGTCGGCAGCAACCAAATCGTCTGCGCAACAAAGGTCGCCCATTGACCCGCCTGCCGGAAGGGTTCCTGCGCCTGCCGTTTCAACAACAGCATGGGTCCGAACCTGGTGGACGGCGCGGCGGCACCACGTTGAGCTAGTTGCGTCACTATGCAACCGCCATCGGGAAGAACATCGACTGCACCTGGGTGATCCCGAGATTGACGACCACGATGAGAAGTACGTTAAGCACCACCGACGCGTTGACAGCGTCTGCGACGCCTCGCGGCCCGCCCTTGGCCTCCATACCACGCTGTGACGAGATCACCGCGACGATCGCAGCGAAACAGAAGCCTTTGCCCATGGTGAACCAGAGGTCGACCATCTTCGCGAACGCCCCGAAAGATAGCCAGAAGCTGCCGGGAGTTACGCCATTGACCATGGTCGCAATTAGGAACGCGGCGCCCACCCCCATGGCCAGCACCAGGACGACCAGGATCGGAGTGATCATAAGGAGCGCCAGGAAACGGGGGACGACCAGCCGTCGGACCGGATCGACCCCCAGAGCCCGGAGGGCATCGAGTTCCTCACGAATGGCTCGCGCACCGAAGTCGGAGGTGATGGCGGAGGCGGCTGCGCCACCCATCAACAGTCCGGCGGTCACCGGCGCTCCTTGCCGTAGAACGGCAACACCGGTCGCCGACCCGACGAGTGAGTTGGCGCCGACTTCGTTGACCAGACCGGATATCTGCACAGCCACCATCGCGCCGAACGGTATTGCCATCAAAACAGCCGGCAGCGCCGTCACCTTGAGCAAGGTCCACGCCTGGACGATCACCTCACCGAACGAAAGCTTCAGTGAAATCGTGTCCGTCACCGCGTACCTCACCATCGAAGCCGCCAAGAGGACACCGCGCCCTGTGGTGTCGGCGCTCCGATAGGGAATTTCGGCGATACGCGACAGCATCTTGACGGCACGGACTCGGGTCATCGTCAGGGCGTCAGGGGCGCCCTGGCGCCTGACCTGGTCGCCAGAAGAGTCCTGACCGATCGGGCTTGGCGGCGCTTCTGAGCTATCGACCTCGGGCCTTGTCCGCAGCGTTGTCATGCCGGGTCCTTCTACATTTCGTTGTGAGGCCAGTCACCGGACGGGCGTGTTCAGTGCGTCACAGTATCAAACGCTGTCCGGTTATTGGAGCTTTCTGTCAGAGATTTTTCGGCGGGGCATCGCGCCGGGGTTTTCGCGACGGGCTCGCACCGGCCCGGGCTGCGCAGTCTGCCGCCAAGACACCGGGCTGAAAGCGGGTGATACCGCCCGACCCGGCGCCCGGGCCGACGAATGCCGTGCCGAGCGCGTATTACGCCTCAACCTGGGACGATGAAGTCCGCGGGATGCATTCACCGGGGGCCGGATAGTTGCGCCCTCGCGCCTCAGGGAAACCGGCTTCGCCTTGGCTTGCGCGAACCAGGCGCGCGGCCTCGCTCGGCCGTCCACACACGATGCGGAGTCGTGTCCGGACGCCAAGTTAACCAAGCGCCGTCAGGATATAGTTGCTATCCTGGCCCGGCCTGGCAGTCGGTCCAGGGCGCGGAGGACAGACGTGAGTTCTGCGGGTCTCACGACCGGCCAAGTCGCGGAAGAGCTACAGCTGACGAGTAGGAGTCGCATTGGGCGCGCACATGCAGAAGTGGACCGGCACCCGGTGACGACGCCACCATTACCGATGGAGTCGCTGAGTGGGCGAACCGCTCTCGTTACCGGGGCCAGCCGGGGAATCGGAGCAGCGATCTGCGTACGGCTGGCCCAACTCGGCGCAAGGGTGCTGCTGGTCGGCCGGAGTACGGAACGTCTGAATGAAGTCGCGGCACAGCTGTCGAACCGCGACCTCGAACACGAGGTGTTCACCGCGGATCTGACCTTGCCTCCGGACGTGGCGCGGCTAGCAGACGAAGTCCAACGCCGGCACCCGGTGGTCGACATTCTGGTCAACAACGCCGGTGTGTTGCCCGGGGCCAAGCGCGCCGAGCGCATCAGCCGTCAACAGTGGGCGGCCGTCATCGAGCTGAACTTGACCTCGCCGTGGTTTCTGGCGTGCCGGGTCAGGGAGTTGATGCCCGCTAGCGGTGGTGTCGTGATCAATGTCGCCAGCACCGCGGCGATGTATCCCTCGGTCGGTCTTGCTCCGTACAACGTCAGCAAGGCCGGATTGGTAATGCTCACGCAGGTGCTGGCACTGGAATGGGCACGCGCCGGCATCCGGGTGCTGACCGTGGCACCGGGCAAGACGAACACGGATATGGTCGCCCCGATCATGGCTTGGACGGCCAGGAACGACATTGCGATCAATCCGCTTGGCCGGCTGGGTGATCCGGCGGAGATCGCCGACTTGGTGGGCTTTCTGTGCAGTGATCGGGCCGACTACCTGACGGGCGTGGTGGTGCCGATCGACGGCGGAGAACTGTTGACATCGGGCCGTTGACGCCCCTGGAAGGAGCCCTGGAATGCCTGAACCGATAGTCGCGGATGTCCTCGCGGTGCGACTGTTTGAAGTCGTCGCGTTCGGCCTCTTCGCATTCGGCTGGTGGTACGCCCTGCGGACCCGCAGCATGATCGTGCTCGGTGGCTACGTCGGCGCGACGCTGACCGTCGTGTTCGACTGGATGTTCAACACCAAGTGGTTCTTCAACGTCCTTTACAGCTCGAACTTCATACCGCTGTTCCGGATCGGCGATACGGTGCAACCCGTTGCGCTGCTGTTCACCTACGCATTCTTCTTCGGCATACCGACCGCCTTTCTCGCGCGGAACAGGGCGTGGCTCGACCGCCGGTTCGGCACCTGGGGATGGCTGGTGGTGTTCCTCGGCATGGGGGTGCTCCAACCGCTGTTCGAGATACCGATGGTGTCGTGGTTGCACCTGTGGACCTACTATCAAGCCCCGCAGTACCTGGTCGGCGGCGTCATCTGGTCGAACATCTGGTTCTCCGGCCTACTGGGGGTGAGCTGTTACGGTGCACTGCGTCTGGCGCTGCGATGGGAAGACACGAACCGCTTGCCGCAGAACCCCACCGAGGACAAGCTCCGTCAGCTGGCGACCGGGGCCGCCGGCATCTGGTCCGCGTTCTACCTGAGCACCCTGGTTCAGCTCATGTTGTGGTACGCAGTCGTCACCCCATGGATATCCAGTCCGAGAGATTTCTGACGCGTCGACGAGGCCGGCGCTAACAGCGTTCGGATAAGCTCGTTGCAAATCATCATTCACCGGCCAGGGGGACGAGAGGTAGAGACGATGGCAAGACCGAAGACGGCACTCATCTCACGCCGCCGTTCGCTGGAAGTGGCGCTGGACATCATCGATACCGAGGGGCTGGCGGCCCTGAGTATCCGTCGGCTCGCTGATGAGCTGGGTGTGAACGGCGCCTCCCTGTATCACCACTTTGAGAACAAGGACGAAATCATCACCGGGGCAGCCCAGCTCGCGCTGGAAGACGTGCGGGTACCCGATGTCGCGTCGGGATCGTGGCGAGATTGGCTACCGCAGAATGCGCGTGAGCTCCGGCGCGCGCTACTCGCCCATCCCGAGATCATCCAAGTCGTGATCGGTCTCCGCAGCATAGGTGTGGGGCCGAAGCGCATCGAGCTGTCGGCAAAACACCTGATCGACGAGGGCGTTCCGAGTGCCGCGGTGATGCCTCTGATCGAGTCGTTGGAACTGGTGGCGATCGGCAGCGCCCTGCATGAGACCCGAACAGACGCGGCCGCAGAGGATACGTCGTCGGTGATATCCGAGGAATATCCGGTCTTGGCCAAAGTGCTTCGCGAAAGAGGACTTTCACCACACGAGATGTTCGATGTGATCGTCAAGAGTGTGGTGAACGCGTTCGAGACCGCTGTGCAGGAACGACAGTCTCGATGGCTCCCCGCCGGCAAGACCGAGAATTCGGCGTAGCACCTCAACATGATTTCCGCGCGGCCTGGCGGCCCGACTCGGGCCGAGTTGGGAAGGCTGCGACTCGACCCGTTGATCGCCGGGCTCTGCCGCCCTGCCACACGCCTGACCGCGGGTGTCGCGGCCGCACGTGCTGTTCTCGATGCCGGCATCGATATCGGATTCGGACATTGGATCCATTCGGTGTCGGTGTCGCTACTCGATACTCGGCTGGACAGCAGCGACCTGAGAACCGAGATCACCGAACGGGAAACAGGTGCGGACCGGGGCTTCCGCGCGGTCGCGTTGGCCTTCGACGACCGCACCCTCGCTCACGGCCAGGTCTTGTTCGAGGCTCCGTTTCTCGGTGCACACCAGGAAGCCGCGATCGCAGCCAGCGACACACCTGGCCCGCACCGCGCTCGCGCAGTCGCCTCGCCGCGGTGGGCGGCGGGTTTGCCGGTCGACATCCGGCTAATACCGGGTGACAGCCGGGCCTGGGTCAGGTTCGACCGCGAGCTACCCGACGATCTGCTCGTCCACGCCGCAGCATTGGCACTGATCGTCGATCGGGTCATCGCGTACGGCATGCGCCACGCCGGTGATTGCCACCCGACCGGTTACGACCTGCGAATCCACCGCTGCTTCCGGGCCGACGACTGGATCTTGGTGAACGAGACGTATTCACGGGCTTTCGGCGCCCGAGCATTCTCCACGTACACGCTGTCGACCTCACTCGGGCGGGAGATCGCCACCGTCAGCCAGGAGGTGCGCTTCTCACGAGCAGGCGGCAAACCATGGACTAATCAATCGTCGTTCGATAACATGGACGCAGCTGTTGTCGCTGCGAAATGAGGTGCCATGTTCCACCACACGGCAATCGCCGTCAAAGACGTCGACCGTTCTCACAAGTTCTACACCGAGGTCATGGGTTTTGAACTGCGTAAAGTCGTCAAACGGCAAGCGCCCGGCGGAGGCTGGACCAAGCACATCTTCTACTCCAACCCTGGTGAGCAAGGATTCTTCGCCATCTGGGACCTCCGCGGCCTGCAGGGCACCGGTGTCATGGACGAGGGCTGGTCAGGCGGTCTGTCGACGGGCGTCGGGTTGCCGTACTGGGTGAACCACATCGCGTTCGAATGCCACGATGCGGGCAAGCTCGACCAACACAAGCAGCGGTGGCTGGACCGCGGTTATCACGTGCTTGAGGTCAGGCATGAGTTCATCCACTCGATCTACACCCGTGACCCCGACGGCACGCTTGTCGAGTTCACCTATGACACTGTTCCTCTCACCGCGGACGACACCGCCGAAGCCATCGAGCTGATGGCCGATGACACGCCCGCGAGCGTCCCGGAGTACGAGGGGATCGTGCACAAGTCGGAACACGCCCGTGCCCGCAAGGACGCCGAGCGGTTGATCGACGCCGGCGTGGCGCCCTGAACCCGATCCATCCACTGAATTGGTGGTGGCCGGCCCATATTCGGCCGGCCGGTCCTGTGGCGTGGGGAAGCTGGGCGCGGCGCGGCTAGGGGTCCACGATGCCCGAGCCCGCGAAACCGCGACGGTCCCCGGCGCGCAGCACTCCGCTCGGCAGAGGCCGGCCGATGATGTCCTGCGCGAGTTGTGCCGCGCGGATGGATAGTTCGACGTCGATCCCGGTCTCGACGCCCATGTCACGTGCCAGATAAACCAGTTCCTCGGTTGCCACGTTGCCGCTCGCTCCCGGAGCGAAGGGACAGCCGCCGAGGCCGCCGATCGACGAGTCGATCATCGTGACGCCGAGCTGCATCGCCGCGAAAATGGTGGCAAGCCCGGTTCCGCGGGTGTTGTGCACGTGTAACGCAATCGGCACCGCGGGTTGCCGGCATCGCGCGGCGACGATCAGATCGGCTGCGCGCCGCGGTGTCACCGTTCCGATGGTGTCGCCGAGACAGATCACATCCGCCCCGCTGACTACGGCCCGATCGACGAGGGTTTCGACTCGCGCCGCCGGTGTGGGCCCGTCGAAGGGACAGTCCCAGGCGACCGCGAAGATGACCTCCAATGTTCCACCCACGGCATGAACGAGGTCGGCTATCGGCGACACCAGGGCCATCGAATCCTGCACCGAACGGCCGACATTGGCCTGCGAATGTCCTTCGGACGCCGACACCACGTACTCGAGGTTGACCAGGCCGCTGTCAATGGCCCGGCCCGCGCCGCCGAGACTGGCCACCAGCGCGGAGAACTCGACGCCGCGATAACGGTCCAGGGCCGCGGCTACGTCTGCGGCATCGCGAAGCGCGGGTACCGCTCGCGGTGATACGAACGCGGTAGCCTCGATCCGTTCGGCTCCCATGGCAACCAAGGCGTCCAGCAGTCTCAGTTTGGCGGCGGTGGCGATCGGCGCTTCCAACTGCAGCCCATCGCGCAAGCCCACCTCGCGTACCGAAATTCGTTCCGGCATGTCCAACGCCGGGCGGACGCCGATGCTCACGAGAGTTGGGGCAAGACATCCGTACTGATCAGTTCGACCATCGCCCGGAACTCGTCGGCCGGCTGTCCGCCCATGTCGATCGACAACAGGTTGACGTCGGCTTTGAGCATCTGGGTGACCTTCCCCAGGCGGTCGACGACCTCGGCGGGGCTGCCCGCGATCGCCGGCCCGTCCGTGCTCAAGAATTCGAAATTGAAGGGTTTCTGGATGAAGGGCGGCGGATTCGGGTTCACGCGGGCGATCACTGTCTTCATGAGATCGAAATACGCGTTGTAACGCGGCATCCAGCGCTCGCGGGCACGCCGACTGTCGGTGTCCACATTCAGATGCCAGCACGCACCGATCCGCGGCTTGCGCGTATGCCCGTGCGACGCATAACGTTCGAGATAACTGTCCACTACCGGGACGAACATGGCGGGATTGCCGAAAGCGCTGGGCAGCATGAGATCCAAGCCGAGCCGGGCAGCGAGTTCAAGCGTCGATTCCGACGCGCCGCCCCCGATCCACAGCGGCGGGACCTGCTCGGGCGGCGGCTGCAATGCAAACGCGTCGAGCGGCGGCCGGTACTTGCCCTGCCACGTCACGGGTTTGCCAGTCCACAGGTCGAGAAGCAGCTCGACATTCTCCTCGAACAGCTCATGTGAGTCGTCGGGATTCTGCCCGAAGACCGTGTAGGTCGACGTGAAGAAGTTCCCGCGGCCAGCGACCATTTCCACGCGCCCGGAGTTCAGCGCGTCCAGGGTTGCGTAGTCCTCGGCCACCCGCAGTGGGTCGAGGTTCGCCAGCAGCGTTACCGCGGTACTGAGCTTGATGTTCTTGGTGCGTTCGCCGATGGCGGCCAAGATGACCGGCGGACACGAGTAGATGTATTCCAGCCCGTGGTGCTCACCGATATGCACCGCTTCGAACCCGCCCTCATCGGCAGCCACCGCTGCTTCGACGATCGCGCGGTGACGTTCGACGGCGCTCTCGCGTCTGCCGGTGATCGGATCGGTGACTTGGTCACCCAGGGTCATCAAACTCAAAGCCATGGTTCCGCTTCTCCCATCCTCGATGGTCCCTACAGGACGCTCCGCAGCCCAATTTAACAAACGCTGTTTGATTCGACAAGGGAGGGCATCGAGGTCGCGAATTTGGTTGCTTGCAAGGCTCTCCCGGGATCGTCGAGGATGGACGGTTCCGCAGATACGGCACCTCAATGCAGCATCGATTGGATTATGGCGGGCGAGCGCTACGCCGGGACGCTCCGCGGACCCGTCCGGCGTAGCGGGTGTGGATACCCGGCTCCGCGGCCGGCGGACCGGACGGCAGGCTCCAGGGGGCCCGGGCATTAAACTAGCGTCATTCGATTAAAGCGCCGGTTCGGCTGCGGAAGCGGCCTGATGACGCAGCGCAAGCACCGTTCACGATACCCTTCTTGCCAGCCGAACCTCGTTTGGTTACTATCGGACCACGCGGGCCAAGAACGCCTGTCACACAGCAGATCAGCAACGGGAGCGGCATGGGAAACCTCGAGGGCAAGGTGGCTTTCATCAGTGGTGGTGCGCGCGGCCAGGGGCGCGCGCACGCCGTCCGGCTCGCTCGCGAAGGCGCCGACATCATCACGTTCGATATCGCCGGGCAGATCGACTCGGTACCGTACCCGCTGGCAACCAAAGACGACCTCGAAGAGACCGTACGGCAAGTCGAGGCGCTGGGGCGTAAAGCGTTGGCCCGCCAGGCCGACGTTCGCGATCAGGCTGCGGTGGAAGCGGTTCTCGCAGAAGGCATAGGCGAACTCGGGCGGGTGGACGTCGTGATGGCCAACGCCGGGATCATGCCGGTGGTCGGACCCACGTCCACCAAGGTTTCCGCCTGGCATGACGCGATCGACATCATGCTCACCGGCGTGGTCTACACGTTGGAGGCCGCAGTGCCGACCATGATCGAGCAGAACGAGGGCGGCTCGATCGTCATCACCAGTTCGGTCGCCGGCTTGAAGGGCACCGCCCGCTCCTTACGCACCAACACATACGGATTGCTGGGCTATACGGCCGCCAAACATGGCGTGATCGGTGTGATGCGCTCCTACGCCAACGCACTGGCCGGCTACAACATCCGGGTCAACACCCTGCATCCGACCGGCGCCAATACCCCGATGGTCGCCAACGACGCGTTCCTGGGTTCGGCCGATCAGTTCCCCGAACTGTTCGAAGCGATGAGCAACGCACTCCCGGTGCAGTTGATCGAGGCGGACGACGTCGCCAACGCCGCGGCCTGGTTGGTGTCCGATGAAGCGCGCTATGTCACGGGAGTCTCACTGCCGGTCGACGCCGGGGCATCGGTCCGCTAAACGCACCGCAAACCTCTCGCGTAACCGGCGGCGATCGGTCACCGTCGGGTCAGCACTTGACTGGAGGATCTTCAAATTGGCTGAATCGGTCACTCAGGTGCCCCGCGGAAAGTACACCAGGACCCCGTATCTGATCGTCTCGGAAGAGAAGACAGTACGTAAGGACGTCTACGGGTCGATCGGCGAGAACATCGTCCGGCAAGCGCAGCTCCTTCGCGGCTCTCAGCCATCCGACACCGTCATCGTGGCGACGCATCCCATCGGTTCCCCGGGATACCTGCCGCTGTTCTCCGAGCTGGCCCGCACCGGTCTACACGTGATCGGTGCCGCCAATCGCTACTCAGTCGGTGACTTTGCGCTCCAGATGGAGAACATGCTGTTGGACCTACACGCGTGTATCGACGATGTGCGCAATCGCCTCGGCTACCAGCACGTCATCCTCGCCGGCTGGAGTGGCGGCGGGTCCCCGATGATGGGGTATCAGGCGGAGGCCGAATCGCCAATCATCGCCAAAACCGCTGCCGGCGAGGATACGCTGCTCACCGAGACGACACTCGCGAAAGCAGATGGGGTGGTGCTGCTGGCAGCACCACGCAGCAGGCACCGTCTCCTCACCGATTTTCTCGATGCCTCGATCACCAATGAACTCGAACCGGAATGCGGTCGCCGAACCGAATTCGACCTGTATGACCCCGCGAATCCCAACCAGCCGCCGTACTCGCCGGACTTCCTCGCCGAGTATCGCGCCGCCCAGCGGGAACGCAGCCATCGGATCACCGCGTTCGCCCAGAGCAAGTTGGCCGAATTCCGGGCGGCCGGACGGCCACACGCCGAACACGGTTTCGTGGTGCCCGGGACGATGGCCGATCCCCGCTGGCTGGACCCGTCCATCGAACCCAACGGGCGACAACCCGGCTGGAGTTACCTCGGCGATCCATGCACCGCCAATAACAGCCCGGGCGCACTGATGCGTTTCACCACCACGCGTAGCTGGCTTTCCCAGTGGAGCCTGCAGACCGCCCAGGTTGACGCCGGCGACGCAGCCCCGCGCGTCACCGTTCCGGTTCTCATTCTGGTCAACGGGTGCGACGATGCGGTGCCGACCAGTCACCCGCATCAGGTTTTCGATGCGATCAGCCATCCGGACAAGGAACTGGTGGAACTGCCCGGTGCCAACCACTATTTCAGCGGAGCCGGCCAGAAGACCCACCTGACCCGAGCTGCCGACCTGGTGCATCACTGGGTGGTGCGGCACCAGTTTGTCAACTGAACTACGCGGTCCACGCCACCCGATGAGGAGATAGACAGATGGCCTTCGTGGCCCACGACTGGGTTGCTTACCACGCCGACCACCGCCCGGATGCCCCGGCGCTCGGCAGCGCCGACGATTCCACCATGCAGACATGGGCTCAACTCGAAGATCGGGTGGGCCGGCTTGCCCGGGTACTGCGCGCGCGTGGCGTCGGTAAAGGTGATCGTATCCTGGTGGTCGCCGAGAACGACCCGCGGCTCTTCGAGATCCAGTTCGCCGCGATGCGGATCGGCGCGGTGTTGACGCCGGTGAATTGGCGTTTGGCGGTCCCCGAGATGATCGACATCGCGATCGACGCCGATCCGCGACTGATCATCCACGACGCTCATTGGGCGCAGGTAGCCCACGCCGTCGCTGATAGAGCAGCGGTGCCGCAGCGGCTGTCGTGGGCATCGGATGACTCGGAGTATGACATCGCCGTTGCCGCCGCCGAATACCTTGCTCCGAACGGCAATTTGACGTTCGATGACCCCACCCACATCCTGTACACGTCGGGCACCACCGGTCTCCCCAAGGGCGTGCTCTCGACCCACGGAACGTTGGTGTGGCACGCACTCAACACCGCACAGACCACCAGGTTCTCCGAGCCGGACAATCACCACCTCAACCCCATGCCACTGTTTCATGCCGGCGGCCTCAATGTGATGGCCAATCCGGTCATGTACTTCGGTGGCGCGGTATCGACCATGCGGCGGTTCGCACCCGAGCCCGTCTTGAGCGCATTGACCCGATCTGAGGTTCCGGTAACGCATTTCGCCGCGATACCGTTGATGTATCGCAGCATATCCACCCAGCAGGACTTCAGCGGCGCCGACTTCTCAAACGCACGTCAGTTCATTGTCGCGGGCGCCATCGCAGAACCCGAGCTGCTGCAGATCTGGGCAGATCGCGGTGTGCTGCTGCAGCCGCAGTACGGCGGCACCGAGCATGGTCCGATGGCAACGGCCCTGGACTACTCGACAGCCGACCCGATGGCCGCCTTCGCGAAGGCCAAGGCCGGGTCGACCGGAAAAGCGGCTCGACACACCCAGATCCGCCTCGTCGACCAGGACGGCAACGACGTGCCCGCTGGCCGCACCGGCGAGATCTGGCTGCGCGGTCCAAGCGTTACTCCGGGATATTGGAACAGGAACACCGAGGAATACTTCACTGACGGCTGGTATCGGACCGGCGACGGTGCACGCTACGATGCTGACGGGTACTACTACTTGTCCGGCCGGGTCAAAGAGATGTTCAAGTCGGGCGGGGAGAATGTGTACCCCGCCGAGATAGAGCGGATCCTGTGCGTTCATCCGAAGGTCGCGGACGTCGCCGTCATCGGCATCGCACATGAGGTATGGGGTGAGACGGGAATGGCCGTCGTCGTACCGGCCACTCCACACGACCCTCCCACGCTCGAGGAGCTCAACGAATTCGCCGGGCCACGGCTGGCACGGTTCAAACTGCCCAAAGCCCTGACCGTAGTGCCAGAACTCCCTCGTAACGCCACCGGAAAGGTGTCCCGCTCGGAGTTGAAACAGCAATACTGCGGGGTACGAGTATGATACGACATCATATGTCGGGGAGCGGCATCGCCGAGTTGATCATCGATAACCCGCCGGCGAACGCACTCAATCTTGCCGATATCGCCGAACTCGTCCGGCTTTTGCGCAGTTACCAGACTGACGACCGCGTGCGCGTTGTGCTGCTACGAGCCGATGGTCGAGGATTCTGTGGTGGCGGCGACGTCAAGGAAGTTCAGGGCCTGTCCGGATTTCACGGAATACTCGGCCAGGCCAGTGGATCCCAAGAGCTTACGCTTGCGATCGACGAGTGTCCGGTGCCGGTGATCGCCGCAATCCATGGCTATTGCATCGGATTAGGGGTACTGGTGGCCGGGGTATGCGACATCATCCTTGCGGCCGAACAGACCCGATTCGTTCTCGCCGAAGCCGACAACGGCGCCACGAGCGGAATCGTCCAAGCCGTCGGTCTGCTTCCGGAGAAACGCCTACAGGCCGCGATGTACACCTGCGACCCGTTTTTCGCCGAGGAGCTGCATTCCTACGGCAGCGTCTACCGCGTTGTTCCGGTGCCCGAGTTGGCGGATGCGGCGCGGGCTGTCGCAGAGCAGATCGCCTCGAAGCGCTCCGCGGTGATCAGAGGGATCAAATCCGCGGTCAAGGGAACCATCGGCCGGGACATCCGTAAGTCCTACCGCCAGGAGCTCAGTTACACCCTCGAGTTGAACATGTCGGGCGAAGCACGCGATGCTCGTGAGGAATTCGTCGACGGAAGGCGTCGTGGGTACCGACATGGAGATGAGATCCAATGAGCTACATACCCAGTGACGAAGCGCTGGAACTCGGGGCGGTCGTTCGCCGCTTTCTCGACAAGCACTCCCCCGAGGACACGGTGCGGGACCGGATGTCCGATGCCGGGTCCTACGACCCGCAGGTATGGCGGACGCTCGCCGTCGAGCTCGGCGTGCACGGACTGGCCGTTCCGGAAGAGTTCGGCGGAAGCGGAGCCGGGCTCACCGAACTCGGGATGGTGTTCCAGGAACTCGGCCGCAACCTCTACGGCGCACCGATATTGGCGTCCGTCGGATTCGCAACCACGGTGCTGCTGTACTGTACCGACACCGCTGCTCGGCAGGAGCTGCTCCCACCGCTGGTTTCCGGGGAGATGGTTGCCGCGGTGGCCTGGGGTGGTCCCGATCCGTCGCGGAGTTCGGTCACTGCCACCGCCGCCGGCGGCGAGTCCGCCACGTTGAACGGCCTGGCAGACTACGTGCTTTCCGGTCCACAGGCAGACATCCTCCTGGTGAGTGTTACAACCGCCGACGGCCCGGAGATGTACGCCGTCGAAGATGCCCGGCGGCTACCGTGGCACGAGATCACGCCGCTGGATCAGACGCGCAAGCTCGGCCATGTCGAGCTCCGCGCTGTCCCGGCACGTCGCCTTTCAATCACGGGTGACGCCCTGGACCGGGCCGTCGACATCTGGACACTGCTACTGGCAGCCGAACAACTCGGCGGTGCGGCGCAAGTCCTCGAACAAGCCGTCGACTACGCGCGCACCCGCATACAGTTCGGACGTCCAATCGGCTCCTTTCAGGCGATCAAACATCGCTGCGCCGACCTGCTCGTCGCCGTCGAGTTGGCCAGATCAGTGGTGTGGCATGGCCTTTGGACCGCCGATCACGATCCGCAAGATCTGGCGATCGCCGCCGCGCTGGCCGGATCGGCGGCTACCGACACGTACATGCGTGCCGCCGCAGAGAACGTCCAGATCCACGGTGGCATCGGGTTCACCTGGGAGCACCCTGCCCACCTTTACCTGAAGCGAGCCAAGGCCTCGTCGCTGTTGCTGCGCTCGCCCGCACAGAATCGGGACCGAGTGGGTATGTGCCTCGAACTGCCGAGTGGAGTTGAATACGTTGGCTGCTGACGACGACCGCCGCGCACTGTCGACGGCACTTGAGCGCTTCTTCGACGCCCACGACGTGGCGACGACGCCGGACCGGCTGATACGCGAGGCGCGTTTCGATGCCGGCCTCGCGTTCGTCTATTTCCCGCCAGGCCTCGGCGGGTTGGGCCTGGACTCAGCCCTGCAGGCCGAGTGTGATCTCGCGTTCCGGCAGGCGGGATCACCGGACTGGAGCGCGCGCAACGTGATCGGCCTTGGTATGGCGGCACCCACCATCGTGGGGCACGGCACACCCGAGCAACACCGAAAGCATTTGCGCACCCTGTTCAGCGGCGAAGACATCTGGTGCCAGCTGTTCAGTGAACCGGGCGCCGGGTCGGACCTGGCCGCGCTCGCCACCAAAGCAGTGCGGCGCGACGGCAGGTGGGTGGTCAACGGTCAGAAGGTATGGACCTCCCTGGGCCATGCTGCCCGCTATGGATTATTGCTCGCCCGCACCGATCCCGATCTCATCAAGCATCGGGGCTTGACGTACTTCCTGTTGGATATGCGCTCACCCGGAGTCGATGTCCGGCCGCTCCGGCAGCTCACCGGTGAGGCCGAGTTCAATGAGGTCTACCTCACCGATGTTGAGCTACCCGACAGCGACCGGATCGGCGCGGTCGGCGATGGCTGGAAAGTCGCGATGACCACGCTCAGCAGTGAACGTGTCACCCTCGGCGGTATACACCGGGACCGCGGCGAAGGCCCTATCGCACAAGCGGTACAAGCGTTTCGCCAGGCGACGGAATCAGGTCGGGGCGGCCCCGTCGCGCGCGACCGGCTGATCCGGCTATGGATTCAGGCCGAGGCTGCGCGCCTGACCAACCTGCGCGCCGGGGCGAACCTGGCTACACCCGGTCCGGAGGGCTCGATCGCGAAACTCCAGATGGCTGAACTCAACCGGGCAATCTATGAATTCTGTGTCGATGTCCAGGGCCAGGCCTCGCTGGCGGTGGACAACTACGACGAAACCGCGCCCGACTTCACATCGGTACACGGCGGCGAGGTACTCACCAAGGCCTATCTACGCTCGCTCGCGAACTCGATCGAGGGCGGCACTTCAGAGATCCAGCGCACCATTCTAGGCGAACGGGTGCTGGGACTGCCCGCAGAACCCCGCGTGGACAAGGATATTCCATGGAGCCAGCTAGCCCGGTCATGAACATCGGTTTCGACTTCTCGGGTCGCACCGTCCTCGTCAGCGGTGCCGCTCAAGGCATAGGTTTCGAAATCGCCAGTGCGTTCCTCGACTCCGGCGCCCGTGTCGCTGTGCTGGACAACAACCCGGCCGCCCTGGCGGCGGTGTGGCCGCAGCAGGAGCAGGTGTTGCCGATCGCGGTCGACGTGGCGGATTCGCTGTCCGTCGCCTCGGCGTTCGACAGCATTCTCGCCTGGAGCGACGGCGTCGACACCGTGGTCAACAACGCCGGCATCGCGCGCGACGCCGTGGTGTGGAGGATGACCGACCCCGACTGGCAGGCCGTCCTCGATGTCCACCTCGGCGGGACCTTCAACGTCGCCCGCGTGGCGATACCGGGGATGCGCACCAAGGGGTTCGGACGCATCATCAACGTCACCTCCTACACCGGCATGCACGGAAACGTCGGGCAGTCCAACTACGCCGCGGCCAAAGCCGCCGTGATCGGCTTCACGAAAACGGTCGCGAAGGAGACCGCCCGCTTCGGCATCACGGCGAATGCGATCTCGCCGAATGCGGCTACCGCAATGGTGAAGTCCGTCCCACCCGACAAGCTCATCGAATTGACCTCGGCGATTCCACAGCAGCGTTTCGCGGACCCCGCGGAGATGGCGTCGGCGGTACAGTTTCTGGCCTCTGCCGAGGCCGGCTACATCACCGGTGTGGTGCTGCCCGTGGACGGCGGAATGTCGATGTGACGGGCACCCGCGCCGTGGTGCGCCGGGTGGTTCAGGCGACCACGCCTCGCTGTTCGAGCTCGGTGATTCTGGTGTCGTCAAGCCCGAACCGCTGCAAGACGGCCCGAGTGTCCTGACCGACGGTAGCGACTCGCGGGCGAACGATCGGCTGGAAGCTCTCGAGCCTCGGGGCAGGAGCCGCTTCGATCAGGTTGCCGTTGCGGTACACCGTCTTTCGGTTCTGCAAATGTGGGTTGTCGACCAGTTCGTCGAGCCGCAACACAGCACTCCCGCACCCATCGGCACTGGAGAACACCTTCGTCCATTCCGCGCGGGACCGCGTTGCGAACCGAGCAGCGAACACATCGCGCAAGTCGTCCCAGTTCGCCGGGTTCGATCGGTCGGGCAGGTCGCTGATACTCAGGCCCAAGGCGGCGACCATCTGCACATAGAAGCGATCCTCGATGGCGCCCACCGCGAACCAGCCCCCGTCGCAACAGCGATATGCCCGATAATAAGGTGCGCGGCCGCTGAGCACGGACGTGCCCGGGCCGTTCCACGTTCCGGCACTGTACTCGGCCAGCTGCGCCGACAGCAGCGCTGTCGCGCCGTCCACCATCGCGGCATCGATGAGCTGGCCCCGGCCCGTCATATGCCGATCGATCAGCGCAAGGCTGATACCCACGACGGCCGACATGGAACCAGAAGCGAAGTCACCGAGTAGATTGAGCGGTATCGTGGGTCCGGTTTCGCTGTCCCCCAACACCCCGAGGACGCCCGCAGAAGCCAGATAGTTGATGTCGTGGCCGGCCGTCTGGGCTGATGGCCCACTTTGTCCATAGCCGGTCAGCCTGGTATAGATCAGCCGGGGATTGAGCGCCATCAGGTCGTCGGGACCCAATCCGCGTCTTTCCATGACTCCGGGACGGAAGCCCTCCAAAAAGACATCGGCCTCGGTGACCATGTGCCGGATCAACTTTCCGCCATCCGGATTGCGGAGGTCGACCACGATCGATTGCTTGCCTCGGGAGAAGTACTGCGACGGGTCGAAGGCCTCGCGGGGGCCGGGCCGGCTGATGCTGATGACGTCCGCGCCGAAATCAGCCAGCACCATCGAGCAGAACGGGCCGGGCCCGAGCGCACTGACGTCGATCACCGTGATGCCCGCGAGCGGGCCGGAGTTAGCGTGCTGCAACGTCATAGTCGACGCCTTCTGCCGATATGGCTGCGCGCGATGAGGTTTGAGCACTCCTCAGGCCGCTGAGTATGTCGTCGGTATGCTCGCCTAAGCGGGGCGCACCTCGTCGCACCACCCCGGGGGTGACGTTGAGTTTCGGAACCACTCCCGGCATGGGTACGAGTTCGCCTCCCAATCCGGGTTCCGGGACATCGATGATCATCTCGCGTGCGGCATAGTGCGGGTCACTGGCGATATCGTCGGCCTTGTAGATCGGTCCCGCGGGAACGCCGGCGTCTGCGAGCTGCGCCAGTGCCGAGGCCGCGGTGAGTTGACCCGACCATGCGGCAATGGCCGCATCGAGTTCGGCCTGCCCGTCGCCGCGCCCGGTATGCGTCAGATATGTTGAGTCCGACCCCAGCCACTCGGTCCGTCCGATCAGTCGGGCAAGTCGACTGAACACCGAGTCCTGGTTTGCCCCAACGATGATCCACTGCCCATCGGAGGTCGGATAGACGTTGGACGGCGCGACCCCGGGCAACAGCGCACCCGTGGGTTGGCGGATCCGGCCCAGCTTCTCGTATTCGGCGATGGTCGATTCCATGTACATCCAGACGGCTTCGTAGAGGGCGACGTCGACTACCTGGCCTCTGCCCAGTCCGGCCGGATTGTCGCGCGCCCACAGTGCCATCAACGCACCGATGAATCCCTGGGTGGCCGCCAGCGCGTCGCCGATCGAGATCCCGACCCGCACCGGCGGGCGACCCGGCTCTCCGGACAGGTGCCGAAAACCACTCATCGCTTCGGCGACCGACCCGAAGCCCGCCCGGTCGCGATACGGGCCGGCCTGACCAAATCCGGTGACGCGGACCATGATCAGTCCAGGATTGAGGTCTTGCAGCACGTCGGGGCCAAGGCCCCAGCGTTCCATGGTCCCTGGCCGGAAGTTTTCGACGATCACATCAGCGGTGCGCGCCAGGTCACGAAAGGCCGATTGCCCAGTTGACGTCCGAAGGTCGAGTTCGACCGACTTCTTTCCCCGCCCGATGATCGTCCAGTACAGGCCGATCCCCTTGTACAGCCCTCCCCAGGTCCGCATCGGGTCGCCCTTGCCCGGCGGCTCGATCTTGATGACCTCGGCGCCGTGGTCGGCGAACAGGTGCCCGCAGAAGGGACCACCGATGATGTGCCCCACCTCGAGGACGCGTAAACCACTGAGAGATCCACTGTTCGGACGATCGGCAATACCCGTTTCGGCCGTCATACCGCAGCCCTATCCAGGACATGCGGCAGGTCCTCGGCGAGGATACCTTTCATCAGGCGCGGTCCAGGCGTGAAAGTCGCCGGCATGGCGATGTATCCGTTCACGAGCGGGATGGTCGGATAGGCGACGACTTGGTCGCGTTGGATCTGATAGTCGGGAAGGCGCTGAGTGACTTCGCGCAACAGCAGGGTCATCTCGAGCGGGGGAATGTACGAGCCGATGCACCGGTGCATGCCAGAACCGAAGGATAGGTGTCGGTTTCGTTGTCGATCAAGCCGGACTTCACCGGGGTCGTCAAACACCTCCGGGTCGGCGTTGGCCGAGCCCAACGCGAGCAGAACGCGGTCACCGGGTTTGAGTTCCACCCCGTGAATCGATACCGGATTGGCGACCGTGCGGGCCACGCCGGTGCTCGGGCTGGTGTAACGGATCAGCTCGTCGACGGCTGTCGAAATCCGGATCGGCTCCGCACGTAGCCAATCCCATTTGTCCCGATGGGCGTCGAGGTACAGGAAACTGTTCGCGATCAGTGCGGTCGTCGTGTCGATCCCACCGTTGAGAAGCATGAACAGCATTTCCACCGCGATGTCCTCGGTGATGGGTTTGCCATCCTCCTCGCCATCGAGTAGTTGCTCGACAATGGTGCCGTCGTCGCGGCGCCGGGTTCGCCTGCTGCGCACGATCGCTCGGATGTCGTCCAGCATCTCGCCGACCGCTCGCGCCGATCCCTTCTCGCGATAGGCCGCCTTGTGCAGTGTCGTGGCGTAGAACTCCCAGTTCTCCAGGGGCAGCCCCAGATAGTCGACGGTGACCAGGGCGGGCAATGGGTTGGCGAGATCGTCTACGAAGTCGATGGATCCGCTCTCGATCACGCGGTCCACGCACCAGGACACCAGCTGCTGCATACGGGGCGCGTACTCGTTGACGGCCTTCTTGGAGAACCGGTTTGCGATGATCCTTCGCAGAGTCTGGGACCGTGGCGGGTCCATCTCCATCATGCCCATCCGAACCGGGTTGGTCGGAACGGTCACACCACCGGGGGCGATGTCACCGGTGCCGAGGTCGAGGTCGCGTCCGCACCGGAAGTTCTGCGGGTCGTGCAGGATGCCCTGAACGGATCGGTAGTCGGTCGCGACGTAGAAACCGCCGAACTCATCGCTATGTGCCAGTGGGCATTTCGTCCGCATCTCGGCGTACTGCTCGCGCCAGTTCAAGGCGAACGCGGGGGAATGATGGTTGAACTGCGTCACAGCGACTCCTCAAGGTCGATACCCGGCCGTCCGCTGGGGGTGCGTGCCTGTCGCAGCGGAGCCTCGCCAACAATATCGAACAACGTTTGGTCAATCAAGCGGTTTGGCCAAGCCTAGGGAGACCGCATAGCGGCCCCGAGTCGCCGCACTGGGGCCGCTGCCAGGCAGTTGTACTGCACCGACCTGGACCGGGCTCATGGGCGGGGGCGGAAACGTGAGAATCAGTACGTGAAGAAAACCGTATGATGTTAGATTGTCCGGGTCGCCACCGAACAGCGTCGCGACGAACGGGTCATGGACGAGGAGCTGACACAGCGGTGCGGGAAACTCAGCTCGCAGGACGCGATATCGACCGCCTGGAGTACCGGGACGTGCTCGGGACCTACCCGACGGGGGTTACGGTCATCACCGCCGTCGACGCCGCCGGCGAGCCGGTGGGAATGGCTCTGGGCTCGTTCACCTCCGTCTCGATCGAACCGCCGTTGGTCGCGTTCTACCCCGCCAAGACTTCGAGCAGCTTTCCCAAGATCAAGTGTGCCAAAGGGTTCTGTATCAACGTGTTGGCCGCCGACCAGGAGCATGTGTGCCGCGATTTCGCAGCCACCGGCACGGACAAGTTCCGGCGGGTCCATTGGACACCGTCGCCGGTGACGGGCGCGCCGGTCCTGGACGGCGTCGCGGCGTGGCTGGACTGCGCGCTCGAACAGGTCACAGACGCCGGAGACCACCTGCACGTGCTCGCACGAGTCCTCGATCTCAGCGCACGCCGGGCTCCCGGTCCGCTGGTCTTCCATCGTGGCGGGTACGGAACGTTCGTGGCCCCGAGCGCGGCGAGAGCCACCGAAGCCGACATCCTTGAGCAACTCCGGGTGACCGAGAACGTCCGCAACCGCCTGGAGTGTCTCGCCGACGAACTGAACGTTCAGGCTCTTGCAGTAGCGGCCACCGGCACCCAGATGGTGATCGTGGCCAGCGCCGGTAGCCCACGGGCCGGACATGCGGCCGTACGTCTCGGCGACCGACTGCCCCTCGTTGCGCCCGTCGGCGGGCTCTTCGTCGCATGGCGCGATCAGGCGGCCGTCGACGAGTGGATCGCCCGACGACCGTCGCCGGTGTCCGCGCAGGACCGGTGCTCGTACGGCGAGCAGTTGACGATCGTGCGGCAGCGCGGCTGGTCCCTGGCGGTTGGGGACGACGCCCATGAGGAACTGCAGAAGGCGATCGTGCGCAGGCATGCGGTCCGGGACGCCGTTGAGAACGAATTCCTGGTCTTGAAGCGAATATTGGCGCTCAGTGATCAGTACGACCCACCGAGCCGCGACGCGTGCGCAGACGCGGATATCCAGCTGTTGTCCGCACCAATATTCGACGCCGAGGGTAACGTCGTCATCACGTTCAGCCTGTGGGGGCTGCCGCCCGGAATGCGCCCGGACACCGTCACACCGTTCACCGAACCGTTGCTCCGGTCGGCCGCGCAGGCCACCAGCGATATCGGTGGCAACGCGCCGGCCCACCCGGTGAACGCCACGTCCTGAAGGGCCTCGGTACAGACCAACCCATGGAAAGTCGATGTGAGATGTCACCGGATTCGCCAGGCGATCCCGATGCGGCAACCGGCGGCCGCGAGGTACGACCGCGCGTAGCGGTGATCGGCGCCGGCGTCAGCGGGCTCAGCTGTGCCTATCGTTTGAGGCAAGCGGGTTTGCGGCCGGAATTGTTCGAGAGATCGGACACGGTCGGCGGCAGGGCACGTACCGCGTGGTGCGGCGGATTCGGTTTCGACACCGGAGCCGGCGCGCTGCCGTCTACCAGTCGTGAAGTGAAGTCACTGCTCCGAAGCCTCGGTCTGGACGATCATGTCGAGAAACGGGGAGCGACAATCGGTGTCCTGCGCGGCGCGCGGGTCGAGCGAATCCATCGTCGGCAACCGCTCAGTCTCCTGAACTTCCGGGCATTGAGCGCGGCGTCCAAGCTCTCGCTGTCGCGGCTCGGTGTGGACCTCGCACGCAGGTACGGCTCGATCAACCCGATCGACATGTCGACGGCAGCACGGTTCGACACCCAGACGGTGCGCGAATATGCCGACTCGCGGTTTCCCGCGGACGTTTTCGATTACCTGATCGCACCCCTGACCCGTGCACTGTTCCTGGTGGAACCCGAACAGACGTCGGTGGTGGACTTGTTCGCCGCAGCTAAGACGTTGCTGGTCGCCAACAGCATCTGGACCCATCGCGCCGGCGTCGCCTTCTTCACCGAGCGGCTGGCCCGCGGACTGGACATCCGCCACCGAGTGGAGGTCGGAAGCGTCCGTGAGCACGACGACCGAGTTGACCTCACCTGGCGGTGCGAAGGGAAGGAACACCACCAGAGTTTCGACGCCGCGGTCCTGGCGATTCCCGCGCCGGAAGTGCTCAAGATCCATGGCGGGCTGGACGAGAACCGCGCCGCATACCTCAATGAATTGGCCTATTCGTCGTCGATCGTTGTCAACCTCGGTGTCCGGACCGCGCCCACCGAGGAGTCATCGATGGTCCTGATACCCCGAGCTGTCAACCGGGCCCTTCCGGTGATCGGCCTCGGCCACAATCTCGCACCCGGCCGCGTGCCGCCGAACAGCGGCATACTGACCGCTTTCTGGATGGATGCGTGGTCGCAGAAGCATTGGGACGAAGAAGATTCCCGCATCGTCGCGCAAACCCGCCAAGCGATCAATGATCTGTTTCCGGGATGGGCCGCCGATGTACAGGCATCGCACGTCTCACGGTGGTCTTCGGCCCTGGTGGCAAGTCGGCCGGGCACGTTTGCCGGCCTGCGCCAGTTCGCGGTGCGGAGCCGTAGTGATCGTCGCATCCAATTGGCCGGCGACTACCACGCGCAGACGAGCATCAACGCCAGTGTGGGCGCCGGGCAGCGCGCCGCTGCCGACCTCGTGCGGATCCTGGGAAGGGGTTGTGATGTCAGGTAACGTCCGCCGGAGCGCGGTGGTCATCGGATCTGGAATATCCGGTCTGACAGCAGGTTTCCGCTTACACCGCCGCGGTTATGACGTGACCGTGCTGGAAAAGGGGCTGGCGGTGGGCGGTAAGATGAGCAGCATTCACCGGGATGGTTTCACCATCAATCGGGCCGCCAACATTTTGCCCTCGTCGTATTCGACGATCAGAAGTCTGATCGGTGAGCTGAAACTTTCGGGACAGATCAGCGACATCCCCGGTATCCTCGCGATTCCGCGGGGTGGGCAACTCCACCGCATCCGGTCCACCGGTGTTTCGATGCTGACGGACGCTCTTCACACCAACCTGTTCACGCGGCGCAGCAAGCTCAAGGCGCGCAACCTGCTCATCGACGGACTTCGGATGAAAAAGTACCTCAGCTACGAGAATCTCGGAGCTGCCGCGAAATTCGACAGTCAGACGGCTGCGCAGTACTGCGACCGCCGGCTGACTTCCGAGCTCGAGGAATTCCTGGTCAACCCACTGCTGCGGGCTCTGTACTGCGCGGAGTCGCACGACGTATCGGTTGTCGATTTCTTCTTCGCGGCAGTCAATTTCGTCGGATCCGGATTCATGAGCTACCCCTCCGGAATCGGATTCCTTGTCGAGGCGATCGCCCGGCAACTCAACGTCGTGACAAACGCCCAAGCGGCCAACGTGACCGAACGGGGCGACGATGTCGTCGTGACGTACGCCGTCGACGGTGCCGAATCCACGCTCACCGCCGATGCGTGTGTGATCGCAACGCCGGCCACCGAAGTGCCTCAGTTGTTTCCGCAGCTGGACGCAGTGCAACGGGAGATCCTCTGCCACCGGATCGAATACGGGACCGCCTATGCCGCACACTTCGCGGTGTCGCGGAAGCCGGATGAGGATGCGATGGTGATCCCGGTACCGACGCCGGTCGACCGTGGCCTATGCGTTGTCGTGCTGCCGCACAATTTCAGTCGTGGTGCCGCGCCGGACGGGAAGGGCATCGTCAGCACCTACTGGCTCGGCACTTGGTGCGACGATCACAGCGATCACGCGGACGCCGATTTGGTGGCGAAGATGCTGCCATCCATCGATAAGGTGTTACCCGGAATTTCGCGCGACGTGGAGTTTTCACACATCGAGCGGTGGCGGCCGGCGGTCGTTCGCAGCTATCCCGGGATGTACTCCTACGTCGACGACTTCGTCAGTAGGGTCGATCCCCGTTCCAGGGTTCAGCTTGCCGGAGACTACATGAGTGCTTCGAGCACCAACGGATGCGCGACCTCGGCGGAAGTCGCTGCGCAACGTGTGATTCGGGTAGTCGGATGAGTATCGGCGCCTTGCCATGCGTTGACGTCGGAGCATCGTCGCCTCCGACCGAGGTGCTGACCGAGATCGAGCACCGGGTGCTCTGGCTTTCCACAGCGATGATTCATCACGCCAACCGCGTTCGGCCCAACCCTTCGGGTTTGAAGGTCGGCGGTCATCAGGCTTCGTCATCGTCGATGGTGTCCATCATGACCTCGCTATGGTTCGGCCAACTACGCTCGGGTGACCGGGTTTCGGTGAAGCCGCACGCTTCACCAGTGCTGCACGCGATCAACTACCTGATCGGTGAACTGGACGAGGAACACCTGACCACGCTGCGTCAGTTCGGCGGCCTGCAGAGCTACCCGAGCCGTTCCAAAGACCCGGATCCGGTGGACTACTCCACCGGATCGGTCGGAATCGGTGCGACGGCGCCGATCTGGGGCGCGCTGTCGCGGCGTTACGTTCACTCCAGGTTCTCCGATTCCGACGGGCTGGTCGGGATGGACAGATCATCGGGGTCCGCGCTGGGCCGGCAGTATTCACTGGTCGGTGATGCCGAGCTGGACGAAGGGGCGGTCTGGGAGGCGATCCTCGATCCCGCGGTCGCCGAACTCGGCGAGCTGGTCTGGATCGTCGACATGAATCGCCAATCACTGGACCGCGTGGTCCCGCTGATGGCCGCTGAGCGGTTGGAGCGCATGTTCGGCGGCGCCGGTTGGCAGGTGATCACCTGCCGGTTCGGCCGGCTGCTGGAGTCTTTGTTCCTCCGCAGCGGAGGGGCGGCGCTGCGGGCTCGAATTCTGTCGATGCCCAACCCGGAATATCAGCGGTTGCTGCGACATTCGGCCGACCAGCTGCGCGGGCGGCTGCCGGGAGACGGCGAGGGTAGTGCCGAGATTCGCCGATTGGTCACCGAACTCGACGACGCGACGTTGTTGGCGGCGATCCGAGACCTCGGCGGACACGATCTGGAAGTATTGCGGGAGGCCTACCGGCAGATCGATGACACCCGGCCAACGGTGATCATCGCCTATACGATCAAGGGTTACGGCCTGCCGACCCACGGCCATCCACAGAATCATTCATCGCTACTGACAGTAGACGAGTACCAAGAGCTTGCGACGGGTATGCGAATGGATCCGGATCGGCCATGGCGGCGATTCGATCACAGCTCCGCAGCGGGGCGACTGTGTGCCGCGACCCGTGAGCGGTTGAGACGCCCGCGCATCGCGGAGTCAGCACCGCCGCCCGTACCGACCGATTTCGGACACACCCCCGCCGGCATGATGGCCACCCAGGCAGCACTGGGCCGCGCGTTGCTGGACCTGTCCAGACAAGCGGTTGACGTCGCCGAGCGAGTTGTCACGGTGAGCCCCGATGTCAGCTCCACCACGAACCTGGCCGGGTGGTTGAACAAGGTAGGAATATGGTCACCGACCGAGCGGCGTGACTGGTTCGATGACGACGGCGAAAGCCTGGTGCGTTGGCGGGAGAGGCCGACCGGGCAACACATGCAACTCGGGATTGCCGAGACGAACCTGGTGGGGCTGATCGGCGAGTTGGGCGCCACGTGGAGCAGGTGGCGGCAGCCACTGTTCCCCATCGGGGTGCTCTACGATCCGTTCGTTGAACGTGCTTTGGAACCTTGGTCTTTCGGCATCTATGCCGGTGGGCAGTCGATCTTGGTCGGCACGCCCTCGGGTGTCACATTGGCCGCTGAAGGCGGCGCACACCAGTCGATCAAAACCCCGTCGATCGGTATCGAACAGCCCAACTGTGTCGGGTACGAGCCGGCCTTCGCCGTCGACGTCGAATGGATCCTGTTGTCCTGCTTGGCCCGGCTGGGCCGGCCCGGCGGCAGTTCGTCGTACTTGAGATTGTCGACCAGGCCGGTCCCCCAGAAGCTCGCCGGCATTCCCGGCGATCCCGGGGCCCGCGATCGGCGCCGAAGGCAGGTCATCGCCGGCGCATATGTGCTGCGGCGGGCGATCCGGCCCGCCGTGACATTGGTCGGGATGGGTGCAATAGTCCCCGAACTGCTCAACGCGGGAGAACGGCTCGGCCGCCAGGGCATCGACGCGGACATCGTATGCGTCACCAGTCCCGGGCTGCTGTTCGAGGCGATGCAGGCACGTCGCGGCCTGGGCGAGGCCCGGAGCTGGATCATCGATCAGGTGTTTCCCGCCGACCGCGCCGCGCCGATGGTGACTGCCCTCGACGGCCACCCGCACACCCTGGCGTTTCTGACTGGGATCAACCAGGTGGCCGGCGTAGCACTGGGCGTCAGTCGCTTTGGGCAGGCCGGCGCCCTCGACGATGTGTATCGCTATCACGAGATCGACGCCGACAGCATTGTGCGCGCCGCGCTGGACCTGACGGGCTGAGCACGACCGCCGGCAGCGCGATGATCAGCCGCGAGAGCCGCCCCGGCTCCCGTATTGCGTCAGTCGTCGATCTCCATCGAGATCGCCCTTTCGGGGCATGCGATCACGGCCTCGTCGACCTGGTCTTTCAGCGTGTCGGAGACGTCTTGGTCCAGCACGTACCCCTTGCCCTGGTCGTCCATCCCGAACACTTCTGGGCAGATCGTCACGCACCGCGCATGCCCCTGGCACCGCCCACCGTCAATCGTCACCTGCACAGCCGCACCTCCGGTTCGCCAACGTGTCCAGAATTCCAGCTTTATCCCGCACCGGATGTTAGCCGACACTGTTTGGTTTTGTCTACAACGGCATTGGCCTTGGGTAAGCTGATTTCGTACGAGGTAAAACGCTTGTACAAACGAACGCTGCTCGTTTATGCTGACACCCGACCGGCCACTGGAGGAGCGGAACATTGACCACTAAGTCCACACCTCATCCCGAGGACATCGTCGACCACTACGACATGTGGGATCCCGCACACGAGGCGATCAAGTGGGACGTCTTCGCCTACGCCCGGCAGAAATGCCCGGTGTTCCACACCTCCGCCGATGGCGGCGGCCAGCACGTGGTCACCAAGTATCACGATGCCCGACAGGTGCTCGAGGACACCGAGACCTTTTCGTCGACAGGCGTCAATCCTCGCGGGGCTTCCCCGGTTCCGCTGAACCCCCTGGATGCCGATCCACCGTTCCAGCCCGAACTGCGGCGGCTGCTGAACCCGCTGTTCACCAGAACCTCTTTCCAGCGGCACGAAGCCGGGCTGCGCCGCGACGCACAAGAGTTGATCGAGCGGTTCATCGACAGGGGCGAGTTCGACTTCATCTCCGAGTACGCCGCACCGTTCGTCGGCAATGCGCTGGCCAAGCTCGCCTTCAACGAACAAGATCCCGAGAAGATGAAGCAAGCCGCAGACATCGTGATCCGGGTGGCAGCCGAGGCAACCGACGAGGCGTTCTTCGAGCTCGCGGTCCTGGCCGGCCAATATCTCGCTGAACGAGAAGACAATCCCGTCGATGCGGACGATGTTCTCAACGCGGTCACAACCGGCACGATCGGCCCGGACGAACGGCCACTGACCGACGACGAGCGCCTGGGCGTGATGACGGTGCTGTTCCTCGGCGGTCTCGACACCACTCGAGGGGCGCTCGGATCGATCGCCTGGCATGTCGCCACCGCACCCGAACTCGAGCAGCGCCTGCGTGATCCACACTGGATCCGGCAGGACATGGACGAGTTCATCCGGCTCACATCCCCGGTCGCCTGTCTCGGGCGGCGCGTGACCGCCGATGTCGAACTCGGCGGTGTTCGCATCCCCAAAGGGGACCAGGTCTTGATCCGCTACGACTCGGCCAACCGGGACGAGGACCAGTTCGAGAACCCTGATCGCCTGAATTTCGATGTCCGCCGTCCCGGCAACATGGGGTTCGGACTGGGGCTGCACCGCTGCCTGGGTGTCCACTTTGCCAGGATTCAGATCACCATCGCCTTCGACGAACTGTTCAAACAGATCACAAACCTGCGCCTTGCCGATCCAACGGATGACGTGCGATGGGCGGCTGGAATCGCCAACGGCCCGGAGTCGCTGCGTCTGAGATTCGACCGTCACACTCCACCACAGGAGTCCTGAATTCGGCTGGTGCAGTCCTGATGTCGGCGCTCGGTCCGCGCTATTTCGCCTTGCGCAGCCCGCCCGCCAGCGCAACCGCAACTCCGATCAGCACCAGCACCGCACCGGCCGCCAGGGTCAGATTGAGCCACTGGTGCAGGCTGGCTTCGGCCACGTCGGCCATCGCGTCGGCGATGCGGCGGATGTCGCCGGTCGCCTGATTGAGTACCTGGTTCAGGTAGCGCCGCGCCACCTCGATCCCCGACCAGCCCGCCGCGCCCGCCAGCAGCCCCGAAACGCCCAGGCTCGCCAACGCCCTGCCACGATGCCGCGACGCGGCGATCGTCAAGGCGGCACACAACCCGGTCAACGCCACCAGCACCAGACTCAGCGACGGTCCCCACACCGCGAGGCGGTGTAATCCGCCGGGCCGCGCCACCTCGGTGGACGTCGGCGTCAGCGGCACGGTCATCGACGTCGGCAGTGCGACGTTGAAGTCGCCCAACAGCTGCGCAAACGCCTTGTCCCGCAACATCGGCACCACGTCGATCTCCCACGGGCCGGTGTCGTCGCCGCTGAGCAGCCAGTCATGCCCGTCGCGGTTGAGCGTCTCGAACTGTGCCGGAAACGACGGGCCGGCGGTGTATTCGGCGGCGGCCTCCCGCACCGGGGAGGGGTTGATGGGGAAGCCTTGCGCACGGATCAGTCGAACCGCCTGGGAGCTCAGCTCGGCGGCGACCGCATCCTGCAGGGCCGGTTGAGCCGCGGCCCGCTGCGCCAGCCGTGCGTAGCCGTCGCCGTCGATGAGGTTGCACTGCGCCCAGGCCGTCGGCAGTGTCACCGCCAAGGTCACCGTGGCCAGCAACCAGAACAAGGCGGCGGTCAGGAACCGCACTACTTGGCCGTGCGGCGCGGGCGCGCCAGCGCCATCCGGGTCATCAGGCCGTTCATCCGGGCCAGCGCCTTGAGCGAGTTGTGGTAGTAGTTTCCGCCCGCGCCGACGCTGGTGCGCGGCGACACGACCGCCTCCTGCCGGCAGAACTTCCGGATCCCGTCGAGGCCGCCGAAGCGCGCCCCGATACCCGACGTCTTCCAGCCGCCCATCGGCGCCGTCGTGCACATCAGGTTGGCGATCACGTCGTTGATGTTCACCGCACCGCAATCCAACTGGATCGCAATGTCTTTGGCCCGGGCCACGTCACCGGAGAACACCGAGGCGCTCAGCCCGTAGGGGCTGTCGTTGGAAAGCCGGATGGCCTCCTCGACGCTGCCGACCTTCATGATCGGCAGCGTCGGGCCGAAGGTCTCCTCGGTCATGCAGGCCATCGAGTGGTCGACGTCGACCAGGACGGTGGGCGGGTAGAAACTGCCCGCCCCGCCTGCGCGCTCACCGCCGGTCAGCGCGCGCGCCCCCGCGGCCAGCGCCTCTTTGACGTGCCGTTCGGTGACGGCCAGTTGCTGATCGTTGATCAGGGCCCCGAAGTGGGTGCCCTCGCCGGCGCCCATCTGCAGGGCCTGCACGTCGCGGACGACCGCGGCGACGAACTTGTCGTAGACGGGTTCGAGCACGTACACCCGCTCGACCGAGACACAGGTCTGTCCCGCGTTGAACATCGCGCCCCACACCGCGGCGTGCGCGGCCAGGTCGATGTCGGCGTCCTCGCACACGATCATCGGGTCTTTGCCACCCAGCTCGAGGCTGAACGGCACCAGTCGCTGCGCGGCCCGCTCGGCCACCTTGCGCCCGGTGGCCGTCGACCCGGTGAACTGCACGTAGTCGGAGTTGTCGATGACGACTTCGGCCACTTCGCGCGCACCCTGGACCACCGCGAACACGTCGGGGCCGCCGGCCTGCTGCCAGCCTTCGCGCAGCAGCTCAGCGGTGAGCGGGGTCTGCTCGGACGGCTTGAGCAGCACCGCGCAACCGGCCGCCAACGCACCGATCGCGTCCATCAACGCGTTGGCCACCGGGTAGTTCCACGGCGCGATCACCCCGACGACCGGCCGGGGCCGGTAGTGCACTGCGACCTTCTTGATCGCCATCAGCGGCAGCGAGGCGGGCCGGGACTCCGGTGCCATCGCCTTGTCCATCACCTTGATGACGTAGGACAGGATCATGATCAGCAACGGCACCTCTTGGGCGGCGTCGGTGCTGGACTTGCCGGTCTCGGCGATCAGCATCTTCTCGATCTGGTCCCGGTTCTCACCGAGCCAGACCGCGTACCGGGCCAGTGTTCTGGCCCGGCCCTTGGCGCCGCGCCCCTCCCAGTCGCGCTGGGCGGTGCGCAGTCCGGCGGCGATCGCGTCGATCTCGGACGCATCGGTCCAGCGGACCTCCCCGGCGGACTCCCCGGTGGCGGGGTTGAGCACGGAGTCGGTGCCGGACAAAGCGGTGGCAGCAGGCGTGGTGGCGGTCATGCGCGCCATGTTAGTCCTGATTGTGATCCGGGTCGCACCGGGCCTCGACAGGTGTCAAGTTTTTCTGTCCGGGGCTTCTGCGATCAAGCCCCGCAGGTATGCGGCCTGCCCCAGATGCTGGGCGCAGTCGTCGATGATGCTGACCAGCCGCACGCTCGCGGTGACCGGCGGATCCCAGTGGGTGTCGACGACCCGGGCCAGTTCGTCGGGGGTGACACCGTCGAGGTAGTCCAGGGTCAGCTGGTGCACGGCGCGGTAGTAGCCCGCCAATAGCTGCGCCGGGGCGTGGACCTTCGCGACGTCGGCCGGGCTGTGGCCGTACCCGCTGTCATCGCGCGGCAGGTCCAGGCCGAACCGGTCCACCCAGCCGTCGCAGGTCCACACCTGTTCGACGCCGGCGACCTGGGCGATCTGGATGTCCTGCACCCGGGCGCTGTGCCACAGCAGCCAGGCGATGCTGTTGGCTTGTGGACTCGGCCGATAGTCGGCCACCGCGTCGGTGAGATCGCCGGTGAGTTCGTCGGCGTGTTCGACCAACCGCGTGAACGCGTCGCGGAGCAGTTCCTGTAACGCGGCATCGGTCACGGGGACCTCCGGGATGCCGTCGGGCTCATCGTCGACTCCTTCCCGGCATTGACAGATCTTCCCGGCATCACCAGCGCAGTAGCGCGGCAATACCCGCAGCATCGCGCAGCCGCCCGTCGGACGCCCCTTCGATCGGGCTGATCCGGGCCCCGGTCTGCAATGCTCGCTCCACCAGCCGCTCGGTCAACCGGGGCTCCGGTTCCCCCGGGCGCCCGTCCGGGCCGACCTCGTCGCCACCGTAGAGCGCCCCGTTGGCGCCCACCATGCCGGTGTAACGGACATCCGGGTCATATATCAGGTGTGCGACTCGACCGGCGTTCAATGCCGCGGCCACCTCCGACAACCCCAGCGCCACGGCGTGTCCGGCCGCAGCGCCCTTGCCGACACTGTCCAGCAATTGGCGTTCACGCTCGGCGTGCTGCTCGTGGGCCCAGTCGGTCACAGCGGCCTGCAGCGCAGCGGGATCGAGCCCACTGAGGATTCGGGAATCGATGAATATCCGGTCGCGCAGCGCTTGCGGAAACTTCGCGACGGTCGGCTCGCTCCAGCGGTCCCCACCGCTGACGAGGATTCGCTCCCAGCCGCGCTCAGCGGCCAGCCGGGCAGCCACCGTCGTCACCTGATCCAGGAAACGGTGTGCCCGATCATGCTCGCGCGATTGCCGCTGTTCTCGCATCGGCGTGTTGAACTGCCCTTGCGGGCCGCCACCGAGCTGCCCGGCACGCTCGTGTGCAGCCTGGATGTATGGCTGCTCGATTCGGCTCAGCAGCTGAAGCGACCCGACGCGCCACTCGAGCAGTCGAGCCTCCTCGGCTGAGACCAGGACCACGCCCGCCGGCCGGCCTTCGTCGATCAACTCAAGCAGCGGATGGACGAACGGGCGATCGTCCAACACCACTCGACTGGCGATCGGCAACGCGCTCTGCAGTTGCAGAACCCAGTCATCTTCCAGTCCGGCGAACAGGATTCGGCTTCGGCCGGCACCCGCCGGGTCGGCCAGCTCGGCGATTCGCGGCCAGATTCGTTCTAGTGCCGCGACGGTCTCGCCGCTGTCATCGGCCTCCGCGGCAACCCGGCGTTGCAATTCCCGGAAACGGTTCTTCAGGTCGATAGCCGCGGCTTGCAGGTTCGGATCCCCGCTCGGATCCGCGTTCAGGCTGACCGACAGCACGCCGAGTTTGTCGGTCCGTTGGGACAGCTCCCGGACACCGTCCGAGTCGAGACGCTCCATGGCGGCCATCGGTTTGCCCCTCCCTATCCCTTGCAGGCTTCAGGGTTGCTCCAACCACTCACTATAGCCACGACTCGAGCCGGCAGTCCCGAGCCGTTTGGGCGACCGATCACGGAAATGCCCTGGCATGAGGTACCGATACGGTCGTAGATTGTCTAGATGACGCACGTCGCTGATCTCGTCATCCGTCGCGGCACCATCGTCGATGGGCTGGGCGGCCAGGCGTTCGTCGGCGATATCGCGGTCCGCGACGGTCTCATCGCCGAGGTCGGCACCCTCAGCGGCGACGCCAGGCACGAGATCGATGCGACCGGGCTGCTGGTGACACCGGGTTTCGTGGATCTGCACACCCACTATGACGGCCAGTCGATCTGGTCGGATCGACTCAATCCCTCGTCGGCACACGGTGTGACGACGGCGCTGATGGGCAACTGCGGAGTGGGTTTCGCGCCGTGCCGGGGCGCCGACCATGAGGTGTTGGTCGACCTGATGGCCGGTGTCGAGGACATTCCGGGTGTGGTGATGACCGACGGTCTGCCGTGGACGTGGGAGACCTTCCCGCAGTTCATGGATGCCGTCGATTCGCGGCCGCGGGACATCGATGTGGCGGCGTATCTGCCGCATTCGCCGCTGCGGGTCTACGTGATGGGGCAGCGCGGTGTCGACCGCGAGCCGGCCACCGCGGCCGATCTGGCACGGATGCGAGAACTGGCCTGCGAGGCCGCCGAGGTGGGGGCGCTGGGTTTCTCATCGTCGCGGCTGGTCACCCACCGCACCCGGACCGGCTCCCAGATCCCCAGCTACGACGCCGCATACGACGAGATCCTGGAGATCGGCCGCGGCATCGCCGACGGCGGCGGCGGCCTGATCCAGTTCGTTCCCGATCTGCCCGATGGCGCGTATCAGCCGGTGCTGCAGCAGGTTTTCGACGCGGGCACCGACGCCGGCCTACCGGTCACCTTCACTTTGTTGATCGGCAACGCCGGTGATCCGGTCTGGCAGGACGCCATCACCATGGTGGAGAAGGCGAACGGTTCCGGCGCCACGATCACCGCGCAGGTCTTCCCCCGGCCGATCGGGCTGATGGTCGGACTCGACCTGAGCATCAACCCGTTCGTGCTCTACCCCAGCTATCGGGAGATCGCCGGGCTGCCGCTGCCGGAGCGGGTGGCCGAGATGCGCAAACCTGCTGTCCGGCAGCGAATCCTGGCCGATCAGGCCAGTATCGTCCCGACCAACCCCATCGCCTACCTCGCGCAGTCTTGGGAGTGGACGTACCCGCTCGACGATGACGCCGACTACGAACCGGATCCGTCGAAGAGCATCGCGGCACGGGCCCGCGCCCGTGGCGTGTCGCCGGCCGAGGAGGCCTACGACCGGCTGCTCGACGACGGCGGGCACGCGTTCCTGCTGGACGCGCTGGCCAACTTCCGGGATAACTCGCTGGACACCGTCGGCGACCTGATGCGCCGCGACGACGTGGTGCTGGGCTTGGGCGATGGCGGCGCACACTACGGAATGATCTGCGACTCAAGCTATCCCACCTATGTGCTGACACATTGGGCTCGTGATCGCGCGTCCGGGCGGCTCAGCGTTCCCGAGGCGATCCGCGAGCTGACTTCCGTACCGGCCCGGGTCGCCGGTCTCGACGACCGGGGACGGATAGCGGCCGGCTACAAGGCGGATCTCAACGTCATCGATCACCAGAACCTGCGGCTGCACAAGCCGGTGGTCACCTACGACCTGCCGGCCGGCGGGCGTCGGCTCGACCAGACCGCCGACGGCTACGTGGCGACGATCGTCTCCGGCGAGATCATCGCCGAGCACGGCAAACCCACCGCGGCCCGGCCCGGCAGGCTGGTGCGCGGCAGACAGCCGGCCCCCGCGTAGCGTTGCCCGACGTGTCCGAGCCCTCCGAGCCTTCCGAGCCCAAATACACCCACGGCCACCACGAGTCGGTGCTGCGTGCTCACCGCACCCGCACCGCGCAGAACTCCGCGGCCTACCTGTTGGGATCGCTGGCGCCGGGCCTGCGGTTGCTGGACGTCGGTTGCGGCCCGGGCACCATCACGGCGGATCTGGCGAGCATCGTCGCGCCGGGCCGGGTCACCGCCATCGAACCGGTCCCCGAGGCATTGGAGCTGGCCCGCGCCTGCGCCGTTGAGCGCGACCAGCACAACATCGACTTCGTTGTCGCCGATGTGCACGCATTGCAGTTCGGCGACAACAGTTTTGACGTGGTGCACGCCCATCAGGTGCTGCAGCACGTCGCCGACCCGGTGACCGCACTGGCCGAGATGCGCCGGGTGTGCAAGCCCGGCGGGGTGGTGGCCGCCCGCGACAGCGACTATGCGGCGTTCGCCTGGCATCCGGCGTCGACGCAATTGGACGACTGGCTACGGCTCTACCGTGACGCCGCGCGAGCCAACGGCGGCGAGCCCGACGCGGGGCGACGCCTGCTGGCCTGGGCCCATGCGGCCGGATTCACCGACGTCACCCCGTCGGTGAGCGCGACGTGTTACGCGACCCCGGCCGAACGGGAGCATTGGGGCGGCATGTGGGCCGACCGGATCCTGCATTCCGCCATCGCCGAGCAACTGCTGAGCCGTGGCGTCGCCGATCAGGCCAAGCTGCAAGCGATTTCGCGGGCATGGCGAGACTGGGCCGGTCACCCGGACGGCTGGCTGGCGATTCCGCACAGCCAGATCCTGTGCCGGGGGTGATGACTCAGAGCAGCCGTTGCGCCGGGGTGGACTTGGCCACCAGCGCCGGGTCGCTGGTCACCGCATCGCCCAGCACCTCATCGACGCGGGCCAGCAGTTCGGCGGGAATCTTCACCCCGGACGCCTTGACGTTCTCGGTCACCTGCTCCGGGCGCGACGCTCCGACCAGCGCCGCGGCGACGTTGTCGTTCTGCAGCACCCAGGCGATCGCCAACTGTGCCGTCGTCAGATCCAGCTCGTCGGCGATCGGGCGCAACTGCTGTACCCGGGTCAGCACGTCGTCGGTCATGAAGCGCTTGACGAAGTTCGCGCCGCCCTTCTCGTCGGTGGCGCGTGAACCGGCCGGCGGGGGCTGACCGGGCAGGTACTTGCCGGACAACACGCCCTGGGCCATCGGCGACCACACGATCTGGCACAGGCCCAGCTCCCGGCAGACCGGGACCACCTCGGGCTCGATGATCCGCCACAGCATCGAGTACTGCGGCTGGCTGGAGATCAATGAGATCCCGAGCTCGCGGGCCAGTCCGTGGGCTTGGCGGATCTGTTCGGCCGTCCACTCGCTGACCCCGATGTAGAGCGCCTTGCCCGCCCGGACGATGTCGGCGAACGCCTGCATGGTCTCCTCCAGCGGGGTGAAGGAGTCATAGCGGTGCGCCTGGTACAGGTCGACGTAGTCGGTGCCCAGCCGGCGCAGCGACCCGTCGATAGCCTCCATCACGTGTTTACGGGACAGGCCGGTGTCGTTGCGGCCCAGTGGCGCTTGGCCGACCGGCCAGTAGACCTTGGTGAAGATCTCCAGCGATTCGCGGCGCCGGCCGCGCAAAGCGGCGCCGAGTACTTCTTCGGCACGGCCGTTGGCGTAGACGTCGGCGGTGTCGAAGGTGGTGATGCCGGCATCTAGCGCAGCGTGCACGCACGCGGTGGCGACGTCGTTCTCGACCTGCGAGCCGTGGGTGAGCCAGTTGCCGTAGGTGATCTCGGAGATCTGTAGGCCGGAGTTGCCCAGGTAGCGGAATTCCATACCGTCATCATGGCGCACCGAGCGTCGGGTGTCTGCTGCTGGATCCGATCAGGCCGACGGCACCGACGCCTGGCCGAATTGCTTGACCATCGACGACAATTCGTCTCGGGTGGCGACGCCGGCTTTGACGGTCGCCCGGTAGATGTGGCCTTCGACGGTGCGCACCGACAGCGACATGGCCTCGGCGATGTCCCGGTTGGACAGGCTCTGGGCGACCAGCAGGGCGATCTCCCGTTCCCGCCCGGTGAGCGGCAGGGTCATCGCGGCCGCAGCCAGGGCCGGCGAGACCGCGCCGCCGCACTGCTCGGCGAGCCGACGGGCGCGGCCGGCGGCCGACAGTGCACTGCCACGCAGCCCGGTCTGGCGATACCCCGCGGCGGCCTGCGCCGCGGCGTCGGCAGCGGCCAACCCGTCGCCCATGTCTTCGAACTCCCGCGACGCCACCTCGAGACCGGCATGGTCGCCGGCGGCCAGGGCCCGTGCATACCGGGCGGCGATCGGCGCCCGGGGCCCCTCAACCAGGGTCGCCAACTCATCCAGCCGGTCGGCGACACCGGTGTCACCGAACTGGGCCGCGGTCTGCAATGCCACCACTTCGCGCGCCCACTGGCCGTGGTCACGGGCGAACTGCGCAGCGCCGGCTGCGATTGCGCGCGCCTCGCCGACTCGGCCGCGCGCCGCCGACACCCACGCGCCGGCGAGCAGCCGACCCGACTCCACATAGGTATAGGCGGGGTGGCGGTTGCCTCGGGTGGCCCGCCACTCGGCGTCGGCGGCATCGACTTGACCACTGCGGGCCAACGCCTCGGTGTGCAGGATCTTGAACCGGTAGAAGATCCCGCTGATCTCGCCATAGCTGCCGATTCCGGCGGCAGCCCCACCGAGCAGGCGCCGGGCGGCAGGCAGCTCCCCGCCACCGAGCGCGGTCATGCCCACCACCGCGGCGGCCATCGCGCTCACCATCCCGGGCATGTCGGCGCAGCGCCGGCGGCGGGCTTCGGCGACGGCCGACGCCTCCTTGATGTGGCCGGCGGCCAGCAGCGCATAGGAGTGGAACTCGCTCAGGCCACTGCCGTTGAAACTCTCCTTGCGGGGATTCGGCGATCACGTCGTATCCGAGACCGGCCTGCTGCCCGGCCTCCGCGATCCGCCCCAGATCACCGAGGGCGATGGTCTGGGCGCACCGGCCCAGCGTCTTCCCGAATTGATCGAGCCGGTCGATGTCGCCGTCCGACAGGGCCGCCAGGGCGTCGGCGGGCTTGCCGGCCAGCACCAGCAGCACCCCACAAAACGTTCGCAGCGACACGGCGCGATCGGGGTCGCCACCGCGCAGCGCGTCCTCGAGCACCTGCCACGCCTGGTCGGGCCGGCGCAACACCCACAGCAAGTTGGCCGAACGCAGTATCGTCGGACTGACGAACCCGGCCGCCGGCAGGTCATTGTCATCGATACCGGCCAGCACTTCTTCGGTCTCAGGCCCGTTCTCCCGCATGAACAGCACGTAGGCCAGCAGCAACTTGGTCACCGGATTCGGGCTGGCGTCCGCGGCGGCGCGCGCCAGCCGCTCGGCGAGCGCCAAGTCGAGCCGCGAGCGGGCGACGGTGGCGGCTCGCACCAGCACGACGGGGTCGGCCGGCAGATCGGATTCCAGCCACAGCAGGCCCAACCGGAGCGGATCGGCGCGCGCCGGCTCTCGCGCCATGACGGTTGCGATCTCGCCGCGCAGTCTGCGCAACCGCAGCGGGCCGCACTGATTGAGCCGCACTTCGCCGTAGAGCGGATGGCCGACCCGGATCATGTCGGCGCTCGGCGACACCTTGATCAGCCCGCGTTCCTCGGCGGCCTCGATCGCCTGCGGGCTCGCCAGCGACGCCAGGCAGGCCCGGTCGATCGGTTCGGCGATCGCCACCAGGTCGACCACGTCGCGCAGGTCGTCGGCGACCTTGCCGATCTGCAGCTCGACCAGCTCGACCAGCGTCGGTGACACCGACAGCCCGGTGGCCCAGGTCCACCGGCCGGCCTCGCACACCAGCCGGCCCGCCTCGCGTTCCTGCTCGACGAGATGATGCAGATACAGCGCGTTTCCGCGGGTCAGCCGCCACATCCGCTCGGCGCACGCGGGCGTCAGCTCACCCAGTACCACCGCCAGCAGCTCCTCGCTCTCGGGGCGGGACAGCGGCTGCAGTTCGACCCGTCGCAGGGCGCCGTCCTTCCACAGCGTGGACACCGCATCGGGTGCGGCTTCACCGGTGCGAACGGTGGCGAGGACTTCGGCGACGTGCTGGGCCACCAGTTGATTCACCACCAGCGCCAACAGGTCGTCGAGCAGGTGGGCGTCGTCGACCACCACCAACAGCGGCGCCCCGCCGGCACCGGCGCGCAACGCGGTCAGGATCTGCCGTGTGATGGCCAGCGGGCTGGCGTCGAAGTCGTCGACCCACGCGGCGAACGGGCCCAGCGGCACCGACCGCCCGCTCGCCGTTCCGGCCAGTCGACTGACCGCCCAGCCCGAGGCGGCCATGATCTCGGCGGCCTCCGACGCCAGCCGGGACTTGCCCACCCCGGCACGACCGGCGATGAGAACCCCTCGTAACTCACTGTCGGCGAGTGCGTCTCCGATCAGCCGGAGCTCTTCGCCCCGGCCCATCAGGGGCCAGCGGCCACCCACCCGTCGATCGTAGACACTGTCGGACACCTCACGGTCACTACCGAGGAGTTTTGTGTAGTTCGGCGTCCAGCTTCCGGCGCGCCAGCTCCAGGACGCTGCCCAGCCCTTCCGGCTCGATCTGTAGGTAGCCGCAGATCACCTCATCGGCGACACCGGCGGCGCGCAGTCGCAGGGCGAGGGAATGCGCATCGGGAAGCCGGCGCAGGGCGGCCTCATACCGCTGCGCGGTGCTGTCAGCAGCGGCCATTTCTGCCCTCGCTTCGTCCGATCTCGGTCCTCCACTGTGTCCGGCCCCGCGACCCGCGGCATCCGTGGCCGACTACCCGATTCCCACCGAGCCGAGGCCTTCGACTACCCGGGCGGGGTGGCGACTACGCAGCCGGGGTGAGTAGTGGTCGCTGCGGCGGGCGCAAGGACAGGTAGTGCGCTACTGGCATTGAGGTGGCGCGCTGAGCGCACGCTGAGGAGCACGTGGGTTCATCGGGAGGTTTGCCATGTCGGGTCATCGGCGCCGGAGCGAGCGGCTGGTGGTGGGTGCGTGCAGTGCGGTCGGGACGTTCCTGGCGGTGGCGATGACGCCGACGCCCGCTCACGCGGATTTCGAGGATCTGTTCGACCCGACCGGGTGGGCGGGCTGGTTCGGCTCGGACGATGCGGCGCTGGCCTCGATCGGTCCGGAGAGCGCGCTCGCCGATACGTTCCAGGCGGATCTCTGGTTGCCGGTCCACGCCATGCTGCAGGACTGGATCACCAGCGACATCGGCCAGCAGGTCGACGGCGTGATCAACACGCTGCTGAGTCCGCTGACGCCCACCGACGTCTGCGGCGTGATCTGCAACGGCCTCGACGGGACCCACGCCGACCCGGACGGCCAGGGCGGTGGGTGGTGGTTCGGTGACGGCGGGCAAGGCTGGGACAGTGACGTGGCCGGGACCGTCGGCGGCGACGGCGGTGATGGCGGCGGCTGGGGCAACGGTGGTGACGGCGGTGCCGGCGGCGCGGGTGCAGACGGTGGAGACGGCGGCGCAGGCGGCGACTGGTGGGGCAACGGTGGCGACGGCGGTTCCGGCGGCGCGGGGTATCTGGGCGGTAACGGCGCCGACGGGGTGGTCCCCGGTGCTAACGGCGGCGTCGGTGAGATCGGCGGCACCGGTGGCAACGGCGGCAACGGCGGCGCCGGATCGCGGTGGCTGGGCGGCGGCGGCAACGGTGGTGCTGCCGGTTCCGGTGGCACCGGGGGGCGGGGTGGCACCGGCGCCGACGGCACGAATGCGCTTGCAGCGGGCGGCACCGGCGGCGACGCCGGCAAGGCCGGGGCCGGCGGGGCGGGCGGTTCACTGTTCGGCACCGACGGCACAACCGGCGTCAGTGCCGGGGGCGGGAACGGCGGCCAGGGCGGCAATGCCGGTGACGGTGGCGCCGGCGGAGCCGGTGATGCCGGCAGACCCGATGGCGGTGCGGGCGGCCGCGGCGGCGACGTGGGCGCCGGCGGGGCAGGCGGTACCGGGTCGACGACCGGCTCCCATGGTGGGTCGGGAACCGCCGGTGGAAACGGCGGCACCGGCGGCAACGGTTGGACCGCTACCACCCCGGGCGCCTCCGGCGGCAACGGCGGCCAGGGCGGTGACGGCGGCGACCACGGCAACGGCGGAACCGGCGGCGACGGCGGGTCGGGGGCTGCCGGCGCCGCCGGCGGCAACGGTGGGACGGGTGGCAACGGTGGCGCCGGCGGTGACGGCGGCGCGGTCTCGGGGGCTGCCGGTAACGGCGGCAACGGCGGTGACGGTGCTGATGGCGGCGACGCGGTCGCCGGCCACAACGGCGCGACCGGCAGTTGGGGCATCCCTGGCGCCGGCGGTCTCGACGGTGCGGGTGCCGACGGCACCGACGCCGGCAACGCGGGCAACGGTGGCGACGGCGGTGATGGCGGGAGCGGCGGCACTGATCACCTGGGCAACTACGCCGACACCGGTACCGGCGGCGACGGCGACTTCGGCGGCGGCGGCGGCGGCGGCGGCGGCGGTGGCGGCGGCGCCGGCTTTGGAC
>NZ_LQPS01000019.1 GCF_002101885.1 Mycolicibacter senuensis
TCAGAACCGCTGTCATCGACACCGAAGAAGTCCCAGAACGCGTCCAGGCCGAAATCATCGGCGTGCGCAGCCGGCGCAGCCACCACCGGCGCCACCCCGAACGCCAGAAACGCCGCCACTGAACTCGACGCCCCCACCACGCGACGCCGCACCAAACCCCGAGCCGACGAACGGAACAATTTGCTAGACACTCGCCGACCCATGAAAGAACCTCTCAACAGTTTCTACTAAGAATCCCTGAAGGTCCGTAGTATGGGTCTTGAGTCCACTAACCGACAACTCAGGAATGGTAAACAGTGATGAATTTCATAGCAGTAGCCTGTTGTGATCGGTTCCGTAACGCAAAACCTGCTGGTAACGATGGCATTTGAGATATCGGTCACCCCCTTGCGGCGCTAGTCACATTCACTATTTCGGCGTCAACCACAGCAAACTGGCTGGCATATAGGTATTTTTACTGAGGCGGCTTATATACCGAGATCTGAGTGCGCATTAGAAGACATCTCACGCAGCGCGCGGCTCTTTACTAATGGTTTGCTGGAATGTGAGGCTAAGTCCCCTGGGGTGGTGGGGTTTCGGGCTTGCGACTGACCGGGGCTGATGGGCCCTGGTGTGTCGTTGAGGGCTTTGGGGTGGGCCATCGCGTAGTGGTCAATGAGTTACCGACCAAAGTGACTCAAGCAAAGGACACACAACGCGATGACCCACGACCATTCTGCCCTGCTCGCTCAACTTGATGCGCTCAAGTCCGCTGACGCCGGGGCGGTGTTCGCCGAGTTGATCCGGGCCGGGCTGCAGGCTCTGATCGAGGCCGAAGCCACCGAGGCGATCGGCGCCGGCCGCTACGAGCGAGCCCAGGGGCGGACCGCGCAGCGCAACGGGCACCGTCCCAAAACGGTGGCCACCACCTCCGGCGATGTCGAGGTGCAGATCCCCAAGCTGCGGGCCGGGTCGTTCTTCCCGTCGTTGCTGGAGCGGCGGCGCCGCATCGACAAGGCGCTGCACGCGGTGATCATGGAGGCCTACGTGCACGGGGTCTCGACCCGCAGCGTCGATGACCTGGTCGCCGCGATGGGAGTGGGCTCGGGGGTCTCCAAGTCGGAGGTCTCGCGCATCTGCGCGGGCCTGGATCGCGAGATCGAGGCCTTCCGCTCCCGCAGCCTGACCCATACCCAGTTCCCGTACGTGTTCTGCGACGCCACCTTCTGCAAGGTCCGTGTCGGTGCACACGTGGTATCTCACGCCCTGGTGGTGGCCACCGGAGTTTCCATCGACGGCACCCGCGAAGTGCTGGGCACCGCCGTCGGCGACAGCGAATCGTTTGAGTTCTGGCGCGAATTCTTGGCCTCACTGAAGGCTCGCGGGCTCTCCGGGGTGCATCTGGTGATCTCTGATGCCCACGCCGGCCTCAAGGCTGCGGTGGCTCAGCAGTTCACCGGATCATCGTGGCAACGCTCATCCGTCAACATCGAAGTTGGCGGGGCAGTCCCGCCGGGTCGCCTCCACCACCGGGAGAGGACCTTGGCAGCGTGACCTTCGAGGTCCAGCGGCAGACCCGTCCCTCCCGGTGGTGGCGGATCTCAACTGGCCAGTGGGAGTCGTGCCCAGAGCACCTGGATGAGCGCCCAGAGGGATCGGCCGTGAGGTGGCCCGAGAGATCCGAAGGGAGAACGAAGTGGTCGAGAAATCACAATGGTCAGCCTTCGCCGGAATCGATTGGGGCGGCGAGCATCATCAGCTGTGTGTGGTCGACGGCGCCGGCAATCGCCTGGTGGAACGGCGGGTAACTCACGACGTCGCGGGGCTGGTCGAGCTCGAGACGTTGCTGCAGCGGTTCGCGACCCGGATGCCGATAGCGGTGGAACGTTCAGAGGGGTTGCTCGTCGAGCAGCTACAGGCCAACGGCCATGTCGTATTCGCGGTTTCGCCGCGCATCGCCGCCCGGGCTCGCGAACGTTACAAAGTCGCTGCCGTCAAAGATGACCGCTTCGACGCATTCGTCCTGGCCGACTCGCTGCGCCATGAGCACACCCACTGGCGCAGCATGACGACGCCCTCGCCGTTGCTGGCCGAGATAAAGGCACTGACCCGGGACCGAGACCGACTCCTGGAAACCCAGCAGGCTGTCGAACATCAGCTGCGGATGATCCTCGAGGCCTACCATCCAGCACCGGTCCGGTTGTTTTCGTCGGTCGATCGGCAGATCACCTTGTCATTCATCCTCGACTACCCGACGCCAGCAATAGCATCGCGGGTCAAAACCACCCGCATGGCCGGCTTCCTGGCGCGGCATCACTACACCGGCCGCGTCTCCGCCCAGGTGCTGGCTGACCGCATGCGAGCCAACCTGCTTACCGCCTCCGCTGGCACCGTAGCGGGCAAGAGCTTCTCCGCGCAGAGTTACACCAGGCTGCTGCAACTGCTCAACAGCCAGCTCGCCGACTACGACGACGCCATCGCGGCAGCGGTAGCCGAGCACCCAGATGCACCGATCTTCGCCAGCTTTCCCGGCGTGGGGCCAGTGACAACCGGGGTACTCCTCAGCGAAATCGGCGAAGACCGCGATCGCTACCCCCATGCTCAAGCGTTGCTGGCCGAAGCCGGTCTGGCCCCGGTCACCCGCGCATCTGGGCGCTCCCGCAGTGTCCGGTTCCGCTACGCTGCCAATACTCGGCTGCGCGAATCAGCCATGTGGTGGGCCTTCAACTCCATGAAGGAATCACCTTGGGCTGCAGCGGCCTTCCGAGAAGCCCGCACCCAGCGCGGTCAGCGCTATCACCGCGCTCTGCGTGGGCTATCTGCCCGCTGGATGCGTGTGCTGTGGCGTTGCTGGACCGACGGAACCCCCTACGACCCAGCCAAACACACCACCGCCGTACCCGCCACGGCCTGACCAAGAGCCCACCCGCAGCCGCCGACCACGCAGTCGGGCGGCCGTTCAGCATGCCCGACAAATCCCACCACTTCAAAGCGGGGGTTGACAGTGGGAGTCTGCCGGGTGCATTTCATGCGCAACCTGCACGGCGTGGTGGCCGCCAAGCACGCGCCGGCGGTCACTGCGGCGATCAAGACGGTCTTCGCCCATACCGAGCCGGCCGAGGTCGCCGCTCAGTGGGACCAGGTCGCCGACACCTTGGAGCCCACATTTCCCAAGGTGGCGGCGATGATGGCCGAGGCCAAGACCGATGTCCTGGCGTTCACCGCATTCCCGCGGGCGCACTGGCAAAAGATCTGGTCGAACAATCCGATCGAGCGGCTCAACAAGGAGATCAAGCGCCGCGCTGATGTCGTGGAGATCTTCCCGAATCCCGCGGCGTTCCTGCGGCTGGCCACCGCCGTGGTCATCGAAGCCCACGACGAATGGCAGGTCACCCGCCGCTACCTGTCCGACATCTCCATGGCCGAGCTACGCAAGGTCATCGCCGCCAAACACGCCGCCATCACCGAACCGCTAGCCGAGCAACGCCAAATCGCCTAGCATCCACCACGACTCGTTGATCACCACGCATGACTCACGCCGATCCGAAGTCCACCACCCCACGGGGCACTGCCGAATGTGATGCCGCAGCCAACGACACGCCAACGGAACGCGACTCGTCCGCGCCCGATGACGATGGCCATAGTGCGCAACGCCGCGGATCGGTGCCTCGATCCGAAGATCGTGATCAGATGGACATCAGTGCGGAGAGATCAACTATCCGGCCGCTGAGCAGACAAACGCCGCCCGTCTCTGCCAGTGTCCGCCGGCGCATCTCCGACAACATCGGCAAAAGTGCTCGAAAGTGGCCAATTGCGCACTCCGGGAAGTGCCGGTACAAATACCTACTATGGTCGGGAAGCAAGACGTATCGCCGCGCAGACCACCCATCCTGGACAGGAGGGCCAGCCGCTTGCGCGACCATTGCGGCCTGTAGGGACGGTACATCTTGTCGAACACACGCGAGGCGGGTTTTCCGCCTGCCATGGCGCGGACGGTTTTGGTGGTCGATGCCGGGGATCCCCGGCCACCGTGGCAGCCCGGTACGGAGTCGTTGTCCACCGCTGCCCTCTCCTGGCTGGAGCGCACCCTTTCCGAGTTGGTTGCCGACCACGGCGGTATCCGCCTGACGGAGCAGGACCGCCGCGACAGGTTCGCCGCCGAATTCGTGGACACCAGTGACGCGGTGGCGTGCGCCCTGGCGTTGCAGCGCACGCCTTCGGCACCCATCCAGCCGCGAATCGCAGTGCACGCCGACGAGGGGCCGCCGGTCGAACCGGACCCGTACCCGAGATCCCTGGTGAACCGCGCCGCGCGGTTATGCGACCTGGCCCATGCCGGTCAGACGGTCTTGTCCGAGACAGCCCAGGAGTTGACGGGTGATCAGCTTCCCTTGGAGGCTTGGCTGGTTGATCTGGGTGTTCACCGGCTTCGCGGCAGACCGTATCCGGAGCGCGTGACGCAACTCTGCCATCGCGACCTTGTCAGCGATTTTCCGCCCCTTCGAACGGGAAAATCGGTGGCCGAGCCACATTTTCCGACGCCGCTGACGAGTTTCGTCGGACGCGATGCTGAACTGACCGAGCTCCGGCGGCTGGTTGACGGCAACCGTCTGGTGACGTTGACCGGCCCCGGCGGAGTCGGCAAGACACGGCTGGCGCTGCAACTGGCCGATGAGTTGGCCGGCAGGTTCCGCGACGGGGCATGGTGCGTAGATCTGTCGCCGATCACCGATCCAGAACTGATTCCCGAGCGAGTAACGAAAACGCTGGGCCTGCCCGATCGATCGGACCGCTCCCCACTCGACACTCTGGCGTGCTCGATCGCAGGCCGGCAATTGCTGATGGTGCTCGACAATTGTGAGCACCTGCTGGACGCGTGCGCACGGCTGACCGCCACGCTGTTGGCCGCCAACGCCGAGCTGACAATCGTGGCGACAAGCCGGGAACCCATCGGAGTAGCCGGCGAGGTGACCTGGACGACCCCCTCGCTCTCGCCGGCCGACGAGGCTGTCGAGTTGTTCCGTCAGCGCGCTCGGCTGGTCCGGCCGGGTTTCAGCGAGACCACTGACGATGCCGCCTTGGTAGCCGAGATCTGCCGGCGGCTGGACGGGGTGCCGTTGGCCATCGAGCTTGCCGCGACACGTGTTCGGGCGTTGTCGCTGGCCGAGATCGCCGACGGGCTGGGCGAGCGCTTCCAACTGTTGACCGGTGGTGCGCGCACTGCGGTGGCGCGCCAACAGACACTGCGGGCTTCAGAGGACTGGTCGCACGATTTGTTGAGCGAATCCGAGCGCGTAGTGTTTCGTCGATTGGCGCCGTTTCGGGGCGGGTTCGACCTTGACGCCGCCCACGCCGTCGCCGGCGGCACTGATGTGCCGCGTGGACAGCTCGTCGACAAACTCACGCAGCTGGTAGATAAATCGCTGGTGATAGCCGACAGCACCGGAGAATCGACGCGCTTCCGGCTGCTGCAGACGGTGCAGCAGTACGCCCTGGAGAAGCTGGAGCAGTCCGGGGAATCCGAGGCTATACGGGCGCGCCACCGTGACCACTACACAGCACTGTTCGACGCCGGGGTGACCGCCGGGTACGGCTGGCACATTGCGCAGGCGGAACTCGAGATCGACAACCTCAGGATCGCCTTCACCTGGAGTCGTGAGCATGGTGACATCGAGGTCGCCGCACATCTCGCCTCGTCGTTGTTCCCGCTGTGGATCCATAGCCGGACCATGGAGGGCCTGGCGTGGTTCGATGCCGTTCTCACCGCCCCCGCCGCCATGGCGCCTGCCGCGCGGGCCAGCGCTCTCGCCGACAAGGCCATCTTCGAGGCGTTGACCGGAAACTACGGCCATGCCGATCAAGCTGAAGAGGCAGTCGCCATCGCGCGGCGTCTCGATGACCCGGCCCTGCTCGCCTGGTCGCTGGCAGCCTGCGGTTTCACCTGTAGCTACAGCCCTGAACTGGCCCTGCCCTACTTCGAGCAGGCCATCGCACTGTCCCCCGCCCTGGACGACGATTGGCGGTTGGCCCAGATATATGGCGTACAGGCCTATTCCGCCTTTGTGGCCGGGGACCTGGCCACGACGCGCGTGGCCGCGGAGAAAGGGCAGCGCCTCGCCGACGCGGTCGGCGACTGGTCGGTTTCGCGGCTGTGCCGGCTCTGCTTGGGATTGACGCACCTTCATCGGGGCGAGCTCGCCATGGCCGCCGCCGAGGCCCGGAGCGTGGCTATCGAGGCCGAGGCAGCAGGCGATCCGCTGTTCAGCACCCAGAGTCTGACCGTCCTGGCCGAAGCCCTGGCGTGCCAAGGGGACACCCGAGGTGCCCGGGCCGCAGCGGACGCGTGCGTCGAGGCTGCCGCGGACCTCATCGACTTCCACCGTGCCGTCAGTTTCGGGACGGTGGCGGACGTGTCACTGGCCGCCGGTGATGTGTCCGGTGCGGTCGGCGCCGGTGCTGCGGCGTTTGACGCGTGCGCACTGCCGCAACTGCTGGCAATAACCGGCAATCCGGTCGCCAGGGCCGCGTTGGCGTCCGGCGACCTGGTCACGGCGCGCCACCTGGTCGACGAGGCGCTTGCCGTGGGGTCTGGATTCCAGCGGATACTGCTGCTGGAGTTACGTGTCCGGGTGTCGATGGCCGAGGGGAAACTCAAGCAGGCCGGGCAAGACGCGCGTCACGCGTTGGCGATCGCCGCGGAAACCGGGGGATACCTGGCCGTCCCCGATTTAATCGAGTCGCTGGCAGCAGTGAACTGCGCTGCAGGTCAGCATGATCGCGCAGCACGGCTGTTCGGCCTGGCGGCCAGCGCCCGAGATATCACCGGCACGGTCCGCTCCAAGGCGTACGACGCTGGATACACCGACGCAGTCAATACCCTACGAGAAGCAATGCCGCAGGACGACTTTGAGCGTCATTGGGCCCGAGGAACCGCATTGTCGATCGCTGAGGCCATCGCCTACGCATCCGGCACCGAAGGCAGCCGTAAACGCCCGTCGAGTGGTTGGGCTTCGCTGACTCCGGCCGAACACAACGTCATCCGGCTCGTCAGTGCTGGACTCCGCGACAAAGACATCGCCTCGAAACTGAACGTCTCGCCGCGAACCGTGCACTCCCACCTGAACCACATCTATACCAAGCTCGATATCTCTTCCCGCGTCCAACTCGTCCAGGAAGCGGCGAGGCATATCTGACCCGGCGACGTTGCCCCGGCGGCTCAGGCCCCGTACACCGGCACCGGCGGGCGCGCCTGGGCCAGCAGATCGGTGACGACCGGGCCCAGCTCGGCGGGATCCCAGCGGGCGCCCTTGTCGGCCTCCGGGCCGTGCGCCCAGCCCTCGGCGACGCGGATCTTGCCGCCCTCGACCTCAAAGACCTTGCCGGTGACATCCTTGGATTCCACGCTGCCCAGCCACACCACCAGCGGGCTGACGTTCTCCGGAGCCATCGCGTCGAAGGCCTGGTCCTGTGTCGCCATCATGTCGGCGAACACCGTCTCGGTCATCCGGGTGCGCGCTGACGGGGCGATCGCGTTCGCGGTGACGCCGTAGCGGCCCATCTCGGCCGAAGCGACCAGAGTCAGCGCGGCAATACCGGCCTTGGAGGCGCTGTAGGTAGCCTGCCCGACACTGCCCTGCAGACCGGCGCCCGAACTGGTGTTGATGATGCGGGCGTCCACGGTTTCGCCGGCCTTGGACTGCGCCCGCCAGTAGGCGGCGGCGTGCTTCATGGTGGCGAAGTGACCCTTGAGGTGCACCGCCGTAACGGCGTCGAATTCCTCTTCGGTGGCGTTGGCGAACATCCGGTCCCGCACGATGCCGGCATTGTTGACCAGCACGTCGAGTCTGCCGAAGTGGTCGACGGCGGTCTGGATCAGCGCCGCGGACTGCTCCCAGTCGGCCACATTGGAGCCGTTGGCGACGGCTTCCCCACCGGCGGCGACGATCTCGTCGACCACGCCCTGGGCGGCGCTACCGCCACCGGCCGGTGAGCCGTCCAGGCCCACACCGATGTCGTTGACCACCACCCGGGCGCCCTCGGCGGCGAAGGCCAGCGCGTGCGCCCGCCCGATTCCGCCGCCTGCTCCGGTAACGATGACCACCCGGCCGTCGAGAAGTCCCATGTGTGCTGTCTCCTTTGTTTTGGGCCGACTTTTACTTATTTGCGCTCGAAGCGTCGAGGTAGGCGGGCGCCTCGCCGCCGCCGTGGGCTTCCAGGGTGGCGCCGCTGATGTAGCACGCGGCCTCGGAAGACAGGAAGGCTGCCGCCCAGCCGACGTCGGCCGGCTTGGCGAGCCGGCCCAGCGGCACGGTGGCGCCGACGGCAGCCACCGACTCGGCGTCGCCGTAGAACAGTTCGGACTGCTCGGTCTCGACCATGCCGACCACCACCGAGTTGACCCGCACCTTGGGCGCCCACTCCACGGCCAGGGTGGCGGTCAGATTGTCCACGCCGGCCTTGGCCGCGCTGTAGGCCGCGGAGCCCGGCGACGGCCGGTGACCACTCACGCTGGTGATGTTGACGATCGACCCGCCACTGTCCTGGGTCTGCATGACGGCGTTGGCGTGCTGGGCGACCTGCAGCGGCGCCAGCAGATTGAGCTCGATGATCTTGCGGCTGAAGTTGGCCGATGCCTCGGCGGCCAAGGCATGCGGTGAACCGCCGGCGTTGTTGACCACCACGTCAAGCCGGCCATGCTTGGCGACCACCGTCTCGATCAGGCCCTTGACCGCGTCGTCGTCGCGGACGTCGCAGGCGTGGAACTCATACGGCAGGCCGTCTCCGGGCCGGCGCGCACAGGTCACCACCGTGGCGCCCTGATCGGCGAAGACGGCGCTGATACCCGCGCCGACACCGCGGACACCACCGGTCACGAGCACCACTTTGCCGGTCAATCCGAAATAGAGGGAACCGGACTTGAGATCAGACACTGTGCTAGCGTACCAAGCAAGTGCTTGCTTAGGTAGCTCAGGTGGTTCACGACCCCCGAATCGACAGGGAAAGCCAGGAACAGCAGATGCCGATCACATCCACGACCGTCGAACCCGGGATCGTCACGGTCACCGTCGACTATCCGCCGGTCAACGCTCTGCCCTCCCGGGCCTGGTTCGAGCTCGGCGACGTCATCACCGCCGCCGGCAACGACATGTCCACCCATGCGGTGATCCTGCGCGCCGAAGGCCGCGGCTTCAACGCCGGCGTGGACATCAAAGAGATGCAGAACACCGAGGGCTTTACCGCGCTGATCGACGCCAACCGGGGCTGCTTCGCCGCCTTCAAGGCCGTCTACGAGTGCGCGGTACCGGTGATCGCCGCGGTCAACGGCTTCTGCGTCGGCGGCGGCATCGGGCTGGTCGGCAACGCCGACGTGATCGTGGCTTCCGATGACGCCAAGTTCGGCCTGCCGGAGGTGGAGCGCGGCGCACTGGGCGCGGCCACCCACCTATCCCGGCTGGTCCCGCAGCACATGATGCGCCGGTTGTTCTACACCGCGGCCACCGTGGATGCCGCCACCTTGCACCAGTACGGTTCGGTGCACGAGGTGGTGCCCCGCGCCGAGCTCGATGAGGCCGCGCTGCGGGTGGCCCGCGACATCGCCGCCAAGGACACCCGGGTGATCCGCGCGGCCAAGGAGGCGCTGAACCTCATCGATGTGCAGAAGGTCAACAGCAGCTACCGGATGGAGCAGGGCTTCACCTTCGAACTGAACCTCGCCGGGGTGGCCGACGAGCACCGCGACGCCTTCGCCGGCACCGAGAAGGGGAAGAAGTGACGACCAAGCTGACCACTCTGGACGACGCCGTCGCCGAGTTGCGCGACGGCATGACTATCGGCATCGGCGGCTGGGGCTCGCGCCGCAAGCCGATGGCTTTCGTCCGCGCCATCCTGCGCACCGACGTGAAGAACCTGACCGTGGTGACCTACGGCGGGCCGGACCTGGGACTGCTGTGCTCGGCGGGCAAGGTGCGACGGGCCTATTACGGGTTCGTCTCCCTGGACTCGCCGCCGTTCTACGATCCCTGGTTCGCCAAGGCCCGCACCACCGGCGCGATTGAGGCCCGCGAGATGGACGAGGGCATGCTGCGCTGCGGGCTGCAGGCCGCCGCCCAGCGGTTACCGTTCCTGCCGATCCGGGCCGGCCTGGGCAGCTCGGTGGTCGACTTCTGGGAGGGCGAGCTCAAGACGGTCACCTCCCCCTACCCCGTCGAGGGTGGGCACGAGACGCTCATCGCGATGCCGGCACTGAACCTCGACGCCGCGTTCGTGCACATGAACCTCGGCGACGAACGCGGCAACGCCGCCTACACCGGTATCGATCCATACTTCGATGACCTGTTCTTGATGTCGGCGCAGCGCCGCTTCTTGTCGGTGGAGAAGATCGTGTCCACCGACGAGCTGATCGCGGCCACCTCACCGCAGACCCAGGTGATCAACCGGATGATGGTGGACAAGGTCGTGGAAGCACCCGGTGGCGCCCACTTCACCATCGGGGCAGCCGATTACGGGCGCGACGAGAAGTTCCAGCGTCACTATGCCGAGGCCGCCAGGTCCGACGAGACCTGGGCGGAGTTCAAGGCCACCTACCTGTCCGGTAGCGAAGACGACTACCAGGCGGCGGTCAAGGCATTCGGAGCGGAGGCACAAGCATGACCGACTCACCCACCCGCGCCGAGATCTGCGCCATCGCCTGCGCCGAGCTGTTCCGCGACGCCGGCGAGATCATGGCCAGCCCGATGGCCACGGTGCCCTCGGTGGGCGCCCGGCTCGCCCGGCTGACCTTCTCCCCCGACCTGGTGCTCACCGACGGGGAGGCCCGCATCCTGGCCGACACCCCGGCGATCGGGAGGGTCGGCCCCCTGGAGGGGTGGATGCCGTTCAACCGGGTCTTCGAAACCCTGTCGTGGGGCCGACGGCATGTGATCATGGGCGCCAACCAAATCGACCGGTACGGCAACCAGAACCTGTCGGCGTTCGGTCCGCTGCAGCATCCGACCCGGCAGATGTTCGGGGTGCGCGGTGCGCCCGGCAACACCATCAACCACACCACCAGCTACTGGGTGGGCGCACACTCGCCGCGGGTGTTCTGCGAGACCGTCGACGTCGTGTCCGGGATCGGCTACGACAAGGTGGACCCGGACAACCCGGCCTTCCGGTTCTTCAACCTCGGCGGGGTGGTGTCCAACCTGGGCGTGTTCGACTTCGGCGGTCCGGACCACCAGATGCGCGCGGTCTCGCTGCACCCGGGCGTCACCGCCGAGGAGGTCGCCGAGAACACCTCGTTCGAGGTGCACGGGCTGGCCGATGCCGCCACCACCCGGCTGCCCGAGATCGAGGAACTGCGGTTGATCCGTGAAGTCATCGACCCGAAGTCGCTGCGCGACAAAGAAGTACGGTCATGACCAAGCTCCGCACCCCGCTGACCGAACTGGTCGGCATCGAACACCCGGTGGTGCAGACCGGGATGGGCTGGGTGGCCGGCGCCCGACTGGTGTCGGCAACCGCCAATGCCGGCGGGCTGGGCATCCTGGCCTCGGCGACCATGACCATCGACGAGCTGGCCGCCGCGATAGCGAAGGTGAAGTCGGCGACCGACAAGCCGTTCGGGGTCAACATCCGCGCCGACGGCGCCGACGCCGGCGACCGGGTGGACCTGATGATCCGCGAGGGCGTCAAGGTGGCGTCCTTCGCGCTGGCGCCCAAACAGGAACTGATCGCGAAACTCAAAGAGGCGGGCTCGGTGGTGATCCCGTCCGTCGGTGCGGCCAAGCACGCCAAGAAGGTGGCATCCTGGGGCGCCGACGCGGTGATCGTGCAGGGCGGCGAGGGCGGCGGGCACACCGGACCGGTGGCCACCACGCTGCTGCTGCCGTCGGTGCTGGACGCCGTTGCCGGCACCGGTGTGCAGGTGATCGCCGCCGGCGGTTTCTTCGACGGTCGCGGCCTGGCCGCCGCCCTGTCCTATGGGGCCACCGGCGTCGCGATGGGCACCCGTTTCCTGTTGACCTCGGATTCGACGGTGCCCGATGCGGTCAAGCAGCGCTACCTGGCCGCCGACCTGGGCGGCACCGTGGTCTCCACCCGGGTCGACGGCATGCCGCACCGGGTGCTGCGCACCGAATTGGTGGAGAAGCTGGAAAGCGGCTCGCGGGCACGCGGTTTCAGCGCCGCCATCCGCAACGCGGCGAAGTTCAAGAAGATGTCGGGCATGAGCTGGCCCACCATGATTCAGGATGGCCTGGCCATGCGCCACGGCAAGGAACTCACCTGGTCACAGGTGCTGATGGCCGCCAACACACCGATGCTGCTCAAAGCCGGTCTGGTGGAAGGCAACACCGAGGCCGGCGTGCTGGCCTCGGGCCAGGTGGCCGGCGCCCTCGCGGACCTGCCGTCGTGCGCGGAGCTGATCGAGGGCATCGTGGCCGACGCCGTAGCGCACCTACGCGCAGCTTCTTCCCTCATCACCTGACGCCGAGACGGAATCTCACGACGCGAGCTAGCGGCCGGACCTAGGCCTCCACCACCATCAGGGTGTGTCCGGTCGGGTCGCGGAACCAGAACATCGGCGGGACCGGGTCTCCCATTCTCGCCACCTGCGCGTCGACGTCGACTCCGAGCTCACGCATCGCGGCGAGCGTGGCGTCGATGTCGTCAGTGGTCAGTGTGATGCCGGTATCGGTCGGCTCGACCGGGCCGCTCTCCGGCGGCGGCGGAGCCAGCGCGATGCCGGCTATCCCGGTGGGCGGGTAGACCTCGATCCACCGGTAGCCGTCACCCATCTCGATGTCGGTGCGCTTCTCGAAGCCCAGCGACTCGTAGAACGCAACCGCCTTGTCCTGATCGGGCGTCGCCACGCACACCAGGTTGATCGTCTTCAGACCGGTCGTGATGGTGCTCATCTTGCTCCTTCTCGGTTGGAAGCCCTGCCAGGGCCGTATGCCCTGGCAATCTGCTGCGAGCTCGCCCAGCGGCTGTAGGTGGGATATTGCGGCCAGCCGTCGGGCGAGTCCTGCCACCCTTCCTGGCGCCCGTAGGGCAGCACGTCGATCAACGCGAACGCGTGGCTGAGTTGCTCGACTCCCCGCCCGGTCGTATGCCAAGTCCGGAATACCTTGTCGCCCTGGCGCAGAAAGACATTCACGGCGAAACCGCCGCCCGGCGGGGCATCCACATCAGCCCCGAACGTGCTGTCGGCGGTGCTGTACCAGGCCATCTGGTTGCCCACCCGGCGCTTATAGTCCAGCGCTTCGTCGATCGGACCCTGGGTGACGACGACGAAGCGCGCTTCGTAATCCGACAGGAACTCCAGCCGGGTGAACTGCGCGGCGAACCCGGTGCACCCCGGGCATTGCCACTGCTGGCCCGGAGACCACATGTGGTGGTAGACGATCAGCTGTCGCCTGCCGTCGAACACGTCTGCGAGACGGACCGGTCCGTTCTCCCCTTGCAGCACATAGTCGGCCATCGCCACCATCGGCAGCCGCCGGCGCTGCGCGGCGATCACGTCGAGTTCTCGCGTGGCTGCCTTCTCCCGGCGCCGTAGGGCGTCCAGCTCGCGCTGCCAGGTCGGCCGATCCACGACCGGCGGCAGTCCCGGAGTCGTCGTCACAACCACCTCCCGCTGCTATGTGTACGGCGTCCACATCAGTTATGTTGACACCGTACACTTCCATTCGAGGGGGTTGTCAAGGGTTGCCTGTCACGAAGTCCGGTTATCACCACGGCGATCTGTGCGCCGCGCTGATCGACGCCGGCCTGCAGCTCACCCGGACCGGCGGCCCGGATGCCCTGACCATCCGGGCGGCGACCCGGCGCGCCGGGGTCTCACCGAACGCCGCTTACCGTCACTTCGCCGACCGTGAGGCACTGTTGACCGCGGTGGCGATGGCCATCCACGACAAGGTGGCCGCGCGCATGCTCAAACCGGTGCACCGGCGGGGTTCAGCGCAGACCCGGGCCCGTGATCAGCTGCGCGCAGTCGGTCTCGGCTACGTCGAGTTCGCCTTGAACGAACCGGGGTGGTTCGCGGTGGCTTTCTTCGGCGGTTCAGCGAGCCTCGACGCAGGAGAGGCGAAACTGGGACCGCCGCATGAGCACGGCGGTTCCGACTTCAGCGCGGTCGGCGATGACTGGGCCCCGCCGCCGTTTCGTGCACTGGTGGACGCCCTCGACGCGATGACCGAAGCCGGTGTGCTGCAACCGGACCGGCGCCGGGGAGCGGAGTGGCCGTGCTGGTCGGCCGTACACGGCTTCGCCGAACTGGCGCTGCACGGGCCGCTGCGCGACACCAGCCGCGACGAACTCGATTCGCTGGCACGGCGAACGGTCGACGACATCGTCGCCGGGCTGGTGCGTTGACCCGCTACCTCACCCGGCCCGGTTCTCCCGGGCCGGAGCGGCAAGGTGGATTCCGTTTCCGACCGCGAGCACAAAAGAGGTCAGATCGTTCGCGAGGTCGTCTATCGACCGCGGCGGCTCGGTGTCATGCAGGAAGTCAGCGACCAACTCGAACAGCCCGCCGACGGTGGCGACCGCCATCGCCCGGTAATCGGCGACGTCGTCCGGCGGCGCCTTGCTGCGCCAGAACGCCTCGAGGAAGGCCGCGGCCCACCTGCGGTTCTCCTGTCGCCGGGCCTCAACCCGCGGCGAGATACCGGTGCACTCCCGGAACGCCACCACCGCCACCCGGGGATCGTCCACCAGCACGTGCGCAAACGTGGTGGCAACCCGGCGCACGGTCAACTCTTCCGCCTCGTCGGGGGCGCTGCGCCCCAACTCCTGCTGGGTTTCCGCCTTGAGCCGATCGCCGATCTGGTTCAGCAGCGCCAGGAAGCAGTCTTCTTTGCTGTCGAACAGTTCATAGAAGGCCTTGTTGCCGACGTAGGCCGTCTGACAGATCTGTTCGATCGACGTGTTGACGTATCCGTCCTGCGCGAACAGGTCGAAAGCCGCGGTCAGGAGTTGGTCGCGACGCTGTGCACGACGTTGCTCGGCGTCCAGCCCGCGAATCCGCCGCCCGCCGGGCACCGAGGTCGTCATTGCTTCCATGTCGCTTCCATGTCGCAGAAGTTTAGCTGTCAAGCCGCTCGATGATGGTGACGTTTGCCGTACCGCCGCCCTCACACATGGTCTGGAGGCCGTAACGGCCGCCGGTGCGCTCCAACTCGTGCAGCATCGTGGTGAACAATTTGGCTCCGGTGGCGCCCAGCGGGTGGCCCAGCGCGATCGCCCCGCCGTTGGGGTTCACCTTGGCCGGGTCGATCGGGAACTCTTTCATCCACGCCTGCACCACCGGGGCGAACGCCTCGTTGATCTCCACCACGCCGATGTCTTCGATATCGAGGCCGGTCTTCTCCAGCGCGTAGCGGGTGGCCGGGATCGGGCCGGTCAGCATGAACACCGGGTCGTCGCCCCGGGCGCTGATGTGGTGGATACGGGCGCGCGGCGTCAGTCCGTGCGTCTGCACTGCGCTTTCTGACGCGAGCAGCACCGCGGACGCGCCGTCGGAGATCTGGCTGGCCAATGCGGCGGTGAGCCGGCCGCCCTCGACCAGGGGCTTCAGCCCGGCCATCTTCTCCAGCGTCGATTCCCGCGGCCCCTCGTCGACCCGGAACGCGACACCGTCGACGTCGACCGGGATGATCTCCTTGTCGAAGCGGCCCTCGGCGATGGCGGTGAACGCCCGCTGGTGGCTCTGCAGTGCGAAGCGTTCCATCTCCTCGCGGGACAGGTCCCACTTCTCGGCGATCATCTCGGCGCCGCGGAACTGCGAGATCTCCTGGTCGCCATAGCGTTCCAGCCACTTCTTGGACTCGTTGGTGGGCGAGGTGAAGCCGAACTGCTCGCCGACGATCATCGCCGACGAGATCGGCACCCAGCTCATGTTCTGCACGCCGCCGGCCAGGATCAGGTCCGCGGTGCGGCTCATGATGGCCTGGGCGCCGAACGAGATCGCCTGCTGGCTGGACCCGCACTGCCGGTCGACGGTGACACCGGGTACGCCGTCGGGGTAGCCCGCGGCCAGCCAGGCCAGCCGGCCGATATTGCCGGCCTGGCCGCCGATCGCGTCCACACATCCGGCGATCACGTCGTCGACGGCCGCCGGGTCGACGCCGACCCGGTCCAGCAGCCCGCGAAACGCCAACGCGCCCAGGTCGACCGGGTGCACGCCGGCCAGCGACCCGTTGCGCTTGCCGACCGCGGTGCGGGCTGCGTCGATCACGTAGGCCTGTGAGATTTGTGCGGTCATTTCAGACTCCTTCACTGATTCCACCCAGCACGATGGCGAGGTACTGTCTGCCCACTTGTTCGGCGGTGAGCGGTCCGCCGGGCTGATACCAGCGCACCGACACCCAGGTGGTGTCTCGGATGAAACGGTAGACCAGGTCGACATCGAGGTCGGGCCGGAAACATCCCGCTTCGGCGCCCTGCTGCAGCACGTCGATCCACATCTTGCGCTGCTGGCGATTGCGCTCATCGACGTAGCCGAAGCGCTCCTGCGAAGACAGCCGCTTGGCCTCGTCCTGGTAGATGACGACCTGGGCGTGCCGGTGCTCGATCGCATCGAACGACGCCAGGAACAACCCCTTGAAGCATTCCATCGGATCGGATTCGGTGTCGATGATCTGCTGGTAGCGCTCGAACAGCCAATCGAGGAAGTCGCGCAGCACCTCGTCGACCATCTCCTCCTTGGAGGAGAAGTGGTGATACAGACTCCCCGACAGGATCCCGGCAGCGTCGGCGATGTCGCGCACCGTGGTCGCGCGCAGCCCACGCTCGGCGATCATCGCCGCAGCCAGGCTCAGGAGTTCGTCACGGCGCGTCATGGCATCACGGGTGCTGACTGGAAACCGAGATGACTTCGCCGGTCAGGTAACTGGAATAGTCGCTGGCCAAGAACGCGATGGTGGTGGCGATCTCCCACGGCTCGGCGGCCCGGCCGAACGCCTCGCCCTCGGCGAGCCGGTCGAGCAGCTCCGCGGAGCTGGTCTTCTCCAGGAACTTGTGTCGGGCGATCGACGGCGACACGGCGTTGATCCGAACCCCGTACTCGACCGCCTCGATGGCACTGCACCGGGTCAGCGCCATGACACCGGCCTTGGCGGCGGCGTAGTGCGACTGGGAATGCTGCGCACGCCAGCCCAGCACGCTGGCGTTGTTGACGATCACCCCACCGTGCTCGACACCGCGGAAATAGCGCAATGCGGCTCGGGTCGACCGCATCACCGAGTTGAGCGTGACATTCAGGACGCGGTCCCACTCCTCGTCGGTCATGTCGATCACCGGCGTCTGGCCGCCCAGGCCGGCGTTGTTGACCAGCACGTCGAGCCGGCCCATCTTGGCCACGGCGGTCTCGAACAGTTCGTCGACCGCGGCCGTCGAGGTGACGTCGCAGACCACCGCCTCCACCCGGCCCAGCCCGAGGGCGGCCAGTTCGTCACGGGTCTCGGAAAGCCGGCGCTCGTGATAGTCGGAGACGACGACGTCGGCACCTTCGAGCAGCGCACGACGGGCGGTGGTGGAGCCGATTCCGGTGCCGGCGGCCGCGGTCACCAGCACCGTCTTGCCCTTCAGCAGGCCGTGTCCGGCGATCTCTTCCGGCGCGGTGGACAGATCCGAAACCGAGCTCATCCCTTTGCCTCCCGGGGTAGGCCGAGAACCCGCTCGGCGATGATGTTGCGCTGAATCTCGTTCGATCCGCCGTAGATGGTGTCTGAGCGGGTGAACAGATAGAGCCGCTGCCACTCGTCGAACTCGCCGTCGGCGAGCACCATCGAGTCGCGACCGATCACATCCATGGCGAGCTCGCCCAGGTCGCGATGCCAGTTGGCCCACAACAGTTTCGAGACGTTATCTTGACCGGGCTGCTCGACGTCCATGGTGGCCAGCGCGTAGGACCGCATGGCACGCAAGCCGACCCAGGATCGGGTCAGCCGCTCGCGGATCAGCGGATCTTCGGCGACGCCGTTGCGCTGGGCGAGCTCGGCGAGCGCGGAAAGCTCACGCGCGTAACGGATCTGCTGACCCAGTGTCGACACGCCACGCTCGAAGGTGAGCGTGCCCATCGCGACCTTCCACCCGTCACCGGGCTCGCCGACCACCAGGTCGGCGTCGGTGCGCGCGTCGTCGAAGAACACCTCGTTGAACTCCGAGGTGCCGGTCAGCTGCACGATCGGCCGGATCTCGACGCCGGGCTGGTCCAACGGCACCAACAGGTAGGACAGTCCGTTGTGCCGCTTGGAGCCCTTCTCGGTGCGGGCCACTACGAAGCACCACTGCGACAGGTGCGCCAGTGACGTCCAGACCTTCTGGCCGTTAATCACCCAGTGGTCGCCCTCCAGCACGGCGGTGGTGGCGACATTGGCCAGGTCACTGCCGGCACCGGGCTCGGAGTAGCCCTGACACCACAGCTCGGTGACGTTGCGGATGCCGGGCAGGAAACGCTGCTGCTGTTCGGGGGTGCCGAAGGCGATCAGCGTCGGCCCGAGCAGCTCCTCGCCGAGGTGGTTGACCTTGTCGGGCGCATCGGCGCGCGCGTACTCCTCGTAGAAGGCCACCCGGTGCGCCACCGACAGGCCGCGCCCGCCGTGCTCCACCGGCCAGCCCAGGCAGGTCAGCCCGGCGTCGGCGAGATGACGGTTCCACGCCATCCGCTCCTCGAAGGCCTCGTGTTCGCGCCCGGGACCGCCCAAGCCCTTGAGCTTGGCGAACTCCCCAACCAGGTTGTCGTCCAGCCATGCGCGGACCTCGGCCCGGAACTCCTCGACTGCTTGCACCCTTGTAGGCTAACCTACCAAGCACTTGCTTGTTAGCCCCGGCGCAGATGCGCGTCACAGAGGAGCGGCGCACATGAGCCCCGAACCGCAGACCACTCCTGCGGCGCTGGACCACATCGCGCGGACGCTTCCCGATCACGCCGCCCTGGTCACCGAGGACGGCAGCTTCAGCTACGCCCGGCTGCGCGACGAGGTGCGCCGGGTCGCGGCTGCCCTGATCGCCCTCGGCGTGGCGCCCGGCGACCGGGTCGCGCTGTGGTCGCCCAACACCTGGCACTGGGTGGTGACCTGCCTGGGCACCCACTACGCCGGCGGCGTACTGGTGCCGCTGAACACCCGCTACACCGCGTCGGAGGCCACCGACATCCTGGCTCGCAGCAAAGCCAGGGTGCTGGTCGGGATGGGCCGGTTCCTCAAAGCCGACCGACTCGCCGAACTCGAGCGGGACGAGCTGCCCGCACTCGAGCACACCGTCCGGATCCCCGTGGAACACGGCGACGCGGCGGCGGCGGCATCCTGGGCTGAGTTCATCGCCGCGGGCGCCTCGACAACCGACGACCAGATCGACGCCCGCGCCGCCGCGGTCGGGCCCGACGACCTGTCGGACATCCTGTTCACCTCGGGAACAACCGGCCGGAGCAAGGGCGTGCTCTGCGCCCACCGGCAGTCGCTGGCCGGCCCGGCGGCCTGGGCCGAGTGCGGGCGGATGACCGCCGACGACCGCTACCTGTGCATCAATCCGTTCTTCCACAACTTCGGCTACAAGGCCGGCATCCTGGCCTGCCTACAGACCGGGGCCACCTTGATCCCGCAACTGACCTTCGACCCGGCCGCAGCGCTGCGCGCGATCGCCGAACACCGGATCACCGTGCTGCCCGGGCCGCCGACCATCTACCAGACGCTGCTGGACCACCCCGACCGCGATCGGCATGACCTGAGCTCGCTGCGGTTCGCGGTCACCGGTGCGGCCACCGTGCCGGTGGTGTTGATCGAGCGGATGCAGAACGAGCTCGACATCGACATTGTGCTCACCGCCTACGGGCTGACCGAGTCGGGCGGGTTCGCCACCATGTGCCGCGCCGACGATGATGCCGTCACCGTCGCCACCACCTGCGGGCGGCCGATCGCCGACTTCGAGTTGCGGATCGATCGCGGTGCCGACTCCGAGGCCGGCGAGGTGTTGCTGCGCAGCGCCAACATCATGCTGGGTTACCTCGATGACGCCGACGCCACCGCAGCCGCCGTCGACGCCGACGGCTGGCTGCACACCGGCGACGTCGGCACCCTCGACGGGGCCGGGAATCTGCGGATCACCGACCGGCTCAAGGACATGTACATCTGCGGTGGCTTCAACGTCTATCCCGCCGAGATCGAGCAGGTGCTGGCCCGCCTCGACGGGGTGGCCGACGTGGCGGTGGTCGGCGTGCCCGACGAACGGCTCGGCGAGGTCGGGCGGGCATTCATCGTGCGCCGGCCCGGACCGGGTGCGGCCCTCGATGAAGCAACGGTGATCGCTTACGCCCGTGAGCATCTGGCGAACTTCAAGGCACCGCGATCGGTGACCTTCGCCGACTCCCTGCCGCGCAATCCCGGCGGCAAGGTGGTCAAGCATGAGTTGAGAGAGTGGGCTTAGATGGACTTGAATATTGATGCAGAGACCGAGGCCTTCCGCGCGGAGGTCCGCGAGTTTCTGGCGGCGAACAAAGACAAGTTCCCGGTCGCGTCCTACGACACCGCCGAGGGTTTCGAACAGCACCGCCGGTGGGACAAGGTGCTTTACGACGCCGGCCTGTCGGTGATCGCCTGGCCGGAGAAATACGGCGGGCGCGACGCCACCCTGCTGCAGTGGGTGGTGTTCGAGGAGGAGTACTTCCGCGCGGGCGCGCCGGGCCGGGCCAGCGCCAACGGCACCTCGATGCTGGCGCCGACGCTGTTCGCACACGGCACCTCCGAGCAGCTGGACCGGGTGCTGCCGAAGATGGCCAGCGGCGAGGAGATCTGGGCGCAGGCCTGGTCGGAGCCGGAGTCGGGCAGCGACCTGGCGTCGCTGCGCTCGACGGCCACCAAGGTAGAGGGCGGCTGGAAACTCAACGGGCAGAAGATCTGGAGCTCACGCGCTCCGTTCGGCGAGCGCGGCTTCGGCTTGTTCCGCTCGGACCCCGACGCCCAGCGCCACCACGGCTTGACCTACTTCATGTTCGACCTCAAAGCGCCCGGGATCACCGTGCGCGCCATCGAGCAACTCGGCGGCGAGACCGGTTTCGGCGAGATCTTCCTCGACGACGTGTTCGTGGGAGACAACGACGTGATCGGTGAGCCGAACGAGGGTTGGCGCGCCGCGATGAGCACGTCGAGCAACGAGCGCGGCATGAGTCTGCGCAGCCCGGCCCGGTTCCTGGTGGGCGCGGAGAAGCTGGTCGCGCTGTGGCGCGAGCACGGCAGCGACCCGGTGTTCACCGATCGGGTCGCCGACGCCTGGATCTCCGCGCAGGCCTACCGGCTGCAGACCTTCGGGACCGTGACCCGGCTGGCGGCCGGCGGCGAGCTGGGGGCGGAATCCTCGGTGACCAAGGTGTTCTGGTCCGATCTCGACGTCGCGCTGCACCAGACCGGCCTGGACATCCGCGGCGTCGACGGCGAGCTCGCCGACGCCTGGACCCACGGCTACCTGTTCGCGCTCGGTGGCCCGATCTACGCCGGCACCAACGAGATTCAGCGCAATATCATCGCCGAGCGGCTGCTGGGCCTGCCCCGGGAGAAGAAGTGAAATTCGATCTAGACCAAGAACAGCGCGACTTCGCGGCCAGCATCGACGCCGCGCTGGCCGCCGCCGACGTGCCGGGTGCGGTGCGCACCTGGGCGCAGGGCGAACCCGAAGCGGGACGTCGGGTGTGGAACCAACTCGCCGAACTCGGTGTCACCGCGCTGGCGGTACCCGAGCAGTACGACGGCATCGGTGCGCACCCCGTCGACCTGATGCTGACCATGGAGGCGTTGGGCCGCTGGTGTGTGCCGGGGCCGGTGGTGGAATCGATCGCGGTGGCACCGGTGTTGCTTGCCGGCGCACCCGACGCCGCAATGCGGCTGGCCGCCCTCGCCGCCGGTGAGCTGATCGCCACCGTGGCACTGCCGCCGCACGCCCCTCGCGCCGTGGATGCCGAGACCGTCGACCTGGTCCTGCTTGCCGAGAACGGCAAGGCCGGCGTCGCGCAGCCCGGCACCCGGCACGCCTCGGTGGACCCGAGCCGGGGCGTCTGCGATGTCACCGCTACCGGCGACTCCTGGGACGCCGACACCGGCCGCGGCTACGAGGTGGGGGCCCTGGCCACCGCGGCACAGTTGATCGGGGCCGGACAGGCCATGCTGAACACGGCCGTCGACTACGCGAAGCAGCGCACCCAGTTCGGCCGGGTGATCGGCGGCTACCAGGCGATCAAGCACAAGCTCGCCGACGTGCACATCGCCCTGGAGTTGGCCCGCCCGCTGGTGTACGGGGCGGCGCTGTCGTTCGCCGACAACTCCCCCGATGCCGCCCGCGACGTCAGCGCCGCCAAGGTGGCGGCGTCCGACGCCGCCCTGCTGGCCGCGCACTCGGCGCTGCAGACGCACGGTGCCATCGGTTTCACCAGTGAATGCGACCTGTCGCTGTGGCTGCTGCGGGTGCAAGCCCTGCGCCCGGCCTGGGGGGATCCCACCGCCCACCGGCGGCGAGTGTTGGAGGCGATCTAAGTGGCCCGCAACGAAGAACGCGACCTGCTACGCCAAACGGTGGCGGCGCTGGTCGACAAGCACGCCACCCCCGAAGCGGTCCGGACGGCGATGGAGTCCGACCGCGGCTACGACGAGTCGCTGTGGCAGCTGTTGTGCGAGCAGGTCGGTGCCGCCGCGCTGGTGGTGCCCGAGGAGCTCGGCGGCGCCGGAGGCCAACTGGGTGATGCCGCCGTCGTTCTCGAGGAATTGGGCAAGGCACTGGTGCCCACCCCGCTGTTGGGCACCGTGCTGGCCGAGCTGGCACTGTTGGCCGCCCCCGAGCCCGATGCCGAAACGCTGGAGCAGCTCGCCGAAGGCAGTGCGATCGGAGCGGTGGTCTTCGGCGACGGCTATGCGGCCAACGGGGACCTGGTGGGCGCCGCCGATGTCCACGGGGTCGTCATCGGCGCCCAGGACGGCCAATTGCAGCGCTGGACCGCCTTCACCGCCGAGCCGGTGGCCACCATGGACCCCACCCGCCGGTTGGGCCGGGTCACCGCCGAGCAGACCGCGGCCATCGGCGCCGACCCCGGTATCGCCGACTATGCGGCGATCCTGCTGGCCGCCGAACAGATCGGCGCGGCCAGCCGCTGTCTGGACCTGACGGTGCAGTACACCAAGGACCGGGTGCAGTTCGGCCGGCCGATCGGCAGCTTCCAGGCCCTCAAGCACCGGATGGCCGACCTGTACGTGGACGTCTCGGCCGCCCGAGCCGTCGTCGACGACGCCCTCGCGGAACCTTCTGCCACCGCCGCCGCACTGGCCAGAGTCGTTGCCAGCGAGGCATTCTCCAAGGTCGCGGGTGAAGCGGTCCAACTGCACGGCGGCATCGCGATCACCTGGGAGAGCGACATCCAGCTCTACTTCAAACGCGCGCACGGCAGTTCGCAGCTGCTCGGCCAGCCGGCCGAACACCTGCGCAGGTTACAGACCGAGGTGTTCTGACAGCCCGTACGGTAGACACATGTGCACCCGACTGGTTTACCTAGGCCCCAATGGCAACATCATCACCGGACGGTCGATGGACTGGAAGCTGGATCTGGCTACCGACCTGTGGTCGTTGCCGCGCGGGGTGACGCGTGACGGGCGGGCCGGGGCGAACTCCATCGAATGGACCGCGAAGTACGGCAGCGTGGTGGCCACCGGCTACGACATCTGCACCACCGACGGATTGAACGAGGCCGGACTGTCGGCCAACCTGCTGTGGCTGGCCGAGTCGGAGTTTCCGGCCCACGGCGGTTCCCGCCCCGGGATGTCGGTCGCAATATGGGCCCAGTACATGCTCGACAACTTCGCCACGGTGGCCGGTGCGGTCGCGGCACTGCAGACCGAACCGTTCGACGTGCTCACCGAGGGCGTACCCGGCGAGGAGCGGCTGGCCACCCTGCATCTGTCGATGTCGGACGGCAGCGGTGACAGTGCGATCGTGGAATACGTTGGCGGTAAACAGGTCATCCACCACAGTCGCGACTACCAGGTGATGACCAACTCGCCGATCTTCGAACAGCAGCTCGCCGTCAACGCCTACTGGGAACAGCTCGGCGGCACCGTCATGCTGCCGGGCACCAACCGGGCCGCCGACCGGTTCGCGCGGGCCTCGTTCTACGTCAACGCGATACCCAAGGTCGAGGACCCCAAGATCGCGCTCGCATCGGTGTTCAGCGTGGTGCGCAACGTCTCGGTGCCGTTCGGCATCTCCACACCGGACGAGCCGAACATATCGTCCACCCGCTGGCGCACCGTCGCCCACCACACCCGCAAGCTGTACTGCTTCGAGTCGGCGTTGACGCCCAACGTCTTCTGGGTGGACCTGAACAAGCTCGACCTCACCGAGGGGGCACCGGCGCGCAAGCTGGATCTGGGTCGCGACGAATCCAACACGTTCGCCGGCGAGAGCTCAGCGGAATTCGCCGTCGCCGAACCGTTCACGTTTCTGGGGATCACCACGTGACCGCGCACCGTTGCCTGGCCGCGGTCCTGTTGGCAATGCTGGTGTGCGCCTTGGCAACCGCCGGTCCGGTCGCGGCGACCACCGCACCGGACTGGTCCGGCCTGGATGCCCGTGCCTACCCCGGGCCGATCCCGTCGGCCGGCGAGCTGATCACCGCGGTGCCGCTGAACCCGGCATTGTCGGTGCGCGGGGCCGGCGAGGCGTTTCGCATCCTGTACGCCACCGTCGACCAGCATGCCGAACCGGCGGTCAGCACGGCAGCCGTCTTCACCCCGCGCGCCGCGCCGCCACCCGGGGGATGGCCGGTGATCGCCTGGGCGCACGGCACCGTGGGCCTCGGCGACGACTGCACGCCCTCGGCACTGCCCCGCAGCGCCCGGGACGACGAGTACCTGTCGCACTGGCTCGACCAGGGCTACGTCGTCGTCGGCACCGACTACGCCGGCCTGGGCACCCCGGGACTGATGAGCTACCTCAACAGCACCGCCGAAGCGCATTCGGTGGTGGACTCCGTCCGCGCGGTCCATCACCTGGACCTGCCGCTGTCGCCGAAATGGGCGATCGTCGGCCAATCGCAGGGCGGCGGCGCGGCGGTGAACAGCGCCTGGTGGGCCGACCGGCTGACCGCAGGCGCCGGACTCGACTACCGCGGCGTGGTGGCCACCGGAACGCCGGCCAACATCGAGCGGGTGTTCACCCAGGCCGGGCCGGACCTGGCCCGGCGTCCGGCGCCGCCGGCGGCGATCAGCTACACCTCCTACATCCTCGCCGCACTGCGCGAGGCACACCCCGAACTCGGGATCGACGGTGTGCTGACCCCGCGCGGCCGGGAGCTGACCGACGCCGCGCAGTCGCTGTGCAAGCCGACCCTGGACCAACGGGTCGGCACCACCACGCTCAACGAGTTGTTCAGCGCCCCGGTCGGCTCGCTGCCCGGCATCGACGCGGCGCTGGAGAGCTTCATGGGCACACCCACCGAGGGTTACAGCCGGCCGATCTTTCTGGGCCAGGGGCTGCTCGACAGCGATGTCCCGCCGCTGTCCACCCAGACGCTGTATCAGCAGCTGGTCGACAATCACCAGGATGTGGAGCTGCACATCTACCCCGACCAGGACCATTCCGGCACGGTGATCGCCTCGATGCCCGACTCCACCCGTTTCCTGCAGCGGGTCATGGCAGGTTGATGCCATGACCGATTCGGCTCCCGGGTCCGGCGGCGTCGCGCTGCGCGCGGGTATCCCACCGTTCCATGTGATGGATGTGTGGCTGGCCGCCTCCGAACGACAGCGCAGCCACGGCGACCTGGTCAACCTGTCGGCCGGGCAGCCCAGTGTCGGCGCGCCCGGACCGGTGCGTGAGGCCGCCGCCGCGGCGCTGCGGGCCGACCAGCTCGGCTACACCGTCGCGTTGGGGATCCCGGAGCTGCGCTCGGCCATCGCCGGCTCCTACGCGAACCGCTACGGCCTGGCCGTCGACCCCGACGATGTGGTGGTGACGACCGGCTCGTCGGGCGGTTTCCTGCTGGCGTTTCTGGCCTGCTTCGACGCCGGTGACCGAGTGGCGATCGCCAGCCCCGGGTATCCGTGCTACCGCAACATCCTGACCGCGCTGGGCTGCGAGGTGGTCGAGATCCCGTGCGGGCCCGAGACCCGCTTCCAGCCCACCGCGGCCATGCTCGCCGCGCTCGCCGAAACCGGACCGTTGGCCGGGGTGATCGTCGCCAGCCCGGCCAACCCGACCGGCACCGTCCTGGAACCCGCGGAGCTGGCCGCGATCGCCACCTGGTGCGACCAGACCGGGGTGCGACTGATTAGCGACGAGGTCTACCACGGCCTGATCTACGACGGCGCCCCGCAGACCAGCTGTGCCTGGCAGACCTCGCGGAACGCGGTGGTGGCCAACAGCTTTTCGAAGTACTTCGCGATGACCGGCTGGCGGCTGGGCTGGCTGCTGGTGCCGCCGGCGCTGCGCCGTGCGGTGGACCGCCTCACCGGCAACTTCACCATCTGCCCGCCGGTGCTGGCCCAGTACGCCGCGGTCGCCGCCTTCACCCCCGAATCGATCGCCGAAGCGCAAGGCCATCTGCGGCATTACGCGGCCAACCGGGCGCTGCTGCTCGACGGGCTGCGGGGCATGGGCATCGACCGGCTGGCGCCCACCGACGGGGCGTTCTACGTCTACGCCGACGTCGCCGGGCACACCGACGACTCGCTGGCGTTCTGCGCGCGACTGCTGGCCGACACCGGTGTCGCGCTGGCGCCGGGTATCGACTTCGACACCGAACGGGGCAACACGTTCGTGCGGCTGTCGTTCGCCGGTCCGAGCGCCGATATCTCCGACGCTCTGCATCGCATCGGCGGGTGGCTGCCGCTCCGGTAGGTTTATCGGCAGGCTCGACTCGATCGAAGGGATCACAGCAATGCGCACACCCACGACTTCTCGTCTGGCGATCGGCGCGGCGGCCGTCGGCATCCTTGGTGCGGTGGCCGCATCGACGGTGACGGCCAGCTCGCCGGCAGCCGAAGCTGCACCCGACCCGTGCACGGCTGCCGGGCTGGCCACCACGGCCAGCGGTGTGCTGAGCCAGGCCGGTGGATTCCTCGGTGAGCACCCGGAGGCCAACAACGTGCTGACCTCCGCGGCCACCATGCCCGCGGACCAGGCCAAGTCCTCGGTGCAGGGCTACTTCGTCGGGCACCTCGACCAGTTGACGACCCTGCAGGGTATCGCCCAGCCGCTCACCGACCTGAAGAATCAGTGCGGAATCGCGGTCTCGCCGACCCAGCTGGCCATGCTGCTGGAGACCGTCAGCAAATAGGTCCGCCGTGGGCCTGACGATCAGCGACCGCGAACGCGCCGCGCTGGCCGAGGCGGCCGGGTTCGGCCTGTTCGCCGCCGTCTCCGGGCGCCGGTCGCGGCGGTTCCCGGTCGGCGGTGTCATTCCGGCCGGCGACCTGGCCTTCACCAGCCGTCGGCCCGTACAGCCGCTCTCCGAGGTCGAACGGGCGCTGCTGCTGTCGCTGATGGCCGGTGTCACCGGCTGGCACGACGGCATCGCGCACCACCCCGGTTATGCCCCCGCGCTGCCGAACTACCCCGGCAGCGCCACCGGCCGGGCGGTGCCGTCGGCGGCGGGCTTTCACACCAGTCAGGTGTTCTTCACCGACGACACCGGCTGCTATCTGCTGCCCACCCGCGATCAGCCGCCCCGGGAATTCGACACCCTCGAGGACCGGATCAGCCATACCGCCGATTCCTATGTGCGGCTCTCGGATTCCCGGTTGCAGCTACCTCGCGAAGAGCCCTACATGGAGGGCCACAACACCTGGATCGGCAACCATCCGGGCAGCCTGCTGGCGTTCGCCGTGGCGGATCTGGCCGAGCACCTGCTGGAGAACCTGTGGTTCTTCGCGGCCAACGGGTACCCGATCCGCGATGACATCAACGGCCGCCAAATCCCGGGTGCCCAACCGTTTTCCGGGCTGGCGCACGCCGACGACCCGATACCGTTGTCGTTCGTCGAGCAGTACACCCTGACCGAGGCCAGCGCCGAGCTGTCCATCGCCGCCCACAACGGTGCGCTGGGCCTGCAGGCGATGGGGCTGGGCGGCTGGATCTTCGACGGCCTGGACCGGCTGTCCGTGCTGGGCGGCTCGGGGGATCCGCGGGCGCCCGGCCTGGGTTTCGTCGCCGACACCGACCCGCGCTGGCCGTTCCCGAATGTCACCGGGCTGCCCGGCCACTTCGAGACGCTCAGCCCGCCGCATGTCGCGTCGGTGCCCGATGGCGTGGCCAAGCTGGTGGCCCGAAAGTTCGGCCCCGGCGGGCCGTCGCATCCCGATACGGCGGGTCCGTGGACGGACAGTCCAGGCGTGCGCGGGTCGGCGCTGCCGCCGGACGGCATCGCCGAACTGGTCACCGCCGAGGCGTCCTACATCTACGACACCTTCGGCAAGCTGCCCGGCACCGTGCCGACCGTGCACGTGCTGATGTACCTGCAGGCCCAGCATCTGGACACCGACTTCTACGACGAGTTCTACGGGCCGGGGGCATATCTGCGGACCCACGCCGAACACCAGCAGCGCTGGCACGGCACGTAGTCGCCGTACGATTTTTGGTATGCCCGAGTTATCAGAGCTGCCGGCGGCCGACCGGGAGGCGATCGCCAGGACACTGCTTACGCTGCTGCGGGGATTTCAGGACCGCAATGCCGATGCGTTGCAAGCCGTGTACTCCGACGATGCCGACTGGGTCAATGCGTTCGGCACCGCCAAACGCGGCCGCGGTGAGATCGTCGACCACCTCAGGGGGCTGTTCGCCGATGCGAACTTCAACCGGGGTGTGCTCGCGGGACCGCCGGAAACCAGCTATGCCGGGACGAATCCGGCCGCATCGTGAGCCGGTGGGGACCTCGGCAGGTTCCCGGTCGGTGCGGAAAGAACCTACAGCCAGGTGTCGTCGGTGGTGGCGGTGAGGAACGCCTCCAGGTCGTCGCGCCATTGGGCGGGCGTGGTCTTCTCCGGTTCGATGCCGGTGTAGTCGCCGCGATAGAACAACAGCGGCCGCGGCTTGACCTCCGGCAAGTCCGACAGCGACTGCACCGCGCCGAACACCACGAAGTGGTCGCCGCCGTCGTGCACCGAGGCGACCGTGCAGTCGATGTGGGCCAGGGAGCGGGCCAGGATCGGCGATCCCAACGGCGAGGGTTCCCACTCCACCCCGGCGAACTTGTCCGGCTCGCGGGAACCGAACCGGGCACAGACGTCCTTCTGCTCCTCGGCCAGGATGTTGACGCAGAACTTGCCGCTGGCCTCGATGGCCTGCCAGGACCGCGACATCTTGGTCGGGCAGAACAGCACCAGCGGCGGATCCAGCGACAACGCGGCGAACGACTGGCAGGCGAACCCGATCGGCGCACCGTCGTGGACGGTGGTGATGATGGTGATCCCCGTGCAGAACTGGCCGAGCACGTTGCGGAACGCGCGCGGGTCGATCGGGAGGTCCGCCGGCTGTTCGGAGCTCACTGCCTCACTGCTTCTCTATGCCGACCGTGAAGTCGTGCCCCCACAGGCTGACCGCGGTGCTCTCCCGGGCCACCCAGTCTTCGTCGTCGACTTCCAGTCCTTCGCAACCGAATTCGACCTGGAAACCGCTGGGCGCCTTCATGTAGAACGACAGCATCTTGTCGTTGACGTGTCGGCCCAGGGTGGCGGCCATCGGTACCTTGCGACGGTAGACCCGGTCCAGGCACAGACCCACGTCGTCGGCCTCGCCCACCTCGATCATCAGGTGCACGATGCCGGTCGGGGTGGGCATCGGCAGGAACGCCAGGCTGTGGTGGCGCGGGTTGCAGCCGAAGAACCGCAGCCACGCCGGGTCGCCGTCGGCCGGGCGGCCCACCATCTGCGGAGGCAGCCGCATCGAGTCACGCAACCGGAAGCCGAGCACGTCGCGGTAGAAGTGCAGGGCCTCGTCGTCGTCCTTGGTGGACAGCACGACGTGCCCCAGCCCCTGTTCCCCGGTGACGAACCGGTGCCCGTAGGGGCTGACCACCCGGCGGTGCTGCAGTGCCACCCCGTGGAACACCTCGAGGGTGTTGCCGGACGGGTCGGCGAAGGTGATCATCTCGACGACACGGCGCTCGGCGAGTTCGGCGGCGGTGGCCTCCTTGTACGGGGTGCCCTCGACCTCCAGGCGCTGCCGGATCTCCTGCAGGCCTTCGGCGTTGGCGCATTCCCAGCCCGAGGACAGCAGCCGGTCGGTGTCGCCGGGCACGATCACCAGCCGGGCCGGGAAGTCGTCCATCCGGAGATACAGCGCACCGTCGACCGTGCCTTCGCCCTCGACCATGCCGAGAACCTTCAGTCCGAACTCCCGCCAGGCCGCCATGTCGGTGGCCTGGATTCGCAGATAACCCAGTGAACGGATACTCATCGCGATACCTCCAGCAAGCTCGTCTATGCCCCGGCCAGAACTCGTCTCTATCAGACCATGGTGTCGCCGGGCGGCAACCCGAACTCGTGGTTGCCGAAGATCATGTATGCCCGCTCCGGGTCGTTGGCCGCGTGCACCCGGCCGGCATGCGCGTCCCGCCAGAACCGCTGCACCGGAGCGTCGTTGGACAGTGCGGTGGCGCCGGCCGCCTCGAACAGCCGGTCGATGGAGGCGATGGCCCGGCCGGTGGCGCGGACCTGGTCGCGGCGCGCGCGGGCACGCAGGTCGAACGGGATCTCCTCGCCGGCCGCCAGCAGGGCGTACTCGTCGGCGACGTTGCCGATCAGTTGCCGCCAACCGGCGTCGATGTCACTGGCCGCCTCGGCGATCCGGACCTTGGCGAACGGGTCGTCCTTGGCCTTCTCGCCGGCGAACGCCGCCCGCACCCGCTTGCCCTGGTGCTCGACGTGCGCGTGGTAGGCGCCGTAGGCCATGCCCATGATGGGGGCCGAGATGGTGGTGGGGTGCATGGTGCCCCAGGGCATCTTGTAGACCGGCGCGGTGTTGGTCGCATAACCGCCGGCGGTCTGGTCGTTCATCGCCTTGTAGGACAGGAAGCGGTGCCGCGGCACGAAGACGTCCTTGACCACGACGGTGTTGCTGCCGGTGCCGCGCAGCCCGACCACGTGCCAGACGTCGTCGATGGTGTATTCGGTGCGCGGGATCAAGAAGCTGCCGAAGTCCACCGGCTTGCCGTCCTTGATGACCGGGCCGCCCAGGAACGCCCAGGTGGCGTGGTCACAGCCCGACGACCAGTTCCAGGAGCCGTTGACGATGTAGCCGTCGGCGTTCTCGGTGACCACACCGGCGCCCATCGGGGCGTAGGAGGACGACACCCGCACGTTGGTGTCCTCGCCCCACACCTCTTCCTGGGCTCGCTGGTCGAACAGCGCCAGGTGCCAGTTGTGCACGCCGATGATCGACGCCACCCATCCGGTGGAACCGCAGGCACTGGCGATGCGGCGGACCGCCTCGTAGAACACCGCCGGGTCACACTCCAGGCCGCCCCACTGGGAGGGCTGCAACAGCGTGAAGAATCCGATCTCCTCGAGCGCCTTGATGTTGGCGTCGGGAAGCTTGCGCAGATCCTCGGTCTCCTGGGCGCGCTCGCGCAACTGCGGAAGAAGGTCGTCGATGGCCGCAAGCACCGACTGCGCGTCACGCTGCTGAATGGACGTCACTAGATTGCCTCCCATGGAGTGAGCAGGTATAGCGGCCCGTTTTCTCAACCAGCCTAGAGTGAGATTAGAACACGTTCCGATTTGTGTCGAGTGGGGTGTTCCTGCGGCTGGTAGCGATACCGGACCAGTTTTCTGTAACCTGTTCTAGTTATGACGGAAGGTGAGGGGCGGACTGTGACGGAGACCATTCCGGATGAACCACTCGGCAGTCACGTCCTGGAATTGCAGATCACCGAGGTCGTCGCCGAGACCGAGGACGCGCGTTCGCTGGTATTCGGCGTGCCGGACGGCCCCGACGATCCGGAGATCCCCGCGGAGCGGCTCAAGTACTCGCCGGGCCAGTTTTTGACGCTGCGAATCCCCAGTGAGCGCACCGGCTCGGTGGCGCGTTGCTACTCGCTGTGCAGTTCGCCGTTCACCGACGACGCCCTGACCGTCACCGTGAAGCGGACGGCGGACGGCTACGGGTCCAACTGGTTGTGCGATCACGCCCGTCCCGGGATGCGGGTCCATGTGCTGGCGCCGTCGGGCACCTTCGTGCCCAAGTCCCTGGACACCGATTTCCTGCTGCTGGCGGCCGGCAGCGGGATCACGCCGATGATGGCGATCTGCAAGTCGGCGCTGTCGGAGGGCAGCGGCAAGGTCGTGCTGGTGTACGCCAACCGCGACGAACGGTCGGTGATCTTCGGCGCCGCGCTGCGCGAGCTGGCCGCCAAGTACCCCGACCGGCTCACGGTCGTGCACTGGTTGGAGTCGGTGCAGGGCCTGCCGAGCTCTGCGGCCCTGGCCCAGCTGATCGCCCCCTATACCGACCGCCAGGCCTTCATCTGTGGACCGGGCCCGTTCATGCAGGCCTCGCGGGACGCGCTGGACACGTTGAAGGTCCCGGCCGCCCAGGTGCATCTCGAGGTGTTCAAGTCGCTGGAAAGCGACCCGTTCGCCACGGTCAAGATCACCGAGGCGCCCGAGGGTTCAGCGGCCACCGCACCGGCCACCGTCACCGTCGAATTGGACGGCGAGACCCAGACCCTGGAGTGGCCGCGCCACGTCAAGCTGCTGGACCTGCTGCTCGACAAGGGACTCGACGCACCGTTCTCCTGCCGGGAGGGCCACTGCGGCGCGTGCGCTTGCGTATTGAAGAAAGGCGAGGTCGCCATGGAGGTCAACGATGTGCTGGAACCGCAGGACCTCGACGAGGGGCTGATCCTGGCCTGCCAAGCCCATCCGGAGACGGATTCGGTGGAAGTGACCTACGACGAGTGATCTCGGGTCTAGGTTGGTGCGACATGAAGCGGTTGCTGATGATACCGGCGGCGTTGACGCTGCTGGCCACGCTGGTCCCGCCCTCGATCTCCTCGGCGGCAAGTGACACCAAGACCAGTCTGATGCCGGTCAACGAGTTCGACCAACTGCAGACCCACAGTTGGGTCGACTGCGCAGCCCCGCCCCTGTGTCGTTTCACCGTCGGGGTGCGGCTGCAGACCCCGGAGGGGCTGGCCGGCTTCCCGCCCGACCTGTGGGCCCGGCAGAGCACCGAGATCCGCTCCTCGAAGCGGACCGCATACCTCGATGTGCACACCGACGGCGGCGAGGGCTGGTTCAAGGATCGCGGCGGGCCGGGAACCAAGGTGTTCAAGGACGGCACCGGCGCGGTGATCCAGTCGATGTACTACGGCGAGGGACCGCCGGAGAAGTACCAGACCAACGGCAGCATCGACGTCCTGGAGTACTCCACCGGCCGGCCCAAAACCGACGCCAACGTGATCGTGTGCACCCACGTGCAGGTGACCTACAGCGGAGTCAACCTGACCACGCCGTCCACCTGCGCCCAGACGGTGTTCTGAGTCCGCACCCCGTTCTAAGTCCGCAGCACCGCGAACGTGTGCCCCGGCAACTGTGTCGTCGCCTCGTCGTAGCCGGGTGATCCCCATGCCAGTACCGGCTCGCCGGATACCGGCACGCCCACCGTGGCCTCACCCAGGTTGCAGGCGAGCACCAACCGGCCGCGGCGCATGGCGATCCAGCGGTCGTCCTCGTCGTAGTCGACCGTGAGATGGGGCAGCCAGGGGTCGGCCAGATCGGCTTCGGCGCGCAGCCCGATCAGCTCCCGGTAGACCCCGAGCAGCTGCCGATGGCTGTGCCGGTGGGTCTCGTCCCAGTCCAGCTTGGATCGCCGGAAGGTATCGGGGTCCTGGGGGTCCGGGATCTCGTCGGCATCCCAGCCGTGCTCGGCGAACTCGGCTTTGCGGCCCTCGGCGGTGGCGCGCGCCACCTGTGGGTCCTCATGCGAGGTGAAGAACTGAAACGGGGTCAAGGCACCCCATTCCTCGCCCATGAAAAGCATTGCGGTGTATGGCGACAGCAGCACCAGCGCCGCCTTGATCGCGAGCTGGCCGGCGGTCAGGCGCTGCGAGGGGCGGTCACCGAGTGCCCGGTTGCCGACCTGGTCATGGGTGCAGGTGTATGCCAGCAGCCGGGTGGCCGGAAGCTGCGAGATGGGCAGCGGCCGACCGTGCCGCCGGCGCCGGAACGACGAGTAGGTTGCCGCGTGGAAGAAACCGTTGCGCAGCGTGGTCGCCAGCGTGGCGATACTGCCGAAGTCGGCGTAATAACCCTGTCGCTCTCCGGATACCGCGGTGTGGATGGCGTGGTGGATGTCGTCGTCCCATTGCGCGGTGATCCCGTAACCACCGTCTTCACGGCGGGTGATGGTCCGCGGATCGTTGCGGTCACTTTCGGCGATGAGTGACAGCGGACGACCCAACTGCACTGCGAGCGCGTCGGTTTCGGTGGCCAGTTCCTCGAGAAGGTGGATCGCGGTGGTGTCCGTCAGTGCGTGCACGGCATCGAGTCGCAGCCCGTCGGCGTGGAAGACCCGCATCCATCGCAGCGCGCAGTCGATGATGTAGCGGCGCACTTCGTCGGAGTCGGCGCCGTCGATGTTGATGGCATTGCCCCAGGGGTTGCGTGCCTCCGACAGGTACGGCCCGAAGCGGGGCAGGTAGTTCCCGGAGGGGCCGAGGTGGTTGAAGACGGCGTCGACCAGCACGCCCAGGCCGCGGGCGTGGCAGGCGTCGACGAAGCGTGCCAGCCCGTCCGGGCCGCCGTAGGGTTCGTGCACCGCGTACCACAGCACCCCGTCGTATCCCCAGCCGTGCGTACCGGAGAAGGCGTTGACCGGCATCAGTTCGACGAAGTCGACGCCCAGGTCGACCAGGTGATCCAGCTTCGCGATGGCCGAATCGAAGGTGCCGGCCGGGGTGAAGGCGCCGACGTGCAGTTCGTAGATCACCGCCCCTTCGACCGGTTTCCCGGCCCAGTCGTCGTCGGTCCAAGTCGGGCTGGTCTCGTCCCACAACGCCGAGCGCGCGTGCACGCCGTCGGGCTGGCGGGCCGACCGCGGATCCGGCAACACCACAGGGTCGTCGTCGAGCAGATAGCCGTAGCGGGCATCGGCGGCCACCTCGACCGTCGTCCGCCACCACCCGCGCTCGGCGCGGCTCATCGGGTGGGGCACCCCGTCGACATCGAGGGCGACGCGGGCCGGGGTCGGCGCCCAGACGGCGAAGTCAGTCATCGACACGCTCCAGTAGGGCGACCGGCAGCGTGGCGAACAATTCCGCGGCCGGCGTGGGTCCGCTGTGCTGGAGGCCGGACAGTGCGTCGGCCCACCTGCCCGGCGGGATCGCCACGACGGTATCGCGCCATCCGGTGTCGCGCAGCCGCACGGTCCAGCGGCTCACCGCCACCACCACGTCGTCGCCCCTGGCGAACGCGACCAGATGTTCTGCCGCCGAACCCGACGCCGGGACCGGCTGGTAGCGGCCGTGCAGGAAGGTGTCGGGACGGGCTCGCCGCATCCGCAGTGCCGCGGCGACCACCCGCATCTTCGGGTGCCGCAACGACGCGAGCGCCGCGCGGCGCGCGTGATAGTCGACCGCTCGCCGGTTGTCCGGATCGACCAGGCTGTCCTCCGGCAGTTCGGTGCCCTGATAGACGTCCGGGACGCCGGGAACGGTCAGCGCCAACAGCTTCTGACCCAGCATGTCGCTGTCGACGTGCGGACCCAGTTCGGTCAGGAACTCGGTCAGTTGCTGGGCGATCGGCCCGTCGAGTACGTCGTCGAGCCAACGATGCACCGCGTTCTCGAACTCGCTGTCCGGGTCGTGCCAGGATGTGCGCCGGCCTGCTTCTCGTACCGCTTTCTCAGCGTAGGCGTGCAGTCGCTCGCGCAACGCGGGGGTCGTCTGGCCATCCAGCGGCCAGACACCGAAGATGTTCTGCCACAAGAAGAGCCCGGTCGCCAGGTCGGGCGATGGGAGGACCGCCTCCCAGCGGGCGACGAATTCGGCCCACAGCGACGGCACCTGCGACAGCACGCCGATGCGGGCCCGCACGTCCTCGCCGCGTTTGGTGTCGTGGGTGGACAGCGTGGTCATGGTGTGCGGCCAACAACGAGCCCTGGTGGCGGCCCGGTGATGAAACTCCGCCGCCCCCACGCCGAAACGTTGCGGGTCTCCGCCGACTTCGTTGAGCGACACCAGCCGCGCGTCGCGGTAGAACAGGCAGTCCTCGGCTGCCTTGGCGGTCACCGCCCCGCACAGCTGCTGCAACCGGGTCGAGCACTGCCCGCCGCCGGCGATCGCACCCGCCAGCAGTGCCAGCGGTTCGCCGAGTTCCGGCTTCGCTGCCTGCGTTTCGGCCAACGCCACCGACAGCGTCGCCACCAGGCCGGGATAGTCGCTGCGGTAGACGCCCACCCGGCCCAGCAGTGCCACGATGGCCTCCGGCAGCAGCGGATGGTCCACTCCGGTGGTGCTCACCACGCATCGGCGCAGCCGCCCCAGTTCGCTGCCCAGCGTCTCGGCGGCCGTGATCTCCTTCTGTTCGGCCAGCAGCGTCGGCATCGCCCGATAATCGACGCCGGCGGTCTCCACCAACTCGGTCAACGCCGGCTCGCCATGCGGGTCGATGAACAATCCGCCGATCTCCCGCAGGGCGTCGTAGCCGGTGGAGCCGGCTACCGGCAGGGTCGGCTCGAGCGACTCGTCGACGGCCAGAATCTTCTCGACGACGATCCAGGCATCGGGCCCCACCAGGGCACGCAACCGTTCCAGATACCCGGACGGATCCGACAGCCCGTCCGGGTGATCGACTCGCACGCCGTCGACGAGCCCCTCGCGGAACCAGCGGGACAGCTCGGCATGCCAGGCGTCGAACACCGTCCGATCCTCTTGCCGCAGCCCCGCCAGCGAGGTGATCGAGAAGAAGCGACGGTATCCGCAGGCGCCGTTACGCCACCCGACCAGCCGGTAGTGCTGGCGCTCGTGAACCTGCGCGCCGCTGCCGGTACCGGTGCCGGGCGCGATCGGAAACACCAGATCGCCCAGCCGCAGCAGCTCATCATCGACCGCCAGGTCGGCGACGTCGCCGTCAGATCCCAGCACCGGCAGGATGATCCGGCCGTCACCCAGCTCCCAATCGATGTCGAAGAACACCGAGTACGGCGAGGACCGGCCGTGCTTGAGCACGTCCCACCACCACCGGTTCTGCTCCGGCTTCGCCACCCCGACGTGATTGGGCACGATGTCGACGACCAGACCGATTCCGCGGGCACGCGCGGCCGCCGACAGCCGCGCCAACCCCTGCGCACCGCCGAGTTCGGCAGACACCGTGGTCGGATCGACGACGTCGTAGCCGTGCGCCGAGCCGCCTACCGCGGTCATGACCGGTGACAGGTAAAGGTGCGAGACGCCCAGGTCGTCGAAGTAGTCGAGCAGCCGTTCGGCGTCGGCGAAGGTGAACGCGAATCCGCTTTCCGGGCCGCGCAGCTGCAACCGGTAGGTGGACAGCACCGGCCGCGTCATCGCCTCAGCGCACCTTCCGCAGGACGAGCAGTGAACGCCCCGCAACGGGCAGCGCAGTTGTTGCCGGAACCACCCGCTCCTCGGTTGCCGCCGTCTCGGCGGTGTCCAGTTCGACGCTCCACTCCTGGGCGTAGTCCCCGCCGGGAACCGCGAACTCGACCTCTTCCTGGTGGGCGTTGAAGCACAGCAGGAACGAATCGTCCACGATCCGCTGACCGCGCACGTCGGGCTCGCGGATCGCCTCGCCGTTGAGAAACACCATGATGCATTTGTCGAATCCGCTGTCCCAGTCGTCTTGGTTCATCTCCTGCCCAGCGGGGGTGAACCACGCGATGTCGCCGACCTCGTCGCCGTGGCGCACCGGAAGGCCCTCGAAGAAGCGGCGCCGGCGAAACACCGGATGGTCCTTGCGAAGCTGTGTCACCCGGCGGGTGAAGTCCAGCAGGTCGGCATTGGTCTGGGCCAGTGACCAATCCATCCAGGCGAGTTCGGAGTCCTGACAGTAGGCGTTGTTGTTGCCGTGCTGGGTGCGGCCCATCTCGTCCCCGTGCGCGATCATCGGTGTGCCTTGCGACAGCAACAGGGTCGCCATGATGTTGCGCATCTGGCGGGCCCGCAGCGCCAGGATGTCCGGGTCGTCGGTGGGGCCTTCGACACCGCAGTTCCACGACCGGTTGTGGCTCTCGCCGTCGGTGTTGTCGTCGCCGTTGGCCTCGTTGTGTTTCTCGTTGTAGGAGACCAGGTCGTGCAGGGTGAAGCCGTCGTGGGCGACGACGAAGTTGATGCTGGCGCCGGGCCGGCGCCCGGTGGCCTCGTAGAGGTCCGACGACCCGGTGAGCCGGGAGGCGAACTCGCCCAGCGTCTCCGGCTCACCGCGCCAGAAGTCACGCACGGTGTCCCGGTACTTCCCGTTCCATTCGGTCCACAGGCCGGGAAAGTTCCCGACCTGGTAGCCGCCTTCGCCGACATCCCACGGTTCGGCGATCAGCTTGACCTGGCTGACCACCGGATCCTGCTGGATCAGGTCGAAGAAGGCCGAGAGGCGGTCGACGTCATAAAATTCGCGGGCCAGCGTCGATGCCAGGTCGAACCGGAACCCGTCGACGTGCATCTCGGTCACCCAGTAGCGCAGCGAGTCCATGATCAGCTGCAGCGCATGCGGATTGCGCGCGTTGAGGCTGTTGCCGGTACCGGTGTAATCCATGTAGAGACTGCGGTCCTCATCGACGAGCCGGTAGTAGGCGGCGTTGTCGATTCCCCGGAAGTTGATGGTCGGGCCGAGATGGTTGCCCTCGGCCGTGTGGTTGTAGACCACGTCGAGGATTACCTCGATACCGGCCTCGTGGAAGGTGCGCACCATGGTCTTGAACTCCGCGACCGCTGCGCCCGGCGTCCGGTTCGCCGCGTACCGGCTGTGCGGGGCGAAGAACCCGAAAGTGTTGTAGCCCCAGTAGTTCCGCAGGCCCAGCTGCAGCAGCCGGTCATCGTGCATGAACTGGTGCACCGGCATCAGCTCGACGGCCGTGACGTTGAGTGCCTTGAGGTGGTCGATCACGACCGGGTGGGCCAGCCCCGCATAGGTGCCGCGCAATTCCTCCGGGATGTCCGGGTGGGTCTGTGTCATGCCTTTCACATGGGTCTCGTAGATGATCGTTTCGTGGTAGGGCGTCTTCGGTGGCCGGTCGGACGCCCAGTCGAAGTACGGGTTGATCACCACACTGGTCATGGTGTGGCCGAGTGAATCGACCCTCGGCAGGGTTTCGGCGCGCGCCGCGTCGCCGCCGGCGGTCATGTCGTAGGAGAACAGCGGCTGTCCGAAGTCGAAGTCCCCGGCGAACGCCCGTCCATACGGATCCAGCAACAGCTTGCTGGAATCACAACGGTGGCCGTCCGCCGGACGGAACGGGCCGTGCACCCGGAAGCCGTAATGCTGCCCCGGCGACACCGTCGGCAGGTAGGCGTGCCAGACGTAGCCGTCCACCTCCTCGAGCGGGATGCAGGCCTGCTCGCCGTTCTCGTCGATCAGGCACAACTCCACCCCCTCGGCGATCTCGGAGAACAGCGCGAAGTTGGTTCCGCCGCCGTCGTAGCCGGCTCCGAGCGGGGCGCTGCTGCCGGGCCAGACGGTCGGTGACACCGACGGTTTCTCAGCTGAATCCGTGACGGCGGTGACCTTCCTCTCCGGATCTCGGGTAATGCCCATATTCACCCAATCTCGTCAGGCCGTTCGCTTCCGCGACACCTCGGTCGTGGCTACCCGCCTGCCCGGTGGCCAAACTCTCGCCGGCTACGACACTACGGTCACCGCGCGGTCGTCGCTCACCTTGTTGAAAGGATCCCGCCGCGGGTATAGCCGTTGGCGTGGTGCCTGAAGACCTGCGCCGGCTGGCGGCCGCACACGGCGTGGCGACCTGCTATCGCAATGAGCGGCGCGAGCTGGTGCAGGTCGACGCCGACGTGGTGATCCGGATACTTCGCCTGCTGGAGGTCGAGGCGGGCAACGAGACCGACCGGCGCCGCGAGTTGGTCGGGCTGAACGAACACGACCGCGCCGCACCCCCCACGGTGGCGGTGCGGACGGCCGGTCGTGCGCAGCCGATGCCCGGGGCCATCCAGCTGGTGAGCGAGGACGGCGAACGCCGGACGGTGCGCGATGAACTGCCCGCCGATCTGTCGCCGGGCTGGTATGAGCTTGCGCTGCGCGACGGCCGGCAGGTCACACTGGTCGCGGCTCCCCCGCAGGCGCCGGCGGCACCGGCCACCTGGGGATGGATGCTGCAGCTCTACGCGCTGCGATCTGCCCGGTCGTGGGGTGTCGGCGACCTGTCGGACCTGCGGGACTGGGTGCGCTGGACCGCCGGTGAGCACGCGGCCGGGGCGGTGTTGCTCAACCCGCTGCACGCCCCGGGGCCCACCCATCCGGTGCAGGCCTCGCCGTACACGCCGTCGAGCCGGCGGTTCGCCAACCCGCTGGCATTGTGCGTCTCCGACCTCGCGGCCTATCACCGTGCCGACCCGGACACCCGGGCCGAAGTCGATGCGCTGCGGGTCGCGGCCGACCCGGCGCGGATCGACTACGACCTGGTCTGGGCGGCCAAACGGGCCGCCCTGGAGTCGCTCTGGCGCGCTGACGGCCGCCCCTCCCCGCTGGACGAGTCCCCCGCGAACACGGCGTTGCGTGACTGGGCGACCTACTGCGCGCTGGCCGAGCGCCACGGCGGCAGCTGGTCGAGGTGGCCTGCGCCGCTGCAGGACGCCGCCGGTACCGCGGTGGCCGCGGCGCGCCGGGAGCTCGCACCGCGGATCGCATTTCACGCCTGGGTGCAGCAGTGCTGCGACGAACAACTGGGGACGGTTCAGCGCGCCGCCGCGGACTCGGGCATGGCGCTGGGGGTGCTGCACGACCTGGCGGTCGGCGTCGACGCCGACGGCGCCGATGCCTGGGCGCTGGCCGACGTGCTGGCCGGTGCCGCCAGCGTCGGGGCGCCCCCGGACACGTTCAGCCCGCACGGTCAGGACTGGCGGCTACCGCCGTGGCGACCGGACCGGTTGGCCGCCACCGGCTACACCGCGATGCGCGACATGCTGCGTGCCGTGCTCGCCCACGCCGACGGGGTCCGGATCGATCACGTCGCCGGGTTGTGGCGGCTGTGGTGGATCCCGCCCGGGGAAAGCCCGGATCGCGGCACCTACGTCCACTACGACGCCGACGTCATGCTGGCGGTGCTGGCGCTGGAGGCCCACCGCGCCGATGCCGTCGTCATCGGCGAAGATCTGGGCACTGTCGAACCGGAGGTCACCCGGGCGCTGGCCGGCAACGGCATGCTGGGCTGCGCGGTCTCCTGGTTCACCCGCGACGAGTCGGCACCCGGCCGGCCGTTGCTGCCGCCGGCGCAGTGGCCGGAGCGGGTGGCCGCCAGCATCTCCACCCACGATCTGCCCACCGCGGCGGGGTTCCTGCGTGCCGAGCACGTCCGGGCCCGCGCCGAGCGGGGCCTGCTCGACGACGCGGCGGCCGCGCAAGCCGCAGCCGAGCGGGAACGAGCCGAATGGCTGGCGCTGCTGCGTTCCGAAGGGCTACTGGCACCCGGAAGCGATGCCGATGAGCCGGAGATCATCGAGGCCATGCACCGCTTGCTGGCCGCCACCCCGAGCCGGCTGAAACTCATCTCCCCCTACGACGTGTTGGCCGAGCCCCGCCAACCCAATCTGCCCGGCACCGTCGACGAATACCCGAACTGGCGGCTCCCGCTGCGCGAGCCTCTCGAGCGGCTGCGCACCGACCCCAGAATCGCCCGGACCGCGGCATTGTTCTCCGACGGCCGGGTGCCCCGGGCCGGCGGAATTCACGATCCCCCGGATGGCAGGTAATCGCGGCGCGAATCGGGTACATGTCGAAATATGGCCACCGACGTTGACGACGAGTTCGGTCAGGACCTGCCAGACCCCGCAGCGGGCAGCCATGTCGAACACGGTCTCGTGGAGCATCCGACCGCCGACGATTTCGGTGATGCCGCGGCACTGCCTGCCGATCCCGTCTGGTTCAAGCGCGCGGTGTTCTACGAGGTGCTGGTCCGGGCGTTCTACGACTCCAACGGCGACGGCATCGGCGACCTGCGCGGTCTGACCGAGCGACTGGACTACCTGCAGTGGCTCGGCGTCGACTGTTTGTGGCTGCCACCGTTCTACGATTCGCCGTTGCGCGACGGTGGTTATGACATCCGCGACTTCTACAAGGTGTTGCCGGAGTTCGGCACCGTCGACGATTTCGTCGAACTGCTCGATGCGGCACATCGGCGCGGCATCCGGGTCATCACCGACCTGGTGATGAACCACACCTCCGACAGCCACCCCTGGTTTCAGCAGTCACGGCATGACCCGGACGGCCCCCACGGCGACTTCTACGTGTGGAGTGACACCAGCGAACGCTACGCCGACGCCCGAATCATCTTCGTCGACACCGAGGAGTCCAACTGGACGTTCGACGCGGTGCGCAAGCAGTTCTACTGGCACCGGTTCTTCTCCCACCAGCCCGACCTGAACTACGAGAACCCGGCCGTGCAGGAAGCGATGATCGACGTGCTGCGGTTCTGGCTGAACCTCGGCATCGACGGTTTTCGGCTGGATGCGGTGCCCTACCTATTCGAACGGGAGGGCACCAACTGCGAAAACCTCCCCGAGACACACGCGTTCCTGAAACGCTGCCGCCAGGTGGTCGACGAGGAGTTCCCCGGCAGGGTGCTGCTGGCCGAGGCGAATCAGTGGCCCAGTGACGTCGTCGAATATTTCGGTGATCCCGAGACCGGCGGCGACGAGTGCCACATGGCCTTCCATTTCCCGTTGATGCCACGAATCTTCATGGCGGTGCGCCGTGAATCTCGCTTTCCGATCTCGGAGATCCTGGCGCAGACACCGTCGATCCCGCAGCTGGCGCAGTGGGGCATCTTCCTGCGCAACCACGATGAGCTGACCTTGGAGATGGTCACCGACGACGAGCGCGATTACATGTACGCCGAATACGCGAAAGACCCCAGGATGAAAGCGAATGTGGGGATCCGGCGGCGGCTGGCACCACTGCTGGACAACGACCGCAACCAGATCGAGCTGTTCACCGCATTGTTGCTGTCACTGCCGGGCTCACCCATCCTCTACTACGGCGACGAGATCGGGATGGGCGACATCATCTGGCTCGGCGACCGCGACGCGGTGCGAACCCCGATGCAGTGGACCCCCGACCGTAATGCCGGTTTCTCCACCGCCAACCCCGGCCGGCTCTACCTGCCGCCGATTCAAGACGCGGTCTACGGCCACCAGTCGGTCAACGTCGAAGCGCAGCGCGACACCTCCACATCATTGCTGAACTGGACCCGCACCATGCTCGCCATCCGGCGCCGCTACGACGCGTTCGCCCTCGGGGGGTTCCGGGAACTGGGCGGGTCCAACCCGTCGGTGCTGGCGTATGTGCGCGAGATGTCCGAGGGCGACACCGTCCTGTGCGTCAACAACCTGTCGCGGTTTCCCCAGCCGATCGAACTGAATCTGCAGCACTGGGATGGCCACACGCCGGTAGAACTGACCGGGTCCGTGGAGTTTCCGCCGATCGGAAGACTTCCGTATCTGCTCACGTTGCCCGGGCATGGCTTCTACTGGTTTCAGCTGTGCGAGCCGAAGGAGGACCTGTCATGACCGGTGGCACCGGCGAGCCGGCGGGCCTGCCGTGGGCGGAATGGCTGCCGACCCGGCGCTGGTACGCCGGGCGCAACCGGGAGCTGACCGCAGCGCAGCCCGCCCTGGTGGTGCGGTTGGACGACGGAGTGGACCTGGTGTTGCTCGATGTCGCCTACCGCGACGGCGCCGCCGAGCGTTACCAGGTGATGGTCAGCTGGGACGTCGAGTTACCGCCGGAGTATGCCCAGATCGCGATGATCGGAACCCATCGCGGGCACACCGCCTACGACGCGTTGTATGACGCCGCGGCGGTCAGACTTCTATTGGCGCTGATCGATTCGTCGGCCGCCCGGGGCGAGGTCACGTTCACCCCGCAGGAGGGGGTGTCGCTGCCCGTCCGGGCGGACTCTCGCGTATCGGAGGCCGAGCAGAGCAACACCAGCGTGATCGTGCAGGAGGAAGCGGTCCTCAAGGTGTTCCGGCGGTTGAAGGGCGGCATCAATCCCGACATCGAGTTGAATGCGGCGCTGGGCCGGGCAGCCAATCCGCACGTGCCCCGCTTGCTGGGCTGCTACCAGATCGAGTCGTCCGGCGAGTCCGGCGCGGTGCCCTACGCGTTGGGCATGGTCAGCGAGTACGCGGTGAACTCGGCCGAGGGTTGGGCGATGGCGACCGCCAGTGTGCGTGACCTTTTCGCCGAAGCGGATCTGTACGCCCACGAAGTGGGCGGCGATTTCGCCGGCGAGTCCTACCGACTCGGTGAAGCCGTCGCCTCGGTGCACCGAACGCTCGCCGACAGCTTGGGGACATCGCAAGCGGAGTTTCCGGCGGAGGCCTTGCTGTCGCGGTTGTCGGAGACGGCGGAGCTGGTACCAGAGGTGCACCCGCACGTTGCAGCCATCCAACAGCGCTTCCAGGCACTGGCCGGACAGCCGATCACGGTGCAGCGAGTCCACGGTGACCTGCATCTGGGCCAGGTGCTGCGCACCCCCAACGGTTGGCTGCTGATCGATTTCGAAGGCGAACCCGGCGCCCCGTTGCCGGAACGGCGGAGGCCGGACTCGCCGCTGCGGGATGTCGCGGGTGTGCTGCGGTCCTACGACTACGCCGCGTACGGGAAACTGGCCGACCTGTCGCGCGACGGGCAGGACCGGCAATTGGCCACCCGTGCCCGCGAGTGGCTGGACCGCTGCCGCAGCGCCTTCTGCGAGGGCTACGGAGCGGAATCGGGTGCCGATCCTCGGGATTCAGCGGCGCTGCTCGCCGCCTACGAGGTGGACAAGGCGGTCTATGAGGCCGGCTATGAGGCCCGGCACCGACCCGGTTGGCTGCCGATTCCGCTGCGGGCGCTGACCCGCCTGACCCAACCGTGATCAGCCCGGTGTCACTCGGCGGGTTCCAGCCATAGTGCCGACAGCGGGGGCAGCACCAGCACCGCGGAAGCCGGCCGGCCGTGGCGGGCCTCCTCGACGGCCTCCACCCCGCCGAGGTTGCCTGCGCCGCCGCCGTGGTACTCGACGGCATCGGTGTTGAGCACCTCGCGCCACCGGCCGGCGAGCGGTAGGCCGAGGTGATAGTCGGTGTGTTCGACGCCGGAGAAGTTGAACACGCATGCCAGCACCGATCCGTCCCTTGCGTAGCGAAGGAAGCTCAGCACGTTGCTGGTGGAGTCGTTGGCGTCGATCCAGGAATAGCCCGCCGGGTTGATGTCGGCACTCCACAACGCGGGCCGGCTTCGGTAGACGGCGTTGAGATCGCCTGTCAGGCGGAGGATTCCGGCCGAGAAGCCGCTGTCCTGTCGTTCCGGGTCGAGTTGAAACCAGTCCAGTCCCCGCTCCTCGGACCACTCGCCGCGTTGGCCGAATTCCTGGCCCATGAACAGCAACTGCTTGCCCGGGTGCGCCCACTGGTAGGCCAGC
>NZ_LQPS01000020.1 GCF_002101885.1 Mycolicibacter senuensis
TCAGAACCGCTGTCATCGACACCGAAGAAGTCCCAGAACGCGTCCAGGCCGAAATCATCGGCGTGCGCAGCCGGCGCGGACGCCAACGGCGCCATCCCAAACCCCAAAAACGCCGCCACCGCCGACGACGCCGCCAGCGTCCGACGGTTCTGCGATCGACGATTACTGTTGCGCTGACGAGCCACTTCGCTGCTCCCGAATCCCTGAGTCTGCAAGCTGAGAACGCGGATAATGTCCGCGGGAACGGAAGCTACCGATTTATAGGAAGACTAACCAATCGGAAATCGGAGAGAAGTCTCCTGAGATAGACTTCTAATGACGTAACAACGGTTGAAAGCCCTGGTCGGCTGTCAAAAACACATGATGTCCACCACAGTGGACTCAGAGCGTGAGAATCGCCATACTGCTGAGATGGGCTATGTATCTACTGAGAATGGCCGATCACTTTTAGCTGGTTCGGGGACATCTGCCGCCAGGACCGAAGCCGTTCACCGGGGCATCGAGGGCCGTCGCCTCAACTACCCGTCACCATCGCGTGCAGTTCGGCCATCGACCACGGTGACGCGTCACGGTGATCGCGGTAACCCAGCACCGCGGGGACGGGTCGGTCGAAGCGGCCGACGAAGCCGCCGGAGGCCAGGAACACCGATCCGGTCACGCTGCTCGCCAGGTCACTGGCCAGGTAGGCATACAGTGGGGCCACGTAGCCGGTCGGCGCCGGATCCAGCGACGCCTGCATGGTGAACTCATCGAGCAGGCCCCGAGCGTGCAGGTCGCGGATGTGCTGTTCGTAGTCGGCGCCGGTCGACAGGCGGGTCTTGGCGCCCGGGCACACGACGTTGGCCCGCACCCCGTGCTCGGCCAGTTCGGCGGCGACGGCCAGGGTCAGGGAGTTGATCGCGCCCTTGCCGGCGGGATAACCGGTGCCGCCGTAGTCGCCCAGAAATGCCACCGAACCGCTGTTGACGATCGATCCCCGTCGCTGCTCGGCCATGATCGGGGCGGCGGCCCGGCAGGTGTGGAAGGCCGTGCCGAGATGCGCGTCGAGCAGTTCCTGGAACTGCGCCCCGGATATCGACAGGATCGAGGAACCGGCGGGTTCGGCGACGCCGGCGCAGTTGATCAGCACATCGACACTGCCGTATGCCTCCCGGCAGGCCGCCATCAGCGCCGTCGCGGTGGCCTCCGTGTTGGCGGCCCCGGACAGCCCGACGGCCCGGCCTCCCGAACCGGTGATCGCCGCGACGGTGCCGTCCACCGCATCCGGGTCGCGGCCGTTGACCACCACGCCGGCGCCGGATGCCGCGAGCAGTTCGGCGACCGCCCGGCCTACGCCCCGACTGCCGCCGACCACGACGGCAGCCCGCCCGGCGAGCGCTGTCGCACCGGTCATGGCGTCGAGGTGAAGGCCGCCAGCGCCTCGGCGTTGGCGCCGGAACCCATCAGCTCGGCGAAGTAGGCGTTCTCCCGCTCGCGGGCGGCCGCCACACCCGGCAGCGTGGGGGCGGCGATGCTCTTCTTGACCGCCATCAGGCTGGCGAGCGGTCGCGCCGCGAGGATGTCGGCGTGCCGTTGCGCCTCAGCCATCAGGTCATCGGGCTCGCAAACCTTCCAGACCAAGCCCATGTCGAGGGCTTGCTCGGCGGTGATCCATTCCGAGGACATCAGCAGCCAGGCGGCGTTCTGCCGGCCGATCAGCCGCGGCAGCAGATACGACGAGGCTGCCTCCGGCGCGACACCGAGACTGGTGAACGGGCACATCAGCCGTGCGGTCGACGACATGAACGCGAGGTCGGCGTAACCGAGAATGGTCGTGCCGATGCCGATGCCGACTCCGTTGACCGCGCAGATCAACGGCTTCACGAATCCGTTGAGCGCGTCGATCAAACCCAGGAAACCGTGCCGGCCCGGAGTGAAATCCGTTGCGGCGACGCGCGCCTGCATCTCCTTGAGGTCGGTCCCGGCGCTGAAGGCCCGGCCGGTGCCGGTGAGCACCGCGACCGCCACCTCGGGATCCTGCGCTGCCTGCAGCAGCGCCTCGGTGGTGGCGTCGTAGAGCGCCTCGTTGAAGGCGTTGAGCGCCTCGGGCCGCGCCAGGGTCAAGGTCCGCACGCGTCCGGTGGTGGTGATCTCCAGAGTCAAGGTGCGCTCCACATTCCCTACTCGCCGCCGTGCATCTTGACCGCGGCGTCGACGTTGGCCTTCTTGTCCTCGGCCTGGCCCTTCGCCGCGGCCTTCTTACGCCTGGCCACCACGGCGTCGACCGCGCCGTTGAGCGCCGATCCCAGCGGGAACCCGAGGTAGTGGGTCACAAAGACCGCCATCTCCTTGAGTTCGGCCTCGGTGAGCTCGCCGTTGAGCAGTGCGGCATTGATCTGTATCTCAGCCAGGTCGCGGTTGCCGACCGCGGCCACCGCCGTCAGCGTCATGATCCGCTTGTCGCGCATCGACAACCCAGGGCGGGTCCAGATCTTGCCGAACAGGTGGTCGACGGTCAGATCGAAATACGGGTCGCCCTCGAAGTTGGGCATCTCCCAGCCGTAGACCTCGTTCATCTTGGCCAGGCCGGCACGGCGCAGTTCGTCCATCAGATCTCTCCTAGTCGTTGGTATGCGGCACGCCGAGGCCGGCGGCCAGTTCGCCCAGCGCAACCTGGGCGAGCGGGAGGTCGACCCCGGTGGCCTGCCCCAATGCCAGTGCGAGGCTGAGGTCTTTCTCGCCGAGCCCGCGGGTGTGGGTGAAGGCCTCGTGCAGGAAGTGGTCCGCCGGCAGTGGCGCCGTCGAGTCGAGCAGCATGATCGCGCCGGGACCACTGGTGAGCGCGTCGGTGTGCCGCACCACCCGGCCCAGCGCCTGCAGATCCAGCCCGGCCGCCTCGGCCAATTTCATGGCCTCGCCGGCCGCTGCATAGGCGGTGAACGTCAACATGTTGCGCGCCAGCTTCATTCGCGTGCCGGCCCCCGGCTCACCGGCATGGATGACCAGCGACGCCCATTGCTTGAACGCCGGCTTGATCTGTTCGTAGACGGCCCGCTCGGCACCGACCATGGTGGCCAGCTGGCCCTTCTCGGCGGCACCGGCACCGCCGCTGACCGGTGCGTCGATGACATGGATGCCCTGCGGCTTCAGCTGGCCGGCCAGTTCGGCGGCGGTGGTGTCGGCGATGGTCGAGTGGATCGCGATGACGGTGCCCGGCTTCGCGCTGACCGCCAGTTCGGCGACGACCTCGCGGACCTGAGCGTCATCGAGCACCGTGACGCTGATGATGTCGGCTGCCGCTGCGACGTCGGCGAGGCTGTCGGCCGAGCCGGCCCCGGCCTCCACCAGCGGCGTCATCGCTTCGGTGCGCACATCGAAAACCGTTACACCGCCGGGCCACTCGACCATTCGCTTGGCCATCGGCGCGCCCATGTTGCCGAGGCCGATGTAGCCGAGACGCGGCGTTGCCTCAGTCGTGCTCATGATCGGATGATCTGTCCGCCGTCGACGTTGAAGATCTGTCCGGTGATCCACGACGCCTGGTCCGACAGCAGGAACAGACACATCGGAACCAGGTCCTCCGGCGTACCCATCCGTGCGAGCGGCAGCTGCTGCACCATCTGCTTTACGATGGCCTGCGGCGTGGTGACCCGGTTGGCCTCGGTGTCGATCGGGCCCGGGGCGATCGCGTTGATCCGGATGTTGCGCCATCCCAGCTCACGGGAGAGTTGCTGGGTCAGGCCGTTGACTCCGACCTTGGCCAGCCCGTAGAAGTTCGCGTACACCCACGCGGCGGTCGACGACTGGTTGACGATGGCGCCGCCGCCACGCTTGGCCATGTGCTCGTAGACCGCGCGGGTGCAGATCAGCGCACCGTCGAGGTTCACCCGCATGAACTTCTCGTAGTAGTCCCAGGGCACGGTCAGCAACCCGTCGAGCTTCATGCCGCCGAAGATGGCGGCGTTGTTGACCAGGTAGTCGATCCCACCGAATTCCGCGACGGCCGCGTCGGCCATGGCCTGCGCCGACTCCGGGTCGGAGACGTCGACTCCCACCGCGATGGCCTTGCCGCCGTCGGCGACGATCTGCTTGGCGACGTTCTGCGCGCCCTCGAGGTTGATGTCGGCGATCACCACCGCGGCGCCCTCAGCGGCCAGCGCCGCCGCGTACGCCTCGCCGATCCCGCCGCCGGAGCCGGTGACGATGGCCACCTTGTCGTCGAATTGCCCCATCTGCTTCTCTCCCTTGCTTATCAGTTCGCTGCTGTCGCAATGGCTTTGATTTCCAGGTACTCCTCGAACCCGGCCACACCCATCTCGCGCCCGTTGCCGGACTGCTTGTATCCGCCGAACGGCATGTCCGCCGAATACCAGACCCCCCCGTTGACATTGACCGTCCCGGCCCGCATCCGGGCGGCGACCGCGGCCGCCCGCTGCGCGTCGGCGCCGTAGACGGTGGCCGACAGCCCGTAGGGCGAGTCGTTGGCGATCCGCACCGCGTCGTCGTCGCCGTCGTGGGCGATCACGGTGAGCACCGGGCCGAAGATCTCCTCGCGGGCCACCCGAGCATCATTGGTCAACCCGGCGATCAGGGTGGGCTCGATGAAGAAGCCTGCGGGTTGATCCGCCGGACGCCCGCCGCCGCAGGCGAACTCACCACCCTCGGTGAGCGCCAGATCCAGGTAGCTCTGCACCCGGTCGCGCTGGCGCGCCGAGATCACCGGACCGCAGACCGTGCCGGGTTTGCTGGGGTCGCCGGGCTTGATCGAGCCCATCGTGCCGGCCGCGATGGCCACCGCCTCGTCGTAGCGGGCCCGGGGCACCACCAGCCGGGTGGTGATCGCGCAGCCCTGCCCGGCGTGGATGCAGACGGAGAACGCCGCCACCGAGCAGGCCGCGGCGAGGTCGGCGTCGTCGAGCACCACGAAGGCCGACTTGCCGCCCAACTCCAAGAAGACCTTCTTGATGGTGGCGGCTGCGTCGGTCATCACGCTGCGGCCGGTGACCGTCGAACCGGTGAACGAGACCATGTCCACCCGAGCGTCTTTGGCGAGCATGGCGCCCAGCGTGTGGTCGGTCGAGGTGACGATGTTGACGACGCCCGGTGGGATGTCGGTGCGCTCGGCGATCAGCTCCCCGAGCACCGCAGCGACCCACGGGGTGTCGGGTGCGGGTTTGAGCACCACGGTGTTTCCCGCGGCCAGCGCCGGGCCGAGCTTGGCCAGGTTGATCTGGTGCGGGAAGTTCCACGGGGTGATGGCGCCGACGACGCCGACCGGCTCGCGCACCACCGACCGGCGAGTGGGGATGCCCATCGGGGCGGCGTGGCCCAGATCCTGCGTCCATTCGTAGCTTTCGGCGGTGTCCGCGGCGAACCCGAGGTCCTCGACGGGGCCTTCGAGCTGAGCGGCGGCGGTGAGCATCCGCGGCGCACCTACCTCGGAGATGGTCAGCTCGCGCAGCTCCTCCACGTGCTCGCGCAGCACGTCGCGCAGCTGGCGCACGCAGCGCACCCGCAGCTCGGTGTTGGTCGACCAGTCGGTGTCGTCGAATGCCCGCCGTGCCGCCTCGATGGCGCGGTCCATGTCGGCACTGTCAGCGTTGGCCGCCTCGCCCAGCACCTCCTCGGTGGCCGGGTTGACGGTGGCGAACCCGCCGGCCCCGCCGGGGGTCAGCTTTCCGTCGATGAGCAGCCGGCTCACGCCGTCGGCCAGTAGCGCCATCAGTCACTCCCACAGCTGTTCGGTGCCCCACCTGAATTGGACACTTGTCCGTTATCGCTCGATCGAACCCTAGCGGCAGAATTGCAGCTCTGGCAACCCGGTGGTCCGGATATCGTTATTTCCCAGCGGACTTGCCCAACCAAGCGGCCTTCGGCTACGTTGGACACGTGTCCAGTGAATCCGTGGCGGCAGTCACACCGGAGACCGGCGCATCGGCAGTGCCGTCCGCGCCCCCTGGCGCTCCGGGCACCCGCAACCGTCGTCAGGAGGAGACCTTCCGCAAGGTGCTGGCCGCCGGTGTCGAGATGCTGCGCGAGACCTCCTATGCGGACCTGACCGTGCGCGCGGTGGCCGCCCGGGCCAAGGTCGCCCCGGCGACCGCCTACACCTACTTCTCCTCGAAGAACCACCTGATCGCCGAGGTCTATCTGGACCTGGTGCGTCAGGTCCCCTACTTCACCGACGTCAACGAACCGATGCCGAGCCGCGTCAACCAGGCGCTGCGCCATCTGGCGCTGGTGGTGGCCGACGAACCCGAGGTCGCGGCGGCCTGCACGGCGGCGCTGCTCAGCGGCAGCGGCGACCCGGCCGTGCGCACGGTGCGCGACCGGATCGGCGGCGAGATCCACCGGCGCATCACCTCGGCGATCGGGCCGGGCGCGGAGCCGGAGAAGGTCTCGGCCTTGGAGATGACGTTCTTCGGCGCCTTGGTCAACGCCGGCAGCGGCGCCTTCACCTACCACCAGATCACCGATCGGCTGTCCTATGTGGTCAGCCTGATCCTCGAATCAGGAGCAACCCGATGAGCCTGCAGGCTGTGACCACACCGGGCCCACCCGTTCTGAACCCTTACGACTACAACTTCCACGAGGACCCGTTCCCGTATTACCGGCGGCTGCGCGACGAAGCCCCGGTGTACCGCAACGAGGAGCTGAACTTCTGGGCGATCTCGCGTCACCAGGATGTGCTGCAAGGGTTCCGCAACAGCGACGCACTGTCCAACCGTGACGGCGTCTCCCTGGACCCCGTCTCGCGCGGCCCGCACGCCCAGCTGGTGATGTCGTTCCTGGCCATGGACGATCCACAGCACCTGCGGCTTCGCACGCTGGTGTCCAAGGGCTTCACCCCGCGCCGGATTCGCGAGCTCGAGCCGCAGGTGGTGCGCTTGGCCCGCCAGCATCTGGACAACGCGATCCAGCCCGGATCCGACGGCACCTGCTCGTTCGACTTCATCAACGACTTCGCCGGCAAACTGCCGATGGACGTCATCTCCGAGCTGATGGGAGTGCCGGAAGTCGACCGGGCGCGGATCCGAGAGCTCGCCGACGGGGTGCTGCACCGCGAGGACGGGGTGACCGATGTCCCCCAGTCGGCGATTCAGGCGTCGATGGACCTGATGACCTACTACAACGAGATGATCGCCGGCTTCAAAAAGAACCCGGCCGACAACCTGACCTCGGCACTGCTGGAGACCGAGGTCGACGGTGACCGGCTCGGCGACCAGGAGATCCTGGCGTTTCTGTTCCTGATGGTGATCGCCGGCAACGAGACCACCACCAAGCTGCTGGGCAGCTCCATCTACTGGGGGCACCGCAACCGTGACCAGCTGGCATCGGTGTTCGCCGACCGCTCCCGGGTCCCGCTGTGGGTCGAGGAGACGCTGCGTTACGACACGCCCAGCCAGATCCTGGCGCGCACCGCCGCCGAGGATTACACCCTGCACGGCATCACCATTCCGGCCGACTCGGTGGTGCTGCTGTTGCCCGGTTCCGGCAACCGTGACGAGCGGGTCTTCGAGGACCCCGACGCCTTCCGGATCGGCCGGGACATCGGCTCCAAGCTGCTCAGTTTCGGCAGCGGCGCCCACTTCTGCCTCGGCGCGCACCTGGCCCGGATGGAAGCCCGGGTGGCCCTCGACGAACTCTTCAACCGGATCAGCGACTACCAAGTCGACGAAGCCAACGCCGTGCGGGTGCATTCATCCAACGTGCGCGGCTTCGCCGATCTCCCCATCACCGTCAAGGAGGCCTAAGTGCCACGTTTCGATCCGCCCCCGGCCCGCCGGCCCGCCATCGTCGCGGGGGCTTCCTCGGGAATCGGCGCCGCGACGGCTGAAGAGCTGGCCCGCCGCGGTTTTCCGGTGGCCTTGGGCGCCCGGCGCACGGAAAAGCTGACCGAGCTGGTCGACAAGATCCGTGCCGACGGCGGCGAGGCCGTGGCGTTTCCACTGGATGTCACTGATGTCGATTCGGTGAAATCGTTTGTGGCGTCCAGCATCGACGCGCTGGGTGAGATCGAACTGCTGGTCTCGGGAGCAGGTGACATGTTCCCCGGCCGCATCCACGAGACGAGCACCGAGGCGTTCAACGACCAGATCCAGGTGCACCTGATCGGCGCGAACCGCCTTGCCACCGCGGTGGTGCCCGACATGGTGGCCCGCCGGCGTGGTGACGTGATCTTCGTCGGCTCCGATGTCGCACTGCAGCAACGCCCGCACATGGGCGCCTACGGCGCCGCGAAATCCGCGCTGGTCGCGATGGTCAACAACATGCGGATGGAGTTGGAGGGCACAGGGGTTCGCGCCTCGATCGTGCACCCCGGCCCGACGCTGACCGAGATGGGCTGGAAGCTCTCCGCCGAACAGGTGGGCCCGATGCTCGAGGACTGGGCCAAGTGGGGCCAGGCCAGGCACAGCTACTTCCTGCGGCCGGCCGATCTGGCCCGTGCCATCGCGTTCGTCGCCGAGACCCCGCGCGGCGCCCATGTCGTCAATCTGGAAGTGCAGCCGGAGGCGCCGCTGCACGACACCGACTCCGATCGCCAGCACCTGCAACTGGGTGAGGAAGGAATGCCGCAATCATGACCGTCACGACTGAAGTTCCCCGGGTCTCGGGAGGCGAGGCCGAGCACGGCCACCTCGAGGAGTTCCGCACCGACCCGATCGGGCTGATGCAGCGGGTGCGCGACGAATGCGGGGACGTCGGCTGGTTCGACCTGGCCGGCCGAAAGGTGGTGCTGCTGACCGGCGCCGAAGCCAACGAGTTCTTCTTCCGCTCCACCGACGACGAGCTCGACCAGGCCGCGGCCTACCCCTTCATGACGCCGATCTTCGGCAACGGCGTGGTGTTCGACGCTCCGCCGGAGCGGCGCGCGGAAATGCTGCACAACACCGCGCTTCGCGGCGACCACATGAAGCGGCACGCCAGCACCATCGAGCACGAAGTGCGCAAGATGATCGCCGACTGGGGTGACCAGGGAGAGATCGACCTACTGGAGTTCTTCGCCGAGCTGACCATCTACACCTCGACGGCCTGCCTGATCGGCCAGAAGTTCCGCGAGGAACTCGACCACCGGTTCGCCGAGCTGTACTACGAGCTGGAGCGCGGTACCGATCCGCTGTGCTACGTCGACCCGTATCTGCCGATCGAGAGCTTCCAGCGCCGTGACGCAGCGCGCGTCAAGCTGGTCGAGCTGGTGCAGGGCATCATGGACGGCCGAATCGCCAATCCGGAGACGGACAAGAGGCGCCGGGACATGATCGACGTCATGGTCTCGATCCCCGACGAGAGCGGCAATCCGCGGTTCTCCGCCGATGAGATCACCGGCATCATCATCTCGATCATGTTCGCCGGGCACCACACCAGCTCCGGGACCAGCGCGTGGACGATGATCGAGTTGTTGCGCCACCCGGAGGCACACGCGGCGGTCACCAACGAGCTCGACGAGCTCTACGCCGACGGCGAGGAGGTGAGTTTCCATGCGCTGCGCCAGATCCCGAACCTGGAGAACGTGCTCAAGGAGACTCTGCGGCTGCACCCGCCGCTGATCATCCTGATGCGGATGGCCAGGGGCGAGTTCGAGGTCTGCGGCTACCCGATCCACTCCGGCGACATGGTGGCGGCGTCCCCGGCGGTGTCCAACCGGATCCCGGAGTCCTTCCCCGAGCCGAACGAGTTCGTGCCGGAACGCTACAACGAGCCGCGGGAGGAAGACGTCATCCAACGCTGGACCTGGATTCCGTTCGGGGCCGGCCGACACCGCTGCGTCGGCGCGGCGTTCGCCACCATGCAGATCAAGGCGATCTTCTCGGTGCTGCTGCGCGAGTACGAGTTCGAGATGTCACAGCCGCCGGAGAGCTACCGTAACGACCACTCCAAAATGGTGGTGCAACTTGCCCGTCCGGCCAAGGTGCGCTATCGGCGGCGCACCAAATAAGGGGGATCCCATGGCTTTTCAAGTCAAGGTCGACCTGGATCTGTGCCAGGGCCACGCCATGTGTGAGCTGGAGGCACCCGATTACTTCCGGGTGCCCAAACGCGGCAAGGTCGAGATCCTCAACGACGAGCCACCGGAATCCGACCGTCGCCAGATCGAAGAGGCCGTACGGGCCTGCCCCACCCGAGCGTTGTCCATCGAAGAGAAGGAATAGAAATGCCGACCTCCCACCCCCACTCCCGCGAGATTCTCGAAGACTGGGTCGAGCGCTGGTTGCAGGCCAACCGTGACGCCGAAGCCGCCGGCGACTGGCGCAATCTGGCCGACTTCTACACCGACGATGCCACCTACGGCTGGAATATCGGCCCCAAGGAGGACGTCATGTGCGTCGGCATCGACGAGATCCGGGACATCGCCCTGGGCCTGGAGATGGAGGGGCTGGACAACTGGCAGTACCCGTACCAGAAGGTGCTCATCGACGACAAGCAGGGCGAGATCGTCGGGTTCTGGAAACAGGTCGCGACGGACTCCGATGGAGTCGAATCGGAGATCTACGGCTTCGGCGGCAGCTGGTTTCGGCTCGCCGACAAAGACGGGCGGCCGCTCATCGAGTGGCAGCGTGACTTCTTCGACTTCGGTCACGTCCAGAAGCTCTACCTGGATCTGATGACTGCCGGCAAACTCTCCAAAGGCATGCAGAAGCGCATCGAGCGCAGCCTGGCCGGCGAGAAGCTCCCCGGCTACTACCCGCTCGGCAAGTCGCCGGTACCGCTCTGGTAGCCCACAACTGACACCCAGGAGAACACGTGGCCATCCGTGTCGCTCTGATCGGCACCGGCAACGCGGGGCGCATCGCCCTGCGGGGGCTGATCGGCAATCCCGCATACGAGCTCACCGGGGTGTGGGTCTCGACGGCCGCCAAAGTGGGTCGCGACGCCGGTGAGTTGGCCGGCCTCGACGTCCATACCGGCATCGCCGCTACCGATGACTTCGATGCGATCATCGGAGCCAAGCCGGACGCTGCTGTCTACTGCGCCATGGGGGACACCCGTCTGCCCGGCGCCCTGCGCGACGTCTGCCGGCTGCTCGCGGCGGGCATCAACGTCATCGGCACCGCGCCCGGGGTACTGCAGTACCCGTGGGGTGTCATCCCGGATAAGTTCATCACTCCCGTCGAAGATGCTGCCCGCCAGGGCAATGCGAGTGTCTACGTCAACGGCGTCGATCCCGGCTTCGTCAATGACCTGGTGCCGTTGGCGTTCGCCAGCACGTGCGAACACGTCGAGCAGATCCGCTGCCTGGAGATCGCCGACTACGCGACCTATGACGGTGCCGAGGTGATGTTCGACGTAATGGGCTTCGGCAGTCCCCTCGACGAAGTCCCGATGCTGCTGCAGCCCGGCATCTTGAGCATCGCGTGGGGCGCCGCGATGCGCGAGCTGGCCAACGGGTTGGGTGTGACCCTGGATGCCATCACCGATTCCGCTGAGCGTGAACCGGCGCCTGAGGCGTTCGACATCGCGGCCGGGCACATCCCCAAGGGCGGTGTCGCCGCACTCAAGTTCGAGATCCGCGGCATCGTCGACGGCCATCCGCTGATCGTGGTGGAGCACGTCACCCGACTGCGCAGCGACCTGCGGCCGGACTGGGCGCAGCCGGCCCAACCGGGTGGCTCCTATCGCGTGGAGATCACCGGCGAGCCCTCGTACACCGTCGACATCCGCCCGACCAGTCGCCACGGTGACCACAACTACGCGGCGATCGCGGCCGGGGTGGGACGAGTCGTCAACGCCGTTCCCGCCGTTGTCGCAGCACCGCCGGGCATCGTCACCACATTGGACCTGCCGTTGGTCACCGGCGGCACACAGATAATCACCGAATCATCGAAAGGCTGAGGACAGCTATGGGGCGTGTCGCCGGAAAAGTAGCTCTGATCAGCGGCGGTGCGCGTGGGATGGGCGCATCTCACGCTCGCATGCTGGTCGCCGAGGGCGCCAAAGTGGTCATCGGCGACGTGCTCGACGAGGAGGGTGCGGCGCTGGCGGCCGAGCTCGGGGACGCCGCGGTCTACGTGCACCTCGACGTCCGGGACCCCGAGCAGTGGGCCGCTGCCGTGACCGCCGCCGTCGACGGGTTCGGCAAGCTGAACGTGCTGGTCAACAACGCCGGCACCGTTGCGTTGGGCTCGCTGCGCAAGTTCGACCTGGACCAGTGGCACGCCGTGATCGACGTGAACCTCAACGGCACCTTTCTCGGCATGCGGGCGGCGATCGACTCGATGATCGCCGCGGGCGGCGGATCCATCATCAACGTGTCCTCCATCGAGGGGCTGCGCGGCGCACCGATGGTGCACCCCTATGTCGCCTCGAAGTGGGCGGTGCGCGGGCTGTCCAAGTCCGCCGCCCTGGAGCTGGCGCGTCACAACATCCGGGTCAATTCGCTGCATCCGGGATTCATCCGCACCCCGATGACCGAGCATCTGCCCGAGGACATGGTCACCATCCCGCTCGGCCGGCCCGGCGAGTCAGAGGAGGTCTCCACCTTCGTGGTCTTCCTGGCCAGCGATGAGTCCTCTTATGCCACCGGTTCGGAGTTCGTCATGGACGGCGGTCTGGTCACCGACGTGCCGCACAAAACCGGTTGACATCAGGTCATACACGCTACCATCGTGCGTATGACCGACGACCGGATTGCCGGCCCCGACAACCAGAGGTGTTCGTCTTGACATCAACCCAATCAGCCTGTCCGTTCGGCGCCGGTTTCGATTTCACCGATCCGGACGTCCTGTTGCACGGCATGCCGATCGCCCAGTTCGCCGAGTTGCGCAAGACGGCGCCGGTCTGGTGGAACGAGCAGGCTCCGGGCAGCAACATCTTTGATGACGGCGGCTACTGGGTGATCAGCAAACACCAACACATCAAAGAGATCTCACGCGACAACGATGTGTGGTCGACGAACACCAAGGGCGCGGTGATGCGGCTGCCCGAAGGTGTCACCGCTGACCAGTTGGAACTGACCAAGGCACTGCTGATCAACCACGACCCGCCCGAGCACACCCGGCTGCGCAAGCTGGTGTCGCGATTGTTCACGCCGCGTTCGGTGGGTGCGCTGGAGGAGAAACTGGCGCATTCGGCACGCGACATCGTTGCGGCGGCCGCCGAGAAGGCCACCGGCAACTTTGTCGATGACATCGCGATGAAGCTGCCACTGTTGGCGATCGCCGATCTGATCGGGGTGCCGGAGGCCGATCGGGAGAAGTTGTTTCACTGGACCAACTCGATCATGAACACCGATGACCCCGACTTCGACTCCGATCCGGCCATGGCCAACGCCGAACTGATGGGCTACGCCTACACGATGGCCGAGGAGCGCCGCCACTGCCCGGCCGATGACATCGTCACGCGGCTGGTCCAGGCCGACATGGACGGCGAATCACTCGGCGAGACCGAGTTCGCGTTCTTCGTGATCCTGTTGGCGGTGGCGGGCAACGAGACCACCCGCAACGCCATGACGCACGGCATCAACGCCTTCGCGGAGAACCCCGATCAGTGGGAGCTCTACAAGCGGGAGCGACCCGAGACCGCCGTCGACGAGATCGTCCGCTGGGCCACCCCGGTGCACTGCTTCCAGCGCACCGCCAAGATTGACACCGAGATCGGTGGGGTGCCCATCGGGCAGGGACAGCGGGTCGGCCTGTTCTACAGTTCGGCCAATTTCGACGAAGAGGTCTTCGAGCGGCCCTTCGCTTTCGACATCCTGCGTGACCCCAATCCGCATCTGGCGTTCGGCGGGCAGGGTACGCACTACTGCATCGGCGCGAACCTGGCCCGCATGGAGATCCGGTTGATGTTCGACGAGATCGCCAACCAGCTACCAGACATCACCAAACTGGCTGAGCCGCAACGGCTCCGTTCGGGCTGGATCAACGGGGTCAAAGACCTACAGGTCTCCTACCACGGGTAGGCCCACCCGGTGGCAATCGGTCTATCAGACGGTTGGTCGGGAGGCCCTTTCCCCCGGCCTGGGACGGGCTATAGGCTGCGACGAGTGGGCTGCCCGGAGTCCCGAGCCAGGCCCGGGGACGTTTCCGGATATTCGAGAATGAAAGCAGGTTCGTGGTGAAGACAAAGGGTGCGTTGCTCTGGGAGTTCAACAAGCCGTGGTCGGTCGAGGAGATCGAGATCGGCGACCCCCAGAAGGACGAGGTCAAGATCCAGATGGAGGCGGCCGGCATGTGCCACTCCGACCACCACCTGATGACCGGCAGCATCCCGATGGCCGGCTTCCCCGTCCTGGGCGGACACGAGGGCGCGGGCATCGTCACCGAGGTCGGTCCCGGCGTGGAGGACATCGCTCCCGGCGACCACGTGGTGCTGTCCTTCATTCCGTCCTGCGGTAGCTGTCCGACCTGCCAGGCCGGGATGCGCAACCTCTGCGACCTGGGCGCGGGCCTGCTCAACGGCGTGGCGGTCAGCGACGGCACCTTCCGCGTCACGGCCCGTGGCCAGGGCGTGTACCCGATGACGCTGCTGGGCACCTTTTCGCCGTGGATGGTGGTGCACAAGACCTCGGTGGTGAAGATCGACCCGGCCATCCCGTTCGAGGTGGCCTGCCTGGTGGGCTGCGGTGTCACCACCGGTTACGGCTCGTCGGTGCGCACCGCCGACATCCGTCCCGGCGACGACGTCGCGATCGTCGGCGTCGGCGGGGTGGGCATGTCCGCCCTGCAGGGCGCGGTCAATGCCGGCGCCCGCAATATCTTCGTCATCGACCCGATCGAGTGGAAGCGTGACCAGGCGCTGAAGTTCGGTGCCACGCACGTCTATCCGGAGATCAATGCGGCCATGGGCGGCATCATGGAGGTCACCGCCGGACTGATGGCCAAGAAGGTGATCGTCACCGTCGGTGAGGTGCACGGCACCGACGTCGACAACTACATGATCCTGACCGCCAAGGGCGGCACCTGCGTGCTCACCGCGATGGGCAGCATGCTCGACAATCAGGTCACACTCAACCTGGCGATGCTGACACTGCTGCAGAAGAACCTGCAGGGCACCATCTTCGGCGGCGGCAACCCGCAGTACGACATCCCCCAGCTGCTGTCGATGTACACGGCCGGCAAGCTGAACCTGGATGACATGGTGACCCGCCAGTACCGACTCGAGCAGATCAACGAGGGCTACCAGGACATGCTCGATGGCAAGAACATCCGCGGCATCATCCGCTACACCGACGCTGACCGCTAAGGCCAATTGATGCGATGAAGGGGCGGGGCCTCCGCTCCTTCATCGCATCAACGCCGAGACTAGTCCTTGCGGAACACCACGCTGGCCTTCAGCTTGGTCTTGTTTCCGACCATGCCCAGAAAATTGCCCTCGACTGCGAACTGCTTGCGGGTGACGGTCGTCTCGGTGGTCAGCCGCACGCCACCGTCGCCGAGCGGAGTTATGTCGACCTTCAGGGGCAGCGGGCCGGTGATGCCCTTGACGGTCAGGTCAGCGTTCAGCCGGGCCGCGTCACCACCGGCCGGCTCCCCGCTCTTGACCACGATGGTGATGTCTGGGTAGCGGTCGGTGTCGAAGAAATTCGACCGCCGCAGGTCATGGTCGCGGGTGCCCAGGCCGGTGTCGATCGAGGCGGCCTTGATATCGATACGGCCCGACACGGTCTTGGCGTCCTTGATCTCGCCGCTGCCAGAGAAATCGGTGAAAGCGCCACGCACTTTCAGCGCGCCCCACATCGTGCCGTTCTCGAACCGGATGCTCGACTGCTCGGTATCGAGGCTCCAAACGCCGACCGCCTCGGGACTGCTGAGAAATGTTGTGACAGCTGACATCTCATCTCCTCTACCTGTGGCGTGACGAGCACCCGCCAGGGGCACCAGCTCGCCTTCGATAATACGCAGCTACGCCCGCTAAATCCGGCACTCGGCGCATATGCTGAAGTTCATGAGCACTGTCTTCACCAAGATCATCAACCGGGAACTGCCGGGTCGGTTCGTCTACGAGGACGAGGACGTCGTCGGTTTCCTGACCATCGAGCCGATGACGCAAGGCCACACCCTGGTGGTGCCTCGCGCCGAGATCGACCACTGGCAGGACATTGACAGCGCGGCGCTCAGCAAGGCGATGGCCGTGGCACAGCGAATCGGCAAGGCGGTATGTCGGGCGTTCGACACCGAGCGCGCCGGAATGATCATCGCCGGCCTGGAGGTTCCGCACCTGCACATCCACGTCTTTCCGACGCGCAGCCTGTCCGATTTCGGCTTCGCCGGCGTGGACCGCAATCCGTCCCCGGAGTCCCTCGACGAGGCGCAGGCCAAAATCAAGGCTGCACTAGCCGAGATCCTTTGACACTCAGCTGATCTCGATTGGCAGGTCTGCCGGTGGGGTCGCCGTTTCGGCAAGCCGCGGTACTGCGACCCGAAAGGTGCAACCCTGACCGGGTGGCGAGCTCACGGTGACGGTGCCGTGGTGGGCACGAATCAACGAGTCGACGATCGAGAGTCCCAGACCGGTGCCGCCACTGGTACGCGCTCGCGACGAGTCGGTGCGGAAGAAGCGCTCGAAGGCCCGCTGTACGTCCTGTTCGCTCATCCCGGGCCCCTGGTCGACGACCTCGAGGATCGCGTCGGCGCCGTCGGTCCCGACCCGCACGGTGATCGCGGCGTCGTCCGGGGTGTGCTCCAGCGCGTTGGACATGAGATTGCTCAGCACCTGACGCAGCCGGGCATCGTCACCGAGCACCTCGGGAGTGCCGGGGCCGTCGAAGACCTCCAGTTCGATCGCGCGTTCCGGCGCGATCGCCCGGGCGTCGTGCACCGCGTCGGTTGCCAGCGCCAGCAGGTCGACCCAACGCCGGTCCAGCGGCCGCTGGGCATCCATCCTGGCCAGCAGCAGCAGATCCTCCACGAGCAGTCCCATCCGGCGGGCTTCGCTCTCGATGCGCGACATCAGCAGCTCGACGTCACGGGCCGCGCCCTGCCGGTACAACTCCGCGAAGCCGCGGATCGTGGTCAATGGGGTGCGTAGCTCGTGGCTGGCGTCGGTGATGAACCGGCGCATCCGCTCCTCGGAGACGCGCGCGTTGTCCGCCGAAGCGATCGAGGACGCCACCGCCTGCTGAATCTGCGCCAGCATGCCGTTGAGCGCGAGCGAGAGACGTCCGACTTCGGTGCGTGGATCACGCTCGGGCACGCGGCGGTCCAACTGGCCGGCGGCGATCGCCGCCGCGGTCCGCTCGACCTCGGCCAACGGGCGCAGGCTGCGGTTGACCACCAGGTATCCGGCGGCGCCGAGCACCACCAGCACCCCGACACCGATCGCCACCCGCGACCATGCCAGGTAGCGCAGCGTGGCCCGCGGGTCCGACAGGTCCCTGGCCACCGTGATCAGCCTGCCGTTCTCACCGTGCACCGACAGTGCCCGCCACTGCACGCCCGACCCGTCGACCGAGCCGATCGTGACCGGTATCGACCCCACGTCGTTGTCCGGTGGCAACTGCGGCTCGGCGTTCTGGTCGTTGACGACGGTCCAGACGCTGCCGTTGGGGTCGACGTCGCGAACGTAGAAGCTCGTCGGCGGCCGGCCGGGGTTGGGATCCTCGTCCGCCTTCGGCGGGTGCCGCCCACGCTGCTCGAGCGCCCAGCCGTGGGCCGCGTCGATCAGGGTGGCGTCGATCCGGCTGATCAGCCGGTGCCGCAGGATGGTGGTCACGGCGTATCCCTGTGCCAGCAAGCCGATGGCCACCATGGCCAGGGTGGCGGCGACCAGGCTGACACGCAGGGGCAGGATGCCGCGCGGGGGTTTCGCCATCCCCATATCTTTCGTCCTATATCCCGTTCCCGGCAATCACCGGCGGCATCCGCTAGCGCGGTTCGCGCAACACATAGCCGACTCCGCGCAGGGTGTGCAGCAGTCGCTTCTCGCCGGTGTCGATCTTGCGCCGCAGATAGGAGACGTAGGACTCCACCACATTGACGTCGCCACCGAAGTCGTAGCGCCAGACGTGGTCGAGGATCTTCGGCTTGCTCAGCACCGTGCCGGCATTGATCACGAAATAACGCAGCAGGGTGAACTCGGTGGGCGACAACGACACCGGCTGACCGGCCTTCCACACCTCGTGGGTGTCCTCATCGAGTTCGATGTCGGCGAAGGTCAGGCGCGAGTTGCGTGGCTCACCGGCGCCCTTGCCGGCCCGACGCAGGATGACCCGCAGCCGGGCCACCACCTCCTCAAGGCTGAACGGCTTGGTCACGTAGTCGTCGCCGCCGAGGGTCAGACCGGTGATCTTGTCCTGCAACGAGTCACGCGCGGTCAGGAACAGCGCCGGGGCGTCGATACCGTCGGCGCGCAGCCGGCGCAGTACACCGAACCCGTCCATCCCCGGCATCATCACGTCCAGGATCACCGCGTCCGGCCGGACCTCGCGCGCCCGGTCCAGGGCCGCCGGCCCGCTGGATGCGGTGTAGACCTCGAACCCTTGAAATTTCAAGCTGACCGACAACAGCTCGACGATGTTGGTCTCGTCATCGACGACCAGGACGCGGGCCTCGGGTGCGGCGTCTTGCGCAGCTGTTGCTCCCATGGAGTTAATTCCCTCCCGAATGGGTGAAAACAAACTGGAAACCAGCTGTGTGTTTGTTGTCAATCAAACTACCTGATATCGGGGGTGAATCGCCCCTACACTAGCCTGATGGGCCTGGCCAAGCAGCTTATCGCCGTGTCGACCGCGCCGGCGCGGATTGGTCTTTCGATCGCTGACGCCGGGCTCGGGGTCGCCACGGCGGCACTCGGGCTGGCCCGCCAGAGCCTCGGCGAACCCGAGCCGCACGGGCCGGCCAACTCGATGGCGCAGATGCTGGGGCTTGAAGACGCCATCGCCCGGGCCAACCGGCTGGCCAAACTGATGGACGACGACGCTCCCCTGGGCCGCGCCCTGGCCCCGGGCGGCCCGGCCGACCGGCTGCTGGCTCCCGGGGGGCTGGTCGACCAGTTGACCGGCCCGGGAGGCGTCCTCGACCGGCTCACCGCCGAAGGCGGCGGGCTGCAGCGGGCATTACAGCCCGGCGGACTCGTCGATCAGCTGACCGACGAGGACGGATTGATCGAGCGGCTGCTGTCCGAGGACGGCCTGGCCGACCGCTTGCTGGCCGAAGGCGGGCTGATCGACAAGCTCACCGCGCGCAACGGCCCGCTCGAGCAGCTCGCCAACGTCGCCGACACGTTGAGCCGGCTCGCCCCGGGAATGGAGGCGCTGGAGCCGGCCATCGAAACCCTGCAGGAGGCGGTGATCGCGCTGACCATGGTGGTCAACCCGCTGAGCAACATCGCCGAGCGCATCCCGCTGCTGCCGCGCCGGTCCAGCCGGCGCCCGTCGCCGCCGCGGACCGTGCGCTCTCAGCGAGTGATCGACACCGACCCGCCCGACATCGGGTAAAGCCCTAGTACGACCGGCCAGCGGCGTACCGCTGTCGCCGGTAATAGCGCCCCCTGCCGCGATTCCTCGCCTTGTACGTTGGCATGCCGTTCCACTTGCGCTCGATACCGCAGATCGCACAGCAACCGTGCTGCTGCTCCTCGAGGTAGTCCCGGACGTAGTTGCCCAGGTACGACGTGCGACCACAGATTCCGGTGTCGAGCCAGGCCGCCAAGAGCAAGCGTCGTTGATGTGCCTGTTGGCATGCGTTGCTGCAGAACACTCTTAGCCGACGTCCTTCGAAATCGGCTCCGCAGCCAAGACAGGTCACTGTCACAAGACGGACGCTATCCGCCGGTACCGACAGGAATGGAGCCGCGTGAGAGACTCGAACTCTCGACATCCGCTTTACAAGAGCGACGCTCTACCAACTGAGCTAACGCGGCCGGGGCCGGCTCGATGAGCCATGGCGATTGTACGACGGGCCGGCGCCGCTCCTGCTTTGGCCACGGTAGAACCGCGACTGCCTAGTCGCGGGTCAGGTACTCCAACACCACCCGAGTGAAGGCATCCTTGGCCTCGATCATGGCCCAGTGCCCGCAGTTGGGGAACACGTGGAACTCCGCGTTGGGAATGGTCCGCATCGGGATCAGCGCCATGTCCAGCGGGCTGACCCGGTCGTCGCGGCCCCAGGTGACCAGCGTCGGCGCCTTGACCCGGTGCATCATCGCCCACGGCAGCGGGCCCTTGGAGGCCTGCATCATCTTCACCATGTTGGTGAAGGCTTCCTTGCCGTACATCCGCCGGGCGCCGGCCAGCGTCTCGGGGTCGGTCGCCAGCTTCCAGCGCTCCTCGATGAGCTCCTCGGTGATCACCTTCGGGTCGTAGACCATCGACTCCAGCCAGCGAATGAGGCTCTCCCGGCTGGGGTTGTCGGTGAATTCCTGCAGCAGCCGGATGCCCTCGGCCGGCCCGGGGGTGAGCAGGTTGGTGCCGATGCCGCCGATGGTCACCAGCTTGCGCACCTTCTCCGGGCTGTTGATGGCGTAGTTGATGCCGACGCCGCCACCCATCGAGTTGCCGACGATGCTGAACTGGTCCAGGCCCAGCGCGTCGGCGAACTGCCCGACCGCGCCGAAGGCCGACACCATCGGGTGCCCGCCGAAGTCGTCGCTGACCCCGAACCCGGGGAATTCCAGCACGAGGCAGCGGAAGTGCTCGGCGAAAGCCGGCAGCACCCCGCGGTAGTTGCGCCACCCGGTGACGCCCGGTCCGGAGCCGTGCAGCAGCAGCAATGTCGGGCCGTCACCGGCCTCGTGGTAGCGCAGCACCCCTTGCTCGATGGTGACCTCGCGCACGGTCTCGTCGTGGCTCAGCTCTGCCGGCATTTCTCTCCTCAAGATCTCTCGAAGTCTTCAGACACGCTAACGCGAACGGCGCCGGTCAATGCGCCGGGGGAGCCGCACCGCGGAACGCCCGGAACCGCACCAGGTAGCGCGGTAGCCGCGACAATCCGACGCTGCGCGGCCAGTCGTCAGCCCGGAAGTAGGCGTCCGAACCGCCGTCGACAAAGATCACGCTGCCGCAGAGGAATTCGGCGGCATCGGAGAGCATGAACAGCATCCAGTCGGCCAGCTGGCCGGGATCGCCGAAGCCGCCGACCGGTACCGGAAAGCTGCGGACCGCGGTCTCCTGCCTGGGGGAGGCGAGCTGCTTCTCCAGCAGCGGCGTCATGATCGCCCCCGGCGCCAGGGCGTTGAGCCGAATCCCCGCCCCCGCCCACGGCGGCTCGACGGCCCGTCGGCGCACCCAGTGCGACACCGCGATCTTGGAGGCCGCGTAGGCGAACGACGGCGCGCCCGGCCCGAGCAGTCGCAGCCGGCGCATCGCCTTGGCCGCTTTCCCCGCCAACAGTGCCCGCACCGCCGATCGCGGCACCGCCGGCACCGTGGTCGTCGAATTGCTGGCGACGACCACCACTTTGGCGGCGCCGGATGCGGCCAGCGCCGGGCGCCATGCCTCCAGTAGCTCGACGACACCGAAATAGTTGACCTGCAGGATCAGCCGTGTCGCGCCCGGGGTGGGCCCGACGCCGGCGGCCAGCACCGCACCGTCCAAGCGACCCCCGCACAACGCGAGCACTTGCTCCCCCGCCGCTGCTCGTCCCTCGGGGCCGGACAGGTCGGCGATGACCTCGGCATCGCGCAAGTCGACGCCGATCACGGTGTGCCCGGCCGCGCGCAGCTTCGCCGCGGCCTGCTGCCCCATACCGGATGCCGAGCCGGTGACCGCGTAGACGCCCACGGCTATTCCCCCACCACGCCCCGCAGGCCGTCGGCGCCGAACGCCGGTTCCAGCATCGCCGTGAAGTCCGGGCCGCGGCGCAGCATCTGCCCGCCGTCGACGTTGATGACCTGGCCGGTGATATAACCGGCGGCGTCGCTGAGCAAGAACAGCGCCAGGTCCGCGACGTCGTCGACCTCACCGACCCGCGGCAGCGGAGTGCTGACCCGGTAGTCCTCGGAGAGTGCCGGTGTATCGAGGACCACCGACACCAGTTCGGTGCGGGTGAGGCCGGGGCGGATGCTGTTGACCCGCACCCAGGAGGCACCCAGTTCGTCGGCGGCCAGCTGCATCAGGTGATCCAGCGCCGACTTGGTGGGGCCGTAGGCGCCGAACCAGCGGTGGGTGTTGCTTGCCGCGATCGAGGAGATCCCGACGAACGAACCACCGCCGCCACGTACCAGCGCCCGGCCGGCGTGCTTGAGCACGTACATGGCGCCGTTGATGTTGAGGTCGACGGTGCGCCGCCACGCCTCGGAGTCGATCTGGGTGATCGGCCCGATGGTCTCCGAACCCCCGGCGCAGTGCACCACCCCGTGCAGCCGGCCACTCGTGCTCGCAGCGGCGTCGACGGCGGCGATCACACTGTCTTCGTCGGTGACGTCGGCGGCCTGGTGGCGCACCCCGATCTCGTCGGCCACCGCCGCCAGCCGCTCGGCATTGCGGCCGACGATCAGGACGTCGGCTCCCGCGGCGGACAGCGCAGCCGCCACCGCCTTGCCGATACCGCTACCACCACCGGTGACCAGGTAACTGCGGCCATCGAACGAAATCCGCGACGAAAGTGTCACACCGACCCCTCACACCAAACTGGAACATGTTCTACCCATCGAACCATGCTGGCCGGAGCGGCGGCTACGGCTGGTCGCGACGAGCCAGGTCGGTGGCCTTGGCGGTGCGCCAGTCCGGTACCTCCGGAGGCAGCGCGACCGGGAACTTGTTGTCGTTATGTGCCGACCAGTGCGCGTGGCCCAGCTCGTGGATGTGGAACCCGTGCCGCAGTGCCTCGGCGAATCCCATGGCGTCGGCGGCGGCGTTCACCGAGTCCTTGATCAGCAGCGCGGCCATCGTCGGCAGTTGGGCGATCCGGCGGGCGAACTCGTAGGTCTTATCGGCCAGCTCGTCGAGGGCGAACACCTTGGAGACCATGCCCAGCCGGTAGGCCTCGTCGGCGTCCAGCGAGTCCCCGGTCAGCAGCAGCTCCTTGGCCTTGCGCGGGCCGAATTCCCAGGGATGGGCATAGTATTCGACGCCCGGCATGCCCAGGCGCACCCCGACCACGTCGGAGAACCGGGCATTGTCGGCCGCGACGATCAGATCGCACGCCCAGATCAACATCAGCCCGGCGGAGATGGCATTGCCCTGCACCTGCGCGATGGTGATCTTGCGCAGGTCCCGCCAGCGGCAGGTGTTGGAGAAGTAGTAGTGCCACTCCTGCAGGTAGGTCTTCTCCACGACCGATTCCCGGGTGCCGCCGTCGCGGCGGAAACTCGGGTGCTGGCCCGGTCCGTCCCGGCGTTCGGCCAGGGCCGCCTCCGAGCCCAGGTCGTGGCCGGCGGAGAAGTTCTCACCGCGCGCCGCCAGGATCACCACCCGCACGGTGTCGTCGGCCTCGGCCCGGCCGAACGCTTCATCGAGCTGCACCAGCAGGGTGCGGTTCTGCGCGTTGTGGGCCTCCGGGCGGTTCAGCCAGATCCGGGCGATACGCCCCTCGTCGAGGATTTCATAGTCGACCAGATCGCCGGCTTGCCCTGATGTGGTCTCCGATGTCGCCACTGGACCTCCACCCTGGTTGTCGTCCGCCTCACAGGTTACGGCGCACTTCGCTAGAGTCGACTCCATGCCTGCTAAATCCGAACACGCCGACATCGATGACGTGGAACCGCTGGCCGACAGCACCGAACGCCAAGCCCGACGAGTCGTGGCCGCCTACGCCGAGGATGCCGACGAGTGCCGGGTATTCCTGTCCATGCTGGGGATCGGTCCGGCGAATACCGAGAAACCCGGGGCGTAGATGCCGGGGTCGGGGGGCCAGGCCGATTTCGTCGTGGTGGCCAACCGGCTGCCGATCGACATCGAGGTACTGTCCGACGGCACGACGGCCTACAAGCGCAGCCCCGGCGGCTTGGTCACCGCGCTGGAGCCGCTGCTGCGCAAGCGCCGCGGCGCCTGGGTGGGCTGGCCGGGCAGTCCGGACGGCCCCGAGGAGCCGATCGACATCGAGGATCTGCGGCTGCACCCGGTCGCACTGAGCGCCACCGACATCGCGGACTACTACGAGGGATTCTCCAACGCGACGCTGTGGCCGCTCTACCACGACGTGATCGTCAAGCCGATCTACCACCGGCAGTGGTGGGATCGCTACGTCGACGTCAACCGCCGGTTCGCCGAGGCCACGTCCCAGGCCGCCGGCCCGGGCGCGACGGTGTGGGTCCAGGACTATCAGCTGCAACTGGTGCCCAAGATGCTGCGGAGCCTGCGACCGGACCTGACCATCGGCTTTTTCCTGCACATCCCGTTCCCGCCGGTGGAGCTGTTCATGCAGCTGCCGTGGCGCAAGGAGATCATCGACGGCCTGCTCGGCGCCGACCTGGTCGGTTTCCACCTGCCCGGCGGCGCACAGAACTTCCTGTTCCTGTCCCGCAACCTGACCGGCGCGGCCACCTCACGCGGCGCGGTGGGGGTACGCGGCCGGTTCGGCGAGGTGAGTCTGGCCGACCGCACCGTGCGCGTCGGCGCCTTCCCGATCTCCATCGACTCCGGCGAGCTCGACCACAAGGCGCGCGAGCGGGCAATCCGGCGGCGCGCCAAGGAGATCCGGGCCGAATTGGGTCACCCGCGCAAGGTCCTGCTCGGCGTGGACCGGCTGGACTACACCAAGGGGATCGACGTCCGGCTCAAGGCGTTCAACGAGCTGCTCGCCGAGGGCCGCGCCAAGCGTGACGACACGGTGCTCGTGCAGTTGGCGACGCCCAGCCGGGAACGGGTGGAGAGTTACCAGATCCTGCGCGAGGACATCGAACGCCAGGTCGGTCACATCAACGGCGAGTACAGCGAGGTCGGCCACCCGGTGGTGCACTACCTGCACCGCCCGGTCCCGCGCGACGAGCTGATCGCGTTCTTCGCGGCAAGCGACGTCATGCTGGTCACCCCGCTGCGCGACGGGATGAATCTGGTCGCCAAGGAGTACGTGGCCTGCCGCAGCGACCTGGGCGGCGCCCTCGTATTGAGTGAATTCACTGGTGCCGCAGCCGAATTGAAGCAGGCCTACCTGGTCAACCCGCACGATCTGGAGGGCGTCAAGGATGCCATCGAGGCGGCGATCAACCAGACCCCTGAAGATGGCCGCCGACGTATGCGTGCGCTGCGCCGCCAGGTGCTGACCCACGACGTCGACCGCTGGGCCCGATCCTTCCTGGACTCGCTCGCCGAAACCGGGTGACTCAGCTACACAGATGCTGCGGGTTGTCCTGGCAGGTCAGCGGGTAGCGGACCACCGGGTTGGGCAGCGGCGACACGAACGTCAGTGTGAACGGGTGCTTTTCGAGCCCGGGCTGCCAGCCGCAGACCGCATTGTGCGACTGGGTGTAGGTGCCGCGCAACGAGGTGTCGAACTGGTACATCTCTTCGCTGCCGGCGGTGCTGCCGTCGGGGCATCGGGTACCGGCGAGCAGCGGGGTGTGGTAGGACCACTGGCCGTTGGACAACCGGTAGGAGCCGGCTTGCCCCGGCGGGCCGTTGCTTTCGATCTGCAGTCGGCAACCGATCGCCAGGTTCAGCGGCACCCGGCCGTCACCCACCGTAGGAACACACAGCGGGTAGATCTTCCACGTCGCCGTGGTGCCGCCGCCGTTGTAGGTGTAGATACCCTCTAGGGTGCCCTCCGGCAAGGCGTCGTCGTCCGCGCCGGCTTCGACGGCCAGCCCCGCGCTCGCCGCCATCGCGATACCGAACGCGGCCAGACCGCGAATGAGCTTCCTCATAGCCCAATCCTCTCAGCTAGATCGGCGCGATATTGCTGATCAGCCACTTGCTGTCGACCTTGCGGAAGTCGACCCGCAGGCGACTGCCCTCGTAGAACTTCTCCTTGGACTTGCCCGTAACGGTGCGGTTGACGAAAACCAGCACCGAACCGGTGGTCCGCTTGGCGTCCAGCGCGCCCACGCCGACGACGTCGACCTGGTTCACCAACTGCTTCTCCCGGGCCTGCGGGATGATCTCGTTGACGGCGCGGGCCTCGAACTCACGGCGGTAGTCGCCGGTGAACATCGGATAGGTCTCGGTCAGGCTGCGTTCCACGGTCGTGTAGTCATAGCCGAGCACTTTGGGGATCTCGTCGGCGGTCAGCTTGGCCAACTCGGTGCGGGCCACTTGCTCCCCCCGCGTCTCGACCCGGCTCCAGTACAGCGATCCCGCCGTGGCGCCCAGGCCGACGAACACTCCGAGCAGGACCACCAGGATCACCAGCCCCGACCACCGCCGGTTCATCGACTGCCGTCCGGCCACTTGAGGTCATAGGCGGTCATGTTGCCGGCGTCGTCTTCGTGCACGATGATCCGCAGCGCGTACGGCTGCGACGGCTTGTTGACACCGTCGGCATCGGTGGCGGTCGCGCGCATTGCGATCAGGACCGAGGCGTTGCCGGCCACATCGTCGGTGTTCTCCAGCGCTGCGGCGTTGATCACCGCCTCCGAGCTGTGTTTGGTCTCCCGCAGCAGCGCCTTGAGGTTGTCGGTGTTGCCGGCCATGGTGTCGCGCAGTGGGCCGCTGGTGCCGGCCACGAAGCGGTCCACCTGCTCGTTGATGGTGTCGGGCGTGTAGGTGTACATGTTCAGCACGGTCTGGACCGCGGTGTCGACGAAGCGCTGGTCACGACTCTCGGCCGCGGCGGCGTGCCGGTGTTGCACCAGCAGCACGGCGACCAGGCTGCCCAGCACGACACTCACCACCAGGGCGGCGGCAGCCGCGACGACGGCGGCCTGGCGCGCGTTGGGCTGGCGCCGCGGCGGTGGGCCGGTGGGCCGGACCGCCCGCACAGCGGCCCGACTCGGGGTCGGAATGGCGGTCGTGGCGACTTCGGCGGCATCACCGGCCGGGCCGGCGGCCCGCGAGGCCCGGCGACGAGCCCGGGTCTCCTCCGGACCGGTCACGTCTGCCTCGGCTCGAGCATCAGGTCGGCCCAGTTCTCGGGCGGCAGCCATTTGTCCGCCCCGGACACGAACACCCCGGTGCTGCCCGCCGGGTCGACGAACTTCCCGGTGCGCTGGTCGTAGCTGCTGTAGGCGACCCCGTTGGCCTGGGCCGGTGCCTCGGCGGGCAGTGGCCCGGGAGCCGGTCCCGGCGCCGGGTCCCGGTTGTAGGGCGGCAGGCCGCCGTTACCGCCGGGGTTGGTCGGCAGGTTCTGGTCCGGCGGCGCGTAGTAGGGCCACGGCGCCGGCGGATTCGGCCCGAGTTCGTTCGGCGGGTACGGCAGCGGGTATGGCGGAATGGGCGCCGGGCCCGGCCCCGCGGGCACACCCGGAGGCAGCGCGACCACCGGCGGGCCAGGGTCGTAATCGGAGTTCGGTGGGATGTACGGGAACTTGTTCATCGGCGTGATCATCCGCGGGTCGGTGATCGGCGTGTCGTAGGGCACCGGCGGACCGCGCCACGCGTTGCTGCCGATCGGGACGAAGCCCTTCGGGTCGCGGCAGAGCTGAATGGTCGGCGCCCGCTTACCCGGATACTCCATACACGGGTAGTTGCGGGCGCCGCGGACCGCGGTCGCATCGTTTTGCGCCGCTTTGCAGTACAGCCCCTTGGGCAGTTCGCGCACCGTCTCGTCGGCCGGGGTGCGCATCTCGGTGAACGGCAGGAACCCGACCGTGCACGGCGGCGGGTCGTGCATGTCGATCTTGAAGTCCAGCTTGACGCCCTCTTCCATCGGCACGCCACCGGCGACGGTCATCAGCGCGGCCATCAGCGCGGGAAACACCACCAGCGCCTGTTCGATCGAGTTGCGGTAGATCACCCCGACCCGGCCGAAGTTGGCGATGCTGGCCGCCAAAGTCGGGAACGAGGCCCGGATCCCGCTGAAGGTGGTGTTCGCCTCGTCGGTGACACTCGGCAAGATCTGCAGCACCTCGCGGAGTTGCGGATCGGCGTTGCGCACCTCGGTGGTGACCGCCGCCAACGACCGGGCCAGCGTCTTGATGTCGTCGCCGCTGCCGATCTGGGCGTCCAGGAACGGTTCGAACTGGTCGATCAGCCCCTCGGTCGCCGCGAAGTTGGCGTTGGCTTCGTCGATCAGTTGCCGCGACGACGCGATCATCCGGGCCAGCTCCTGCCCGGATCCGTTGAAGCCCTCGAAGGTGTTGCGCAGCAGATCACGAAGGCGACTGTTGGCGACGCTGTTGACCAGTGTCTGCGCCTGGTCGAGCATGCCGGCGATGTCCTGGCCTATCGCGGTGCGGTCCTGGCCGATCCGCGCGCCGCTGTGCAGCACCCCGGCGGCAGCGGCTCCTTCCGGTGGCACCAGGTCGATGTACTGCTCGCCGATGGCGGACATGCTCTTGACGGTTGCGGTGACGTTGCCCGGAACCTTGGTGCTGCTGTTGAGCCGCATCTGGGCGTCGATCCCGTGATCGGTGAGACGGACGTCTTCCACCCGGCCCACCGTCACGCCGCGATAGGTGACATTGGCGCTCTTGTAGATGCCGCCGCCTCCGATGAAATCGGCGGTCACCTTGTAGGTGCCGATCCCCACCCGGCTCGGCAAGTGCAGGTAAAGGATCGCGATCGCACCGACGGCCAGCACGGTGACCACGGCGAAGATCCCAAGTTGGATTCGAACGAGGCGGGTCAGCATCGCAGGTCATTCCTCATATCGGACGGCCGTGCCGGGCGGGATCTTGAACGGGTCGGCCGCCTGCCCGGACAGGTTCGCCATTTCCCCGATCAAGAAGTCGGGCGGGTTGAGCACGTCGTGCATGTGCGGCATGTTCGGGTCGAAGGCCCCGGTGGTGAAGACCGACTCGCCGAATCGCCGCAGCGTCAGGTCGAAGGTGACGTAGACGTTCAGGAAGTCGCCGCGCACCGCGTTGCGCAGATACATCGACGGGAACGGGAAGGTCGGAATGAACGGGAACGCCGTTACCAGCTCGTTGGCGTTGTCGGCGAACGCCTTGATGACCGGGTAGAGGTCCTTGATGTCGGCGGCGAAGTCTTCTTTGGTCTCGGTCATGATCCGTGAACCGACGGTCGCCAACCGCTGCAGCGCTCCGAATGCATCCACGATGTTGGCGCGGTTGTCATTGAGCACCTCCAGCGCACCCGGCATGGTCTCCAGTGCCCGCGCGAGGCTGGGCGCGCTGCGGGCCAGGGTCACGCCGATCCGGTTGAGGCCCTCGGCGGCAGCGATGATGTCGTGCGCCTGGCGGTCCAGCGACGCCGTCAGCTCGGCGAGCCGGGGCAGCAGCCCGGCGAAGGTGCCGGCCCGCCCGGCGACCGCCGCGTAGGCCTCATCGGTGATGTCCTGCAGCGCACCGAGATTGCCCTGGTTCACCACCACGCCCAGTGAGGACAGCACTTCTTCGGTGCTGGGATAGCGACCGGTGCGGTTGAGCGGGATGTGGTCGCCGGGCGCGAGTCGGCCGGTCGGGGCTTCGTCATGCGGTGCGGAGAGCTCGATGTGCTGGGATCCCAGCAGCGAGGTCTGGGCGACCTTCGCGGTGGCGTTGGCCGGAAGCTGAACATTGCCGTCGAGCGACAGTTTGACCGCCGCAAAAAAGCTGCCGTCCGGTTGCTGCACGGCCTGCAGACCCGAGACGCTGCCCACGGTGACGTCGTCGACCATGACCGGCGAGTTCTGCGGCAACGTGGTCACATCCGGCAGTTGCACCGTGATGTTGTACGACCCTCGGCCGTGGCCGGCGGTTCCCGGCATGTTCAGCGAGTTCAATCCGCCGAACTGGCACCCGGACAGCACCAGTGCCCCGGCTCCCAGTGCCGCGCCGCGCCGCGCGGCCCGCCTGACGGCGCCGGCAACAGACTTCATGCTCATCCGCCCTCCCGTGGTCCGCCGGCCCCGGGTTGTTGAGGGCCGTGCGGGCCGGGTGCCTGGCCCACCTGCCCCGGATCCGATGGCGGCAGGAACAGCGCGGCGACATCGTCGGTATCCGGCGGGGTGACGCCCGGTGCGGGCATCCACTTCAGGTAGGGCACCGGTGTCTGCGCCTTGGCCTCGGTGGCCGGGGTGTCGTAGATGATCTGGCCCTTGTAGGCGGTGATCGAGTTGATCGGGTGGAACAGGAAGGGAAGGAAGTTCATCGACCAGCGGCGCATGACCGGTCCCATCCGCTCCTTGCAGATCTCTGCCCGCTTGAAGTTGTCCGGCACCGAACCGACGTCGAAGACGCCGCCGCAGATGAACTGCACCGGGTTGGCGAAGTCGGGCAGCGACAGCAACCCGCTCAAGGTGCCCTGCGCGGGGTTGTAGATCTGATAGAAGTTGACCAGCCCGTGCGGGGTGATGTGCAGTACCTGTTCGAAGTTCTCGCTCTGATCGCTCAGCACCTTGGTGAACTCCGACAGCTTGTTGACCTGGGCGATCAACGCGTCGTTGTTGTCGTGCAGGAAGCCCCGCACGTCGCGCAGTGCCTGGTTCAGGGTGCCCAGCGTGACATCGAGGTCGGCCGAACTGTCGGCGAGCACCGCCGAGACGGCCGCGACATGGTCGGTGAACTGCACGATCTGTTCGTTGCTGCCGGACAGGGCGTCGACCAGCACGTGCAGGTTCTTGACGGTGCCGAACAGATCCGTGCGCGAGTCACCGAGCCGGCCTGCGGTCGCCGACAACTCCCGCAGTGCACTGCGGAACGAGTCGCCGTTGCCGTCGAAGGTGTCGGCGGCCTGGTTGACGACCGCGCTCAGCGCGCCGTTGAGTTTGCCGTGCTCGGGTGCGAGTTGCGCACTGAGCTGGGTCAGCTCCTTCTTGACCTCGTCCCACTCGACCGGCACCGCGGTGCGGTCCTCGCCGAGCACCGCCCCGTCGGCCAGCCGGTCGCCGCCGGTGTAGGCCGGCGCCAGCTGAATCACCCGCGCCGAGACGATGTTCGGCGCCATCAGCACCGCGTGCACGTCGGACGGCAACGGCACGTCCTTGTTCACCGACATGGTGATCTTGACGTTCTCCGCGCGTGGCTCGATGGACTCGATCCGGCCGACCGGAACCCCGACCACCCTAACGTCGTCACCCGGGTACAGACCGACCGCCGAGGCGAAGTAGCCGGTGATCCGGTAGCCGCGCTGCGCGGGCAGCACCAGGTACACGCCGGCGGCCAGTAGCGCGGCCAGCGCCCCGGCGAGCAGAATCCGCAATGACGGGCGCATCACGGCGACTTCGGCTTAATCACGGTGCGCTCGGAGATCATCCCGCGCAGGTAGTCGGCCAGGCTGTCCGGAATCTTGCCGGGCTGGAAGTAGATGTCGAGCAGCACCTCCGACAACGTGGGCGGCGGCAGCCCGTAGAGGTTGATCTGGAAGCCCGGACCCGAGGCGACAACCTCGCCGAGCGTGGTGGCGTAGCCGGGCAGCCGGTCCAGTGCCCCCGCGATCCGGTCTTTGCGCTCGATCATGTTGTCCAGCACCAGGTTGAGTTTGTCCAGGGTCGGCCCGATCTCGTTCTGATTGTCGGTGACGAAGCCCGAAAGCTGCTGCGAGACATCATCGATTCCCGCGATCAGCGCGCCGAGTGCCTGCCGGCGGTCGTCCAGCGCCGCGAAGAGTTGATTCCCGTCGAGCACCAGCCGGTTGACCTGGGCGGCGCGCTGGTTGAGCACACCGGTGACCGACTTGGCGTGGGTCAACAACTGGCCCAGCGCCTCGTCGCGGCGGTTGATGCTGCGGGACAGCGCCGTCACCCCGTCCAGCGCCCCGCGCAACTGCGGGGTCGCGTCGCGCATCGAGTCGGTGAGCACCGCCAGCGCCTCCTCGAACCGCGGTTTGTCCAGATTCCGGACGTTGCCGCCGAGATCTTGCAGGGCGTTGTTGAGCGTGTAGGGCGAGCGGGTGCGTTCCAACGGGATCATCGTGACCGAGCCCGCGCCGGCCGGCGTGACCGACAGCGCCTTTTCGCCCAGCACCGTGTCGGTGCGGATCGCGGCCAGCGATTGATCGCCCACCCTGACCTTCCGGTCGATGGTGAAGCTCACCTGTGCGCTGGCGCCGGCCAGCGCCACCTTGGTCACCTTCCCCACCCGGATACCGGACACCGTCACGTCGTTGCCGGACATGATTCCGCCGGCGTCGGCGAAGTAGCCCTGATAGCTCTTGCCCTGCGGCCAGAACGGCAGGCTGGTGTAGCCGAACGACACCAAGACCAGGCACGCCACCAGTGCGATGCCCAGCGTTCCGGTGCGAACCGGATTTACGCGATCAATTCTTGACAGGAGAGCACCTCCCCTTGCTGGTGTCGGTCTGGCCGCCCATGGGCAGGATGATGTCGCTGCCGGCGGGCCCGTTGAACTTCATCGAGACCGTGCAGTAGTTGATGTTGAAGAACGATCCGTAGGCGCCGAGTGCGTTGAGCCGCAGGTAGTTCTCTTCCAGTGGATCGATGACGTCGTTGAGTTCCTGCTTGCGCTTGTTCAGCACGGTGGCCAACGGGCGGGCGTTCTCGATCACGCCCTGCAGCGGCCGCCGGGTGCGCCGCAGTGTGTCGGTGAGGTCGGTCTCGACGGTGGCCAGCGGGCCGATCGCACCCGCGATCGAGTCCTTGCCCTCGGCCAGGCCGGTGATCAGTTGCTGCAGCCGGTCGACGGTGGCGTCGAACTGCTCGCTCTTGTCGTCGACCGTGGCCAGCACCGTGTTGAGGTTGTTGATCACGTCGCCGATCAGCTGATCGCGCGAGGCCAGCGTGGTGGTGAACGAGCTGGTGTTGGCCAGCATCTGCGTCAGCGCGCCGCCTTGGCCCTGCAACAACTCGATGATCGCGTTGCTGATCTCGTTGATCTTGGTGCCGTCCAGCCCCTTGAGCACCGGGCGCATCCCGCCCAGCAGTGCGTCGAGGTCCAGCGCCGGCTGGGTGTGCTCCCGGCCGATCGTGCCGCCGGGCGGCAATTTGCGCAGTTCACCTGCACCGGAGGCGATCTCCAGGTAGCGGTCGCCGACCAGGTTCTCGTACCGGATCAGTGCCCGGCTCGAATCGTAAAGCTGGTAGCGCTTGTCGAGGTCGAAGGTGACGTCGACGCTGTTGTCAGGCGTCAGCGCCACCCGTTTCACCGTGCCCACCGGAATTCCGGCGATCCGCACGTCTTCGCCGCCCTTGAGGCGTGACGCGCTGGCGAAGTCGGCGTGATAGGTGTGGTTGGAGGCGAACCGGAACTCGCCGAACACCACCACCAGTCCGGCCGACACCAGCAGCATCGCCGCGGTGAAGATGGCGACCTTGATCAGGGTTCCGCGAGTGTTCATCAGTACTCATCCCGTTCCGCGTAGGCGCCGTTGAAGAGGAACTGCGCCGTGGATGGTGCGTCGAACTGCAGCTCGGTATTGGGCTGAAACGGGATGTAGGCGCTGTCGGTCACCAAGTACGGTGACCGGAACCAGGAGCCGCCGAACTGCTTGCTGGGGATGTCGGGCAGGCCGCGACAGTTCGGGCCGCCGGTCGCGTTGGCCACCGGCAGGCTCTCCGGGTAGGTGTAAGCCGGTGCGCCGGGCAAGAAGTTGGAGTGCACGTACAGCGCCGGCTTGGTGCCGCCCAGCGACGGGCCGAACCGCTCCAGCGCTTGTTTGATCCCCTTGAACAGACAGCCGAACTCCGGGGAGTATTCGGCCAGCAGGCTGCCCAGGGCGCGGAAGCGCTGAATACCGGCGATGAAGTCGTCGGCGGCGGGTTCGAAGGTGTCGTAGCCGTTGTTGGCCAGCCCGGTGGTCGCCAGCAGCGCCTTGCTCAGGTTGTCACGCTGGTCGACCAGCGTCTTGCTGATCGTCGGGACGTTGTCGAAAATCGTCGCCAGGTCCGGTGCGGCGTCGCCGTAGATGTTGCCCACCACGCCGGTCTTGGCGAAGCCCGATTGCAGCTGCGGCAGCTTGGGATTGATCTTCTCCAGGTAGCCGTTCAGCCCGGACAACGCCACGCCCAGGTTGTCGCCGTTGCCCCGCAGCCCTTCACCGAGCGCGCTGATCGTCCCGTTGAGCTGCACCGGGTCGACCTTGTCCAGCAGATCGGTGAGTTTCTGGAACAGTGTGTTGACCTCGAGCTGCACATCGGAGGCCTGCACGTTGGTGCCGCTGCGCAACGACTTGCCCGACGGCACCGGCGGCGGCACGAATTCCACCGACTTGGCGCCGAAGATGGTGTTGCTGGCGATGTGCACGGCGGCGTTCGACGGGATGTAGGACATCGCCGAGCTGTCCATGGCCAACACGAGCTTGGCCTGATCGCCCTGATATTTGATGGCCTTGACCTTGCCGACCTGGATGCCGCGGTACTTGACCTTGGCGTCCTGCTCCATCACCAGGCCGGCCCGCGGCGAGGTGACGGTGACCTTGTCGGTCGGGGTGAAGACAGCCGTGTAGGAGAGGTAGGTGAAAACGGTGGCGGCGAGCAGGATCGCGCCCAGGACGGCGGCAGCAATCCGCACCCGAGTACGACTCGATCCCGTGTCCACTTGCATCCCTTGCTATCCCGAGAGGTTGAAGTTACCGGACCCGCCGTAGACGGCAAGTGAAACGAACAACGTGATGACGACCACGACGACCAGCGACGTGCGCACCGCTTGTCCCACCGCGATGCCGACGCCGACCGGGCCCCCGGCCGCGTTGTAGCCGTAGTTGGTGTGCACGAGCATCACCGCGATGGACATGATGATCGCCTGCAGGAATGACCACAGCAAGTCGGTGGGTATCAAGAAGGTGTCGAAGTAGTGGTCGTAGAGGCCCGGTGACTGCGAGTTGATGAACACCGTGGTGGACCGGGCCGCGAAGAACGCCGCCAGCACCGATAGTGAGTACAGCGGGATGATCGCGATCAGACCGGCCACCAACCGGGTCGACACCAGATACGAGACCGCGTGCACCGCCATCGCTTCGACGGCATCGATCTCCTCGGCTACCCGCATGGCGCCGAGCTGGGCGGTGGTGCCGGCGCCGATGGTGGCGGCCAGGGCGATGCCGGCGACCACCGGGGCCACGATGCGCACGTTCAGGAATGCCGACAGGAAGCCGGTCAACGCCTCGATGCCGATGTTGCCCAGCGATGAGAAGCCCTGCACCGCGATGACACCGCCGGAGGCCAGGGTCAGGAAGGTGGCGACCCCGACGGTGCCGCCGATGATCGCCAGCGCACCGGTGCCCATGGTGATCTCGGCGATCAGCCGGACCGTCTCCTTGCGGTACTTGGTCAGCGCGTTGGGGACGTAGCGGATGGAGTCGGCGTAGAACAGTGCCTGCTCGCCGAAGTTGTCATATGCCTTGGGCGCCCACCGGAACATCCGCCGGAACCGCAGCGTGGCGTCGTAACTCATGAGGCGCTCACTTCACCAGCACCCGCACGCTGATCGCGGTCATGACGACGTTGATGACGAACAGGCAGATGAAGGCGTAGACGACGGTCTCGTTGACCGCGTTGCCGACGCCTTGCGGGCCGCCCTTGGCGGTCAGGCCGCGGTAGCACCCGATGAGCCCGGCGGCCGTCCCGAACAGCAGCGCCTTGATCTCGGCCATCACCAACTCGCCGAGCCCGGTCAGCACGGTCAGCCCGTTGATGAACGCGCCGGGGTTGACGCCCTGCAGGAAGACGGAGAACACGTAGCCTCCGACGAGACCGATCGCGCACACCAACCCGTTGAGCAGCAGCGCGACGAACGTCGATGCCAGCGCGCGGGGCACCACCAGCCGCTGGATCGGGTCGATGCCCAGCACCCGCATGGCGTCGATCTCTTCGCGGATGGTTCGGGCGCCCAGGTCGGCGCAGATGGCGGTGGCACCGGCACCGGCCACCACCAGCACGGTGACCACCGGACCGAGCTGGGTGATGGTGCCGAACGCGGTTCCGGCGCCGGACAGGTCGGCGGCGCCGATCTCGCGCAGCAGGATGTTGAGGGTGAACGCCACCAGCACGGTGAACGGGATGGCGACCAGCAGGGTCGGCACCAGCGAAACGCGGGCGATCATCCAGGTCTGGTCGAGGAACTCGCGGTACTGGAACGGGCGGCGGAACATGGCCCGGAAGGTGTCAATCGACATCTCGACGAAGCCGCCCACGGCCCGGGCCGGAACCGTGAGCTGTTCGATCAAGGCTCGTCCTTCCATCAGCTCGTGCAGCCGGTCTGCCGGTGGTCGCAAAACTGTATCCGGACACGGCGTGCGGCCGACGTCATTCGCTCGATTCGAACGTCGGTCCGCGTGAGCCGGATCATATTAACTAGAACACGTTCTTAGTGTCAAAGGACACATTTAGCAAGTTTTCATGGGTTATCTATCCAGGTCAGCCACTGTTGTGACTCAGGTCTCCTGAAACGCGTTCTAATCGCGCTCTAATCGGACTCCATCAGCTCTGAGGCGGAAAACGTCCGCCGCGGATCACGGTCGGCGAAGTAATTCCCCAGCGTGTCCGACAGCGGAGCAGGCTCCCACGCTTGTCCGTCGGCACTGAACTTGTGTTCCACCGTCGGCGCGGCCATCAGCATTACCTCAGGTCCGTAGACCACGAAAACCTGACCGTTGACCGAATCCGACGCCGGGGAGGCCAGGAACCGGACCAGGGTCACCACATGCTCCGGCGACAGCGGGTCGATCTCCCCCTCGCCGATCTTGGCCTCACCGAAGACGTCGGCGGTCATCGCGGTGCGGGCTCGCGGGCAGATGGCGTTGGCGCGCACGCCGTAACGGCTCAGCGCCCGGCTCGCCGACAGCGTCAGCGCGGTGATGCCCGCCTTGGCCGCGCCGTAGTTGGCCTGACCGACCGGACCCATCAGCCCGGCTTCCGAGGACGTGTTGACGATGCGGCCGTACACGGTTCCGGATTCAGCATCCTTGGCCTGCTGCCGCCAGTAGGCGGCCGCGTTGCGGGTCAACAGGAAATGCCCGCGCAGGTGCACCGCGATCACGGCGTCGAAGTCGTCATCGGACATGTTGAACAACATCCGGTCGCGGGTGATCCCGGCATTGTTGACGACGATGCTCAGCCCGCCCAAGCCGTCGGCGGTGCTCACGAGCTCGTCGGCGGTGGAGCGCTGGCTGATGTCGCCCGCCACCGGCACGCCCTTGCCGCCGGCCGCGGCGATCTCGTCGATCACGTCGGAGGATTCCAGCGCCGGCGCGATGTCGTTGACGACCACGGTGGCCCCGGAACGGGCCAGCCCGATCGCTTCTGCCCGGCCCAACCCGGCGGCCGCGCCGGTCACCACGGCAACTTTCCCGGTCAGATCGATCGCGCTGTTGGCAGTCATGTACGCCGCTCCTGTCCCCTCGCGGCGCCCTCGTCGCCTGCGGTTATGAATACCTCTAGTCCCCTGCTGGGCCGAGGCTAGTCGTCAACGCGGCGCAGCGCAGCGCGGGGGCACTCGGCGATCGCCTGCACAGCGTGGGCTTCCCGGTCCGCCGGCACCGGCGCCATCTTGACAACGGCCTGCTCATCGTCGTTCAGTTCGAACAGGTCGGGGTCGATTCCGACGCAAATCGCGTTGCCCTCGCAGCGATCCAGGTCCACCTCAACTCGCATGACGCTCTCCTTGAAATGCCCGAGACGGCCAACAGCATGGTCCGTCAGTGTCCGCTAATGCCACCATACGATCCAACAGCAGCCGTACACGACGAGATAGGGCCACTGGACCCTAGCGACTAGAACGTGTTACAACGGGCTGTCGACGACAATTTTATCGTGAGCCCGATCACCAGCGAAGGACGACCCGATGCAGATCAGTTACACCGCTGAGCAGGAAGAGCTGCGTCGCGAACTGCGCTCGTATTTCACGACGCTGATGACCCCGGAGCGTCGGGAGGCGCTGAGTTCGACGCAGGGCGAGTACGGGACCGGAAACGTCTACCGCGAGACGGTCGCCCAGATGGGTCACGACGGCTGGCTGACACTGAGCTGGCCCAAGGAGTACGGCGGCCAGGCCCGCTCGGCGATGGATCAGCTGATCTTCACCGACGAGGCCGCGATCGCCGGTGCCCCGGTGCCGTTCCTGACGATCAACAGCGTCGCCCCGACGATCATGGCCTTCGGCACCGAGGAGCAGAAAAAGTTCTTCCTGCCCAAGATCGCCGCCGGCGAGTTGCACTTCGCGATCGGGTACTCCGAGCCGGGCGCCGGGACCGACCTGGCGTCGCTGCGCACCACTGCGGTCCGCGACGGCGACGACTATGTGATCAACGGCCAGAAGATGTGGACGTCGCTGATCGCCTACGCCGACTACGTGTGGCTGGCGGCGCGGACGAACCCGGAGGCCAAGAAGCACCGCGGGATTTCCATGCTGATCGTTCCCACCACTGCGGAGGGCTTCTCCTGGACTCCGGTGCACACCATGGCCGGCCCGGACACCAGCGCGACCTACTATCAAGACGTGCGGGTGCCGGTGTCCAGCCTGGTCGGCGAGGAGCACGCGGGCTGGAAGCTGGTGACCAACCAGCTCAACCACGAGCGGGTCGCACTGGTGTCGGCGCAGCCGATCTTCGTGGCACTCGGTGAGGTGCGCGAGTGGGCCCAGAACACCAAGAACTCGGGCGGTGGCCGGATCATCGATTCGGAATGGGTGCAGCTCAACCTGGCCCGGGTGCACGCCAAGGCCGAGGTGCTCAAGCTGATCAACTGGGAGCTAGCTTCCGCGACCGACTCGGCGCCGTCCCCGGCGGACGCCTCGGCGGCCAAGGTGTTCGGCACCGAACTGGCGACCGAGGCCTACCGGCTGCTCATGGAGGTACTCGGCACCGCCGCCACCGTGCGCCAGGACTCCCCCGGTGCGCTGCTGCGCGGCCGGGTGGAGCGCATGCACCGGGCGTGTCTGATCCTGACCTTCGGCGGCGGCACCAACGAGGTGCAGCGCGACATCATCGGCATGGTCGCCCTGGGCCTGCCCCGCAACCGGTAAAGGATTCATTATGGACTTCTCCACAACCGAAGCAGCACAGGACCTCTCGGGTTTGGTCGGCACCATCGTCGACGCGGTGTGCACCCCGGAGCACCAGCGCGAGCTGGATGGGTTGGAGCAGCGCTTCGACACCGGGCTATGGCGCAAGCTCGTCGAGGCCGACGTGGTGTCCAGCGCGGCGGGTGAGTCGCTCGGCGGCGGCGGGTTCGGCGTGCTGGAGCAGGCGGCCATCCTGACCGCCCTGGGCCGGCAATTGGCCGCGGTGCCGTACCTGGAGTCGGTGGTGCTGGGCGCCGGGGCGCTGGCCAAGTTCGGCTCCGCGGAGTTGCAGCAGGCCTGGGGCGCACCGGCGGTGGCCGGCGAGAAGATCCTCGCCGCCGCACTCGACGGCGACATGGGCGAGGGCCCGGTCCGGGCAGCGGCGACCGATTCCGGCTACCGGCTCACCGGTACCCGCACCCAGGTATTCTTCGCCCCGGTGGCCGACGCCTTTCTGGTCCCGACCGAAAGCGATTCCGGCACACGAGTTTTCCTGGTGAGCGCCACCGATCCCGGCGTGACGGTTACTCCGCTGGCGACCACCGGCCTGGGCAGCGTCGGGCACCTCGAGCTGTCGGGAACCGAGCTGGAGTCCGGCCGTGTCGTCGGCGACGCCGAGGTGCTCGACCACCTGCGCACCCTGACGGCACTGGGCCATAGCGCCTACCAGTTGGGGGTGCTGGAGCGCGGGCTGGCCCTGACCGCCGAATACGCCCGCGAACGCGAACAGTTCGACAAGCCGATCGGCAGCTTCCAGGCCGTGTCCCAGCGGCTGGCCGACGGCTACATCGACGTCAAGGGGCTGCGTCTCACGCTGACCCAAGCGGCCTGGCGTGTCGGCGAGGAGCTGCCGGCGACCAGCGAGGTCGCCACGGCCGCGTTCTGGGCGGCCGATGCCGGACATCGGGTGGCGCACAGCATCGTCCACATCCACGGCGGGGTCGGCATCGACATCGACCACCCGATTCACCGCTACTTCCTAGCCGCCAAGCAGGCCGAGTTCGCCCTCGGCGGCGCCACCGGCCAGCTGTTGGCGATCGGCCGCGAGCTGGCCGACACCCCGGTCTAGGTCAGCGGTGCAGCGCGTCGCCGAACGTCACCTTGAACCCGGGAATGTCCGACAACGGCATGGTGGCGTCGTAGGTGCGCTGGTAGCCGGTGGCGCTGATCTTCCAGCCGTCGGCGGTGCGGCGGTAGGTGTCGTGATAGAACGCAGCGCCGATCAGCATCAGGTTGAAGTCGGGCATGATCACCCGATCCTGCAGGTACCAGATGCCGGTAGCACTGTCCGCGGCGCTGAGGGTGATCTCGGGGTGGTTGACCCGGTGCTCGCTGATCAGGTTTCCCGGCAGCGAGGTCCGCATGAACTCCACCAGCGAGTCGCGGTCGGAGAAGGTGTGGTCGCTGCCCATCGACTTGCCGTAGTCAGCGGTAACGTCCTCGGCCAGCGTGGCGGCGAAGTCGTCCCAGTGCTTGGTGTCCAGCGCTCGCAGGTAGCGGTACTTGACCTGCTTGATTGCCTCGATGTCGGCGAAGGCGTCGAATTCAGTCACCGCACTATTGCAGCACTAATGTGACCAGCATGTCAGCACCGGCTCCAATCGACGAAAAGCCCACCGTCACCGGATTGCTGGCCGCGCTGGCCGAGGTCGACGACCGCGGCGTCTACCACCAGGACGATTTCGTCAGCTGGCGCAACCACATCGCGGCCGGCGCCCGGTTGGGCGCCGCACTGCACGCGCGGCTCGACCCGGACAAGCCGCCGCACGTCGGTGTCCTGCTGGGCAATACCCCGTTCTTCTCCACACTGTTGGTGGCGGCCGCACTGACCGGCCTGGTGCCGGTGGGGCTCAACCCCACCCGACGGGGAACAGCCCTGCAGCGCGACGTGGCCCACGCCGACTGTCAACTGGTGCTGACCGACAACAGCACCGACGCCGCTGTTCCGGGCGCGATCGACGTCGAGTCCCCCTCGTGGGCTGCCGAAGCGGCCGGCTTTGACGATGCGCCGGTAACGTTCCGTGCCGCCGAACCCGATGACCTGTTCATGCTGATCTTCACCTCGGGCACCAGCGGTGATCCGAAGGCGGTGCGCTGCACGCATGAGAAGGCGGCGGCCCCCGGGCTCATGCTCGCGCAGCGGTTCGGTCTGACATCTACTGACGTCTGTTACCTGGCGATGCCGCTGTTCCACTCCAACGCGGTGATGGCGGGCTGGTCGGTGGCCGTGGCCGCCGGCGCCTCGATCGCGTTGCGGCGCAGATTCTCGGCATCCGGCTTCATTCCCGATATCCGCCGCTTCGGTGCCACCTATGCCAACTACGTCGGCAAACCGCTGTCATATGTGCTGGCCACTCCGCAACGGCCCGACGACGCCGACAACCCGCTGCGGATCCTGTACGGCAACGAGGGAGCGCCGCGGGATCTGGAGCGGTTCGCCGAGCGGTTCGACTGCACCGTCATCGACGGTTTCGGCTCCACCGAGGGCGGGGTGGCGATAGGCCGAACTCCGGACACACCGATCGGTGCCCTGGGGCCTTTGACCGGTGGGAACACCATCATCGACGTCGACACCGGCGAAGAATGCCCGCCGGGCGTGGTCGGCGAACTGGTGAACTTGCACGGGCGCGGCCAGTTCCGGGGCTACTACAAGGATCCCGAGGCCGAAGCGCAGCGGATGGCGGGCGGGATCTACCACACCGGTGATCTGGCTTACCGCGACGACGCCGGTTACGCCTACTTCGCCGGCCGGCTCGGGGATTGGATGCGGGTGGACGGCGAGAACCTCGGCACCGCGCCGATCGAGCGGATCCTGCTGCGGTACAACGAGGTGGTCGAGGTGGCGGTCTACCCGATACCTGACCCCACGGTGGGTGATCAGGTGATGGCGGCGCTGGTGCTCACTCCGGGGGCGCCGTTCGACGTGGATGAGTTCCGGGCTTTTTTGGCCGAGCAGCCCGACCTGGGGCCCAAACAGTGGCCGTCGTATGTCCGGGTGGCCGCCGCGCTACCGCGCACCGAGACATTCAAGGTGCTCAAACGGATGCTGTCTGCCGAGAGTCTGGAGTGTGCCGATCCGGTGTTCCGGATCGAGCGGCCCTGAGAGCAGCGGCCACTTCGGCAGCCGGTCGATGCCTTGCCGGAAAATGGGCTTACCGTTACTATTCCGGAAATCTATTCGAGTTAACGCACCATCGGGCTCTTTCGGACTGCCGCTGACCATCCACCCGGCCACGAACGACATCGGCAACCTCCTGCCGACCACGGCGTCGCCTCGACACCCCACCGGACGCAAACATCGTGACCCATCCGGCGCCCACACGCCCGCCGCAGCTGTTCTGCGCGCCGAACCTGCGCTGCGCCGAGGTGGCCGGACAGCTGGTGGTACTGGATCTGTCCGCGGGCGTCTACGACGTGATCAACGAGGTCGGTGCGGCCATGTGGGCACAACTGACGCGGTTACCCGACGAGCGCAACATCACCGGCCTCGCCGAAGAGTACGGCGTCGCGCCTGCCACGCTGGAAGCCGACTTCGCCGACTTCGGCACGGCCCAGCTGGCCGCGGGTCGCCTCGTCACCGATCAGGTGACGACGCCGCCATCCGTCGAGCGGTCACCGCGGCGCACCCCGACCATTCTGCGCGCGTTATGGGAACGTGTTGCCGCAGAACGTGATCTGCGAAGGGACTTTGCAACGGCCTACGCAAATCGGGTAGGGCCGACGGCCGACACCGCTGCGCCACGCACCGCCGTAGAACTCTTGATGAGGCGCTTCCGAACCGCCGAGAGCCTCTACCCGGCCCGCCAGGCTCCGCTGGATTGTTTGCCGCGCTCGCTCGCCCTGACCCGCTTTCTGCGAACCGCCGGTTGGCCGGCTCGGCACGTGATGGGCGTGGCGCTCTACCCGTTCGAGGCTCATGCCTGGGTGGAGTTGAACGGGACCGCCCTGAATGAGGGTGACCTGCGGCGCTTCACCGTGATCCAGCAGGCGTGATGCAACCGGCCCGGCCATCACTGGATGGATTCCTGGTAGCGCTGCCCACCGAGACACCGGCACGTGTCCACGGGTGGCCTGGATTTCAGCGGGTCGGCGAATCCGCGGTGTGGTTCCATGGCTTCCTCGCGAGCCCGGCATCGCTCCGACGGGAGCTGGACCTGGCGACGTCGGCGCCCTTGGCGCAGATCGTGGTGGCCGGGTTGCGGCGGTGGCCTGCCGACGCGGCCGAACGTATGGTCGGCGAGTACGCCGCAGTGGTGGTGGACGGCCCCGATGCCGTCCTGTTCGGGGATCGCATGGGCCTGCGCCCGCTGTACTTCGCCGGCGGGGCGGACGGCACCGTGGTGTCGACCGACCTCGGCGCCCTGGTTCGCCAGACCGGTGCCTGGCATGAACCCGACGAGGACTACCTGGCCGATATGTTCAGTACCGGCTTGCATCTGGGGCCCCGAACGCCGTATCGCGGCATAAGCCGGTTGCAACCCGGCGAGTTCGCCAGCTGCCGGGCGGGCCGCCTGCGGGTACGGGGTGGTTGGCGTCCCCTCGCTGAACCGCGTCCCGGAACCTTCGACGAGCACCAGGAACTACTGCGCGCGACCGTCAAACATGCTGTCGCGGGGGCGTTGTCGTCTGATGGTACGGACGCCGTCGAGTTGTCGGGCGGGCTGGACACCTCGACCGTCTTGGCGGTGGCTACCGGCATCGCTCCGATACATGCGCTCAGCTTCGTCCATCCCGGCTCCCCGGGCAGCGACGAGTCGTCTTGGATCCGGGCTGCCCTTCGATCGACGCCGGCACCGTGGCATCCGATCGACGCCACCGAGCACGGGCCCTTCACGGTGGGGCCGGAACTGGGCACCTTCCTGCCGGCACCGACACGCCGGATTCTCAATTGGGCGCCCAACGCTGCCGAGGAAGCTCTTGCGAGGGGACTGGGGGCGACGACGATTCTCACCGGCGAGGGCGGGGACGCCGTGTTCTTCGCGGGCCTGCTTCCCTGGTACTTGGCCGACCTGTTGCGCACGGGACGATGGGCGCAACTACAGCGCGAGTCGCTGAGATGGGGCGCCCAGTCCGAACTGGGGCGTTCCGCCGCGTTCTGGGTACGGCGTGCGGCGATCGACGGGCTGCGGCGATGGCGAAGCGGCCGGACGCTCACGCTGGAACCACCCCGGCCCATCGCCGCATCGGCACCGTGGTTACGCCAGGCCTACATCGAGCGTCACCGCCTGCAGCACCGGGCACAGGTCACCACGACCGTCCGTGCGCGGTCGGTGCACGGCCAGGCCGTCGTGGAGAACGTCCTGCGCTGCGTCGAGTTCGCCAGATCCCGCCGACTGTTCGCCCCGGAAGGCGTCGAACTGCGTCATCCGCTGTTGGCGCCGTCGTTGGTCGACGTGGCAATGACCACCCCGTGGGACATCGCCGCAGATCCTCGGATAGACCGTGCCGTGCAACGGTACGCGTTCGCCAGGCTGGTCAGCGAGACCGTACTTCGCCGGCGATCGAAGTCGATCGCCGACGAGGCGATATTGCACGGCTTTGAGCGCCATCCCCGCTGGCGCGAGTACCTCGGCGCGAATCCGCAGATCGTGCAGCGCGGCTATGTCGACGCCGACGCCTGGGACCGCGCGCTGCGCTCAGCCGGCCGCATCGGTGCGGTGACCCAGTTCTACACCGCGATGCAGATCGAGGTCTGGCTGCGCCACCTGCACTATGCGGCCGACCCGACACAACGGATTGCCGAGTCAGAGTACTTTAGTCCCGGTTCGGCGGATTCCGGGAATTGATCATTGGTAGCTCGTACACTTTTGTAGCAAACCGGAACCAGATCACGGAGGTCTTACGGTGCAGAGCTACTCTTCCCCACAGGTGGTGCGCGTCGGAGACGTGCGTGATGCCACCCAGGGCAGCGGTAACTACCTTTCCGACAGCAGTACCGGCTACGGCTACATGGGCTGGTACAGCCGGCACTACGACACCCCCGACACGGTGGCACCGCTGCCGCCGCGCTGACGGCCGCCGCCGCGCGCCCGCCCCGGTCAGCGGAGCCCGTTGTCCGGCCGTTGAGTTGGCGCGGCCAACCGGTCACCGCTGAGCAATGCGGGATCTGCGTTGTCCGCTGCGTACAGGCGCGTGTACAGGCCGCCGATCGCGAGCAATTCGTCATGGGTGCCCTGCTCCACCGCACGCCCCTGGCTGAGGACGATGATCCGATCGGCCACCGAGGCAATGAAATCCATGTCATGGCTGACTACCAGGCAGGTTCGATCGCCGGCATATTCGCGGATCACTGCGGTCACCCTCGCCCGCTGATCCGCATCCAGGTTCTCGGTCGGCTCGTCGAGCAGTAACACCTCGGGCCGGCGGAGCAGGCACCGGGCGAAGGCGATCAATCGCTTCTGGCCTCCCGACGGCACCTCCACATCGATGACGGTGTCGTAGCCGTCTCGCACCTTAGCCGGGTCGCAGATCACGCTATGAACGTGCGCCAGCTCGCATGCCGCTTCGATGTCACTGTCGGTGGCGTCCTGTCGGCCCAGCCGCACATTTTCGCGGATGGTGTCTTTCAAGAAGAACGGGAACTGCGCAAGCTTGGACACCTGCTCACGCAGCGAATGCAGCGTCACATCGCGGATATCGCGGCCGTCCAACAGGATCCGGCCGCCCTGTGGATCCAGGAACCGGAGCAACAGATTGAAGACGGTCGACTTGCCGGATCCGATCGGACCGACCAGCGCGACCGTTTCTCCCTCCGCGATCGAGAATGACAGCCCGTCGAGTATCTTCTGGTGCGGCGAGTAACTGAATGTCACGTCGTCGAATACCACGTTGCCGCGGACCTCACCGAGCGGCGTGGCATTCGGTCGCTCCCGCACGGTCGCCTCGGTGTCGAGCAGTTCGTACGTGGACGCGATGTGCGGGAGGATCGACTTGTACGTCGTGTACGCCAACACCATCCGCTGCACCGCCGCGAACATCGTCGGCACGTAGGCGATGAACACCACCAGGCCCGCGAAGGTGAGGCCGAAGCGGCCGCTGAACGCGATACCGGTGATCAACACCAGCACGGTGCTCAGTGCGATGAAAACCTGAACCCCGTTGGCCGCGGCCTGCATCCAGATCCTCATCGCGGCCATATTCCTCGTTGCGGACGTCGACGAGACCCGGAACAACTCATTGCGTCGCCGTTGGGCGTTGAAGACCTGAATCTCGGCGATACCACTGGTGGTCTCCGCGAGTTCGCTGCTCATGGCGCGGTTTGCCATCATCGCCCGTCGAGTGGCGGCCTGTAGCCCCTTCCCCGCGAAGCGAAGCGCCATCAGCGCCAAGGGGGTCAGCACCAGCGACACGATCGTCATCTGCCACGACAGCGCCAGCAGATAGCTCAATGCGATCAGCAGCACCACGGCGTCGACTGCCGGTGGGACAAGACACTCGGTCAAGAGCCGCTGAACGCACGGAGCCTCTTGCTGTACTCGCTGGATAAGCGCACCACTGCGCGCGCCTATGAAGAAATCCAGTGACAGCGACTGAATATGGCCGTGAACGCGCTGGAGGATCGCGCTGAGCAGCTTCCGCTCGACGTGTGCGCCGACCCAGGCGTTGGCGAAACTCAGGGCTTGGGCGAGCACCAGCGAAACCGCCCAGACTGCCAGCAGCGTCGCGAAAGTCACCGGTGTTGTCAGCCAACCGAAAATACCGGAGGCGCCACCGCTTTCGCGGCTCAGCAACGCCCCCTGCAAGCCCCACACGTCGGCCAGATTTCCGTCCATGCCCGCAACTGCGACCGACTGCATCAGCGGACCGAATGCCGCGTTGGACACGAACGGCAGCGCGGTGACGAACAATCCCAGCAGGATCGAGAGCGCTACCGTGCCGCGGACCGTGTGCAGCATGACCAGGCTGCGTCGGATGTACATCGACCTGCTCCTCGATCAAGGCGTTGGCAGGATTGTCAGTCCGCGACACCGCCTTGTCCAGCGCGAACACGGTGACTCGCGAACTGGATTCCCACCGCCGACGGCTTGGAACGTCATTTTCGCCGACTACCAGTTCGGGCACGGTTTGCCGGTGATCACCGTGCCGTGGGCGGCGCTGACCGATGTGCTGGCACCCGACATGGCGGTGCTTGCACAGCGGTGAGCATAAGGCTCAGAAGAGCCGGTAGGAGTCGCGTGCGATCTCGAACCCGTGGCCGTCGCGGTTCTCGCAACGGATACCGGAGGTCTCGCTGACGCAGCTGTAGCCGGGCATCTTCTCGCGGTCCCCGTACTGCAGCGTGCGCGCGTCGCCACCGAAGGTGGTGTCGCCGGCGCAGACGAATTCGGGCTTACCAGTGGCCTCCAGGTTGATGCCCTGGCCGTATCCGGTCTGAGTCGAACAGTCTGCCGGCCGGGCCGGTGGCGACCAGTCCCGATCCCGGATGTCGCACCGGACCCAGTCCGAATCCGCCAAGCATGCGATGTTTCCGCTGGGGGACTCGAAGAAGTGCATCTCCGACTCGGCGACGGCAGCGGCAGCGCCGCTGATCGCCGCGGCGGTCAGAGTGGCTGCGGCGATCGCCGCTGCGCGGGCGGGGGCTTTCATACCGAGACGATAATCCAAAATAGAAATGAGTGCGGCTTTTCGCGAATCTTTCCACGTCGGTGGTCTCGAAGGGTGGCGTTTAGCCGCCGACCCGCCCATCGGCCACCACGGTTTCGACCGCCCACCGCGCAATACTGAGGCAATGCCTGCTGTCCGTCGAGCACTCGCCGCGGTCCTGGCCGCCCTGGTGGCCCTGGCCGCCCCTGTTTCGCCGGCCGCCCCCGCCGCCGCCGATCCGCTGCAGCCCGCGTTCGCCAGACTGGCCGGCACCATCCCGGCCACCATCGGCATCGCCTACGCCCCGGTTGGCCAGAACGGGGCCGGCACGCTCGGCACTTTGCAGAACGGGGTGGCCTGGTCGACCATCAAGGTCCCGCTGGCGATCGCCGCGATCCATGCCAACCGCCCGAACGCGCAAGACCTCGCGGCCAGGGCCGTCACCGCCTCCGACAACGACGCCGCCGAACAGTTATGGTCTGAGCTCGGGCCGGCGCCGCAGGCCGCCCAGCAGGTGCAGGCCGTGCTGCGGGCCGGCGGTGACACCGGCACCGCGGTCGAATCCCGGCGGCTGCGGCCCGAATTCAGCGCCTTCGGCCAGACGCAGTGGCCGCTGGCCCGCCAAGCGGTGTTCGCCGCTCACCTGCCGTGCATGGCTGCTGCCGCACCCGTTGTCGGTCTGATGCGCAACACCGTCCCCAACCAGCGCTGGGGTCTGGCGAAGATCGGCGCACCGACCAAGGGCGGCTGGGGCCCCGGCACCGGCGGCGGCTACCTGGTGCGGCAGTTCGGCATCGTCGGTACCCCGCGCGGCGATGTCGCGGTGGCGATGGCCGCCGAACCGAACAACGGCAGCTTCGATGCCGGGGTGGCCGCGCTCGACCAGATGACCGAGTGGCTCAGCGCCAATGCCGCCGCGCTACCGGGTGGCCGCTGCGCCGGGTAGGTTGGCGGCTAACCACTTGTTACCCGCGAGTAGGAGACAGTCATGTCCGCTCCGTCCGCCGCAGAATTCGACCGGCTGCGCGCGCTGGTCGCCATCGATGACGCTGACGCCCGCCAGTCGAAGACCATCGACGAGGTCTTCACCGGCAAACCACTGACCACCATCCCGGTCGGCACCGCCGAGGATGTGACGGCGGCCTTCGCCAAGGCCCGCGCCGCCCAGCAGCGGTGGGCGGCCCGCAGCGTCAAGGAGCGCTGCGCGATCATCGAGCGCTACCGCGATCTGGTGATCGCCAACCGGGACTTCTTGATGGACGTCGCCCAGGCCGAGACCGGCAAGGCCCGTTCGGCGGCCCAGGAGGAGATCGTCGACATCATGCTCAACGCGCGGTACTACGCGCGCCAGGCCGCCAAGTTGCTGGCCTCCAAGCGGGTGCAGGGTCTGCTGCCCGGCATCGTCAAGACCGTGGTCAACCACCATCCCAAGGGCGTCGTCGGGGTCATCTCACCGTGGAATTACCCGATGACACTGTCGATTTCGGATGCCATCCCCGCATTGCTGGCCGGTAATGCCGTAGTGGTCAAACCAGACAGCCAGACCCCGTACTGCACGCTGGCCAACGCCGAACTGCTGTACCAGGCCGGTCTGCCGCGTGAACTGTTCGCGGTGGTGCCCGGCCCGGGGTCGGTGGTGGGCACCGCGATCGTGCAGCAGTGCGACTACCTGATGTTCACCGGATCCAGCGCCACCGGCCGGTCACTGGCCGAGCAGTGCGGCGCCCGGCTGATCGGGTTCTCCGCGGAACTGGGCGGCAAGAACCCGATGATCGTCGCCAAGGGCGCCGACCTGTCCGAGGTCGCCAAGGCCGCCACTCGCGCCTGCTTCTCCAACGCCGGCCAGTTGTGCATCTCGATCGAGCGGATCTATGTCGAGCGCGAGATCGCCGACGAGTTCGCCGCCAAGTTCGCCGAGCAGGTGCGTGCCATGAAGCTCTCCGGCGGCTACGATTTCTCCGCCGACATGGGCAGCCTGATCTCCGAGGACCAGATCAAGACCGTCTCCAACCACGTCGATGATGCAAAGGCCAAGGGCGCCAAGGTTATCGCCGGCGGAAATGCTCGCCCGGATCTCGGGCCGCTGTTCTTCGAACCCACCGTGCTCACCGACGTCACCGACGAGATGGAGTGCGGGCGCAACGAGACGTTCGGCCCGGTCGTGTCGATCTACCCGGTCGACAGCGTCGAGGAGGCCATCGCGCGTGCCAACGACACCGAGTACGGGCTCAACGCCAGCGTGTGGGCTGCGACCAAGGCGCAAGGTGAGGCGATCGCCGCCCGGATCAAGTCCGGCACCGTCAACGTCGACGAAGGCTACGCACTGGCTTTCGGCAGCACCGCGGCGCCGATGGGTGGGATGAAGGCGTCCGGGGTGGGCCGCCGCCACGGCGCCGACGGCATCTTGAAGTACACCGAGTCGCAGACGGTCTCCACCGCCCGGGTTCTGAATCTGGATCCGCCGCTGGGGATCTCGGGTCCGCTGTGGCAGAAGATGCTGACCCCGATGATCCGCCTGGTGCAGGCGCTACCCGGCCGGTAGCGCTTCAACGCCTCCCGGCCCGGGGCTTACTCCGACCTGCGGCGCGCTCCAGATCCGCCAGCGCCGGTTCGATGGCATCGGCCATCTTGTGGATGTCCTCGGCGACTTCCGGCGTGGTCACGAACCCGAAGTCGAGGTGGTCGCGGTAGGAGAAGCAGGTGATGTTCAGCGCCACATCCATGACCGGCGGCCCCAGCGGCACCAGCGATTCCACTTCCGCGCCGGCCATGTAGAGCGGGAACGGCGGGCCGGGAACGTTCGAGATAACGAGGTTGATCGGGGCCAGCCGATTCGACAGACCGGTCGCGGTGTAGGCGCGAGCGGCAAGCTGCAGCAGTCCGGGCGGGGTGGTGTCGGTCAGGCCCATGATCTGGTGCGCCGACAGCGCTTTGGCCATCTGCTTGGCGCTCTGGGTGTTCTCGTGAATCATCTTGAGCCGCTGGCCCGCGCCCTCGATATCGGTGGCCAACGACACCGTCATCGAACTGACCTTGTTGCCTACCTCGCCCTGAGTCTGGTCCGTGCGGGTCGACACCGGGATCTGAGCGACCAGCGGCTTGTCCGGCAGTTCCCCACGCTCACTCAGATACTCCCGCACGGCACCGGCGACCATGGCGAGCACGACATCGTTGAGTTTCACGCCGTAAGCGTCCTTGACCGCCTTGACCCTGGCCAGCTCGACCCGGCTGGCGGTGATCCGCCGGTGCGGCGACACGCTGGCATTGAACCGGGTCACCGGAGCGTCGAAGTAGCGCGGCGGTTTCCGTGCCACGCCGAGGCCGATCGTGGCGATCTGCTGACGGACGGTCTGTTGCAGCAGCCGGCCGATGCGAAACGGCGTCATGACCGCGACGTTGACCAGCGCACCGAACGCACGGCGCTCGAAGCTGGGCATGCTGTCGCCGGACAGCGATCCGATCGCCTCCGGTTCCGGTGGACGCGGTTCCGGCGTGACGTCCAGCATGATCTCGGAGAGTCCCGCCCCCGAGACGCCGTCGACGATCGCGTGATGCATCTTGGTCAGCGTCGCGACCCGACCGCCGTTGACCCCCTCGATCACCCACACTTCCCACAGCGGCCGGGACCGGTCCAGCTTGTAGGACATCAGCCGGCCCACGAGCTCTTCGACCTCGCGACGCCCGCCCGGGGCGGGGACACCGATACGCCGCACATGGAAGTCGATGTCGAGTTCGTCGTCTTCGACGAACCACGGCCGGTCCAGACCCAGCGGCGCGCCGCTGACCCGCCAGCGCAGCTGCGGCAGTTGCGGTAGTCGCTCGATGAGTAGTTGGCGGACCAGCTCAAAACTGTAATTCGGCGCCTGGCTGGTATCCAGGATCGCCAACCCTCCGATGTGCATGTGCCAGCCCGCCGTCTCGGCGGACCAGAACGCGGCGTCGACGCCCGAAAGTCGCTGCATCGACAGAGACTAACTTGGACGGCTCCGCCGGGGGCGGCTCACCGCCAGAAAACCCGCCGAAGCTAGTTGTCGGCCGCCACGTGCTTGGCGTGCACCTCGTCTGCGGGACGGGCTTCGGTCTGCTCCTTGGCCCACCGGTAGTCGGGCTTGCCCGCCGGGGAGCGCTTGACCTCGTCGACGAACCACAGACTGCGGGGCACCTTGTAGCCGGCGATCTCGGTGCGCGCGCAGGTGTTGATCTCCTCCAGCGAGGGCCGGGCGTCGCCGCGCGGCTGCACCACCGCGGCGACATGCTGGCCGTAACGGGCGTCGGGCACGCCGACCACCAGGGCGTCGAACACGTCCGGATGGGTCTTGAGCGCGGCCTCGACCTCCTCGGGGTAGATCTTCTCGCCGCCGGAGTTGATCGACACCGAGCCGCGACCCAGCATGGTGACGGTGCCGTCGGCCTCGACCTGCGCGAAGTCGCCGGGGATGGCGTAGCGCACGCCGTTGATGGTGCGGAACGTCTCGGCTGTCTTCTTCTCATCCTTGTAGTAGCCGACCGGGATGTGGCCGCGCTTGGCGATGATGCCGCGGACGCCAGAGCCGGGCTGGACCTCGTTGCCGTCGTCGTCGAGCACCACGGTGGTCTTGTCGATGGTGACCCGCGGCCCACCGGTGTGCGCCTCGCCCTTGGCGACGATGCTGGTGCCGCCGAACCCGGTCTCGCTCGACCCGATGGAGTCGGTGATGATCCGGTTGGGCAACAGCTCCAGCAGCTTCTCCTTGATGCTGGGGCTGAACAGTGCCGCGGTGGACGCCAGCAGGAACAGCGACGACAGGTCGTACGCCTCCCCTTCCCCGCCGGGGGCTTGGCTGGCCAGCAACGCATCCAGCAGCGGACGCGCCATTGCATCCCCGGTGAAGAACAGCAGATTCACCTTGTGGTCATGGATGGTGCGCCACACCGCATCGGCGTCGAACTCCGGTGCCAGCACCACGGTTTGACCACTGAACAGCGACATCCAGGTCGCCGATTGGGTGGCGCCGTGGATCATCGGCGGAATCGGGTGGCGGACCATCGGCGGGTTGGCGGCGGCCTGCTTGGCCAGGTCGTGCTCGTCGGCGATCGGCTCACCGGTGGCGAAGTCGGTGCCGCCGAACAGCACCCGGTAGATGTCCTCGTGGCGCCACATCACGCCCTTGGGGAACCCGGTGGTGCCGCCGGTGTAGAGCAGGTAGATGTCGTCAGCGCTGCGCGGGCCGAAGTCACGCTCCGGGGAGCCCTGAGCCAGTGCGGCCTCGAACTCCACACCGCCGTAGCGGGCGTAGTCCAGGTCGCTGCCGTCCTCGACGACCAGGATGGTCTTGACGTTCGGGGTGTCGGGCAGGACCCGGGCCACCCTCTCGCTGTACTGGCGCTCGTGCACCAGCGCGACCATGTCGGAGTTGTCGAACAGGTAGCGCAGCTCGCCCTCGACGTAGCGGAAGTTGACGTTGACCAGGATGGCGCCGGCTTTGATGATGCCGAGCATTGCGACGACGATCTCGTTGCGGTTGCGGCAGTACAGGCCGACCTTGTCGTCCTTCTTGACGCCCTGGGCGATCAGATAATGGGCCAGCCGGTTGGCCTTCTCCTCCAGCTGCCCGTAGGTCAGCTGCTCATCGCCACAGATCAGGGCAACCCGATCCGGAACGGCGTCGACGGCGTGTTCGGCGAGATCCGCAATGTTGAGAGCCACAACACACAAACTAGAACGTGTTACATTTCGTTTTCAAGTCGAGGCCCCACCCCGGAAAGGCGGACGCCGGTGAGCGAGTCGTCAGAACAGCCCCACGCCCTGGTTGAACAGCGCGGACACACGCTGATCCTCACGCTCAACCGGCCCGAGGCCCGCAACGCTCTGAGTGGCGAGATGCTGGCGATCATGGTCGAGACGTGGGACCGGGTAGACAACGACGACGACATCCGCTCATGCATCCTGACCGGCGCGGGCGGCTATTTCTGTGCGGGCATGGACCTCAAAGCAGCCAACAAGAAGGCACCGGGCGACTCGTTCAAGGACGGCAGCTACGACCCGTCACGCATCGACGGGCTGCTCAAGGGCCGCCGGCTGACCAAACCGCTGATCGCCGCGGTGGAGGGCCCCGCGATCGCCGGGGGCACCGAGATCCTGCAGGGCACCGACATCCGCATCGCCGGCGAGAGCGCCAAGTTCGGGATCTCCGAGGCCAAGTGGAGCCTGTACCCGATGGGCGGCTCCGCCGTGCGCCTGGTGCGACAGATTCCCTACACGAAGGCGTGTGACCTGTTGTTCACCGGCCGGCACATCACTGCCGCCGAAGCGCTGGACATGGGTCTGATCGGATATGTGGTGCCGGACGGTTCCGCGCTGGACAAGGCGCTGGAGATCGCCGAACAGATCAACAACAACGGTCCGCTGGCGGTGCAGGCGATGCTGCGCACTATCCACGAGACCGAGGGCATGCACGAGAACGACGCCTTCCAGATCGACACCAAGATCGGTATCAAGGTGTTCTTGAGCGAGGACGCCAAGGAAGGGCCGCGCGCCTTCGCCGAGAAGCGCAAGCCCGAGTTCAAGAACCGCTGATGCAGATCGCGGTCACCGGCGGCACCGGGTACGTCGGCGCCCACACCGTCAAGGCGATGCTGGAAGCCGGGCATTCGGTGCGGCTGTTGGTCGCACCGGGCTGCGGTGACGAGCCCGTCATCCCCCGGCTTCGCGAGTTGGGCACGCTCGAGGTGCTCGACGGCGACATCCGCGACAACGGAGTGGTGGCCGCGCTGCTGGACGGCTGCGACTCGGTGCTGCACGCCGCCGGAGTGGTCGGCACCAACGACCGGCAAGAGAAGTTGATGTGGGACATCAACGCCTATGCGACCGAGGCGATCCTGACCCGCGCGGTGGAAGCCCGGCTGGACCCGGTGGTGTCGGTCAGCAGCTACAGCGCACTGTTCCCGCCGCCCGACGGTGTCATCGGCCCGGACTCGCCGACCGTTCCCGGCCGCAGCGCCTACGCCCGAACCAAGGCCTACGGCGAGCGGGTGGCCCGGCGACTGCAGGACGACGGGCACCCGGTCGTAGTCACCTATCCCTCCAGCGTGGTCGGTCCGGCGTTCTGGACGGCGCCGGGCGTCACCGAGCGGGGCTGGGCGCCGATCGTGAAGTACCGGGTGGCGCCCGTGGTGCGCGGCGGCATGGCGATGATCGACGTCCGCGATGTCGGCCGGGTGCACGAGGCGCTGATGCGACCCGGCCGGGGCCCGCACCGCTACCTGTGCGGTGGCGTCATGGTCGGCTTCGACGAGATGATCGCCGCGGTGGAGCGGGGCCTGGGTAAGCCGGTGCGCCGAATCCCGGTCGCCCCCGGCATTTTCAAGGGCATCGGCCGGGTCAGCGATCTGGCCAGTAGGTTGCTGCCGCTGCCGGAGTCACTGAGCTATGAAGCGGCCTGGCTGCTGACCTCGGCGACCCCGACCGATGACTCGGCCACGTTGGCTGATCTGGGTCTGGCGTGGCGATCACCGGTGGACGCGATCGTGGAGTCGCTGCGGGCGTAGGCCGCTCCTTTGTGACCGGGCTGCCCGCGCCGGGCCGTCTTTCGCCTGGCCGGGCCGTCGCCGGGGCGGCCCTCGCCGGGCCACCCCCTCGCCGGGCCACCCCCTCGCCGAACGTGTAACCACTGCGAGATTCCGGCTGGATTTTCGCAACCAGTACACGTTCGGCGGGCCTGTCAGGGGTCTTAGGCAGACTCCTGCCATGGTGACACCGTTTCTGGGCAGCGAAGCCGTGCGGACCGACCGGCTGACGCCGTACGCCTTGCGGAGCCGATTCGTGGCGATCCATCCTGACGTCTACGTACCGGTTGGTACCCGGCCTACCGCAGTATTGCGGGCTCAAGCTGCGTGGCTGTGGTCACGGCGGCGCGGCGTCGTCGCCGGCCAGTCGGCCGCCGCGCTGCACGGCGCGAAATGGGTTGATGATCACGCACCGGCGGAGTTGCTCTATGACTATCGCCGACCCCCGAAGCACATCCGCACGTGGTCGGACCGCGTCGATGACGACGAGATCCAACTGATCCACGGGGTACCCGCCACCACGCCGGCCCGCACTGCATTGGACCTTGCGTGTCGTTACACCCTCGGTCGAGCCGTCGCGGCCATCGACTCCCTTGCCCAAGCCACCCGCTTCAAGACCGCCGACGTCGATTTGCTGGTCGACCGGTACCGAGGACGCCGCGGAATCCGTTGCGCTCGAACCGCATTGCCGCTCGTCGATGACGGCGCCGACTCACCGCGTGAGACCGGGCTGCGACTGCTCCTCATCCGGTCCGGCTATCCGCCGCCGCAGACGCAGATCCCGGTTTATGACCAATGGGGGCAACTGGTCGCTGTGCTGGACATGGGCTGGGAGGAGATCATGGTCAGCCTCGACTATGAAGGCGATCACCACCGCACCACGCCGCAGCGATTCAACCAAGACATCCGACGCCATGAGACCGTGACCGGTCTCGGCTGGATCGACCTGCGGATCACCCGTGAAGACACCGAAGGCGGCATCCTCGGCCGGGTCGCGGACGCTTGGGCACGACGATCGTGCACTCCCAGCGATTTTCGTGCGCGATTCTCGCGCTGACTACACGCTCAGTTACGCGAGCACCGGCTTGCTCGGCGTGAACACCACCGGCATGGACACCGGACCGGAGACGAAGTTCGCCGGTCGCAGCGGCACATCCGCGCCGTCGGCCAGCCGCAGGTCCGGCAGCCGCTGCAGCACCCGTTCGGTCATCAGCGAAAGCTCCAGCCTCGCCAGCTGGTTGCCCATGCAGAAGTGGGTGCCGAAGCCGAACGCGACATGGCTGTTGGGGTCGCGCTTGATGTCGAACCGTTCGGGCTCGTCGAACACCGACTCGTCGAAGTTTGCCGATTCGAACATCAGCATGATCTTCTCGCCCTGGCTGAGCTGGGTACCGTGGAACTCGGTATCGGCAGTCAACGTGCGGCACATGTTCTTCACCGGAGAGGTCCACCGCAACATCTCCTCGATCGCCCCGGGCAGCAGACTCGCATCGGCGGCCAGCATGTCCCACTGATCGCGATGGCGAATCAGCTGTTCGGTCCCCCCGGACAGCGTGTGCCGCGTGGTCTCGTCGCCGCCGATGAGAATCAACAGGGTCTCGAAGATGATCTCGTCATCGGACATCACCGCGCCGTCCACCTCCGCGTTGACCAGCACGGAGAACAGGTCATCGGTCGGCTCGGCACGCCGTTTGACGATGATGCTTCTGGTGAACTCGGTCCAGCCGGCGAACGCCTCCATGACCGCCTGAAACGTCGCCGATTCCGGATCCAGGTGGGAACTCTGCCCCGCCACCAGGTCGTCGGACCATTTCAGCAGCAACGACCGTTCCTCGGGCAGTACGCCGAGCATGTCGCCGATCACCGCCATCGGCAGCGGCGCGGCGATGTCGCGGACGAAATCGCACTCGCCGCGCTCGCAGACGGCGTCGATCAACGTGTCACAGAGCTCTCCGATGGACGGCAACTGGGCATGCACTCGCTTGCGGGTGAAGCCGGCGTTGACCAACTTGCGGCGTACCAGGTGCTCCGGGTCATCCATGTCGATCATGTAGGGCATGCCCGGCTGGTCGGGCCGGATGCCACCGGTGCTGGAGAACAGCTCCGGGTTGCGCTCGGCGTCGATGACCGCGGCGTAGCTGGCCGCGGCGGCCTGACCGTTGCGGTCCCGGAACACCGGCTCGTGCGCGCGCATCCACTTGTAGGCGGCGCGCGCTCCGCCGTCGGAGTAGAAGGTGCCATCGGTCAAGTCGACATCGGGCTTGGTCGTCGGCTTCACATCGGCCATAACCTCGGTCATCAGCGTCCTCCGGATTACAGTGGGCGTCATGGCTCTTTCACAGCACACCATCGCTGGCACTGTGCTTACCATGCCGGTCCGCGTCCGTCACGCGGATGTGCATTCCGCGATGTTCTCGGTTTCGGCCGACGCCGCACAGGCGATGATCGACTACAGCGGCCTGCAGGTCTTCCAGCATCGGCCGGGACAGGCGGTGGTCAACCTGATGCTGGCCCGCTACATCGACGGCGATCTGGGCAAGTACCACGAGTTCGGCACCGCGGTGATGGTCAACCCGCCGGGTTCATCCGCCCGCGGCTGGCGCGCCTTGGGTTCCGCCGGTGCATTCATCCACCACCTGCCGGTGGATCAAGAATTCACATTGGAAGCCGGGCGCACCATCTGGGGGTTCCCGAAGATCATGGCGGACTTCACCGTTCGCGATGGAAAGCGGCTGGGCTTCGATGTGACCGCCGACGGTCAGCACATCGCCACGATGGAGTTCGGGCGCGGGCTACCGGTGCCAGGGCTTCTCACCTCACGGCCGCGGACGCTGCAGGCGTTCAGCCACCTCGACGGTGTGACCCGTCAAGTCCCCTGGGAGATGCGGATTTCCGGCGTACGCGGCGCGATGGGCGGTACGACGGTGCGGTTGGGCACCCACCCGTACGCCCGCGAACTGGCCGCACTGGGTCTGCCGAAGCGACCGATGATGTCGTCGACGGTCGGGCGCGTCGAGATGACGTTCGGGGATGCCCAGGTGGTCAAGCGTTAACGAAGTCTGTCTTTGGTGATCTGTGGCGGTGGCGGAGGTTCGGCAACGCCGAATCCGTGTGCGTTGCAGGCCTGGTCCCGGCTTCGCAGATCTCGGTAAGCCTGGCGCGCAGGTGGCTGACGGCGGCGGCTGTCGTCTACACGTGCTTCTCGTCCGCGGAGTCCAAGCGCGCCAATACTTCTGATTCCAGCAACTGGTTCAGTCCGGCCATAGCTGCACCGCACGGCGAACCGTCGAGTGCGTTCATGCGACGTACTTGCCCGGTGTAACGGCCAGATGCCAAGCCAGGTGATAGCGGGCGAGTTCTTCGCTTCCGTCGATCAGGGCGTCGATGGCCGCCAATAGCATCCAGTCAGCGACATCGCGGGGCAGATGGTGGGGGTAGGCCGACAACACCTTGTCTGCGGTGTCGGTGACGACGTTGCGGAATCGTTCAATTTCGTTGTCCGCGACACCGGATCTGCGGGCCACGGCGTGGGCGATGGTCTGCACTATGCGCGGCAACCGCGAGTTGGCACCGGTTGCTTCGATGAGCGTGGGACCGAGTTCTTCGATGTGCTGGCCGTAGCGTGCGCGCTCTCCGGCACCCGGAAGCGGATCGTTGGGACCAGCTTCAGCTACATAGGTGTTGGGCTGATGCGTTGCAGTGGCGATGACCGCGCCGAGCAGCTCGACTGCGCTCAGGTCATGACGGCGCTGCGCGGGAGCGAGCAGGGCGACTCCGGGCGGCAATAGGACACCGGGCGGGATCCAACCGCCGGCCAGGTCGGTCAGCAGCACCGTGGTGGTCTCGTCGTCGCGCAGCCCGGCCGCCCAGGCAAGGTTTGGCGCCTGGCGGGCCACCGTGTCGACCTTGCGCTGCAGGTCGTCCTGCTCGGCCATGCGTTTGGCGGCGGTGCCGGCTCCGGCCCCGGCCGTACCAGCGGCACCCATGCTGCCGGCAACCGATCCGCCCGATTGCCCGGTGGCACCGGCGGTGGGTTTGCCAGGTGCAGCACGATCACCGGAGGACGCGACGGTGGTCCCGCCCGAAGTCGGGGTCGTGGGACTGCCAGGCGGCGGCGACGTCGGTGCCGCTGTTCCGGCTGGACCTGCTGGCGCAGCCGCGGCAGCCGCCCCCGCCGGGCGCAGATCTGCACCGTAGCCGGGCAGCGGACCCGATGGCGCTGCCGGACCAGCACTGATCGGCGCGGACGGCACCGAGGTCGGCCCAGCGGTCACGGGCGGCGTCGCCGCCGGAGTCGGCGCCGTGGCTCCGGCGGTCGATGCTGTAGGAGCAACCTCCGGGCTGGAGGCCCCGAGATTTCCCAGATTGCCGAGCATCCCGCCCGCCATCGGTGTCACCGATGGTGAGGGCGGCACCTGCGGACCTGACGCCTGACCGAAGCCACCGGAGCCGGGTCCCCCTTGCGCCCACGGCGGTGGGGAACCACCCGGTCCCCCTGCCCCAGCTGGCCCGCCGGGTGTACCCGATGCAAATGCTTGGCTCAGCCCGCCGCCCTGGAGGCCCTGCGGTGTGGCGCCGGCTCCACCGGCGCCGAGGCCCGGCGACATGGAGGAAGTCAGGGGTGAGGGAGCGCCAAGCCCGCCACCCGACCCGCCTCCTCCGGGTATTCCTCCGCCGCCGCCGCCTCCCGCGAAGCCAGGGGAACCGCCCGGCGATCCGCCGATGGCGCCGCTGCCGCCATTGCCACCGCCGTTTGCTTGACTACTGCCGCCGCTGCCGCTGCCGTTAACCGCAGTACTGCCCCCTCCATGCGCCACGGTATTGCCGCCGCCGCTGGCGTTAGCACTACTACCGCTGCCGCCCCCGTTTGCCCCGGTACCGCCGCCCCCACTCCCACCAGTAGCGCCGCTACCACCCCCGTTGGCCGCAGTTGCGGCGCCTCTACCTCCGCTTCCACCGCCGTTGGCTCCGGTAGTAACGCCGCTACCACCACTCGCGGCACCGTCGGAACCGCCAGTACGGTCCGCCGTACCGCCCGAGACGCCGGAACCTACCGTGGCGCCCGCCTCTCCGGACGGCTGCGAACCATTTGGGTTACGACCGCCCTGACCACCGTCGCCACCAGCAGCACCAGCCCCTTCAGTTGGCTGCGAACCATTTGTGTTGAGACCGCCCCGACCACCGTCGCCACCAGCAGCACCAGTGCCATCCTTTGGTTGCGTACCGCCGTTGCCGTGGCCACCCTGACCACCGTCGCCATCCGGGTGTTGTGCCCTGATTACTTGCTCGGCTGTGAGGGGCGCCTGGGGCGGAGGGCCGCCGATGTTCGCGCCGTTGTCTTGCAGCCAATCACGGGCATTGGCATCGAGACCGGCGTCCTCGAACATCTGTTGTGTAGCGTCGGCGATCGCATTCAAGGCGGTTGTACCTGCACTGGTAGCATCGGAATTCGCTTGCGCAATCACGGCGTTTACTTCAGGAAGTTTCGTTTCCATGGATCCTTGCTTTTCAAGGATCTGGTCGATTTTGTGGTTGCCGTCGTCCGCGATCGCCTTGAGACGATCCCGCAGATGATTCACGGCATTGGCAACGCTCGCATTGGCCTCGCCTTTCGCGCGACATTGATAGGCGATGTCGAGCAACCGCTTCTTGCCGAGCCGGAGACGGGCCAGCATGTCGTCTGCGGTGCGGCCACTATTGTGGTCACTCACTAGATTGACGAGCTTATCGAGTTCTTGCGCCTCTTGCTGCTTGAGGGCTGAGTGTTGGGACCAATGGGTAGCCGCCGCGGTCGGTTGGTTAGGAGCGGCAGGCCACCACGCACCTACTAACAAAAACGTGAACGGCCCCGAGTCCGGAAGGTCAGTCACCGCATAGACCCTTCATCACGCGGTCCTTTGCATTCGTGTCGTCTACTGTCGCTTGCCATTGGTCCGGTGTCGACATACCATTCGTTCCCTTTGCAGCCATCGTTTGGTAGGCGTGAGCTAGGTCGCGGGCAGCGTCACGATATTTGGTTTCGAGTGCTGGATTCCCTGCGGCTGTCTCCAGTATTAAAGCGCCATTAGTCATGGAGACCCGCGCTAACGCAACATCGCCATCGGGAGCAGTCTCGATGCTCATCGCGTGCGCCGCGAGAAGGTACTGCTCACATAATTGCGTCTTCGCCTCGGCCTTTTGCTCGGTGGTGTAAGTCGGATTCGACTCCGCCCCTGACCGGGTGAGCGCCACGATCAACGCCGCTGCAGCAAGGACTACGGCCACGGCGGCCAGTGTCGCGGTCAGCCAGTTGCGGGACCGGACTGGTGCGGGTGGTGCGGGCCAGGGCTGTGTCATGGTCACGTCACGGATGGTAGCGCCGAGTGCCGATTCTTCGCTTACATCATCGTTCCCACAATGCGGCCACAGGCTCGAACAATAGGTCGCCGTACTACGACTGTCCTCGACCACGCGCAGCCGAGGACACCGTCGACAATCGCGAGGCCCCCTCGCAGACTGAATTGACGCCGACAGGGCCTCCTGTCAGGGTCGTTAACGACCGAGCCGAGAGAGGTGCCCCATGTTTGTCGATCCCGCGATGCTGCGCTTAGGGGCGACGCAGGTGCACGACGCCGGCGCCCGCGCCCAAGTCGGGGCGGCGCGGCTAAACCAGGCGTCGGTAGCAGCGGGCATTTTCGGAGGTTTCGGTGCCGCGGATGTCTTCTACGACGCGGTATCGATGGCCCACGCCGAGCACAGCCTCACCCTCCAGGACCATCGCCGCACCCTGGCCGAGGTCGGGGACAAAGCTCATCGCGCCGCCTGCGAGTTCACCGGTATGGATCAGGACAACGCGGCCCAGCTTCGTGCGGTGCGGTGCAACTCCAGCACATAAACCTGGCACTGCTGATCGGCGCGGCCGGCGGCGACCCGTGGCAGGTCAACAACACCCTGCAAAGCGGTGACCCGGTCGTCATCGACGGGCTGGCCCGAGCCTTCCACGACGCCGGCGCCTGCACCGCCGAATCCAGTGCCGCCTTCGCCCAAGCCCGCCAACGATTCCAGGCCGCCTGGAACCGGCAGAACGGCGAACACCCCATCACCGACTCCGCCGAAGTGCAGCGCGCCACCGATACCTTGCATCTGCAGCAAACGCAACTCTCCGCGATCGGCACCGATCTGGAAACCATCGCCGCCGCGCTGGCCCAGGCCCAAAAGTCCGCGGCCGCGAAGATCAACGCGCTCGAGATCCAACTTCAAGACATCGACAACCGCATCGGGAGGTACCAGCAGGCGCAGCTCGACACCTCGGAGTTGGAACAGGTGGCGATAGACGACACCGCCGGCATCCTGCATCAGGTTGAAAAGCTCCGCGATGACTATGCCACGGTCCTGCAAGACGCGACCAGCAAACTGCTCTCCGATGGCTACGACCCGGCACCGCTGCACGGCTACGACGGCGCCGGCCAACCGACCCAGAACCAGCAGGCTGATCAAGCCGCCGATACGTACGGCACCACCCGGCGTGATCGCGACCAGGAGCTGGCGGGCAGCCCCGGCGAGATGACGCCGGAGAAGGCGGCGGCCGCCGCGCGGTTGCGTGATTATGCGACTGTCACGGATCCGGCCGCCGATTCTGAGGCCCAGCGCCTGGCCGGCGAGCGCCTTGACGACTACCGGATGGCCAACTTCATCGGGCCATTGCCGATGGACCGCACCATGGGAGGCGACGCTCGAACCCGCGCGCAAACACGCCTTGAGCTTCAGAAGGACCTCGAAAAGGGGATGGCCGACGGCCGAGCCTTCACTCCAAACCAGGCCACTCAGCTACTCGACACCGCGGAACAAAATGCCCGTGTCACGGTCGCCCGGCAGGCCATCGAGGCCCTCGTCAGAAACGCCGGAATGTCACGGACGGGCGCGACGCAACTCGTCGGCGACATCGCACGCGGGCGCGTTGGACACATCCTGCGCGACGTCACCGACGCAGCCGGAATCTCCACCAGTGCCGACACGGCAGCTCTCAACGCGTTTGCTGACCAAGTTCCTACCGGAAAGCATTGGGCGCCGGGGGTGGCTTACAGCGCGGAAGACATCGCCGCGATCAAGAATTTTTCGAAGCACATGGGCTTCGCGGGCACCGCACTCGGGGTCGGCACCGGTTTCTACGACGTGTTCGTCGACCACCAGCCGCTCGTGGACGTTGCGGCCACAAACGCCGCCGGTATCGGAGGCGGAATCGCAGGTGCAGAACTTGGAGCCTCGGTGGGTGCCCTCGCTGGGCCGGTGGGCGCTTTCGTTGGTGCGATGGCCGGCGGCGTTGCCGGTTCGGTGTATGGAGTGAAGGCGATGGAAAACCTTCCTCGAGCTGGTAATAAATTGACGCACGTGTTGCGGACCGATTAGCGTTCATCACATGAATCCGCCCGCCGGCTTCACCAGTATGGATCAGGTGATTGCTTTTGTTGGCGCTATTGTTTGCCTGGGCATCTCTTGCATCCCGAATCTGGCTGACCGGAATAACCTCATCCGGAGCAGACGCATCTTTTGGGGCGCCAACTGCGCGGCTCTTGCATTTGTTTTCTTAGGCATGCTGCCTAATTGGCGGTATGGCCTTGAAGCAGTGCTAGTATTTGGCCTCCTACTTATATTCAGAGCCTTTACCAACACGCCATACGTCAAGCTTCGCGGAAAAATATACGCAGTGCAAAGGTCCAACCGACTAGCGGAAACTACACCGGAAAACTCCCACCCCGCCCACGATCCCCTTCCCGACTCCTATACCGGGTCTTCCACGGCCAATCAAACCTGGTGGATGCTGATCGTCGGTTACCTAATATGTATGCTCGTCATTTACGGCGATTTCGTCCATCATCAAATGAATATCGGCGCAATCCTGGCCACGACCATCTGCGTTTATTTCCCACTCTTCGCCGGCTACTGGGATGCGAGCTGGAATTATCCGGTCGCGCGCGGTCACCGACTCCAACTAACGATCTTGACTATCATGACGGCAGGAATCTTCGCAGCACTCTATTTCCCGGGGTTCTACTTGGGAAAGCGCTGGCCACGGCGCCCCAAGAGATCCATGGAATACCGGATACACCCCCGTCATTGGGAGCTGGACGACGGTGACTTGCCCTAAATCGTGGCCCGCCGGGCACCAGCCGCGGCCGCAGCGGCGTCAGGCGACCCAGACCGCGAGCAGACGCAGAATCGCACGCAGAGCGCAGGTTTCGTGCGAATCTGTGTCTGCTCGCCGGGAGAACGCCAGGAGCTAGAGCAGCGACGCGAGCTGCTGAACCTGGGCGGTGTCGCGCGCGGCGACGACCATCATCGTCACCCCGGCGGCCTCCCACACCTTGATCTGCTTACGCACGTAGTCGATGTCGCCGACGATCACGGCGTCGTCGACCAGCTCGTCCGGGATGACCTTGGCGGCTTCATCTTTGCGATCGCTGCGGAACAGCTTGGTGACGTCGTCGACGACGTCTGCGTAACCCATCCGGCGGTAGACCTCGGCGTGGAAGTTGGTGTCCTCCGAACCCATGCCGCCCATGTAGAGCGCCAGGAACGGTTTGATGCCGGCGAACGCCGCCGCACGATCCTCGGTGATGACCACCTGCGCGGTCGCGCAGATCTCGAAGTTTTCCCGGGTACGCCGCGCCCCGGGCCGCGCGAAGCCCTCGTCGAGCCACTCGTTGTACATGCCGGCCAGCCGCGGCGCGTAGAAGATCGGCAGCCAGCCGTCGGCGATCTCCGCGGCCAGCGCGACGTTCTTCGGCCCCTCCGCACCGAGCATCACCGGGATGTCGGCACGGCGCGGGTGAGTGATCGGCTTGAGCGCCTTGCCCAGACCGGTGGTGCCCTCACCGGACAGCGGCAGCGGGTAGTGCGGTCCGGCGCTGGTCACCGGGGCCTCGCGGGCCCACACCTGCCGCAGGATGTCGATGTACTCGCGGGTGCGGGCCAGCGGCTTGCCGAAGCGCTGGCCGTACCAGCCCTCCACCACCTGTGGGCCCGAGACACCGAGCCCGAGGATGTGCCGGCCGCCCGAGAGGTGATCCAGTGTCAGCGCAGCCATCGCACACGCGGTCGGCGTGCGCGCCGACAGTTGCACCACCGAGGTGCCCAGCCGCACCCGCGACGTCGACGACCCCCACCACGCCAGTGGCGTGTAGGCATCCGAACCCCAGGCTTCGGCGGTGAAGACGGCGTCGAAGCCGACGTCCTCGGCCGCGGCCACCAATTCGGCGTGGTTCGTCGGCGTCTGCGCGCCCCAATATCCCAGTTGCAGTCCCAGCTTCATCGGTGAATTCCTTCTCGTCTTCTTGCCCAGATTCCTAGAACCTGTTCTACTCGATGCCGTGACCGTCAGCGAACACCGCTCCGCCCTGACAGAACCGTCGGAACCGCCGCTGTCCGCCCCATTGGGGTTGTCTTTCGACTACACCCGTTCGACGGGTCCGGTTCTGGGCCAATTCTTCACCGCTCTGCGTGAGCGCCGCATCGTCGGCGTCCGCGGCTCCGACGGCCGGGTATACGTACCGCCCGCCGAGTACGACCCGGTCACATACGAACAGCTCACGGAGATCGTACCGGTGGCCAGTGTCGGAACCGTAGTGTCATGGTCCTGGCAGCCGGAGCCCCTCGAGGGCCAGCCGCTGGACACCCCGTTCGCCTGGGCGCTGATCAAGCTCGACGGCGCCGACGTGCCGTTGCTGCACGCGGTGGCCGCCGAAGGCCCCAAGGCGATCAGCGTGGGCACCCGGGTGCACGTGCACTGGGCCGACGAGACCGTCGGCGCGATCACCGACATCGCCTACTTCGCGATCGGCGAGGACCCCGAACCGGTCGAGCAAGGCTCCGACGAGCGGGACCCGGTGTCGATGGTGATCACTCCGATCTCGCTGGAGATCCAGCACAGCGCCTCGCACCCGGAGAGCGCTTACCTTCGTGCGTTCAAGGAGGGCAAGCTGCTGGGCGCGCGTACGGGCGAAGACGGAAAGGTCTACTTCCCCGCCCGAGAGGCCGACCCGGCCACCGGCCGACAGCTCACCGACTACGTCGAACTGCCCGACACCGGCACCATCACCACGTTCGCGATCATCAACATCCCGTTCCAGGGCCAGAAGATCACACCGCCCTACGTGGCGGCCTACGTACTGCTCGACGGCGCCGACATCCCGTTCCTGACACTGGTTTCCGACGTCGACGCCGTCGACGTGCGGATGGGCATGCGGGTGCAGGCGGTGTGGAAGCCGCGCGAGGAGTGGATCTACGGCATGGAGAACATCGAGTACTTCCGGCCGACCGGGGAGCCGGACGCCGACTACGACACCTACAAGCACCACCTGTAAGGGGAACCCGCGAAGATGAGCACTCGCGATGTCGCGGTGGTGGGTTTCGCCCACGCCCCGCACGTCCGCCGCACCGACGGCACCACCAACGGCGTCGAAATGTTGATGCCGTGTTTCGAACAGCTTTACCGTGAACTGGGCATCGAACGCGCCGACATCGGCTTCTGGTGCTCCGGTTCCTCGGATTACCTTGCCGGGCGGGCTTTCTCGTTCATCTCGGCGATCGATTCGATCGGCGCGGTACCGCCGATCAACGAGTCGCACGTGGAGATGGACGGCGCCTGGGCCCTGTATGAGGCCTACATCAAGGTGCTGACCGGTGAGGTCGACACCGCATTGGCCTACGGATTCGGCAAGTCCTCGGCCGGACAGCTGCGCCGGATCCTGGCGCTGCAGACCGACCCCTACACCGTCGCCCCGCTGTGGCCGGACTCGGTCTCGATCGCCGGGCTGCAGGCCCGGGTCGGTCTCGACGGCGGGCAGTGGACCCAAGAGCAGATGGCCCGGGTGGCGCTGGAATCGTTCGCGGTCGCCGACCGGGTGGATTCGGTGGAGTCCTCGGACAGCCTCGACGAACTGCTGGAGCGCCCGTTCTTCGCCGACCCGCTGCGCCGGCACGACATCGCACCGATCACCGACGGCGCCGCCGCCATCGTTCTGGCCGCCGGCGACAGGGCCCGCGAACTGTGCGAAAACCCGGCCTGGATCACCGGTTTCGAGCACCGCATCGACTCCCCGGTGCTCGGCAGCCGCGATCTGACCCGCTCGCCGTCGACGACCGCGTCGGCGCACGCGGCCAGTGGCGACGACATGCCGGCCGTGGAGGTCGCCGAGATCCATGCGCCGTTCACCCATCAGCACCTGATCCTGACCGAGGCGATGCGGTTGCCGTCGAGGGCGAAGGTCAATCCGTCGGGCGGCGCGTTGGCGGCCAACCCGATGTTCGTCGCAGGGCTGGAGCGGATCGGTTTCGCCGCCCGGCACATCTTCTCTCGTTCGGCGGGCCGCGTGCTGGCGCACGCCACCAGCGGGCCGGCGCTGCAACAGAATCTGGTCGCGGTGATGGAGGGACGTAACTGATGGCCACCCAACTCGCCGCGGTGCTCGGCACCGGGCAGACCAAGTATGTCGCCAAGCGCCATGACGTATCGATGAACGGCCTGGTACGCGAGGCGATCGACCGCGCGCTGGCAGACTCCGGTTCGACGTTCGCCGACATCGACGCGGTGGTGGTCGGCAAGGCGCCGGACTTCTTCGAGGGCGTGATGATGCCGGAGCTGTTCATGGCCGATGCCGTGGGCGCCACCGGCAAACCGCTGATCCGGGTGCACACCGCCGGCTCGGTGGGCGGGTCGACTGCGATCGTCGCCGCCAGCCTGGTCAAGTCCGGCAAGTACCGCCGGGTGCTGGCGATGGCCTGGGAGAAGCAGTCGGAGTCCAACGCCATGTGGGGGCTGAGCATCCCGGTGCCGTTCACCAAACCGGTCGGGGCCGGCGCGGGCGGCTATTTCGCCCCGCACGTGCGCGCCTACATCCGCCGGTCCGGCGCACCGCTGGACACCGGAGCCAAGGTGGTGGTCAAAGACCGGCTCAACGGTTCCCGCAACCCGCTCGCGCACCTGCACCAGCCCGACATCACCGTGGAGAAGGTGATGTCGTCACAGATGCTGTGGGACCCGATCCGTTTCGACGAGACCTGTCCGTCCTCGGACGGCGCGTGCGCGGTGGTGATCGGCTCTGAAGACGCAGCGGCCGCTCGAATCGCCGAGGGCCATCCGGTGGCCTGGATTCACGCCACCGCGCTGCGCACCGAACCGCTGGCCTACGCCGGCCGCGACCAGGTCAACCCGCAGGCCGGCCGCGACGCCGCGGCCGCGCTCTGGCGCGACGCCGGGATCACCAGCCCGATCGACGAGATCGACGCCGCGGAGATCTACGTGCCGTTCTCCTGGTTCGAGCCGATGTGGCTGGAGAACCTGGGCTTTGCGCCAGTCGGCGAGGGCTGGAAGCTGACCCAGGCCGGCGAGACCGCGATCGGCGGAAGGCTGCCGGTGAACCCGTCCGGTGGGGTGCTGTCGTCCAACCCGATCGGCGCATCCGGGATGATCCGGTTCGCCGAGTCCGCGATCCAGGTGATGGGCAAGGCCGGGGATCACCAGGTGCCCAATGCCCGCAAGGCGCTGGGACACGCCTATGGCGGCGGCTCGCAGTACTACTCGATGTGGGTGGTCGGCAGCGAGAAACCCGGCAAACCTTCCGCATGATGAAGTACTCCCTCAGCGTCGCGATGGGGCCGGTCGACGAACTGGTCGCCCTGGCGCGATGCGCCGAAGAGGTGGGTTTCGACGCGATCGCGCTGCCCGACTCGCTGTTCTTCATGGAATCCGCGGCGGCGGACTATCCCTACACCCCGGACGGCTCCCGGATGTGGAACGCCGAGACGCCCTGGGTGGACCCACTGATCGCGGCCGCCGCGATGGGAGCGGTCACCTCGACACTGCGGTTCTACACCAACGTACTCAAGCTGGGGTCACGCAACCCGCTGCTGCTGGCCCGCCAAGTGGGCTCGGTGGCCAACCTGACCGGTAACCGGTTCGCCTTGGGCGTCGGGATCGGCTGGGCGCCCGAGGAATTCGAATGGTGTGGCGTCCCCTATGCTCGCCGCGGCGCCCGGGTCGACGAGATGATCGAGGTCATCAAACTGGTGCTGGCCGGCGGAATGGTCGAATTCCACGGCCAGTTCTACGATTTCGATCGGCTGCAGATGAGCCCGGCGCCGAGTGCGCCCGTGCCCTTCTATGTGGGCGGGCACACCGACGTCGCCCTGAAACGCGCCGCCCGCATCGGCGACGGCTGGACGTCGGCGATGATGACCGGCGCGCAACTGGCCGAGACCATCGGCAAACTCCGTGCGCTGCTGGCCGAGTACGACCGCGCCGACGTGCCGTTCGAGTACCAAGCCGTGTGCATCGACAAGTTCGGCGTCGACGGCCACCGCGAACTGGCGCAGGCCGGAGTCACCGACAACATCGTGATCCCCTGGATGCTCGACGGGTTGGGCTTCGACGCCCCACTGGCCGCCAAGCAGGACTCGCTGAAGCGTTTCGCCGACACCTATATCCATTCCGGCTGGCAGGAGTAGAGACCCATGGCCAACACCGATCATCCCGCCCACGTGGCGGGGCAGCGTTCGCGTGACGCGGTGACCGCCCGCGACAAGGAGGCTTGGCTGGCAGTGTTCGCCGACGACGCCATCGTCGAGGACCCGATCGGCCCGTCGCCGTTCGACCCGGAGGGCACGGGCCACCGCGGCCGGGACGCGATCTCGGCGTTCTGGGACAAGGCGATCGCCGCGACCGACAAGGTCGAGTTCAACTTCGTCGACAGCTTCGCCTGCGGCAACGAGGAAGCCAACGTCGGCGCGATCGTGACGACGATGGCGGGTCACCAGATCACCACCGACGGCGTGTTCACCTATCGGGTGAACGACGAAGGCAAGCTGATCGCGCTGCGCGCGTTCTGGGAGGTCGAGCGGGCCGCCAAGACCGCCCGCAAACTCTGAATCTCTTCCGATTCATTGACTCCCGCGCCGGTGGGGAGTAATTTTCTGCGCCTAGCCGGCATATAGCAAGGTCGCCCGTTGCCGAAAGGGGCATCTTGTTGGGGGGGTTGGGCCATGCGGTACGTCACATTGATCGGTCTGGCGCTGAGCCTAGGTGTTGCGTGCGCGGGTAGCGCGGCCGCCGAGGACATCGACGACGGCTGGCCTTACGGCAGCGGCGGCCTGGGCTCATCGTCTCTGAGCCTGCCCGGTTACCTATTCATCGCTCAGGGACAGGGCACCAACGAAGGCCAGGACGCCTTCGGCCCCATCGTCAACAACTGGGGCGACTACACCGCCACCCACTCCTCCGCTGGAACGGATGACTGGTACACCGTCCACGACAACACGTTCATCATCCCCGGCCTCTACACCAACCAGCACACCGAAGTCACCAACGTGCTCGACCCCTCGGACGGCTACCCCACCGTCGGAACGGTTTTCGACGAGACCCAGTTGTTCCGATCCAACACTCCCATCGGCGCCGTCGACTGGTTCGGCTATGCCACGCTCGACGACCCGGAGTTGGGCTACGCCACCCAATTCACGCTGGGGCCCTTATTCGGCAACACCTTCCTGTCCACCGACGACGGCATGAAAGACGTGGTGAGCAGCTTCGGTCAGCAATTCACCCTGTTCGACATCCCGTTCACCGACGCGTCCGGCGCCGGGGACGCCTCGGAGACCGGCGACGTGTTCGCCCAACTGTCGGCCGAACTGACCGGCGCGGCAACCGGCGCAGCAGAGCTGTGAGCTCTTGACCGAGAACCGCACCCCGCGCAAGCCCTGCCATTGACCGACCCTACAAAAAATGATAATTTCCTGAAAAGAAAAAGCGTTCTTTTTACTTTTCGGGGGTCGTCATGCGCAGGACTCGTGTCACGGTGGGGCTGATAGGTGCGGCAGTCGGGGCCGCGGTCGCAGTCGCCGGCCACGCCGGCCACGCCGGCGCCGATGCGATCGAGGACGCCTGGCCATACGGCATCGGTATCGGCGAGATGGAGGCGCCCGGTTTCTGGGATCCCCGCGGGGGGACCGACGGTGTCTTCACCGTCTACGACGGCTCGGGCGGACCCGACTGGTACACCGCCCAGATCAGCAGTTTCGGCATCCCGCTGCTCTATCACAACGAGCACATCGAGGTCCTCAGCGTGCTCGACGACTCGGCCGGTTATCCCAGCGTGGGAACGGTTTTCGACACGACCGAAATGTTCCCCTTCAGCTTGCCCATCGGGGGAATGATGCACATGTTCAGCAGCACCGTCATCAACGACCCGGAGGCGGGGTTCGCCAGCCAATTCACCTTCACGCCGTTGTTCTACAACACCTTTTTGTTCACCGAGGACGGCATGAAGGACATCGTGAGCATGCCCGGGCTGCAATTCACCCTGTTCGAGATCCCGTTCACCGACGCTTCGGGCGGGGCCGACGCTTCCGATATCGGCGACGTGTTCGCCCCACTGCTGGCCGAACTCGCGGCCGCCGGGGCTTAGCTCGGCTCCACCGGTTTGAGTCCGGCGCGGTAGCGCTGCGCGAGGTCCCGGTAGTACGGCGGGTTCGCGTTGATCCACATCTCGGCGCCGGTACCCGCCAGCGGGCCTTTGACGACGGCGGGCGCACCGGTCACCAGCACCCCATCGGGGATCCTGGTCCCGGCGAGCACCGTGGCACCCGCCGCGACCAGGCTGCGACTGCCGATCACCGCGCCGTCGAGCACCGTGGAGTGATTGCCGATCAACGCCTCGGAACCGATGTGGGCGCCGTGGATCAGGCACATGTGGGCCACCGTCGCACCGGGACCGATGTCGACCGGCACCCCGGGTGGCACGTGCAGCACCGAGCCGTCCTGAACGTTGGCTCCCTCCCGCACCACGATGGGCGCGTCGTCGCCGCGCAATATGGCGCCGAACCACACCGACGCGCCGGCCTCGATGGTGACGTCGCCGATCAGGGTCGCCGTCGGCGCAACGAAGGCGGTGGGGTCGATCCGCGGAGCACGGCCGTCAAAGGAGAAGAGCTGCATCGTTCACATATACCGCAAGGACTAAAGACCCGGAACAAGCTGGGTTTATTGCGCAACCGGGCGAGAAAACTGTAACGTGTTCTAGTTAGAAGCAACGGGTTGGAGGCAACAGGTGAGCACTGACAACGCCGAGGTCGGCGTCCGCGAAATAGACACCGGCACGCTGCCGGATCGCTACGCCAGGGGCTGGCACTGCCTGGGCCCGGTGAAGGAGTTCCTGGACGGCAAACCGCACTCGATCCACGCGTTCGGCGCCAAGCTGGTGGTCTTCGGCGACTCGCACGGTGACCTGCACGTACTCGACGCCTACTGCCGCCACATGGGCGGTGACCTCAGTCGCGGCACCATCAAGGGCGATGAGGTGGCCTGCCCGTTCCACGACTGGCGCTGGGGCGGCGACGGCCGCTGCAAGCTGGTCCCCTACTCCAAGCGGACCCCGCGGATGGCCCGGACCCGCTCCTTCCCGACCGACGTGCGCGGCGGCCTGCTGTTCATGTGGCACGACCCGGAGGGCAACCCGCCGCCGGACGAGGTGCGGATCCCGGAGATCCCGGAGTGGTCCAGCGGTGAGTGGACCGACTGGCGCTGGAACTCCATGGTGATCGACTCCAACTGCCGCGACATCATCGACAACGTCACCGACTTCGCGCACTTCTTCTACATCCACTACGGCCTGCCCACCTCGTTCAAGAACGTCTTCGAGGGTCACGTCGCCTCGCAGTACCTGCACAATGTCGGGCGCCCCGATGTCCCCGGGCTGGGCACCAGCTACGCCGGTGCGGAGCTGGACTCGGAGGCGTCCTACTTCGGGCCGTCGTTCATGATCAACTGGCTGCACAACAGCTACAGCGGTTTCAAGTCCGAGTCGATCCTGATCAACTGCCACTACCCGATCAGCCATGACCAGTTCCGGCTGATGTGGGGCGTCATCGTGCAGAAACCCAAGGGCCTGGACGACGAGACCACCGAGAAGCTCGCCGAGGTGATGACCGAGGGCGTCAGCAAGGGGTTCCTGCAGGACGTCGAGATCTGGACGCACAAGAGCCGCATCGAGAACCCGCTGCTGGTCGAGGAGGACGGTGCGGTCTACCAGCTGCGGCGTTGGTACTCGCAGTTCTATGTCGACGCCGCCGATGTCACCCCAGAGATGACCGATCGCTTCGAGATCGAGATCGACGCGACGGTGGCCAACGAGAAGTGGAACGCCGAGGTCGCCGAGAACCTGCGGGAGAACGCCGAGGCCGACAACAGCACGGAATCCGCCGAAACCGTTAGCGCCGAGTAGCCGCCGCCATGAGCCCGGAGGAGCCCGGCGTCCCGGCGGTCGAAGATCTGGCGCGGTCCATGCTGGCGCTGTACGGCCCGCACGACGACCATGACGACGAGCCCGACGCCGACGATGCCGGGCCCGACACGCGCTACGCGCGGCAACCGCTGTTCCCGGTCGATCCGGCCCGGTACGAGGCGATACGTGCTGCCACAGAACGGGATTCAGACCGCTATCTGCACTCGGGACTGGTCCCGATCGAGTGCCGGCACTGCCGGGCCAGCGTCGAGGTGAAGAAGCTGGGGCCGGGCTACACCTCGGTACAGTGGAGTTCGGAGTCGCTCAAGCAGTGCGCGCACTTCGCCGCCGAACGCGAAGCGGGCCAGGCCAGCAGCCGCAGCCGCGGCTGCCCGAACCTGGCGAAGAGCATTCGGCATGCAGTCGCCGAGGGCCATCTGGAGGAGACCTCCAGCGCACCGCCGCCCGGCGACGGCATCGACTGACCGCCACGCCTCGCGCAACGGATCCGGCTCACAGGCCGGCGAACCGCTCCTGCACCTGCTCGGTGGTCAGCCCGTAATCCTCCAGCGCGTAGTGATGTCTGGGCGCGCGCGGTCCGGTCTTGCTCGCGGCGTAGTCGTCGGCCATCGCCTGGCGCGCCTCATTCGAGAGCGGCAGGCCGAAGCGTTCGTAGATTCCCGCCGCGGTCGCCACCGGGTCCGCGACGAACTCGCGATAGTCGATGTCGCAGAACTGCGCCTGATCGTATTGGGTGCGTTGGGTGTTGAACAGCTCCAGCCCGCGGGCCCAGGTCTCCATCTCGTCGGCGCCGATCTGCGCGCCGACGAAGGTGTTCGACTGGCCTTCGGTGGTGTGCTGAGCCAGCGAGCACATCGACGCCAAGATGGTCTCGACCGGCCGGTGGCATTGCACGATGAGCGCGTCCGGGTAGACCGCCATGATCGCGTCCAGGGCGAACAGGTGGCTGGGATTCTTGAGCACCCAGCGCTTGCCCGGGTCGTTGAGCCCGATCAGCTGCAAGTTGCGCCGGTGCCGGCGATACGACGGGGTCCAGTCCTGTTCGGACAACCAGCGCGAATAGCTCGGCAGATGCGCCAGCGTCTCGTAGGACACCGAGTGCAGCGACTGGCGCAGCAACTGCCAGCACTCCTCGAGGCCGTCGGCGGTCATGAAGTGCAACCCGGTGTAGTCCGGGTTCTCCTCGTGATGCTGGGCGAACTGTGCCTGCATCTGCTGGAACACCGGGTTGGTGTCCCAGGTTTCGCGCGGCGGGCGGGGCTGCGGGAACTCGGCCAACCACATCTCCAAGCCCTGGTGCGCCGGGTCGGCGCCCAGCAGCCGGTGCAGCGCGGTGGTGCCGGTGCGGGGCAGCCCGGTGACGAATATCGGTCGTTCGACGGCGACGTCGGCGTACTCCGGATGCGCGTTCCAGCCGGCCTGCGCCAGCAACCGGGCCACCAGTGCACCGCGCAGGAAGAACCGGTTCATCTTGCTGCCAAGCTCTGTGAGATCGGCCTCGGTGCGGTAGGACTCCAGCAGCACGCCAAGCGCTTCGCGGTAGTTGTCGTCATCGGGGCCGAAGTCGTCGAGGCCGACCATCTTGGTGGCCGAGGCGTGCAGATCATCGACGGTGCCTACATCGGTGCGTGGCATCAGTTGTGGTACTCCCCGCAGTTGACGTCGAGAACCTGGCCGCTGATCCCGCTGGCCAGATCGCTGGCCAGGAACAGGACCGCCGAGGCCACCTCATCCTCGGTGGGCAGCCGCTTGAGGTCGGAGTTGGCCGCGGTGGCGGCATAGATCTGCTCGACGGTGGTGCCGTACTTACCGGCCTGGTGGTTGAAGTAGCTCTGCAACGTGTCGCCCCAGATATAACCGGGGGCAACCGAATTGACCCGGATGCCCTGCTCGCCGAGTTCGGAGGCCAGTGACTGCGACATCGCCAGCAGTGCCGCCTTGGCCATCTTGTAGGCGCCGTACTTGGGCTGAGAGTGCCGAATCACCATGGAGTTCAGGTTGACCACCGCGCCGTTGGCGTCGGCCAGCGCGGTCGTGAAACCCTGCGTCAGGCGCAGCGCACCGAGCCCACTGAGCTCGATGGCATCCCGGATGTGCTGAAAGGTGGTCTGCGCCAGCGGCTTCATCGACGGCACCCGGAAGGCGTTGTTGATCAGCACGTCGATGTGGTCGTACTCGCCGGTGGCCGCCTCGACCAGGTGGGCGACTTGGTCGTCGTCGGTTATGTCGGCGGGCACTGCAAGTGCGCGCCGCCCGGCGCCACGGACCTGCTGCGCGACCTCTTCAAGGCGGTCCGCACTGCGCGCGACCAGCACCAGGTCGGCGCCTTCGGCCGCGAACCGGTGCGCCAGCGTGCTGCCGAGTCCCGGCCCGACCCCGCTGATCACCACGACTTTGCCGTCGAACATCCCGGTCATCTTCACCCCAGCATTCTTTCAGCGATTTGCCGCTGCCGCAGCGCGATACGCGCCCGCCAGCCGTCTTGCGCGATCTTGTTGTGGTCGTAGAAGGGCAAGGCCGCCGGGATCGTGTTGACGTCGACGAGTTCGACGGTCGGCCCATCGGCCTCGGTGAGCTGACGTGACACGCGCTGCCAGCGGAACTGCAGAAAGCCGCGGCGGTGCGCCAGCGTCTCGACCCAGTTGGTGACGCCGGGATTGGTGTCGGAGACGACGATCCGGATCTTGCCGTCCGGGTCTGCCTGCGCCTGAGTCGCGTTCAGCGATGTCTGGTGGTTGATGTAGTCCAGCGAGATGTACCACAGGCTGCCCAGCTGGAAGCCCAGGTAGGGCGCATCGGACACCGGCAGGGTGATCAGCAGCGCCTCCTCGGGCCGCAACTCGTAGTGCCCCGCCGACGAGTACTGGGTGGCCAGTCCGCCGGGCGTGAGCCGCGGCGCCACCATGGTGTTGACCGGCAGATTCAGATAGAACCACTGCGGGAACGCCAGCCAGGTCTTCACCCGGTTGATCAGTTGCTTTCCCGCTGCCGCATAACGCTTCTCGATGAGTTGGCGGGTCAGCGGCGGCGGTGCGGTGCCTTCGGTGTCGGTCCGGGATATCGAGAGCGTGCCGCGCCGGGCGCTCCAGTCGTTGTAGACCTCGCGGATCACTAACTGCGCCGGGGTCTTCGGACGGAAGCGCCAGGTGAAGTTGCCGTCGGCGTCGACATCGAGTTCCCGGTCGTCGAAGGCCGCCTCGCTGGCCGGGACGTGGTCGTCGGTGTACTCACCGCCGAGCAGCTGGAAGCTCAGATCGGTCGTGGTGCCGCGATGCCCGCGAACCACATAGTCGTTGCCGGGGCGCACCACGGCGCCGAAGTACAAGGTGTCGGGATTGTCCAGGCCCATCTTGGTGAACGGCCCGGTGCCCGACAGCAGGAACGGGTGGTCCCGTTCGGAGTTGAACGCGGCGTGCACACACGCTTCGATCCCGCCGGCCAGATACTGCAGGCCTTCGAGCAGGTCGGCCTCGGTCTCGATGTGGGCGGCGGCGGCGACCAGCTTCTCCGCCTCGGCGATCGCGGCCGACAGTGGCTCGGAGTACATCGCGGCAGCACCTCACTGATGATCGGGTGGTTCAATAATGAACCGATATGGTAGATATCTCGAACCGACTTTAGACGTTCGCGCTACCATGCGGCAATGGCTGTGCCTGGACGAGCGGTTCGGTCGTCGCCGCCGACCGAGCGGGTGGTGGCGATGCTGGACTTTCTGGCCCAGCACCCTGACCAGCGTTTCGGGCTTTCCGAACTGGCCCGCCGGACCGGCCTGACCAAGCCCACCTGCCTGGGTATCGCCACGACCCTGACCGAGGCCGGCTACCTGACGCGCGATGATCCGGACAAGACCTATCGGCTCGGTGCGGGGCTGATTTCGCTCGGCCGGGCCGCCCAGCAGTCGCTGCGGGTCGGCCCGGCAGCCCGGGAGCAACTGCGGCGTCTTTCGGCGGAGTTCGCCACGTCCGCCGCGCTGAGCGCGGTGCTCGACGACCGGATCACGGTTCTGGAGCTGGTCGCGGCCCCGAACGCGCGCCTGGGAGTTCAGGCCGGCCAGAGTTATCCGTTCGCGCCGCCGGTAGGACTGATGTTCGTGCTCTGGGACGACGCCGCCCTGCAGGACTGGCTGGCCCGGCAGCCCACCATTCCGCTGCGCTCCGAGAGCGAACGGCTACGGCGCGTCGTCGCCGAATGCCGGTCCGACGGGTACCTCGTCGAACGACTCACCCCGGGTGGGCGGCGGCTCTACGCCATGATGGCGGGCCTGTCCAGCGACCTGCCGGACGAGCTGCGTGCCCTGCTCGGCGAACTGGTCTCCGACATCGGCGAGCGGGTGTACCTGCGCGACAAAACCCGAGCGGCCGGCACTCGTGAGCGCCTTGATATCAGCGTCATCTCGGCGCCGGTGTATGACCATCATCAACGTCAGGCGATGGTGGTTTCGCTGCACGCCGAGCGGGCACTGACCGACGCCGAGATCACCAAATGGGCGCGCGGGCTGCTCCGGACCGCCAACGCGCTCACCGGCCAGCTCGGCGGGAGCACGCCGACGTCGCTGCTGGGTTCGGCGCCATGAGCCTGTCGGTGGCCGACCAGCTGGCATTGTCGGGGCTGGTGCACCGCTACGCCGGCTACGTCGATGCGCGCCGGTTCGACGAGGTTGCCGAATTGTTCACCACCGACGCCGAACTGATCGTGCCGCAACCACCGGATCACCTGGAACCGCACGTGCGACACACCGCCCGTGCCGGGGTACGGCAAGCGCTGTCCGCACTCGGCGGAGTGACGCGGACCCAGCACGGCATCCTCGGCGAGATCTACACCGCCTCCGGCGACACGGCGACCGGACAGATCGCCGGGGTGGCGCATCACTGGATCGACAGGGGCGGCAAAGTGACCGACCACGTCTGGTACCTGCGCTACAACGACGTCTACCGTCGCGGCGAGCGGGGCTGGCAGATCGCGGTGCGAACCCTGTCGATCGATGCGATCGAGTCCCGGCCGGCCCGAAAGGTACGAACGTGATGGCGCCCCAGATCTCGCTGCAGCTGAAGACTTTCACCGATGATCCCGGCCAGGACTGGGGCGCCACCCTGGCGCTGGGCGCCGCGATGGACGCCGCCGGGGTGGATCGGGTCGTCGTCTCCGACCATGTGGTTTTCGGCGAGAATCCGGACGCCTACGCCGATCCCCGGCTGGGCGGGATCGCCGGGGGACGCCAGCCGACCGGTCCCGACGGCCAATGGCTCGACCCGCTGATCGTGCTGACCGCGCTGGCGGCCACCACCACCCGGATCCGGCTCGGCACCGCGGTCCTGCTGGCGGCGCTGCGCCGACCGGCGGTGTTGGCCAAGCAGTTGGCCACGCTGGACGTACTCTCGGGCGGGCGACTGGATCTCGGCGTCGGCGTCGGCTGGCAACGCGAGGAATATGAGGCCGCCGGGCTGCCGTTCGAGCGCCGCGGGCGGTTGCTGGATCACACTCTCGAGGTATGCCGAACGTTGTGGACGCACCGGAGCAGCAGCTACGCCGCACCGGAGTTGACGTTCGACAATATCCACCAGATGCCCAAACCCGTTCAGCCCGGCGGTGTTCCGATCTGGGTCAGCGGCACCGTCAACGACGCTGTGGCACGCCGGCTGACCCGGTTCGGCACCGGTTGGATTCCGTGGGGTCCCGCGATCCAGGACCCGGCCGGCGCCATCGCCGAGATGAAGGACCGCATCGCCGGCCACGGTGGCGACCCGACCGGGTTGCAGGTGCTGGGACACGCGAAGACCGTCAAGCGCGCAGACGGTTCCCTCGACACCGCGGCCACCGTGGCCTCGGCGCCGGCGTTGGTGGCCGCCGGCGTCACCGATGTGCGGGTCACCTGCTCACTGCCGCGCGACACCGACCGGGCCACCGAGCTGCTGAGCGAACTCGTCGAGGCGTTCCGCGCTGCAACCTAGGAGACATTGATGGAAAAGGTCATAATCGTTGCCCGGACAGCCGATTTCAGCGAGGAATGGTGCCGCAAACTGCGCGGGCCGGTCGCCGCGGAGCTGCTGGATCTGGGGCTTCCGGGGCTGGCGGTCAACGTGCGCGACGAGCCGGTGCGCGATGCCATGATGACCCTGACGACACTGGACCCGCCGGCCGCCGCAGTCATCAGCCTGTGGACCGAGCAGTATTACGGCACGCAGGCCCGGGCCGCCATCGCGCTGATCGAGGCCGAAGCAGACTCGGCGGCAGCGTATCTGGTGACCGAATCGACACCGATGGCACCGCCGGACCCCGACAACGGCGCGCGCACTCCGGGATTGGCCAACGTGGCATTGCTGCGCCGGCCCGCCGAGTTGGACCACGCCACCTGGCTGCATCGCTGGCACATCGACCACACCCAGGTGGCGATCGACACCCAGGCGACCTTCGGCTACACCCAGAACGCGGTGATCCGCGCGCTCACCGACGACGCGCCGCCGATCGACGCCATCGTCGAGGAGTTGTTCCCCGACGCGGCGGTGTCAGACCCGTACGCGTTCTACGGCGCGGCCGACGAAGCCGATCTGGGCGACCGGGTCAAGAAGATGGTGGAGAGCGTCTCGCGCTTCGGCGCTCACCTGAACATCGACACGGTGCCCACCAGCAGGTACGTGTTCCGGTCTCCGTTCGTCACACGCACTGCTGGGACAACGTGATCAGCGCCTCCCGAACATGCGGGTGCCGTTCGAGGTAGGACAGCACCGGGTTCGGAGCGCCGGGGTCTTCCTGCCGTCCCTTCTCGTCCAGTTCAGCCCGGACGTCCGGGTGCCGGTTCAGGTACGAGTCGATCGAGTTGCCGAACGTCTGGTCGCATTGTTGCGGCGCGGCGTTCGCTACCGGGGCCAGTATCAGCGCCGCACCCGCGAGGGCCACGGCGGTGGCTCGAATGATTGCGCTCATCTCTCGACGGTACCCGCGCCGTCAGTTCACGCCGGCCAGCGCGAACGGCAGCACCTGCGGCGCACCGGCGGCCCGCAGCACCCGGGCGGCCATCGTCAGGGTCCACCCCGTGTCGCTCACGTCGTCGACCAGCAACACCGGCCCGACATCGGCCGGCAGATCGGTGGGCGGCAGCCAGGCCCCCTGCAGGCCGGCGACCCGATAGGCCGAGTTCGCCGCCGTCGTCGCCCGCCGGCCCGGCGCGTAGCGCAGCGTTTCCAGCCGGGTCAGCCGGCCGAGCTGCGCCAGCCGGTCGGCCAGCGAGCCGATCAGCACCGGATGCGTGGCCGAATCCAGCCCCAGCACCGCGGCCGGCCTGCTCTGCCAGTCCCAGCCCGCCAGCACCGCGACCGCCGCGCGAACCACCTCCTCGGGGACCTCCTGATCCGGCCCGTCGAGCAGCCGCCGCAGCCGGGCACCCCAGCCCAGGTCGGTGAGCCGGCCGATCACCCGGCCCGGCTCCGGCCCGTCGGTGATCCGGCCGGACAAGTCGATCCCGAGTTTCGCCAGCCCGGACGGCCACTGGCGGCGCGGGGTCAGCTCCACGCCGGGACGCATCAGCCGCTCCCGGGTGGCCGCGGCGGCGGCCGCATCCACGTCGGCGTCAAACCGCGGCCCGGCGCAGTTGTCGCACCGCCCGCAGCGTTCCCCGGCGCGCAGTTGCGGGTCGTTGAGCTGGGCGCGCAGGAACGCCATCCGGCATTCGGCGGTGCTCTGATAATCGAGCATCGCCCGCTGTTCGGCCCGGCGCAGCTCGGCGAGGTTGCGGTAACGCTGCTCGTCGTAGGTCCACGGCTGCCCGGTACCCAGCCAGCCGCCCTTGACCCGGCGCACCGCGCCGTCGACGTCGAGGACCTTGAGCACCATCTCCAGTCGCGACCGATTCAAGTCGACCAGCGGTTCCAGCGCGGGTGTCGACAGCGGCCGTTCGGCCGAGAGCTCGCCGATCACCTTGCGCACCAACGCTTCCGGCGGGAACGCCAGCGACGCGAAGTAACGCCAGATGTCCTGATCTTCCGGGCCGGGCAGCAGGATGACCTCCGCGCTGGCCGTGGAGCGCCCCGCCCGTCCCACCTGCTGGTAGTAGGCGATCGGCGAGGATGGCGCACCCAGGTGGATGACGAACCCGAGGTCCGGCTTGTCGAAGCCCATCCCCAGCGCCGAGGTGGCGATCAGCGCCTTGACCCGGTTGGCCAGCAGATCCGCCTCCAGTTGTTCCCGGTCGGCCGCTTCGGTGGAACCGGTGTAGGCCGCGACCGCGAACCCCTGCGCACGCAGATCGGCGGCGACATCGTGGGCCTGGGCCACGGTGAGCGTGTAGACGATCCCGGACCCCGGCAGTGCTTCCAGGTGCGCACCGATCCAGGCGGCCCGTTGGGCCGGGCCGCCGGCCTGAATCACCGACAGCCGCAATGACTCCCGGTCCAGGCCGCCCCGCAGCACCAGCGTGTCGCCACCACCGACCCCGAGTTGGCCGGCGACGTCGTCGACCACCCGGTCGTTGGCGGTCGCGGTGGTGGCCAGCACCGGGACATCTGCGCCGAGGTCGGCGATCAGGGTGCGGATGCGCCGGTAGTCCGGCCGGAAGTCGTGCCCCCAGTCCGAGACGCAATGCGCCTCGTCGACCACCACCAGCCCGGCCCGCGCCGCCAGCGCGGGCAGCACCTCGTCGCGGAAGTCCGGGTTGTTCAGCCGTTCCGGGCTGACCAGCAGCACATCCAGCTCACCGGCTGCCACCCGGCGTTGCACGTCGGCCCACTCGGTGACGTTCGAGGAGTTGATGGTGGCCGCATGCACCCCGGCCCGCTCGGCGGCCGCGACCTGGTTGCGCATCAGGGCCAACAGGGGCGAGACGATAACGGTCGGCCCGTGCCCGGCCGCACGCAACAGTTTCGCGGCGATGAAGTACACCGCCGACTTACCCCAGCCGGTGCGCTGCACCACCAGCGCCCGCCGGCGGCCCACCACCAGCGCCTCGATCGCGGTCCACTGGTCGTCGCGCAGGAGCGCCTGCGGTCCGGCCAGCTGCTCCAGGATCAGCTGAGCGTCAGCGCGGGTAGTCACGGCCTCATCGTGCCCGAGGGACCCGACAGCTACTCGGCGGCAGCCCGCTCGCGCTGGATTTCCAGGGCGATGTCGATGAGTTGGTCCTCCTGGCCGCCGATCAGCTTGCGCTGCCCGGCGCGGTGCAGCAGTTCGTGGGCGGGCACGCCGTAGCGTTCGCCCTGGCGCACCGCGTGCTTGAGGAAGCTCGAGTACACCCCGGAGTAGCCCATGATCAGCGCGTTGCGGTCCAGCACGCACTCGGCGGGCATGGCCGGGCGCACCACGTCCTCGGCGGCATCGGCGATGTCGAAGAAGTCGATGCCGGTCTTGATGCCGACCTTGTCGAACACTCCGATCAGCGCTTCGACCGGCGCGTTACCCGCCCCGGCGCCGAATCGGCGCACCGACCCGTCGATCTGCTTGGCACCGGCACGCACCGCCTCCAGGGAGTTGGCGACACCCAGGCCGAGGTTCTCGTGACCATGAAAACCGACCTGCGCGTCGTCACCGAGTTCGGCGACCAGCGCAGCCACCCGATCGCGGACGCCTTCGAGCACCAGGGCGCCGGCGGAGTCCACCACGTAGACGCACTGACAGCCGGCGTCGGCCATGATCCGGGCCTGGGCGGCCAGCTTCTCCGGCGGGATCGTGTGGGCCATCATCAAGAACCCGACGGTCTCCAGGCCCAGTTCGCGGGCCAGCCCGAAGTGCTGGATGGAGACGTCGGCCTCGGTGCAGTGGGTGGCGATCCGGCAGATCTGTCCGCCGTTGCCCTGCGCCTCCTTCATGTCTTCCTTGGTGGCCACGCCGGGCAGCATCAGGAAGGCGATCTTGGCGTCTTTGGCGGTCTGCGCCGCGAGCTTGATCAGCTCCTGGTCCGGGGTCTTGGAGAACCCGTAGTTGAAGCTGGATCCGCCCAGGCCGTCGCCGTGGGTCACCTCGATGACCGGCACCCCGGCGGCGTCGATCGCGGCAACGATCGCAGCCACCTCCTCGCCGGTGAACTGGTGGCGCTTGTGGTGCGAACCGTCCCGCAGCGAGGTGTCGGTGATCCGCACGTCCCAAATACCGGTCATTTCTTACGCACCTCCAGCTTTCGCCGCGGACGTTGCCGCCATCTCGCGGGCGATCTCCTCGCCGACCTTGGTCGCCGCGGCGGTCATGATGTCCAGGTTGCCCGCATACGGCGGCAGGTAATCGCCGGCACCCTCGACCTCAACGAAGGTGGTGACGACCGCGCGGCCGCCGGAATTCAGCGACGGCTCGTCGAACTGCGGCTCGTTGAGCAACCGGTAGCCGGGAACGTAGGTCTGTACCTGCTCGACCACGCTGTGGATCGACTTGGTGATCGCGTCGCGGTCGACGTCCTCGGGGATCTGGCAGAAGATGGTGTCGCGCATGATCATCGGCGGGTCGGCCGGGTTCAAGATGATGATCGCCTTGCCCTTTTGCGCACCGCCGATGGTCTCCACCCCGCGCGAGGTGGTCTTGGTGAACTCGTCGATGTTGGCCCGGGTGCCCGGACCCGCCGAGACGCTCGCGACGCTGGCGACGATCTCCGCGTAAGGCACGCTGCCGCCCTGCTCGGTGACCGCGCGGGTCACCGCGTAGACGATCGGGATGGTGGCCTGCCCGCCGCAGGTGATCATGTTGACGTTCGGCGCGTCGACGTGTTCGTGCAGGTTCGCCGGCGGGATCACCGCCGGGCCGACCGCGGCCGGGGTCAGGTCGATGGCCCGGATGCCGGCCGCCTCGTACTTGGGCGCGTACGCCTTGTGCACGTAGGCACTGGTGGCCTCGAAGACGAAGTCCGGCTTCTCGTCCTGGGCCAGCAGCCAGTCCGCTCCCTCGGCCGAGGTCTCCAGGCCGAGCTTGCGGGCGCGGGCCAGACCCTCGGATTCGGGGTCGATGCCGATCATCCAGCGCGGCTCGAGCCACTCCGAGCGCAGCAGTTTGTACAGCAGGTCGGTACTGATGTTGCCCGACCCGACGATGGCGACCGAGGCTTTGTTGGGCATAAGCGCTCCTTTATTCGAAAACCAGCCGGACCGAACCCAGCCCGGAGAAATCGGCGACGCAGTCATCGCCGGCGTGCACATCGATGGCCCGGGTCGCAGTACCCGGCAACACGATGTCGCCGGCCTTCAACCGCACCCCGAAGCTCTCCACCTTGCGGGCCAGCCAGGCCACCGCGGTGACCGGGTTGCCCAGCACGGCGTCACTGCGGCCCTTGGCGACCACCTCGCCGTTCTTGGTCAAAGAGGCATTGATGGCTCGAATATCTATATCCCCCGGCTTGACCCGGTGTTTGCCGAGCACGAAGCCGGCCGATGAGGCGTTGTCGGCGATGGTGTCGCAGAGCTTGATCTTCCAGTCGGTGATCCGGCTGTCGATCAGCTCGATCGCCGGGGCGAACGCCTCGGTGGCCTCCAGCACGTGTTCCTCGGTGCAGTCCGCGCCGGGCAGATCCGCACCCAGGATGAAGGCCACCTCCACCTCGACCCGCGGGTAGAGGTAGTTCGACGCCTTGACCGGGGTGTCCTCGAACACCTGCATCTCGTTGAGCAGATGACCGTAGTCCGGCTCGTCGACGCCCATCATCTGCTGCATCGCCTCGCTGGACAGGCCGACTTTGTGCCCGACGACCCGGGCGCCTTCGGCGATCCGCTGCCGGATGTTGATCAGCTGGATCTCGTAGGCGTCGACGACATCGATGTCGGGGTGCGCCGCCGTCAACGGCGAGATCGGAACCCGGCTGCGCTCCGCTTGCGCCAACTCGGCGGCGAGTTCGTCGCGGATCTGGGCGCTGAGCATCTTCGATGATCCCCTCGGGTGGTTGTGAACGGGTGAAACCCCGCCGGCAGCCAGTCTAAGTGCCGCTGAGGCCAGGTGACGGCCGCGGTTCCGGTAACCGGGACGCCGGGCAGCACGATCGCCCGCCGGCCCGGCCGGCACCGTGAATTACGCCTTGCCGGTGTAGTCGACCTGCCAGTGCTTGATCCCGTTGAGCCAGCCCGAGCGCAGCCGGTCCGGCTCGCCCAGCGGCTTGAGGTCGGGGATGTGATCGGCGATGGCGTTGAAGATCAGTCCGATGGTCATCCGGGCCAGGTGGGTGCCGATGCAGTAGTGCGCCCCGGTGCCACCGAAACCGACATGCGGGTTGGGGTCGCGCAGGATGTTGAACTGCTCCGGGTTGTCGAACACCTCGGGGTCGAAGTTGGCGGCGCGGTAGAACATCACCACCCGCTGGCCCTTCTTGATCAAGGTGCCGTTGAGCTCGTAGTCGCGAGTTGCGGTGCGCTGGAAAGACGTCACCGGAGTGGCCCAGCGCACCACCTCGTCGGCGGTGGTCTCCGGACGCTCCTTGCAGAACAGCTCCCATTGGTCGGGATTGTCGACGAAGGCCATCATGCCCTGGGTGATCGAGTTGCGGGTCGTCTCGGACCCGGCCACCGCCAGCAGGATGATGAAGTAGCCCAGCTCGTCGTCGTTGAGCTTCTCGCCGTCGAGGTCTGCCTCGACCAGCGTCGTCACGATGTCCCCGCCCGGGTTCTGGCGCTTCATCTCGGCCAGTTGCAGCCCGTAGGAGATGATCTCCATCGCTGAGGCCGCCGGGTCGTAGTGGGCGTACTCGGGATCGTCGTACGAAGTCATCTGGTTGGTCCACTCGAACAGCTTGCCGCGGTCCTCCTGCGGCACCCCCATCAGGCCGGCGATCGCCTGCAGCGGCAGCTCGGAGGCCACCTCCACCACGAAGTCGCCGCTGCCCCGGGCCAGCGCCTCCTTGGCGATGGCCTGCGCCCGCTCCTCGAGCTGATCGCGCAGCGGCAGGATGTGGCGCGGGGTGAAGCCCCGCGAGATGATCCGGCGCTGCCGGGTGTGGTGCGGCGCGTCCTGATTGAGCATCAGGATCCGCTGCGCATCTATCGCCTCGCGTTGGATGTCGTCGTTGAACCGCGGGATGGCGGTGTTCATCTCGCTGGAGAAGACGTCGTCCAGCCGCGACACCTCTTTGACGTCCTCATGCCGGGTGATCGCCCAGTAGCCGCCGTCGTTGAAACCACCGACGCCGTCGGGCTGCTCGATCCACTTGATCGGCTCAGTTGTGCGCAGTTCGGCCAGCTCGCGGTCCGGGATCCGCTCGGCGTAGATCTCGGGGTCGGTCGGGTCGAAACCTGCGGGGATGCTGGGGGCTGAGCGGGCGGTGGGGCTGGCCACGGTGACAACTCCTTCCTACGGGCGGGTAAAGAACACGATACCTACTCGTGCCAGTAAAACATGCTCTAGCCGCGAACGAAAGGTGAGTAGGTCAGCAAAACTGTAACACGTTCTACCGGGCGCTCAATTGACCTGACCTGGCCGGTCCCGCCGGTTACCAGCAGGGAATAGCACAGGCGTCCGAGCGCCGGACCGGCGACGCCACCAGCCAACTGGCGCACCGGTGGGGCAATTCTATAACGTGTTCTACATGGCCGAACAGGAGTACGACGTCGTCGTGGTCGGAAGCGGCGGCGCCGGGATGGTCGCCGCTCTCACCGCCGCCCACCAGGGACTGTCAACCGTAGTCATCGAGAAGGCCGCCCATTACGGCGGTTCGACCGCCCGCTCGGGTGGCGGGGTATGGGTTCCCAACAACGAGGTACTCAAGCGGGCAGGCGTCAAAGACGACGCCGAGTCCGCCCGCACCTACCTGCACACGATCATCGGCGACGTGGTTCCGGCCGAGAAGATCGACACCTACCTGCAGCGCGGTCCCGAGATGCTCTCCTTCGTGCTGAAGAACTCACCGCTGAAGATGTGCTGGGTTCCCGATTACGCCGACTACTACCCCGAGCAGCCCGGCGGCAAGCCGACCGGCCGCTCGATCGAGCCGAAGCCGTTCAACGCCAAGAAGCTCGGCGCCGACATGGCAGGTCTGGAACCGCCGTACGGCAAGGTGCCGCTGAACGTCGTCGTCATGCAGCAGGACTACGTCCGGCTCAACCAGCTCAAGCGCCACCCCCGCGGTGTGCTGCGCAGCCTCAAGGTCGGCGCCCGCACCATGTGGGCCCAGGCCACCGGAAAGAACCTGGTGGGCATGGGTCGCGCCCTGATCGCGCCACTGCGGATCGGGCTGCGCGACGCCGGTGTCCCGGTTGAGCTCAACACCACACTCACCGACCTTTATGTCTCCGACGGCGTGGTGCGCGGCGTGTATGTGCGCGACAGCAACGCTTCGGAGGAGACTGAGCCGCGGTTGATCCGGGCGCGGCGCGGGGTCATTCTGGCCAGCGGCGGGTTCGAGCACAACGAGCAGATGCGGGTGAAGTATCAGCGCGCGCCGATCACCACCGAGTGGACCGTGGGCGCCAAGGCCAACACCGGCGAGGGCATCCTGGCCGGCGAGAAGCTGGGTGCCGCGCTGGACATCATGGAGGACTCCTGGTGGGGCCCGACCGTGCCGCTGCCGAACGCACCGTGGTTCGCGCTCTCGGAGCGCAACTCCCCCGGATCGATCATCGTCAACATGGCCGGCAAGCGGTTCATGAACGAGTCGATGCCTTATGTCGAGGCCTGCCACCACATGTACGGCGGCCAATACGGCCAGGGACCGGGACCCGGCGAGAACATTCCGGCCTGGCTGGTGTTCGACCAGCGCTACCGCAACAACTACATCTTCGCGGGATTGCAGCCCGGACAACGGATCCCGAAGAAGTGGCTGGAGTCGGGGGTGATCGTCTCGGCCGACACCCTGGAAGAGCTGGCGACCAAGACCGGCGTGCCGGCGGCGGCATTGACCGCGACCGTGGAACGGTTCAACGAGTTCGCCCGCGCCGGCGTCGACGAGGACTTCCACCGCGGTGAGAGCGCCTATGACCGCTACTACGGCGACCCGACCAACAAGCCGAACCCGAACCTGGGCCAGATCGCCCAGGGGCCGTTCTACGCCGCCAAGATGGTGCCCGGCGACCTGGGCACCAAGGGCGGAATCCGCACCGACGTGCGCGGCCGGGCGCTGCGCGACGACAACAGCGTCATCGAGGGGCTCTACGCGGCGGGCAACGTGAGTGCCCCGGTGATGGGCCACACCTACCCCGGCCCCGGCGGCACCATCGGGCCCGCGATGACGTTCGGTTACCTGGCCGCTCTCGACATCGCAGGAAAGGCTTAAGGCATGGCAATCGATCTCGATGTGGCCCTGGGCGCAGAGTTCGGTCAGGTTGAGTTCTCTTGGAACGCAACCAATGTGCAGCTCTACAACCTGGGGTTGGGCGCCGGTTCGGACCCGATGGATCCGCGTGAGCTGAGCTACGTCGTCGACCGCACCCCGCAGGTGCTGCCGACGTTCGGCTGCGTCGCGGCGTCGTTCAACGAGGTCGACCCACCCCAGGTGAGCTGGCCGGGCGTCGAGATCGACCTGGCCAAGATCCTGCATGCATCCGAGAAGGTCATCGTGCCGGCGCCGCTGCCGCCGTCCGGCAGCGCCCGCGCGGTCAGCCGGATCGTCGACATCTGGGACAAGGGCAAGGCGGCCGTCGTCGTGCTCGAGACGAACGTCACCAGCACCGACGGCATCCCGCTGTGGACGCAACAGCGGTCCATCTTCGCCCGGGGCGAGGGCGGCTTCGGCGGTGAACGCGGACCGTCCACCGCCACCGAACAGCCCGATCGCGCACCGGATTTCGAGATCGACATCCCGACGGCGCCGCAGCAGGCGCTGCTCTACCGGCTCTGCGGGGATCGCAACCCGTTGCATTCCGACCCTGGATTTGCGGCGGCTGCTGGATTCCCGCGGCCGATTCTGCACGGCCTGTGCACCTACGGCATGACCGGCAAGGCGGTGGTGGACACGGCCCTGGACGGCGATGCCGGCGCGGTGCGTTCCTTCGGCGCGCGGTTCGCCGGCGTGGTCTTCCCGGGAGAGACGCTGCGGGCCCACATCTGGAAAGCGGGCGACCGGCTGGTGGGCAACGTGGTCGCCCCGGGCCGCGACAACGCCGCCGTACTGGGCGACGTGGAGCTGGTTCCGGCCTGATAGCGCCGTTCCGCGGCGTCTTCCCCGCGCGATCCGCAGCTGACGTCGCGCCCCGCCGTGGCCCCCACGGCCGGTCCGCAGATTTTCGTGATCGCCGTTATTGAAAACGATTGTCATCTTCGCTAAGGTCTGTCGGGACCGCGAAACGCAACCAATCGCGGTGAACCGAAAGCGAGGGCGGCGTTGTGACGGCTCCCGTCTGGATAGCGTCCCCACCGGAGGTGCATTCGGCGGCGCTGAGCAGCGGGCCGGGGCCGGGACCGCTGTTGTCGGCCGCTGCCGCGTGGTCCTCGCTGAGCCTGGAGTACAGCGCGATCGCCGAAGAGCTGCGCGCGATGGTCGGAGCCACGCAGGCGGCGGCATGGCAGGGACCCACCGCCGACCGGTACGCCGCCGCACATCTGCCCTACCTGGCGTGGTTGTCCGCGGCCAGCGCCGACAGCGCCGCGTTGGCAGCGCAGCACGAGACGGTGGCGACGGCGTACGTCAGCGCATTGGCGGCCATGCCGACGCTGCCCGAGTTGGCGGCCAACCACGCGATCCACGGGGTTCTGGTGGCGACCAATTTCTTCGGTGTCAACACCATCCCGATCGCGCTCAACGAGGCCGACTACGTACGGATGTGGATCCAAGCCGCCACCACCATGGCCACCTACGAAGCGGTCTCCGGGGCGGCGCTGGCGTCGGCCCCGCAACCCGCGCCGGCGCCACCGATCCTGCTACATGACGAAGCCCACGACGACCACGACCACGACCACGATCACGATCACGATCACGACCACGACCACGACGGCGGGATTCACGACGGCAGCCTGACTCCGGCCGACCCGGAGTGGTGGACGGACTTCTTCTCGGAACTGGGCCACTACGGCGAAGTGCTGCTGAACGACCTGCTCACCAATCCGGGGGCGTTCATGACCGACCTGTCATGGATCATGGCTGATCTGACCTTCCACGCCTCACAGATCGCCTCGACACTCAGCCAGTTCGCCCCGGCGCTGATCCAGCCGGCTCTCGTCCTGGCGATCGGGAATCTGGGCTGGGCGGCCGGCTTGGCCGGCCTGGCCGGCATTCAGCCGCCCCCGGCCGTGGCCCTCGGCGCAGCACCGATTACCGCGGCGTTGCCGGCCGCCGGAGGCGCGTCCACCACCGTTTCGACTGCCCCGGCGGCACCGGCGGCCACCACGACCGCGTCGATATCGACACCGTCAACCAGCGCAGCCCCCGCGGCGGCACCGCCCGCGGCACCGCCGGCCGGGGGAAGCCCGGGATTCTTCCCGCCCTACGTGATCGGGCCTGCCGGTGCTCACGGGCGAGCGAGCGCCAAGTCCCGCACCCGCGCAGTCACGAAGACGCCCAACCCGGATGACGCAGCCGAGTCGGCCGCGGCGGCGGCACGCGAGCGGGATCGCACCCGCGCCCGCCGGCGTCGCCGCGTACGCGACGAGGCCAACGAATTCGCCGACGTGAAGGTCGCCGTCGAACCATCCGAGACAGCGGCGCAGGCCTCAGACCGCGGTGCCGGCAGCGGGGGATTCCCAAGCGCGCACGCCAAGCGGGAACGGGCCGCGGCGGGCATGACCGCATTGACGGTCAACGGTTTCAGCCATGGACCGACGGTTCCGCTGCTCCCCGAAAGCTGGAACGACGGCGCCGGCGCCTGATTTCCTTGCGCGAGCGTCTGTTCGCGGTGCGCAGTGTCGGGCCGACTAACCCAGAATCAACCCCGAGGTAGGCACGCCGGTGCCGGCGGTGACCAGCACATGCTCCACGTTCGGCACCTGGTTGACCGAGGTGCCGCGCAGCTGGCGCACGCCCTCGGCGATGCCGTTCATGCCGTGCACATAGGCCTCGCCGAGCTGCCCGCCGTGGGTGTTGATCGGCAACCGGCCGCCCAACTCGATGGCACCGCCGGCGATGAAGTCCTTGGCTTCACCCTTACCGCAGAATCCCAACTCCTCCAACTGGATCAGCGTGTACGGGGTGAAGTGGTCATAGAGCACCGCGGTCTGTATGTCGGCCGGCGACAAGCCGGACTGCGCCCACAACTGCCTGCCCACCAGACCCATCTCGGGCAGCCCGAGTTCCTCGCGGTAGTAGGAGTACATGGTGAACTGGTCTGCCCCGGCGCCCTGGGCCGCCGCCTCGATCACCGCCGGTCGGTGCTTGAGATCGCGGGCCCGCTCGGGTGTGGTGACCACGATCGCCACCCCGCCGTCGGTCTCCTGACAGCAGTCCAGCAGCCGCAGCGGCTCGGCGATCCACCGCGAGTTCTGGTGATCCTCGATGGTGATCGGCTTGCCGTAGAAGTGGGCTTTGGGGTTGGTCGCCGCATGCTTGCGATCGGCCACCGACACCACGCCGAAATCCGCACTGGTAGCGCCGTATTCGTGCATGTAGCGCTGAGCGATCATCGCCACCGACGCCGCCGGTGTGCTCAGCCCGTGCGGGTAGGACCAGCTGTACTCCACGCCGCGCGAATCTGCGTTCACCGTCAGCCCCGTCATCACTTGGCCGAACCGGAACTCCGAGCGCTCGTTGAACGCCCGGTAGGCCACGACGACCTCGGCGACCCCGGTGGCCACCGCCAGGGCCGCCTGCTGCACGGTTGCCGCAGCCGCTCCCCCGCCATAGCCGATCTGGGAGAAGAACTTCAGCTCGCCGATCCCGGTGGCACGTGCGACGGCGGTCTCCAGGTTGGAGTCCATGGTGAAGGTGACCAGGCCGTCGACGTCGGCGGGCTTCAGGCCCGCGTCGTCAAGGGCGTCGAGCACCGCCTCGGCGGCCAGCCGCAGTTCGCTGCGCCCGGATTCCTTGGAGAAGTCGGTCGCGCCGATTCCGGCGATAGCCGCTTTGGCCGAAAGCATGGCTGACATCAACGCTCCCCGAGAGTGAGTGTGGCGGTGGCGATGACGTGGTCGCCAAGACTGTTGTTGCCCACGACTTTTACGGTTATTAGAGGTCCGTCTGCTGTGTTTTCCAACGCCGTCACTTCACCGGAGAAGGTGACGGTGTCGTATGCGTACCACGGCACGCCCAGCCGCAGCCCGATCGAGCGGACCAGCGCGTTGGATCCGGCCCAGTCGGTGAGGTAGCGCTGCACCAGACCGGTGTCGGTGAGGATATTGACGAAGATGTCCTTGGAGCCCTTGGCCTGGGCTTTGTCCCGGTCGTGATGAACGTCCTGATAGTCGCGGGTGGCGATCGCGGTGGAGACGATGAACGTCGGGTCACCGTAGATCTTCAGCTCCGGCAGCTTGGTGCCGACTTCGACGGTCGGAGTGCTCATGCCCCGGCTCCTTCCACTGGCTCCCAGGCGTACAGGCTCCACGCCGGCCCGGCATCGCCGGCCGGGAAGTCGAGATAGGTTGCCCGGACTGGCATTCCGATCCGTACGGCGGCGGCGTCGACGCCGCGAAGCTCACCGAGCATCCGCACGCCCTCCTCGAGTTCGACCAGCGCGATGACGAACGGCACGCTGCGGCCGGGGACTTTGGGGGCATGGTGCACCACGAAGCTGAACACCGTTCCGTTGCCGGAAGCGACGACGTAGTCGGTGGTCTCGGTCTTGTCTTTCCAGACCGCGGGCACCGGGGGGTGCTGCAGGCTGCCGTCCGGGCGTTGCTGGATCCGCAGCTCATGGGCGGCCACCCCGTCCCAGAAGTATTGGGAGTCCCTCGACCACGACGGGCGCATCATCTTGGTGGGGTCGAGATCGTCGGGTACCGCGGCTGAGGAGCGCGAGCTTTCCTTTTCGGCGGGCAGGAACTTCAGGATGCGCCAGTTCATGTCGGCGACCAATTCGCCGTCACCGTCCTGGCCGACCCACCAGCGGATCTTCTGGGTGATGAAGTATCCCTCGCCCAGACCCGTCCGCTTGGGGCCGACGATGTCAGTCACCTCGGCGGTGACGCTGACCTCCTCGCCGGGCCGCAGGTAGCGATGGTAGGTCTGCTCACAGTTGGTGGCCACCACCCCGACGTAGCCGGCGCCGTCGAACAGTTCCATGACCTTGCCGAGCGGGTCGTCGGCGGGACGCTCGCCGCCCAGGCCCATCATCGTCCAGACCTGGATCATCGCCGGCGGTGCGACGATTCCCGGGTGCCCGGCCGCAAGCGCGGCATCCTCGTCGATGTAGATCGGGTTCTGGTCGCCGATGGCGTCAACCCAGTGCCGAATCATCGGCTGGTTCACCGGATCCCGGCCGGTTCGCGGCGCGCTGTGGCCGGAAGCCAGTATCTGCTCGATCCCGGCGGAAAGGTCGCTCATCTGTCTCCTCGACTCATCGGGGCACCCGCGGAACCTTCAGGCCCGAGGCCGCGATCATCTCCCGCATCACCTCGTTGACCCCGCCGCCGAACGTGATGACCAGGTTGCGCTTGGTCTGCACATCCAGCCAGCGCAGCAGCTCGGCGGTGGCCGCGTCAGCCGGGTTGCCGTAGCAGCCGACCAACTCCTCGGCCAACCGACCGGCGTACTGGATCCGCTCGGTGCCGAAGACCTTCGTGGCCGCCGCGTCGGCGACGTCGATGATCTCGCCGGCCGCGGCGACCTGCCAGTTGAGCAGCTCGTTGATACGGAACATGGCGTGGATCTCGCCGAGTCCGCGCTTGACCGCGTCGTGGCTGATCGGGGTCACCCCGTCGCCGCCGGGTTTGGTGGCCCAGGCGTGCACCTTGTCGTAGATGGCGCCGAACCGGCCGGCCGGGCCCAGCATCACCCGCTCGTTGTTGAGCTGGGTGGTGATCAGCCGCCAGCCGCCGTTCTCCTCGCCCACCAGCATGTCGGCGGGCACCCGAACGTCGTTGTAGTAGGTCGCGTTGGTGTGATGCGCCCCGTCAGACAGGATCATCGGCGTCCACGAGTAACCGGGGTCCTTGGTGTCGACGATCAGGATCGAAATCCCTTTGTGTTTCACCGCCGTGGGATCGGTGCGCACCGCCAGCCAGATGTAGTCGGCGTCGTGCGCGCCGGTGGTGAACACCTTCTGGCCGTTCACGATGTAATGGTCGCCGTCACGAACCGCGGTGCTGCGCAACGACGCCAGGTCGGTGCCGGCCTCCGGTTCGGTGTAGCCGATCGCGAAATGCACCTCCCCCGCCAGGATGGCGGGCAGGAACTTCTTCTTCTGCGCCTCGTTGCCATACACCTGCAGGGTGGGGCCGACGGTCTGCAGCGTCACGGCCGGCAGCGGGATGTCGGCGCGCTGCGCCTCGTTGACGAAGATCTGCTGCTCGATCGGCCCGAAGCCCAGGCCGCCGAACTCCTTGGGCCAGCCGACGCCGAGCTTGCCGTCGCGGCCCATCCGGCGGATCACGTCGCGGTAGGCCTGGTTGTGCCGGTCGGAGGCCATCGCCTTTTCCTCATCGGGCGTGATCAGGTTGGCGAAGTATTCCCGCAATTCGGCTTGCAGCTTGCGCTGCTCGGGGGTCAGATCGACGAACATGAGGCTCCCACCAGGTCGAGACGATGCGACCGGCCGCCCAGCAGGCGGTTGAGGTCCTTGATCGTGGAGTAGTAGCGGTCCATCGGATAGTCGACGTCCATGCCCATCCCGCCGTGCAGGTGGTGGCAGAGTTGCATCACCGGCGGCGCCTGCGAGGTGATCCAGTACCCGAGCACCCCGAGGTCGTCGTCGGCGTCGAGGCCGTTGGCCAGCCGCCACACCACCGACGTCGCCGCCAGTGTGATGGTGCGCGAGACGATATAGACCTCCGAGAGTTGCGCGGCCACCGTCTGGAACGTCGACAGCGGCCGGCCGAATTGCTCACGGCTGCCGACGTAGTCGGCGGTCAGCCGCAGTGCGCCGGCGACCAGCCCGGAGGCGTAGGCGCCGATCATGGCCAGCGCCAACTGGTTGACCCGGTGCACCGAGGCGCCGTCCAGTACGGCGTCGGCCTCGGCGTCGTCGAAGACGACCACGTACTCGTCGCTGCGGTTGGCGGTCGGGGTCTTCGTCAACCGCACTCCGGCCGCCTTCGGCGAGATCACCGCGACCCCGGAATCCGCGGTGACCAGCATCCACTCGGCTTGCTCGGCATAGGGCACACCGATCTTGGTGCCGGACAACCGGTTGCCGGCCAGCGTGACCGCCGGCTGCTCGGGCAGCGCGGCGGCCGGCTCGTCGAGCGCGGCAGTCAGCACCGCGCCCTTGGCCACGCCGGCCAGGTAGCGGTCCTGGTGGGCCTCGGTGGCCAGTTCCAGCAGCGGCACCAGAGCGAATCCGAGGGTGGCCAGTGCCGGGCTGACGGTCCCGTGCCGGCCGATCTCGGTGAGCGCGGTGGCCACCTCCGACAGGCCCACGCCGTCACCGCCGAGCCGCTCCGGCACCGCGAGCGCAGTCACCCCGCCGGCGGCCAGCGCCTCCCAGCTGTTGTCCCGGTCGAGCACCGACGTGACGACGTCGGCAACCGCCTGCTGTTCCGGATCTGGACTGAAGTCCACCGAATCTCCTTAAACCTAGTGGGCCACCGGGCATTTGCCGGTGTAGTCCATCTGCCAGTGCTTGATGCCGTTGAGCCATCCCGACCGCAGCCGTTCCGGCTTGGCCAGCGGCGCGAGATCCGGCACGTGGTCGGCGACCGCGTTGAAGATCAGGTCGATGGTCAACCGAGCCAAGTGGGTGCCGATGCAGTAGTGCGCCCCGGTGCCACCGAAGCCGACGTGCGGGTTCGGGTCACGCAGGATGTTGAAGCTGAACGGATCGTCGAAAGCGTCCTCGTCGAAGTTGGCCGAGCGGTAGAACATCACCACCCGCTGACCCTTCTTGATCTGCGCGCCGGACAACTCGTAGTCCTCGAGCGCGGTGCGCTGGAAGCAGATCACCGGGGAGGCCCACCGCACGATCTCGTCGGCGGTGGTGGCCGGGCGTTCCTTCTTGAACAACTCCCACTGCTCCGGGTGCTCGGAGAACGCGATCATGCCGTGGGTGATCGAGTTGCGGGTGGTCTCGTTGCCCGCCACCGCCAGCATCACCACGAAGAAGCCGAACTCGTCGTCAGAGAGCTTCTCGCCGTCGATGTCGGCGTTGATCAGCGTGGTGACGATGTCTTCGCCGGGGTTCTCCGCCTTGGCCGCCGCCAATTGCATGGCGTAGGTGATCAGCTCGAAAGAGGATGCCTGCGGGTCGATGTCAGCGTATTCCGGGTCCTCGCTGCCGGTCATCTCGTTGGACCACTGGAACAGCTTGTCGCGGTCTTCCTGCGGCACGCCGAGCAGTCCGGCGATCGCCTGCAGCGGCAGCTCGCACGACACCTGTTCGACGAAGTCCCCGGAGCCGGCCTCGGCGGCCGCCTTGACGATCGCCTGCGCCCGCTCGTGGAGTTCGTCGCGCAACCGTCCGATGGCGCGCGGGGTGAAGCCCCGGGAGATGATCCGGCGGAGCCGGGTATGGTGCGGGGCGTCCATGTTGAGCATCACGAACCGCTGAACCTCGATGTTCTCCCGCTGCATGTCGTCTTCGAAGCGCGGGATCACGCAGTTCTCATAGCTGGAGAAGACGTCGCTGCGCAGCGACACCTCTTTGACGTCGGCGAGCTTGGTGACCGCCCAGTAGCCGCCGTCGTTGAAGCCACCGCCCTTGCCGGGCGCCTGCTCGATCCAACAGACCGGCGCGGTCCTGCGCAGCTGCGCGAACTCCTCCTCGGGGATGCCCTCGACGATGAGGTCGGGGTTGAGGAAGTCGAATCCGGGCGGAAGTGATCCTGGGGGAAGTGTGGACATGCTGGAACTAGCCTCCGTAGTTTCGTTCGGTGTTTCAGGCGGACTTGCCGGTGTAGTCGACCCGCCAATGCTTGATGCCGTTGAGCCAACCCGACTTCAGCCGGTCCGGCTTGTCCAACGGCTTGAGGTCGGGGATGTGGTCGGCGATGGCGTTGAACATCAGGTTCACCGACATCCGGGCCAGATGGGTGCCGATGCAGTAATGCGCCCCGGTGCCACCGAAGCCGACGTGCGGGTTGGGGTCGCGCAGGATGTTGAACTGCTGCGGGTTGTCGAACACCTCGGGGTCGAAGTTGGCGGCGCGGTAGAACATCACCACCCGCTGGCCCTTCTTGATCTGCACCCCGGACAGCTCGTAGTCGCGGGTCGCGGTGCGCTGGAAAGACGTCACCGGGGTGGCCCAGCGCACCACCTCGTCGGCGGTGGTCTCCGGGCGCTCGTTGCAGAACAGTTCCCACTGCTCGGGGAACTCGGTGAAGGCCATCATGCCCTGGGTGATCGAGTTGCGGGTCGTCTCGGATCCGGCCACCGCCAGCAGGATGATGAAGAAGCCCAGCTCGTCGTCGTTGAGTTTCTCGCCGTCGATGTCGGCCTCGATCAGCGTCGTCACGATGTCGTGGCCGGGGTTGTGCCGCTTCATCTCGGCCAGTTGCAGCCCGTAGGAGATGATCTCCATCGACGATGTCTTCGGGTCGTAGTGGGCGTACTCGGGATCGTCGTACGAAGTCATCTGGTTGGTCCAGTTGAACAACTTGCCGCGGTCCTCCAGCGGCACCCCCATCAGGCCGGCGATCGCCTGCAGCGGCAATTCGGAGGCCACCTCCACCACGAAGTCTCCGGTGCCGCGGGCCAGCGCCTCCTTGGCGATGTTCTGCGCCCGCTGTTCCAAGTCGTCGTGCAGCGGCAGGATGTGGCGCGGGGTGAAGCCGCGCGAGACGATCCGGCGTAGCCGGGTGTGGCGGGGCGCGTCCTGATTGAGCATCAGCAGCCGCCCGACGTCGATGTTCTCCCGCTCGATGTCGTCGTTGTAGCGCGGGATGGCTCCGTTGATCTCGCTGGAGAACACCTCGTCGAGCCGGGATACCTCTTTGACGTCGTGGTGGCTGGTGATCGCCCAGTAGCCGCCGTCTTTGAAACCACCGCTGCGGTCGTCGGGCTGATCGATCCAGCTGATCGGCGCAGCGTCCCGCACCTGGGCGAACTCGGCGTCGGGGAGTCGCTCCGCATAGATCTCCGGGTCGGTGAAGTCGAATCCCGGCGGCAGTTTGATACTCGACATCGGTGGACTCCTAAATGCAACGCGTTCTAGTAGCAGTAAAACATGGGCTCACCATAGACCAAAGGGCTGTTCGCATCGTCGCTTGTCAGACTAATGAAACGTGTTCTAGCCTGGCCGCATGGGTAATCCTGTCATCGTCGAAGCCACTCGCAGCCCCATCGGTAAACGTAACGGCTGGCTGTCGGGTCTGCACGCCACTGAACTGCTCGGAGCGGTGCAGAAGGCACTGGTCACCAAGGCCGGGATCGAGCCGGGCAGCGTCGAGCAGGTCATCGGCGGCTGCGTCACCCAGTTCGGCGAGCAGGGCAACAACGTAACCCGGCAGTCCTGGCTGATCGCCGGGCTGCCCGAGCAGGTCGGCGCCACCACCGTGGACTGCCAGTGCGGCAGCGCGCAGCAGGCCAACCATCTGATCGCCGGGCTGATCGCTGCCGGCGCCATCGACATCGGCATCGCCTGCGGCATCGAGGCGATGAGCCGGGTCGGCCTGGGCGAGAACGGCGGCGGTGCTCGCGCCGCATCTTGGGACATCGATCTGCCCAACCAGTTCGAGGCCGCCGAGCGGATCGCCAAGCGCCGGGGTATCACCCGGGCCGATGTCGACGCATTCGGGCTGCGCTCGCAGCAACGGGCCAAGCAGGCCTGGGCCGAGGGCCGCTTCGACCGGGAGATCTCCCCGATCGAGGCGCCGGTGATCGACGAGAACAAGCAGCCCACCGCCGAGCTGAACATGGTCAGCCGCGATCAGGGTCTGCGCGACACCACGGCCGAGGGCCTGGCCAAGCTGAACCCGGTGATCGAGGGCGGTATCCACACTGCCGGGACCAGCTCACAGATCTCCGACGGCGCGGCTGCGGTGCTCTGGATGGACGAAGACAAAGCGAAAGCCCTCGGCTTCAAGCCGCGGGCCCGGATCGTCAGCCAGGCCCTGGTGGGCGCCGAGACCTACTACCACCTCGACGGCCCGGTGCAGTCCACCGCGAAGGTGCTGGAGAAGGCCGGGATGAAGATGGGTGACATCGATCTGGTCGAGATCAACGAGGCGTTCGCATCGGTGGTGTTGTCCTGGGCGGCGGTGCACAACCCGGACATGGACCGGGTCAACGTCAACGGCGGGGCGATCGCGCTGGGTCACCCGGTGGGCTCCACCGGCAGCCGGCTGATCACCACCGCGCTGCACGAGCTGGAGCGCACCGACTCCTCGACCGCGCTGATCACCATGTGCGCGGGCGGGGCGCTGTCCACCGGCACCATCATCGAGCGGATCTAGTGGCCGCGGTGTCTCAGCCTCTTTCAAAGCCCGTCTCGGAGGCCGACCGCATCGCAGCGGCGCAGGCCTACATCGACGCGCTGGTCAGCCACGACGCCACTGCGGTCCGGTTCAGTCCGGACTGCACCCGAGTCGAAGTGGGACTCAAGACCGGGTTCTCGGGAAATCACTTGCGCCGCAGCTTGAATCGTGGCCCGCAGTTTCGGTTGATCGCAGCCGCCACGCTGCCGGAGTACAGCATCGACGGTGATGAGGTGCGGGCGGTCTACGACATCATCACCAAGCCGTCGCTGTTCGGACGACGGGTGTGCGCGCACGTCGACGAGGTGTTCGTCATTCCGGCCGGCAGTCCCGACGGCACCGCGACGATTCACCACATCCGGGCCGGGATCAAGCCGTTCATTCAGTAGGGTTGCGGACGTGAGCACACCGGAGAAGCCGAAGTCGCTGGACTCGCCGGTCACCGGCACCATCATCAAGTGGATGTCGCGGGCCAACACCTGGGCCTACAAGGCCACCGGCGGCCGGGTCGGCGGCAAGTGGCGGATGGGCACCAAGCGCTTCGGCGACGACGTTCCCGACGTCGGCATCCTCACCACCGTCGGGCGCAAGACCGGGCAGCCACGGGAATCCCCGCTGCTGTTCCTGCGGGAAGGCGACCGGGTGATCCTGGTGGCGTCCCAAGGCGGACGTGCCACCAACCCGATGTGGTATCTGAACCTCAAGGCCAATCCGCAGGTCTCGTTCCGGATCCGCAACGAGGTGCTGCGGCTGCGCGCCCGTGACGCCGACGAGTCGGAGCGGGCCGCTTACTGGCCCAAGCTCGACGCGATGTACCCGGACTTCGTCAACTACCGCGCCTGGACCGACCGGGAGATTCCGGTCGTCATCTGCGAACCGTAGGAGCACCAAAAGCCGATTGGCGGCTGCCTGCCGCCATGGTCGCTCGTCTCTTTCGTCGCCGGCAACCGTGATCTGGGCGGCGTTTCATCTCGCGTCGATGACCTGACCGCTGCCGGACACGCCCCTATCAGCGGCTATCGATGGCCGTGAGGCCCCGCACGCCATGCGTGCGGGGTCTCCCGGTACTGCTCGCTGTCGAGGGTTCGAACCTCGATCAGTAGTTCGCGCCGTACGCGCCGGGGTGGCCCATGCTGCCGCCCTTGCCGGCGCCACCATCAGAACCGTCCTGGCCGTTCGGGCCACCGGTACCTCCAGCGCCGCCCTTACCGCCGATGGTGCCGGCGGCACCGCCCTCGCCACCGGGGCCGCCCTGGCCACCGCTGGGGTGGTCTTCGGTTCCCTGGCCGCCGGTACCACCGGTGCCACCGCCGCCGCCGGTGCCGGCGCCACCGCCGTCACCGCCGTTACCGCCGGCACCGGTGTTGCCGTTGGCCGCCGTGCCACCGTTGCCGCCGGCACCGCCGTCAGCGCCGATACCGCCGCCGCCGCCGGGGCCGCCCTGGTGGCCCTGGCCCCCGCCGGGATCGCCGGTCTCACCGCTCTGGCCCGGGCCGCCACGTCCGCCGGTCCCCCCGACGCCGCCATGGCCGCCGGCGCCACCGTCGCCCGAGTTCCAACCGCCCGAGCCGCCGTCGCCGCCAGCGCCGCCGACGCCGCCGACGCCGCCGACGTAGCCCGGTCCACCGAAGTCAGGCGAGGTGCCACCTGTCGTACCTTGACCACCGGCCCCGCCGTCGCCGCCCTTCCCGCCGTCGCCGTCGGGTCCGGCGTCGCCGCCTTGGCCACCGTCACCGCCGGCTTGACCGGTCTGGGCTTGACCGTTGCCGCCCTTGCCGCCGTTACCGCCGTTACCGGTGCCGTCAGCATCAGCGCCCTGCTGGCCATCAGCAGCCGCGCCACCGGCACCGCTACCACCCTGGCCACCAGCACCAGCCGTACCGCGCTCGCCACCGTCACCACCGGCACCACCGCTACCCGCAGTCGCACCATTGCCACCGCCGGCACCGGCACCACCGTCGCCGCCGTTGCCCGCGCCACCAGCAGCACCACCGTCGCCACCAACACCGCCAACACCCTGACCACCGGCACTGCCATTGGTCGCCGAACCACCAGCGCCACCAGCACCACCGTGGCCACCAGCACCACCGTGGCCGCCATCGCCACCGTCGCCACCATCAGAGCCGTCGCCGCCACTACCGGCCGCCGCATCCGACCCCGTCGAGCCCGACAGCCCAGAGCCACCAGCACCGCCGGTACCGCCAGCGCCGCCGGCACCACCGACACCGCCATCACCGGACAGCGAACCGCCCTGACCGCCGGCCCCACCAGCGCCACCAGCACCCGCATCAGCACCATCGGTGCCGTTACCGGAACCATCGGTGACACCGCCAGCACCATCAGCACCCCGACCACCGGCACCACCAGCACCACCGTCGCCGACCGTCCCGGCGTTGCCGCCCACACCACCGTCACCGCCGGCTTGACCGGTCAGACCTTCGCCGTTGCCGCCCTGGCCGCCGTTACCGCCGTTACCGGTGCCGTCAGCATCAGCGCCCTGCTGGCCATCAGCAGCCGCGCCACCGGCACCGCTACCACCCTGGCCACCAGCACCAGCAGTACCGCGCTCGCCACCGTCACCACCGGCACCACCGCTACCCGCAGTCGCACCATTGCCACCGCCGGCACCAGCACCACCGTCGCCGCCGTTGCCCGCGCCACCAGCAGCACCACCGTCGCCACCAACACCGCCAACACCCTGGCCACCGGCACTGCCATTGGTCGCCGAACCACCAGCGCCACCAGCACCACCGTGGCCACCAGCACCACCGTGGCCGCCATCGCCACCGTCGCCACCATCAGAGCCGTCGCCGCCACTACCGGCCGCCGCATCCGACCCCGTCGAGCCCGACAGCCCAGAGCCACCAGCACCGCCGGTACCGCCAGCGCCGCCGGCACCACCGACACCGCCATCACCGGACAGCGAACCGCCCTGACCGCCGGCCCCACCAGCGCCACCAGCACCCGCATCAGCACCATCGGTGCCGTTACCGGAACCATCGGTGACACCGCCAGCACCATCAGCACCCCGACCACCGGCACCACCGGCGCCACCGTTGCCGATCGCGCTGCCGTTACCGCCGGCACCACCATCGCCACCGTTGGCACCCGAGGCCGCAGCCGGGTCACTGGCCGCGTCATAGCCGGCGCCACCGTTACCGCCATTGCCCTGCGCACCATGAGCATCGGAGTCACTACCGGCCGCACCATCAGCACCCGCCGACGAGCCGGCACCACCGCTACCACCGGCACCACCGTTGGCCAGACCACCACCGTCGCCACCGGTACCACCGGTCGGGTTAGCCGCAGTCCCGGTCGCACCGTTACCACCGTCGCCGGCCTTACCCGCGTCACCACCATCAGCGGCGTTGCCACCCGTGCCCTGGTCACCGGCACTGCCGTTGGTGGCCGACCCGCCGGCACCACCGGCACCACCATCTCCGCCCTTGCCACCAGCACCGGCCGCACCACCGGTACCGCCGTTGCCGTCACCGCCGTCGGCGAACGTCCCGTCCACACCGGTAGCGCCATCGCCACCGGCACCGCCGGCTGCACCGGAACCACCAGCACCACCAGCGCCACCGTCACCCGACGTCGAGCCACCAGCACCACCGGCGCCACCAGCGCCGCCGGAACCACCAGCGTCACCAGCACCACCGGCTTCACCGGAGTCAGCGGCGCCGTCGGTGCCGCGGTCGCCAGCCTTGCCGTTACCACCGGCACCACCAGCACCACCGTTGCCGATCGCGCTGCCGTTACCGCCGGCACCACCATCGCCACCGTTGGCACCCGAGGCCGCAGCCGGGTCACTGGCCGCGTCATAGCCGGCGCCACCGTTACCGCCATTGCCCTGCGCACCATGAGCATCGGAGTCACTACCGGCCGCACCATCAGCACCCGCCGACGAGCCGGCACCACCGCTACCACCGGCACCACCGTTGGCCAGACCACCACCGTCGCCACCGGTACCACCGGTCGGGTTAGCCGCAGTCCCGGTCGCACCGTTACCACCGTCGCCGGCCTTACCCGCGTCACCACCATCAGCGGCGTTGCCACCCGTGCCCTGGTCACCGGCACTGCCGTTGGTGGCCGACCCGCCGGCACCACCGGCACCACCATCTCCGCCCTTGCCACCAGCACCGGCCGCACCACCGGTACCGCCGTTGCCGTCACCGCCGTCGGCGAACGTCCCGTCCACACCGGTAGCGCCATCGCCACCGGCACCGCCGGCTGCACCGGAACCACCAGCACCACCAGCGCCACCGTCACCCGACGTCGAGCCACCAGCACCACCGGCGCCACCAGCGCCGCCGGAACCACCAGCCTCACCAGCACCACCGGCTTCGCCGGGAACGCTGCCGTGGTCGCCGTCGCGGCCGATGATGCCGTCGCCGCCGTTACCGGCGTTACCGCCGTCACCGACCGCTCCGGCGTTACCGCCGGCGCCGCCGTCGCCGCCCGTCACGCCGCCCTTGCCGCCGTGACCGCCATTGCCGCCATCGCCGGTCTCGGCACCGCCGTCACCACCGGAACCGCCCTTGCCGCCCGAACCGGTCTGGCTTCCCGCACCGCCATTGCCGGCGTTGCCGCCGTCGCCGTTGTTGCCCGCGTTACCGCCGGCCCCGCCGGCGCCGCCGTTGTTGCCGTCGCCGCCATTGCCGGCGTGACCGCCGCTGCCGTTGATACCCCCGTCACCGCCGGCGCCACCGTTGCCGCCGTCGACGGAACCATCCACCGAGGTGTAGCCGTCACCACCGGCACCACCGTTACCGCTGGGCGGTGCGTCGGCGCCGTCGGCGCCGTCCGCACCGGCGTTACCGGTACCGGATGCGCCTCCGCTGCCAGCCTGACCGCCCGCACCGCCGGCACCGACCGTGCCGGTGTCGCCACCGCGACCACCCTGACCACCATGGGGATTGGACGCGTCGCCGTCGGCACCCTGCCCGCCGTTACCGGCCGCGCCGGCGTCACCGCCCTGCCCGCCCTCGCCGCCATTGCCGTTGCCACCCGCAGCACCATTGCTCGCAGTGCCGCCGGCACCACCAGAACCGGCCGCGCCACCGGCACCGCCATCGCCACCGTCGCTGCCGGCACCACCGTGACCGCCGGGAACGGTCGCATCAGCACCGTCAAAGCCCGCACCACCGGCGCCACCATCGCCACCGTTACCGCCCGAGCCGCCGGCGCCACCAGACCCGACCACGGATCCGCCAGCACCACCAGCGCCACCGGTGCCACCAGCACCACCGGCAGTACCGCCAGAACCATCAATGCCCACACCGGTGCTGTCGGCACCATCGATACCCGCGGCACCGTTACCGCCGTTACCACCGACACCACCATTGCCGTGATCACCGGCCGCACCACCGGCACCGCCATTGCCACCGGCCGTACCCGGCGCGGCACCCGGGTCACCGGCCGCGTCGTAGCCAGCACCACCGGCACCGCCGTTGCCGCTGAGCGGCGCATCGCCGTCGGCCCCGTTGGCGCCGGCGTTGCCTGTGCCGGATGCGCCGCCACTGCCGGCCTGACCGCCGGCTCCACCGGCACCGACCGTGCCGGTGTCGCCACCCTGACCGCCCTGACCGCCATGGGGGTTGGACGCATCGCCGGCGGCACCATCGCCACCGTTACCTGCGGCGCCCGCGTCACCGCCCGCGCCGCCCGAACCGCCGTTGCCGTTAGTGCCCGCGGCACCATTGCTCGCAGTGCCGCCGGCACCACCAGAACCGGCCGCGCCACCGGCACCGCCATCGCCACCGTCGCTGCCGGCACCACCGTGACCGCCGGGAACGGTCGCATCAGCACCGTCAAAGCCCGCACCACCGGCGCCACCATCGCCACCGTTACCGCCCGAGCCGCCGGCGCCACCAGACCCGACCACGGATCCGCCAGCACCACCAGCGCCACCGGTGCCACCAGCACCACCGGCAGTACCGCCAGAACCATCAATGCCCACACCGGTGCTGTCGGCACCATCGGTACCGGCGGCACCGTTACCGCCCTTGCCGCCCGCGCCGCCGTTGCCGTGGTCGCCGGCGGCGCCACCGGCACCACCGTTGCCACCGGCCGTACCCGGCGCAGCGCCCGGATCGCTCGCGGCGTCGTAACCGGCACCGCCCTTACCACCGTTGCCGCCACTGGTGGGCGAAGTACCCGCATTGCCGTTGGCGCCGGTTGTTCCACCCGCGCCGCCGGTACCGCCCGCCCCGCCGACACCGACGTTTCCGCCTTGTCCGCCGTTGCCGCCGTCGGGGTTGTCTGCCGTTCCGTTCGCACCGGCGCCGCCGTTACCGGCCTTGCCGCCGCCGCCACCGTCGCCGGCATTTCCACCGATGCCGGTCGTACCGCCGCCGGTGCCACCGTTGCCGCCCGCGCCGCCGACGCCGCCGTTACCACCGGCGACACCGTCAGGGTTGCCTTCGCTGCCGTCAGCACCGTGGAAGGCGTTACCTCCGACGCCACCGTTGCCGCCGTAGCCGCCGGCACCGTCGCCGCCGTTGGAGGCGTAGTTGCCGCCGCCGCTGGATCCGCCAGCACCGCCCGCACCGCCAGCGCCTCCGTCACCGCCGGCCTCACCGGCGTAGCCGTCCATGTGGTCGGCGTCGCCGTTGGCGCCGTTGGCGCCATTGGCTCCGTGGCCACCGTTACCACCGTTGCCACCGGCACCGCCGGAGCCATGAGCACCGTTGTTGGCGCCCGTGCCACCGACACCGCCATTACCGCCGCCGCCGCCATTGCCGGCGTCGGCGCCATCGGCGCCCGGAGTAGTGCCGTTAGTGCCGTTGAATCCGTTACCGCCAGTTCCGCCGGCGCCGCCATTGCCACCGTCGCCGGTCGCGGCCTGTGAACCGTCGGAGTTCAGGCCACCCGCGCCGCCGTTGCCGCCGACACCACCGTTGCCACCCGTGGTGCCATCAACGGAACCCGCGATGCCATTGACACCTGCCAGGCCGGCGCCACCGGCGCCGCCGTCTCCACCGACACCGCCAACACCACCGGTACCTGCGGCCGCGTAGCTGCCATTACCGCTGTCGCCGCCGGCACCGCCCTTACCGGCGTTGCCGCCGGCGCCACCGTGCTGGCCGGCGTAGCCATCGACATGCCCAGCGTCTCCGGCAGCGCCGTTTCCACCGTCGGCGCCATTGCCGCCATTGCCGCCGTTGCCGCCGACACCACCGACACCGTGAGCGCCGGCCTGCGTGCCGGTACCGCCGACACCGCCCGCACCGCCGGCACCGCCATTGCCGGCGTTGGTGCCGGCTGCGCCCGGCGCGGCACCGTTGGCACCGTTGAGGCCGTTGCCGCCGGCGCCACCCACGCCACCGGCGCCACCGTTACCGGTCGCGGCCTGCGTGCCGTCAACGTTGAAACCACCCAGGCCACCGTTGCCACCGACACCGCCGGCCCCACCAGCCGTGCCGTCGGGGTCCTGCGCGGTGCCGTTGACACCAGCTAGGCCGGCACCACCGGCACCACCGTTACCGCCGACACCGGCCTGGCCGTCACTGCCGTCTGCGGCGTAGGTGCCGTTGCCACTGTCGCCACCTGCGCCACCCTTGCCGGCGTCGCCGCCGTTGCCGCCGTCTTGGCCGGCATATCCCGCTTGGTGTCCGATGTCACCGGCCGCACCGTTGCCGCCGTCGGCGCCATTGCCGCCGTTGCCGGCGTTGCCGCCGACGCCGCCGACACCGTGAGCACCGGCCTGGGTGCCGGAGCCGCCGACGCCGCCCGCCCCGCCGGCGCCGCCGTTGCCGCCGCGAGTGCCGTCGGCCCCTGGCTCGTCGCCGTTGGCACCGTTGATGCCGTTACCGCCGCGCCCACCGGCGCCACCGGCACCACCGTTGCCGGTGGTGGCCTGCGAGCCGTCAACGTTGAAGCCGCCCGCACCACCCTTGCCGCCGGCGCCGCCGGTCCCACCGGCGGTTCCATCGGGATCCTGCGCGGTGCCATTGACCCCGTCCAGCCCGGTACCACCGATACCGCCGTTACCGCCGGCACCGGCGACACCATCGGCGCCTGCGGCCGCGAAATCGCCGTTTCCGCTAGCCCCACCGGCACCACCCGTGCCGGCGTTGCCGCCGTCCCCGCCGTCCTGGCCGGCGTGACCGTCCACGTGCTCGGCATCGCCGTGGGCACCATCACCACCGTCGGCTCCGTGACCACCGTTGCCACCATTGCCGCCGTTGCCGCCGGTGCCATGGGCACCGGTGGTAGCGCCGGTGCCACCGACGCCGCCGTTGCCGCCGGCACCACCATTGCCGGCGTCGGTGCCATCAGCACCCGGAGCCGCGCCGTGGATGCCATTGAATCCGTTGCCGCCGGCGCCGCCGGCACCACCGGCGCCACCGTCGCCGGTCGCGGCCTGTGAACCGTCGGAGTTCAGGCCACCCGCGCCACCGTTGCCGCCGACACCGCCATCGCCGCCGGCGGTGCCATCAACGGAACCCGCGATGCCATTCACACCCGCCAGGCCGGCACCACCGCCGCCGCCGTCTCCACCGACACCGCCAACACCACCGGTACCTGCGGCCGCGTAGCTGCCGTCACCGCTGTACCCGCCGGCACCACCGATACCCGCGTTGCCGCCGGCGCCGCCATCCTGGCCGGCGTAGCCCGCTTGGTGCTCAGCGTCGCCATCCGCACCATCACCACCGTCGGCGCCATTGCCGCCATTGCCGCCATTGCCGCCCACACCACCGACACCATGCGCGCCGGCCTGCGTGCCGGTACCGCCGACACCGCCCGCACCACCGGCACCACCATTGCCGGCATTGGTACCCGCAGCGCCCGGAACCGCGCCATTGGCACCATCGAAGCCGTTGCCACCGGCGCCACCGGCACCGCCGGCGCCGCCATTACCGGTCGCGGCCTGCGTGCCGTCAACATCGAAGCCACCCAGACCACCGTTGCCACCGGCGCCGCCGGCGCCGCCGGCCGTGCCGTCGGGGTCTTGCTCGGTGCCATCGATCCCGTCCAGACCAGCACCACCGACACCGCCGTTACCAGCGGCACCCGCAGTTCCGTGAGCACCGGTGTTACCGGTGACACCACCGGCTGCACCACCGGTAGCGGCGGCACCGCCGTTGCCGCCCGCGCCACCGCTGCCGGCGTTGGCGTTCGCCGCTAGCCCGTTGGCGCCGGCACCGCCGTCGCCGCCGAGCCCGCCGTTGCCGCCCGCGCCGCCATCGCCATCGCCACCCAGCGCGCCGTTGGCCGAGCCGCCGATACCGGCCGCACCACCGACACCACCCTTGCCACCGACGGCGCCGTCGCCGCCGTTACCACCAACAACCCCATCACCGGTCCCGCTGTTGTCGAACGTGCCGGCCGCACCCGTGACGCCATCGCCGCCGTTGCCGCCGGCACCGCCGACACCACCGGCGCCGCCGTTGCCACCGATCCCGACGAACGACGAACCGTCACCACCGGCGCCGCCGTTACCGGCGTTGCCGCCGGCCACCCCATGGCCGCCGTGGCCGCCCGAGCCGGTGCCGGCCGCACCATCGGTACCCGTCCAACCGGCACCACCGGCCG
>NZ_LQPS01000021.1 GCF_002101885.1 Mycolicibacter senuensis
TGTTCGAATCGAACTTGCCTTCGCCGGCCGCCCTCGGTGGTCTCGACAATGCGGGCCTGGTCGATGTCATGCAGAACGCGGCTCGGCTGCAGTCGGCGGCGCTGGCGCGGGTGTTCGCTGCGGGCGCGCAGTTGTATCACCGGCGGCTGGCTGAGCAGGCGGTCGCCGATCGCGAGATCTGGGCTCTTGATGGCTGGGATGCGGTGGCCGCCGAGATCGCGGCGGCTCAGGGCATCAGCCGCGGGCGCGCCGCGGGACAGTTGCGGATCGGGCTGGCGCTCGCCGAGCGGCTGCCCCGACTCGCAGCGCTGTTCGCCGCCGGTGTGGTGGATTACCAGGTGGTGGCCGCGGTGGTGCACCGCACCGAGTTGATGATCGACCCGGGTGCGCTCACGCGGATGGATCGGTGGTTGGAGCGCAATGCCGCCCGGTGGGGCAGCTGGTCGCGTGACCGCATCGTCGAGGCCGTCGACTACTGGGTGCAGGTCCTGGAACCGGTTGCGGTGCGCGAAGCCCGCGCCTTCGACAAGTCCCGCCACATCGGGGTGTCCCCGCAGCATTCGGGTCTGGCCGAGATCTTCGGTGATGTGCGCACTCCGGACGCGTTGGCGTTCGATCAGCGACTGAGCGAACTGGCCGCGACGGTGTGCAGGGCCGACCCGCGCACCACCCAACAGCGGCGGGCGGATGCCCTGGCGGCACTGACCGCCGGTGCGGCCACGATGGCGTGCGAGTGCGGCTCACCGCAGTGCCCCGCCGCCACCGGCGATGCCCCCGTGGGTGCGGTGATGATCCATGTGATGGCCGAGCAGGCCACCGTCGAGGGCCGCTCGGAGGCGCCCGGGTATGTGCCCGGGTTCGGTGGCATCTCGGCGCAGGCGGTGCGCGAGATCGCCAAATCGGCCACGTTGCGGTCCGTTCGCCACCCCAATGATGCTGCGCCGGAGCCGGGCTATCGGCCGTCGGCGGCGCTGGCGGACTTCGTGCGCTGCCGCGATCTGACCTGCCGGTTTCCCGGCTGCGGACGCCCAGCGGAGTGCGCAGACATCGACCACACGGTTCCGTATCCGCTCGGGCCGACGCATGCCTCGAACCTCAAGCTGCTGTGCCGTCTTCATCATTTGCTGAAGACTTTCTGGACCGGTGACAACGGGTGGCGCGACCGGCAGGAACCCGACGGCACCGTCATCTGGACCGCCCCGACCGGACACACCTACATCACCAAACCCGGTGGCGCCCTCTACTTTCCCCTGCTGGCCACCCCCACCGGCGAGCTGGACCTGCCGCAGTGGTCCCCGGCCGGCAACCGCGGGCTGATGATGCCGACCCGCACGCGCACCAGAGCACAGGATCGGGCCTACCGGATCTGGCTGGAACGCAACCACAA
>NZ_LQPS01000022.1 GCF_002101885.1 Mycolicibacter senuensis
GTGATCTACGAGCAGGCCAACGCCCACGGTCAGAAGGTGCAGACCGCCGGCAACAACATGGCCAACACCGACGCCTCGGTGGGCTCCAGCTGGGCCTGACCAAGCCCGAACAAAGCGAACCGGCGCAGCGGAGGGGGCTGCGCCGGTTGCTTTGCATTCCCGGACGCGGCCGGGCCTGAAAGCAAACCGTCAATAATCTGTGCACGACCGTAAAGAACTCGTTAACGACCCCTGACCTTCGGCGGCCGGCCGGAAACAGTGGACAGTAACCGGGCCCAGCTGGGCCCGGCTCGTATCTCACGAGGAGCTGTCATGTCGTTCCTGACGACCCACCCCGAGGCGCTGTCCGCCGCGGCCGGCGACCTGCAGACGATCGACGCGGCGTTGAATGCCCAGAACGCCGCCGCGGCCGCCCCGATCACCGGACTGGCCCCGGCTGCCGCCGACGAGGTCTCGGCACTGCAGGCCACCCAGTTCTCCGCCTACGGCACCCTGTACCAGCAGATCAGCGCACAGGCCGCGGCGATGCAGGAGATGTTCATTCACACGCTGCGGGCCAGCGCCGACTCCTACGGTCTCACCGAAACGGCGAACTCCGCGGCGGCCGGCTCGGCGAGCGCCGGGCTGGGTACCGCAACCGCGGCGGTCGGTTCCGGGGTCGCCGACCCGGCGGGCGGGCTGAGCTCGATCGCCAGCAATTCCGCCATCCTGGCGGCCATGCAAGGTGCGACCGTCGGCTCCGCCGCTTCGGAGTTCACCGGCCTGGGTAAGGGCTTCATCACCAACCCGTCCGGAGTCGTCCACCACGTGCAGGATGTCAGCGACGCCGAGCTGGTGGCCCAGACGGCCCGCACCACCCCTGCCGTTGCGCCGCTGTCAGCGGCCGCCGGCAATTCACCGCTGAGCAAGCTGGCCTCGACGCCGCCCGGCTGGGCCGCCGACGCTTCGCCGGCAGCCGAGACCGCTCGGCCGCTGGCCGCGGCGGGACCGGCCCAGCCTCAGCCGCACGGCGCCACCACGGTGCCGGCCGGGGCGCCCGCCGTCGCGTCCGCCGACCGTGGTGGTTATGGGTTCGGCCGGCCGCGCTACGGCGTCAAACCGATCGTGATGCCGCGCAAGCCGGTCGTCTAGCGCCGTCGAACACCCACCGGAACCCACTAGCGGAAGCGGATTTGCACCGAACATGGATTACGCAGCGTTGCCTCCGGAGGTCAACTCCGCACGGATGTACACCGGCGCCGGGGCCGTGCCGATGACGGCCGCCGCCGCGGCGTGGAATGCGCTCGGCGCCGAACTGGCCACGACCGCGGCTTCCTACCAGTCGGTGATCTCCACCCTGACCGACCAGGCGTGGCGGGGCCCGGCGGCGACGGCGATGGCCGCCGCGGCCGGCCCCTACCTGGCCTGGCTGAACTCCACCGCCGCCGCCGCCGAGCACGCCGCGGCCCAGGCATCGGCATCGGCCGCCGCCTACGAATCGGCGTTCGCGATGACGGTGCCCCCGGCGATGGTCGCCGCCAACCGGACGCAGTTCGCGGCGCTGGTCGCGACGAACTTCCTGGGCTTCAACACCGCCGCGATAGCGGCCCTCGAAGCGCAGTACGCCGAGATGTGGGCGCAGGACGCCATCGCCATGTACGGCTACGCGGCGTCATCGTCGGCCGCCGGGGTGCTACAGCCGCTGAACTCCCCCGCACCGAGCACCAACCCGGCCGGGATCGCGGGACAGGCCGCCGCGGTGGGCCAGGCCTCGACCAGCAGTGCGCAGAACGGGTTGTCGCAGTTGGTGTCCGGGCTACCCAACGCCATGCAGACGCTGGCGGCACCGGCCGCGGCGTCGCAGGCGGCCCAGGGCGGGGCCAGCGACTTCCTGTCCGGCTTCATCAACTCCACCCAGAACATCGGGCTCTGGAACGGGATTCAGACCTACAGCAGCGCGTTGACCACCGGCGCCTCCTGGCACCTGTTCGCCGGCATCGCCAGCGCCATCGCGATCGCGGCCGGGCCCACCGCGGATGTGGCGGCCTCGCCGGTCCTGGTCGGCAGCGTGGCCGCTCCCAGCGGCGCGGCCGCCGGTAGCGCGCCGGTGCTCGCCGGCGTCGGCCACGCCGCCCCGGTCGGTGGGCTGTCGGTGCCGCAGAGTTGGCCGGCCGCGGTACCGACGACGGCCACGTCGATTCCAGAGAACACCGCGACGCTGGTCAGTCACGGCTGGACCGAGGCCGAAGAGGGCGGCGCGGTCAACACCGTCGGCGCCGGGGTGCCGGGCGTAGCGTCGGCAGGACGGGGCGGCTCCGGGCTGAGCAACCCGCGCTACGGGCTCAAACCAACAGTGATGGTGCGGCCGGTCGCTGCTGGCTGATGACGGCGGTTGCCGGGATGATGGTCTGGTGAGCGTCGTGAGGCGAGCCGATCGGCCTGCAGAACCGCGTGGCGAACTCCGCATCTATCTCGGGGCATCGCCCGGGGTCGGCAAGACCTACGCCATGCTCGGGGAAGCCCACCGCCGGGCCGAACGCGGCACCGATGTGGTGGCCGCGGCCATCGAGACCCACGGCCGCTCCAAGACCGCCGAACTGCTGCGGGGCATCGAGACCATCGGCGACCCGAGCGCCGAACTCGATGTCGGCGCGGTGCTGGAACGGCGCCCCCAGGTGGTCCTGGTCGACGATCTCGCACACACCAACGCGGCGGGCAGCCGCAATCCGAAGCGCTGGCAAGACATCGAGGAATTGCTCGACGCCGGCATCACGGTGATCTCCACGGTCAATGTCCAGCAGCTGGAGAGCCTCAGCGACGTCGTCACCAAGATCACCGGAACCATCGAGCACGACACCGTCCCCGATGCGATCGTGCGCCAGGCCGCTCAGATCGAACTGATCGATGTGGCACCGGAAGCGTTGCGCCGCAGGCTGTCCCACGGCAATGTATATCCCCCGGAGAAGGTCGACGCGGCGCTGGCCAACTACTTCCGCGGCGAAACACTCACCGCGTTACGCGAATTGGCGCTGCTGTGGCTGGCCGGGCAGGTCGACGCGGCGCTGACCAAGTACCGTGCCGACAAGAAGATCACCCAGACCTGGGAGGCGCGGGAACGCATCGTCGCCGCGGTGACCGGCGGCCCGGAATCCGAGACGCTGGTGCGGCGGGCGTCCCGGATCGCGTCGAAGGCCGGCGGCGAGCTGCTGGTGCTGCATGTACTCGGCGGCGACGGCGACTCCGGCGCGCCGGCCCCGCGGGTGGGCAAGATCCGGCAACTGGCGATCAGCCTGGGCGCATCGCTGCACACCGTGATCGGCGACGACGTGCCGGCCGCACTGCTGGAGTTCGCCCGCGACGTCAACGCCACCCAGCTGGTGATCGGCAGTTCGCGGCGGTCCCGCTGGGCGCGCATTCTCGACGAGGGTGTGGGTGCGGCGGTGGTCCAGCAATCGGGCGACATCGACGTGCACATCGTCACCGACGAGGACACCAAACCGAATTTCCGGGCGGTGTCGATCTCCTCGCGGGAGCGGCGGGCGGTGTCCTGGCTGGCGGCCGTCGCGGTGCCGTGCGTGATGTGCGCGATCGTGGTGGGCTGGCTCGACCGGTATGTCGACACCGGCCAGAGCGCACTGTTCGTGGTCGGGGTGCTGCTGGTGGCCCTGCTCGGCGGAATCGCTCCGGCGGTGCTCTCAGCGCTGCTGTCCGGGGTCTTGCTGAACTATTTCCTGCTGGCACCGCGCCGCGATTTCACCATCGCCGAACACGACGCCGCCGTGACCGAGGTGGTGTTGCTACTGGTCGCGGTCGCCGTGGCGGTCCTGGTCGACAGCGCAGCCAAGCGTGCCCGGGAAGCCGGCCGTGCCTCGCGAGAAGCCGAGCTGATGACGTTGTTCGCCGGGTCGGTGCTGCGCGGAGCGGACCTGGACACCCTGCTGGAACGGGTCCGGGAGACCTACGCGCAGCGAGCCGTGAGCCTGGTCCGCATTCCGGCCGGCAGCGCCAAGCCTGAGGTGGTGGCCTCGGTCGGCGAGCAGCCGTGCACCTCGGTCGATCTCGCGGACACCACGATCGATGTCGGCGACGACGCGTTCTGGATGCTGATGGTCGGCCGACAGTTGGCCTCCCGCGACCGGCGGGTGCTGTCCGTGGTGGCCCGACAGGCGGCCGGACTGGTCCGCCAGGAGGAATTGGCGGCCGAGGCCAGCAGGGCCGACGCGGTGATGCGCACCGACGAGCTGCGCCGTTCGCTGCTGTCGGCGGTCAGCCACGACCTGCGCACCCCGTTGGCGGCGGCCAAGGCGGCGGTGTCGAGTCTGCGCGCCGACGACGTCGCCTTCTCCCCGGACGACACCGCCGAACTGCTGGCCACCGTCGAGGAGTCGGTCGACCAGCTGACCGACCTGGTGGGCAACCTGCTCGATTCCTCGCGACTGGCCGCCGGCGTGATCCGGCCCGCGCTGACCAAGGTTTACCTGGAAGAGGTGGTGCAGCGCGTCCTGATCGGAATCGGCAGGCGCAGCAACGTCTTCGGCCGCGGCCGGTTGGACCAGGTGAAGGTAGAGGTGGGTCCGACGGTGGCGATGGCCGACGCCGGCCTGCTGGAACGGGTGTTGGCCAACGTGATCGACAACGCGCTGCGCTACGCCTCGGACAGTGTGGTGCGGGTGACGGCCGGCCGGGTCGGCGACCGGGCATTGATCAACGTCGCCGATGAGGGCCGAGGACTGCCGCCCGGCGGCGCAATGCACGCGTTCGATCCGTTCCAGCGACTCGGCGACCGGGACAACACCAGCGGGGTGGGCCTGGGACTCTCGGTGGCGAGGGGTTTCGTGGAGGCCATGGGCGGCACCATCTCGGCGACGGAGACACCGGGTGGTGGGCTGACCATGGTGGTGGATCTGGCGGCACCGGCAGGAGAGGGTGGATGAGCACACGTGTCCTGGTAGTCGATGACGAACCGCAGATCCTGCGCGCGCTGAAGATCAACCTGTCGGTGCGCGGCTACGAGGTGGTCACCGCGGCGACCGGCGCCGGCGCGCTGCGAGCCGCCGCCGAACACCGCCCGGACGTGGTGATTCTCGACCTGGGATTGCCCGATATCTCCGGCATCGAGGTGCTGGCCGGCCTGCGCGGCTGGCTGACGGTGCCGGTGATCGTGCTGTCGGCCCGCACCGACTCCGCCGACAAGGTCGAGGCCCTCGACGCCGGGGCCGACGACTACGTGACCAAACCGTTCGGGATGGACGAATTCCTGGCCCGGTTGCGCGCCGCCGCACGCCGCAATGCCGCCGCCGCCGAGATGGACCAGCCGATAGTTGAAACCTCGTCGTTCACCGTTGATCTGGCCGCCAAGAAAGTCACCAAGAATGGTGGTGAGGTGCACCTGACCCCCACTGAGTGGGGCATGTTGGAGATGCTGGCGCGCAATCGCGGCAAGCTTGTCGGCCGTGACGAGCTACTCACCCAGGTGTGGGGCCCGGCCTACGCCAAAGAGACCCAGTACCTGCGCGTTTACCTGGCGCAATTGCGGCGGAAACTCGAAGACGATCCGTCGAATCCCAAGCATCTGCTGACCGAAGCAGGCATGGGTTACCGATTCGAGGTTTGAAATCCGCCCATGCGGATATGTCTTTGGGGACCTAGCGGAAGGAGCTTTGCCGTGATGTTTTCCCAGATCGCCAAAAAGACGGCGGTGACAGCGACCGGCCTTGCGGCGGCAGGAATGCTGGCAGCAGCGCCGGCCATGGCCGACCCGACAGTCGTCGGATTCGGTGAGACCCAAGAGATCCAAAGTCCGGGCGGAGCCATCGACTACACCGTCAAGAACCTGCAACCCAGCGGGCACAACGACGGAATCTGGTACTCCGATGTGACAGCCGAGGCGGTGAGCGGTACCCCGACCCCGAACATCGCCGACTTCAACGCCCGTGCCGTCAACAGTTCGACGTTCGCGGTGATGAAGGGCAACGAAGTCGACGGCCTGCCCAACGGGCCGATCGCCCAAGGCAGCCAGACCAGCGGGCGACTCTACTTCGACGTCAAGAGCGGCACCGCGCCAGACAGCGTCGTCTACCGCGACGCCGGCGGCCACGACAAGGTCGTCTGGAAGCGCTGATCTTCGCACCCGAGAGTGCGGCCCGGTCGCCGCTCCAACCGCTTGCAATCGCAGGTGGTTGGAGCGGCGTCACCGGTTCGCCTTGGGGCCAACGGAGCTCAGCTGCGTCGCGGTAGCCCTGGACGCCACGGCTAGGCGATCGACAGCGCGATACCGTCCAGGATGTCGTGCTCGCTGACCACCAGTTCGCCGATCCCGGCGCGTTCGGACAGGGCGCGAGCGAGTTCCTGCACCACGATCGCCCCGCCACCGATGACATCGACGCGGCCGGGATGCATCGGCCCCAGCGCAGCCCGCTGCGCACGCGTCATGCCGAGCAGCCGGTCGCAGACCGCGACGAGATCGCCGAAGCCGACCCGGGACAGGTGAATAACCCGCGGGTCGTACGCGGTCAGACCATGGGCGAGCGCTGCCAGCGTCGTCATGGTGCCGGCCACCCCGACCCAACTCCGGGCGTGCTGCACCGGAACCACCTGCAGCGCATGGCCCAGCAGTTCCCGGGCCACGCCGCGGGCCGCGGTGATCTCCCCGGCGGACGGCGGGTCGGAGTGCAAGCAGCGCTCGGTCAACCGGACACAGCCGATGTCGGCCGAGAAGCTGGCCGACACCCCGCTGCCCGCATCGCCCAGCACCAACTCGGTGGACCCGCCACCGAGGTCGACGACCACGAACGGCCCATCGGCACTGTCCAATTCGCCCACCGCACCACGGAACGACAGCGTTGCCTCCTGCTCTCCGGTGATCACCTCGGCGACAGCGCCGGGCACGGCGACACCGAGCACCCGGGCGGTCATGTCGAAGAACTCGTTGCGATTGGCCGCATCCCTGGTGGCCGAGGTCGCCACCATGCGCACCCGCGAAACACCGTGGGTCACCAACAGTTCGGCGTAGTCGGTCAGCGCAGCGCGGGTGCGTTCCAACGCCTCGGGGGCGAACCGGCCGGTGGCATCCACCCCCTGCCCCAGCCGGACGATCCGCATCTCGCGGTGCACGTCACGCAACCAGCCGTAGACCGGTTCGGCTATCAACAACCGAATCGAGTTGGTGCCGCAATCGATTCCGGCAATCTTGCCCGCATGCGTCACAACCACTCCTCCGGCACCAGGATCCCGGCCATCGCGGGTTCGGCGGCCAGGATCGCCAACGCCTCGTCGCCGAACGGGTTGACACCGCGCCCCTTGGCCAGCGCGTGCGCAATCACCACGTGCAGGCATTTCACCCGGTCGGGCATGCCCCCGCCGGAGAACGTCGTCCCCAGCGACTCGATCGCATCCCGCTCGGCCAGAAAGGATTCGTGGGCGGCACGGTAGGCCGCGGCCAGGTCGGGGTCGCGCTGCAACCGGTCGGTCATCTCGGCCATCAGCCCCGCGGACTCAAGCCGGCTCGCCGCGGCGGTCAGCACCGGATGGGTCAGGTAGTACAGGGTCGGAAACGGGGTTCCGTCAGGCAGTTTCGGTGCGGTCTTCACCACGGCGGGTTCGCCGTTAGGGCATCGATAGGAGATCTCCAGGACGCCGCGGGGCTCTCGGCCGAGTTGTCGGCCCACCGCGGCCAGGTCAGCCGGGTCAACCACCGGGCACAACCGGAACAGCAGGCCCCGGGAGCCCGGGCGGTCCCGGGGGCGGCGCGGCCGGGACGGGCGGGGGATGCGGAACGTCGGCGATGGTGTGCCACAGCGAGGTGTACCAGGGCTCGTCACTGGGGCCGATCATGTTCGGTTCGGCGCCCGGCTCGCCCGGCACCTCCGCGGTGGCGGGCAGTTGCACCTGATAGGGGATCTCGCCGGGCATGACGAATCCGAGCCGCTCGCGGGCCTGGGCCCGGATGTGCGCCGGATCGTCCATGTTGGCCTTCTGCTGCTGCAGGTCGGAGATCTGGCCGTGCAGCGTGGCTTCCAGCTGCGACTGCTGCTTCATGTCCGCGTGCTGGGCGAAGAAGGTGCGAACCGGCCCGGCCAGCGTCAGGGTCAGCACGCACATCACCGCGGCCAGGATGACCGCGCGCCGCGCAGTGAAACCGACCCGCAGCTCCGAGCGCTGGTCCGCGGCCGCCGACACGGCCCGCTTGACGGGCTGGGCCGGTGGTTCGGGTGCGCTGCGCGAACCGGCCGGTCCGCGGCGAACCGCCGGTGGGCGGCTCGAGCGCGCCCGCCCCGTCTCACCGGCCCGGCCCGGCCGCGACGTCGCGGAACGCCGCTTCTCGGGCCGTTTCGGATCGGACATTCCCAGCGCCCCCGACGGACTATCGGCTCTCCGGCGCGTAGCGGGGGAAGGCCAGGTCACCGGCGTAGCGGGCGGCGTCGCCGAGTTCCTCCTCGATCCGCAGCAACTGGTTGTACTTGGCCACCCGCTCGCTGCGGGCCGGCGCACCGGTCTTGATCTGGCCACTGCTGACCGCAACCGCGAGGTCGGCGATGGTGGTGTCTTCGGTCTCGCCGCTGCGGTGACTCATCATGGTCCGGTAGCCGCTGTGGTGGGCCAGTGTCACCGCGTCCAGGGTTTCGGTCAGCGTGCCGATCTGGTTGACCTTGACCAGCAGTGCGTTCGCCGCGCCCCGCTCGATGCCCTCCTCGAGGCGTTCGGGGTTGGTGACAAACAGGTCGTCGCCGACGAGCTGGACCCGGTCACCGATAGCGGTGGTCAGCGCCACCCAGCCGTCCCAGTCGTCCTCCGACAGCGGGTCCTCGATCGAGACCAGCGGGTAGGCGTCGAGCAGCTCGGCGTAGAACTCGGTCAGCTGCGCGGCCGTACGGTTCTGCTTCTCGAAGGCGTACCCGCTGCCCTCGGTGTAGAACTCGGTGGCCGCGACGTCGAGAGCCAACGCTACGTCGGTGCCCAGTTTGAAACCGGTGGACTCGATCGCGGTGCTGATGAGATCCAGCGCCGCGGTGGTGCCGGCGACGTCGGGGGCGAAGCCGCCCTCGTCACCCAGCCCGGTGGACAGCCCCTGCTTCTTGAGCACCGCCTTGAGCGCGTGGTAGACCTCGGTACCCCAGCGCAGTGACTCGGCGAAGCTGGGGGCGCCGATCGGGGCGACCATGAACTCCTGGACGTCGACGCCGGTGTCGGCGTGCGCGCCGCCGTTGAGGATGTTCATCATCGGCACCGGCAGGATGTGGGCGTTGGGCCCGCCGAGGTAGCGGTAGAGCGGCAGGGCCGCCGAGTCCGCGGCGGCCTTGGCCACCGCCAGCGACACCCCGAGCATCGCGTTGGCGCCCAGCCGGGACTTGTCCGGCGTGCCGTCGAGATCCACCAGCGCCTGGTCCACCAACCGCTGGTCGTCGGCGCTGATCCCGATGACCGCGGGCGCGATCTGGTCGAGGACCGCGGTGACCGCCTTCTGCACACCCTTGCCGCCGTACCGGGAGCCGCCGTCGCGGAGTTCGACGGCCTCGTGCTCGCCGGTGGAGGCACCCGAGGGCACCGCTGCCCGGGCGAACGTGCCGTCCTCCAGCGCGACCTCGACCTCGACCGTGGGGTTGCCGCGGGAATCGAGGATCTCGCGGGCGCCGACCTGCTGGATGATGGGCACTGACTTCTCCTTGAACTGGGTGGGGCCGGCCGTCTTGAACCTCTTGGCCGTCTTAAACCTATTGGGGAGCGTATTGGGCTCTACCGGGAGCCTAAACGGTGCTGCCGGCCGCGGGCCTCACAGCGGGCGTCCCGCCGCGTACGCGGCGGCCCAGTCCCGGACGGCGCGGGCGTAGATCTCCGAATCGTTGTAGGCAAGCAGGGCCGTCATCCAGCCCTTGGCGGTGGCCAGATCCTTTCCGCGCCAGCACAGATAGCCGGCCGCCGAGAGGGCGGCGTCGTCGATGTTGTCCGGGCTGATGATGCCGTCGTTGTTGGCGTCGACGCCGTAGAGCCGCCAGGTCTCGGGGATGAACTGCATCGGGCCCATAGCGCGCACCACGCCGTCGTCGTCGGCCAGGTCGGGCTGCAGACTCTCGACGATGTGCAAAGTGCCGCCGGACCCGTCGAGCCGCACACCCCGGATCTTGGGCCGCACGTCACCGTTGCGGGCCACCGTGGCGCGGTTATAGCGGCCGTGGTGACTCTCGATCTGGCCGATGGCGGCCAGGGTGGTCCAGCCCAGGTGGCAGTTGGGGTTCTCCACCTCAGCGACCCGCGCGGCGTAGGCGTACGCCTCCAGCGCGGTCACCGGGATGTCGAGCACCGCCGCCCGCTCGGCGGCCCAGTGATACAGCTGATCGGCCGGGCGGCCCGCCACCAGCTGGGTGTTGACCGGGGGGACCGGGTCACCGGGCGGTGGCGGCACGCCCCGCGGGATCGGGTTACCGAGCTGCCAGCTGCAACTGGAGGCCAACAGCACGGCCGTCGCACCCACGACCGCAGTGGTCCGCAGCCAACGTCGCGCTGACACCGCTCTCCCCAACCTCGAAACCCTGATCTGTGTCCATCGTTCCATGACCGCGGCGCAAGTGACCGCCGTCATCGGCTACCGTCATCGGACCGGGCCCGGAAAGAACCTTCCGGCCAGCCCGAATCCGGTCGGACTAACCGGTGAGCTCGTCGCGTTCCGGATCGGCGAGCAGCGCGTCACGGGCGCGGGCGACCCGGGAGCGGATGGTGCCCACCGGGCAACCGCACACCGCGGCCGCGTCCCGGTAGGACAGCCCGAACAGCTGCGTCAGCAACAGCGCCTCACGCTGGTCATCAGAGAGTCCTGCGATCAGGGTGCCGACTTCGACGACGTCCTCGAAGCCGCGGCTGGGCCGCTCGCGGTTGAGCAGCAGCTCCGGGTCGGCGCCGGGCGCGGTGCGCGGGCGCGACCGCAGGTAACGGATGTGATCGGCGACCACCCGGCGCGCGATGGCCAGCAACCAGGTCCGGGCACTGGAGCGCCCGGAGAACCGCGGGATGGCGCCGATCGCCCGCAGGAACGTCTCCTGAGTCAGATCATCGGCGTTACCGCCGTCGAACAGGTAGGCCACGAACCGCCAGACGTCGTGCTGGGTGGCCTTGATGAACGCCTCCAGAGCGCGGGCGTCCCCGGCTGCGGCGGCAAGTGCGAGTGCGGTGACCGCGTCGTCAGCGCCGTCAGCATCGACAGCGACCCGGTCAGCTCCCGCCATGAACAACCACCCTAGACCCGCCGTGATCCCGCTTCTACGACGCATGGTCGTAGGGCCGTTCGGACCGTTGACCGACCGCAGATGCCGGCGGCCGCGACGCTGCCCCGAATGACCGGTGCCGGACGGCGGCAGCGCATCCGCCGCGGCGTCGTCCTGTGTCCGGGGGCCGGCGCCACCGGCCCGGTGACGCGCCACCAGCAAAGCGAACAGTAGGCCGATCAGGACCGGCAGATGGCTGGCGATCCGCGCCATCGTCACTTGACCGTGGTAGGCATCGATGGCCACATATCCGCTCAATGCCAGGGCGAATACCCCGGCGATCGCGGCGACGCCGGCTGCCACACCGGGCCAGACGCCGGCGGCGATCATCGCCCCGCCGAGCGCCAACAACCACGCGGTCGACTCGTGCAGCAAATGCGCGCCGGTGGCGGCTCCGTGACCGTGCGCCGACACCATTCCGAAGTCCACCCCGGCGATCTGCGCCAGCGCCATGCCGACCTGCAGCACCCCGACCGCGATCAGCGCCAGCCGGCGGTAACCCCACCGCGTCCACCCACCGGACCCGACCCGGCCGGTGACCGAAGTCACGCCGGCAGCCGCCAGGATCTGCGCGGCCAGGTCAGGGCCGGCTACCGCGTCGGCTCCGGTTTCGATCGTGGTCAACCGGCGGGCCTGTGCGGCCGCACCCACCAACCAGCGCCGGCAGCCGCGGCACGACGCCAGATGCGCGTCGACCTGCTGCGCGTTCAACTCCTGCTGCTCACCGTCGAGCAGCGCCGACAGGGTTTCCCGCACCACGTCGCACCGCATGCCGCCATAGTCGCTCATTCGGCGCCGGGAAACAAAGAGGCCACCAAGATGCACCGGGTCGGGAACCAAACCAGTCGATGAGACGACCACTGGTTGAGGAGAACAAGATCAGGATCGCCGGCGAATCGGAAGAGGAGGTGTCTTCATGACCGCACCGGTCTGGCTGGCGTCGCCACCAGAGGTGCACTCGGCGCTGTTGAGCGCCGGGCCCGGGCCCGGCCCGCTGCTGGAAGCGGCGTCGGCCTGGTCGCTGATGAGCGCCGAGTACGCCGAGGTGGCCGCCGAACTCGACGCGGTGCTCGCCGGGGTGCAGTCCGGCGCCTGGCAGGGGCCCAGCGCCGAGCGGTACGCGACCGCGCACGTGCCCTATCTGAGCTGGCTGACCGACAGCGCCGCCAAGAGCGCCGCGGCCGCCGCCTTGCACCAGACGGCCGCCAGCGCCTACACCGCCGCGCTGGCGGGGATGCCGACGCTGGCCGAACTGGCCGCCAACCACGCCGTGCACGCGACGCTGGTCGCGACCAACTTCTTCGGGGTCAACACCATCCCGATCGCGCTGAACGAAGCCGACTACGTCCGGATGTGGATTCAGGCGGCGGAGATGATGACCGTCTACCAGGGTGTCGCCGGGTCTGCCCTGGCGTCGGTCCCGGTGGCCACACCCGCACCGGCGGTCGTGGATCCGGCAGGTCAAGCCGCCGCCGATGTGAGCTGGGAACAACAGATCGCCGACTTGCTCAGAGAGATCAACATGGGCTTTTCGGACCCGGTCGCGAAGTGGCTGTGGTCGCTGTTGGGTGTCGACGGATATCCGATCGAGGCGTTTCCGTTCGCCAGCGCGGTCGGCGAGATGCTGTTACAGATCCCGGGCATGACCCCGATTCTGGCCAGCTCCCTGGGATGGACCGTCTTCCACACCCTGATGCTGTTGTGGCCGATGGGACAGATCGCCGTACAGATGGCGATTCCGATCATGATGGCGGCGGCGCCCGGCCTGCTTGCCGCCGCTGCCGGACTCGGTGCGCTCGGCGCCCTCGGTGCGGTGGGCGGGGCCGACCAGGTGGTCGACCCCGCGCCACTGGCGCCCGTAGCGGGCGGCGCCGGCGCTGCCGTCGCGGTGGGCGCCACCGTACCGGCGGGCGCACAAGTGCCCGCCACCTCCGGCACGATCTCCGCGGCCGGCCCGACCGCTTCCGTCGCCGGTGGGATACCGGCCGGCGGCGCAGCAGGGGGCGGCCCGGGCGTCGGTTTCGGGCCCACGTCGTCGATGTATCTGGTGAGCAGCGCCTCGGCTTCGGCACGACAGAGCACCGGCGCCCGCCGATCCCGCGGCGCCGAGGAGGAGGCCTCGGAGAGCCAAGCCGCACCCGCGGCAGCCGCCGCGCTCCGCGAAGCCCAGCAGCGCCGTCGGCGCCGCCGCACCCAGCAGCACGGGTTCGGCGACGAATACATGGACATGAACATCGGGGTGACCCCGGACTGGGGTCAACCGGGCGCATCCCATTCCGGTGCCGGTGCGCTGGGCTTCACCGGCACGGCAACCGACATGGGACGCCAAGCGGCCGGGATCACGGTTCTGGAGCGCGACACGTTCGACACCGAGCCGCGGGTACCGATGCTGCCGGGCGGCTGGGCCGAAGACCGGCGCTGACAGCTCCAGCCACTTCGACCTGAACGCCATCCTTGACCTCGCTTGGCGGGCTGTTGCGCGGTGGATTCCCCGTAGTTTCTAACGGACACTTGACTATCTGAAATTACTTCGATAACTTAACGGACACTGACGAACGTTTGGTCACCCATTAGGCGCAAACCGCGCCCTTACCGACAAGGGGACCGCATGTCGCATCGTCACTGCCACGCCAAGCAGATCCACGGTAACGCCGCAGGCAACGCGCCGCGTCGTCATAGCCGGGCAATCAGTGCAGGTACAGGGGTTGCGGCGTTCCTGGCGTTCGGAATGACACCGTTGGCCGACTCACCGCAGGCGCAGGCCGACGACTTCGGGCTGATGGACCTGCTGGATCCGTCAGCTTGGGCGACTGGCCTCGATGCTCTCAGCGATGGCTCAGTCGGCATCGACTGGGTTTCCTTTTTCGACCCCTCAGCGTGGGCGACGCTGTTCGACGGCTCCAGCTGGGACAGCGTGCTGAACAATCTTGGGTTGAGCACCCTGTTCATCGGCCAGCCTGTCACTGAAATATCCGGTGCCGCAGCGTCGTTCAACCTCGGCGATATCGACTGGCTGAAGCCGTTCGGTGACGGCGTGGCCGGTACCGCCGACCATCCGGACGGCGGCGCCGGCGGCTGGCTCTTCGGCAACGGCGGCGACGGCTTCGACGCCGATGGCACGGGCGTTGCCGGCGACCACGGTGGCAACGGCGGTCAGGGCGGTTTATTCGGCGGCGATGGCGGCTTCGGCGGGAACGGTTTCGACGGCGGGAACGGCGGAAACGGCGGGGACGCCGGCATGTTCGCCTGGTTCAGCAGCGGCGGCGACGGGGGTGACGGTGGTGCCGGCGTCAATGGCGTCAATGGCGGCGCTGGCGGGGTGGGCGGCGAAGGTGGCGACGCGGCCCTCCTTGGCCTGTTCAGCACCGCCGGAGCCGGTGGCGACGGTGGTGCCGGCGCGAACGGCGTTGCCGGCGCGGACGGCAGCTGGCTTCTCGGGGGTACCGGTAACGGCGGCAACGGCGGCAACGGCGGCACCGGGGGCAACGGCGGCACCGGGGGCAACGGCGGTGCCGGTGGTGCCGGGTCGGCGCTCTTCGGCAAGGGCGGTAACGGTGGTGCCGGCGGTGCATCGGGCGCCGGCGGCAACGGCGGTGCCGGCGCGAACGGCGTCACCGATCACGTCACTGGTGGCAATGGCGGCAACGGTGGCGACGCTGCGGTCAGCGGCGGTGTGGGCGGTGCGGGTGGTGCGGCCGGTCTACTCGGCGGCACGGGCGCCGCAGGTATCGCGGGCGCGGTCAGCGGCGACGGCGGCAACGGCGGCGACGGCGGCACCGGCTTCAGTTCCACGACCGCGGGTGTCGCCGGCGGCAGTGGTGGTGCCGGCGGCAACGGCGGTACCGGCAACGGTGACGGCGCCGTCGGTGGTTTCGGCGGCAACGGCGGCGGCGGTGGTACCGGCGCACCCGGCGGGGCCGGCGGCCAGGGTGGTGTGGGTGGCGACGGTGTCAACGGCGCCGACGCCAACCACGGTGGCGCCGGCGGAACCGGCGGTAGTTCTACCGGGTTCTTGGTTGCCAGCGGCCAGGGTGGCGATGGTGGTGCCGGCGGCACCAGCAACGGTGGTACCGGAGGTGCCGGCGGCGAGGGTGGCGCCAGCAGGGCGATCGGTGGCGCCGGCGGCGGTGGCGGCGGCGGTGGTGGTGCCGGCAACGGCGCCGACAGCGTCGGCGGTAACGGCGGCAACGGCGGCACCGGCGGAGGCAGCACGCAGGTTCTCGGCAACGCCGGGCCCGCCACCGGCGGCACCGGCGGCACCGGCGGCGACGGCAACGACGGCGGAACCGGGGGCAACGGCGGAAACGGCGGTAACGGCGGCGGCAACTTCTCTGGTGGCGGCGACGGCGGCGACGGCGGAACCGGAACCGGAACCGGCGGCACCGGCGGAGCCGGGGGCAACGGTGGGAACGCCGGCGGTCAAGACGCCCGTGGTGGTGCTGGCGGTAACGGTGGCTCGGGTGACAACGGGACCGGCGGCAGCGGCGGCAACGGTGGCAGCGGCGGCAGCCACGGCGTCGCCGGAGCAGGTGGCAGCGGCGGCGACGGCGGTGGCGGCAGCGACAACGGGACCGGTGGCAGCGGCGGCGCAGGCGGCGACGGCGGTGGTACCGAGAATGCCAACAATGGTGACGGCGGCCGCGGCGGCAACGGCGGCAACGGCAGCGGTTCGGCCAGCGTCGGCGGTGACGGCGGTGGCGGCGGCACCGGCGGCCGGCAGGGCACCCTTGGTGATGGCACCGGTGGCGACGGCGGTAACGGCGGCGACGCCACCGGCGGCCAATCCGGCAATCCCGGCGGCTCCGGCGGCGATGGCGGCCCCACCGGTTCGGCTGGCACCCCAGGGGAGAACGGCTAGGGCCAGTGGGCGCGCCACTGCTGTTCGTCGGGTTCGCCGATGATCACCTTCTCGGCGGAGCGGACAGTGTCCATGAGTTCCAAAACCGCTGTGCGCAAGGCGTTCTCCGCGTCGATATCGGCGGCGACGGTGACCGTGGTGAGCGCTTCGGGGATCAGGTCTGCCGGCACGCCGGCGCGCGCGAGGCGTTGCAGCACTTTCTGGGCGAGCGCCAGGGCCGGTAGCGCGGTGGGTAGGTCGTCCATGATCGAGTCCCGGGAGCTCTTCTCCAGCTTCTTGCGCTCTTCCCACTGCGCCACCTGGTCATCCAGCGAGATCTCCTCGCCGGCAAGCACCGCCGGCACCCGATTGCCCAGCTTGCGCAACAACGCGTCGGCGACGTCGTCGATGCCGAACGGGTGCTCGGGTGCGTCCTCGGCGATGCGGGCGTGAAACAGCACCTGCAGCAACACATCACCGAGTTCGGCGCAGAGCTCGTCGGCGTCGCCGCTACGAACCGCGTCGAACAACTCGTAGGTCTCCTCCAGCAGGAACCGTCGCAGCGAATCGTGGGTCTGCTCGCTCTCCCACGGGCCGGCGGTGCGCAACCGGTCCATGATCGCCACCGCGTCGAGCAGCCGCTCCCCCGCCGGGGCGTCCGGTGCGGTGATCAGCGTCTCACCGGCGGCCAGGCGGGCCGCGACGGCGGGGTGGTCGCGATCCGAGGACAGCAACACCGCGGCCTTCGCGTCTCCGCCGGAGAGCACCGATCGGGCGGCCGGCAGCGACCACGGCACCAACACCGGCAGTTCCTCGGTGTAGACCACGTCACCGCTCAGCAACGCCAGGGCTTCCACCGGCACCAGCGTGGGCCGGCGCGGATCGACCAGCACGACGGTCATCGTCGACCGACCGCCGTGGCGTGGTCGCGCGTGGCCGGCGCCGTTCCGGCCATGTCGAGCCGGCCCGCAGGTTTTCCGTCCAGCGCCGCGATCAGGTCGGCCACCATCTGCACCAGTTCGAGGTCGCGGATGCGCGGCGCGCCGACTGCGGAGCCGGCGCGCGGGATCGGCACCTGCACGGTGGCGGTGGTGGCGCGGTAACTGGCCGACGGGTGTAGCCGCTTGAGCCGCAACTGGGCGGAGTCGGCCAATGTCATCGGGGCCAGCTTCAAGGTGGTCGCCGAGGCCACGCTGACCTCGGTGATACCGACACTGCGGCACAACAGCCGCAACCGGGCCACCGCGACCAGCCGGCCCGCCGGCTCCGGCAGCGGCCCGTAACGGTCGGTCAGCTCCTCGACCACAGCGCTGATCGCGTCGTCGTCGGGGGCGGCGGCCAACCGGCGGTAGGCCTCCAGCCGCAGCCGGTCGGAGTTGATGTACTCCGGCGGCAGGTGGGCGTCGACCGGCAGATCGATCCGGACGTCTTTGGGCTCCTCGGTGGTGACGGTCTCGCCGTTGAATGCCGCCCGATAGGCCTCTACGGCCTCGCCGACCAGCCGGACATACAGGTCGAAGCCCACCCCGGCGACGTGCCCGGACTGCTCCACGCCCAACACGTTGCCGGCCCCACGGATCTCCAGGTCCTTCATCGCCACCGCCATCCCGGCGCCGAGTTCGTTGTTCTGGGCGATGGTGGCCAGCCGGTCGTGGGCGGTCTCGGTCAGCGGCGTGTCCCGCGGGTAGAGGAAGTAGGCGTAGCCGCGTTCCCGGCTACGGCCCACCCGGCCCCGCAACTGGTGCAGCTGGGAGAGCCCGAAGGTGTCGGCACGTTCGACGATCAAGGTGTTGGCGTTGGAGATGTCCAGACCGGTCTCGATGATCGTGGTGCACACCAGGATGTCGTATTCGCGGTTCCAGAAGCCCTGCACGGTGGTCTCCAGCAGCTCCTCGGGCATCTGGCCGTGCGCGACGACGACCCGGGCCTCGGGCACCAGCGCGCGCACCCGGGCGGCGGCCGCATCGATGGAACTGACCCGGTTGTGCACGTAGAAGATCTGGCCGTCGCGCAGCAACTCGCGCCGCAACGCCGCCGCCACCTGCTTGTCGTCGTGGCCGCCGACATAGGTCAGCACCGGGTAGCGGTCTTCGGGCGGGGTGAGGATCGTCGACATCTCCCGGATACCGGCCAGGCTCATCTCCAGGGTCCGCGGGATCGGGGTGGCGCTCATGGTGAGCACGTCGACGTGGGTGCGCAGCGCCTTGATGTGCTCCTTGTGCTCGACGCCGAACCGTTGCTCCTCGTCGACGATCACCAGGCCGAGGTTCTTCCAGCGCACACCGGTCTGCAGCAGCCGGTGAGTGCCGATCACCACGTCGACGGAGCCGTCGGCCAGCCCGTCGATCACCGCCTTGGACTCGGTTGTGTCGGTGAAGCGCGACAGCCCCTTGACCGTCACCGGGAATCCGGCCATCCGGGTGCTGAACGTCTGCAGGTGCTGATCGGCCAGCAACGTGGTGGGCACCAGCACCGCGACCTGCATGCCGTCCTGGACGGCCTTGAACGCCGCACGCACCGCGATCTCGGTCTTGCCGTAGCCGACGTCGCCGCAGATCACCCGGTCCATCGGGACCGGCTTTTCCATGTCGGCCTTGACCTCGCCGATCGCGGTGAGCTGGTCGACGGTCTCGGTGAACCCGAACGCGTCCTCCATCTCGGCCTGCCACGGGGTGTCCGGGGCGAACGCGTGGCCGGGCGCGGCTTGGCGTTTGGCGTAGAGCGCGACGAGTTCGTCGGCGATCTCGCGCACCGCCTTGCGCGCCTTGGTCTTGGTCTGGCTCCAGTCACTGCCGCCGAGCTTGCTCAGCGCCGGGGCCTGGCCGCCGACGTAGCGCGACAGCTGGTCCAGCGAGTCCATCGGGACGTAGAGCTTGTCGGTCCGGTTGCCGCCGCGTTTGGTCGAGGCGTACTCCAGCACCAGGTATTCGCGCCGCGCGCCGCCCACGGTGCGCTCGGTCATCTCCAGGAACTTGCCGATGCCGTGCTGGTCGTGCACCACCAGATCACCGGCGGTCAGTGCCAGCGGGTCGACGGCGTTGCGGCGCTTGGCCGCCAGCCGCTTGCCTTCCGGTCCGGCGACCCGGTTTCCGGTCAGGTCAGCCTCGGTGACGATCACCAGGTTGGCGCCGCCGATCACCACACCGTCGTGCAGCGGGCCCTGCAATACCCCGACCACGCCCGGCTGCGGCGCCGCACCGGGTTCCAACAGTGTTGCCGCGGTGTCGGATTCGCCCAGCTGCTCGACCAGCCGGCGCGCGGTGCCGACACCGGGGGTCACGATCACCGCGGCGCCGCCGGTCGTGGTGTGCGCCCGCAGCATGGCGAAGATCTCGTCGATATCGCGCTGCCGACCACGCGCCGAGGGTGCGGGGCGCACCTCGAGTTCGATCGCCTCCGGGTCGGGCAGCTGGCTCAGCGTCCACCACGGATGGCCGGTGTCGAGCGCCACCTTGCGTACTTCGGCGAGGTCCCGGAATCCCGACCCGCCGAGCTGCTCGACGTCGATGGGGGCGTCACCGCCGATCGCGGCGACCGACCAGGACGCCTCCAGGAATTCGCGGCCGGTCTTGATCAGGTCGGCGGCGCGGGCGCGGAACTTCTCCGGGTCGCAGATCAACACCGGGGTGCCGGCCGCCAGTTGATCGGTCAGCAGCGCCTGCGGGCCGGGCCGCAGTACCGGGCCCAGGGCCTCCATGCCGTCGACCGGGATGCCCTCGGCGAGCTTGGCCAGCATGTCACCGACACCCCCAGTGACGGCGTTGTCGGTGCGCGGGTGGTCGCCGGCCAGTTCGGCCGCTCGGGCGCGGACGTCGTCGGTGAGCAGCAACTCCCGGCACGCCACCGCGACCACGGTGCCGGCCTCGATCTCGGGGATGGAGCGCTGGTCGGCCACCGAGAACGGGCGCATCTCGCTGATCTCGTCGCCCCAGAACTCGACGCGCACCGGGTGCTCGGCGGTCGGCGGGAACACGTCGAGGATGCCGCCGCGCACCGCGAACTCCCCGCGCCTGCCGACCAGGTCCACCCGGGTGTAGGCCAGCTCGACCAGCCGGGCGATCACCGCCTCGAAGGGTGTCTCCTCGCCGACGGTCAAGGTGACCGGCTCGATCGCATCCAGTTGCGGGGCCATCGGCTGCAGCAGCGACCGGGCGGTGGTGACCACCACACGCAGCGGCGGTCCCAGGTGCGCGTCGTCGGGCCGTGCCAGCCGGCGTAGCAGCAGCATCCGGGCCCCTACGGTGTCCACCCCCGGGGAGAGCCGCTCGTGCGGCAGCGTCTCCCAGGACGGGAACAGCGCCACGGTGTCGCCGTAGACACCGCGCAGCTCGGCGGCCAGGTCGTCGGCCTCGTGGCCGGTGGCGGTGACTACCAGCAGCGGGCCGTTGCGGGCGACTGCGGCGGCGACGAACGGTCTGGTCGCGGCCGGGCCCACCAAGTCGAGCTCGGCGGGCCGGCTGTCGATGCGCTCGATGAGGTCGACGAAGGTCGGCGCGCTCAATGCGGCTTCGACGAGCCCCGCGATCGGGGTGGCTGGGCTGGCGTGCCCCGGTGCGGTCATGATGCGGGTAATTCTAGGCGGTGGTGGCCCGGACGCCGATTTGCGTTGCGGTGCATGCCTTATACGTCGTGCAGCGTCGGGTCCGCCTCGAGGTGCGTCAGCCCGTTCCAGCACAGGTTGACCAGGTGGGCGGCCACCACTTCCTTCTTGGGTTCGCGCACGTCCAGCCACCACTGGGCCGTCATCGACACCGAGCCGACCAGCGCCTGGGCATACAGCGGCGCGGTCTCGGGGTCCAGGCCGCGCCGGGAGAAGTCGCCGGCCAGGATCGACGACACCTGGCCGATCGCGTCGTTGAGCAGGGTGGAATAGGTCCCGGAGCTGATCGATGCCGGGGAATCACGGATCAGGATGCGGAAACCGTCGGTGTGCTCGTCGACGTAGGTCAGCAGCGCCAGGGCGACCCGTTCGACCCGCAGCCGGGACTGGTTGTTGGTCGACTTGGTCAGCGACGTGGTGATGCCGTCCAGCAACGCCGACATCTCCCGGTCGACCACCACGGCGTACAGCCCCTCCTTGCCGCCGAAATGCTCGTAGACAACCGGTTTGGACACGTTGGCGCGCAGTGCGATCTCCTCGATGGAGGTGCCCTCGTAGCCGCGCTCGGCGAACAGTGAGCGCGCGACGTCGATGAGTTGGTGCCGACGCTCGCTGCCGGTCATCCGGGCCCGCGGGGGCCTGCCATCCCTGTCCAGAGCAGCCACGATGTCCAGGATATCCAGTTCGGTAGAGTCTCCTTGCAATCCATCCGTCGTGGTGTAATCGGCAGCACCTCTGATTTTGGTTCAGATAGTTCAGGTTCGAGTCCTGGCGACGGAGCTCTCCAGCATGGTTTTGCCCCACCCTTTGCCGCGAGCGTGCGCAGAATGACAGGCTAGACGGCGTGTCGACGCACAAACACGCTCCCTCGCGCCAGGATGCCGTCATCGTGCTGGCGGCCGGGGCCGGGACCCGGATGGTCTCCGACACCCCCAAGGTGCTGCACACGCTGGGTGGGCGCAGCATGCTCTCGCATTGCCTGCGCGCGGCCGCCGGGGTCGGGCCCCGGCACCTGGTGGTGGTGCTCGGCCACGCCCACGAACGCATCGCCGGGCCGGTGGCAGAGCTGGCACAGGCCCTGGACTGCCCCATCGACATCGCCCTGCAGGACCAGCAGCTGGGCACCGGGCACGCGGTGTTGTGCGGCCTGTCGGCGCTGCCGGACGACTTCGCCGGCACCGTCGTGGTCACCTCCGGCGACATTCCGCTGCTGGACACCGCGACGCTGCGGGCGCTGGCCGACACCCATCGCGCCGCCCCGGCGGCGGTCACCGTGCTGACCACGACGATGGCCGACCCCACCGGCTACGGGCGCATCCTGCACACCCAGGACGGGGAAGTGACCGCCATCGTCGAACAGGCCGACGCCACCGAATCGCAGCGCGAGATCCGCGAGGTCAACGCCGGGGTGTACGCCTTCGACATCACCGCGCTGCGTTCCGCACTGGGCCGGCTCGGCTCGGACAACGCCCAGCACGAGCTGTACCTGACCGACGTGATCGGCATCGTGCGCGGCGACGGCCAGGTGGTGCACGCGCGCCACGTCGACGACGCCGCCCTGGTGGCCGGCGTCAACGACCGGGTGCAGCTGGCCGAGTTGGCGGCCGAACTCAACCGCCGGCTGATCGCCAGCCATCAGCGGGCCGGTGTCACGATCGTCGACCCGGCCACCACCTGGATCGACGTGGACGTGACGGTCGGACGCGACACCACCGTGGCACCCGGAACCCAGCTGCTCGGCCACACCGTCATCGGTGCGCACTGCGAGATCGGGCCCGACAGCACGCTGTCCGATGTCACCGTGGGCGAGGGCGCCTCGGTGATCCGCAGCCACGCCGCCTCGTCGACGATCGGGGCCGGCGCGACGGTGGGGCCGTTCAGCTACCTGCGTCCCGGCACCGCGCTGGGCGCCGACGCCAAGCTGGGGGCGTTCGTCGAGACCAAGAACTCCACCATCGGCACCGGAACCAAGGTTCCGCACCTGACTTACGTCGGCGACGCCGACATCGGCGAGCACTCCAACATCGGCGCCTCCAGCGTGTTCGTCAACTACGACGGCCAGACCAAGCGGCGGACCACGATCGGCTCGCACGTGCGCACCGGTTCGGACACCATGTTCGTGGCCCCGGTCACGATCGGCGACGGTGCCTACACCGGCGCCGGCACCGTGGTGCGCGACGACGTGCCACCGGGCGCATTGGCGGTGTCGGCCGGCCCGCAGCGCAATATCGAGAACTGGGTGCAGCACAAGCGGCCCGGCAGCGCTGCCGCCGAGGCGGCCGAGCAGGCCCAGGCGACCGGCGGTTCCCGACCGGATCGGTCATCGTGAGGTTGGTCGCGTTGAGGCAGCCCGGGGCGAAATCGCGCGGCAGACTACGTACCATAAGGCCCGAATTAACTCGACCAGATTTCCAGATCGCCAACAGCGGGGGCAGCACGTGAGCCACGAGTGGACAGACAACCGCAAGAACCTGATGCTCTTCGCTGGTCGAGCGCACCCGGAGCTGGCCGATCAGGTCGCCAAGGAACTGGACGTCCCGGTCACCGCCCAGACCGCCCGTGACTTTGCCAACGGCGAGATCTTCGTGCGGTTCGATGAGTCGGTACGCGGCTGCGACGCCTTCGTCCTGCAGTCGCACCCGGCGCCGCTGAACAAGCACCTGATGGAACAGCTGATCATGATCGACGCGCTCAAGCGCGGCAGCGCCAAGCGGATCACCGCGATCGTGCCGTTCTACCCCTACGCCCGCCAGGACAAGAAGCACCGCGGCCGCGAACCGATCTCGGCCCGCCTGGTGGCCGACCTGCTCAAGACGGCCGGCGCCGACCGAATCGTCACCGTGGACCTGCACACCGATCAGATCCAGGGCTTCTTCGACGGCCCGGTCGACCACATGCGCGCTCAGCCGCTGCTGGTCGGCTACATCAAGGAGAACTACGCCAACTCCGACATGGTGGTGGTCTCCCCCGACTCCGGCCGGGTGCGCATCGCCGAGAAGTGGGCGGACTCATTGGGTGGCGTTCCGCTGTCGTTCATCCACAAGACCCGCGATCCGCTGGTGCCCAACCAGGTCAAGTCCAACCGCGTGGTCGGTGAGGTGGCCGGGAAGACCTGCGTACTGATCGACGACATGATCGACACCGGCGGCACCATCGCCGCCGCGGTGCACCTGTTGCGCGAGGACGGCGCCAGCGACGTGATCATCGCCGCCACCCACGGCGTGCTGTCCGAGCCGGCCGCCGAACGCCTGGCGTCCTGCGGCGCCAGCGAGGTGATCGTCACCAATACCCTGCCGATCCCCGAGGACAAGCAGTTCCCCCAACTGACCGTGCTCTCGATCGCCCCGCTGCTGGCCAGCACCATCCGGGCGGTATTCGAAAACGGCTCGGTCACCGGGCTTTTCAATGGAGACGCCTAAAATGGCCAGCGACGACACTGCCGAATCCCGCACCGCGGCCATCTACCACAACCCGCGCTGTTCGACCTCGCGCAAGACGCTGGAACTGCTGCGCGACAACGGTATCGAGCCGACCATCGTGGAGTACCTGAAGACTCCGCCGTCGCGTGCGGAGCTGGCGGCCATGATCCGCGAGGCCGGTATCGGGGTGCGCGACGCGGTGCGCACCGGCGAGTCGGTCTACGCCGAGCTCAACCTGGCTGACGCCTCCGACGACGAACTGCTCGACGCGATGGCCGCGAACCCGATCCTGATCCAGCGTCCGTTCGTCGTCACCGGCAAAGGCACCCGGCTGGGCCGTCCGATTGACACGGTCCGCGAGATACTGTGACCGCGCTGCGCCGGGCGGCCCTGGCGTGCACCGCAGCGCTGGCCTCCGCGGCACTGGCGGGCGCGGCAACCGGATGTGGCGCCAAAAGTCCTGACTACCAATCGATTTGGTCTAATGGCAGTACCACCAGCACCACGTCGGAGGCGCCGCAGCCGCCGGTGACGGTGGGACGCTTCCTGGAAGACAGCGGGGTGGTCGCCGAGGCGGTGGCACCCGACGCGCTGACCGACCTGACCGTGTCGATCCCGACGCCGCGGGGTTGGACGAAGAAGGAGAACGCGATGTTGCCGGCGACCACCTTGGTCATCGGCAAGGGCGAGAAACTTCCGCGGGCGATCCTGAGCCTGGTCAAACTCAACGGCAACTTCGATTCGCGCGAGGCCATCAAGCACGGTGTCGTCGACGCCCAGCTGTCGAAGAACTTCCGGCTGCTGGACGCCTCCAACGAGGACTACCAGGGCTTTCCGTCGTCGATGGTCCAAGGCACCCACGATATGGACGGCCAGCGCCTGCACAGCTGGTTCCGGATGGTGATCGCCACCGGGGCGGCACCGGCCGACCAGCGCTACCTGGTGCAATTGGCGATCACCAGCTTCAACGAACAGGCGCCCAAGGAAGCCGCCGACGTCGAGGCGATCATGAACGGATTCACCGTCGCCGCGAAGTGACCCCCAACGCCGGCCGCGGCTGCTAACGTGCTGCGGGCCAGGGAAAGGGATCTCCGCGATGGACCGCACGTCTGTTCCCCGAGCGTTGCTGAGCTTCATCGGCGGCGCGATCGCCGTCGGCCTGCTCGCACCGTCGGCGGCGATGGCCGAGCCGCCGCCGGGCTGCACCGCCGCGGATCTGGCCAACGTGGCCGCCGGCGTCGCCGCATCGACCTCCGGCTACCTGTTCGCACATCCGGACGTCAACGCGTTCTACTCCGGCCTGCGCGACCGGCCCGACGAGGAGGTGCCCGACGCCATCCGCGGCTACTTCGCCGACAATCCGCAGGCCCACGCCGACCTGTTGGGTATTCGCCGCCCGCTCGTCGACTTCCGTAGCCGCTGCGGGCTTCCCGACGCCGACGGCCCCCTGCTGGCTCAGTGATGACGCGCCGAATCCGCGCCGCGGCCGCACTGGCACTGATGGTTGCGCCGGGAACCGTGTTCGTCACACCGGCCGGCACCGCGGTCGCCGACGTGTGTGTCGGCGTCGGCCGCCGATTCCATGTCAGCACGTGCACCGACCTCACGCCGCCGCCGGCCTATTACGCCCCGCTGCCCGAAGACGTCCTCCCACCGCCTCCTCCCCCGCCGCCGGTGCAGACCTGCGTCGACTACAACGGCCGCTGGATCGACACCAACAACTGCCGCTGAGCGCTCTCGTTAAGGTGTGAGGCATGGCCTCCTGGACCGCTGCGGATCTGCCCTCGTTCTCCGGACGCACCGTGATCGTCACCGGCGCCAACAGTGGTCTGGGTGCCGTGACCGCGCGTGAGCTGGCCCGGGCCGGCGCCAACGTCACACTGGCCGTCCGCGACCCCGCCAAGGGCCAGGCCGCTGCGGCGAACATGCCCGGCGCCAAAGATCGGGTGACCGTCCGCGCCCTGGATCTGGCCGACCTGGCCTCGGTGCGGCGGTTCGCCGACGAGACCTCGGCCGTCGACGTACTGATCAACAACGCCGGGATCATGGCGGTGCCCTACTCGACGACCGCCGACGGGTTCGAGAGCCAGATCGGCACCAACCACCTGGGCCATTTCGCGCTGACCAACCTGCTGCTGCCCAAGCTCACCGACCGGGTGGTCACGGTGTCGTCGTTCATGCACCGGATGGGTTATGTGAGCCTGAAAGATCTGAACTGGGAGTCGCGGCGGTATCGCGCGTGGCTGGCTTACGGCCAGTCCAAGCTGGCCAACCTGCTGTTCACCAGCGAGTTGCAGCGCCGACTGGTGGCGACCGGATCACCGCTGCTCGCGTTGGCTGCCCACCCCGGCTACTCGAGCACCAACCTGCAGGGCCACACCGGCAATCGGGTCGGCGACGCGCTGATGCGCACGATCGGCAACGGCCTGTTGGCCACCAGCCCCGACTTCGGGGCGCGCCAGACGCTGTATGCAGCGTCGCAGGAGCTGTCGGGCAACACCTTCGTCGGACCGCGGTTCGCCTTCATCGGCCGCACCGGGTCGGTGGGCCGCAGCCTGCTGGCCAAGCGCGGCTCCACCGCCGTCGGGCTGTGGGACCTGTCCGAGCAGCTCACCGGGGTGCAATTTCCGCTCTGAGGTGCTGATGCGCTAGCCTGACCAGGCGTCACGGCGAGGGCGGCCAGCTTCGGCCGCCGTTATCGGCGAGGACCTGAGGGTTGTCGCGATCTGGCCGTGCCTCATGCACCCGCAGCAACCACAGGAGTACCGATGGCCAAGTCCCCCACCCCGAACAAGCTCACCGCCGCGGTGCGTTCCGAGACCGGCAAGGGCGCCTCCCGCCGGGCCCGCCGCGACGGCAAGGTGCCTGCGGTCCTCTACGGTCACGGCACCGACCCGCAACACCTGGAGCTGCACGCCCACGATTACGCGGCCGTGCTGCGGAACTCGGGTGCCAACGCGGTGCTGACCCTCGACATCGAGGGCACCGAACAGCTGGCGCTGACCAAGGCCCTGGACATCCACCCGATCCGCCGCACCATCCAGCACGCGGACCTGATCGTGGTCAAGCGCGGCGAGAAGGTCATCGTCGAGGTGAACATCGTCCTCGAGGGCGAGTCGTTCCCGGGCACGCTGGTCACCCAGGACGCCACCTGGGTGGAGATCGAGGCCGAGGCGCTGTCGATTCCCGAGCAGCTGACGATCTCCATCGAGGGTGCCGAAGCCGGTACCCAGTTCACCGCCGGCGAGCTGGAGCTGCCCGAAGGTGTGACGCTGGTGTCCGATCCGGAACTGCTGCTGGTCAACGTGCTCGAGCCGCGGGTCGAAGAGGAGCCCGAGGCCGAGGAGGCGGGCGAGGCGGCCGGCGAAGCGGCCGGCGAAGCGGCCGGCGAGGCCGCTGCCCCCGAGGCCGAGTAGGCCGAGCACGGCGTGGCCGAGTCACCGCCGATACTGGTGGTCGGCCTGGGCAATCCGGGGCCGACCTATGCCCGTACCCGGCACAACGTGGGCTTCATGGTCGCCGACCTGCTCGCTCAGCGCATCGGGTCGGCGTTCAAGCTGCACAAGCGCTCCGGTGCCGACGTGGTCACCGGGCGGCTCAGCGGGCGCCCGGTGGTGCTGGCCCGTCCGCGCTGTTACATGAACGAATCGGGCCGCCAGGTGGGGCCGCTGGCCAAGTTCTACTCGGTGCCACCGGGTGGTGTGGTGGTCATCCACGACGACCTCGACTTGGAGTACGGCCGGATCCGGCTCAAGCAGGGCGGCGGCGAGGGCGGCCACAACGGGCTGCGGTCCATTGCAACGGTATTGGGCAGCAAGGACTTTCAGCGGGTCCGCTTGGGCATCGGCCGACCGCCCGGACGACAGGACCCGGCGGCGTTCGTGCTGCAGCCGTTTGGTGCGCGTGAGCGCGACGAGTTACCGACGATCTGCGAGCAGGCCGCCGATGCCACCGAGTTGCTGATCGAGTTGGGTCTGGAGCCCGCGCAGAACATCGTGCACGCCTGGCCCTAGTGGCGCGAGCGGCAAAAACTAGGTGACCAGGGCCACGGAGTTGGCCCGGCGCAGCTTGCCCGACGGTGTCTTGGGGATACTGCCCGGCCCCAGCACCACCACGTTGCGGGGCCGCATGTCGACCTCGGTGACGACCTCGTGGGCCACCTGGTGCTCGATACGGCGCACCTCGGCGGGATCCTGCCAGGCGTTGGACTCCACGGCGACGGCAAAAGTCTCGCGGGAATGCCCGGCATCCAGACGCACCGCCACCGCGCAGCCCGGCCGCACCCCGTCGACCCGGCCCGCGGCCCGCTCGATGTCAGTCGGGTAGATGTTGCGGCCGGCCATGATGATGACGTCCTTGACCCGGCCGCACACCACGACGTGGCCGTCCTCCATCTGGTAGCCCAGGTCGCCGGTGTCATACCAACCGTGCTCGTCCTGCGCCGGCAGGAAGCCCGCCATCGTCAGATACCCCGGGGTGACCGGCTCGCCACGCAGCTGGATCACCCCGACGCCGCGCGGCTCCAAGGAATTGCCGTGCTCGTCGACGATCCGGATCTCGATCCCTTCCAGCAGCGGCCCCAGCGAGGCCAGCCGCCGGGTGTTGCCCCTGGTCGCCGGCACCGCGCGGCGCAGCGCCGCCAGCAGATCGGCGTCGATCTCGTCGACCACCAGGCCTGCGCCGCATTTGGAGAACGACACCGCCAGCACCGTCTCGGCCATGCCGTAGGCCGGCAGAATCGCCTCCGGCCTCAGCCCGAACGGCCTGCCGGCGTCGATCAGATCCTCGACGTCGGCCGGCTCGACCGGCTCGGCGCCCGACAGCGCGAACCGCAGCGTGGACAGATCGAACTGGCCAGGCGTGGCCTGCTTGCGCAGCCGCTTGGCGAACAGCGCGTAGGCGAAGTTCGGCGCCGCGGTCATGGTGCCCTTGTACTTGTCGATCAGCTTGGCCCACAGCAGCGTGTCCCGCAGGAAGTCCATCGGCGTGATCTTGACCAGCTCGGCGCCGAAGTACATCGGCACCGTCAGGAAGCCGATCATGCCCATGTCGTGGAAGCACGGCAGCCAGCTGACCATGACGTCCTTGTCGACGTCGTACTCGGCGCTGATGAACATCGCCTCGGCGTTGGAGTAGATGTTGCGGTGGGTGATCTGCACGGCCTTCGGAGACCCGGTCGATCCCGACGTCAGTTGCATCAGCGCCAGGTCGTCCTCACCGGCCTCCACCGGGTCGATCGGGTCGGCGGCCAGCAGATCCTCGACGGTCAGGACCTTCAGGCCCTTCTCCTGCAGCACCGGCATCGCGGCCAGGAACGGGTCGGAGATGATGACGGCCTTGGCGTCGATCATGTCGACGACGGTCATGGTGTCTTCGGCCCACACCGCCAGATCGGTGCGCGGCGTCGGCTGGTGCAGCATGGTGAGGCTGGCCGCCCGTATCCACACGCCCTGCGCGGTGGGGGCGATCTCGACCGGGGCACCGGCCAGCACCCCGACCGCGTCTCCCGGGCCGACACCGGCGGCGGCCAGCCCGCCGGCAATGCGGCGGGCGCGTTCGTGCACCTCAGCCCAGGTGTGGCGAACCGGTTCGTGCGGTTCCCCGGTGACCATGCCCTTGGAGGATTCGCGGGCACTGCGGAACATGTTGTCGGTAAACCTGCTCACGACGGCCTCCTAGCCGGCACCGGTGTTTTCCCCACGGGCTGAGATTTCATGTTCCACCTGCTGGAGACCACTTCGTAAGAGGCGCGCGCGCACAAATAGGCGGCGGTTGCGTCTCGATACCGTAATGCGCGGCCCACCAGATCGGCGTGCGTCTGGTCGACGGGGAGGTCCTGGCCACAACTAGTCACCGCGCAGTATCTTAAACTCCTCTTAATCGAGGGGCAAATCTGGACGCGGGATTGGGGCCGTCATCACACTCCGCTGACCGATGACGGCACCACCCGGGCACCGTAGACCGGGCCACTGGCCACCCGCACCGCCCGCCCGGCGCCGACCGCCGCCAACTCGACGGCGACGTCGGCCGCCGATGGTCCCGAGGCGCACAGAAACGCGCACGTCGGTCCGGACCCGGTCACGATGCCCGACAGCGCACCGGCCTCCACGCCGGCACGCAATGTTCTGCGCAAAGCGGGATTGAGGCTGACCGCCGCGGTCTGCAGGTCATTGCCGAGCAGTCCCGCCAACCGCTGCGGATCACCGGCGGCCAGCGCCGCCAGCACCGGTTCGGGCTCGCCGACCTCCGGGAGGGTGCGCCCACTGTCGCGCAGCCGGTCCAGTTCCGCGAAGACCGCAGGTGTCGACAACCCGCGGTCGGCGAAAACCAACACCCAGTGGAACGTCTCCCGGGTGAGCACCGTCGCCAGTTCTTCACCGCGTCCGGTGCCCAACGCGGTACCCCCGTGCAGCGCGAACGGCACGTCGCTGCCCAACCGGGCCGCCATGGCGTGCAGGTCGCGTCGCGGCACGCCCAACTCCCAGAGCACATTCATCCCGACCAGCACCGCCGCCGCGTCGGCACTGCCGCCGGCCATCCCGCCGGCCACCGGAATGGACTTGTCGATCGTGATCGCCACGTCCGGGGCCCGGCCGACGTGCTCGGCCATCAGTTCAGCGGCCCGCCAGGCGAGATTGCGTTCGTCGGTGGGCAGCACGTCGGCGCCCTCGCCGGCGAGCCGCAACGAGAGCACGTCGGCGTCCCGCACGGTCACCTCGTCGACCAGCGAAACCGCGTGAAAAACCGTGGTCAGCTCGTGGTAGCCGTCGTCGCGGCAGTCACCCACCGCCAGGTGGAGGTTCAGCTTGCCCGGTGCGCGCACGGTGACCGACCCGGTCGGGGACCACTCGGTGGCGGCACTACCGTCGGATGCGGTCACGCCGATGAGACTAGCGGGTCCATCCGCTGCGCGGTCTAGCTGAACAGGTCGGCGAAGTCGGCCTGAATGGAGCTGAAGGCACCCAACATGACCTCCAGCTCGAACCCGGCCGCCATGGTGACCAGCCCGGTGGTGGCCGCCATCGGCAGACCGATCGCGTTCAGCAGGTCACCGGACGCCAGTTCCTGGAAGAAGAGCGTCGTGGTGTAGGCGGGCAACGTGGTCACCAGCGCATTGAGGATGTCGGCTGTCGGCAGCAACGTGGCATACAGCGTCGCTGCGGCGCTGGTGAACGTGTTGACGATGTCGGTCAGGCTCGGCATGACGAAGTCCGCACTGCCGAGCATGTCGCCGCCGATCAGGTCCGCTGCGCTGCTGGACGACAGGTTCTGCAGGGCGTCGACGAAGTCGGTCCACCCCTGCTCAGCGCCGTTCACCAGGGCGGTGAACACGTCCTGCATGCTGACATCGGGGAACAGGCCGAACGGCGTGGACACATCCGCCGGCCCCTGCGACCAGCCGTGTTCGATGTCGCCGTAGCCGAGGTTGACCAGCACCCGCAGGCTCGGCTGCAGCAGGTCGGCGATCGCATTGCCGAATCCGCTGCCGCGCAACGGCTCCAGCAGTGGCAGGTTCTCGGTCGGAATCATGAAGTACTGGGTGTTGCCGGTGTAGCCGTCGCTGACCGGCAGTTCGATCGCCGACGCCAACTGCTCGTCGGTCAGTGACGGGTAGGTGCCGTGCACGAACATGATGCCCATGAACGCGTTGATGTCCGCCAACAGGTTCAAGGGGTACTTGGGGAAGTCGGCGAAGCCGTCGTACTCCTGGGTGTAGAACGCGGTCTCCCAGGGGGTGTCGGCCGGGGTGCCGCCGCTGAACGTGACGCCCAGGCTGGGCAGGGACAGCTCGGGCAGGTTCGGGTTCAGGCTGGTCAGGTCGAAACGCGACAGCAGGCCGCCATCGGGGGTGCTGGGGCTGCCCAGCATCACGAAGGACAGCTCGTCGGCGCCGGGCCGCTCATCCTCGGGCATGCTCAGCAGCTGCTCGATCTCCAGCGCGTTGATGACACCGCTCTGTGAATAGCCAAGTACGACAAGATCATTGCCGGCAGCTGTCTCTTGCATGATCTTCTGGTGCAGGATCTCGACACCCTGGTCCAGCGAGGTGTCCAGCGTCAGCGACTTCACCCCGGTAAGCGGGTACAGGCCCTCCGGGGTGAACAGCGCGTTGGTGACGTCCACCGGGAACAGCGGCTGGCCCGCGAACTTGGGTGTCGCCGGGTCCAGGAACCGATCGGTGAGGGCGGCCAGGTACTCCGGCGGCGGGACCGGCAGCCCGCTGCCGCCCATGATCCAGGACTGGGTGTCCAGCAGGGTCGCCTGGGCCACCACGGTTTTGACTGTCGCTGCCAGACCGGGCGTCACCGCGGGCGCGACGCCCAGTGCGGCGATGGTGGCGGCGGCCAGCGGAACCGCACCCAACGAGCGCAGGTTGCGACTGTCCACAGTTGTCATGACGACCTCCCGGACGAAGTTGGAGTCGATTATCACCCCGCAACAGCAAAATGTCATCGTTTTTTTGCTATGCGATCATGTTTTTCTTAGCTTCATGGGGCCTTGCCGGCTTCCGCGGCCGAAGCGCGCTCCGGCCCCATAACCTGGGGCTCATGGGCGAAGCCGGCATCGACTTCGGCGGCTACCTGATCGATCACGAAGTCGGGCGCGGGGGGCACGCCACCGTCTACCGAGCCCGCGACTCCCGGCTCCGGGCCGACCACGCCCCGCCGGTGGCGCTGAAGGTCCTCGACGAAGCGCATCGCACGTCCGCCGAGCAGGCGCGGTTGAACCGCGAGTTCGAGTTCGCGCGCGTCCTGGACCATCCCCATGTCGTCACCGTCTACCGGCACGGACCGTGTTGGCTGGCGATGCAATTCATCGACGGCGGCAATTCGACCCGACTGCAGACCTTGCCGGATCGATTGCGCGCGCTGGCCCAGATCGCCGACGCGCTCGACTACGCCCATCACAGCGGCATCGTGCACTGCGACGTCAAACCGGCCAACATCCTGATCGCCGCGGACTTCCCCCGCGCCGGGGCGGTGCTGACCGACTTCGGGTCGGCGCACGCCGTCGTCGAGGACGTCGGGAACCGGCCCCGAATCCCCGGTAACCCCGAGGTCTCGCTGCCCTACACCGCCCCGGAGATCCTCTGCGGCAAAGCCCCGTCGGCCGCCACCGACGAATACGCGCTGGCCTGCACCGCGGTCGAGTTGCTCACCGGGGCACCGCCGTTCCCCGCGTCGAGCGCCGCCGAACTGGTGGACGCGCACCTGCGGCGGCTGCCGCCGCCCGTCCCGGCGGCGTTCGGACCGGCCGCCCGCGCCCTCGACGTCGTGGTGGAACGCGCCATGGCGAAATTACCGGCGCGGCGCTACGACTCCTGCACCGAGTTGGTCGAACAGTTGTCCCGGGTACTGGTCGAGCGGGACTCGGAAACCTGAAGCAGGCGAACGAAATCGGAGATCGCCAAGGTCTCTCCGCGCCGCGCCGGGTCGATACCGGCCGCCTCCAACAGCGCGGCCGACTGCGCACCTGATCCCGCCCATTCCGCGAAGGCGTTGCGGGAGGTTTTGCGGCGCTGGGCGAAGGCGATGTCGATCAGCGTGAAGAGCGCGCGGCGAAACGTGTCGTCGACCGGCCACGGCGCGGTGTCGTACCGGTCGATGCGCACCAGTCCGGAGTTCACCCTCGGCACCGGCCAGAACACGCTCGGCGGAACCGTGCCGCAGCGGCGCACCGCACCGAAGAACCGGGCCTTGGCGCTGGGCACCCCGTAGTCCTTGCCGCCCGGCTCGGCGGCCAGCCGCTCGGCAACCTCCAACTGCACCATCACCATCACCGTGCGAATCGAGGCGAATTCGGCCAGCAGATGCAGCAACGCCGGGACCGCGACGTTGTAGGGCAGGTTGGCCACCACCGCGGTCGGCGCGGCGGCCACCTCCTCGCGGTGCAGCGTCAACACGTCCCGGCTCAGCACCGTCAGGCGGTCGGCGTCGGCAGGCGCGTGCTCGGCGACGGTCGCCGGCAGCCGGTCGGCCAGTACCGGATCCTTCTCCACGGCGATGACCGTCGGGCCATGCTCGAGCAGGGCCAAGGTCAGCGAGCCGAGTCCGGGACCGACTTCCAGGACGTGGTCGGCGGCGGTGATCCCGGCACCGGCGACGATCCGGCGCACCGTGTTGGCGTCATGAACGAAGTTCTGCCCCAGTGATTTCCGGGGCCGCAGGTCGAGTTCGGCCGCCAGGGCCCTGATGTCGCCGGCCCCGAGTAGCCCGATGGTCAGCGTCTCCCGCTGCACACCGGCCAGGCGCCCCAGCCCTGCCGGGCCTGGGTGACCTCGGCGATCGCGATCTGCTCCTCGCGGGTGGCCAAGTCAGCGCGCGGGGCGTACTTCAGCCCGCCGTTGGCGATCCAGGTGCCGTAGTCGAACTGCACCCCCCCGTAGTAGCCGTTGCCGGTGTTGATCGCCCAGTTGTTGTGTGACTCGCAGGAAGCGATGCGGTCCCAGGCGGTGCCGTAGATCGACGGCGGCACCTCGGTGCCCGGCTTGGCGCCGACCCGCAGCACCGAGTCGCGGGCCGGGTCCACCACGGCGTTGGACACCGGGAGCCGACCGGTCTCGGCACCGTTGACGGTGGCCACCGAGTAGGTCACATCCTGGGTGCCCGGAGTGCCGGGGTCTTCGACGACCTGCCGGCTGATGTTCATCGACGGGTCCTCGACACGACGCGCGGTCGGGGGCAGCGGCACTCGCTCGGTGACGTGGGTGACCCGGATCCGGGTCACCTGGATCTCCATGCCCTCGGTGATCGGGGTCGAGGCCGACGGACTGACCTTGTCGGCCTGCTCCAGCGGGGCGCCGTCGGCGGCCAGCAGGTCGGCGACGTTGCGCGCGGCCAGCCGCACCGTACGCACCACACCGCCATCGTCGATCCGGACGTTCTTGGCACTCAGCACAGGCAGCGCCATGCCCGCCAGCGGCACCCGGCTGCCGCGGGACGCCGCGGCCGGAGCGGTGTCGGTCATCGACAGTTGCGCCAGCGCCTCGTCGACCGACAGCGCCGTCGTCCACACCTGCTTGGCCTCGCGCCCGTCCAGCGACAGCTGCAGCGGGCGGCTGCGGCGCACCACGATGGTGTCGTCGTCGTGCACCCGGGCGTCACGCGCCGGGGTCACATCGTCACGGTCGCCGAGGTCGAAACCGTTCTCGGCGACGACGTCGATCACCCGCGACCGCATGGTGGTCACGGTCACCGGGGTTCCGTCGACATCCAGCGTCACGGTCTTGGCGCTGGCAACCGCGAAACCACCGGCAAAGGTCAGCACCAGCAAGAGCGCGCCGACCAGCATCCGCAGCATCGGCGAGGGGGCCTGATGCAGCCTGGTCACAGTGTTCAAAACAACGACCTCACGACACGACAAAGGGGGCCCTTGCGGTGCCCCGTGTTTATAACGAGACGGTAACGAACCCCCTGCGTTCGGGGCAACCGAATGTGACCTGCTCGACATTTCACCGCAGGCCGTACACCCGACGGGCGTTGTGGCTCGTGACCTGCGCCAACTCGGCCGCCGACTCCCCCAGCAGCTCGGCCAGCGCCCTGACAGTGTAGGGCAGGCAGTAGGGCTCGTTGGGGGCCCCACGGTAGGGGTGCGGGGTCAAAAACGGCGCATCGGTCTCCACCAGAAGCTGCTCGGCCGGAATCAACGGCACGGCTTCTCGCAGGTCACGGGCATTCTTGAAGCTGACCGTGCCGGACAGGCTGAGTGTCCAGCCGGCGTCGACGCAAGTGTGAGCCATCTCCGGACCGGACGAGAAGCAGTGGAAGATCACCTGCTCGGGGGCGCCTTCGGCGCGCAGCACGTCCAGCACGGCGGCGTCGGCGTCGCGGTTGTGGATCATCAGCGGTTTGCCGGTGCGTTTGGCCAGGTCGATGTGCCAGGCGAAGGCCTCCCGCTGAGTGTGCGGGTCGGCACAGCCCGCCAGCCGGCCCGGCCAGTACAGGTCCATCCCCGTCTCCCCGATCGCCACCACCCGCGGGTGGGCGGCCAGCGCCTCGATCTCGGCGCGGGCGTCGTCGGTCAGGCTGTCGGTGCGGGTGGGATGCAGGGCGACGGCGGCGTAGACCCGCTCGTCGGCCTCGGCGGCGCGGGTCACCCAACGGGCGGAGGCCAGGTCGTCGGCGACGGTCACCACCGCGTGCACCCCGACCGCGCTGGCCCGGTCGAGGATCGCCGGCACGTCGTCGGCGCCGCACGCATCCAGGTGGGTGTGCGCGTCGACCAGCGGACTCAGCTCCTGCGGCGCGGGGGGCGGAGTTCTGACTGACCGTTTCGAGCTCACCCGCACACCATAGGGTGATCGTTGATGAAGCCTTTCTACGTCACCACCGCAATCACCTATCCCAATGGTGATCCGCACATCGGTCACGCCTACGAGTACATCGCCACCGACGCGATCGCCCGGTTCCACCGGCTCGACGGATTCGATGTGCGGTACCTGACCGGCACCGACGAGCACGGGCTGAAGATGGCCGAGACCGCCGCTGCCGAAGGCATCCCGACCGCGGAGCTGGCGCGGCGCAACTCCGATGTGTTCCAGCGCCTGCAGGAGCGGCTCAACATCTCCTTCGACCGGTTCATCCGGACCACCGACGCCGACCATCTGGCGGCCTCCAAGGCGATCTGGCAGCGCATGGTCGACACCGGTGATATCTACCTGGACACCTACTCGGGCTGGTACTCGGTACGCGACGAGCGGTTCTTCACCGAGGCCGAGACCCGGATGGCCGAAGCCGGTTCGCGAATCGCCGCCGAAACCGGGGCGCCGGTGACCTGGACCGAGGAGCAGACCTACTTCTTCCGGCTGTCGGCCTACACCGACAAGCTGCTGGCGCACTACGAGGCCAACCCCGGCTTCATCGCCCCGGAGGTGCGCCGCAACGAGGTGGTCAGCTTCGTCTCCGGCGGGCTGCGCGACCTGTCGATCTCGCGCACCTCGTTCGACTGGGGCGTGCCGGTGCCCGGCCACCCCGACCACGTGATGTACGTCTGGGTGGACGCCCTGACCAACTACCTGACCGGGGTCGGCTACCCCGACACCGAATCCGAGTCCTTCCGCCGGTACTGGCCGGCCGATCTGCACATGATCGGCAAGGACATCATCAGATTCCACACCGTGTACTGGCCCGCGTTTCTGATGTCGGCCGGAATCGAGCTGCCGCGCAAGGTTTTCGCCCACGGCTTCCTGCTCAACAGCGGCGAGAAGATGAGCAAGTCGGTGGGCAACGTCATCGACCCGGTCGAGTTCGTGGAGAAGTTCGGGGTCGACCAGGTGCGGTATTTCCTGCTCCGCGAGATCCCGTTCGGACAGGACGGCAGCATCTCCGAGGAGGCGATGATCAGCCGCAGCAACGCCGACCTGGCCAACGAGCTGGGGAACCTGGCGCAGCGGTCGCTGTCGATGGTCGCCAAGAACCTGGCCGGCGTCGTCCCGGAGCCGCTGGCGTCCACCGGCGACGATGAGAAGCTGCTGGCGCAGGCCGACGGGTTGCTGGAGAAGGTGCGGGCGGCGTTCGGCAGCCAGGCCATGCATCTGGGCCTGGAAGCGATCTGGCTGATGCTGGGTGCGGCCAACCGGTACTTCTCCGCCCACGAGCCGTGGAAGCTCGCCAAGAGCGAATCCGCCGCCGATCAGGCGCGGTTCGGCACCGTCTTGTACACCACGCTGGAGGTGGTGCGGATCGCGGCGCTACTGGCGCAGCCGGTGATGCCCGAATCGGCGGGCAAGCTGCTGGACCTGCTGGGCCAGACCGCCGAGCAGCGGATGTTCACCGCCGTGCCGCACCGGCTGGCTCCCGGCCTGACGCTGCCGGCGCCGTCCGGGGTGTTCCCGCGCTACCAGCCGTGAGCTGACCGGACGCCTACCGCGGGTCCAGCCGGACGACCACTTTCACCCGGCCCTGCTCGTCGCGCTCTGCGACGGCGTGCCCGGGCCGGTCCGCGCCGTCGAGCCGGATCTTCAACGGCCCGCCGTCGCCGGAGAAGTTGCGCCACCAGGCCTTCTTGTCGGGCAGGGTCACTCCGATGGCGACCTCGTCACCGCTGCGCCAGTAGCTCACCGGAAGGGTGAAGGTCTTCCCGGACCGCCGCCCGACATAGCTGATCATGGTGAGCCGCCGACCCAACCTGGGACCGAGCAGCGGTGCGGTGACCAGCGACGTCGTCACAGCATTGAATGCGCGGACAAACATCCGCGCCGGACCACCGAAACCCATGGCCCCACCCTACGCACGCCGTGAAACAGCTCACAGTGCGTCACATACCGGCGGTCGGGGGTGTCTTGAGGGCATCACCACCTCCAGAGACAGGAGCAACTCATGATCCGCACCCACGTTGTCGTCGTCGGCGGCGGTTACGCCGGCACCCTGGCCGCCAACCGGCTGCGTCAGCATCCCGGCGTCGACATCACCCTGGTCAACCCGCGTCCGGCGTTCGTCGAGCGAATCCGGCTGCACCAGTACGTCGCCGGAACCGGCACCGCCACCATCGACTTCCCAGAACTGCTCGGTGACGAGATCCGACTGGTGGTCGACTCCGCCACCCGGATCGACACCGCGGACCGCCGGGTCCTGCTGGCCTCCGGTGCCGCGCTGGACTACCACTACCTCATCTACGCCGTGGGCAGCACCGGCGCGATCACCCCCGCAGTCCCCGGAGCTGCCGAATTCGCCTATTCCATCAGCGAATTGGAGGTCGCGCAGCGGCTGCTGGCCCGCCTCGGCGAGTTGACGCCGGACGCGCCGGTGACCGTGGTCGGCGGCGGGCTGACCGGAATCGAAGCGGCTTCCGAACTGGCCGGGCAGGGTCGCACCGTCACCCTGGTCTGCGGCGGGACGCTGGGGCCGTCCCTGCACACCGCGGGGCGCCGCTCGGTGGCCAAGGCCTTGCGCAAGCTTGGCGTCGACGTGCGCGAAGCCGCCACGGTCGCCGAGGTCCGGCCCGATGCCGTGCTGCTGGCCGACGGCTCGACGCTGCCCAGCCAGGTGACGGTCTGGACCGCGGGCTTCGGCGTCCCGGAGCTGGCCAGGGTCAGCGGGCTGGCCACCGACGCGCTGGGACGGCTCCTCACCGACGAGACCCTGACCAGCATCGACAACCCGTGGATCATGGCGGCCGGGGACGCGGCCGCGCCGTCCGGCCAGCCGTTGCGGATGAGCTGCCAGGCCGCCCTGCCGCTGGGCGCCCAAGCTGCCAACACGGTGCTGGCCCGGATCGCCGGCGACTCACCGGCGGCGCTGGACCAATCGTTCGCCGCCCAGTGCATCAGCGTGGGCCGCCACGCCGCGACCGTTCAGTTGTCCCACCGCGACGACACCCCTACCAGGGCCTTCATCGGGGGCCGGCTCGGCGCGGTGGTCAAGGAGACGATCTGCAAATTCACGGTGAAGTTGATCCGCGGCGAGGCGGCCAAGCCGGGCTCGTACCGTTGGTTCAAGGGCGGCCGGGCGGCCCAGATCGCTCAGCGGCAAGCAGACCGGGAGGCGACGGTGCGATGAGCGAACACACCGACCGGTTCACCGAACTACGACCGCTGCTGTTCACCATCGCCTACGAGATCCTGGGCTCGGCAACCGAATCCGACGATGTGCTGCAGGACAGCTACCTGCGCTGGGCCGAGGTCGACCTGGCCGAGGTGCGCGACGTCAAGGCGTACCTGGCCAGCCTGGTCACCCGGCAGGCGCTCAACGCACTGCGGGCCGGCGCCCGGCGCCGCGAGGATTATGTCGGTCCGTGGCTGCCCGAGCCGCTGCTGCTGGACGAACACGACCCGGCCGCCGATGTCGTTCTCGCCGAATCGGTCTCGATGGCGATGCTGGTGGTGCTGGAGACACTCAGTCCCGACGAGCGTGCGGTGTTCGTGCTACGCGAGGTGTTCGGGTTCGACTACGACGAGATCGCGGCCGCGGTGGGCAAGTCGGCGGCCGCGGCCCGGCAGGTCGCGCATCGGGCCCGCGGCCACGTCCAGGCCCGCCGGCCGCGGTACAGCCCGGTGGACCCCGAGCAGAACGCTCGGGTCACCGCGGAGTTCATGACCGCCGCGGCCGGCGGCGACATCACCACCGTGATGTCGCTGTTGGCGCCCGACGTGGTGTGGACCGCCGACAGCGGCGGCAAGGCCAGTGCTGCGCGCCGGCCGATCGTCGGCGCCGACAAGGTGGCCCGCACCGTCGTCGGCCTACTCAAGCAGGGCGCCGAGCTTCCCGACGTCCGGATAGAGACGGCGACCTGCAACTCCGCCCCGGCAGTGCTGCTCTACAGCGCGGGCCGGCTCGAAGGCGTGTTCACCGTCGAGATCGTCGACGGCCTGATCACCAACTTCTACGCGATGCGCAATCCGGACAAGCTGGCGGCGGTAGCGGCCGCCCGGGAGATCACCCGCAGCTGAAACGTCTGACAAGCTGGTGCGGTGCGAATCGAGCGGCTCGGCGACCTGGGCACGGCACCGCAGGTGCTGCGCGCGGTCGGTGCCGCCGCCGTGCGGTGCGGGCTGCCGCCGCCGGCCGCGTTGACCGGCGAGTGGTTCGGCAGCCGGGCCGTGATCGCGCCCAGCGTGGCCGTCGAGCCCGTCGACCCCGTCGAGGTGTTCGACGTCTCTCCCGGCCGGCGGTGCGAGGCAGTGGGCGGCGGCTGGATCGGATATCTGTCCTACCCGGATCCCGGTGCCGACGACCTGGGTCCCCGGATTCCGGAGGCTGCCGGCGGCTGGACCGACTGCGTCTTGCGTCAGGACAACACAGGGCAGTGGTGGTTCGAGAGTCTTTCCGGCGCCCCGATGCCGGGCTGGCTGACCGAGGCGCTGACAACACCCGCGCCGGAGCGCCACTGCCGCATCTTCTGGCAGACACCTGACCGGCAGACGCACCGCGCCGGGGTGCTGGCCTGCCTGGAGGCCATCCGGGCCGGCGAGGTGTATCAGGCGTGTGTGTGCACCCGCTTCACCGGAACCGTCACCGGCGCCCCGCTGGACTTCTTCGCCGACGCGGTGGCCCGCACCGGCCCCGCGCGGGCCGCCTACCTGGCCGGCGGCTGGGGCGCCGTGGCCTCGCTGTCGCCCGAGCTGTTTCTGCGCCGCCGCGGCGAGGGCGTGTCGTCCAGCCCGATCAAGGGCACCCTGCCGCTCGACGCCCGCCCGTCGGCGTTGCGCGCCTCGGCCAAAGACGTCGCGGAAAACATCATGATCGTGGACCTGGTCCGCAACGACCTCGGGCGGGTGGCCGTCACCGGCACCGTCACGGTCCCCGAACTCTTGGCGGTGCGGCCCGCGCCCGGGGTGTGGCACCTGGTGTCGACGGTCTCGGCGCGGGTGCCGCAAGAGCTGACCATGTCCGAGTTGCTGGACGCGGCCTTCCCGCCCGCCTCGGTGACAGGAACCCCCAAACACCGTGCACGCCAGCTGCTTTCGGAGTGGGAACTGTCTCGTCGTGGCGCTTACTGCGGCACCGTGGGTTTGGCGTCACCGCTGGCCGGCTGCGAACTCAACGTCGCGATCCGCACCGTGGAATTCGATGCCGCCGGTGGCGCGGTGCTCGGGGTGGGCGGCGGTATCACCGCCGATTCGGATCCCGACGCCGAATGGCAGGAGTGCCTGCACAAGGCCGCCCCGATCGTCGCCGCCGGTCAGTCCCGGGCACGCAGCACCGCGTCGTAGAGCTCACGCCGCGACACCGCACCGGGCGCCTCGGCGATCGCCTGCGCGCAGGCGTCTTTGACCCGCATGCCCTCGCCGGTCAGTCGATTGACCTCCGCGACCAGCGCCGGCAGGTCGGCACGCGGCGTCGCCCCGGCCAGCACCACGGTAATCTCCCCCAGCACGCCGTCCACCGCCCAGTCGGCCAGCTCTGCCAGCGTCCCGCGCCGCACCTCCTCGTGGGTCTTGGTCAGCTCGCGGCACACCACCGCCCGCCGGTCACCGCCCAGCGTGTCGGCCGCGTCGCGCAGGCAGTCGGCCAGCCGCCGCGGCGATTCGAAGAACACGCAGGTGCGTCGTTCGCCGGCCAGCGTGGCCAGCCATGCCCGGCGCGCCGCCGGCTTGCGCGGCGCGAAACCCTCGAAGCAGAAGCGCTCCGATGCCAGACCCGACACCGCCAGCGCGGTCGTCACCGCCGAGGGGCCGGGCAGGCAGCTCACCGGCAGCCCGGCCTCGACGCACGCGACCACCAGGCGGTAACCCGGGTCGCTGATCAACGGCATCCCGGCGTCGCTGACCACCAGCACGGTGGCCCCGGCCTCGATGTCGGCGATCAGCGCCGGCACCCGTGTCGCCTCGTTGGCGTCGAACAGGCTGACCACCTTGCCGGCGATGCGCACGTCGAGCGCCTTGGCCAGCGTCCGCACCCGCCGGGTGTCCTCGGCGGCCACCACGTCGGCGGTGCCAAGTGCCGCCACCAGCCGCGGCGAGGCGTCACCGGGCTGGCCCAGCGGGGTGGCACCCAGCAGCAATCGACCGTCGGCCATGGCGCACAGCCTACGATCGTGGGGATGAGCGCTCCGACCGCTACCAGCTCCGCGGCCGTGCCGGAGCGCACCGCTCCGGTGATCAGCCCGGGACTGCTGGTGCCGGTGGCCGATTTCGGGCCGTCCGACCGTGCCCGCGGCTGGGCGGTGACAGCCGCGGTCACCACGCTGGCCGCGGTGACCCGGTTCTCGAACCTGTACACCCCGACCGATGCCGGCACCCCGATCTTCGACGAGAAGCATTACGCGCCGCAGGCCTGGCAGATGCTGCACAACCACGGCGTCGAGGACAACCCCGGCTACGGCCTGGTGGTCCACCCTCCGGTCGGCAAGCACCTCATCGCGATCGGCGAGGCGCTGTTCGGCTACAACGGGTTGGGCTGGCGCTTCACCAGTGCGCTGCTCGGGGTGCTCGCGATCGCACTGCTGGTGCGGATCGTGCGCCGGATGACCCGATCCACCCTGGCCGGCGGGATCGCCGGGCTGCTGCTGGTCGGAGACGGCGTCAGCTTCGTGGCGGCGCGCACCGCGCTGCTGGACGGCTTCTTGACCTTCTTCGTGGTGGCGGCGTTCGGGGCGCTGATCGTCGACCGCGATCAGGTACGCACCCGGATGCACAACGTGTTGACCGAAGGCCGTTGCGGCGCAACGCCGTGGGGCCCCCGGCTTGGGGTGCGCTGGTGGCGCTTCGGCGCCGGGGTGCTGTTGGGTCTGGCCTGCGCCACCAAGTGGTCCGGACTGTATTTCGTGGTGTTCTTCGGGGCGATGTCCCTGGCCTTCGACGTGGCTGCCCGCCGGCAGTACCGGGTTCGCCGGCCGTGGCTGGGAACGCTGCGCCGCGATGTCGGCCCCACCGCCTACGCGATGGTGCTGATCCCGTTCGGGGTGTATCTGGCGTCGTATGCGGCGTGGTTCGCCTCGGAGACGGGCGTGGACCGCCACGAGGAAGGGCAGTCGATCGGGCTGGAGAGCCGGTTCCCGGTGCCCGACGCGCTGCGGTCGCTTTGGCACTACACCTATCAGGCCTATCACTTCCACTCCGGCCTGACCAACGCCGCCGGCAACCACCATCCCTGGGAGTCCAAGCCGTGGGCCTGGCCGATGTCGCTGCGCCCGGTGCTCTACGCGATCGACCAGCACGACGTGCCGGGCTGCGGGGCGCAGTCCTGCGTCAAGGCGGTGATGCTGGTGGGCACGCCGGCGATGTGGTGGCTGGCGGTGCCGGTGCTGGGCTACGCATTGTGGCGAGCCCTGGTGCGCCATGACTGGCGCTACGCCGCGGCGCTGGTGGGCTACTGCGCCGGCTGGCTGCCGTGGTTCGCCGACATCGATCGGCAGATGTACTTCTTCTATGCGGTGCCGATGGCGCCGTTCCTGGCGATGTTGCTGGCGTTGATCTGCAGCGACATCGTCACCGACGGGCTTTCGCGCGGCGAGGAGCGGCGCACGCTCGGGCTGATCGCGGTGTGCTGTTACGTCGCACTGGTACTGACGAACTTCGCCTGGTTGTACCCGATCCTGACCGGGGTGCCGATCTCGCCGGCCACCTGGAACATGCAGATCTGGCTGCCCAGCTGGTCGTAGCGTCCGTGGCCCGTCGGCGCTGAACGCAATCTCGACGAATCGAACAGGCGTGCGATAGGCTGGCGGCCGTGGCGGTACCGGTACAGGAGTCGCTGTTCGACCTGAGTGAACGCCGGCAGCTGGGCGACGGCGCCTGGCTCGATGTCCGCCCCAACTGGGTGACCGAAGGCACCGATCTGGTCGCCGAACTGCGATCCGCGATTCCGTGGCGGGCCGAACGCCGCCGGATGTATGACCGGCTGCTCGACGTTCCCCGGCTGGTCAGCTTCCACGACCTGGCCGTCGACGACGCGCCCCACCCGGCGATCAGCCGGCTGCGCCGCCGGCTCAACGACATCTACGCCGGGGAACTCGGTGAACCGTTCGCCACGGTGGGCTTGTGCCTGTACCGCGACGGCGACGACAGCGTGGCCTGGCATGGCGACACCCTCGGCCGCGGCGCGACGCAGGACACCATGGTCGCGATCGTCAGCGTCGGCGCCACCCGCACGTTCGCGCTGCGTCCCCGGGGCGGGGGCGCCGCACTGCGGCTGTCGCAACACCACGGCGACCTGCTGGTGATGGGCGGCTCCTGCCAGCGCACCTGGGAGCACTCGATACCGAAGACGGCCACACCCGTCGGCCCGCGGATCAGCATCCAGTTCCGGCCGCGCGGCGTGCGGTAGCTCGAAAGATCAGCCCCGCACCGCGGCCACCGCGGCCACCAGCAGTTCGCGGGCTCGGGCGGTGTCGACGGGGATGACCGGCCTGTCCGGCGCCACCAGCGGGTTGGCGGTCACCAGCACCTGATACGGCCCGAAGTACGCCGAGTAGTTGTACAGCTCGCCGACGCGGGACTTGCCTCCGGCGACCGCCTCGACCACCCGGTGCACCCCGGTGGTCTGCACGCCGTCGATGTGCGGCGCCTCGACCGTTTCGACCAGACCGCGCATCCGGTCGCCGGCGAAGCCGATCCGGCGGCAGGACTTACCCGGCTCGTTGAACGGGACCGGCTCGGAGGTCTCCAGGGCGATGGTGATGAAGCGATTGCCGTTACCTTCGGCGGCCACCGCGGCCATATTGCCCTGCACGCCCTGCGGCAGTTGCTGGCTGACTGCGAACCTCGAGCAGTCGGCGGGCTCGAACTTCAAGCCCGGCGGCAAAGTGTTGGCCGCCAGTAACTTCGGGTCCAGACCGGTGGGCGCGATGGCCTTGACCTGAAACTCCGGGCCGAAGGAGGATTTCACGTCGGCCACTTTGCCGATGTCGGCGGTCACCTCGGCGGGATCGGAGCTGCATGCGGCGAGCAAGCCGACACAGCCCACTGCCAGCACCGCGCGAAGGTTCAACATCGCAGCCAATCTACCCAACGCCGCCCAGCTCGGGTGGCGGCGGTCACCCCACGGCCTGGATAGCTTGGCGGCCAACCTCTTTGATCTGTTCGGTCACGTCTCGGCCGAACGGCAGCTGGTCGTTGCCGGGCACATCGATGACCGTCGTGACGACGCCCGGATCATCCCGCTCCCAATAGGCGCCCAGGTGGTCCAGGATGGCGCGCATCGGCGCGTTCTCCGACAGCACTCGCGCGGTGAACTTCTCGATGCCCTCCAGCCGGGCGATGACCGCCACCGCCCCCACCAGGTAGGTGCCGATGCCGCGGCCCTGATAGCTGTCACTGACGATGAAAGCGATCTCGGCGACGGTCGGATCCGCGGTGTCCCGGACGAAGCGGCCGTCGGCGACGAAGGAGCCGTCGGGCTCGGTGACCACCCAGACGAAGTGGTCGACGTAGTCCACCTCGAACAGGTAGTGCATCAGCGTCGGACTCGGGGTGCGCGTCGACATGAACCGTCGGTACAGCGTTTCGCCGGAGAACTTGACATGGTCCTGGACGGTTCGCGCACTGTCGCCGGGCAGCACCGGCCGCAGTAACAGCGCGGTGCCATCGCGGGCCCGGATCGGCACGGCCTCGATGTAGGCGGCCAGTCGTTGACGCGCGATGCGCACCAGCCTGCCCATGACCTCCGGGATCTGCAGCATCTCGTCGAAGGCCCGCTCATCGCCGATCCAACCGGTCAGCGGCGTCGCGGTGGTGACCGTCGCGGTCCGGCGGCCCTTGCGCAACAGCGCGATCTCCCCGACCACCATCCCGGCCGACACCTCGCTGACCACTACCGCGCCGTCGTCTCCGACATGCTTGACCTGGGCCGATCCCGACGAGATGAGCAAAAAGGACACCGCCGGCTCGCCTTGACGCATGAGTTCGGTTCCGGTGCCGGCCTGCAGCGGCTGCAAGCCGGTGACCAGCCGCGACAGCTCGACTTGGCTGCAACCGGCGAAGATCTCCATCGCCGCGAGCTCAGTGGTGGACAGCGCCTCGCGCACCCGGTCTCGCCGCGACATCGCCATGGATCGCTCCGCCTTTGTTCGCCAATCAAGGCTAATCGGTGCCCTCGGAACGGTAATGATTTAACAGCGACGTAACCAACTCGATTTCGGCGTTAGCGTTGAAGGCGGCTAGCCTGTGCCCGCTGACAGCGACACGCGAGGAAGAGATCACAGGACATGAGCGAACTGAATCCGAGGCTGCACGAAATCTATGATGAGGTGCTGCGCCGTAACCCCGGCGAGGCCGAGTTCCACCAGGCCGTTTTCGAAGTACTCAGCAGCCTCGGCCCGGTGGTCGCCAAGCACCCGGACTACGTCGACAGCGCGGTCATCCGGCGGATGTGCGAACCTGAGCGCCAGATCATCTTCCGGGTGCCGTGGCTCGACGACAACGGCAACGTGCAGATCAACCGCGGTTTCCGGGTGGAGTTCAACTCCGCGCTGGGCCCCTACAAGGGCGGCCTGCGGTTCCACCCGTCGGTCTACCTCGGGATCGTCAAGTTCCTCGGCTTCGAGCAGATCTTCAAGAACTCGCTGACCGGCCTGCCGATCGGTGGCGGCAAGGGCGGGTCGGACTTCGACCCCAAGGGCTGCTCGGACAACGAGATCATGCGGTTCTGTCAGTCGTTCATGACCGAGCTCTTCCGGCACCTGGGCGAGTACACCGACGTCCCCGCCGGCGACATCGGCGTCGGCGGCCGTGAGATCGGCTACCTGTTCGGCCAGTACAAGCGGATCACCAACCGCTACGAGTCGGGCGTGCTGACCGGCAAGGGCTTGACCTGGGGCGGGTCGCAGGTCCGCACCGAGGCGACCGGTTACGGCGCCGTGTATTTCACCGACGAGATCCTCAAGACCGCCAAGGACTCCTTCGAGGGCAAGCGGGCCGTGGTGTCCGGCTCGGGCAACGTGGCGATCTACGCGATCGAGAAGATCCACCAGCTGGGCGGCGTCGTGGTGGCGTGCTCGGACTCCAGCGGCTACATCGTCGACGAGAAGGGCATCGACCTGGAGCTGCTCAAGGAGGTCAAGGAGGTCAAGCGCGATCGCATCGAGGCCTACGCGACCGCCCGCGGCGGGGCGACGCAGTTCGTCAACAACGGCGGCTCCATCTGGGACGTGCCTTGTCAGATCGCGTTCCCGTCGGCCACCCAGAACGAACTGGACGGCACCCACGCCGCCGCGCTGGCCAAGAACGGCTGCAAGATCGTCGCCGAGGGCGCCAACATGCCCTGCACCCCGGATGCCGTCAAGCTGTTCACCGAAGCCGGTGTGACGCTGGCCCCGGGCAAGGCGGCCAACGCCGGCGGTGTGGCCACCAGCGCGCTGGAGATGCAGCAGAACGCCTCGCGTGATTCGTGGAGCTTCGAATACACCGAGCAGCGCCTGGCGGCGATCATGCAGAGCATCCACCACCGCTGCCTGGTCACCGCCGACGAGTACGGCGCCCCCGGCAACTACGTGGTGGGGGCCAACATCGCGGGCTTCATCCAGGTCGCCGACGCGATGACCGCGCTGGGCCTGATCTAACCCCTGTTGACTCTGCGGCTACCCGACGGTCCTCTCGCACTTTTGCCCGGTAGCCGCAGAATCAACTGCTTTCAGACGTAGCATCGCCGGTATGAATTGGATTCTGCGCACTGCCGCCCTCGCCGGTGTCGCGTCCATGGCGCTGCTGTGCGGCCCGCCGGCCCACGCCGACGACGCCAGCTACATCGCCGCCCTGGACGCCAACGGCGTCTTCCGGTCCGGTCCGCCCAATGCCCGGCTGTCGGCGGGGCACCGGTTCTGCAACCAGTTGCGCAGCGGCGCCACGGTCGACCAGGTGGTGGACGCCTACGCCCGCCGCCCGTCGTTCGGCGGACCGTCGATGGTCGACGACCTGACGGTCAACCTGCGCCCGGTGATCGACATCGCTCAGCACGAACTGTGCCCTGACACCCTGACCTAAGCTGCCGGAGTTCGCTTTAACGACTATCCGCGCAACCCACACTCACCCAGCTGGCACGAGCACCGGAAAACCGACCGCAACTATCTTCTGGACGGAAACGGCTGCGGCCGAAACTGAATCTCGTGCCCACCCGGCGCACCTAGTCCGTGCCGGGCCCGCCGTCACCGGGTTCTGGGTCGAGCTCGGCATCGAGCATCTCGTCGACGAGTGGGATATCGATGTCACCGCCGGGATCCACCACCGGCGCCCACCGGCCGGGATCGAGATCGTACTTTTCGGTGAGGAACCGTAGCCGGTAGGCCTGCTGGGCCCGCTCGAACGTCCGCTGCGCGATCCGGGCGTTGAGTCCGCCGTTGACGACCGCACCGAGTACCGGAACAGCCTGCGCCAACTTGTGTTTGGCCATCCGGAATCCCAGCGCCACCGAGATCTGCTGGATTACGTTGTCCGCTTGCTGCGATTGGAGGTGGCGCCACGACGCCTGCCGCATCATCTGCTGTGTCAATCGCGACAGCGATGCCAGCGCTGCCGCCTTCTCGGCGGGGCTTCCCGCGGCAGAGTAGGCGATCACTCCGGACGCGAAGGCCTGCTCGCCTGGCTCCCGCACGTCGTAACCGTAGTGCGCTGCAACCAATGCCACGATGCGGCCCATCCCGACCATCACGGCGGTGACGTCAGCGACGACCGCCGACGCCGCGACCGTCATGCTCGTCCCGCCGGTGACCGCGCTCGACACCACCGAGCCCGTCACCGCCAGCGAGGACGCCGCACCTCCGGCCACCGCGAGCGCGATGTAGCGCTCCTTGCGGCGCGGAACCGAGCGGTCGCAGTGCTGCAGGTCGAGTTGGCGGACCTCGTCGTAGGACGCCACCACGACGCCCTCGTCGGCGAACATCCCAAACACGTTGTCCGGCTTGACCGAATTGAGTCCCCGCTCGACCAGCACGGTGTGCAGGGTCTCCATCGTCTTGCTGGTCAGATCGTCGACCTTGCCGATGACGGCGGTGGCCCCCGGGACTTGTTCGACGGTCGACCGGGCTTGGGCGGCCAACTCCTGGGCGCGTTGCTTGATGCCCCGGCTCAGGCTTTCGAACCGGCCGGATCGCTCAGGCCTGATGGCGGCGTCTAGCAGCGCATCCCAGGCTTTGCGCTCGTAGTCGGACATGCCGGGCTGAACCGTCTGCGCCACGACCCAAATGCTACCGGCGAAAATTCGTTGACGCCCGTCATTGACGACCGTCAGCAAAGCGCGTACGGTGCGGATATGCAGCCACGAGGGGAACTGACCATGCCGCCACCGGCTGCCGGGGGCGTCCGGGAAACTCGGCGACTCGAAACCCGCGCGCGGCTATTCGACGCCGCGCTGGCCGAGATCGCGCAACGCGGCCTGGCCGCCGCTGACGTCAGTGCGATCGCTGCTGCCGCGGGCGTGGTGAGGGGAACGTTCTACTTCCACTTCCCCACCAAGGAGCACGTCCTCATCGAAGCGGAGCGCAACGAGGAGACGAGGATCATCAGCGAGCTCGGCGAAGCCGATGGCGACCTGACGTCCGTACTTTCTCAGCTGGTACACCACGTACTCGGCGCTGAACACCGTTTGGGTGCAGCGGTTTTCCAGGACATGCTCGGTCTGCATTTCTCGTCGTCCCGTCCGGTCGAAGACGAACTGGCGCAACACCCGCTTGCCGAGTTTCTGGTTGGCGTGATCGCGCAAGCGCAGCACTCAGGGCAGGTCTCGTCGGATCTCGAGGCGGCGGAGCTCGGAGCATTCTTCCTGACAGGACTATTCGCCCTGCTGGCCACCGGCGCGCACGACGAGGCACTGCTGAACCGTTACGTGACGACGATTGTCAAGGGAATGGAGAACCGATGAATCGCACCGGCATTGAGGGCTACCGGGACTACCTGGCCGAACGAGATGGCGAAGCGGACCTGCTTAACAGACGATTGACCAATCGAGAACGGTTTTTCGAGGAGCTCGAAGCGAATCCCGTCCGGTCCGCTCACCCTGCCGACCGGCCAACCTTCCTTCGCAACCTGCGGCGCCGGCGGCCCGAGCCCGGCCTGGACCGCAAGATGCTGTTCTTGTTGGCGACCGCCAAACTCAATCAGGCGGAGCGGTTCGGCGTCGGCCTGGGCGAGACCTACGGCCGCAACAGCGACGAGAGTCTGCCGCCCGAGAACGTCTACCTCGAACTCGAAGAGCACTACCACACCCGCCTGCTGGCATACGCTCTCGACGTATTCGGCGTGCCCTTCCAGGTCGTGCCCCCGCCGCTTGTGATGCGACAGTTCGTCAAAACCGGCGTGTTTCTCCCCGAGCGGCTCGGCTTCGTGTTCGTCGGAGCGGCAGAGATGGCGGGCTGCATCATGTTCGACGAACTGCGCCGCCTCGGCGCCGAACTGTTCGCGGACGAACCCGACGTCGCCGAACGAATCACGTTGCTCTACAGCGAGATTCTCACCGACGAGATCGGTCATGTCGGATACTGTGCATCGCGCTGCACATCGGCAGAGCGGGCGTTCATGCGGCGCCTCTACCCATTGATCGGGCGATTGGTCGCCCGGCAGACCGCCGAGATCAGCCTTCTGATCGACCCGAAGGCGTTGCGTGCACGCTTGAACCGACCTTTTGACGTGCGGGAACTGACCGCCGGCCTGGACAATCAGACGTATCTCGTCACCCACCCGTGAGCGACGTCAGCGGATATTGAGCTCCAACCGTTCAAGGCGGCGGACCAAGATGCTGGGCTGCCATCGGCCAACGTCGGCCGCGTCGATCCATGTGGTCTGTTCGAGCAGCATCCGCAAGACGATCCGGGCCTCCAAACGGGCCAACGAGGCCCCAACGCAGAAGTGCGCGCCCTTGCCGAAGGCCGCGTGCCCCCGCACGGCGCCGCGGTCGAGCCGGAACTCATCAGGTGTGTCGAAATGCCGGGGATCGCGATTAGCTGCTCCCCACATCAGCAGCAGGTGCGAATCCGCGGGCAATTCGACGCCGGCCAGCGTGGTGTCTTTGACCACGTGTCGATAGTGACCGCGAAACGGCGATTCGTATCGCAGGGTTTCCTCGATGAACGCACCCAGCAGTTCTGGGCGGTCTCGAAGCTGCTGCTGCACGCCGGGGCGGTCGGCCAGAACCCAAGCGGCGCTGCCGAGCAGCGAAGCGGTGGATTCGCCGGCTGCGCTGAACAAGGTGAGCATGATCGCCAGCGCGGGAAGCTGTTCCAACTCCCCAGATTTGGTGCGGGCGGCGAGGTCGCCGATCAACCCCGGCCGGGGTTCCTCGGACGCCTTCTCGAAATGCTCCAGGACATAACCGGACAGTTCCATGGCGGCCATGCCGGCCGCCTCTAGCTGGGCCGCACTGACGATTCCGTCGAGCAGGGTGGTGGTCGCGTACCCCAGCCGGATCAACTTGTCGACATCGTCATCGGGTAGCCCGAGCAGGTGAGCCACCACCGTCATGGGCAGCCGGTTGGCGATGGTGCTCATCCATTCGATGCGCCCGTCACCGCTGGCCTGACACCAGAGCCGCTTGGCGGTCGCCTCGGCGAACTCCTCGATGACGCGCACCCGCTTCGCGGACAGATGCGGCAGCAGCAACTTCCTGTGCTGCGCGTGCAGCGGGTCGTCGGCGGTGGCCATCGCATGCATCGGCCCGCCGAGCGGCCCCATGTCAAACGGTGTCACGGTCCCGTCGTCGTGGTAGACCATCGTGGCAGTCAGGTTCGACGAGAAGTCATCGACGCGTTCCACGGCTTCCATGACGGCGTCCCAGCTGCACACCGCGAAGAAGACGGAATCCCCGATCCGATTCACCCCCGCGCGGCTCCGCATCACGTCGTACAACGGGTTGGGGTCCTGGATTGCCTCGCTGCTGAAGAAGTCGGTCGGGTTCACCACGGCACGCATGGCCCCAAGGTTGTACCCCCCCGTGACCTGCGTCAACGGTCCGCGCGGAAGTTGCAAGGCGGGTTCGGTAACGGTGCGGCCGGGCGTTCTTCACCCACCGGGCTGACCAGCAGCGCCGATGAGAAGGAACTCGGATATATTCTCACCGTGATAAAACCACTCCATGATTTCGCCGCCGGGAAATGAGCGACCCGTGACGGTGAACGACTGGCTGATCGGGAGGGACCGACACAGCGAGGGTGCTGAGCGGATTTACACAGCAGCCGCTGACCTCATGTCGCGTCAGGGCTACGACGCTTTCAACGTGGACGCATTGGCTGCCCGCGTGCACTGTTCACCGGCGACCATCTACCGCCATGTCGGAGGTAAGTCGGCGATCCGTGACGCGGTGCTGAGCAGGCAGGCCGAACGCATCCTCGACTCGGTGCGCGAAGCCATCGTGGGGTTGACGGGTTCGGAACGCATCGTCACCGCCACCACCGTCGCCCTGCAGCGCATGCGAGCCGACCCGCTCGCGAAGATCATGAGCTCCATGACCGGCCCGCCCGGTAGCGGGTGGCTGACCGACTCTCCGGTGATCGCCCGCTTCGCCACGGAAATGGTGGGTGCCGACAATCCCGACCCGCTGGCCGCGCAGTGGCTGATCCGCGTGTTCCTGGCGCTCTGGTACTGGCCGCTGGGCGACGGCGACGCCGAAAAGGCCGCGATACGCCGATTCCTCGGTCCGCCCTATAAGGTCCCCGAACCGACCTGACCTGCTCAAACTCTGTGGAGCTAAGGGGAATCGAACCCCTGACCTTCTCGATGCGAACGAGACGCGCTACCAACTGCGCTATAGCCCCTGACGGCTTGTCAGATTACCAGCCGCAGGCCGGTCCCCTGAAACCGAGACGCTACTGACCGGACGCCCGCGGCAGGTCGCCGCCCCAGTCGTACCCGCGGGCTGAGGCCGCGTACTCCAGGTGCTCGAACACCGGGTCCTCATCGTCGATTTCCAGCACCGCGACGCCGGGGCGCCGCAGCCGCGACGGCACCACCTCGAACGCCTCGGGGCGTGCGTTGTCGCGCTGCGCCCGCGGACGCTCCGAACGCCGGGCCCGACGCGCGCGCACCTGCTGCTCGATGCGGGTCTGCCGGCGCAGGTAGGCCAGATAGAGCACGGTCGCCCCGGCCGCACCGCCAAAGATCCACCACGCCGTCGGCGCCACGGTGAACGCCGTGAGCGCCGAGAACACCAGGACCACCGCCAGCGACATCAGCACCCGCTTGCGGAACTCGTACTTGCGGGCGCTGACGGCCGCGGCCGTGTTGGTGTCGTACCGGCGTGGCCGCGCCGCTGGCGGCGCCGCTGAATCGGCTTCGGCCTCCAAACCTGAGCTGTCCTCGACGTATTCGTACTCGTGGCCCTCGGCTTCCGCCTCGACAACGGCTTCCGGTTCGTCCTCCGCCTCTGCTTCGGCCTGAGCTTCGGCCTCCGCCTGAGCTTCGGCCTCGGCCTGGGCCCGCGCTTCCGCCTCCGCCTGAGCTTCCGCCTCCGCCTGGGCCCGCGCCTGCGCTTCGGCCTCGGCAGCCAAACCCACCTCCGAGAGCGGCAGCACGTCGGAATCGTCGGCGACGACTTCGACGTCGAGAACGTCGAGGTAGTCCAGCTCGCCCTGCTCACCGGCCGCGGCGACGAACACCCTCGGCTCGCTCTCGGCCGGCTCGTCCTCGTCGATGTCGTCGTCAACCTCGGCGTCGCTGCGCTGCCAGTCGGGATCACTGCGGTGACCGGCGGCCGGGCCGCCGCGCTTGAGCAGCCGTGCGCTGGACCCACTGGTCAGCACCCGGGTCGCCAACGCCACGTCACTGGTGCGACGCACCGCGTCTCGTTTGCTGACCAGCATCGGCACCAATACGAACAGCCAGAGGACCACCAGTGAGATCCAGAGCAATGATTGCGGGATGCTGGGCATGGTGCCTGCTCCTTTCCCAGCCAAGGCTAGGTCTGCTGGCCCACACTGCCGGACGGCGCGCCGAGCCAATTACACAGATGTAATTTACTCGCTGACCTCGATAGTCACAACTATCACACGGGCAACACGGGGGGCCAATTCGTTCAGGCCCAGCCGGCCCGGCCGGCCTGCACCAGCGCCGAGGTCACCGAACCGGTGATCTCCTCGGCCGTGATCGCCACCAGCAGGTGGTCCCGCCACGCGCCGTCGACGTCCAGGTAGCGCTGCAGCAGACCTTCCTGACGAAAGCCGGCCTTGGCCAGCACCGCCCGGCTAGCGGTGTTCTCCGGCCGGACGGTGGCCTCCACCCGGTGCAGCCGCACCGGCCCGAAACAGTGGTCGAGCCCGAGCGCCACCGCCCCGGTCGCCACGCCCCCGCCGGCCACCGCACTCGACACCCAGTAGCCGATCCAGGCCGAACGCAGCGCACCGTGCGCGATGTTGCCGACCGTCAACTGCCCGCAGAAGCGACCGTCGAGCTCGATCACGAACGGAAGCATCCGCCCGTACCGGGCCTCGGTGCGCAGGCTCGAACACACCGGCGGCCACGCCGCCGAACTGTGCCGGGTGACCCAGTCCGCTTCGACGCTGGGCTCCCACGGCTCCAGGTGGGCCCGGTCGGCCAACCGGATCCGGCTCCAGGCCACGCCGTCGCGCATCCGCACCGGCCGCAGCCGGATCACCCCCGCGGCCACCCGCAGCGGCCCGAGCACCGTCGGCCAGCCGGGGTGCTGGACGGCCTTGAAAGGCCACAGGTTGACCAGCATGCGCCCGGACTCAACCGCGCTGAGCCAGGAAGGCGACGTCCACCATATCCCCGGCGCCGATCTGCTCGATGTCCTCGGGAACCACCACCAGACAGTTCGCTTCGGCCAGGGTCGCCAGCAGATGCGACGAGGTGCCCCCGAGCACCTGCACCAGGTACTCGTCGGTTTGCTCGTCGCGCATCAGCTGACCTCGCAGATAGCCCTTGCGCCCGGGCATCGAACTGATCGGGCCCAATGTCCGCGCCCGCACCATCCGGCGCATCGGCTCGCGTTTACCCAGCGACAGCCTGATGAGCGGACGGATCATCACCTCGAACACCACCAGCGCGCTGACCGGGTTGGTCGGCAACAGGAACGTCGGGACCCCTTCCGGTCCCAGCTGGCCGAAACCCTGCACCGAGCCGGGATGCATCGCGATCCGGGTGACTTCGAGCTCGCCGAGATCCGACAACGCCGCGCGTACCCCGTCGGCCGCGGCGCCGCCCACTCCGCCGGCGATCACCACCACCTCGGCCCGGTTGAGCTGTCCCTCGACCACCTCGCGAAGCTTGGTGGGGTCGCTGCTCACGATCCCGACGCGGTTGACCTCGGCCCCGGCGTCCCGGCCGGCCGCCGCCAGCGCATAGGAGTCCACGTCGTAGACCTGCCCGTTGCCGGGCGTGCGGTTCACATCGACCAGTTCGCCGCCTACCGCCAGCACCGACAGTCGCGGGCGTGGGTGGACCAGCACCCGGTCGCGGCCGACCGCGGCCAACAGGCCCACCTGAGCCGCGCCGACGACGGTTCCGGCGCGGACGGCGACATCGCCGGGCTGCACGTCGTCACCGACGCGGCGCACGTAGTCGCCGGGGCGCACCGCTCGCAGCACCCGGACCCGGGAGTTGCCACCGTCGGTCCAGCGCAGCGGCAGCACCGCGTCGGCGAGGGTGGGCATCGGCGCCCCGGTCTGGATCCGGGTCGCCAGCTTGGGCTGCAGCCGGGTCGGGGTGCGCGCCCCGGCCTCGATGGTGCCCAGCACCGGAAGCGTGATCGGTGCGTCAGCGCCGCCGTCGTCGCGCTCGGCGCCTCCCGAGCTGTCGCCGATCGCGTCGGCACCGAGTACGTCGACACTGCGCACCGCGTAACCGTCGATGGCGGCCTGGTCGAAGGCGGGCATGGGCCGCTCGGCGATCACCTCTTCGCCGCACATCAAGCCCTGCGCCTCGGCGATCGCCACCCGGACCGGACGGGGCGCCACCGCGGCAGCCGACACCCGGGCCTGTTGCTCCTCAACCGAACGCACGGCGCGCCTTTCTCAAAACCTCGGTCCGATTCTCCGCTGACGGTCCCCTCAGTTCTCCGCCAAGCCCAACCGCGCCACCAACCACCGGCGCAGGTCCGGACCGTAGTCATCACGATCCAGGGCAAAGTCAACCGCAGCTTTGAGGTAGCCGCCCGGATTTCCCAGGTCGTGTCGCGAGCCGCGGTGGACCACGACATGGACGGGGTGGCCCTCGGCGATCATCAGCGCGATGGCGTCGGTGAGCTGTACCTCCCCGCCGGCGCCGCGGTCGATGCGCCGCAACGCGTCGAACACCGCCCGGTCCAGCACATAGCGGCCCGCGGCGGCGTACATCGACGGCGCGTCGGCTGCCCTCGGCTTCTCGACCATGCCCTTGACCCGCAACACGTCGGGACTGTCAGCCCACTCTCCGGAGGGAACGGGCTCGACGTCGAAAACGCCGTAGGCGCTGACCTCGTCGGGGCTGACCTCGATCGCGCACAGCACGGTGCCGCCCCGGAGGCCCCGCACCTTCGACATCGTCTCCAACACCCCGGTGGGCAGCACCAGGTCATCGGGGAGCAGCACGGCGACCGCATCCTCGTCGGCGGACAGGGTGGGCTCGACGCAGCTGATGGCGTGACCCAGGCCCAGCGGCTCGGCCTGCACCACCGATTCCACCTTGATCAGCTGCGGGGCGCGGCGCACCTTGGCCAGCATCGCCTTCTTGCCGCGCGCCTCCAGCGTGCCTTCCAGCACCAGGTCTTCGACGAAGTGCGCGACCACCCCGTCCTTGCCCTCGGAGGTGATGATCACCAGTCGCTCGGCGCCGGCCTCGGCGGCCTCCGCGGCCACCAGTTCGATCCCCGGGGTGTCGACGACGGGCAGCAACTCCTTGGGCACCGTCTTGGTGGCGGGCAGAAAACGGGTACCCAAACCGGCCGCCGGCACAATGGCGGTACGCGGAATGGAAGCGTTCGGCGTGGGCATTGTTCACACGATAACCGCAATCACCTCCAGCTCCGCCCCTGGCGGTGGGCGAGCCGGGACTGACAGGCTGAAGGCGTGACCGACAACGCGGCGGCGACCGCCAAATCCGCCCTGCGCGCGCGCCTGATCGCGGGGCGGCGCGCCCTGGCGCCCGAAGTGCACGACGCCGAGGCCCGCGCGCTGGCCGGCCACCTCGAGCAGCTCGCCGCCGGCGCCCACACGGTCTGCGCCTACCTGCCGGTGGGCAGCGAACCCGGATCCGCCGCCATGCTCGACGGGTTGACGCGGCGCGGAATCCGGGTGCTGCTGCCGGTGGTGCGCACCGAGGACGACGGCACGCCGCTGCCACTGATGTGGGGCCCGTACCGGCCCGAAACCCTGGTCGCCGGACCCTTCGGCCTGGTCGAACCGGCGCGGCCCTGGCTACCGGCCGAAGTGCTGGCGGAGGCGGATCTGATCGTCGTCCCGGCACTGGCCGTCGACCGCCGGGGCGCGCGACTGGGCCGCGGCGCCGGCTTCTACGACCGCTCCCTGCTGCTGCGCAGGCCGCAGACCCCGCTGGTGGCGGTGGTGCGCGACACCGAACTGCTCGACGAGTTGCCGGCCGAGGCGCACGACGTGCCGATGACCCACGCGCTGACCCCGGGACTCGGCGTGGTGGCCCTGGCGTGATCCCGACGGCCCGGCCAGGAATGCACAAGACCGGATAGCGGTTCTAGCACTTAGCACGGTAGAGTGCTAACCCGATTGTCCCATTCACGGAGGTTCGCGTGCCCACCTACAGCTACGCCTGCACCGAGTGCAGCAACCGCTTCGACGTGGTCCAGGCCTTTACCGACGACGCGCTGACCACCTGCGAGGAGTGCAACGGTCGGCTCCGCAAGATCTTCGGCAAGGTCGGCGTGGTGTTCAAGGGCAGCGGCTTCTACCGCACCGACAGCCGCGACGCGGGCAAGTCGTCCAACGGCAGCAGCTCGGCCAAGACCGGAGTCTCGAGCGACTCCGGCAGCGGCTCGGGTGAGGGCGCCACCAAGTCCGCCGACAAGTCCTCCGGCGACAGCGGCACCAAATCAGCCGACAAGCCCAAGGCGAGCACCGCGTCCACCACCGCTGCCGCCTCCGCGTAACCAGTTATCCACAAGCCGACTCCCGCCGGCGAGCAGCGGGCGGGTCGGCCGTTTAGCGTGACCGCCATGGGCGAGTCGCTCAACCCGAGCTTGGCCAGCCGGTTCTCGCAGTTGCTGCGCCCGGATTGGGCCCGCACCATGCTGGCACGGCGAGTGGTCGCCGGCGGGCTGGTGGTGTTGGCCGGTGTCGCGACGATCCGCTCCGACCCGCAGGGCGATCGGGTCGACGTCGTGGTGGCCAGTCGCGACATCGCCCCCGGCACGCCCTTGACCGCCGAGGATGTCTCGCTCGAATCCCGCTCGGCCCGAACGGTTCCCGATGGGGCCGCCACCGACCTGTCATCGGTGCTGCACACCACCCTGGCCGGGCCGGCGCGCCGCGGCGAACTACTCACCGACGTCCGTCTACTGGGCAGCCGCCTCACCGAGGCAGCCGTCGGGCGAGACGCCCGCATCGTCGGCGTACACCCGGCCGACGCCGCGTTGACCGATCTGGTGCGCACCGGCGACATCGTCGACATCGTGGCGGCCGATGACGCCTCGGATCCCTCGGGCGCACCGAAGGTGCTGGCGACCGGCGGAATCGTAGTGCTGGTGTCGGACAAGCAGCATCACGACGACCGGGTGGTGCTGGTTGCGCTGCCGGCCACCGCCGCGGTGGCGGTGGCCGGTGCCACGCTGGCTCAAGCCGTGACGCTCACGCTGCGCTGAACGGCCTCACGCCGCGGCAGGCTGCGGGCTGGCGCAGAACTTGCACTTGGTCGCCTCCGGGTCGATCTCCGACTTGCACTCCGAGCAGGTCTTGGTGGGTGCCGGGTCCCCGAACACCGTCTTGCCGCGCCGCTTCTGAATGTGCTTGTAGGGCAACACGATGACGAAGTAGATGGTCCCCATGAAGACGATGAAGTAGATGATCGCCGAGATGAACGCCCCCAGGTCGATGAACGTCGCGGCGTTGCCTTCTTCGCCGAGCTGATAGCCCAACCCCAGACCGGAGGAGTCCGGCTGCAAGCCCGCGACCAACGGGTTGATCACGCTGTCGGTGAAGGCTTCGACCAGGTTGGAAAACGCCAGCGCCACCACCAGACCGATGGCCACGGTGATGACGTCATCACGCATCAGGAAATTCTTGAATCCCTTGAGCACCGTAATCCCCTTCTGTACGAGTCCACTGCCAAGCGGCGCCACACCGCCTACGGCGAACCGTAATATCCGCTGCTGGACCGGTACGGGGAATTAGACGAAGTCGAATCTCAACCGTGATGCGGCGGGACGTTGTCCCGCAGCCACCGCTCGCGCTCCTCGGCCTCCCGCGCGTCGTCCGGATCGCGCTCGTCGGAGGACTCCTGGTGCTCGCCGAGGCCGGGCATGGCGGCTATATCTCGAGGCTGGACAGCTGACCGATGATCGCGGTCGCCAGCGGGATCAGCGTCGCCATGCCGTCACGCACCGAGGCACGGGAACCGGCCAGGTTGACCACCAGGGTGCTGCCCGAGACCCCGGCCAGACCGCGCGACAACCCGGCGTCGGCGATGCCGGCGGACAGCCCGGAGGCGCGCAGCGCCTCGGAGATCCCGAGGATCTCGCGGTCCAGGATCTCGCGGGTGGCTTCGGGGGCGACGTCACGCGGGGTGACACCGGTGCCACCGACCGATACCACCAGGTCGACTCCGCCGATCACCGCGGTGTTCAGCGCGTTGCGGATCTCCACCTCGTCGGCGGAGACGGCGACCACGCCATCGACCAGGAACCCGCCCTCGGCCAACAATTCGGTGACCAAGGGACCGCTGTGGTCCTCATCGCCGTGCGCGGTACGGTCGTCGACCACGACCACGAGCGCACGGCCTGCGAGTTCTGGCGTCTGTTCCATGGATGCAACCGTATATCGCCGAATGCCGACGGTTCAGCGAGGCTCGACGAAGAAGAGGCGAAGCCGGAGCCGCCGCATCAACCCGCCGGACTCACCGCTCCCGTCACTGCTGGGCTTTACCGAGGGTGACCTGCACGGTCTTGGACGCCCCACCGGCATCCAGGAAGGTCAGCGTCACCTGGTCACCGGGCGCCTTGGACCGCACGGCGGCGACCAGCGCGTCGGCACTGCCGATCGGGCGCTTGTCGAACGCGGTCACCGTCACGCCTTCGGGCAGACCGGCTTTCGCCGCCGGCTCACCGGGCACCACCTCGACCACCTTGGCGCCGTGCAGGCTGCGCTCGCTGGTGACCCGCACCCCCAGCGAGGCGTGCGACGCCGTGTGATCGGGCGAGTTGATGAGTTCGTCGGCGATCCGTTTGGCCTGGTCCACCGGGATCGCGAAGCCCAGGCCGATGGATCCGCTCTGGGCTTCGGCGGAGTCGCCGCCCATCGTCGCGATCGCGGAGTTGATGCCGACCAGGTCACCGTTCATGTTGACCAGCGCCCCGCCCGAGTTGCCCGGGTTGATGGCGGCGTCGGTCTGGATCGCATCGAGCACGGTGTTCTGGTTGCCGGCCTCACCGCTGGTGGACACCGGCCGGTTGAGGGCGCTGACGATCCCGGTCGTCACGGTGCCCTCCAGGCCGAGCGGCGACCCGACAGCCACCACGTGCTGACCCACCCGCAGGTCTGCCGAGGAACCGAGCGTGATCGGGGTCAGGTCGGAGACGTCCTGCACCCGCACCACCGCGATGTCGCTGGCCGGGTCCGTCCCGACCACGCTGAACGGCGCGGTGCGTCCGTCGGCGAACGTCACGGTGGTCTTCGGCCCCGCCTTGGACATCGCATCCGCCTTGGCCGCGGCGGCCACCACGTGGTTGTTGGTCAGGATCATCCCGTCCGCCGACAAGATGATGCCCGAGCCCTCCTCGGACTGACGTCCCAGATCGGTCTCCAGCATGACGACGCTGGGCACTACTTTGGCCGCAACCTTCTCCACCGAGCCGTCCGGCAGGGTCACCGCCGCGGGCACGCCCGGGGACTGGAAGCTCGTCGAGTGGCCGCCACCGGCGACCGGCTTGTGATCGGAGTGCATCGCCGACCCCACCACGCCGCCGGTCACACCCGACACCACGGCGATGGCGGCCGCACCGAGCACCAGTGCTCCGCCGCGGGGGCGTTTCGGGGGCACGCCGGGGCTCGGGACCGGTGGCCGGCCGTAGGAGGCGCCGTAGGCGGGCCGGTACTGCTGTTGAGCCTGTTGCTGTGCCTGCTGGTGGGCCTGCTGTTGGGCCTGCTGTTGGGCCTGCTGTTGGGCATAGCGCCAGTCGTACGACTGCGAGTACGGGCCCTGCGCGCCCCGGCCGGCGTAACCGGCCGGACCGTGTTGCTCCGTGCCCTGCGCGCCGGTCGGGTTGGACCGTTCCGGCTGCTGGTGCGACGGCGGGTACCCGGGGTAGTTCGTCATGTCTGCTGCCTACTCCTAAAGAAGCGAAGTTGCCTCACCACCATGCCTACGTGGACTGAGAAGCGCCTGTGACCGCCGCGGTCGGTTTCTTGCCGGCTGAGGTGGCTCCGCCCGGCAACACCATCCGGAACGACGTCCCGGGCGGATCCCCGCCGGGAACGGTGTCTTCGATGGTGATCACCCCACCGTGTTTGAGCACCACCTGTTTGACGATCGCGAGCCCCAGGCCGGAGCCGGGCATCGCGCGCGCGGAGTCCGAGCGGTAGAAGCGTTCGAACACCAATTCCCGTTGATTCTCCGGGATTCCGGTCCCCTGATCCGACACGACCATCTCCACGTGCGTCGGGTCCAGCTGGCGCATCCGCAACCCAACGACCCCGCCCGAGGGGCTCCACTTGGCCGCGTTGTCGAGCAGGTTGAGCACCGCACGCGACAGACCCGCCGCGTCGCCGTACACGTGCCACGGCACCACCTGGATGTCGAACTCGATGTCGTTGCGGCGCCGCCTCACCCGCTCCATGCTGCGGTCGACGACCTCGGTGATATCGACCTGTTCGTTGGCGACCTCGCGTTGGTCGTCGCGGGTGAGATCCACCAAATCGCCTACCAGCGTGGACAATTCCTCGATCTGGCCGATCGCGTCGGCACGCAGATCCGCCATCTCCTCCTCGGGCAGCTGGGGCGCGCCCGGTGCCGCGGAGGCCATCAGCAGTTCGACGTTGGTGCGCAACGAGGTCAGCGGCGTCTTGAGTTCGTGCCCGGCGTCGGCGACCAGCCGCGCCTGTCGTTCCCGCGACTCGGCCAGCGCGCTCAGCATTGCATTGAACGCCTCGGTGAGCCGGGCCAATTCGTCGCTGCCGTAGACCGGGATGGGCCGCAGGTCGTCGGTGCGCGCCACCCGCTCGGCGGCCTCGGTCAGCCGGCCCACGGGCCGCAGGCCGGTCCGGGTGACCATCCCGCCGGCGATGGCGGCAACCACGACACCGACCCCGCCGACGACCAGCAGCACCCACCGCAGCTTCATCGTCACCGCGCGGGTGGGCGCCAAACTCTTGGAGATCAACAGCGTGCTGCCGTTGGGCAGGTGTACCGCCAGCACCCGCTGGCCTGCCGCGGTGCGGCGCGACAAGAACAGTTCGCCACGGATGACGGCCTTCTCCTGCTGCCCGACCGGCAGCCGCTGGCCGGGCTGATTGGCGGTGTAGATCGACCGGCCGGGATTGACCAGCATGGCGTTGACGTCGGAGTAGGCGGTGCCCTCGATGGCCTTGCGCGGATCGGCGGCCAGCGAACCGCTGGCGATCAACATCTCGGTGCGACTCTGCAGTTGATTGTCGATGTCGTTGTACAGCGCCGCCGAGATCACCGCGTAGACGGCGACGGCCATCAACACCACCACCAGCGCCACCATCGACATCGCCAGCAGCATCACCCGCCAGCGCAGCGACAGGGATGTGCTCTGCGCCGAAGCGCCGTCCTGCCGCCGGTGGAAAAACTGCATCAGGGTGGTGTCTCGCGAAGCACGTAACCCACCCCGCGAACGGTGTAGATCAGCCGCGGCTCCCCTTCGGCTTCAGTCTTGCGACGCAGGTACCCGATGTAGACCTCCAGCGCATTTCCCGAGGTGGGAAAGTCGAAGCCCCACACCTCCTCGAGAATGCGGCTGCGGGTGAGCACGCGGCGCGGGTTGGCGATCAACATCTCCAGCAACGCGAATTCGGTCCTGGTGAGGCTGATCTGCCGGTCACCGCGGGTCACCTCGCGGGTCACCGGGTCCAGCGTCAGGTCTTCGAACGACATCGCGACCGATTCGGACAGGTCCTCGGCGGTGGTGCGGCGCAGCAACGCCCGCATCCGCGCCAGCAGTTCCTCCAGGGCGAACGGCTTGGGCAGGTAGTCGTCGGCGCCGGCGTCCAGCCCGGCCACCCGCTCGGAGACCGAGTCGCGAGCGGTCAACACCAGAATCGGCAGGTCGTCACCGGTGCTGCGCAGCTGACGGCAGACCTCCAGGCCGTCCAGCCGCGGCATCATGACGTCCAGGATCATCGCATCGGGCCGGTCGTTGCTGATCGCCTCGAGTGCCTCGACGCCGTCAGTGGCCAACGAGACGGAATAACCATTGAACGACAGCGACCTGCGCAGCGATTCGCGCACCGCGCGGTCATCATCAACAACCAGTACCCGGGTAGCCATGTGTGCTATCCAATCATCGAAGGGCGAGCTGGAGCGTCAGGCGCCGGTCGTGTCGGAGCCCTATTAGCGACGGTCGAGATCAATGAGGCCCAGTCGGGCGGCCTTGAGAAGCCGGCGCGGCACCTTGTGTGAGCGGCCGGCGACCGACACGTTGACCAGGCCGGTAGCCTCGGCCTTCCACTGCGCGCGGCGGGAACGGGTGTTCGCGCGCGACATCCTGCGCTTCGGCACGGCCATGGTCGAGCATCTCCTCAAAAATTGTGCGGGCTGCCGCCAGATACCAGGCAGATACCGATAGCGGGACTTCTGCAAAAGAATAGCGCCTAATCGGCGTCGGCTCCAAAATGGCACAGCCGAAGCTTCAGCGGGGCGCGAAAGAAGAGAGGCGAAGCTGGGACCGCCGTATGGGGTCGGCGGCCACAACAGGGGGCCTCCACCTTGACGCGACACCAGCGGTACCGGATAACCTACCGGTTGGTTGAGTGATGGGATGGCGCATGACAGCAGCGGTTCGGATCGGTAACTGCTCAGGCTTCTACGGCGACCGGCACGCGGCGATGCACGAAATGCTCACCGGGGGCGACCTGGACTACCTCACCGGGGACTACCTGGCCGAGCTGACCATGCTGATCCTGGGGCGGGATCGGATGAAGCATCCGGAACGCGGGTACGCCAAGACCTTCCTGACCCAACTCGAACAATGCCTCGGCCTCGCCCGTGACCAGGGCGTTCGCATCGTGGCCAACGCCGGCGGGCTCAATCCGGCCGGACTGGCCGACGCGGTGCGGGAACTGGCCGACCGACTCGGCATCCCGGCGCGGGTGGCCCACGTCGAAGGCGACGACCTGCTGCCCCATGTGGAAGCGCTGGGTCTCGGAGCCGCCGGGCCGGCGACATCAGGCGGCAGCTCTCCCCTGACCGCGAACGCCTACCTGGGCGGCTGGGGCATCGCCGAGTGCCTGGCCGGCGGAGCGGACGTCGTGATCACCGGCCGGGTCACCGACGCCTCACTGACCGTCGGACCCGCCGCCGCACACTTCGGCTGGAATCGCACCGACTACGACCGGCTCGCCGGGGCGGTGGTGGCCGGTCACGTCACCGAATGCGGCATCCAGGCCAGCGGCGGCAATTACGCCTTCTTCACCGAGGTTCCCACCGAGCAGCTGCTGTATCCCGGCTTCCCGCTCGCCGAGATCCACGCCGACGGGTCGTCGGTGATCACCAAGCATCCCGGCACCGGCGGGCTGGTCAGCGTCGACACCGTCACCGCGCAGCTGCTCTACGAGGTCGGCGGGGCCCGCTACGCCAATCCCGACGTCACCGCCCGGATCGACAGCATCGAACTGGCGTCGGACGGCCCGGACCGGGTCCGCATCACCGGCGTGACCGGCGAGCCACCCCCGCCCACCTACAAGGTGTCGCTCAACAGCATCGGCGGATTCCGCAACTCCACCACCTTCGTACTGACCGGCCTGCACATCGAGGCCAAGGCCGAACTGGTGCGCACCCAGCTGGAGGCGGCGCTGCGGGTGCGTCCGGCCGAGCTGGAATGGACCTTGGCCCGCACCGACCACCCCGACGCCGACACCGAGGAGACCGCCAGCGCCCTGCTGCACTGTGTGGTGCGCGACCCCGACCCGGCCAACGTGGGCCGCAAGTTCTCCGCGGCCGGCGTCGAACTCGCATTGGCCAGCTACCCGGGGTTCTGTGTCACCGCCCCGCCCGGTGACGGCCAGGTCTACGGGGTGTTCACCCCGGGCTACGTCGACGCCACGGCAGTGCCGCACGTCGCGGTACACGCCGACGGCACCCGGGTCGACATCGCGTCCGCCTCGGAAACGCTTGAGCTGGCCCCCGCCGAGGACCCCGCACTACCCGAGCCGTTGCCGGCCGGGCCGACCCGGCGCGCGCCGCTGGGGTTGATCGCCGGCGCCCGCAGCGGCGACAAGGGCGGGTCGGCCAATGTCGGGGTCTGGGTGCGCACCGCGGAGCAGTGGCGCTGGCTGGCGCACACGCTGACGCCTGCCAAGCTGCGCGAACTGCTGCCCGAGACCGCCGAGTTGCCGGTCAGCCGCCATCTGCTGCCCAAGCTGCGCGCGGTGAACTTCGTCATCGAAGGCATCCTCGGCCAGGGCGTGGCCTACCAGGCCCGCTTCGACCCGCAGGCCAAGGGGCTGGGCGAATGGTTGCGCAGCCGTCATCTCGAGATACCCGAACAGCTGCTGTCAGAAAGGGCACCGTGAGTATCTGGACCACCGAAGAACGCCAGGCGCTGCGCAAGACCGTGCGCGGTTTCGTCGAGCTCGAGATCGCCCCGCACATCGACGAGTGGGAACGCAGCGGCGAGCTACCGCGCGAACTGCACCGCAAGGCCGCCGAGGTCGGCTTGCTGGGGGCCGGCTTCCCCGAGGAGGTCGGCGGCAGTGGCGGCGACGGCGCCGACGCGGTGATCGTCTGCGAGGAGATGCACCAGGCCGGTGCACCCGGCGGGGTGTTCGCCTCCCTGTTCACCTGCGGTATCGCGGTGCCGCACATGATCGCCTCGGGTGACAACCGGCTGATCGAGGAGTTCGTCCGCCCCACGCTGGCCGGGGAGAAGATCGGCGCACTGGCCATCACCGAGCCCGGCGGGGGCTCTGATGTCGGACACCTGCGCACCACCGCGCGGCTGGACGGGGATCACTACGTGGTCAACGGCTCCAAGACCTTCATCACCTCGGCGGTGCGCGCCGACTATGTGGTCACCGCGGTGCGCACCGGTGGCCCGGGCGCGGCCGGGGTGTCGCTGCTGGTCGTCGAGAAAGACGGCCTCGGCTGCTCACCTGGTCTTCAAGTCTCGCGCAAGCTGGACAAGATGGGCTGGCGCTCCAGCGACACCGCCGAACTGTCCTACGTCGACGCCAGGGTGCCGACGGCGAACCTGGTCGGCGCCGAGAACACCGGATTCGCCCAGATCGCCGCGGCGTTCGTCTCCGAACGGGTCGGGCTGGCCGCGCAGGCCTACGCCAGCGCGCAGCGTTGCCTGGACCTGACCCTGGCGTGGTGCCGGGACCGGGAGACCTTCGGCCGGCCGCTGATCTCTCGGCAGCCGGTGCAGAACACGCTGGCCGAGATGGCCCGCCGGATCGATGTGGCTCGGGTCTACACCCGCCACGTCGTCGAGCGCCAACTGGCCGGGGAGTTCAATCTCATCGCCGAGGTGTGTTTCGCCAAGAACACCGCGGTGGAGGCCGGTGAATGGGTGGCCCATCAGGCGGTGCAGCTCTTCGGCGGCATGGGCTATATGGCCGAATCGGAGGTGGAGCGTCAGTATCGGGACATGCGCATCATCGGGATCGGCGGCGGAACCACCGAGATCCTGACCTCACTGGCCGCCAAGACCCTGGGATATCAATCGTGACGACCTTGAAGTCCACCCTGGACCCCAATTCCCCCGCCTACGTCGAGGCGGCCTCAGCGCTGACCGACAAGCTCGCCGAGATCGATGCCGAGCACGCCAAGGCACTCGCCGGCGGTGGACCGAAGTACGTCGAACGCCACCACGCCCGGGGCAAACTCACCGCGCGGGAACGCATCGAGCTGCTCATCGACGCCGACTCGCCGTTCTTGGAGCTGTGCCCGCTGGCGGCCTGGGGCAGCGACTTCCAGGTCGGCGCCAGCGTGGTGACCGGAATCGGTGCGGTCAGCGGCGTCGAGTGCCTGATCATCGCCAACGACCCGACGGTCAAAGGCGGCACATCGAACCCGTGGACGCTGCGAAAGATTCTGCGGGCCAACCAGATCGCCTTTGAGAATCGGCTTCCGCTGATCTCCCTGGTGGAATCCGGTGGGGCGGACCTGCCCACCCAGAAGGAAGTGTTCATCCCCGGCGGCCAGATGTTCCGCGACCTGACCCGGCTGTCGGCCGCCGGCATCCCGACCATCGCGCTGGTGTTCGGCAACTCCACCGCCGGCGGGGCCTATGTGCCCGGCATGTCCGACCACGTGGTGATGATCCGGGAACGCTCGAAGGTGTTCCTGGCCGGGCCGCCGCTGGTGAAGATGGCCACCGGCGAGGAATCCGACGACGAATCGCTCGGCGGCGCCGAGATGCACTCCCGCACGTCCGGCCTGGGCGACTACTTCGCCAACGACGAGCTCGACGCAGTGCGCATCGGCCGCCGGATCGTGGCCCGGCTCAACTGGGTCAAGCAGGGTCCGCGGCCTCGCCCGGTGATCGAGCCGAAGTACGACGCCGAGGAACTGATCGGCATCGTGCCGGCCGACCTGCGCATCCCGTTCGATCCGCGGGACGTGATCGCCCGCATCGTCGACGGCTCGGACTTCGACGAGTTCAAGGCCATGTACGGCTCGTCGCTGATCACCGGCTGGGCCCGGCTGCACGGATATCCGATCGGCATCCTGGCCAACGCGCGCGGGGTGCTGTTCAGCGAGGAATCCCAGAAGGCCACCCAGTTCATCCAGCTGGCCAACCGGTCCAACACCCCACTGTTGTTCCTGCACAACACCACCGGGTACATGGTCGGCAAAGCCTACGAAGAGGGCGGCATGATCAAGCACGGCTCGATGATGATCAACGCCGTGTCGAACTCGACGGTGCCGCACATCTCGCTGCTGATCGGGGCCTCCTACGGCGCCGGGCATTACGGCATGTGCGGGCGGGCCTACGATCCGCGGTTCCTGTTCGCCTGGCCGAGCTCCAAAGCCGCGGTGATGGGCGGCACGCAGTTGGCCGGGGTCATCTCGATCGTGAGCCGCGCCGCCGCCGAGGCCCGCGGCCAGCAGGTGGACGAGGCGGCCGATGCGGCGTTGAAGGCCGCGATCGAAGCCCAGATCGAAGCCGAGTCGCTGCCGATGTTCCTGTCCGGCCGGCTCTACGACGACGGGGTCATCGACCCGCGCGACACCCGAACGGTGTTGGGAATGTGTCTGTCCGCCATCGCCAATGGCCCGGTCGAGGGGACGTCGAACTTCGGCGTCTTCCGGATGTAGTGGATACCGCCGATGAGCGCTTGCGCGAAGAGGACAATCAGATGAGCATCAGCAATGTCCTGGTGGCCAACCGCGGTGAGATCGCCCGTAGGGTCTTCGCCACCTGCCGCCGACTGGGCCTGGGCACCGTCGCGGTCTACACCGACCCCGACGCGGGCATGCCGCACGTCGCCGAAGCCGACGCGAAGGTGCGACTGCCGGAGACCACCAGCTACCTGTCGGCCGAGGCGATCATCGCCGCGGCCCGTGCCGCCGGCGCCGACGCGATCCACCCCGGCTACGGATTCCTTTCCGAAAACGCCGATTTCGCCGCGGCCGTGCAGGCCGCCGGGCTGACCTGGATCGGGCCGCCGGTGACCGCGGTGACCTCGATGGGCTCCAAGATCGAGTCGAAGAAGATGATGGCCGCCGCCGGGGTTCCGGTCCTGGAAGAACTGGACCCGGCAGCGGTCACCGCCGACCAACTCCCGGTGCTGGTGAAGGCCTCCGCCGGCGGTGGCGGCCGCGGCATGCGGGTGGTCACCGAACTGTCGGCGCTGGCCGACGAGGTCGCGGCCGCCCAGCGTGAAGCCGCCTCGGCATTCGGGGATCCGACGGTGTTCTGCGAGCGCTACCTGCCGACCGGCCACCACATCGAGGTCCAGGTGATGGCCGATGCGCACGGCACGGTGTGGGCGGTCGGTGAGCGGGAGTGCTCGATTCAGCGCCGTCACCAGAAGGTCATCGAGGAGGCGCCTTCCCCGCTGGTCGAGCGCACCCCCGGGATGCGCGCCAAACTCTTCGAGGCCGCCCGGTTGGCGGCGAGCGCGATCGGCTACACCGGCGCAGGGACGGTGGAGTTCCTGGCCGACTCCCGCGGCCAGTTCTACTTCCTGGAGATGAACACCCGACTGCAGGTCGAGCACCCGGTCACCGAGGAGACGACCGGTGTCGACCTGGTCGAGCTGCAGATCGCGGTGGCTGACGGCGCCCGACTCGACCCCGAACCTCCGGCGACCCAAGGGCATTCGATCGAGGTGCGGCTCTACGCCGAGGACCCCGGCAGAGGCTGGCAACCACAGGCCGGGCCGGTGCACGCCATCGACATCCCCGGCGTGGCGGCGCGTTTCGGTTCGCTGTGCCGGCACACCGGTATCCGGCTGGACTCCGGTGTGGTCGACGGATCGACCGTCTCGATCCACTACGACCCGATGCTGGCCAAGGTGATCAGCTACGCGCCCACCCGCCGGCAGGCGGCCACCGTACTGGCCGGCGCGCTGGCCCGTACCCGGCTGCACGGGCTGCGCACCAACCGCGACCTGCTGGTCAACGTGCTGCGCCACCCGGCGTTCCTGGACGGGGCGACCGACACGGCATTCTTCGACACCCACGGCCTGACCGAACTGTCCGCGCCGCTGGCCGACACGGCGACGGTCCGCAGCTCGGCGATCGCGGCCGCGCTGGCCGACGCCGCACACAACCGGGCCACCGCGGAGGCGTTCGGCTCCATTCCCGGTGGCTGGCGCAACGTGCCGTCGGGATTTCAGACCAAGACCTACGCGGCCGACGACGGCACCGAGCACCGGATCGACTACCGGTTCACCCGAACCGGATTGATCGTCAACGATTGCGATGTCAGTCTGGTCTCGGCCGGACCCGACGAGGTGGCGCTGGCCGACCCGGCCGGTGTCGCCCGCACGTTCACGGTCGCCCGCTACGGCCCAGACTTCCAAGACGTCTACGTCGACTCCCCCGCCGGCGGCGTGCACCTGGTGGCGTTGCCGCGATTCCCGGACCCCGAATCCGCCGTCGAGCAGGGATCACTGCTGGCACCGATGCCCGGCAACGTGATCCGGCTGGGCGCCGAACCGGGTGACACGGTGACCGCCGGCCAACCACTGATCTGGCTGGAAGCCATGAAGATGGAGCACACCATCACCGCCCCGGCCGACGGGGTGCTCACCCAGCTCAACGTCGAACCCGGCGATCAGGTAGAAGTCGGCGCCGTGCTGGCCCGTGTCGAACAGCCCCATGCAGAAGGAGACCCACAGTGACCGATTCCACCAGCGACACCAGCTTCATCGAGAACGACGAACGTCGCGCCCTGCGCGAGGCGGTCGCGGCGATGGCCCGCAACTACGGCCAGGACTACTACCTGGAGAAGGCCCGCGCCGGGGAGCACACCGACGAACTGTGGGACGAGGCGGGCAAGCTCGGCTTCATCGGCGTCAACCTGCCCGAGGAGTACGGCGGCGGCGGCGCCGGCATGTACGAGCTGTCGCTGGTCATGGAAGAGATGTCGGCCAACGGCTGCGCGCTGCTGATGATGGTCGTCTCGCCGGCCATCAACGGCACCATCATCTCCAAGTTCGGCACCGACGAGCAGAAGAAGCGGTGGATCCCCGGTATCGCCGACGGGTCGCTGACGATGGCCTTCGCCATCACCGAGCCCGATGCCGGGTCGAACTCGCACAAGATCACCACGACCGCGCGCCGCGACGGGTCGGACTGGATCCTCAAGGGTCAGAAAACCTTCATCTCCGGTGTCGATCAGGCGCAGGCGGTGCTGGTGGTCGGCCGTAGTGAAGACGCCAAGACCGGCAATCTGCGGCCCGCGCTGTTCGTGGTGCCCACCGACACCCCCGGCCTGAACTACACGCCGATCGAGATGGAGTTGGTCAGCCCGGAGCGTCAGTTCCAGGTCTTCCTCGACGACGTCCGGCTGCCGGCCGACGCGTTGGTAGGTTCCGAGGACGCCGCCATCGCGCAGCTGTTCGCCGGGCTGAACCCCGAACGCATCATGGGCGCGGCCAGCGCGGTCGGCATGGGCCGCTTCGCGATCGGCAAGGCCGTCGACTACGTCAACACCCGCCAGGTGTGGAAGACCCCGATCGGCGCGCACCAGGGTCTGTCGCATCCGCTGGCGGCGAACCACATCGAGATCCAGTTGGCCAAGCTGATGATGCAGAAGGCGGCGACGTTGTACGACGCCGGCGACGACTTCGGGGCCGCGGAGGCGGCCAACATGGCCAAGTACGCCGCCGGCGAGGCGTCGACGCGGGCGGTTGATCAGGCGGTGCAGTCGCTCGGCGGTAACGGCCTGACCAAGGAATACGGCATCGCCGCGGCGATCACCTCGTCCCGGCTGGCGCGGATCGCGCCGGTGAGCCGGGAGATGATCCTGAACTTCGTCGCGCAGACGTCGCTGGGCCTGCCTCGAAGCTACTGAGGTCGTACTGATGGACACGCTGGTTTCCTACACCGGTCCCGAAGACACCGGCGACGGCTCAGCCCGGCTGACCCTGGATTCGCCGCACAACCGCAACGCACTGTCGAGCAGGCTGGTCGCCCAGCTGCATGCCGGCCTGCGCGACGCCGCCGCGGACCCGAATGTGCGGGTGGTGGTGCTCGGCCACACCGGCAAGACGTTCTGCGCCGGGGCGGATCTGAGCGAGGCCACTGAGGGCGAGCCGGGCGAGCTGGCCGCCGACCGGGCACGGGAAATGGCGGCCCTGCTGCGGGCGATCGTCGAGTCGCCGCGGCCGGTGATCGCCGCGGTCAACGGTCATGTACGCGCCGGCGGCATGGGCCTGGTCGGCGCGTGCGACCTCGCGGTCGCCGGCCCGGCCAGCACCTTCGCGCTGACCGAGGCCCGGATCGGCGTCGCGCCGTCGATCATCTCGCTGACACTGCTTCCCAAGCTCTCGCCCCGGGCGGCGGCGCGTTACTACCTGACCGGGGAGAAATTCGGCGCGGCCGAAGCCGCCGCGATCGGACTGGTCACGCTGGCCGCCGAGCAGGAGGCCGAGGTCGAGACGATCGTCGCGGGCCTGGTCAGCCACCTGCGGCTCGGATCCCCGCAGGGGCTGGCGGCATCCAAGGCGCTGACCACCGCGGCGGTGCTGGCCGGGTTCGACCGGGACGCCGAGCGGCTCAGCGTCGCCTCGGCGCGGATGTTCGTCTCCGATGAGGCCCGCGAGGGGATGATGGCCTTCCTGCAGAAGCGTCGGCCCAGCTGGGCCGGCTGACACCAGCACGGCGATGCGCCGCGCTCCCGGTCGCCGGGGCACTTTGGGCAACCCTGCTCGTGGCAAATCCGTTCGTCGTAGGCTGTCTAGCCAATGAGAAACTCATCCCGGCGAAGCGACGAGAGCCCCGGCACGCCCTCGCGTGCCGCGGACACCGACCGGATCCAGTTGGCGCAGCTGCTCGGCGACGCCGCTGCGCAGGGCCAACTGCCGATGAGCGAGTACGAGGACCGGCTGACCAAGGCCTACGCGGCGCAGACCTACGACGAGCTCGACCGGTTGCGTGCCGACCTTCCGGGATCGTCGGTGTGCCCGCACCGTGGCGGCGACTGCAAACCCGCGCCCTCCACACTGCTGTTGGCGATCATGAGCTCGTTCGAGCGGCGCGGCCGGTGGAACGTACCCAAGCGGCTGACCACGTTCTCGCTGTGGGGCGGCGGCGTCATCGACCTGCGCTATGCCGACTTCACCGCACCCGACGTCGACATCAACGCCTACTCGATCATGGGCGGACAGACCATCTTGTTGCCGCCGGAAGTCAACGTCGACATCCGCGGGCACGGCGTGATGGGCGGTTTCGACCAGCGTGTCGAGGGCGGGGGCACGCCGGGCGCGCCGACGGTGCGAATCCGCGGCTTCTCGCTGTGGGGCGGCGTGGGCATCAAGCGCAAACAGCGCAAGTCCCGCAACTGAGGGCTGCTTCGGGGTCGCCTCGGCGGACCGATCACGGCTGATCGCGGTAGAGCGCCGGATCGTCGAGTTGGCCCAGTAGTGCGGTCAGCTGGTCCACCAGCTGACCGGGCTGCAGCTGGATGTCACCGGCCAGCCAGGCACCGATCGTCTGGGCCACCCCACCGACCACGAAATGGGCGGCCGCCTTGATCCGGTCGTTGCCCGGCACCCGGAGCACGTTTTCGACGTGGCGGCCGGACAGCATCGCGAACAGCGCGCTCGACTGCGCCCGTTTGCGCACCAGCAAGGCATTGGTCAGCCGGGTGCTGAACAGGATCCTGCCGACTCGGGCATCTCCGGCGATGGCCGCCACCAGGTGTGCCATGCCCGCACGCGTCTGTTCGGCGGGTGGCGCCGCGGCCACCGCGGCCTGGGTGCTGGCAGCCAGATCATCGACCACCCACTCGAAGACGGCCGCCACGAACTCGTCCTTGTCGGTGAAACTCTCGTAGAAATAGCGTGACGCCACCCCGGCCCGGCGACACACCGCACGGACGGTCAACGCGGGCATCTCCCGGCCACCGAGCAGATCGAGCCCGGCGACCAGCAGCCGTTCCCGGCGTTCGGCCAGCCGATCTGCCGCCTGCACCCCCCGGTACGGGCGCTCCGGCGCGACGCTCCCCATACCCACCATGTTGACAGCGGGCCCCAGGCTCGGCAATATCAGGAAACCGATGTTCTCACAATTGCGAGGTGCAGCCATGACGATCAGCGAACCGATCCCCCTGGTGGAGCGTTCGGTCAGCGATTCGACCAGCACGCAACCCGCACCTCGCCGGCGGTCGTTGCTGCCGCAGCCCTCGTGCGCCGACAATCCGATGATGGGTGTGGCGCTGTTGGCCGGGCCCGCAAACGTGATCATGCAACTCGCGCGTCCCGGTGTGGGTTATGGCGTGCTGGAGAGCCGCGTCGAAAGCGGGCGCGTCGACCTGCATCCGATCAAGCGGGCCCGCACCACGTTCACCTATCTGGTCGTGGCCACCCAGGGCAGCGACGAGCAGAAGGCCGCGTTCCGCGAGGCGGTGGACAGCGCCCACCGCCAGGTTCGCTCGACGGCCGACAGCCCGGTGAAGTACAACGCCTTCGACCGCGATCTGCAGCTGTGGGTGGGCGCGTGTCTGTACAAGGGCAACGTCGACGTCCATCGCATCTTCCTCGGCGAGATGGACGACGAGCACGCCGACCGGCACTACCACAACGAGGGCAAGGCCATGGCCACCATGCTCCAGGTGCCCGAGGACATGTGGCCGGCGGATCGGGCCGCCTTCGACCGGTACTGGCAGGAGCAACTGGACAAGGTGCACATCGATGACGCCGTCCACGGCTACCTGCGTCCCATCGCCGCCAGCCGGCTGCGCGGCTTGACCCTGCCGGGACCGCTGCAGCGGGCGAACGAACGGCTCGCGCTGTTGATCACCACCGGGTTCCTGCCGCAGCGCTTCCGCGACGAGATGCAGCTGCCGTGGGACGCCGACAAGCAACGCCGGTTCGACCGGTTGATGGGCCTGCTCCGCGGCGTCAACAATCTGCTGCCGAAGTTCCTGCGGGGCTTCCCGTTCAACCTGTTGCTGTGGGACGTGGACCGGCGCATCCGCACCGGCCGGCCGCTGGTGTAGCGACCGGGTGAATTGACGCCTGCCCACCGATCGCTACCCTTTTTGCAGAGCTGGTGCAGCGGGAAGGTGGTAGGCGATGCACGTCGACCCTCAGGCATTGCGCACCGGGGCCAACGCGTCCGATGACGCCGGGCAGCACGCCAACACCGGTGCACAGCGGCTCGGGGTGGCCGGGGTGACCGCGGGAATGTTCGGCGACTTCGACGAGGCACACAGCTTCCACACCGCGCTGGGCACCGCCAAGGACGGCCACCGCGACGCGCTGCAGCATCACCACCAGAACCTCACCGGCATCGCCGAGAACGTGCGCACCGCCGCGACGGCATTCACCCGCATGGACGACCACAACGCCACGCTGCTGCGAGACGTAATCGGGCCCGTTCCCGGGCGGTGAGGCGTGCGCCTGCCCGCCCCGTGACCCTGCCCTGCCAGAATGGGCTCATGGTCGAGCAGAGCCTCTGGATGCAAAAGGTCGCCGCCGATCCCGGGCATTCACAGTGGTATATCGAACGCTTCCGCCAAATGGCCCGCGCCGGTGACGATCTGGCCGGCGAAGCCCGCTTCGTCGATGCGATGGCAGCACGCGGCGCCCGCATCCTTGATGCCGGCTGCGGGCCGGGCCGGGTGGCCGGCCTGCTGGCTACGGCAGGCCATGACGTGGTCGGTGTCGACGTCGACCCCGAGCTCATCGAGGCGGCCGGACAGGACCATCCCGGGCCGCGCTACCTCGTCGGCGACCTGGCCGAACTGGACCTGCCCTCCCGCGGCATCGCCGAACCGTTCGACGTGATCGTGTCGGCCGGCAACGTCATGACGTTCGTGGCCCCGAGCACCCGCGTCGAGATACTGCGCCGGCTGCGCAACCACTGCGCCGACGACGGGCGGACCGTGATCGGTTTCGGCGCTGACCGCGACTATGACTTCGACCAATTCCTCGACGATGCGGCGACCGCGGGATTCGCCGTCGACCTGCTGCTGGGCACCTGGGATCTGCGGCCCTTCACCGGCGATTCCGACTTTCTGGTGGCCGTGCTGCGCCCGGGTCAGCGCGAGGCCTGATCCTCCTCCTCGGTGAGCTCGACCAACTGGTCGATGCTCAGCACCTCGGTCATGTCCTGCTCCTGGTAGGCCAGGCGGCCCACCCGATGGGCGACAACCGGCGCGGTGATCAAGGTGAAGATGATGCTCACGGTCACCATCCCGGCGTCGTGGCTGCCGCGTAGCCGGATCAGCGCGGCTACCAGCACCAGTATCAGTCCCAGCACCTGCGGTTTGGTGGCCGAGTGCATCCGGGCCAAGGTGTCCGGGAAGCGCACCACCCCGATCGCCGCCGTCAGCGCCAACACCGCCCCGGCGAGACCGAGCACACTGGCGAACACATCGAACACGATCATGGCTGCTTCCTCCCCGCGTCCACCGGTGTGTCCGGCACCCGGAAGCGGGCCACACTGACCGATCCGATGAAGCCGACCAGAGCCAGCGCCGCCAGGCTGTAGGTCACGGTGGTGTCCCGGCTGACCGCCGCCCAAATGCCGATGCCGCACATGGTCATCGCGGCCAACGTGTCCAAGGCCACCAGTCGGTCCAGCGTGCTGGGCCCGGCCAGTAGCCGATACATGGTGATGACCGCGGCGAATCCCAGCAGAACGCCCGCGGTGCCCCAGATCACTGTCATGCGCCTGCTCCCGCCGCCAGCCAGTCCTCGTCGCGCTCGAAGGCATCAATCAACAGCCGCTCCACCTGCGCAGCCTGGTGGTAGAACCGCTCGACTGAACGAGCGTTTCCAACATCGATCACGTGGCAGTACAGGATGCGACGAACCTGGTCGATCTCGAGCACCATCGATCCGGGAATCAGCGTGGTGATGCCGGCCGCCAACACCAGCACCAGATCGGATTTGATGGTCAGCGGCACCCGCAGCACCCCGGTCTGCGGCGGTGGCCCGGGCCTGATCGCCAGCCACATCAACTGGGCACTGGACGCCAGCAGGTACCACCCGAACAGGCCCAGCAGCTTGAGTGCCGACCACGGATGCACCTTGCCCTGCACCGGTACCGGCGGCAGGGGCAGCAGCACCATGATGATCATGGCGACCGCCAGCCCGACGACGAGGTTGGGGATCGTGAAGCGGCCCCACAGCAACGTCCAGATGACGGACAGGCCGCACAGCGCAGCGATCCTCAGCGCGATCGGCCTCACGGCACACCTCCTGCCAACACGGCCGAGATGTATTCGCCGCGGTCGAGCACCTCGGCTGCGGCGCGTTCGGCGTAGCCGAAGATCGGGCCGGCCATGACGGTGAACGCCAGCCCCAGCACGATCAACGCGACCGTCGGCACCACCATCCCGATGGGCATCCGGCCCACATCGGCGCGATCGTCGAAGGCGACCTCGCCGATGTCGTCGAGCAGCACCGGCGGCGCGGCGCGCACCAGCTCTCCCTCGGGGGCGTCGCTGCGCAACCGCCAGAACGTCCGGGTCCACACCCGCGCCAGCACGAACAGGGTCAGCAGACTGGTCACCACCGCGCCGCCCACCAGGATCCAGGCCAGCACCGACCCGTCGCGGACCCCGGCCTGCAACACCGCCGTCTTGCCGATGAAGCCCGAGAACGGCGGGATACCACCGAGATTGAACGCCGGGGCCAAGAACATGAACGCCAGCAACGGATTTGCTACCAGGCCGCCGAGCCGTTTCAGCGACGATGCGCCGCCCTGGCGTTCGATCAATCCGGCCGCCAGGAACAATGTGGTCATCACGATAATGTGGTGCATCACGTAGAAGATGGCGCCGGACATGCCCAATTCGCTCGACAACGCCACCCCGAACACCATGAAACCGATGTGGCTGACCAGCGTGAAGGACAGCACCCGTTTGATGTCGCTTTGCGCGATGGCGCCGAAGATACCGGCCAGCATGGTGAGCAACGCCCCGACCAGCAGCACCGAGTCCAGCCCGGCGTCGGGGAACAGCAGCGAATGGGCGCGGATGATCGCGTAGACACCGACTTTGGTCAGGATGCCGGCGAACACGGCGGTGATCGGGGCGGGCGCGGTGGGATAGGAATCGGGCAACCAGGCCGACAGCGGGAAGACCGCGGCTTTGATGCCAAACCCCACCAGGAACACCGCGAACACCGCGCTGCGGGTGCCGTCTGGCATGCCGGTGGTGCGAACGGCCAACTCAGCCAGGTTCAGCGTGCCGGTCGAGGCGTAGACCAGCGCGATGCCGAGCAGGAAGATCAACGACGACGTCATGGACACCATCACGTAGCCGATACCGGCCCGGATCCGTTCTGCGCTCGCACCGATGGTCAGCAACACGAAGCTGGCAGCCAACAGCATCTCGAACCCGACGAAGAGGTTGAACAGGTCACCGGCCAGGAACGCCAGGGAGACACCGGCCGACAGCGTCAAATATGTGGGCAGGAAGATCGACACCGGTTGCCGGTCGTCACCGTCGCGGACCCCCTGTCCGATGGCGTAGACGATCACCGCCAGCAGCACAACCGCCGACACGATCAGCATCAGTGCCGACAGCCGGTCGACCACCAGGGTGATGCCGAGCGGCCCGCGCCCGCCCTCGGTCGGGCCCCAGCCGCCGACGTGCAACGCCAGGGTGCCCTCTCGGTCGGACAGGAACAGCAGTGCGGCGGTGACCGCGACATCCGCGGCCAACGTACCGATGGTGATCGGCTGCTGCAGCTTGGGACGCCGGCCGACGATCAGGGTCAGTGCAGCGCCCAGCGTGGGCAGTAGTACCGGAAGCGGGATCAGGGCAGCAGCGATACTCACCGCGACACCCCGCTTTCCGCGACAGTGCTTTCCACGACGGCGTCCAATTCACCGGGCGCCACCGGCTCACTGTGGTCGGCCTCGGCGGCGATGATCTCCTCGTCGGAGAGCTGGGACAGCCGGATCGCCTCCTCGTCGTCACCGATGTCGTCGTCGGTGGTCAGGTGGTAGGAGCGGTAGGTCAGGGCCAGCACGAATGCGGCGATGCCCATGGTGATGACGATGGCGGTCAGCACCATGGCCTGGGCCAGCGGGTCGGCGTCGTTTTCCATGCCCTCGGTGCTGTGGTAGATCGGCGGGCTGCCGCCCGGTCCGGAAACATCGATGATCAGCAGGTTGATGGCATTGCCGATCATCATCAGGCCCAGCAACGATCGGGTGAGGTTGCGCTCCAGCAGCATGTACACCCCGCAGGACGTGAGTCCGGCGGCCATCAACAAGGGAACCAGATGTGCGGTCATGGTGTCCTCACCACCGGGCGTTGCGCAGGTCGCTGCTCGGCCACCTGGTCGAGTCGGGCACCGAGGCTGCGCAGGACGTCGAGCACCATGCCGACCACGACCAGATACACCCCCACATCGAAGAACAACGAAGTCACCAGCTTGACCTGGCCCACTATCGGCAGGCTGAACGACAGCGCCGCCGACGACAGCACCGGTGCACCGAGGAACAGCGACGCCAGCGCCGTGGCGGCCACCATGCTCAGGCCCACGCCCAGGATTTTGCCGGAGTCCAGCGGCAGTGTCTCGCCGAGCTCGTATCGCCCGCCCGCCAGATAGCGCAGCGCCAGCGCCAGTCCGGCAGCCAATCCGCCGGCGAAACCGCCGCCCGGATTGTTGTGCCCGGCGAACAGGAAATAGACCGAGACGACCATGATCAGCGGGAAGATCATCCGGCTCGCGACCTCCAACACCAGCGACCGCTGATCGGGATCGTGGTAGGCGCTGCCGCGCAGCCAGGTGGTGGACCCGATCGCGGGGCTGTACGGCGTGGCGACCCGGGGATCCATCCGATGCGCATCGGGATCGGCGGTCCGAGGGGCCCGCCCGAATCGGCGAGTTCGGAACACCATCGAGGCCACTCCGGTGGCCGCCACCAGCAACACCGAGATCTCTCCGAGGGTGTCCCAGGCCCGGATGTCGACCAGGATCACGTTGACGGCGTTGGCGCCGTAGCCGCGCAGATAGGCCGCGGAGGGCAACAGATCGGCGACGCCATCGCTGGTGCGGGCCGCCATCGCGAAGGCCCCCAGCACAGCGACGCTGGCGCCGACCATGATGGACAACACCGCCCGCGACAGCCGGTTCGTCTCCATCGTGGGACGCGCGGTCTCCGCCGGCAGCGTCCGCAGCACCAGCACGAAGATCACCACGGTCACGGTCTCGACGAGCAACTGGGTCAAGGCCAGGTCGGGGGCACCGTGAAAAGCGAACGCCACGGCGCAGCCGTACCCGGTCACCCCGACCATCAGCACCGCAGACAGCCGGTTGCGAGCCACGGTCGCACCGATCCCGCCGGCGACCACCAGCACCGCCACGGTGAGCTGCAACGGGGTGTCCCACAGCTGCAGGTCGACCCGGTCACGCGCACCCAGCATCAGCGCGGCCAGCGGCAGCACCACCAGCGTCACGAATATCACCGCTTGGTTGAACGGCAGCGAGCCACGCTGGGTGATCGCGGTCACCCGGACCGCAGCCACATCGAGCAACCGGATGAAATCGTCGTACATTTCGTCGGCCTTGCCCAGCGGAAGTCGGCGCAACCGGCTCAGGCCCAGCGGGCCGCGCGCGGCGAACACACTGAAGCCCACCAGCAGCACCATCGCCGAGAGCAGTACCGGTAGCCCCGCGCCGTGCCACAACGCAAGGTGGTAGCCGGAGCCGTCGGGCATCGTGTCGGCGTAGCCGTGCAACACCGTGTCCAGCCCGATCGACCACAACCCGAGGCCCAGGCTGGCGGCGGCCAACACCGCGGGGGCCGCCAAGAACGCCGCAGTCGGTCGGTGCAGTTCGGCGACATGCGTGCTGGGCTCGGGCAGGCCTTTGCCGGCGAAGCCGCCCCAGACGAACCGCGCACTGTAGATCACGGTGAATACCGAGGCAACCACCGCGGCACCCAATACATACGGGCTGGAAGAGCCCAACGACGGGGCTCCGGCCTCGGTCCCGAAAATCGTCTCCTTGGCGATGAAACCCACGAACGGCGGCACCCCGGCCATGCTGGCGGCCGCGGCGGCGGCAATCACGAACAGTCCCGGAGCGCGGCGACCCAGGCCGGCCAGCTCCCGCAGGTCGCGGGTGCCGGTGGCATGGTCGATGATCCCCACCACCATGAACAGCGTCGCCTTGGCCGCCGCGTGGGCACACATGGCGGTCAGACCGGCCAACATCAGGTCGCCGCCACCGGCGCCGACCAGTGTGATCATCAGACCCAACTGGCTGACGGTGCTGTAGGCCAGCAGCAGCTTCAAGTCGTATTCGCGGACCGCGCGCCAGCCGGCGAGCAGGGCGGTGGCCAGGCCCAGCACCAGCACCGTCGGCCGCCATCCCGGTGAGTCGGCGAACGCCGGGGTCAGCCGCGCCACCAGATAGATCCCGGCCTTGACCATCGCCGCGGCGTGCAGGTAGGCGCTGACCGGCGTCGGCGCCGCCATCGCGCCCGGCAGCCAGAAATGCAACGGGATGATCGCCGACTTGCTGAGCGCCCCGACCAGGACCAACAGCACGCCGACCGTGACCACTGTGCCGGACGGCGGACTCGCCACCAGCTCCGACAGCAGGTAAGTCCCCGCCGTCTCACCCAGCATGATCAGGCCGACCAGCATCGCCAGGCCGCCGGCGGTGGTCACCACCAACGCCTGGATGGCAGCGCGGCGGTTGATGGCACGTTCGGCGTAGTGACCGATCAGCAGGAACGACAACACCGTGGTCATTTCCCAGAACACGTACAGCACCAGCATGTTGTCGGCGACCATCAACCCGAACATGGAACCGGCGAATCCGACCATCTTCGCGGCGAACCCGGGCAGCCGCGGATCGAGGTCACAGTGGGGGCTGACGGGGCGGAAGTACTCGGCGCAGTAGAACAGCACCAGGGCGCCGATCCCCAGTGCCAGCACGCTCATGATCGCGGCCAGCGAGTCGAAGCGCAGGTCGATGTCCATCGACAGCCCGGGCACCCAGGACACCGTCGTTCGTCGATCGTCGGCCGGGCCGGTGGGCCAGTTCGCCACCACCCACACCAGCGATACCAGCGGGATCGCTCCCAGCGGATAGAACGCCGCCCGTCCCCATCTGCGCACCATCAGCGGAGCCAAAGCCGTGCCGACAGTATGGGCAAGCAGTATCGCTAGCATCACGCTCCACGGGACAAATTGATCCCGGCAACGGAATCAGTTCTAGTACGAACGTCGGACACATGAGCGGCGCCGGACGGCACCGCTGGCGGCCGCGGCAACGACAGGCACGTCGAGTCCGGCTTCAAACGTACCCGAATCGCCCGCCCCGGCTGAATCCAGTTTCTGCGGCAAAACAGTCGAGCGCCATGGAATGCAACCCCCATTCAACGGGGGGGCGGACCCCCACGCAGCCTCCCCTGCGGCGTTTCGCTAGGCCTCGATCAGGCCAGCTCGGATGGCATAACGGGTGAGCGCCAAGCGGTCGCGCAAGCCGAGCTTCTGCAGGGTATTCGTCCGATGCCGGTCGACCGTCTTGGCACTGATACCGAGTGTTTTCGCGATCTCGCGCGCCGAAAAACCTTCGGCGATCAGCTTCAGCACCTCCTCCTCGCGCGGCGTGAGGATGTTGTCCGGCAAATCAGCGCCCTGGCGTGTCCGGTGCAGATAGTCGCGGATCAGCGCGGTCACCGCCCCGGCGTACAGAAACGGTTCGCCGCGCATCGTCGCCCGGCAGGCCTCGAGCAGGTCCCGGTCGGCGACGGACTTGAGCACGTAGCCCGATGCGCCCGCCTTGAGGGCTTCGAAGAAATACTGCTCGTTGTCGTGCATCGACAGCATCAGCACCCGGACATGGGGATGACTGCGGTTGATCTCGCGCGCCGCCTGCAGCCCGGTCATCCGCGGCATCGCGATATCAAGGATCGCCAGATCGACCGGGGTGTTCTGCAGAGCCGTCAGCGCCTCGGACCCGTCGGCCGCTTCGGCCACCACGGATAGGTCCGGCTCGGCATCCAGGATCATCCGCAGCCCGCTGCGCACCAGGGCGTGGTCGTCGGCGAGCATGATGCGGGCCGGCTTTAGCGCCATCACCTACCTCCCGTGCTCAGTCGGACCGGCACCGTCAGCCGGACTTCGGTTCCCTCGTTGCTCGGGGAGCTGATCGTCAGGGTGGCCTGCACCAGCAGGGCGCGTTCCCGCATTCCGGTGATCCCCGCTCCTTCAGCGCTCACCCCGCCCTTGCCGTTGTCGGCGATCCGCAGCGTGAGCCGTGATGCGGCATCGATGTGCAGATCCAGCCATGCCTTCTGCGCTCCGGAATGGCGGGCGATATTGGTCAGGCCCTCCTGGGCGATGCGGTAGCAGACCAAGCTGACGTCGGGGCTCACCTGATCGGCGTGCGAGGTGATCTGCTTGACGACGTCGATGCCGGTCGCCTGGGTGAATTGGTTGCACAACGCTTGCAGTGCACTGCGCAGCCCGAGATCCTCCAGCGCATCCGGGCGCAGCCGGCGGGCGATGCCGCGCACCTCGTCGAGGCTGGCACGCACTATTTCCTGGGCGTCGCCGAGATCCCCGCGGATCTCCGCGGGCGCGGCGTCCACCGCCCGCTTGAGCGTGAGCAGGGCGACGGTAAGAGTTTGGCCGATCTGATCGTGCAACTCCCGGGCGATCCGCTGCCGCTCGTTCTCCTGCACGGTCAGCACCGACGCGTTCGACGAGGCCCGCTCCGTTTCCAGCCGGTCCAGCATGGCGTTGAAGGATTCGATGAGGTGGTGCAGGTCGCCGGCGCCCGGGTCGTGGACGCGGTCACTGGGATTGGGCGGATCGACCCGCCGCATTGACGCGGCGAGCCGATCCAGGGGGGCAAGGCTCGATCGCAACAGCAGTGCGTTGGCGCCCACCACGATGGCCAGCCCGACGACAAGAACCGGGATCTCGGCCAGCTGGATGCGCGTCGACACTCTCGCCGGGGACATGGCAAGCACCAGTGTGCCCAGGGTGAAGACCAGACCGTTGATCAGCACGACCCGGCGAAACAGCCCACGCGCAGGGGGGTGCGCTCGCCGTCGAAACCTGTCGACGACCGCTTTCCACCGGTGCATGCCACCACCATCGTCTCCGCAGCACCCGGTTGTCCATACGGGTTACCGCGCACACCGAATGGGTGTCAAACACCATGGCGACTGACCGGTTCCGGCTCGGAGAATGAAATTACGCCCAGGCTGCGCGACAATTGACGGCGCGTAGGAACCCCGGAGTGTCGAGCGCACCGGTCAGCGCTGGGCGGGTTAGATCGAGGGGATCAGACCGTAGAGTAACCCACATCAACACAGCTGACCCAGAAACCGGAGGGATGCAACGGCGATGAATCGCATTACCGGTTCGCACCCACCGGCCACCGGCCACAACGTGGTCCGGACGCCGCGTCCTGCCCGGGGCTGAGAAATGGATTTCGCGGCGTTACCACCGGAGGTCAACTCCGGTCTGATGTATGCGGGCGCGGGCCCGGGGTCGATGCTGAGTGCTGCCACGGCCTGGGACGGGCTGGCCACTGAGCTCCATCTGGCAGCCACCGCCTACGAGTCAGTGGTCACCGAACTGACGAGCGGGCCCTGGCTGGGGCCCTCGGCCGTAGCCATGGCGGCCTCGATCACCCCGTTCGTGTCGTGGTTGAACATGACCTCGGTCCAGGCCGAGAAGACCGGCATGCAGGCCAAGGCCGCCGTTGCCGCCTACGAGGCCACCTTCGCCACGGTGGTGCCGCCTCCGGCGATCGCGGCCAACCGCGCTGCGTTGATGACGCTGCTGGCCACCAACATATTGGGCCAGAACGCGGCGGCCATCGCCGCCAACGAAGCCGAATACGCCGCGATGTGGGCCCAGGACGCCAGCGCCATGTACAGCTATGCGTCGCTGTCGGCGACCGCCACCGAGATGGAGCCGTTCCAGCCGCCGCCGCACACCGCCAACCCGGCCGGGCCGCTCAACGGCTCGGAGGCCGCCGGACTCAACTCGGCCGCCAACACGGCCCAGACGCTGCCGTCAAAGCTGGCCTCGGCGCTGCCGGGCTCATCCGATGCCGGTTCGCAGTTTCCGGCCATGCTGGCGCAGGCCGACGTGCCGACGGGGCCCTTCGACTGGCTGGGCATCATCGCCGACGAGACCGCTGTCGGTATCGCCCTGCCGCTGTCGATCCTCGGTGTCTGGCTGGCGGGCGCCGCGATGTACTTCGCGGAGTTGGACTCTCGCGAGATCTTCGACACCCAGGACATCCTCCGCGGCGGCCAGCGAAGCATCTTGGAGGCGCTGGGCCAGATCGGCGGTTTCGCGGAGCTGCCCGGCACCGATAACCTTCGGGTGCCCCACGCCTCGGTGGTGGCTGCGTTGGCCGAGGGATTCCCACTCGGAGCGCTCTCGGTGCCGATCAGCTGGGCGGAGTTGGCCCCGGAGATCCGTCATGCCAGCTTCTCGACACCGCTCAGCGCTGCCGCGTCACCAACGCCGGCCGGATTGGGGACGGCTTTCGGTCAGATGGCGCTGGCCGGTATGGGGGGCAGCGCGTTGGCCGGCGCCGTCAACCAGAACCGCGGCCAGCAGACCAAGGCACCGGAAGCCGGCAAGGCGGCACCGGCAGCGTCGGCGGATCCGGCGGCAGCGGAGTCGGGCGCCGGCGCAGCGACGCCCGCCGCGCATTCACCGGCGAGCTCGGTCGTCGAACTGGCAGCCGGGATCCGCGAGCTCGGCGAACTGCACGACGCCGGATATCTCACCGAGGCGGAGTTCGCCGAACAGAAGCGGCGACTGCTGTCCCGGGGATGATCAGCGGCGACGTGACCGTAGGTAGTCGCCCACCACCGCCGCGCCCAGCCCGTCGAGTTCGGGCACCACGACCCGGCCCTGAACCCGTCGCGCCACCTGGTCGATGAACCGGGCCAGACCGGGGTCGTCGCCGAGCCGGAAGATCGTCACCTGGGCACCGAGCCGGGCGACGTCGTCGAAGCCCTTGACGGTGTGGGCGATGGTCCGCGGGTGCGGCGGGTAGTCAAAGAACACCGAGGCACCGTCGCCGCGGTAATCCTCCAGGTGCGCGGTCGGCTCCCCGTCGGTGACCACCAGCACCACCGGCTGGGCGTTGGGGTGCCGACGCAGGTGCCGGCCGGCCAGCGCCAGCGCATGATGCAGGTTGGTGCCCTGCTCGTAGACGCCCTCCAGGCCGGTCAGCTCGGCGGCGGTCACGGTCCGCGCGTAGCGCCCGAATGCGATGATCTGCAACGCATCCGAACGAAACCGGGTGCTCACCAGATGGTGCAGCGCCAGCGCGGTGCGCTTCATCGGCAGCCAGCGGTTGTCCATCACCATCGAGAACGAGGTGTCCACCAGCAGCGCGACGGCCGACTGGGTGCGCGTCTCGGTCTCGGACACCTCGACGTCGTCGACGCTGATCGACAGCCGACCGGTGGCGGCGGGCCCGCCGGGTTCGGCGACTCCGCGCAGCACCGCGTTGGTCAGGGTGCGGGTGACGTTCCAGGGCTCGGTGTCACCGAACTGCCAGGGCCTCGTCGCCCCGGTCAGCTCACCGGCCGCCCCGGCCCGGCGATGGTCGCGTTCGCCGCGACGCCCCGAGAGTTGGCGCGCCACATCGCGCAGCGCCGTTTCGCCGAGCCGACGCATCGCCTTGGGCGACAGCCGCCACTGCCCGTCGGAACTGCGATCCAGGAACCCCTGGTTGAGCAGTGCGCGTTCCAGCTCGGCCAGCGTCCGCGCATCGACAGCGGCCCGGTCGCCGAGCTGGCGGGCCAGCGCCTCGAGGTCGACGTCGTCCATGCTCGCGCCCGGATAGGCCTGCGACAGTTGCTCGGCCAACTGCTCGAGTTCGGCGATGTCGCTCAACGCCTGGGCGCCCTCCCCCATCCCGAGCGGGTCGTTGCCGGAGAACTCCGACGAGCCGGTCCAGTCCTCGCCCGGCCGGGCCGCCTGTAGGTGGGAATCCAGGCGGCCCAGTGCCTGCTGCAACGCCGGCGAGCCGAATGCCTGCTCCGCCAACGAATCCAGTTCGGCGCGCTGCTCGGCGCTCAAGCTGTTGCGAAAGCGCTGCGCGGCGGCGGCCCGCTGGGCCAGCGAGTCGAGCAACTCCTCGACGTTTTGTGGGTTCTCGCCGAAGAACTCACCGTGCTTCTCCATGAACTGCTGGAAGTCCTGGGCGGTGTCCTCGCCGCGGGCGTGCTTGTCGAGCAGGTCGTTGAGGTCGTCGAGCATGTCGGTGACCCGTTGCCGGTCTTCGTCGGTGGCGCCCTCCAGGGCCTGCTTCATGCCGGCGAAACGTTGGTCGAGCATCTCGCGACCGAGCAGATCCCGGATCTTCTCGTAGGACTCCCGGGCCTCGCTGCTGCGCCAGTTGTAGTCGGACAGCTCCTGCACCGCCTTGGCCGGTGACGGCGACAACGCCTCGATCTGCATCTCGGCGAACCGGGCGTCGTCATCGAGTGCGCGGGCCAGCTCTTTGCGTTCGGCCAGCACCGCCTCGTCGAGCAGCTTCTTGATGTCGGCCAGGGTTCCGTCGAGATTGTTGCGCCGCAACAGTTCCCGGCGGCGCCGCTGCGCCTCGGCGGCCAGCCGGTCGGCACCGGTCATCGTTTCGGTGCCCCGCCGCAGCAGCTCCTGCAGAGCTCGCCGTGGCGACGTGCCCTCCATCACGTCGCGGCCGATCTCCTCCAGCGCCTCAGCCAGGTCGACCGGCGGCGCCAACGGATCCGGCCCACCGGTGTAGGCCGAATACCGCGACGCTCGGGAGGAGTGGCCTTTAGCCATAGACGGTTTCGCCCTCATCGGAGGTCTTGTCGATGCGCTTGGCCAGATACAGCGCCTCCAAGGCCAATTCGAGCGCCGCGGCACGTTCGCCGTCGGACTCCGCACCCAGCCGCTGCGCGATGGCCTCGATCACCGGCAGATCCGGTAGCGCCGCGAGCACCGCCTTGGCCGAGACCCGCTCCCCCGTCGTCACCGCAGCGTCCTCGACCGCAGCCACCAACGGCCCGACGTCGATGCCGCCCAGTGCACGCGACGCGGTGTCGGCGGTGGCCCGGCGCAACAGGTGTTCCAGCACCGCCTGCTCGCGGCCCTCTTCACCGGATTCGAATTCCAGCTTGCCGCGCAGCACGTCGACGATGGTGCCCAGATCGACCACCCGGGCCACCGGATCGGTCTCACCCAGCACCGCACCTCGGTGTCGGGCCGAGGCGGCCACGGTCTCGGCCGCCGCGATCGCGAACCGCGCCGAGACCCCCGACCGCTGATCCACCGAGCGGGACTCGCGCAGGTAGCGGGCGAACCGGGCCAGCACCGCCAGCAGGTAGTCGGGCACCTGCGCACTCAAGTGGGCCTCCTGGGCGATCACCCCGACCTCCGCGTCGAGTTCCAGGGGGTAGTGGGTGCGGATCTCGGCGCCGAAGCGGTCCTTGAGCGGGGTGATGATGCGACCCCGGTTGGTGTAGTCCTCCGGGTTGGCGCTGGCCACCACCAGCACGTCCAGCGGCAACCGCAGGGTATAGCCGCGCACCTGGATGTCGCGTTCCTCCATCACGTTGAGCATCGCCACCTGGATCCGCTCGGCGAGGTCGGGCAGTTCGTTGACGGCGACGACGCCGCGGTGCGCGCGGGGGATCAGCCCGTAGGCGATCGTCTCGGGATCACCCAGGCTGCGCCCCTCCGCGACCTTGATGGGGTCGATGTCGCCGACCAGGTCGGCCACGCTGGTGTCCGGGGTGGCCAGCTTCTCGGTGTAGCGCTCGCTGCGGTGCCGCCAGGCCACCGGCAGGGCGTCGCCGAGCTCGGCGGCTCGGCGGATCGACTCGGGGGTGATCGGCGAGTACGGGTGCTCACCGAGTTCGGCGCCCGCGATCACCGGCGTCCATTCGTCGAGCAAGCCGGTCAGCGCCCGCAGCAGCCGGGTCTTGCCCTGGCCGCGTTCACCGAGCAGCACGATGTCGTGGCCGGCGATCAGCGCCCGCTCCAGTTGCGGCAGCACGGTGTCCTCGAAGCCGAAGATGCCCGGCCAGACGGTCGCGGCATCGTCACCGTCGGCGAGGCGGGCCAGCAGGTTCTCGGCGATCTCCTGCTTGACCCCCCTTTCGCGGTGGCCGGCGGCACGCAATTCGCCGAGCGTGGTGGGCAGATCGTGCGGGGCATTCAGCGCGGTCACGACTCCACGCTACGGCGGGCGCGGTAGTCCGTCACGGCGTCCCACTTCATCGCGTCGCCAAATACCCGATACCCTGGGTACCGTGAACTCACTGGAATGGCGGGATCGACCGGCTCAGACCTACTTCGGTCCGGCATCCTGGCAGGCCCGCCTGCTGGCTGTGGGCGCCGCGATCTTCCTGCGCACCTCGATCGCGGTGCTGACGGTCGTCGGCATGATCGTCAATCGGATCTGGCCCGCCGGACTGCAACGGGCGCGCCTGGACCTCATCGACCAACCGATGCGCTATATCCGGGCGCTGCCGGGCACCGAGGTGACGCGAGAGCGTCTGACCGACTGTCCGGCGGAGTGGGTGGTTGCGCCCGGCGCCGGCGACTCGAACCGGGTGATCGTCTACTTCCACGGTTCAGCGCTGGTGACGCTGGGCCTCAATTCGCACCGCCGGTTCGCCAGCAAGCTGTCGGAGGCGACCGGCGCCAAGGTTTTCAACGTCGGTTACCGCTTGGCGCCACTGGCCGGCATCGACGAGGCCATCGCCGACGGTCTGTGCGCCTACCGGCATGTGCTGGATGCCGGGTTCACTGCGGATCGCATTGTGCTGGCCGGAGATTCGGCCGGCGGACTGATGGCGGTCAACACTGCGCTCGCGGCGCGCGACGCCGGGCTGCCGGCACCGGCCGGTCAGGTGTTGATGTCGGCGCTGACATCGTCGGACATGGAGATCAAACGGCAGGCCGCGGGTATCCACCGCGATCCGTTCTTCCCGTTCATGGCGTTCATGTTCATCTATCGGGTGTTCGCCACCGTCAACGGCACCCGCGAATTGCCGGTGATGCCCCCGGAAGCCGAGCTACGCGGCCTGGGTCCGTTTCTGCTGCAAGTCGGCAACAACGAGATGCTGCGCAACGACACCTTCGTGCTGGCCGACAAGCTCACCGCCGCGGGGGTGCCGAACTGGGTACAGATCTGGGACCGCGCATTGCACATGTTCCAGCTCAGCTTCGACGTCAATCCCGACGCGCGCCGCGCGGTCGCTGAGATCGCCGACTTCGTCGACCACGCGATGGCCACCGCCCCGCCGGCTGTCGATGCGGCGCACACCGACGGCGAGATGGCGGGACACCACCCGGCAGCGGGCGCTTAGAGCCGGCCCTCCAGCAGCATCAGCAGCAGCGGAATCCGGTTCGCCTCGATCTCGGGCTGCGGCAGCACGGCCCGCACGATTGCCGCACCGTCGAAGGTGTTGGTCAACAGCGCCACCAGGTTCGGAAAGAGTTCGGGCGGAAACGCATCGGCGCCCGGCAGCACCCGGGCGGCTTCGCCGATCTTGGCACTGTATTCGGCGAGCACATCCTGCAGAGTGGCTCGTAGCTTCTCGTCGGTGCGCGCGGCGATCAGCAGCTCGTAGACCACCGAATTGGTGGAGTTGGCGGTCAGGTCGCGCAGCACCGTCAACACCGCCTCCAGCACCGGCACCTCGGCGGGGATCTCGGCGACCTGCTTGTCGAACTGCTCCAGCTGACGGCGCAGCACCTCCTGCGCGGTGGCGGCCATGAAGTCGCCCATGGTGCCGAAATGACGGAACAACGCCCCGTCGGAGACCCCGGCGCGCGCGGCGATCACCTTGGCCGACGCCCGCGCGTAGCCGACCTCGGCGATGGTGGCGATGCTGGCGTCGAGCAATCCCGCGACGGTGGCCTCGCGGCGTTCCCGCTGGGTGCGAGCCATGGCTTAGACCGGTTGCAGCGCACGGGATCCGGCACGCAGGAAGCGGCCGGACTTCGCCGTCGTGCCGTAGCCGTCGCAGAACTGGCCGTTGCGGAACACCACGGTGCCGCCCACCCCGGTCGCCACCACGGCACCGTCGTTGCGGTTGACCATCCGGGAAAGGCCGCCGTAGAACGGCACCTGTTCCTCGTGGTAGCCGTCCACGGAGTCGTCCAGGCCGGCCGGGTCGATCACCACGAAGTCCGCGCGGTCACCGCGGCGCAGCGTGCCGGCATCGAATCCGAACCAGTCGGCGACCTCGGCGGTCAGCCGGTACACCGCGCGCTCGGTGCTCAAAAACGGCCGGCCGGCCGCCTGCGCCTCGCGGACTCGCTTGAGCAGTCGCAGCGAGAAGTTGTAGAAGGCCATGTTGCGCAGGTGCGCACCGGCGTCGGAGAACCCCATGTGGATGGCCGGTTCTCCTGCCAGCATGTCGAGGTACTTGGGGCGGTGGTTGGCCACGATGGTGGTCCAGCGCACGTTGCGCTCACCGTTTTCCACCAGGACGTCGAGGAACGCATCGAGCGGGTGCAGCTTTCGTTCGTCGGCGATCTGGCCGAAGCTCTTGCCGATCAGGCTCGCATCCGGGCATTCGACGATCGTCGCGTCGTGGAAGTCGCGGTGCCACAACGACGGGCCCAGTTTCTTGCGGTCGAAGGATTTGCGGAAGCGGCGACGGTACTCGGTGTCGGCCAGCAACGCGTTGCGCTCCAACTGGTCTCGCAAGTGCAGCGCGGCGGTGCCGGCGCCGAACTCCTCGAAGACCGGAAGATCGATTCCGTCGGAATACAATTCGAACGGCACCGGAAGATGCTGGAAGCGCACGTTAGCGCCGAGCACGGCGTTGAGCAGCCGGGTGCCCGGACCCATGACCCGCACCGCGCCGGGCGATGACTTGGCGTCGGCGGAGACCAGCAGACTCATCCGCACCCCGCGCCGACGGCCGAACATCCCGCTGCTGGTCAAGAAGAAGTTCAGCGCCGTCAGCGGCTTCTTGACGTTCGGGGCGCTCTGCAGCATGCGGCCGCGCTTGCGCAGCACCTTGATCAGCCGTCGACGCTCCCGCCAGGTGGCGAACGTCGACGGGAGCGCCCGGGACCGGAACCGATCGCCGTCGAGCTTGTCAATCGCCGCGTCCATCCCGGACATACCCAGCAGCCCGGCGTCGAGCCCCTCGTCGAGCAGCGCGGCCATCTTCTCCAGTTCGGCATCGGTCGGTACGACACCGTCGGTGGTGGCGCGGTCCAAGCCGAGCACCGCGGTCCGCAGGTCCGAATGGCCGAGCATGGAGCCGATATTGGGCCCGAGCGGCAACTCGTCGAGGGCTTGCACGTACTCGGCCGGCGTCGACCAGGTCTTGCGGGACCGCAGTGCATCCAGCACGAACTTGCGCGGCACCGCCTCCACCCGACTGAACAGGTCGGCGGCGTCCTCGGCGTCGGCGTACACCGTCGACAGCGAACAGTTGCCCAGCAGCACCGTGGTGACGCCGTGGCGCACGGATTCGCGCAGTCCCGGGTCCAGCAGGACCTCGGCGTCGTAATGGGTGTGCACGTCGATGAACCCGGGGACCACCCACTTGCCGGCCGCGTCGATCACCTCTGGGCAGCCCGCATCATCCAGGTCGCCGGCCACGACGTCGGCGACGACGCCGTCGCGGATTCCCAGCGTGCGGACCTGCGGGACGTTGCCCAGGCCGTCGAACCACAGGCCGTTGCGGATGATCAGGTCGTAGGCCACGACGTCTCCTAACTCGGGGTTGAGTTAGATAGTGAGCGCCTACAATCTTTTTGTCAAGAGTTTGTCGAGGGCCGGGCCCCAGGCCATTCGGCTAGTGCGCGAAGTGCCGCGCCCCGGTCAGATACAGCGTGATTCCGGCCTCGGCGGCCGCCGCGGTCACCTCGTCGTCACGAACGGAGCCGCCCGGGTGCACGATCGCCTTCACGCCGGCCCCGGTCAGCGTCTGCAGCCCGTCGGGGAACGGGAAGAACGCATCGGAGGCGGCCACCGCCCCGGCCACCCGGCCACCGCCGCGCTCCACGGCCAACCGGGCCGCATCCACCCGGTTGACCTGGCCCATCCCGACGCCGACGGTGGCGCCGTTCGCGGCGACCACGATGGCGTTGGATTTGACCGAGCGACACGAGCGCCAGGCGAAGACCAGATCGGCCATGGTCGCCGGATCGGCCGGCGACCCGGTGGCCAGGGTCCAGTTCACCGGGTTGTCCCCCGCCGCGTCGAGGCCGTCACGGCTCTGCATCAACAGTCCGCCGCTGATCTGGCGCCACTCGACACCGCCGCGCAGCGGTTCGGAGGCCAGCAGCACCCGGATGTTCTTCTTGCGCGCCAGGATCTCGACGGCGCCTGACTCATAGGCCGGCGCGACGATGACCTCGGTGAAGATGGTGCTGACGTACTCCGCCATCTCCACGCTGACCTCGGTGTTCGCCGCGATCACTCCGCCGAACGCGCTCAACGGATCGCACTCGTGCGCCTTGCGATGGGCGTCGGCCACCGAGACCGACGAGATCGCGATCCCGCACGGGTTGGCGTGCTTGATGATCGCCACGCAGGTCTCTTCGTGGTCGAATGCAGCGCGCCAGGCAGCGTCGGCGTCGGTGAAGTTGTTGTAGGACATCTCTTTTCCGTGCAGCTGGTCGGCCTGGGCCAAGCCCGGCCAGGCGCTGCCGTCACAGAAGAGAGCGGCTTGCTGGTGCGGGTTCTCGCCGTAGCGCAGCTGCGCCGCCCGACGGTAGCTGCGGCCGAACCACTCCGGCATCGGCTGACGCGGCTCCTCAGGCGCGAGCGTCGACGACATCCAACCGGCCACCGCCACGTCGTACTCGGCGGTATGGCGAAATGCCAGCGACGCCAAGCGTTTCCGCTCGGCGAGGGTGAATCCGCCGGCATTGACCGCGGCCAGCACACCGTCGTACCCGAGCGGGTCGACCACCACCGCCACGCTGGGGTGATTCTTGGCTGCCGCCCTGATCATCGAGGGCCCGCCGATGTCGATCTGCTCGACGCACTCGTCCCTTCCGGCACCCGAATCCACGGTCTCGCTGAACGGGTAGAGGTTGACCACCACCAGTTCGAAGGGAGCGATGTCGAGTTCCCCCAGCGCCGCGGCATGCTCGGGCTTGCGCAGGTCGGCCAGCAGCCCGGCGTGCACCCGCGGGTGCAACGTCTTGACCCGACCGTCGAGCACCTCGGGGAAACCCGTGAGCTGTTCCACCGGCGTGACCGGAATACCCTTGGCCGCGATCGTCTTCGCGGTGGACCCGGTGGAGACGATGTCCACCCCGGCGGCATGCAGTCCGGTGGCCAGGTCGACCAGGCCGGTCTTGTCGTAAACGCTGATCAGCGCCCGCCGAATCGGTCGCTTGCCGTCGGTCATCCTATGGTTGCCTTTCGTCCGGTCCAGGTCACGCCGCCGGTCGCCAGCGCGGCCAGCACGTCCACCAGAAGCTTGCGTTCCACTGTCTTGATGCGTTCGTGCAGGGTGTCTTCGTCGTCGCCGTCGAGCACGGCGACCGGTTCCTGGGCGAGCACCGGACCGGTGTCGGTGCCGGCGTCCACCAGATGCACGGTGCAACCGGTGACCTTCACCCCGTAGGCCAGCGCATCGGGCACGGCGTGCGCACCGGGGAACGCGGGCAGCAGCGCCGGGTGCGTGTTGACGGTGCGTCCCAGAAACCGGGTGAGGAAGTGTGACCCCAGGATTTTCATGAAACCGGCCGAGACCACCAGATCGGGGGCGTGCGCCTCGGTGGCCTCCGCCAGTGCCAGATCCCATGCCGCCCGGTCGGGATGGTCGGCCATCCGCACGGTGAACACCGGCAGCCCCGCCGAGCGGGCGACTTCCACGGCGCGGCAGTCCCGATCGGTCCCGACGGCCACCACCCGCGCGGGGTAGTCACCCACCGCCGCGGCCAGCAGCGACTCGAGCAACGATCCGGTCCCCGACGCCAACACCACCATCCGGGCCGGAACGTTCGGGGCCACGTGGATCGGTTGCACGTGAAGGAGCCTAGCGTGCAGACCGGCCGGACGATCAGGCCTGTTGCCGGCCTTCGTCCCGGGCGATCCGGAGCGCGGCGGCCACCCCGTCGGTCCAGATTTCCACTTTGTCCCAGATCACGTCGGGGTGCCCGGCCGGGTGGATGCCGTGGGTTATCTTGTCGACCCGTCCGCACGCGAGGTCCTGGAAGTCCGCGTCGTCCAGCTCCGGGAATTCCTCGTATTCACTACACAGCTCGGCGCCCGCCAACGTTTCGTACAGCGCGTCGGCCAACCGGCTGCTCACCCCCACCGGTGTCGGGTGCTCGACCATCTGGAAGCCGGCCGTGAGCCCGTCCAGCCAGATCGTCGCCATGATGTCGAGGATCGGGTCGTGTCCGGGCGGCAGCACCAGCCGCGTGAGCAGCTCGGCGCGGGTGCGTGCCAGGCGGCGCAGATTCCGGACATCGACGTCCGCTGTGCTCATGACAGGGGTCATGTCTCTATGCGACCAGGCCGCCGGTCCGGATATAAGGGACCGAAGTCCTCAATTTGTGTTGTTGAACCCGTCGTCGTCGGTGAACATCAGGTCTTCGGGATCTTCCAGCGGTCCGGGCGGCTCGGTCGGTGCAGGCGAGTCGAACTGTCGCGGCGGCTCGGGGTCGGGCGTCCAGCTCAGTTCACCGCCGTCGGCCACCTCGTCGGGCTCGAACAACTCGTCGGGCTCGAACAGCCGCTCGGGTTCTTCGGGATCGACGACCTCGACCTGTGCCGGGGCCGGCTCGGGCGCCGGCTCGGGGGCCGACTCGGTCTCGGCGACGCTGTCGGGCTCCGCAGCGCGAGCGGACGCCGCCGGCGTCATCGGCCGCGGCCCGGCCGTGCCTCGCGTCACCCCGCCGATCATCACGACCGTCAGCGCACCGATCGCGGCGAACCAGCAGAACACCGCCGGCCCGAAGGTGGCCTGGTCCACCCCGACGTCGCCGAAGTTGCCCAGCCGGCCCCCACCGGCGAAGCCGAGCAGCGCCATCGCCACCGCGGCGATGACCGCGGCGGTCAGCACCTTGGCCAACGCGGGAAGCAGCGGCAGCGCCCGGCGCGCACACTGCTGGCCGACGGCCACACCCGAGGCGGCGCCGATGATCAGCAGCGCCACCCAGACCGGGCCCAGCGGCGGGGAGGGCGCCGCGGCCAGGATCGGCACCGCCGGGATGTCGCCGCCGAGGACGGTGAACGCACTGAACAATGCCGGACCGATGTGCGCACTCGACCCGACCGCCATCGCTGCGGCGCCGACCAACACATTGGGCACGTACAGCAACGCCAGCAGGGTGAGGCTGAGTTGCCCGAACAACGAATCGGTGATCGCGTAGAGCTCGTGCATGGTCCCCCAGTGCACGACCAGCGAGATGACCGTCGCGGCGCCGGCCAGCCCGAACAGCGCCAGCATGCCGGCGGCGGCGGCCCGCAGTGAATCGGCCAGCCAACTCGGCAGCGGCGTCTCGGTCAGCACCCGCCGGCCCATCCGCGATCCCACTCCGATCGCGGCGCCGATCGCATGGACCACCAACACGTGGGTGAAGGCGTTCAGGGCCTGCGGGGTCTGCAGTTCGGTGATGACCGACGCGGCGTCGTGGATGACCGCCAACGAAATCGCCGCGATCAACAGCGGGCCACCCAATGCCGATGCCACGATCCAGCGGACCACGAACCAGGAGGCGCGCTCGGAGGTGGCCTGCGCGGTGGTCCGTGCGGTTCCGGCCACCATCAGTAGCACCGGCAGCAGCGGCAACACGCCCAGTTCCCGACCGTCGATCGAGATCGGCACCTGATGCACTCCCAGCCAAATGCTGGCTATGGCGCCCGATGCCCCGGTCATGTCGCTGTTGGCGATCAGCAACTGCAGCAGCGTCACCGCTGCGATGACCGTCAACGCCACGACGGAGGGACCGAACGCGACCCGCACCAGGTCGCGGGTCGGGTTCGAGGCTGGTCTACCGCCTGCCACCGGTGTCACGCTGCGAGCACGATCGACTCGGCGCGCCGGGGCGCGTTAGGGCTGCGCCGGCCCCGACGAAGCGGAGCCACCCTGCGACTGGTGGCCGCCGGTCGAGCTCTGCCCCTGCCCGGATCCGCCCTGGCCACCGGTCGAGGAGCCCTGGCCGCCCGTCGACGAACTGCCCGAACCACCGGTCGGCGGGGGGCTGAAGCTGGGAAATCCGGTCGGCGGTGTGGGCGGGCCCTGCGGTGCCGACTGCGCCTGCTGCTGTGCGCCGGAACCGAATCCGCCGGTCGATGGCGCCGACTGGGCGCCGAAGCCTCCGCTGGACGGCGCGGAGGGGTAGTTGCCGTACGAGGGGTAGCCGGACTGCTGCGGACCTTGATGTCCGTAGCCCTGTTGGCCCGGTTGGCCGTAGTAGTTGCCGCCCGGCGGCAGCCCGTACTGCGCGTAGGGGTCGTACTTGGGGCGCGGAGCCGGCGCGGTGACGACGCCGGCCTCGAGCAACAGCGCCCCGACGGCGGCGACGGCCTGCAGAACGCTGAAGGTCAGCACCAGCCACAGGCCCCAGCCGATCGTGTAGTTCTCGCCCGCATCGGCGATGGTCGAAATCGCCAGCAACGCGGCCAGCGTGGCGATCGCGGCGACCACGGCCGTGTAGACCTTCGCCTTGGGCAGCAGGCTCGCCCCGGCCAACAACGCCGCGAGCAGGGCCAGCGGAACCGTATGACCGGCGTCGCCGAGAATCAACGGGAATTCGCCGTCGGTGACGGTCACGATCGGACCGAAATTCCCCAGATAGACACCGAAACCCAGCACCACCACGGCGATCTGCAGGTACAGCGGAAACTTGCTCTCGGCATCGCTGCCGGACTTGGCGAACGACGGCGGCGACTGTCCGTAGGAGCCTGGCGGCTGGGCAGGCTGGAAGCCGGGATTCCCGGGCGAGTAGGTCATGACCTCTCCTGTGCTTGTGGGGCGCCGGTGTGGCGGGGCGGCGCGGTTCGATCATCCACGCTAGCGCACTTGCGGCTGTGCCCGGCGGGTCAGCACCGCGCGGTAACCGCGCGGTTGGGGGACCCCCGGTTGCCCGCCGAACAAGAACACGTTCTAATCACGGATATGGATTACGGGCTTGTGCTGTTCACCAGTGACCGTGGAATCACCCCGGCGGCGGCCGCCAAACTCGCCGATGATCATGGCTTCACCACGTTTTATGTACCCGAGCACACCCATATTCCGGTCAAGCGCCAGGCCGCCCACCCGACCACCGGCGACGAGTCGCTGCCCGACGACCGCTATATGCGCACCCTGGACCCGTGGGTGAGCCTGGGCACCGCTTGTGCGGTGACCTCGCGGGTGCGGTTGTCCACCGCGGTGGCGCTGCCGGTCGAGCATGATCCGATCACGCTGGCGAAATCGATCGCCACGCTCGATCACCTCTCCGGTGGGCGGGTCAGCCTCGGGGTCGGTTTCGGCTGGAACACCGACGAACTGGCCGACCACGGGGTGCCGCCGGGGCGCCGGCGCACCATGTTGCGTGAGTATCTGGAGGCGATGCGGGCGCTGTGGACCGAAGAAGAAGCCTCCTTCGAAGGGGAGTTCGTCAACTTCGGCCCCAGCTGGGCCTGGCCCAAGCCGGTGCAGGCGCACATTCCGGTGCTGGTGGGTGCGGCCGGCACGGAGAAGAACTTCAAGTGGATCGCCCGCAGCGCCGACGGCTGGATCACCACGCCGCGTGACTTCGACATCGACGAACCGGTGAAGCTGCTGCAGGACACCTGGGCGGGCGCCGGTCGCGAGGGCGCCCCGCAGATCGTCGCGCTGGATTTCAAGCCGGTGCCCGAGAAGCTCGCGCACTGGGCCGAGCTGGGCGTGACCGAAACCCTGTTCGGGTTGCCGGACAAGCCCGAAGCCGAAGTGGCCGCCTACGTGGAACGGCTAGCCGGCAAGCTCGGGATCAGCGCCTGACCTCACACCGCGCGGGCGTGCGTGGTCAGCGCAGACTGCAACGGTTGCCGTAGTCCAGGGCGCGCACCGTGATCGGCGTTCCCAGCGGCTCGCCGTCGGAGAGCAGCGCCACCAGATCGTCCTCCTCGGTGGTCGCCAGGAACCGGCTGCCGTCGGCGTCGAGCCGGCCGATGATGATCCCGGTCCGGGTCTCCCAGTCGTAGCGGACGCTGTAGGTCTCGATCGTCGCCGGGCCCTCGGCCCGCTCGGTGACCGCCACCTTGGGCGCGGCGTCGAGCACGGCCTGCGGTTGAGCGCTGCGATCCGGCGTCCACGGCGCCGGAGCAGCCGAGTACACCCCGACCGAATATTTGCTCATCATCCCGCCGTTGGCGCCGACGAACGCGAATCGCCCTGCGGCGCTTCGGGCTACGGCGACCGCCTCGGCGATGGCGTGCATCGAGTAGTTGTTGCCGGCGCCACCGAAGAACGGCAGCCCGCCGGTCAGGGTCAACCCGCGCGGGTCGTCGCCGGCCAGGCCGAAGGCGTCGCAGATGTTGAACACCGGAACCGGAAAGCAGCTGTAGAGATCCATCGCCGCGATGTCGTCGAAGCCGATCCCGGCCATCGCGAGAGCCTCGGTGGTGGCCGCCACGGCGGCCGGATAGGCGCCCAGGTCGGTGCGTTCCAGCAGGCGCTGCGAATGCGTGTCGGCATGGCCGTGCAAATACACCCAGCGGTCTTCGGACACACCCAGCCGACGAGCGGCCGCCACCGACATCACCAGCGCCGCGGCGCCCTGGTTGACCTGGTCTCGCGCCACCAGCAGCCGCGGGTAGGGGTCACAGATCATCCGGTTGGTGGTGCTGATGGTGGTCAGCTCATCGACGGTGCGTTCCACCGGAGAGGCCGAGAAGGGGTTCTTCGCGGCGATCTTGGACATCGGGGCGAACAGCTCGCCCATGGCCTGCAGGTAGTCGGCCGTATTCATGCCCAGCCGGGCACGCCGGGCGTTCTCGAGCAGCCCGTACTGCACCGGCGCGCCGGTGAGCCCGTGGATGACGGTGTAGTGCTCGACGAACTCCTCGAGCCCGTAGCCGCGATCCTCGAGCTGACCCTCGACGGTCTCGCCGAAATCCGGTTTGTCCTCGGCTTTGGCGAAGTGACGCAGCGTCGAGGTCGCGTCGGATCCGCACAGCAGCACCACGTCGGCAGTGCCCGCGGCGATCTCGGCGGCGAACTCGCTGAGCAGCTTCTGCGGCCCCTGACCACCCACCTTGTCCAGCACCGCCCGCGCCGGTTCCGCCCCGATCAGACGGGCCACCGAGCGCGGGAAGTTGTTCGACTTCCCTAGTGGTGCAGGGGCTTTGGGGATCGAATTCTCGAACTGCCGGGTAGCCACCACTGCGTCGATGGCTTGCGCGAGGCGCGCGGGCTCGACACCCGAATCGGCCAGTGCGGCCTGCGCGGCGGCAGCGGCCAACTCCACCGGCGACATGGCGCGGTAGTCGGTGTCCTCGATGCGTTCGGCGGACTGCCCCACGCCGACGACGACGGGCGTGCGCGGATCGATGCTCATGTGCTCACCTCGTCTATGGCGAGCAGACGCGAAAGCCCCCAAAACCGCTTCCGATAGGGAGCTTTCACGTCTGCTCGCGCCAAAGAAACCGCTACAGGCTTTGCAGGATCTCCCGAGCCAGCGCCGCGGTTGCCGACGGGGTCTTGCCCACCTTCACCCCGGCTGCTTCCAGGGCCTCCTGCTTGGCGGCCGCGGTGCCCGACGAGCCGGACACGATCGCGCCGGCGTGCCCCATCGTCTTGCCTTCCGGAGCGGTGAACCCGGCGACATAGCCGACCACCGGCTTGGTGACATTGGCCTTGATGTAGTCGGCGGCCCGCTCCTCGGCGTCGCCGCCGATCTCACCGATCATCACGATGACCTTGGTGGCGGGGTCCTTCTCGAACGCCTCGATCGCGTCGATGTGGGTGGTGCCGATCACCGGGTCCCCGCCGATGCCGATCGCGCTGGAGAACCCGAAGTCCCGCAGCTCGTACATCATCTGGTAGGTCAGCGTGCCGGACTTGGACACCAGGCCGATCGGCCCGGAGCCGCTGATGGTGGCCGGGGTGATCCCGACCAGGCACTCGCCGGGGGTGATGATGCCCGGACAGTTCGGCCCGATGATGCGGGTCTTCTGACCGTGATCCACGTTGTAGGCCCACGCATATGCGCTGTCCTGCACCGGGATGCCCTCGGTGATGACGACCAGCAGCGGGATCTCGGCGTCGATCGCCTCGATCATCGCGTCCTTGGCGAACTTCGGCGGCACGAACGCGATCGACACATCGGCGCCGGTCTTCTCCATGGCCTCGGCCACACCGCCGAACACCGGCAGCTTGATCATCCGGCCGCCCTTGTCCTCATGCGTGACCGTGGTGCCGGCCTTGCGGGCGTTGACGCCGCCGACGATCTGGGTGCCGGCCCGCAGCATCCGGGCGGTGTGGATGGTGGCTTCACTGCCGGTGATGCCCTGGACGATGACCTTGCTGTCCTTGTTGACGAAGATCGACATGCTTATGCGTCCTTTCCGGCGTACGCGAGCTCAGCGGCCTTGTCGGCGGCCTCGTCCATGGTGTCGACGAGGGTTACCAGCGGGTGGTTGGCGTCGGCCAGGATCTGCCGGCCTTCCTCGACGTTGTTGCCGTCGAGCCGGACCACCAGCGGCTTGGTGGCCGCGTCGCCGAGGATCTGCAGCGCCGCCACGATGCCGTTGGCCACCGCGTCGCAGGCGGTGATGCCACCGAACACGTTGACGAACACGCTCTTGACCTGCTTGTCGCCCAGGATCACATCCAGACCGGCGGCCATCACCTCCGCGGAGGCGCCGCCGCCGATGTCGAGGAAGTTGGCCGGCTTGACGCCGCCGTGCTTCTCACCGGCGTAGGCGGTGACGTCCAGCGTGGACATGACCAGGCCGGCGCCGTTGCCGATGATGCCGACCTCGCCGTCGAGCTTGACGTAGTTCAGGTCGTTCTCCTTGGCCTTGAGCTCCAGCGGGTCGGTCGCCTCGATGTCGGCGAACTCGGCGTGGCCGGGCTGGCGGAACTCGGCGTTGCCGTCGAGGGTGACCTTGCCGTCGAGAGCCAGGATCTGGTCATCGGGGGTGCGCACCAGCGGGTTGACCTCGACCAGCGTGGCGTCTTCGGCGACGAAGACCTCCCACAGCTTCTGGATGGTCACCGCGGCGGCGTCAAGCACCTCGGCGGGCAGATGGCCCTGCTCGGCGATGGAGCGGGCGAACGCCAGGTCGACACCCTTGACCGCGTCGACGGGCACCTTGGCCAGCCGCTCGGGCTTGGTCGCGGCGACCTCTTCGATCTCCATGCCGCCCTCGACCGAGCACATGGCCAGGTAGGTGCGGTTGGAGCGGTCGAGCAGGAACGAGATGTAGTACTCCTCGGCGATGTCGCTCGCCTCGGCTACCAGCAGTTTCTTGACGATGTGGCCCTTGATGTCCAGGCCGAGGATGTTCTGCGCGTGAGTGAAGGCGTCGTCCGCGGTGGCGGCGTACTTGACACCACCGGCCTTGCCGCGGCCGCCTACCTTGACCTGGGCCTTCACCATGACGGGCCGACCGATCTCGGTGGCGATGGCCTTGGCGTCATCGGCCGAGGTGGTCACCCGGCCCGGAGTGGTCGGCACGTTGTGCTTGGCGAACAGTTCCTTCGCCTGATACTCGAATAGATCCATGGGCTCACTGTCTTATATGGGTGCCGGCGCGCCGGCGATGTCGGATAGAGGGGGATTTCGCCCCGGAGGCACTGTATCGACACTGCGGCGACGTTCCGAACTCCGCTACCACCGCTGTGGCAGATCTCACCGCCCGAAATAACGTGATTCGTTTCACATTCGAGGCCGTATTTGACCGATAGCTTGCCTCGGCGGCGCGGAACTGGTTACCGTCTCCAAGTCCAGGTCTTTATAACGTTCTGATCACGACCAGAGGATCTTCCAGGCTGATGCAGCACGGATCACCCTTGCGCCCGATTCCCGGTGGTGCCCCCCGCCGCCATAGGAACGGCACTATGGCCCGGTCCTCGGTTCCCGGTCCCGCCGAGGTCACCGACATCATCCCGTTCAACGAATTCGGACGGCTCGATTACGCCATGTTCAGCGAAAACGCCTTCGATGACGTGTCCGAGGTGCTGCTGGCCCCGGAGCTGGACGATCTGACCGACACCGACAACATGCCGGTCCTGCAACTGGCCTTCCCGCGCGGCGGCTACCCGGACGAGTACCTCCCCCGTCCGCACGGAACCGACCGGCCGGTCCCGCCCGCTCGGGGCGGCAGACACCGCAGCCAGCCCACGAGCGCGGTCAAGAGCCGTGTGATGATCGCCGCGATGGCCGCCGGAGCGGCCGCTGCCGCCGCGCACGCCGCCACCCACTCCTCGGACGAGACCGTCTCCCGCCCCGCCGTGCTGGCGGCCAGCAAGACGATGCTGAACGACGGCGCCGCCACCACCTCCAGCCACGGCATGCAGATGATCACGGTCAAGGCCGCGGCCAATGTCGTCGTGCACAACGAGGAACTGGCCAAGGGGGTGGCCTACGCCCAGGAGCGCGCCGAGCGTGAGGCCCGGCTGCAACGCCCGCTGTTCGTCGCGCCGACCCAGGGCGCGTTCACCTCGAACTTCGGCTACCGCTGGGGTGTGCTGCACGCCGGCATCGACATCGCCAACGCCATCGGCACCCCGATCCTGGCGGCCTCCGACGGCGTCGTGATCGAGGCCGGTTCCAGCGCCGGCTACGGCATGCTGGTCAAGCTGCGCCACTCCGACGGCACCGTGACGCTCTACGGTCACATCAACCGGTCGCTGGTCAGCGTCGGCGAGCGGGTGATGGCCGGCGACCAGATCGCCGAGATGGGCAACCGCGGCTACTCCACCGGCCCGCACCTGCACTTCGAGGTGCTGCAGAACGGCACCAGCCGGATCGACCCGACCACCTGGCTCGCCAAGCGCGGGATCAATTTCGCTTAACCTGGTTGGGTGACCGACCGCCACCATCCGCCCACCGGCGCGTCTCCTTCCGGCGACAGTCCGGCCGGCACCGCCAGCCGCATCATTCGCCGTGCCCCGACCGGCACTATCCCGACCGTCACCGGCGCGGGGCGGATACCGCCGGCGATGCGGCCGCCCGAAGCGCTGCAGCCGGGCGTAACCCAGCTGCCCTCGGCGGCGGTTGCGATCAGCGCCTGCGTGTTCGCCATCCTGGGATGCTGGGCCACCTCGGTGGTGACCACCGACCTGATCGCCAGCTGGTGGCACACCGACCGGTTGTTCTGCGTCGCGGTCGGATTCTTGAGCCTGGTGTTCGCGGTGACGTCGATTTCCGGCGTGATCATGCTGCTGCTGCGACGCCCGCTCGGCCGCTACCTGATCGCGATCGGGGCCGTGGTTGCGCTGCTGACTTTCGGCAGCCTGTTCCTGGCGGGCGCCCGGGTGCCGTGGATCGTGCACGCCATACCGATCATCCAGGGCGTCACGGTGCTGCTCGCCCTGCACCCGGCCACCCGGCGCTGGCTCGGCGTCTGACCCTGGGGCGGCCGCTAAAGCTTGGTGACCGGCGCGTGGTTGTGCATCAGCTTGACCCGCCCGGAACTGCCGAAATCGATCAGCGACATCGCCGACTCCCCCGCGCCGGACACTTCCTCCACCCGGCCCAGCCCGTACTTGTCGTGCGAAACCCGGTCTCCGGGCGACAGCACCACCAGCGGCCGGTTGCCCGACCGCGCCGGTGCCGGTCGGGGCGTACCGAACCGGCCGGCACCGCTGACCGGGGCACTGGGCGACGCAGCGGCGTCGGTACGCCGCCAGTCGATGAGCTGCTGCGGGATCTCCCGCAGGAAACGCGATTCCGGGTTCAGCATGGGCTGGCCCCACGACGAGCGCACCTTCGCGCGGCTCAGATAGAGCCGTTGCCGGGCCCGGGTCAGGCCCACGTAGGCCAGCCGGCGTTCCTCGGACAGCTCGCGGGCGTCCCCCAGTGAGCGCATGTGCGGGAACATGCCGTCCTCCCAGCCGACGACGAACACCACCGGGAACTCCAGGCCCTTGGCGGTGTGCAGCGTCATCAGCGTGACCATGCCGGCGCCGTGTTCGGGAATCTCGTCGGTGTCGGCGATCAATGAGACCCGCTCCAGGAACGCCGCCAGCACCCCCACATCGGGCACATCCTCTTCGTCGGCGGCTCCGTCTTGGTCGGCGAGCGCGTTGGCACGATCGATGCTGAATTCGTGTGCGACGCTGACCAGCTCATTGATGTTGTCCAGCCGGGCGAGATCCTGCGGGTCGGTGGAGGCTTCCAGTTCGGCCCGATAGCCGGTGCGGTCCAGCACCGTCTCCACCAAACCGCCGAGGTCGTCGTCGCACGAGTGCAGCTGGACGCGAAGCTCATCGAGCATCGCGACGAAACCCGCGATCGCATTCTGCGACCGGGTGTTGAGCATCGGAACGTGCCCCTCGGCGGCCGCGCGCAGTGCGGCGGCGAAGCCGGTGCCGGTGTTCTCGGCGTGCACCGACACGCACGCCTCGGCGCGATCCCCGATCCCGCGGCGCGGCGTGTTGAGGATGCGCCGCAGGCTGACGGCGTCACCGGGGTTGTCCAGCACCCGCAGGTAGGCGATGATGTCGCGGATCTCTTTGCGTTCGTAAAAGCGCACCCCGCCAACGACTTTGTAGGGGATACCGGCGCGGATGAACACCTCTTCCAGCGACCGTGACGAGTTGTTGGTGCGGTAGAACACCGCGATGTCGCCGTAGTTGAGCGTGCCTGCGTCGGATAGCGCCTCGATCTCCTGCGCGACGAACCGCGCCTCGTCGTGTTCGTTGTCGGCGACGTAGCCCACGATCAGCTCGCCGTCGCCCGCGTCGGTCCACAGCCGCTTCTCCCGGCGCCCGGAGTTACACGAGATCACCGCATTGGCCGCCGACAAGATGTTCTGGGTGGAGCGGTAGTTCTGCTCCAGCAACAGCGTCGTCGCGTCGGGGTAGTCGCGTTCGAAGTCCTCGATGTTGCGGATGGTGGCCCCGCGGAAGGCGTAGATCGACTGATCGGCGTCACCGACCACGCACAGCTCCGCGGGCGGGATGTCCTGCCCACCTGCCTGTGAATGCCCCGCCAACTCGCGCACCAGTACGTACTGCGCATGGTTGGTGTCCTGGTACTCGTCGACCAGGATGTGCCGGAACCGGCGCCGGTAATGCTGGGCGATCTCCGGGAACGCCTGCAGGATCGCGACCGTCTCGCCGATCAGGTCGTCGAAGTCCAGCGCATTGGCCGAGCGCAGCCGGCGCTGGTATTCGACGTAGACCGTGGCCACCACGCGGCTCAGGTCGTCGGAGTCGTCGGTGAGGTCGGCCAGCGCCCGGTCGGGGTCGATGAGTTCGTTCTTCAGATTGGAGATGGCGGTGGCCAGCAGCCGCGGCGTGTGCCGTTTGACGTCCAGGCCCATGTCGCGGCCGATCATCAACAGCAGCCGACGCGAGTCGTCGGCGTCGTAGATGGAGAAGTTGGAGTTCAGACCCGGCACCACCGAGGCCTGGTTGCGCAGGATCCGCACGCAGGTGGAGTGAAACGTCGACACCCGCATCGCACGCGCCCGCGGCCCGATGAGCCCAACCACCCGTTCGCGCATCTCGGCGGCGGCCTTGTTGGTGAAGGTGATCGCCAGCACCTGCCCCACCCCGACGTCGCGGGCGGCCAGCAGGTAGGCGATGCGCCGGGTGAGCACCGCGGTCTTGCCCGAGCCGGCCCCGGCGACGATCAGCAGCGGGGAGCCCTCGTGCAGCACGGCACGGCGCTGCTGCGGGTTGAGCCCGTCGAGGAGGTGATCGATTTCTGGCGTCGCATGCACGGTCATAACGCAACCCAACGTACCGCCGGGCACGGACACTCTTTGCGCTGGCACGGCCCTTAGTGGCAGACTCGGTTCGTGCTCGACATGCAGCGTCGATTTTGCTTTTCCAATTCCTACGGGCAGTGGTACGCGGAGCCCGTGGTTTAGCTGCAACGCCAAGCCCCGCGGTCCGCGTCGCCGACCCGGGGCTCGTCTGTTGTGTGAGGCCGGATCGCCGATGGGACCAGAACACACCAACAGCGAGAATCTGGAGTCCGAACCCATGACCAACCAAACCCAACAGCTACCCGACATCGACGAACTGCGCCACGAGATCGACCGGCTCGACGCCGAGATCCTGGCCGCGGTCAAGCGCCGCACCGAGATCTCGCAGGAGATCGGTAAAGCCCGGATGGCGTCCGGCGGCACCCGCCTGGTGCACAGCCGCGAGATGAAGGTGCTCGAGCGCTACAGCGAACTCGGCCAGGACGGTAAGGACCTGGCGATGCTGCTGCTGCGGATGGGCCGCGGCCGGCTCGGTCACTGAGGGCCGCGCCCGGGCGCGCCGCTACTGTCGGTGTGATGAGCTCCGTTCGACAGATCCCCGACATCTCCGCCACCCCGGCCTGGGACGCGTTGCGCAAGCACCATCAGCGGATCGGCGACACCCACCTGCGGCAGCTGTTCGCCGACGACCCCGAACGGGGCGAGAAGTTCACCGTCGCCGTCGGCGACCTCTACATCGACTACAGCAAGCACCGCATCACCGCTGAGACCGTGGCCCTGCTGGTCGACCTGGCCCGGGCGGCCGGCCTGGAGGAACGCCGCGACGCGATGTTCGCCGGGGCGCACATCAACACCTCGGAGGGCCGGGCGGTGCTGCACACCGCGTTGCGGTTGCCGCGCGACGCCGACCTGAATGTCGACGGCCAGGACGTGGTCGCCGACGTGCACGCGGTGCTCGACGCGATGGGTGACTTCACCGACCGGCTGCGCAGCGGAGAATGGACCGGCGAGACCGGAAGGCGCATCGAGACCGTCGTCAACATCGGTATCGGCGGCTCAGATCTGGGTCCGGTGATGGTCGACCGGGCGTTGCGCCATTACGCCGACGCCGGCATCTCGGCCCGGTTCGTCTCCAATGTCGATCCTGCTGACCTGATCGCGAAGCTGGCCGGATTAGACCCCGCCACAACGCTTTTCATCGTGGCCTCGAAGACGTTCTCGACGCTGGAGACCCTGACCAACGCCACCGCGGCCCGCCGCTGGCTGACTGAGGCGCTGGGTGATGCCGCGGTGTCGAAGCATTTCGTGGCGGTCTCCACCAACGCCCGACTGGTCGACGAATTCGGCATCGACACCGCGAACATGTTCGGCTTCTGGGACTGGGTGGGTGGACGGTACTCGGTGGATTCGGCGATCGGGCTGTCGGTGATGGCGGTGATCGGCCGCGAGCGCTTCGCCGAGTTCCTGTCCGGCTTCCACATCGTCGACGAGCATTTCCGCACCGCGCCATTGGAATCCAACGCCCCGGCGCTGCTCGGGCTGATCGGACTGTGGTACTCCAATTTCTTCGGCGCCCAGTCCCGGGCGGTGCTGCCCTACTCAGGCGACCTGGACCGCTTCGCCGCCTACCTGCAGCAGCTCACCATGGAATCCAACGGTAAGTCGACTCGCGCCGACGGCACTCCGGTCGTCACCGACACCGGTGAGATCTTCTGGGGTGAGCCGGGAACCAACGGCCAACACGCGTTTTATCAACTGCTGCATCAGGGCACCCGGCTGGTGCCGGCCGACTTCATCGGCTTCTCCCAGCCCGTCGACGACCTGCCGACCGCCGACGGCACCGGCAGCATGCACGACCTGCTGATGAGTAACTTCTTCGCCCAGACCCAGGTACTCGCATTCGGCAAGACCGCCGAGGAGATCGCCGCCGAGGGAACGCAGCCAGATGTCGTGCCGCACAAGGTGATGCCCGGTAACCGTCCGACCACATCGATTCTTGCCACTCGGCTCACCCCCTCGGCGCTCGGCCAGTTGATCGCGCTCTACGAGCATCAGGTGTTCACCGAGGGCGTGGTGTGGGGAATCGACTCCTTCGATCAGTGGGGCGTGGAACTGGGCAAGACGCAGGCCAAGGCGCTACTGCCGGTGCTGACCGACGACGCCTCCCCGCAGTCGCAGACCGACAGCTCCACCGACGCACTGGTACGTCGCTATCGGGCCGAGCGGGGCCGGGCCAGCTGAGCGGATCGGGTCAGGCGAAGCGTTTGGTGAGGCTGGGCGGCATCCGGCGCATCGCCCAGACCAACGGCGTCCACGGCCATGGCGGCACCACCGCCCGGCCGGTCTCGCGCTCGATCGCGTGCACCATGGACTTGACCCCGGATTCGTTGTCCACCATCAACATCGTCGAACCCGATTTGGCCGTCATCTCCGATTCGATGTAGCCCGGCTCGAGCACCGTGACTTTGATCGGGCCGCTCGAGTACTCGGCGCGCAGCGACTCGCCCAGTGAGGACACCCCGGCCTTGCTGGCGGCGTAGGCCGCCTTGACCCCGGGCACGCCCTTGTTGCCCAACACCGAGGAGATCAACACCAGATGCCCGCTGCCGGCGGATTGGAACATCTCCAGCGCTGTCTCGACCTGCACCAGCGCGGCGACCAGGTTGGTCTCGATGGTGGCCTTGTTGGCCCACAGCTTGCCCGATCCCAGCGGGGCGCCCTTGCCGATCCCGGCGTTGACGATGACCCGGTCGATTCCGCCGAGTTCATCGGCGAATCGGGCGAACACCTTGGGCACCTCGTCGTGGTCGTTGACGTCGAGGGCGGCCACCGAGATCTTGACACCGGGATGCTGCTGGCTCAGTTCATCTCTCAGTTCCTCAAGCCGATCGATCCGGCGGGCGCACAGGGCCAGGTCACGGCCGTGTGCGGCGAATGCGCGGGCCATACCGGCGCCCAGTCCTGAACTGGCACCGGTGATGAGGATTCTGCGACGAGTCACCCGGGCAGCGTATCCCGGATCCGCGGTCGTCAAACAACCGCGGGTCGGCCTACTTGAGCAACCGCGACATCCGCCGGTCGGCCAGCACTTTGCCGCCCGTTTGACAGGTCGGACAGTACTGAAAAGACTTATCGGCGAACGATATTTCTCGAACGGTGTCACCGCAGACCGGACAGGGCAGCCCGGCCCGGGCGTGCACCCGCATCCCGGAGCGCTTCTCCCCTTTGAGCGTGGCCGCCTGCTGGCCGACGGAACGGGCAACCGCGTCGGCAAGAACGGCTTGCATCGCCTGGTGCAGGGCGGCGACCTGTTCATCGGACAACTTGGCGGCGGTGGCGAACGGCGAAAGACGCGCGGTGTGCAGTATTTCATCGCTGTAGGCGTTGCCGATACCGGCGAGCACCTTCTGGTCGGTAATGACCGTCTTGATGCGGCCGGTGTTGCCGGTCAGCAGCGCGACCAACTCGTCGGCCGTCACCTCCAACGCGTCGGGTCCGAGACCGGCGATGCCCGGAACCTTGTCCGGATCGTCGACCAGCCAGACCGCGAGGCGTTTCTGGGTGCCTGCCTCGGTGAGGTCGAACCCCGGCGCCTGCCCCGGGGTGCCCAGGTGCACCCGCAGCGCGATCGGCCCTTTCCCGGGGCGCAGCGGCGCCGGCGCCAGCTTGTCCGACCAGCGCAGCCAGCCCGCCCGGGACAGGTGCGCGATCAGGAACAGGTCGCCGACTTCTAGGGCGAGGTACTTACCCCAGCGGCGCGCCCCGGTGACGGTCTGGCCGTGCAACGCCGTGGGCGACGGGTCGAAGGTCTTGAGCACCGAGAACGCCGCCACGTCGATGCGGCCGATGCTGCACCCCACCGCATGCCTGCGCAGGTGGTCGGCGAGGGCCTCGACTTCGGGCAGTTCCGGCATGCACTCGAGTCTGCCCGGTCAGCGCGTGATCCGCCGGGCGTCGCGCAGCACCAGCGACAGCACCCAGCTCACCAGTGACAGCACGATCGCGGCCCAGATGGCATCCCACCAGAAGTCGGCGATGTACAGCCCCCAGTGTTTGGCGGTCTTGTCGGTGATCCATGCGGTGATCCACAGCATCAGCGCATTGACCACGATGTGGAACAACCCCAGCGTCAGGATGTACAGCGGGATCGACAGCAACTGCACCACCGGTTTGATGAAGGCGTTGACCAGCCCGAAGATCAACGCGATGACGAAGATGATGCCTACCCGCTCCACGGTGGTGTCGCCGCCGACGATCTCGATCCCCGGAACGATCTGGGTGACCACCCACAACGCGAGTCCGGTCAGTGCGGCGCGGATCAGGAACGATGCCATGGGCAGATCTTGCCACCCGGCCGGCCGCCGATCCCCGGTTTCGCGGTCGACGCGGTCACCGCGTCGCCGGACTCCACCCCTACCCGAACCGGAAGTATCCGGTACCGTCGGTATTGACATAGTTCGCGCGGACTTCTAAGTTCCTTGGAAATCCGACGTCGAAAGGGGTTTCCCGATGACCACTGTCACGCGGCCGAGCGGCCCGTCCCGGGAGGAATTCGCCGAACGCCTACTGAAGGGCTCGGTGAAGAAGTCCTACGCTCCCGTCGTCGACATCGACTGGGACGCCGAAATCGACCCGGACAAGTTCTTCCTGCCACCGCGGATGTGCACCCTCTACGGCACCGAGCTGTGGGAGGCGATGACCCGCGAGCAGCAGATTGAGATGTCGCGCCAGGAGTTGGTCAACGTGCTGTCGGCCGGCGTGTGGTTCGAGAACATCCTCAACCAGGCGCTGCTGCGCGACATGATGCACAAGAACCCCACCGCACGCACCACGCACTACTCGCTGACCGAACTGGGCGACGAGACCCGCCACATGCTGATGTTCGGCAAGACCATCGACCGGATCGGCGGCGTGCCGGTACGCCCCAAGCGCTACCAGCGCATCGCCATCAACGCGCTGCCCTTCGTGTTCCGCGGCAGCATCCTGTGGGGAGCCGCGCTGGTGGGCGAGGAGATCTTCGACGCGCTACAGCGCCAGATCCTCGACGACCCGGACCTGCAGCCGATCGTGCGGCGGGTGATGCGCATCCACGTCACCGAGGAAGCCCGCCACATCCAGTACGCCCGCGACGGCCTTCGGCGCAGCGTCCCGGCCATGCCGCGCTACCGGCGCGCCCTGCTGGCGAACCTGCAGGGGGTCGGCGGTCCGTTCTACCGCCACCTGTTCACCCTGCCGATCGTCTACAACCGCGTCGGCCTCGACGGCCGCGAGGCGCGCCGGGTGGCACGGGCCAATCCGCACTTCCACGCCGCCGCCCGCTCGTCGTTCGCCCCATTGGCCGCCTTCTTCGAAGAGGTCGGGTTGATGGGCCGACTGGCGCGGCGGATGTGGCGGCGAGCCGGATTCCTGTGAGCCACAACGGCAGCTGCGAGGTGGTCGTGCTGGGCGACCCGGCCCGCCTGCACGGACTGCTCGACGCCGCCCGGGTCGTCGGCCCGGATGCGGCGACCCGGTTCGACAGCGGCAGCGACACCTGGACGGTGATCACCGCCGACGGTGAGCGCCTCGCCGCCCGGGTGATCGTCCACGCCTCCGCTTCGCCGGACGACGTCGTCGCCGCCCACGGCATGCCCAACCGGTTCCGGATCCCGGGCCCGCATACCCGCCGGCAGGCCCGGTACGTGGCCCGGCTCGTCGACGGCCTGCGCCGCAGTGGAGCCAGCCGCATCGAGGCCCGCCCGGCCCGGGTACGGGTGCGCCGGTATCTGCCGACCCGAGGACTCTCCCGGTTCTATCTGACCGGATCGGAGAGCACCGACACCGAGGTCTATGACGGGCCGGCGATATTGACTCACAACGGCCAGGACTACCCGACCCGGGTGCGACTGGCGGGCCATTTCGATCCCATTGACGGTCAATACCATTGGCAAGGCATGTTTTTCATCGACCTACCGGGGAGCAATGCGACCGGCTCCAAGGTCAGCATCCGGGTCGGTGAGCACACCGCGGACGGGCGGGTCGCCGAGCGGACGCCGTGGGGCACGCTGACGGTCACCGGCGCCGGCGGATATCCCCCCTATCCCCTGGAGGACCCCGAAGAGGTGCGGATCGCGATGCCGCCTCGGGTCTAAGCTGCTCGGAGAGTACGCCCAGCGACCACCGAGGAGACTTGAGGAGTTTCAAGTGCGGTTCACCTATGCCGAGGCGATGACCGACCCGAGCTACTACATTCCGCTCGCCAAGGCCGCCGAGGCGGCCGGCTACCACAGCATGTCGATCCCGGACAGCATCGCCTACCCGTTCGAATCGGACTCGAAGTATCCCTATACCCCCGACGGCAACCGGGAGTTCCTGGACGGCAAGGCATTCATCGAGACGTTCGTGTTGATCGCGGCGCTGGGTGCGGTCACCAGTACGTTGCGGTTCACACCGTTCGTGGTCAAGCTGCCGATCCGCCCGCCGGCGTTGGTGGCCAAGCAGGCCGGTTCGCTGGCCGCGATGATCGGCGACCGGCTGAGCCTGGGCGTCGGCACCAGTCCGTGGCCGGAGGACTACGAGCTGATGGGGGTGCCGTTCGCCCGGCGCGGCAAGCGGATGGATGAATGCATCGACGTCATCCGCGGGCTCACCACCGGCGACTACTTCGAGTTCCACGGCGAGTTCTACGACATGCCCAAGACCAAGATGACCCCGGCGCCGGCGAAGCCCATCCCGATCCTGATCGGTGGCCACGCCGACGCCGCCCTGCGCCGCGCCGCCCGCAACGACGGCTGGATGCACGGCGGCGGCGACCCGGCCGAACTCGACGGCCTGATCGCCCGGCTCAAGCAGCTGCGCGAGGAGGAAGGTCGGTCCGGCCCGTTTGAGATCCATGTGATCTCGGTCGACGGATTCACCCTCGACGGCATCAAACGTTTGGAAGACAAAGGGGTCACCGACGTCATCGTCGGATTCCGGGTGCCCTACATCGTCGGTCCCGACACCGAGCCCCTCGACGACAAGATCCGCAATCTGGAGCGCTTCGCCGAACACGTGATCGCCAAGGCTGGGTGACGCCGGTCACATTCTGACGCTCAGCGTGTGCAGCCTCACCGTGTCGGTGGGATAGGTTCCGGCCGCTGCGGCGTTACATGGGCGTATGCACTGACCGCGGACGGCGGTCAGACACTGCAGCCGTCGTTGCGTGACCTGCAGGAGGTATCGATGAAGACGCAGACTTGCCTGCCGGCCCAGTCGAGAGGCGACCACGGCGACTATATGCGCGCCGTTCACCTGCTCCGCGCCGCCGCATCTTCGGATGTCGGCCAAAGCGATGCGCGTCGGCAGTGGATTCGCGCCGCCACCCGGTGCTGACCGCCGCTGCCGGCGAAATCGCGGCACGTTTTGCGGGGGACCCTTCCGCGCCATAAGTAACTCGTCTACCCTTCTCAGACGCGCCTCAGAAACAGAGCGCGTCCTGGGAAAGGTCTACCGAGATGGCTCGTCGTCGCAGCAAGGTTGTGGGTAGCAAGGTTGTCGGGGTCGCCGCGTTCCTGGCCTTGACCGTCCCGGCCGCGCCGGCGCAGGCCGACCTCGACGACATGATGGATGTGCTGTTCGACCCGTTTGTGACCACTGCGGGCGCCTTTGACAGTGAGGCCGTGTTCGACGCGACCGCGTGGGAGTCGTTCCTGTCCACCGAGCACTGGGACGCTGCGCTGGCCGCACTGGCCGAGCCGGGTCCGGCGGTGGGCTTCGACTTCTACGCCGGACTGCATGACGCCACCCAGAAGTGGATCGACAGCGACCTGGGCAGCCAGGTCAACGGCGTCATCAACACACTGTTCGGCTCGACGGTCATCGGCAACGGCATCGACGGCACCCAGGACAACCCCGACGGCGGCGACGGCGGCTGGCTGTTCGGCGACGGCGGCGCCGGCTGGAACAGCACCACCGACGGTGTCGCAGGCGGCAGCGGCGGCGCCGCCGGGATCTTCGGCGACGGCGGCGATGGCGGCGCCGGGGGTGCGGGGGCCGCCGGCGGTGACGGCGGTGCCGGCGGCTGGCTGTGGGGCAACGGCGGTCACGGCGGCGATGCCGGCGACGGCCCCACCGCGGCCGGGCTGCCCGCCCTCGGCGGCGTCGGCGGCACCGCCGGACTGTGGGCCGGCGAGCACGGCTCGGTCGGCCAGTTCGGCGCCCTGCCGGGCGGCATCACCGGAACGGTCGCCCCGCCGGTGGAGGTGTCCAACGGCTGGTTCACCAATGGCGATGGCCAGGTCGTCATGCTGCGCGGACTCAACCAGGTCTACAAGATTCCGCCGTATGAGCCGTCCGCGGGCGGGTTCGACGACGAGGACGCCGCCTTCCTGGCCGCCAACGGCTTCAATGTGGTGCGCCTCGGCGTGATCTGGGCCGGCGTGCAACCCGAGCCCGGTGTCATCGACTACGACTACCTGGCCTCGATCGAGAACACCGTGCAAATCCTGGCCGACCACAACATCGTGGCGATCCTCGACATGCACCAGGACCTCTATGGTGGCGCCTTCGGCGGCGATGGCGCCCCGGAGTGGGCCACCTTCACCGGCGGTCTGCCCAACTTCGACGTGGGCTTCCCGTTCAGTTACTTCGTCAGCCCGGCGCAGAACTATGCCTGGGACGCGTTCTGGGCCAACACCCCTGCCGATGGGATCGGTCTGCAGAATCACTACGCGTTGATGTGGCAGGCCGTCGCCGACTACTTCAAGGGCAACGAGAACGTCGCCGGCTACGAGATCATCAACGAGCCGTGGGCCGGCTCGCACTGGCTGGGGAGCCTATTGGGCAACCCGTATTTCGATACCCAGCAGCTGACCCCGTTCTACAACCAGTTGACCGAGGCCATCCGATCCGTCGACCCGAATAAGACGGTGTTCTTCGGCCCGACGACCCTCGAGGCCAGCCTGCCGGTGCCGACGCACCTGGGCACGGTGGACGACCCGAACACCGCCTTCTCGTTCCACCACTACTGCATGGTCAATGCGCTGTTCGCCGACCTCAGCTTCGGCTGCGACTGGAACGCCGACGTGGTGTTCGCAAACGCGATGGACTATGCCCAGGAGCACAACATCCCGGCGTTCCTCAGCGAGTTCGGCGCCACCAACAATCTGCCGACCATCGGTGCGAGCCTGCAGGCGGCCAACCGGTACCTGTTCGGGTGGACCGAATGGGCCTACACCGGCAACGACATCACCAGTACGTCCCCGATCGATCAGGCGCTCGTCTACGACCCGAGCCAGCCCCCGGTCGGCGACAACGTCAACTGGGACAAACTCGACGTGCTGGCCCAGCCCTACCCGCAAGAGATCTCCGGCATCCCGACATCGCTGTCGTTCAACAACGGCGTCCTGTCGTTCGCGTACTCGACCGACCGCGCCGACGGCACCGGCAGCTTCGATGCGGGGTCGGAGACCACCATCTCGGTTCCGTCCAGCCAGTACCCGAACGGCTACACCGTTAACGTGACCGGCGGAACCGTCACCTCGGACGCCAACGCCCCGGTGCTGACCATCAGCTCAGCTTCCGGCGCGGCCACCGTGACGGTGACGGTGACGGCGAAGCCCTGACGGGCCGCTGCGCGTCGCCGCCGATCACACCGAAACACCAGCAAAACAAGTGAATGCCGCGCTGCGCCGAGGCTAGCTTGCGCCGCGTAAGTAACTCGTTTACCTTCTCAGTCACAACTCAGCATCCGTGCACGTCCACGAGAAGGGTCCGTCGAGATGGCTCGTCGCCGCAGCAAATCTGTGGGCAGCAAGGTTGTCGGAGTCGCCGCGTTCCTGGCCGTGACCGTCCCGGCCGCGCCGGCGCAGGCCGATTTCGACGACATGATGGACGTGCTGTTCGACCCGTTTGTGACCGCTGCGGGCGCCTTTGACGGTGAGACGCTATTCGACGCGACGGCGTGGGAGTCGTTCCTGTCAGCCGAGCACTGGGACGCCGCGCTGGCCGCACTGGCCGAACCGGGTCCGGCTGTGGGCTTCGACCTCTACGCCGGACTGCACGGCGCCACCCAGACGTGGATCGACAGCGACTTGGGCAGCCAGGTCAACGGTGTCATCAACACGCTGTTCGGCTCGACGGTCATCGGCAACGGTATCGACGGCACCCAGGACAACCCCGACGGCGGCGACGGCGGCTGGCTGTTCGGCGACGGCGGCGCCGGCTGGGACAGCACCACCGACGGGGTGGCCGGGGGCGCCGGCGGCGCCGCCGGGATCTTCGGCGACGGCGGCGATGGCGGGGCCGGGGGAGCCGGGGACGCCGGCGGC
>NZ_LQPS01000023.1 GCF_002101885.1 Mycolicibacter senuensis
CCACGGCCCTACGTCTGGACCAAAACCGCCGACCAAATCCTGGAATCCATCGCCAACTACTGCCGACGAATTAATGATTCAGGACACTAGGGCCGGAGCCGCGTCCGGTCGCGCAAGCAGCGTCAGTTGCAGACGGCGCCGATGGCCGCCGAACCCACCAGCTTGCGGTACTTGGCCAGCACACCGGTGGTGTAGCGCGGCGGCGGGGGCGTGAAACCCTCGGCGCGGGCGGCGAATTCGTCCGGGTCGGACAGCACGTCCAGGGTCGCGTTGGCCACGTCGAGGCGGATCTTGTCGCCGTCGCGCAGGAACGCCACCGGCCCGCCGTCCACCGCCTCGGGGGCGATGTGGCCGACACACAGCCCCGTCGTCCCGCCGGAGAACCGGCCGTCGGTCAGCAGCAGCACGTCCTTGCCGAGCCCGGCGCCCTTGATCGCACCGGTGATGGCCAGCATCTCGCGCATTCCCGGCCCGCCCTTGGGGCCCTCGTAGCGGATCACCACGACGTCACCCGCGCTGATGGTGCCGTCCTCGAGGGCATCCAGCGCCGCTCGCTCGCCGTCGAAAACCTTTGCCGTGCCCTCGAACACGTCGGTGTCGAAGCCCGCCGACTTGACCACCGCGCCCTCCGGCGCCAGTGATCCGCGCAGGATGGTGATGCCGCCGGTCGGGTGGATGGGGTTGGTCAGCGCGTGCAGCACCTTGCCGTCGACGACCGGAGGGTTGAGCTCGGCGATGTTCTGCGCCATCGTCTTTCCGGTGACGGTCAGGCAGTCGCCGTGCAGCAGGCCGGCTTCCAGCAGGGTCTTCAGCATGACCGGCACCCCGCCGATCTTGTCGATGTCGAACATGACGTGCTGGCCGAACGGCTTCACGTCGGCCAGGTGCGGCACCTTCGCGCCCACCCGGGAGAAGTCGGCCAGGCTCAGCTCCACCTCGGCCTCACGGGCGACCGCCAGCAGGTGCAGCACCGCGTTGGTGGAGCCGCCGAACGCCATCACCACCGCGATCGCGTTCTCGAACGCCTCCTTGGTCAGGATGTCGCGGGCGGTGATGCCGCGCCGCAGCAACTCCACCACGGCCGACCCGCTGCGCCGGGCATAACCGTCGCGGCGCCGGTCCGCCGACGGCGGGGACGCGCTGCCCGGCAACGACATACCCAGCGCCTCGGCCGCACTGGCCATGGTGTTGGCGGTGTACATGCCGCCGCAGGCGCCCTCGCCCGGGCAGAAGGACCGCTCGATCTCGTCGACGTCCGCACGCGACATCAGCCCACGCGAACAGGCGCCGACCGCCTCGAAGGCGTCGATGATCGTCACCTCGCGCTCGGTTCCGTCGGAGAGCTGGGCGTAGCCGGGCATGGTGGAGCCCGCGTAGAGGAACACCGCGGCCAGATCCAGCCGCGCTGCGGCCATCAGCATCCCGGGCAGCGACTTGTCGCAGCCGGCCAGCAGCACCGAGCCGTCGAGGCGTTCAGCGCACATCACGGTCTCGACGCTGTCGGCGATCACCTCGCGGCTCACCAGCGAGAAGTGCATACCCTCGTGGCCCATCGAGATGCCGTCGGAGACCGAGATGGTGCCGAACTCCAGCGGGTAGCCGCCCGCTTCGAAGACGCCCTCCTTGGCGGCCTTGGCCAACCGGTCCAGCGACAGGTTGCACGGGGTGATCTCGTTCCACGATGACGCCACCCCGATCTGGGATTTGGCGAAGTCGTCGTCGCCCATGCCCACCGCCCGCAGCATTCCGCGGGCAGCGGTCTTCTCCAGGCCGTCGGTGACGTCGCGGCTGCGGGGCTTGATGTCCACGGAGTCAGGCATCCGCTCAGTATGCCGGTCGGCGGTGAGCGGACAAAACGAATAAATACCCCGCGGGGGTATCGGCTAAAGTGGCCACATGAGATCAGCCCTCGCCGTCGTCGTCGCGCTCGTCGTCAGCATCGCCGCGGCCGGCTGTCACCGCTCGTCTCCGGCGCCCGAGCAGCAGGAATCGAGCAGTTCGGCGGTGGCCAACACCGGCAGCCCCGGCGACATCGCCTTCCTGGAGGACATGGTCGTCCACCATCAGCAGGCGCTGGAGTTGACGGCCATGGTGCCCGGGCAGAGCACCGACCCGGCGATGGTGACGCTCGCCGAACACATCGCCGCCCAGCAGCGTGTCGAACTGCAAGGCTGCCAGGCACAACTGCTGCAATGGGATGCGCCCGACAGTGCGCCCGGCGAGAACGACAGCGCCACCGACAAGCACGACATCCCCGGCATGGTCGATGAGGCCACCATGGACAAACTGCGCAGCCTGCGCGGCCCGGAGTTCGACAGGCTCTGGCTGCAGTCGATGATCTCCCACCACCGTGGTGCGCTGAAGATGGCGCACAACGAGATCGAACACGGTCAGAGCCCCGAGGCGATCAGCATCGCGCGGTCGCTGGCGGTGCGGCAACAGGCCGAGATAGATCAGATGAACCAACAGTTGGGGACGCTATGACCACCGATGCCCCCGGGTACTCCCCGCGGAAGGACAACTACGCCAAACGACTGCGCCGCATCGAGGGCCAGGTGCGCGGAATCGCCAAGATGATCGACGAGGACAAGTACTGCATCGATGTCCTCACCCAGATCAGCGCGGTCAACAGTGCGCTGCGCTCGGTCGCGCTCAACCTGCTCGACGAACATCTGGCACACTGCGTCACCGGGGCCGTCAGCGCCGGTGGGGATGAGGCCGACGCGAAACTGACCGAAGCCTCGGCCGCTATCGCGCGGTTGGTCCGTTCCTGACCCGCGCGCCGTTACCATGTGACCCGGCAGTTCCGGGGGCGGCGACGCGCCACACACCACTGGACGCTGCCGCCACACCATGACTGTCGAAACTGGTAGAACCCGAATCGGTCCGTGGACGCCGCGGATCACGGCGCAGTTGGCGATTCTGGCCGCCGCCGCGTTCATCTACGCCACCGCCGAGATCCTGCCGGTCGGCGCGCTGCCGGCGATCTCGGCCGGCTTGGGCGTCAGCGAAGCGCTGGTCGGCACCCTGCTGGCCTGGTATGCGGTGGTGGCTGCGGTGACGACGATTCCGCTGGTGCGCTGGACGGCGCACTGGCCGCGCCGCCGGGTGCTACTGGTCACCCTGGTCTGCCTGACCACCTCGCAGGTGATCTCGGCGATGGCCCCGAACTTCGCGGTGTTGGCCGGCGGCCGAGCGCTGTGCGCGGTCACCCACGGATTGATGTGGTCGGTGCTGGCGCCGATCGCCACCCGGTTGGTACCGCCCAGTCATTCCGGCCGGGCGACGACGGCGATCTATGTGGGCACCAGCCTGGCGCTGGTGGTGGGCATCCCGCTGACATCGGCGATGAGCCTGCTCTGGGGCTGGCGGCTGGCCGTCGTGGTGATCACCGTGGCCGCGGCGGCCATCACCGTGGCAGCGCGCTTCGCGCTGCCGGCCCTGGTGCTCAGCACCGACCAGCTGGCGCTGGTGGGGCGCCATCACTACCGCAACCGCCGGTTGTTGGGGGTGAGCACGCTGATGCTGATCGCCGTCACGGGCCACTTCGTCTCCTACACGTTCATCGCGGTGCTCATCGAAGACGTGGTCGGCGTTCCCGGAGCCCGGCTGGCCTGGCTGCTGGCCGCCTTCGGGGCCGCCGGCCTGGTCGCGATGTCGCTGCTGGCCCGACCGCTGGATCACCGTCCCAAGGCGGTCACCGGCACCTGCATGGCCGCGCTGTCCGCAGCGTTCGTCGTCCTGGCCGCGCTGTCGATCGGCGGCCACCACACCACCGGGGCCGCGGTGGCCGGCGCCGCGGCGATCGTGCTGTGGGGCGCCATGGCGATGGCGGTGTCGCCGATGCTGCAGTCCGCGGCGATGCGCACCGCGCCCGACGATCCCGACGGGGCCTCGGGGCTGTACGTCACGGCGTTCCAGGTCGGCATAACCGGCGGCTCGCTGGCCGGCGGGTTGCTGTTCGAATGGGCCGGAACGTCGGCGATGCTGAGCGCGTCGGCGCTGCTGGTGGGCGTCGCGGCGGTGGGCGTGGCGGCGAGCAAACACCTCTTTGTTGTTCCCTGACGGGTAGGGCGCGGTAACGTTCGCCACTATGCGTGCCGTCGAAACCCCAGTTCAATAGCGCGTAGTCCCCTCTTTCGGGGTGTTTTCCACTCGCTACACGAGTTAGCTGACAGTCCTGCTATGCCACACTTGAAACCAAGCTTTGTGACCGGAGGTACACGCATGTCGGGATGGAAGCTCGCGGGTATCGGAGCCTGGGTGTCCACCGCGGGAATGGCCGCAGTGCTCACGCTGGGTTGCGGGGCGGCGCTGGCCGACCCACCGCAACAGCCCGGCGACCCCGCGGCGGTCGATGCCGGCCCGATCGACCCGGCCGTCCCGCCCGCCCCCGCCC
>NZ_LQPS01000024.1 GCF_002101885.1 Mycolicibacter senuensis
GCTAACTGGCTGTAGGTCTTGTCAACTGGCGGTGGGTACAGGGGTTGACGACGCCGGAGCTGTAGCCCGACGTTGAGGGGTCTGAGCGTGATTAGTGTCGCCTGGAAGCGACGATGTGCCTGGCGCGCCTACGTTGACCTATGCGACCTCTAGCGGAAGGGTCATCTGGCGTCGTTCGGGCTGCGATGGGGGCGAAGGGCCGGTGCCAAGTTAGCATCGGCGTAACCCGAGGGTCCGCCATAACCGCCACGGCATCTGATCGGCCCTTCGTCGTCTCCAGGGTGCCACTGGGTCTTGGTGTTGGGAAGGGGGCTGACGGGGTTCCTTTCTGCTGGGCCGGCGCCGGGGGTTTGCGCGTTGACCCCCGGTCAGATCCAGTGAGCGGGGTCGTAACTGCTGTGGTCACGGACTAACGCATGGGCGATGCGGCAGGCGCGGTTTGCCAGCGCGCAAGCGATAATTCCGCCATGCTTGCCGCGCGATTTCAGTTCGGCGGCATAAGCTTTGGCGGCGGGTTCGGTAAGCCACAAGCCCATACCGAGGTCGATCAGGGCCCGACGCAATGCCACGCTGCCCTCGCGGCTGATCTTTCCGTTTCGGCGTTTGCCTGCCGATTCGTACTGCACCGGAGACAGTCCCGAGGCCCGGTAGATCTGTCGAGGCCCCGGCCAGCGGGCCGGGTCTCCAAGTGCGGCGGCGTAATTGGCTGCTCGGACCACACCCCAGCCGGGAACCGAGGTCAACGTCGCAAACGGACTGCGAGGGATCAGCATCGCCAGCTCGGCTTCGGCACCGCCGATTTGAGCATCCAAGCCGTCCAGCAGAACCACGTCGGTGGCCAGCACCCGCCGGGCCACAGCGCCGTCGCGAGTCGGTAACGCATCTCGGGCAGCTGCGACCAGACGCTCAGCGACCGGACGGCGCAGCCCGATACCGCGGGCGGCGGCGAACCGGATCAGCCTGCTCACACCGAGCGCCGACAATCGGGCGGGGTCGGTGAACTCGGCGGCGACCAGCCGGCCGATCTTGGTACCCAGCACATCGGGCAACGCACGCGTCAACCCCGGAAACGCGCGGTCGAGTTGCCCCAGCAGCTGATTCTTCGTCGCGGTTCGGGTAGTCACCCGCCGGGATCGGTGAGCGGCCCAGGCAGCCAGCTCGCCGAACAGCGCCCCGCGCTCGGTGATCACCTGCCCCCGCTGGGCCAACACCAGCTCGGTGATTGCCTCCAGGTCGATCGCATCGGTCTTGACCCGGCGCCGACCCGCGACACGGCGTTGCTCGGCAACGTGCCCGGGATTGAGTTCGAGCACCTCCCACCCGATCGGCCACCGATAGTCCAGCACCGGGCGGTGATAGTGGCCAGCCGCTTCGATGCCCACCTTGACCTGCGCACATGCTGGAATCAACGTGCTCACCTGATCAACAACCTTGACCAGGCCCGAGCGATTCATCGCGAACTCGACCGGACCCAACACCTGCTGACGGCCTCCATCGGTCACCGACAGCATCGCCGAGGTCTTGCCGACATCGACGGCAACGACAATCGTGGACGACGTGACTGGGGCAGGATGCACAGCCATAACAACACCTCCGGGGCGTGTCAGGAGAACCCGCATGCGCGAACATGCGGACCCTCGAAAGGAATCACTTACAGATCCCTTCCTGACACCTCCGGAGGTGTTTGTGAAGGACTACCCCGATCTATATCAACCGCCGC
>NZ_LQPS01000025.1 GCF_002101885.1 Mycolicibacter senuensis
TGCACGTCATCTGGCACTGCTGGCAAGACCACCTCGCCTACAACCCCGACAAACACCGAGCGCTCCAGAAAACCCTCACCCAAAAAGGGGCGGCTTGACATAGGGCTTCTCATGCGCCGCCCCTCAGCATTGCGACCTCGAGGGCCACCTCGGCCACCCGTCGCGCCGCCTCCGGGTGCCCGGCCAGCCGGGCAGCGCTGGTCATCGCCGCCAGCCGCGCCCGATCGGTGAGCAGTCCGGCAACCGTGCCGGCCACGAAATCCGGGGTCAGCGCGGCGTCGTCGACCAGCACACCGCCACCGGCGTTGACGACCGGCAGCGCGTTGAGCCGCTGCTCGCCGTTGCCGATCGGCAACGGCACGTACACCGCCGGCAACCCCACCGCCGACACCTCGGCCACCGTCATCGCCCCGGATCGGCAGATCGCCAGATCGGCGGCCGCGTACGCCAGGTCCATCCGGTCCAGATAGGGCACCGCGACGTAACGCGGATCGCCCTCGGCGGGCTGCGGCAGATCCAGCGTGTTCTTCGGGCCGTGCGCGTGCAGCACCGAAACCCCGGCCGCGGCAAGATGTTCAGCCGCTCCGGCGACGGCCTGGTTGATCGACTGGGCACCTTGCGAACCGCCGAAAACCAGCAGCACCCGGTCATCGTCGGCGAAGCCGAAGTGAGCGCGGGCCGTTGCGCGCAGCGCCGCCCGGTCCAAGGTGGTGATCGCCGCCCGGACCGGCACCCCGACGACCTCCGGGCGCGACAGGCCGCAGTCGCCCACGGCCGAGAGCACCCGCGCGGCGCCGCGGGCGCCGACCCGGTTGGCCAGCCCCGCGCGCGCATTGGCCTCGTGGATCACCACCGGCACCCGCCGCCGGCCGATACCGCGCGCAGCCAGATACGCCGGCAGCGCCACATAGCCGCCGAAACCGATCACCACGTCGGCCTGCACGGCGCGCAACACCGCCCGAGTCTCGCGGACCGCGCGCACCACCCGCGGCGGCAGCCGGACCAGATCGGCGTTGAGTTTGCGGGGCAACGGCACCGGGGTGATCAGCTCCAGATCGTAGCCGCGAGCCGGCACCAACCGGGTCTCCAGGCCGCGTGCCGTACCCAGGGCGGTGATGCGGACACTCGCGTCCAGGGCGCGCAGCGCGTCGGCGACCGCCATGGCGGGCTCGACGTGGCCTGCGGTACCGCCGCCGGCCAGAACCACCGATATCGGCGCACCGCGGTCCGGCTTGCTGACCGAGTCGTTCACTCCCCTAATGCTGACCTTCCAGTGCGCGTGCGCGCCCGACTGTCGGGCGCCGCTGGCCCGACGCCGCTTGTCCGGACGCCGCTTGTACGGACGCCGCCCGGCGACGTCGGTCGCCTCCATTTTGCCCTGCCCGGCCGGTGCCGCGGCTCGCCGCCCGCTTCGTCGGCTGCCCGGCTGCGCGCTGCCGCCCCGCCGACCGCGACGGTGCCCGCCCGGTGCCGCGCTGCCCCCCGCCGGATTGCGGCCTGGACCGCAGCCGGTCACGCAGCGCCTCGATCCGGGTCGGTGCATACGGCTCCGGCAGCGGCAACCGCAGCATCCGGTTCATCCGGTCCTCCCGGCCGGCGCGCAGCGCCGCCACCGCCTCCGGCTCGTGCCGGGCCGCATTGGCCATGATGCCGATCATGAACAGCGTTGTCGCCGTAGAGGTTCCACCGGCCGATATCAGCGGCAGCTGAATACCGGTGACGGGCAACAGCCCGATAACGTAGCCGACGTTGATGAAGGACTGGCCGATCACCCACATCGTGGTGGTGGCCGTCAGCAGTCGCAGGAACGGGTCGGCGGAGCGCTTCGCGATGCGCATACCGGTGTAGGCGAACAGGCCGAACAGCGCCAGCAACCCGAAGCCGCCGATGAAGCCGAGTTCCTCGCCGATGATGGCGAAGATGAAGTCGTTGTGCGCGTTGGGCAGATAGTTCCACTTCGCGGTGCCCTGGCCCAGGCCGTCGCCGAAGATGCCGCCGTTGGCCAGCGCGAACTTCGCCTGCCGCGCCTGGTAGCCGGCGCCCTGCAGGTCGGCGTCCGGGTCCAGCCAGGACCGCACCCGGTCGGAACGGTAGCCCTCGGTCACCGCCATGATCGCGGCGGCGGCGACAATGGCCGTCAGTGACGTGAGGAACACCCGCAACGGCAGACCGGCATACCACAACAGCGCCAGCAGAATGATGCCCAGCGAGACCGTCTGCCCCAAGTCGGGCTGGGCGACGATCAGCACCAGCGCAACCACGGCGGCCGGCACCAGCGGGACGAGCATCTCGCCCAGCGTCGCGCGTTCCATCCGCCGGGCCGCCAGCAGGTGGGCGCCCCAGATGACGAACGCGATCTTAGCCAGCTCGGAGGGCTGCATGGAGAAGCCGGCGACGACGAACCAGCCGCGAGAACCGTTGGACAAGGTGCCGATACCCGGGATCAGCACCAGCACCAGCAGCACGATGGTGAAGGCGTAACCGGCAAAAGCCATGCGCCGCATGAACCGGACCGGCATCCGCAACGCCACATAGCAGCCGATGAGCCCGATCACCGTCCACAGCACCTGCTTGCCGAAGATCCGCCAGGCCGAGCCGTCGATGCCGTAGGACTCCACCCCCGAGGCGGACAGCACCATGATCAGGCCGAGCGTGGTCAGCAGGGCGGCAATCGCGATGATGAGGTGAAACGACGTCATGGGCCGGCCCAGCCAGGCGCCGAACCGGGTGCGCGGCTCGGTGTCGGCGGGCTTGTGCGCCGTCGTCTCGTCATCGGCGGCCGCGGCCCCGGCGTTTCGCCGCAGCCGGGCCAGAAGCCCGATCACACCGCCCCCGCCGCGGCGCGCACGGCGGCGGCGAAGGCGTCGCCCCGGGCGCCGTAACCGGCGAACTGGTCGAAGGACGCCCCCGCCGGAGCCAGCAGCACCGTGTCGCCGGGCCGGGCCAGGCTGCGGGCGGCGGCCACCACCGCAGTCATCACTCGGGAGCTCAGCGGCTCATCGGACCTGTCAGCTACTTGCGTCACACGAGTAACTGGAGACACGGCTGTATCACCCATATCAATATCCTCGCCCGTCACAACCTGTACGACGGGGACATCCGGTGCGTGTCGTGATAACGCCTTGGCAACCACGGCGCGGTCGCGCCCGATCAGCACCGCCCCGGCCAGGCGCCCGGCGATGCGGGCCACGGTCGCATCGACCGACGCGCCCTTGAGCAGACCGCCGGCCACCCAGACCACCCGCGGATAAGCCAGCACCGAGGCTTCGGCAGCGTGCGGATTGGTGGCCTTGGAGTCGTCGACGTAGCTGATGCCGTCGGCGACGACCACCAGTTCGGCGCGGTGCCGGCCGACCTGAAACGACGCCAGCGCGGTCGCGATCGCTTCCGGCGGCACCTCCACGCTGCGGGCCAGCGCCGCCGCGGCCAGCGCATCGAGCACACCGACCGGCCCGGGAACCGGAATCGAGGCCACCGGCGCCAGCACCGCCTCGTCGGCGAACCCGCGGTCGACCAGCATGCCGTCGAGCACGCCGAGTTCGCCGGCGGCCGGTTCCCCGAGCCGGAAACCCGCTTTCACCGCCGCGGGCGACCCGCCCAGCAGCGCCGCCGCGCGGTCGTCGTCGAGGCCGACCACCGCCACCCGGCCGCCCAGTGCCCGCGCCTTGTCCGCGGTGTAGGCGGCCATGCTGCCGTGCCAGTCCAGGTGGTCTTCGGCGATGTTGAGCACCACCCCGGCCTCCGGACGCAGCGACGGCGCCCAGTGCAGCTGGAAACTGGACAGCTCGACGGCCAGCAGTTCGGCGGGCTCGCCCAGCACATCCAGCACCGGGCTGCCGATGTTGCCGCACAACTGGGCGCGCCGGCCCGCGGCGGTCAGCATGGCGTGCAGCATCGACGTCGTGGTGGTCTTGCCGTTGGTACCGGTCACCACCAGCCAGCGCCGCGGCGGCCCGTAGTAGCCGGCGGCGTCCAGGCGCCAGGCCAGTTCCACGTCGCCCCAGACCGGCACGCCGGCCGCGGCGGCCGCAACCAGCAGCGGCGTGGTGGGCGGGAACCCCGGGCTGGTGACCACCACGGTGTAGTCGGTGATCTGTGCGGCGGCCGCCGCCGGGCTCAACGTCGTCACGCCGTGGTGACCGCGCAGTGCGGCCGCGTCATCGTCGCAGAGTGTCAGGTCCAGGCCCAGCGGCGCCAATGCGCTCAGCACCGCCCGGCCGGTCACCCCCGCCCCGGCGACCAGCACCCGTGCACCGGAGGACAGCACGCCGGTCATGTCAGCCGCCGACGGCGGTGAACCACTCGCCGTAGAACATGGAGACGCCCAACCCGCAGGCGATGGCGGTCAGCAGCCAGAACCGGATGATCACCGTGGTCTCCGCCCAGCCGGCCAACTCGAAGTGATGATGGAACGGCGCCATCCGGAACACCCGGCGGCCGGTGCTGCGGAAGGCCAGGATCTGCACGACGACCGAGGTGATCTCGGCGACGAAGAGCCCGCCGAGCACCACCGCGAGGATCTCGGTGTGGGTGGTCACCGACATCCCGGCGATCACCCCGCCCAACGCCAGCGATCCGGTGTCGCCCATGAAGATCTTCGCCGGCGCGGCGTTCCACCACAGGAACCCGATGCAGGCGCCCGCCGTGGCGGCGGCGATCAGCGCCAAGTCCAGCGGGTCGCGCACGTTGTAGCAGCCCAGCCCGGGCGCGATGGCGCAGGCGTTGCGGTGCTGCATCACGGTGATCAGCACGTAGGCGGCACTGACCATCGCCATCGATCCGGCGGCCAGACCGTCCAGGCCGTCGGTGAAGTTCACCGCGTTCGACCAGGCGCTGACGATCAGGATGACGAACAACACGAAAATCGCCGGTGGCAGTGTGACGGTGGCGATCTCGCGCACGTAGGACAGCTGCTGGGAGCCCGGGGTCAGCCCGGAGCTGTTGCGGAAGTTGAGCACCAGCAGGCCGAACAGGGTCGCCGCGGTGACCTGCCCGACGGTCTTGGCGGTCTTGTTCAAGCCCAGGTTGCGTGACCGGCGGATCTTGATCAGGTCGTCGATGAAGCCCACGCCGCCCAGTGCGGTCGCCAACCCCAGCACCAACAGCCCTGAGGCCGTCGGTCCGGTGCCGTAGAAGACCAGGCCCGCCAGCTGAGCCGTCAGGTAGCCCGCCCAGATCCCGGCCACGATCGCCACGCCACCCATCGACGGGGTGCCCCGTTTGCTCTGATGGCTGGCCGGGCCGTCCTCGCGGATCTCCTGACCGAAACCCTGCTTGGTGAACACCCGGATCAGCACCGGGGTCAACAGGATGGCGACCAACAACGCGACACCGGCCGCGACGAGGATCATGATCATCAGCGATCTCCTGGAGCGTCGCTGACCAGCGCGTCGGCCAGGACCGTCAACCCGGCGGAGTTGGACGCCTTGACCAGTACCACGTCACCCGGCCGCAATTCGGCGCGCAGCAGGGACAGGGCGGCATCGACGTCCGGTACCGCGGTGGCCCCCCTGTCACCGTCGGCGCCCCAGGATCCCTCCATGACCGCGCCGTGGTGCATCGCGCCCATCGCTCTCCCTACGCCGACGACAATGAGACGAGACACATCTAAGCGCACCGCGAGCCGGCCGATGCGGTCATGCTCAGATATCGCGTCCTCGCCCAGCTCAGCCATCTCACCGAGCACCGCCCAACTGCGTCTCGGCGCGAGAGTTTCAGCATCCTGACCGCGGGCGATCCAGGCCAGCGCCTGCAGCGCCGCCCGCATGGAGTCCGGGTTGGCGTTGTAGGCGTCGTCGATCACCGTCACCCCGTCGCCGCGGGTGGCGACCTGCATCCGGTGTCCCGACATCGGACCGGCGCCGGCCAGCGCCGACGCCACCTGCTCGGGCGTGGCGCCGCATTCCAGGGCGACCGCCGCCGCGCACAGCGCGTTGGAGACCTGGTGATCACCGGACACCCCGAGCTGCACGCCGGCCTCGCCGGCCGCCCCGCCCGGGCCGACGCGCAGCGTAAAACCCGGGCGGGCCAATCCGTCGAGCGTCGCCGGCCCGGCCCACACGTCGGCAGGCCCGGCCCGGCTGACCCGGACCACCCGGGCCGCGGTCTTGTCCGCCATCGCGGCCACCGCCGGATCATCGACGTTGAGGATCACCACACCGGACTCCGGAACAGCTTGCGCCAGTTCGGCTTTGGTCTCCGCGATCGCCTCGCGGGAGCCGAACTCCCCCAGGTGCGCGCTGCCGACGTTGAGCACCACCGCCACCTGCGGCGGGGCGATGGCGGCCAGCGCCGCGATGTTGCCGCGATGCCGGGCGGACAGTTCCAGCACCAGAAAGTCGGTGTCCTCGTCGGCACGCAGCACCGTCCACGGATGGCCCAGCTCGTTGTTGAACGACCCCGGCGGTGCGACCACCTGCCCCAACGGCGCCAGCACGGCGGCCAGCAGGTCCTTGGTGGAGGTCTTGCCCGACGAACCGGTGACCCCGATGATCCGCAGGCCGCCGGCGACCAGTCTGGCGGCCACGGCGGCGGCCAGGCCGGCCAGCGCGCCCAGCACCGCGGCCCCGGATCCGACGGCGTCGTCGTGCTCGAGGGCACCGGATCGGCTGTCCGATGCAACCGGATCCACCACGATGGCCGGCACCCCGACCGGACGGGCGGCCAGCACCGCCACCGCACCGGCGGCCACCGCCGACGCCGCGTGGTCGTGGCCGTCGGCCCGCGCCCCCGGCAGCGCCAGGAACAACGAGCCCGCGGTGATGCGGCGGGAGTCGAACTCCACGGTCCCGGTGACGACGGTGCGCGCGGCCTGCTCCGGTGAGATGTCGGCAAGCCGGCCACCCACGATGTCGGCGATATCGGCGACGGTCAGCGCGATCATCGGTGCTGCTCGCGCGCGTCCAGCGCCTGGGCCAGCTCGATTCGGTCGTCGAAGGGCTGCGTGCGTCCCGCGGCGGTCTGGCCGGTTTCGTGGCCCTTGCCGGCGACGAGCACCACGTCGCCCGGCCGCGCCCAGCGCACCGCGTGGTCGATCGCCGCCCGTCGATCACCGATCTCGACCACCTCCGCGCTGCCGTCGGCAGCACCGGTCAGGACCGCACGCCGGATGTCGGCGGGGTCCTCGCCCCGAGGGTTGTCGTCGGTGACGACCACCAGGTCCGCACCCTGCGCGGCGATCCGGCCCATCGGGGCGCGCTTGCCGTGGTCGCGGTCGCCGCCGGCGCCGAACACCACGGCCAGCCGCCCGGGGCTGTCGCGCAGATCCTCGCGCAGGGTCTGCAGCACCGCGGCCAGCGCGCCCGGCTTGTGCGCGTAGTCGACCAGCGCCAGGAAATCCTGGCCACGATCGATCGGCTCCATCCGGCCGGGCACCCGGGCGTCACGCAGGCCCGGCGCCGCCTGCTCCGGCGACACTCCGACCGCATCGAGAATCGCCAGCGCCACCAGGCAATTGGCGACGTTGTAGTTGCCGGGCAGCCCGATTCCGACCGGGTGGTGCACACCGGCGGGGTCGACCGCCACGAACTCCCGGCCACCTGGGCCCGCACCCGCGCTGACGCGTTCCACACCCCAGCCCGCCGGCCGGCCGGTCGCGCTGACGGTGACCGGCGCGCTCGCGCGCGCCGCCATCGCCTCACCGGCCGCGTCGTCGACGCAGACCACCGCCCGGGCGGCGTGCAGCGGTGAGGCCGGATCGAAAAGCCGCGCCTTGGCCTCGAAGTAGTCCGCCATGGTCGGGTGGAAGTCCAGGTGGTCGCGCGACAGGTTGGTGAACGCGCCCACCGCAAAGCGGGTGCCGTCGGCCCGGCCCAATGCCAAGGCGTGGCTGGACACCTCCATCACCACGGTGTCGACCCCGCGCTGCGCCATCACCGCCAGCAGCGCCTGCAGCGCCGGCGCCTCGGGGGTGGTCAGCGCACTGGGCAGATCGACCCCGTCGATCCGGACACCGACGGTGCCGATCAGCCCCGCAGTCCGGCCCGCGGCCCGCAACCCGGCCTCGACCAGGTAGGCGGTGGTGGTCTTGCCCGACGTCCCGGTGACACCGATGACCGTGAGCCGCTCGCAGGGACGCCCGTAGACGGTGGCAGCCAATTCGCCGAGCACGGCGCGGGGAGCCGGGTGCACCAGCACCGGTAACCCGGGCGCCGTTGCACCGCTGGCGATCTCGGCGGCCCCGTCCCCGTCGGAGAGCACCGCGACCGCCCCGCGTGCGACCGCGTCGGCGACGAACCGCGCCCCGCGGGTCGTCGCGCCGGGTAGCGCCGCGAACAGGTCCCCGGGCTGCGCATCCTGAGCGCGCAGCGTCAGCCCGGTGATCAGCAGCTCCGGCACCACACCGCCGGTCGCGGCGACCGCCCCGATGCGGTCGGCCAGGGCGCGCAGCGGAGTACCCGCCCCGACGTCGGGACGCATTGCGGCAGACACCGCGATCACCTCCATCCGCTAGCGCCAGGTCACCAGAACCGGACCTGAGACTACCCAGGCGGGCGCCGACAGCGGGGCGGCCGATCGGCATTTCGCGGCCGGCAGGTCAGCCGGGTCCGGTTCAGCACGGCGGGGCGCTCTCGGCAGGCCACCGTGAGCGCGGAGGCTACCGCTACATCGCCTGCAGCACGAGTGGCGGTCCCGGGTCCGGCGAGAGCGGAACGTTGTGTCGCTGCAACAGCCAGCCGGCGATGTTGTGGAACAGCGGCGCGGCCGACGTGCCCGGCGATCCGTCGGCGGCGCGATGGGGGTTGTCCATCATCATCCCGATGACGTAGCGCGGATTGTCCACCGGCGCGATCCCGGCGAAGGTGATCCAGTAGACGTCGTCGTAGTAGCAGCCGCAGCCGGGGTTGATCTGCTGGGCGGTGCCGGTCTTCCCGGCGATCTGGTAGCCGTCGACGGCGGCCTGCCATCCGGTGCCCTGCTGGACACCGGTCGGGTCGCGCTGGGTCACCGAGCGCAGCATGTTGCGGACGGTCTGCGCGGTCTGCTCGGAGACGACCCGCACACCGTCCGGGCGGGGTTCTTCGGTGCGGGCGCCGTCGGGGGCGATGGTGGACTTGATGATTCGCGGCGGAATCCGCAACCCGTCGTTGGCGATGGCCTGATACATCCCGGCCATCTGCAGCAGCGTCATCGACAGACCTTGGCCGATCGGAAGGTTGGCGAACGAGCTGCCCGACCACTGATCGACCGGCGGAACCAGCCCGGCGCTCTCGCCGGGAAGCGCCACGCCGGTGCGCTGTCCCAGACCGAATTTCTCCAGCATCTCGAACCAACGCTCCGGGCCCACCCGCTGCGCCAGCATCAGGGTGCCGACGTTGGAGGACTTCCCGAAGATCCCGGTCGTGGTGTAGGGCGCCACCCCGTGCTCCCAGGCGTCGCTGACGGTGACATCGGCGACGTTGATCGAGCCCGGAACCTGCAGCACCTCATCGGGGTTGCTCAGTCCGTACTCGATGACCGACGCGGCGGTGATGATCTTGTTCACCGAGCCGGGCTCGAACGGCGACGACACCGCCGGGTTGCCCAGCTGCCGGTCCTCCTGCCGCCCGATGTCCTGGGACGGGTCGAAGGTGTTGTCGCCGGCCATCGCCAGTACCTCGCCGCTCTTGGCGTCGAGCACCACCGCGGTGACGTTGCGGGCCCCGGAGACGTTCTTGGCCTGCTGAACCTGCTGCTGGACGTAGAACTGGATGTCGTCGTCGAGGGTCAGCTGGATCGTCGACCCGTTGACGGCCCGGTGCCGGTTGCGGTAGCTGCCCGGGATCACCACGCCGTCGGAGCCGCGGTCGTAGGTGATCGAGCCGTCGGTACCGGCCAGCACGGCATCCATCGAGTCTTCCAGCCCCAGCAGGCCGTGGCCGTCCCAATCGATGCCGCCGATGATGTTGGCGGCCAACGATCCGCCCGGGTACTGCCGCAGATCCTGACGCTCGCTGCCGACCTCGGGGAACTTGTCGGTGATCACCTCGGCCAGCGCCGGGTCGACGGCACGGGCCAGGTAGACGAAGGTCTCGTTGCTGCGCAACTTCTTCAGCAGCGTCGCCGCATCCGGCTTGTTACCGAGCCGGCCGGCGATGTCCTTGGCGATCTCTTGGAACCGGCGCTGCGGGTCGGGGGCGGCCGGATCCTTCTTCCGGGCCTCCGCGAGTTGCTTGCCGACCTTGATCGGCTGGAAGGTCAATGCCCGGGCTTCGATGGTGAACGCCAACTTGTCGCCGGTGCGGTCGATGATGTCGCCGCGCATGGCCTGCTGGACGTCGGTGACCTTGAGTTGCCCGGCGGCCTCGGCCCGCAATCCCGACGCCCGCGGCACCTGCAGGTAGAACAGCTGGGCCGCCGACAGCGCCAGCACCAGGAAGATGACGGCGTTGCCGGTGCGGTGCCGGAAGACGAACGATGCGCTGCGCAGTCCCAGGTCGGTGGCCGGCCGGGTGCGACGGTCGCGCGCCGAATGCCCCGTCTGCTGAGTAACTTTGGCGGGTTTGGCCGACTTGGGCTGCTTGGTGGGCTTGGTGGATCGGCCCGCGCTGCGGGTGCCGGCCTTGATCGACCCGTCGGCGCGCCGCGCCGGTCCCGTGCCCCGAGCCGGCCTTCTCATCGCGGGGCTCCCGGAAGTACCGCTGGCAGGGCGGGCTGCTGCGGCAGCTCCGGCTGCGGCGACAAGGCGGCCTCCGGCGGAAGCGCGGCCGCGGGGGGCAACGCGGCCTCCGGCGGAAGCACGGCCGCGGGGGGCAACGCGGCCTCCGGCGGTAGCGCGACGGGCGGGATCTCGGGCCCCGGCGGCGGCCCCGACAACGACCCACCGGGCAGGCTGGGCATTCCCGGCAGCCCCGGGATGATCAGCGGCGCACCGGGCACAGCGGGTGCCGGCGCAGCCGGGGTGGGCAGATGCCTGCTGTCCAGCTTCGGCCCGGCGGGCGGCACCCGGACCGGAACCTCGGCCGGCGGTGTCGCCGGTTGCTCGTCGGGCAACTTGGTGTTCAGCGGTGGCGGCGGCACACCCTCGGCCGGTTTCGGTTGGCCCACGACGACCCAGTTGCCGGCCGGGTCCTGGACCAGATGCGCGGTGTCGCGGGTCGGGATCATGCCCAGTTCGCGGGCCGCCTCGGCCAGCGCCGGCGCCGACTCGGCGGTGAGCACATCGCGCTCGAGCGCCTCCTTCTGCTGCAGCAGCACCCGGTTGTGCTCCCGGATGTTGCCCAGCTGATAGGAGCGCTCGGCGGCATCGGTCGACAGCCACAGCGTGATGCCCAGCCCGATGCCGAGCGAACCGATGATCAACACCACGAACGGGACCTTGGCCGCCAGGGAGCGCGGCCGCAGGTCGATCGAGGCCAGCCGGGTGATCAGGCGTTCCCGCAGCGGGACGCGTACTACCTTGGGCGCCTTGGCCTTTCGCGCCTTCGCGCGCGCCTTGGCCTGCTTGGTGTTCTTCGGCGGCACCGGCCGGGCATCGGGGCGCGACAGCACCGCGTTCTGCGGCCCCGACCGCGGCCGCGATTCACGCCCCGGGGCCGGCGCGGTCCCGTGCTGCCGCCGAGGGCGCCGGGCCGCCGGTGCCTCACTCGAACGGCGCGGTCCGGTGCGGGTGGCGCTCTCGGGGCCGCGGCGGCGATCGCCTTGCCGGGCCGCAGGTTTGCGGTTGGTCGCCATCAATCCCCCCTCGATGTCGGAACCGGCCCGGCGGCAACCCGCTGCACGGCCCGCAACCGGACCGACCCCGCCCTCGGGTTGTGCTCGACCTCATCCGGTTGGGCACGCTCGGCGCCGCGCGTCAACGTCATGAACCTCGGCCTGTCACCAGGCAATTCGACCGGCAGATCGACCGGCGTACGTGACGTGGTCACGGCGGCGAACAACTGCTTGACGATGCGATCCTCCAGCGACTGATAGGACATCACCGCGACGCGCCCGCCCACCGTCAACGCGTTCAGGGCCGCCGGGAGGGCGTTGCGCAGCGACTCCAGCTCGCCGTTGACCGCGATGCGCAGTGCCTGGAAGGTCCGCTTGGCCGGATGCCCCCCGGTACGTCTGGCCGGCGCCGGAATCGCCTCGTAGAGCAGCGCTGTCAGCTCCCCCGTCGAGGTGAACGGTGTCTGGGACCGGCGGCGGACGATATGGGCGGCGATGCGTGAGGCGAAGCGCTCCTCCCCGAACCGGCGCAGGATGTCGGTCAGCGCGGCTGCGTCGTACGTATTGACGATCTCGGCGGCCGTCAGCTCGGCCTCCGGGTCCATCCGCATGTCCAGCGGGGCGTCCTGGGCGTAGGAGAAACCCCGCTCCGCCCGGTCGAGCTGCATCGATGAGACGCCGAGGTCGAACAGCACCCCGTCGACCGAACCCGTTGGCGCCAAACCCGTTTCGGTCAGCGCCGTGCCGATCCCGTCGTAGCGGGTGCGAACCGTGCGCAGCCGATCGGCGAACCGGTCCAACCGGGCGCCGGCGATCTCCAGCGCGGTGCTGTCCCGGTCGAGGCCGATGACCCGCAGGCCGGGGAACCGACTCAGGAACCGTTCGGTATGGCCGCCGGCTCCGAGGGTGGCGTCGACGAGAGTGGCCCCACGGCCGTCGGGTGATTCCCGGGTCAGTGCCGGGGCCAGCAGTTCCACGCAACGCTCCAGCAGCACCGGTACGTGCCCGAATTCGCCCTGCTCGGCCACCGCAACACCTCCCCTCGGATGTTGACCCCGCCGCGCCTGCGATCGCCGGGGGCCCGCCCCTGCCTCGAGGTCCCTGCCCGACAGCGCGAACCTGACGTTGGGGAAGTACGTCAGGGTCGGTTCGGACAGAGGCCACGAGGCACGGGCGTGCGCCTCAGATGATGTCGCTGAGTGCTTCATCGCTGGCCGCGGAGAAGTTCTCTTCATGGGTCTGCTGGTAATCGCTCCACGCCTGCGCATCCCAGATCTCGAGGTAGTCGACCGATCCGATGACCACGCAGTCCTTGGAGAGGTTGGCGTAGCGGCGGTGGTCGGGCGACAAGGTGATCCGGCCCTGCCCGTCGGGATGCTGTTCGTCGGTGGCCGCGGCCAGGCTGCGCAGGAACGCCCGCGCCTCCGGGTTGCTGCGCGACGCCTTGGCCGCGCGGCGGGCGAGCTGCTCGAACTCCGCCCGCGGGTACACGGCCAGGCTGTGGTCCTGGCTCTTGGTGACCATCAAACCTCCTGCCAGCGCGTCGCGGAACTTCGCGGGCAGTGTCAGCCGCCCCTTGTCGTCGAGCTTGGGCGTATAGGTGCCGAGGAACATCGGCCACCTCCCGCTCACGTCGACAACGTGAGCCCACAATACCCCACAATTCCCCACTCTGCACCATTTAGAAGGACCATTTCACCCCCATTCCCCACCGAATCGGGTGATGATCGACTCCACCGCCCTGAAACCAGCGTGACTGACCGAGAAAACGCCAGGTCACGCCGTAAGAACCAAGGTGGGGTAAAGTGGGGAGTCAGGCCGGCGACGGGCCCGAGGCGTGCCCGCGCGCCAGCAAACGCGCACGAAAAAGGAGCAGCCGATCGGCTGCCCCTGTCACGTCAAACGTGCCGCGCTACGGCTCGAAACGACGGCGGAACCGGTCCTCCATGCGACTGGCGAACGTGCCGCTGCCCCCCTTGACCCGGCGCTGCTGGTTCCCACCCGTCTTGGTCACCCCATCGCCGGCCGCGGCCGCGTGGTTGCCGGTGATGGCGAACACCACGCCACCGAACATCACCACGAACCCGACCACGCTCAAGATCAGGAAACCCGGGTTGACCGTCGAATAGAACGGGATGCCGGAGACCAGCATCACCAGCCCGGTCAGGAACAGTGCCATGCCCTGCACCCGCCGCCGCGTGGTCGGGGTGCGCAGGGCACCACCACGCACGCTGGAAGCGAACTTGGGGTCCTCCGCGTAGAGGGCGCTCTCGATCTCGTCGAGCATGCGCTGTTCATGATCGGAGAGTGGCATTCGTCCCTCCTTGCCGACGGCCGGTCACATCGCTGCCCACCACTGGCTACGGACTGTGCGGGCAACTATCACTGATAATACGAGGTCGGCCTGCGGTGTACCACAGGCTTCGCCAGCCGATTGTAGCCGCGGTCCGGCAATGCCGATCCGTAACCGCCCGACGTCCGGGAACCGAAGCTCCGATAATGGGTGGGCGCACCCCAACCACCGACCGGGAGAGGAACCGTTGGCGACATTGCTCATCGACCTGTCGCCGCACGACATGGCGGACCGGCTCAGCGAGGCACTGCGGGTGTACGTCACCGCGATGGAGTACCCGCCGGGCACCGAGAACCAACGAGCCTCGATGTGGCTGGATCACACCCGCCGCCGAGGCTGGCGGGCGGTGGCCGCCCTGCAGGACGGCGATACCGGGAGCGGCGCCGAACTGCTCGGGATCGCCTACGGCTACTGCGGCGCGCCCGACCAGTGGTGGCAGCAGCAGGTGGTGGCGGGTCTGCACCGCCGGGGCATCCCCCGCCCCGACATCCAGCGGCTGACCACCAGCTACTTCGAGCTGACCGAGTTGCACGTGCTGCCGCGCTCACAGGGCAGCGGCCTGGGCGAGGCGCTGGCGCGGCGGCTGCTGACCGGACGAGCCGAGGCCAACGTGCTGCTCTCCACCCCGGAGATCAGCGGCGAAGGCAACCGCGCCTGGCGGCTCTACCGCCGCCTGGGCTTCACCGATGTCATCCGCGGTCACCACTTCGCCGGCGATCCCCGGCCGTTCGCCATCCTGGGCCGAGCGCTGCCGCTGGAGCAGCCCACCGCCGCGTCGGCGGCGGACCGGCCCACCGGTCTGGCACGATGACCTCCGTGCATGTTCGGCGCTCGCTACCGCCCTTCCGGCGTCCGGTTCGGCGGTTCACCGCATACCGCCGACTACTGGCGCTGATGGCGATCCTGCTGATCACCGCGCCCCTCACCGTGGGGTGTGTGCGCATCAAGGCCACCATCACCGTCTCCCCCAACGATCAGGTCTCCGGCCAGATCATCGCGGCGGCCAAACCCCGCAACGACAACGACACCGGACCCAAGCTCAGCACCGACGTGCCATTCGCGCAGAAGATCGCGGTCACCAGCTACAACCGCGACGGCTACGTCGGCTCGCAGGCGGTGTTCTCCGACCTGACCTTCGCCGAACTACCGCAACTGGCCGAGATGAACCGTGACTCGGCCGGGGTGAACCTGACGCTGCGCCGCGCCGGGAACCTGGTGATCCTGGAGGGCCGGGTGGACCTCACCTCGCTGAGCGATCCGACGGCCGACGTCGAATTGAGCGTCGCGTTCCCCGGCGAGGTGACCTCGACCAACGGCGAGCGTCTCGGCGCCGACACGGTGCAGTGGCGACTCAAGCCGGGTGTGGTCAGCACCATGAGCGCGCAGGCTCGTTACACCGACCCCAGCACCCGATCGTTCGCCCGCGCCGCCACCTGGCTGGTGCTGTCGACGTTCGCCGTGGCCGGAGCGGTGGCGCTGATCGCCTGGTTCGGCCGCGACCGCTCACCGCGCTTCGGCTCCCCGCGCGACGACGCGGCCTGAGCGCCGGGCCGCCTCAGCGGGCCGCCGGCGACCAGTAGTCGAGCATCTGGGCGAAGGTGGTGAACGCAGCGGCGGACACCCCGTAGGTCGCCTCCAGGTGGATGCTCAACGGAAAGCCCAGATCGACGACACCGTCGATGACCCGCTTGTACAGGTCGAGCATCAGCTTGCGGCGCTGCTCGGGCTCACTGTCGGCCAGTGTCCGGACGAAGGCCTGCTCGGCCGCGACCGCCGCGTTGCCGGGGTCCTGGATCAGCCAGTTGATCAGGCCGACCCGGTTCTCGAACGTCGGCACGAAACCGAAGGACAGCAAGATCTCCGGGCGCGCGTCGCTGCGCTGGGCGAACTCGGTCAAAAACGGCACGATCGCATCGGAGTACAGCAGCTGGGTCAGCCCGAACGTGGCACCGCGATCGCACTTGAAATCGAACCGGCCGATCTCGTCGGCGCGGGTCGGGATCAAGATGACGCCACGGTTGGCGACATCGTCGCGGAAAGTCGCCAGCGCGTCGGTGGGCGGCACGCCGGAGCCCTCGCCGTCGGCCATGGTGCGCGGCACACCGACGAACACGACGCCCTCGATGCCGGCCCCGGCCAGGTCGTCGAGCCGGCCACGCAGCGCCGTTTCGTCGGAGAACGCGGTCACCTGGGTGCACAGCCCGGCCATGTCCGGCAGCTCCGGCCCGATGGTCTGCCAGAAGTCCAGCACGTCGAGCTTGGGCTTCATCTCCACGGGCCGGTCGTCGTCCTCGGCGATCATCGCGGGCATCAGGATGTGCCGGATGCGGCCCTCGATACCGGTCTCGGCCGCAAACCGCCGGACCTTCCCGGCGTCCTCGCGGGCCTTCTCGTGGGCCTGCTCCGGCCCGCGATCCAGGTTCGGCGGGACAAGCTCGAGGGCGACGGTGTTCAAGGTCACGAGTTGCTCCTGGTCGAAGGCGGTCAAGTTCGCCACGGGGGCGGGCCCGCGGGCCGGCTTCGCCGGCTCTCTTCGCCAGAAGCAGCAGCGGCATTGCGGCCGACACGGACGCAAGGCCCCGAGCCTATCGGAGCAACCGGTGCCGACGAGCAGTCGGTGTGGCCCCGCGGCGGCGTCGCCGCCGGTCTGAGCCTCCCCCCGGGCGTGGTGGCACACTCTACGCTGAACGCACGCCGGGGGTCCCCGGGCCGGCCGAGTGAGGAAGGGGCGCCGAGCTGAGCTTCAAGGCAACAGCAGCAACCGCACCGTCGGCCGTCGAACTGGCCGGCGCGATGACCGAGCAGCTGCGCTCCTACCTGCGCACCCGCCGTATCGACACCGCCTACATGGGTGAGGACTACCAGAGCCTGATCACCGGACTGGAGGAGTTCGTCCTCAGCGGCGGCAAGCGGCTCCGGCCGGCGTTCGCCTACTGGGGCTGGCGAGCCATCACCGGCCGGGATGCGCTCGACGACGAGCTGCTGCTGTTCTCGGCGCTGGAACTGCTGCACGCCTGTGCGCTGGTGCACGACGACGTGATCGACGCCTCAGCGACCCGGCGCGGCGGCCCCACCACCCACCACAAGTTCGCCGACCTGCACCGCACCCGCGGCTGGCGGGGCCAGGCCGATCAATTCGGGATCTCGGCCGCCATCCTGCTCGGTGATCTGGCGCTGGTCTGGGCCGACGACATCGTCGCCGGCGCCGACCTGCCGGCGGATGCGCAACGCCGGGTACGGCGCATCTGGTCGGATATTCGCACCGAGGTGCTGGGCGGGCAATATCTCGACATCGTCGCCGAGGCCAGCGGTGACGAGTCGATCGCGTCGGCGATGCGGGTCAACACCTACAAGACCGCCTCCTACACGGTGGTTCGGCCCCTGCAGCTGGGGGTCGCGGCCGCCGCCGACCGGCCCGACATCCAGGCGCTGTTCCACGAGGTCGGCACCGATCTCGGCGTGGCGTTCCAGCTGCGCGACGATGTGCTGGGCGTGTTCGGCGACCCCGCGGTGACCGGCAAACCGTCCGGCGACGACCTGCGCTCGGGTAAACGCACCGTGCTGGTGGCCGAGGCAGTCGAGCTGGCCGACAAGTCGGATACGGCGGCCGCCGAACGGTTGCGCGCATCGCTCGGCACCGCGTTGACCGACACGCAGGTCCGCGAGTTGTGCGACCTGATCGAGGCGGTGGGCGCGCTGGCCGCCGTCGAGGACCGGATCGACACCCTGACCCGCCGGGCCATGACGGCGCTGGCGGCCGCCCCCATCGACGAGGTCGCCAAGGCCGGACTGACCGGCCTGGCCCGACTGGTCGCCGACCGGTCCGCTTGAGGAGCCCCGAAGCGCCATGTCCATCCCCAGCACATCGACGGTTCCGGCGGGCCCGGCCCGGCCGCTGGCCCGGCTGCGCGAGTTCGCCACCAGCGAGCAGTCCGCGGCGGCCTGGCTGGGCTGCATGGGCGCGATGCTGATCACGGTGGGCGGTCTGGGCGCCGGCAGCACCCGGATCCAGGACCCGGTGCTGGAGTCGGCGCACCTGTCCTGGCTGCGGTTCGGTCATGGCCTGGTGCTGTCGTCGGTGCTGCTGTGGGCCGGCGTCGCGGTGATGCTGCTGGCCTGGTTCGGCCTGGGCCGGCGGGTGATCGACGGCGCCGCAACCGAATACACGCTGATAGCCACCACCGGATTCTGGCTGGCGCCGCTGCTGCTGTCGGTTCCGGTGTTCAGCCGCGACACCTACTCCTACCTGGCCCAGGGCGCACTGCTGCGAGACGGATTGGACCCCTACCAGGTGGGTCCGGTCGAGAACCCCAACCCGCTGCTCGATGACGTCAGCCCGATCTGGGCGGCGACGACGGCACCTTACGGCCCGGCGTTCATCCTGGTCGCCAAACTGGTCACCATCCTGGTGGGCAACAACGTGGTGGTCGGCACCATGGTGTTGCGGTTGTGCATGCTGCCGGGCCTGGCGCTGTTGATCTGGGCCGCACCGCAAGTGGCCCGCCGGGTCGGCGGAAGCCCCCCGGCGGCGCTGTATCTGGCGGTGCTCAACCCGCTGGTCATCATCCACCTGATGGGCGGTGTCCACAACGAGATGCTGATGGTGGGCCTGATGGTCGCCGGGATCGCGCTGACGCTGCGGGGCCGGCCGCTGGCGGGCATCAGCCTGGTGGCCCTCGCCGCCGCGGTCAAAGCCACCGCCGTGATCGCGTTGCCGTTTCTGGTGTGGATATGGATGCGCCGGCTACGGGAACGGCACGGCTACCCGGTTGCGCAGGCGTTCGCGGCGGCCGCGGCCATCTCGGCAGCGATCATGGTCGCCGTCTTCGCGGCGCTGTCGGCCCTGGCCGGCGTGGGTCTGGGCTGGCTGACCGCGCTGCTGGCCGGCAACGTCAAGATCATCAACTGGCTCACCGTGCCGACCGCCGCGGCCAACCTCGTGCACGCCGTCGGCGGGTTGGTCGCGCCGATCAATTTCTATGCCGCACTGCACATCACCCGGATCAGCGGGATCGTGGTGATCGCGCTGGTGCTCCCGGTGCTGTGGTGGCGGTCTCGCCGCGACGACCGGGCGGCGGTGCTGGGGATCGCCTGGGGCATGCTGGTCGTGGTGCTGTTCGTGCCGGCCGCGCTGCCCTGGTATTACACCTGGCCGCTGGCGGCGGCGGCCACCGTGGTCCGCTCACCGACGGCGATCACCGCGATCGCCGCGGCCTCGACCTGGATCATGGTGATCTTCAAACCCGACGGCTCGCACGGCATGTACTCCTGGCTGCACGTGATCGGCGCGACCGGGTGCGCCGTGTTCGCCTGGTACCGACTGTCCAGACCCACGGCGGAGGTCGCGCCGGCGGCCGGCTGAACTCAGTACGCCATGGCCTGCGCCCGGCGCATCACCTCACGGGCCTGATGGGCATGCAGCGCGTCGATCGGACGGGCGTTGGCGACCGACTCGCGCACACCGTCGCGGGTCAACGACAGCGACGGGTCGTGGGTGAACAGCCAGCGCACGATGTCGGTCTGCTCATAGCCGCCGTCGTGGAGCACCGCCAGCAATCCCGGCAGGCTCTTCACCACATCCCCGGCCGCGGTGAAGAACACCTGCGGCACCACCAGCGCACCGTCGCGGCGCACCGCGAGCAGATGGTTGTCCCGCAGGTACTGGTGCACTTTGGTGACGGGCACGCCGAGCATTTCGGCGACCGTCGGCAGGTCGAACATCGGTTCGTCGGATTCCAGGATGTCTTCGGCGGCCGGGATGCTGCTCACCACACGAGTCTAGAACCGCCGGATCGGCAACCCACCCGCATACCATGACCAGGTGACCGCAGCGTGGGGCCCAGACGCACTCGAAGGCGCCCTGCTGGACGGCCGGTACCGCGTCGGCACCCGCATCGCCACCGGCGGCACCTCCACGGTGTACCGCGGTCTCGACGAACGGCTGGACCGCCCGGTCGCATGCAAGGTGATGGATCTGCGCTACGCCGGCGACCAGCAGTTCCTCACCCGATTTCAGCTCGAGGCGCGGGCGGTCGCCCGCCTCAAGGATCCGGGTCTGGTGGCGGTGTACGACCAGGGTTTCGGCACGCCGCACGACCCCGGGCAGCCGTTTCTGATCATGGAACTCGTCGAGGGCGGAACGCTGCGCGAACTGCTCAACGAACGCGGCCCGATGCCGCCGCACGCCGTCGTCGCGGTGCTGCGCCCGGTGCTGGGGGCGCTGGGCATCGCGCACCGCGCCGGCCTGGTGCACCGCGACGTGAAGCCGGAGAACATCCTGATCTCCGACGACGGCGAGGTGAAGGTGGTCGATTTCGGGCTGGTCCGTGCCCTCGCGGCGGCCGGGATCACCTCGACCAACGTGATTCTGGGCACCGCGGCCTACCTGTCACCCGAGCAGGTCCGCGACGGCAACGCCGGGCCGGCCAGCGACGTCTACGGGGTCGGCATCCTGGCCTACGAGCTGCTGACCGGTCACACACCGTTCGCCGGCGACTCCCCGCTGACCGTGGCCTACCAGCGGCTGGATCGCGATGTCCCGCCGCCCAGCACCGCCATCGAGGGGGTGCCGAGAGAATTCGACGAACTGGTGGCCCGCGCCACCGCACTGGAGCCGGCTGACCGCTACGCCGACGGCGTCGAGATGGCCCAGGACGTCACGGCGATCGCCGAACGGTTGGGGCTGCCGGCGTTTCGGGTTCCGGCCCCGCGCAACTCCGCCCAGCACAGCTCGGCGCCACCGCAGCGCGGCGGCGGGCCCGCCGCGCCGCCGGCCCGCCCGACGCTGCACATGCCGCGCGGCCCGCAGGATTGGACGCCCGACACCGACACCGAGGCCGACACCCAATACCAGGTGGTGTCAGGGCAGTTCGCCGGGATCGAACTGAGTCAGTTCGTCCTGCAGCGACAGCACGCGCGCCGGATGGTGGCGATCTGGCTGACGGTGGTGTTCGCCCTCACCGGGCTGGTGGCCGCGGTGGCGTGGACGCTGGGCAACAACGTCGGCGCGCTGCTGTAGTTATCCGTTGCCGCGTTACCCATGGCGCGAGCGTGCGCAACAACGGTGTTGGCTACGGCGTGTCGACCGGGGACGCGCACGCTCGCGGGGAAAAACCTAACCGCGGAGCATCTCGGCGACCAGGAAGGCCAACTCCAGGCTCTGCTGGGTGTTGAGCCGCGGGTCGCACGCCGTCTCGTAGCGCCCGCCCAGGTCCGCATCCGAAATATCTTGCGCGCCACCGAGACATTCGGTGACGTCCTCGCCGGTGAACTCCAGGTGGATGCCGCCGGGGTGGGTGCCCAGCGCGTGGTGCACCTCGAAGAATCCCTGCACCTCGTCGACGATCCGGTCGAAGTGCCGGGTCTTGTGACCGGTGGAGGCCTCATGGGTGTTGCCGTGCATCGGGTCGCACTGCCAGATCACCTGGTGACCGGTGGCCTGCACCTTCTCGATGATGCCCGGCAACAGATCGCGCACCTTGGAGTTGCCCATCCGGCTGACCAGGGTGAGCCGGCCCGGCTCGTTGTTGGGGTCGAGCCGTTCGACATACTCGACGGCCAGCTCCGGGGAGGTGGTCGGCCCCAGCTTGATGCCGATCGGGTTGGCGATCACCTCGGCCAGGCCGACGTGTGCGCCGTCGAGCTGGCGAGTCCGCTCGCCGATCCACACGTAGTGCGCCGACAGGTCGTAGAGCTTCGGTTCGCCCTCGATGTCGGCCATCCGCAGCATGGCGCGCTCGTAGTCCAGCACCAGCGCCTCGTGGCTGGCGTAGATCTCGGCGGTCTGCAGTTCCCGGTCGGCGACCCCGCAGGCGTTCATGAACCGCAGGCCGCGGTCGATCTCCCCGGCCAGCGCCTCATAACGCGCACCGGCCGGCGAGGTGCGGACGAACTCCCGGTTCCAGTCGTGCACCAGTTCCAGCGACGCCAGCCCCGACGAGGTCAGCGCCCGCACCAGGTTCATCGCCGCGCTGGCGTTGGCGTAGGCCCGCACCAGCCGGGACGGGTCGTGTTCGCGCACGGCGGCGTCCGGGGCGAACCCGTTGACCATGTCACCGCGGTAGGACTTCAGCCCGAGGGCGTCGATGTCGGCCGACCGGGGCTTGGCGTACTGGCCGGCGATGCGGGCCAGCTTGACCACCGGCGTGGACGCCCCGTAGGTCAGCACCACCGCCATCTGCAGCAGAGTGCGGATGTTGCCCTTGATGTGCGGCTCGGTGTTGTCGGCGAAGGTTTCGGCGCAGTCGCCGCCCTGCAGCAGGAAGGCCTCCCCGCGGGCGACCTCAGCCAGCAGCCCCTTGAGCCGGACGATCTCGGAGGCCACCGTGATCGGCGGGACGCTCTCGAGCACCGTGCGCATCGCCTTGGCCTGGTCGGCGGGCCAACTCGGCTGCTGAACGGCCGGGCGGGCCAGCGCGGCGTCGAGGCGCTCACGCAGGTCCGCGGGCAGCGGCGGCAGCGACGGCAGCTGGTCGATCGGTACGTCAACGGTCCAGTTCACCCGACCATGGTAGCCGGGGCGCGGACCGCGCTGATCAGGCCTGTTCGGTGGCGGTGATCACCTGGAAGCGTCGCAACTGGTCGCGGGCGTCCACCAGCGCATCGTGGCTGCCCGCCGATCGCGGTGGCAGCCGCGGCCGGCCCCGATCCTCCCAGAGTTGACGCAACTCGTGGGTGAAGCGCGGGATCGACTGCGGCAGGTCGGGCATCGTTCCCCACAGCTGGCACAACACCACGTGGTCGTAAGCGGCCACCCAGGCCCACAACTCGATCGGCTCACCGCTGTCGACGCGCAAGAACTCCTCGAGATCGTCGCGGATCCGGCGCCGTGTCCGCCACGCCTGGGATGCCGGGGAGGGCAGCTTGGGCAGCACGTGGGTGCGGACCCACGGCCCGGCCCGGCCCGGGTCGAACTCGGTGGAGACCGCGTAATATTCGCGTCCGTCCTCGGCGACCACGCCGATCGAGACCAGCTCGATGGTGCGGCCGTCCTCGATGAACTCGGTGTCGTAGAAATATCTCACCGGCCGCTCATCTCCCGGGACCGCCGGGTCGCTGAAGCGGATGGGCCGGCGACGGCGTGGAAAAGGGCACCGTGGCCGCCGAGGCATCGGCGACCGCACGGTTGGGCGCCGACCGTCCGGCCGGCGCCGACCGTCCGGGATAGGCCGGGCGTTCGGAGCCAGTCCGCCCGGTCGGCACCCGCGGGCGCCCGATCATGATCGGCTGAGTCGGCGCCGAGGCGGCGCGCACGTCACGGTCGAGTTCGGCGGCAACGACCCGCTCGTCAGGCAGCTGGGGCCGGCCCGCGATGGCGTCCTGCAGCCAGAGCTTGGCCTGGATCACCGGCCGTCGCAGCCGGCGTTCCCGCTCCAACGCGCGGCGCATCCGCTCCCGCCGGGGCAGGTAGCGCCAGCGCGCCCACGGCGCGTGCGGCCGGGACAGCCGGATCGCCCCGACCACCAGCAGCGGAAAGAAGAACATCCCGATCAGCCCGGTCCACACCTTGCCCTTCAACAACACCACCACACCCAGCGGCAGCGACGTCACCAACCCGGCGAACACCCCGGCGCGGATCAGCGGCGAAGAGGTGTCGTGCCACAGCGACAACAGAAAAGCCAGCGGGTGAAAGCCCAGCACCAGCAGGCCGGCCACCGCCGTCGCGGCGAAGACGGCATCCACCGAGGCGCGCCCGTCCTCTTCCCAGTAGACGTCCGACAAGTGCAGGATCAGCGCATACTCGTCGAGCACCAGCGCCGCGCCGATCCCGAACGCGATCGCGGCCAAGCTGAATGCCGGCTCGTGCCCATGCGGGCCGGCGGCCACCAGCGTCACCCCGGCGACCATCACCAGCAGCACCCCGAAGACCACGTGGTGGATGTGCTTCGACCCGATATGGACGTTGCGCGGCTGCCACCATCGGGGGGCGCCGACGCGATCGGTGTTACTGCGGATGTAGCGGACCACCGAGCGGGTCACCAGAAACGTCACCAGGAACGCGAGCAGGCACGACAGCAGCGGCAACCTGCCGCGTTCGATGATGTCGTCGCGGAACCATTCGAGCACCTAATGCAACGTACGCCCCCGCAACACTCCGCGTCGGGATCAGCACCGGCATGGCCCGGGAAAACCTGACCACCCGATAGGCTGTGCTGCGACATGACTACATCGCGGCCGCCCGACCCGGGCTGTCGGCACGGGGGCGGTGCCGTCTGGTGGATCTTCGCCCTGCTGGCAATCGGAGCACTGGGCTACACGACGTGGCGGGCGCTCGGCAGCACGCCGTACCACATCGACGTCGACGTCTACCGCATGGCCGCGCAGGCGTGGCGTGACGGGCAACCGCTCTACGGCGACGACTGGTTCGCCACCCAGATCGACGGCACGGTGCTGCCGTTCACCTATCCCCCGATCGCCGCGGTGTTTTTCGCCCCGCTCACCTGGGTGTCGCTGGGTTCGGGCACTGCCGCGCTGACGATCGTCTCGACACTGCTGCTGGTGGTGTCGATCACCATCGTGCTCACCGGGCTCGGCGTCGGCGTGGGCCACAGCGGCGGCCCGCAGTGGTGGCGGCGGGCGGTCCTGGCAGCGGCGATCGTCGCGGCGGCCATCTGGCTCAATGCCGAACCGATCTGGTCCAACTTCGATTTCGGCCAGGTCAACGCGGTGCTGATGACGCTGGTGATCGCCGACTGCGTCCCGCGCCGTACCTACTGGCCGCGGGGCGCGCTGCTGGGACTGGCGGTGGCGCTGAAGCTGACACCGGCGGTGTTCCTGTTGTATTTCCTGCTGCGCCGCGACGGGCGCGCCGCGGTGACCACCGTGGCCTCGTTTCTGGTGGCGACGCTGGCCGGCTTCGCGCTGGCCTGGAGCGACTCCTGGCAGTACTGGACGCACACGGTCCGCAACACCGACCGCATCGGCGGGGCCACGCTGAACACCAACCAGAACCTCGCCGGCGCGCTGGCCCGGTTGCCGCTGAGCGAACATCAGCGCTCCGCGTTGTGGCTGCTGGGCTGCCTGGTGGTCTTGGCCGTCACGGTGTGGGCGGCCCGCCGGGTGCTCAACCGGGACGTCGGGGAGCCGATTCTCGCGCTGATCTGCGTGGCGCTGTTCGGGCTGGTGGTCTCGCCGGTGTCGTGGTCACACCACTGGGTGTGGATGCTGCCGACGGTGGTGGTGACCGCCGTGGTGGCCTACCGGCACCGCGCCATCGCGCTGGGCGTGCTCAGCGCGCTGGGCGTGGCGTTGATGATGCGCAGTCCGATCGACCTGCTGCCCGAGCATCACGAAGCCGGCGCGGCATGGTGGCGCCAGTTGGCCGGCACATCGTATGTGTGGTGGGCACTGGCGGTGATCGTCACGGCCGGCGCGACGCTGCGTCCGGACCGCCGGAGCACCCAGGATCAGCCTGCCGCGGTCTCCGGAAACCGGGCGACCGGCTGAGCCGTTGCCCCGTCCTGTTGTGCCGCACCGTTTTTGAGGCTCGCCGCGTAGATGTCGACATACTCCTGGCCGGACAGGCCCATCAATTCGTAGATGACCTCATCGGTGACCGCCCGCTCGATGAAGCGGTTGTCGGCCATCCCGTCGAAGCGGGAGAAGTCCATCGGCTTGCCGAACCGGACGGTGACCCGGCTGAACCGCAGCATCTTGGTGCCGGGCGGGTTGACCAGGTTGGTTCCGATCATGGCGACCGGGATCACCGGGACGCCGGTGTGCAGCGCGAGCCGGGCCAGGCCGGTCTTGCCCTTGTACAACCTGCCGTCGGGTGACCGGGTGCCTTCGGGGTAGATGCCCAACAGCTTGCCGGCGTTCAGGATCCGCTGGGCGGTGTTCAGCGCGGCCTGTGCGGCGTCGGCATCGGTGCGGTCGATGGGCACCTGACCGACCGCGGTGTAGAACCAGCGGGTGAGCCAGCCTTTGATCCCGGTGCCGGTGAAGTACTCCGACTTGGCCAGGAAGGTGATCCGGCGGCGCACCACCAGCGGCAGATAGAAGCTGTCCATCACGGCGAGGTGATTACTGGCCAGGATCGCCGCACCGTCCTCGGGGATGTTCTCCAGCCCCTCGACTTTCGGCCGCCCGATCAAGGTCAGCAGAGGGCCGAAAAAGACGTATTTGACCAGCCAATACCACATGGCCCCTCCCTCCCTGCTGTCCGCGAACACCGGCCGTGTTCGCGCCAACTTTACCGACCAGCGGTGGCTACGGCCACACGGTGATTCGTCACACGACAGATTCCGGGGAATTCCTTAGCTTTCCGCGCTCAGTGCTCGATCGTGACGGGGATGTGCTGATAACCCGTCTTGGCCGGAGCGTCGCCGTCTCCGCCCGGCGGCGGGCCGTCGGGCGGGCCCGGCCGGTCACCGGTCTCACCGACCACCGCTCGGATCACGTCGAACAACGCGACGCTGTGCTCGGCGACGACGCTGAGCAACGGGTGCTCCTCCCCCGTCACCAACGCCGCCAGCGCACACACCGGACACCACACCTGCTGGCACTTCCCCGGCGCGTCGGCGGCCGCCAGCATCGCCGCCGCCCGCACCGCCGGGTCGAGCCGATCCAGGATCGCCTGGGCGAGTTTGCGCAACTCCGGCCCCAGCTCACCCAGATCGCGGTGCGCGCCAGCGCTCAACGTCGCACCTCCTCGTCCCTGCTCACCGGCCACACCTCCGGGTTCGGCCGGAAGCGCACCGTCAGTTCGCTGCCGCGCAGCGTCGCGTCCAAAACCGTGCATCGTCGCAGCACCGACGCCAATCGGACCCGGCGCCTGGTACCGCCGGCGCCGATGACCAGGTCGTCACCGGAGCGGCCCAGGCTCAGCGCACCGGAATCGACCTGCGGCAACTCTAACCGCAACCGGTACACCGCCCCCAGCCCGGAACCCGACTCCCGGTCGACCACCGGCCGCACCGGTCCCGGCGGCGCCGACCCGTCGCGTCGCCGGCTGCCCTCGAGCAGTTCACCGAGCGCCTTGGGGCCGATCGGTTCGCCGGCCAGGTGCGGGACCAGCACCATCGCCACGTCACCGATGGTGCGGTCCAAGTCCTCCAGAACGCCGTGCTGTTCCCGGATCCGCTCGGCGTACCAGTCAAACGCCGGGTGCGCGGGCAGATTCGTGTAGACGTACGAATCATCCTGCAACAGAATCTGATTGACGATCAGCTCGTCGACGCGCACCCCGGTCAACGCCAGCGTCCCCAGGGTCCGGACCGCTTCGGCGGCCACCACCCGTTCGGCGGTCAGCACCAGGTGGGCCCCGACCAGCGCCTCGTCGGTCAGCAGCGTGGCCAGTCGCTCGGCGGCTCCGCTGATCCGCTCGATCAACTCGACCAGTGCGTCCGAGGCGCCATCGGTCCCGCTGAGCCTGCGGTGCCGCGGCCAGGACCGCTCGGCATACAGCGCGACCGTGGCGGGCAGCGTCAGCATCCGCATCGCATCGGCGGTGGACGCGCAGTCGACGACGACCCGGTCCCACCGACCGCTGCCGGCCAGCTCGCCGACCTCATGCAGGCCGAGCACCTCCTGGACGCCGGGAAGCGCCGAAAGTTCTTCGGGGGCAACGATACCCAGATCCGACTCCGGGAATCGCCCGGCCAGCACCTCGACGACCTCGGCCCACTGCGCCTCGAGCAACGCCAGCGTGTCCAGCGCCAAAACGTCAAGCCCGCCGGGGCCGGCGTCGTCGAGTACCACCGGCACCGGGTCACGGCCGCCGCCGGGCACCACCGAGACGCCGAGCACGTCACCGACCGAGTGCGCCTGGTCGGTGGAGATCAGCAGCACCCGGTTGCCGGCGCGCGCTTCGGCGACGGCGGTCGCCGCCGCCAGCGTGGACTTACCCACGCCGCCCTTGCCGACGAACAGACTGATCGGCGCCATGGTGGGCGTCGCTGGTTCAGGCGGCCTCACTCAGCCTCGGCTCGCTTCTTCAGATCCTTCAGCGCGGTGTCGGTCAGTCGCCGCTCCGCCTTGCGCTTGAGCAGACCGATCATCGGGATCATCAGGTCGACCGACAGCTCGTAGACGACTTCTGTGCCGGATCCCTTGGGCGCCAATCGGTATTCGCCGTCAAGAGCTTTCAACAGCGAACTGGACACCAATGACCAGCGCACGCTGCGACGGTCCTGCGGCCAGTCGTAGGCCAGCACCATGGTGTCCTTGAGCACCGCGGCGTCGAGCACCAGCCGGGCCTGCTTCGGGTATCCGTCGGTGTCGGTTTCGAGCACCTCGGCCTCGGTGTACTCCGAAACCCAATCGGGGTAGGCGCCGATATCGGCGATCACCTTCATCACCGTGCCCGGATCCGCCTCGATGAAGATGGTCTGAGCTGTCTTGTCCGCCACGTGGTTACTTCCCTAACTCATTCGCCTGCCACCGGCCCTCGGCAGAGACGCTACCTCGCCGCGCCCGCCGTCCGCCCGTTCAACCCGGGTCAGCTCACGGCGGCCGGGGCGACACCCACCGGCCGGGACTGCTCGAGACGGGCCTTCACCTCGAAGGCCATCCGCTTGCCCGCCACCCGGCGGCGGTGGTTGAGCTTCGCCACGTTCAGCCTGGCCAGCTGGCGGCCGGTCACCCCGGCGGGTTCGGCGTGCAGGAAATAGTGCAGCAACACCCCGTCGAGCATCGGGTCCAGCCAGATCTCCATGGTTCCGGTCAGCGGCCCGCCCACCGTCCAGCGGACACCCTTCTCGGCGCGGTCCTCGACCACGTGCAGCTGCAGGTCCGGCCACCACCGCCGCCAGCTCGACCGGTCGGCGACCAGGGCCCCCACCTGCGCGCCGGGTGCGGCGATGAATGTCTCATCGGCAACCTGGATACTGTTCATCGCCCCAGCTTCACATATCAGGTTCCCGGCACGGAACGCCCCGGGTGCACAGCCGGACTTCTCCCCGCCCGACAGTGAACACCGTCACACCTGCCGGGGAGCGCCTATTAGGCTGGGCGCACAGACACCGAGGCTGCCAAGAGAGGTCATTCGAATGCGTGAGTTCAGTGTTCCGGCGCCGTTCACCGTCGAGGAGCACGACAACGTCGCCGCGATCGTCTTCGAACACGAGCGCGACAACCCCGACCATGTCATCTACCAGCGTCTGGTCGACGGCGCGTGGACCGACATCAGCTGCGCCACCGCTGCCGCGCAGATCCGTTCGGCCGCATTGGGTCTGATCGGGCAGGGGGTGGCCGCCGGGGACCGGGTGGTGATCTTCTCCGCCACCCGCTACGAGTGGGCGATCCTCGACTTCGCGATCCTGTCCATCGGCGCGGTGACCGTGCCGATCTACGAGACGTCCTCGGCGGAGCAGGTGCGCTGGGTGATGGAGGACTCCAGTGCGGTGCTGGTGTTCGCCGAGACCGACGCCCACGCCCAGATGGTCAACGAGCTCGCCGGCGAGCTGCCCTCGCTGCGGCGGGTGCTGACCATCGACGGCTCCGGCGCCAAGGCGCTCGACGAACTCGCCGAGGCCGGCGCCGGCCAGGACCCGGGGCAGCTCACCGCGCGCGGCGACGCGCTGAAGGCCACCGACCCGGCGACGCTGATCTACACCTCGGGCACCACGGGACGCCCCAAGGGCTGCCAGCTCACCCACTCCAACCTGATCCACGAGGTGCGCGGCACCAAAGCCGCCCTGCCGACCCTGCTCGGCCCCGACCAGCGCCTGCTGATCTTCCTGCCGTTGGCCCACGTGCTGGCCCGGGCGCTGACCCTGGCGGCGTTCACCAACCGGGTCACGGTCGGATTCACCAGCGACATCAAGAATCTGGTGCCGATGTTCGCGGTCTTCAAGCCGACCGTGGTGGTCTCGGTGCCACGGGTGTTCGAAAAGGTGTACAACACCGCCGCGCAGAACGCCGCCAACGACGGCAAGGGCCGAATCTTCGAGATGGCCGCCCAGACCGCGGTGGACTGGAGCGAAGCCCTCGACCGCGGCGGCCCCGGCCTGCTGCTGCGCCTCAAGCACGCGTTGTTCGACAAGCTCGTCTATCACAAGCTGCGCGCGGCGCTGGGCGGCGACTGCCGTGCGTCGGTGTCCGGCGGTGCGCCGCTGGGCGAACGGCTCGGCCACTTCTACCGCGGTGTCGGCCTGTCCATCTACGAGGGCTACGGGCTGACCGAGACGACCGCCGCCGTCACCGTCAACCCGGTCGGCGGCATGAAGGTCGGGACCGTCGGGAAACTGGTGCCGGGCAACAGCATGCGCATCGCCGACGACGGCGAGTTGCTGGTCCGCGGCGGGGTGGTGTTCAGCGGTTACTGGCACAACGAGCAGGCCACCGCCGAGGCGTTCGCCGACGGCTGGTTCAAGACCGGCGATCTGGCCGACATCGACGCCGACGGCTACCTGAAGATCACCGGCCGCAAGAAGGAGATCATCGTCACCGCCGGCGGCAAGAACGTCGCCCCCGCGGTGCTCGAGGACCAGTTGCGCGCCCACCCGTTGATCAGTCAGGCGATGGTCGTCGGCGACGCCAAGCCATTCATCGGGGCGCTGATCACCATCGACCCGGAGGCCATCGAGGGCTGGAAGCAGCGCAACAGCAAGGCCGACGTCGCCACCCCCGCGGACCTGGCGACCGACCCGGACCTGCTGGCCGAGGTGGATGCGGCGGTCAAACAGGCCAACCTGTCGGTGTCGCACGCCGAGTCGATCCGCAAGTTCGCGATCCTGCCGGTCGACTTCACCGAGGCCACCGGTGAGCTGACCCCGACGATGAAGGTCAAGCGCAAGGTGGTCGCCGAGAAGTTCGCCGACGCGATCGAGGCGATCTACACCAAGGACTGACCGGCTGGAATCGCCGCATGACCGCCCTCACCCCTGCAGCAGGTCGGCCATGCGTCCGGCCAGGATGTCCCAGCGCCAGTCACTCATCACCCACGCCCGCCCCGCGGCGCCCATCGCGGCGGCGCGGTCGGGGTCGGCCAGCAATCCGCTGATGGCATCACCGATCTGGTCCACGGACCGGCCGTCGACCACCCGTCCGGTCCGGTGGTCCAGCACGGTCTCCGGTGCGCCCCCCGAATCACCGGCGACCACCGGGACGCCGGCCGCCGACGCCTCCAGGAACACGATGCCCAGCCCCTCGACGTCGAGCCCGGCACCACGCGTGCGGCACGGCATCGCGAAGACGTCGCCCAGCAGGTAATAGGCCGGCAGCTCGGCGGCCGGGACGCCACCGGTGAACGTCACCGCATCGGCGACCCCGCACTCGACTGCCAGCCCCCGCAGGGTGTCGGCATACGGGCCACCACCGACGATCACCAGTGCGGCACCGTCAACCCGGCGCCGGATCGCCGGTAGCGCCCGGATCAGCATGTCCTGACCCTTGCGCGGCACCAGTCGCGACACGCACACCACGGTGGGCCGCCCGCCCAGCCCGTGCCGGACCCGCAGTGCGGCGCGGGCACCGGGGTCGGGCCGGAAGCGGTCGGTGTCGACCCCGGGCGGCAGGTGCTCCAGCGCGGCGTCGGGGCCGAACGCCGAGGCGAACCGGCCACGGGTGTAGTGACTGACGAAGGTGACGGTGTCGCAGGACTCGCCGATCCGGCGCAGCACCGAGCGGGCCACCGGCAGCATCGACCAGCCGACCTCGTGGCCGTGGGTGCTGGCCACCACCCGGGTGGCGCCGGCAGCGCGCGCCCGCTGCGCCAGCAGCGCCAGCGGGGCGGCCGCGCCGAACCACACCGTCTCGACGCCCTGTTCGGCGATCAGACGGCGCATCCGGGTGTCGACGGCGCGACCCGGCAACATCAGCGTGCCCGGGTGGCGTACCACCTGGTAGCCGATGGATTTCGCCGCCTCGTCGAACGCGTCGGCGCCCTTCCACTGCGGCGCGTACACCGTCACCTGGTGTTGCCCGGAACCGGCGATACGGCGCACCAGCTCTTCCAGATAGCTCTGAATGCCGCCGGGGCGCGGCGGAAAATCATTGGTAACCAGCAGGACCCGGCTCACCCGTGGGATGCTAGCTGCCGGTGGGGGCGGGCACCGAATTCTCCCTGCGCCGACGGAGAGGATCCATTCTTGGGCAGCCACGTGGTGCAGGCACGACCCGGCTCACGGGCGCAGGTGGCGGCCTGGGCGCTGTGGGACTTCGGCGCCACCGGGGTCAACGCCGTCGTCGGGACTTTCGTCTTCGCCGTCTACCTCACCGGGCAGGTCGGTGCGGACCTGCCCGGCGACACCACACCGGCGAGTTGGCTGGGCAGGGCGCTGACATTCGCGGGGCTGTTCGTCGCGCTGCTGGCGCCGGCGACCGGGGTGCTGGTCGACGCACCGCGGCGTCGCCGCAGCGCCCTGGCGCTGCTGACCGGCCTGGTCGTCGCGATGACCGCCGCGATGAGCTGCATCGACGCCGACTACCGCTACCTGCTGCCCGGCCTGATCCTGCTGGCCTGCACCGCGGCGTGCAGTGACCTCGCGACGGTGCCCTACAACGCCGCGCTCAGCCAGCTCTCCACACCGAGGAACATCGGTAAGATTTCCGGAATCGGTTCCGCCTCAGGATTTTTCGGTAGCGTGGCGCTGCTGCTGATCCTCTACACCGGGTTCATCGCCGGGGACGGCGATACCCGCGGCCTGTTCGGTCTCGCGGCTGAGCACGGCCAGAACATCCGGGTGTCGATGGTGTTCGCGGCGGCCTGGCTGGCCATCTTCGCGTGTCCGCTGCTGGTCCTGGTGCGCCCACCGGCGACCGCCGATCCCGGCCCGACCGTGGGATTCGCCGGCGCCTACCGCACGCTGTGGCGCGAGGTGCGCTCCGAGTGGCGACGCGATCGCAACGTCATCTACTACCTGTTGGCCAGCGCGGTGTTCCGGGACGGCCTGACCGGGATCTTCGCGTTCGGCGCCGTGCTCGGCGTCAGTGTGTACGGGGTGTCGCAGGCCGACGTGCTCATCTTCGGCGTCTGCGTGAGCGTCGTCGCTGCGGTCGGCGCCGCCGCGGGCGGGTTGCTCGCCGACCGGGCCGGTCCCAAACCGGTGATCACCTGCTCGCTCGCCGCCATGCTCGCGGTCGCGCTGGTGTTGCTCAACGGCTCCGGAACGCTGGTCTTCTGGGTGTGCGGGCTGGCGTTGTGCCTGTTCGTCGGCCCCATCCTGGCTTCGGCCCGGGCGTTGATGCTGCGGCTGGCCGCACCGGGCAAGGCCGGCGTGGCCTTCGGCCTCTACACCACCACCGGGCGCGCCGCGTCGTTCCTGGCGCCGTGGATGTTCTTCACCTTCGTCGATCTGTTCGGAACCGACCGGGCCGGGCTCGGCGGGCTGTGCGTGGTGCTGGCGGCAGGTCTGCTGGCCATGCTCGCCGTTCGGGTACCCCGCGAAGCGAGTTAGGCCGTGTTGCTGACCGTCCTGGTGATGGCTTTCGCCGTGAGCCTCGAACCGTTCCGGATCGGTATGACGGTGCTCATGTTGAACCGGCGACGACCGGTGCTGCAACTGTCGGCGTTCCTGGTCGGCGGTTTCGCGATGGGGATGACCGTGGGTCTGGTGGTGTTATTCGTACTTCGACGCCGACTACTCGGTTCGACATATTTCACCTTGCCGCATGTTCAAATCCTGATCGGCGCGCTGGCACTGCTGGCCGCTGTTCTGGTGGCCACCAACGACCGGTGGTTCCGCCCCCGCCGGGCGGGGCTGCCGACACCGGCCCGACGCCTGTTGAACGGCAGCTCGCTCTGGCTCGCGGCAGCCGCCGGCGTGGGGATCGCGTTACCGTCGGTGGACTATCTGGCCACACTCGCAATCATTCTGGCGTCCGGCGCTACGGTCGCCACGCAAGTCGGCGCGTTGGTGATATTCCACCTCGTGGCGTTCTCACTCGTCGAGATCGCCCTCCTGGCCTATGTTTTCGCGCCCCGGACAACACAGACGACGGTCACCGCGGTGAACAACTGGATCCGATCACGTCGCCGTGTCGAGGTCGCCACCCTGCTCGCCGTCATCGGCGGCCTGTTGGTCGCCGCCGGCCTGCTCGGCCACTGACGGTGCTCCGGAGTCGCCTGATTGCGACTCGGATTCCGGCAGCTGACCGGCCAAGTACTCGCCGAGCCCTCCGATCGTCGGATAGTCGAATACCGCCGTCGCGTTGATCGTGAACGCGCCACCGAACTGGCTGTGCAGCCGGTTGCGAAGTTCGACCGCCATCAGGGAGTCCGTACCCAAGTCCAGGAACCGACTGGTTGCGGCGGGCGGTTGCGCGAGGCGCAGGAAACCCTGCACTTCGCGCTGCAGGAACTCGGTGATGAAGTCGGCGCGCTGCGCCACAGGTATCTCCTGCAGTTGTCGGAGCAACTCGGCGTCGCCGGCCGTCTCGCCGGCGGCGCTCGGCAATACCAGGTCGAGAATCGGCGGACGAGAACTGCCCAATACCTTCGCCGCGCGCTGCCAGTTGGCTTTGAGGACGGTTGCCGCAGCCGTGCCGTTGGCGACGACCTCGGCGAGTGCGCCGAGTGCGGCCGACGGCTCCAACGGAACCAGACCCTGCGCAGCGATATTGGCACGCGCGGCCTCCGATGAGGCCATACCCCCCTGCGCCCAGGGACCGAAGTTGATCCCGGTTGCCGGTAGACCTCGCGCCTGGCGTTGCGCGACCAACCCGTCGAGCAGCGCATTGGCAGTCGAGTAGTTGGCCTGGCCGGGTGAACCGAGCAGGCTGGACACCGACGAGGACAGGATGAAGAAGTCGAGCTCGTCGTCCTCGGTCAGCTTGTCCAGGTGGATCGCACCGTATGCCTTGGGTGCCAACGCTGTCCGGAAGTGCTCCAGGTTCTGACTCGACAGCAGCGCGTCATCGAGCACACCGGCGAGATGCACCACCCCGGACAGCGGCGGCAGATCCACCCGAATCTGCTCCAGCAGCTTCTCGGCCTCGGCCTCGTCGCCGATATCGGCAGCGAAGACGTGGATCCGGCACTTGTACCGCTCGGTGATCTCCTCGATCGCCCGCTGCGCCTCGGCATCCGGCGCACGACGGCTGGTCAAGACGATGTCACCGGCACCGAGCTGAGCCAGGTATGCCGCCGTGTGCAGACCGATCGCACCGAGGCCGCCGGTGATCAGGTAGCTCCGATCGGCGCGCGGCTGCAGCGGTTTCGGCATCTTCAGCACGATCTTCCCGATATGCCTCGCCTGCTGCATGCGACGGAACGCCGTCTTCGCCTCGGTGATCGGGTAGATCTCGGCGGGCAGCGGCATCCATTCGCCCTTGGCCAGGCCGTCGGACACCTGACCGAGCAAGGTGCGAATGCGGTCGGGTTCGGTGAACATCACCGTGTCCAACGCGACGATCTCGTAGGCGATGTCGGGGCGAGCCTGCGCCATCTGTTCCGGAGTCCAGATATCCCGCTTGGCGATCTCCGCGAAACGCCCGTGCTGCGCAGTGGCCCGCAGGGTCGCCTCGATGAAGCCTTCGTTGGTCAGGCTGTTGAGCACCACGTCAACGCCGGCGCCACCGGTGTCCGCCAGGATCTGGTCGGCGAAATCTGTAGTGCGCGAGTCGTAGACATGTTTCACGCCGAGTTTGCGCAGCGTCGCACGCTTGAAGGTGCTCGCCGTCGCGTACACCTGTGCACCCTGCTGCAGCGCCATCTGGATGGCGGCCAATCCGACACCACCACTGGCGGCATGGATGAGCACCTTGTCGCCGGGATTCAGCTTCGCCCAGTCGAACGAGAGTCGAACCGTGAGCGCCGCGGCCGGAATGGTCGCAGCCTCCACCGCGCTTACCCCGTCCGGGATCGGCGCCACGAACTGGGCCGGCACGTTGAACCGGCTGGCGAAGGCACCCTGCATGGAACCGTAGACCCGCTGGCCGACCTCAAGTCGCGTCACGCCGTCGCCCAATTCGGTGACGATGCCGGCGAAGTCGCCACCGACCGGCCCCGGGTCGCCCGGGTAGAGACCCAGCACATTGAGCACATCCCGGAAGTTCAACCCGGCGGCCTCGACGCGGACCTGAACGTAGCCCGCATCCGGCGGCAGCACCTCCGCCTCGGTCAGGCGCAGGTTGTCGATCGCACCGCGCTCGGTGGGCGCCAGGGCGTAATCGGCTGCGCGCGGCATCACCAGATGACCACTGCGCGACCACTGCAGCAGCCGCGATGCCAACAGCTTCCCCTGCCGCACGGCGAGCTCAGGCTCGCTGAGGGTTGAACCCGGTGTACCGATCAGGCGTGCCAGGGCTGTCACGGCCTCGGGCGAACCGTCGCAGTCGACCAGCCTGGAACGCAGCCCCGGTTCCTCGTTGACAATGGTGCGCCCGAGTCCCCACAGTGCCGCCTGCACCGGGTCGACCGACTCGCCCGATTCGGTCGCCACCGCGCGCTGCGTGACGATCCACAGTCCGCCGGGAAGCTTCATCGACGTGTCGGCCTGCACGGTGTGCACGGCGCTGAGCAGGTGGGTGATCTCGGCTTCCAGCCGCGCGGCGGTTTGCGCGCTGGACTCCTGATCCCGCGGGCCGCTGCTGCGCCAGACGATCCCGGCGAACGGCACACCACGCTCCTGGGCCTGCGCCATCAGCCGGCCCAGCGGCTCCGGGTCGGTGAGCCGGTCGAACGGGACACAGCCCGGCAGTTCAGCCGTCAGCTCGTCGAACCCGGCGATCAGCCAGGTGCCGGCGGCGCCGGCAGCCTCCTCGGCCGGTGGTGGCGGCGGCACTTCGTGCCAGCCGAGGCTGTACAGCAACCGGGTGGCATCGCCGCCGAGCCCACGCAACAACGCTTCACGGGGCGCGCGTTTGACCGTGAACTCCCGAATCCCACCGAGACGGCGGTTGTCTCGATCGACGAAGTCGAGGTCGAACACCTGGGTTTCGCCGTCGAGGGCGCTGGCGTGCCACCGGGCGCGGCAATAAAACCGCCGCGGCATCTTCTGGGCCAACTCCACCTGCCCGTACCGCAGCGGCAGGAACAGATCGTGCACCCCCTGTTCCGCGGCCAGCAGTGCGGGGAACGCCGGGAAGGCGACGCCGGTGCACAGATCGAGCAGCACCGGATGCATCGGCTCCGTTCCGAGATGTTCGGCGAGTTCCTCGCCGACGGTGATGTCGCCGATCGCCTCGCCCTCGCCCAGCCAGAGCGACTTGAGCGAACCGGACCAGTTGGGTCCCCACGCGAGCTCCATGTCGGCGAAGGTCTCGAACAGTTCCTGCGGCCGCATGCGTTCCAGCCGCTCGATCGCCTCGTCGACGGGGTCGCGCTCGGGTACGGCGTCCGCCTCGGCATCAACCTCGGAGATACCGCTGCTGAGCGTGCCGTCGGCGTTCAACGCCCATTCAGCATCGCTGACCCCGTAGGGGCGGCTGTCGATCCGGAACTTCCAGCCGCCGCCCTCATCCAGCGGATGCAATGTCAGCTGCACCTCCCGAGAACTCTTCTCCGGCAGGATGATCGGCTCATAGAAGAAGACCTCTTGAACCCGGGCCGGCGGTCCGATGGCCGCCAGGGCCATTGTCGCGTATGTTGCGCCGGGAACAACAACGGTGTCGTAGATGACGTGGTCGGATAGCCAAGGCTGGGATTTGACCGACAGCCTGCTGGTGTACACCACATCACCGGAAGCGAGATCCTTTGCGCTACCGAGGATCCCCGACACCGCCGGGCCGTCGACAGTGATACCGGACGACTTGGGCCAGAAGCGCCGACGCTGGAACGGATAGGTGGGCAGTTCGAGCCGGCGGGCTGGTCGGTGTTGCAGAGCGTCGAACTTCGGGCGATGGCCGCTGACATAGGCGGCTGCCAATGCCTCGGCGACCTGACGCCGGTCGCCGACGCCCTTGCGAAGGGAGACGATCGCACGCGGAGCTGCCAGATGTTCGGGCCAGACCTGCACCGCGTTGCCGGTCAGAACCGGTTGCGGGCCGATCTCCATCAACACCGAACATCCCAGCGCCGCCACGGTGCGAATGCTTTCGGCGAATTGCACCGGCTGACGGGAGTGCCGACGCCAATACTGGGCGTCAAGCGGCGTTTCGGCCATGAGCACCGTGCCGGTGCGGTTGCAGACCAACGGCAGCGTCGGCACAGCGAAATTCAGTCGGCCCGCATACGACTCGAATTCGCCGAGCACCGGCTCCAGCAGTTCGGAGTGGAACGCGTGGCTGGTCTGCAACCAGCTGCAGCGGACGCCGTCCTCGCCGAAGGTGGCGACTACCTGCTCGAGGTCCTCTCCCGGCCCCGAGAGCACCGTGTTGGGCCCGTTGTAGGCGGCAACCGACACCCGAGCAAATCCCTTGGCCACATCTTCGACGCGCTGGGCGTCGGCGAACACCGCCACCATCCGTCCGCCCTCGGGCAGGCTGCCGAACAGCCTGCCGCGCTCGGCCATCAGCCGTGCCCCGTCCTCGAGGCTGAAGACTCCGGCCACACATGCCGCCGCGTACTGGCCGACGCTGTGGCCCAGCACGACATCGGGCTCAATGCCCCAGGACTGCCACAGCCGGGCCAGGCCCATCTCCACCGCAAACAGTGCCGGCTGAGCAAACGACGTGTGTCGCAACAATTCCGCCGTTTCCCTGTCGGCGGCGAACAGCACCTCGAGCAACGGCCGCGGCAGCATTGCGTCGACGGCCTCGGCGCAACGTGTCACGGTGTCAGCAAAGACCGGCTCAGCGCCGAACAATTCGCGCGCCATCCCCGGATGCTGACTGCCCTGCCCGGTGAACAGCCACGCCGTCGTGGGCCGGTCGCCACATTCGCCGCGCACCACACCGGGCCGCAGCCGATCCTCGGCCAACTCTGCCAGGCCTTCGCCGGCGCCGCGGACCGAATCCACCACCAGCGCTGCGCGGTGTTCGAAGTGCGAACGCCCTACCCCGACCGTGAGGCAGAGATCGGCGATGTCGACGTCGGGGTGGCTGCTCAGCCAGTGGCGATAACGCTGAGCCACCTCCACCAGCGCCTCGGGTGAGCGTGCCGACAGTGTCAGCACGCTGACATCGCCGGACTCATCCCGGGTCTCCGGCTCCGGCGCCACCACTGGGTCACCGTCGGCGGGTGGCGGTGGGGCCGGCGCTTCCTCGATCAGCACGTGTGCGTTCGTGCCGGTGAACCCGAAGGAGCTCACGCCCGCTCGCCGCGGTCTGCCGTTGGCCTGCCACGGCATCGACTTCTCTACGACCTGCACCGGCAACGAATCCCATGGGATGTGCGGCGACGGTTTGTCGAAGTGCAGGCTGGCCGGCAGCATTCCCTGCTGCAGCGACAACACGACCTTGATCAGGCCGGCGGCCCCCGATGCCGACTCGAGGTGACCGATATTGGTCTTCACCGATCCCATCAGCAGCGGCCGGTCCGCATCACGGCCGGCGCCGTAGGCGGCTCCGGCCGCCTGCACCTCGATCGGGTCACCCAGCGGAGTTCCCGTTCCGTGCGCCTCGAGGTAGTCGACATCCCCTCCGGCCAGACCGGCACGGGCCAGCGCCGTGCCGATAAGTCGCTGCTGAGCACCACCGTTGGGAACGGTCAGACCGCTGGAGGCGCCGTCCTGGTTGACCGCGCTACTGGGGATGACGGCGGCAACCCGGTCGCCGTCGCGTACCGCATCACTGAGCCGTTTGAGCACCAGAATCCCGCAGCCTTCGCTGCGCACATACCCGTCGGCGGAGGCATCGAAGGTCTTGCACCGCCCGACGGGGGAAAGCATCCTCGCACGCGAGGCCGCGATGACGGTCACCGGACTCAGCAACACGTTCACACCGCCGGCCACCGCCAAATCGCAGTCGCCGGAGCGCAACGCCAGACAGGCCTGGTGAACGGCCACCAACGACGAGCTACATGCGGTGTCGACCGCCACCGCCGGCCCTTCCAGACCGAGCGCAAATGCGACCCGCCCGGAGATGGCGTTGAGTGCGTTGCCGGTGATGAAGTAGGGCTCGATCTTGTCGACCGGCTCGGCGGACAACAAGTGCGCATATTCATTGGCGGCCACTCCGACGAAGACACCGGTTCGGCTGCCGCGCAATTCAGACGGCGCGTACCCGGCACGTTCGAAGCCCTCCCAGACCGTTTCGAGCATCAGCCGCTGCTGCGGTTCGATCCACACCGCCTCGCGCGGGGAGATACCGAAGAACTCCGGGTCGAATCCGTCGACCTCGTCGATGAACCCACCGAATCGGCTGTAGATCTTGCCCGGGGTGTCCGGATCGGGATCGTAGAACTCGTCGATGTCGAATCGGTCTTCCGGGATCTCCCGAATCGCGTCGACGCCGTCGGCCAGCACATCCCAGAAGGCTTCCGGATCGGGCGCGCCCGGGAAGCGGCACGACACCGCGATGATCGCGATCGGCTCGTCGGTGCGTGTCGTCACCGAGGTCACCTGGGGCCGTACGTCGGCCTGCTCGCCGAGCTCGAGCACATCGCCGAGCAGGTAATCCACCACGTCGGACAATCGTGGGTAATCCATGGCCAGGGTCGCCGGTATCTCGGCGCCCACACCCTGTTCGATACGCCCGCGCAATTCGACGGCCATCAGCGAGTCCATGCCGAGGTCGAAGAATCCCGCGTCGTCGCGGATCTCCGCGGGATCGACGCGAGTTACCTCGGCCACCGCGTCACGGAGGTAGTTCAACAGCAGCCTTCTACGCTGCTGCACCGGAGCGTTCGTCAGCCGCTCGACCAGTTCGGTCTTTCCCGAGCCAGACGCGGACCGCACCGCCTCGGTCAGCAGGCCGGGCACTTCGCGCTCCAGTTCCGCCAGGAATGGGCGGCGGCCCGCCTGTTGATAGAGCGGCAGGAATCGTGCCCAGTCGATCCGCGCCACTATTCCCTGTGCTGTTCCCTGCCCGGAAGCCACACCGATCACATCGGCCATACCTGCCAGCGCATCGGCCCGCGACAATGTCGCGATGCCTCGCTTGTTCAGCCGTGCGCGAGCCTCCTCGTCGGCCATGCCCACCGACCACGGCCCGAAGTTGACGCTGACCCCCGGTGTACCCCGCTCACGCAGCCGCCAGGCCAATCCATCGAGGAAGGCGTTGGCCGCGCCGTAGGAGGTCTGACCGAATCCGCCCCAAACCGAGGCGATCGACGACGTAGCGACGAAGAAGTCCAGCTGCATCTCCGCAGCTGCCTCGCTCAGATGCCACGCACCCCAGACCTTTCCGGCGAAAACACGATCCACTTCGGCTTGATGGGATTCGACGTCCAAGGTGCTCAGCGGGCTCGTGCCGATCTCACCTGCCGCATGGACGATGCCGGCCAACGGCGGCAATTCGGCCTGCACGGTCGCCAACAGGCTCGCGACGTCGCGCGCATCGCCGACATCGGCCGCCACAACCCGCACTGCGCAGCCGTATTGCTCTCCGATCGCATCGATGCGCTGTTGCGCGGTATCGCCGGGCGGGCGCCGGCTGGTCAGCACCAGCTGCCGCGCGCCGTGGGCGGCCAGGTAACCGGCGATTTCCAGTCCGATCGAGCCCAGTCCCCCGGTCACGAGATACGTTGCGTCGTCGCGTAATACCAGCGGTGGCGAAATCAGCTCTGCGGCGCGTCGAACCAACCGCGGTACGTACGTCGTTTCATTCCGCAGCGCCAGCTGGTCTTCCCCGAGGGCAGGGTCACCCGAACGCGTGATCTGGTCGAGCAACCTCGACCACTCGTCGGGCCCGCTCTCGCCCAGATCCGCCAACCCGCCCCATACCTGCGGGTGTTCCAGTGACGCGGCCCTACAGAAACCCCAGAGGCAGCTCTGATCCGGTGACACGAGGTCGGAAGTCGTGACTCGTTGAGCACCGCTGGTCACCACCCAAACGGCTCGCCGCAATTCTGCTACGACCGCCGCGCGAAGAAGCCGCCGTGTGCCACCCAACACCTGGTGCTGCATCCGCGTCAGCGAGCGCTCCGACGATGCGGAGGCTGCCGCGTCCAGGGCTGCGACATGCAGGATGCGCAGTTCGGATTCACCGGCCACGGCGGCGTGCAACGCCGCCCCGAGCTCTGCTTCGTCGGCGTCGGATTCCGGTAGCCCGATCAGCTGATGCCGGTGCCCGCGCCTGGTCAGCTCCGCTACCAACGGCTCGACCGCGGCGGCATCATCGCTGATGATGAGCCAAGCCAATCCGTCGGGTTCCGCGGCGGTCGAGACCGGTGCTGTGGACTTCTCCCAGTGGATCTCATAGCGCGCATCCGAGATCGACTGAACTCCGCGCTGTTGGTTGTGTTGCGCGGAAAGCTTCGTCAGTACGTTCAGGGTCTGCTGATCATCACTCGCGTCGCCGAGCAGCGCCGCCAGTTCCTCGACCCGGCCCTCCTCGAGCAGCCGGACGGCTTCGGTGGCGGCGGAGGTGTGCTGCCGCTGGTTGGGCCGTTCCCGTTGATCGCGATACCAGTATTCTCGGTGTTCGAAGGGATAGCTGGGCAGGTCGACCTTGTGTGCCTGCGATGGCTGAACAGCGCCGAAGTCGGGCAGCTGACCCAGCACGTAGGCGTCAGCGAGCGCCTCGGTGATCTGTCGCTGATCGGCGGTGTTCCGGCGCAATGACGCGATCGCCCGCGGCACAGCGGCCGGGTCGGGCCATGCCCGCAGGGCCGCCGCGGTGAGAACCGGTTGCGGACCGATCTCCAGCAGCACCTTGCAACCCAACTCGGCAAGAGTGCGAACGCTTTTGGCAAATTCCACCGGCTGCCGCGCGTGACGACGCCAGTAGTTGCCGTCCAGCTGCACGCTCCGCCCGATCGCCGAACCGGTGCGGTTGCAGACCAACATCCGTTGCGGAGCGCGGTAGTCGAACTGATCGGCGTACGCCTCGAACTCGTCGAGGATGGGATCCAACAGTGCCGAGTGGAACGCGTGGCTGGTCTCCAGCCAGTCGCACCGGACACCGTCGGCCGTCAACCGGGCCACCGCCTGCTCCAGGTCCTGCGCGGGCCCGGACAACACGGTGTTGGCACCGTTATAGGCGGCGATGGACAGGCTCGGGAACTCGTCGGTCAGGCTTTCGACACGCTCGGCCGCGGTGAACACCGCGACCATCCGGCCGCCCGCAGGCAGACTGCCGAACAGGCGTCCGCGCTCGGCCATCAACCGTGCCCCGTCCTCGAGGCTCAAGACGCCGGCCACGCAGGCCGCCGAATACTGGCCGACACTGTGGCCCAGGACCACGTCAGGGGCGAATCCCCACGACTGCCAGAGGCGCGCCAGCCCCATCTCGACCGCGAACAAAGCCGGCTGAGCGTAAGAAGTCTGACGCAGCGTCGCTTCGGCAGCTGGGCTATCCACGTCGAAAATCACGTCCAGCAATGGCTTTTCGAGTACGTCGGATAGGACTTCCGCGCAGCGGGTCAGTGTCTCGGCGAACACCGGCTCCGCTTCGAACAGCTCACGAGCCATGCCCGGGTACTGGCTGCCCTGACCGGTGAACAGCCAGGCCGTCTTCGGCGCGTCGCCGGACACTCCGCGGACCAGGCCCGGTGCCGGGCGATCGTCTGCGAGCGCATCGAGCAACTCGGCGGCGGATGCCTTGGAGTCGACCACGAGCGCTGCCCGGTGCTCGAAGTGCGCTCGCCCCGTCCCGGCGGTGAAGCACACGTCCGCCAAGGTGGCTTCCGGGTGCGCGCTCAGCCAGGTGCGGTATTCCTCGGCGATTTTTACCAGTGCGGTGGGCGTTCGCGCGGACAGCGGAAGAATGCCGAACCTCGGCACGGCCGGCGTCGCAACGGGACTCGGTGCCACCGCCCGTTCCTTGGGCGGCGGAGCCTCTTCGATGATGACGTGCGCGTTGGTCCCGGCGAACCCGAATGAGCTGATGCCGGCGATGCGGGGCCGATCGTTGCGTTCCCAGCCGGTGGCCTCCCGGACCACCTGCACGGCAAGCCGCTCCCAGGGAATGTGCGGCGAGGGATTGCGGAAATGCAAGTGTTGCGGCAGCAGTTCGTGCTCAAGCGACAGGATGACCTTGATGACGCCGGCGATCCCCGCGGCCGCCTCGAGATGTCCGATGTTCGTCTTGGCCGAGCCGATCAGTAGCGGCCGGTTCGGCTCGCGTCCTTCGCCGAGCACCGCACCGGCGGCCTGCGCCTCGATCGGGTCACCCAGCGACGTGCCGGTGCCATGCGCTTCCAGGTATCCGACATCACCGGGTGCGACGCCGGCGCGCTTCAGCGCCTCCGCGATAACCCGTTGCTGAGCCACGCCGTTCGGCACTGTCAAGCCGCCCGATGCGCCGTCCTGGTTGATCGCACTGCCCCGGATGACAGCCCGGATCCGGTCGCCGTCGCGGGTCGCGTCCTCGAGCCGCTTGATGACGATCACGCCGCAGCCCTCGCCACGTACGTAGCCGTCTGCGGCCGCGTCGAAAGTTTTGCACCGACCGTCGGGGGCAAGCATGTGCGCGTGCGAGAACGTGATCATGGTCGCCGGGGTGAGCAGGACGTTTGCGCCACCGGCCAGCGCGAGGTCGCATTCGCCCAGCTGCAGCGCCTGGCACGCCTGGTGGATGGCCACCAATGACGAACTGCAGGCCGTGTCGACGGCGACCGACGGCCCCTGCAGCCCCAACCGATAGCTGATCCGGCCGGCCGCTGCGGCGCTGGACGTCCCGATCGCCATATAGGCTTCGATCTCGGGGTATGTCAGCTCGTCGGATGCCATCCCCAGGTAGTCATGGGTCGCCAGACCGACGAACACCCCGGTGTTGGTATTCGCCAAATCGGTTGGCGCGGTACCCGAATGCTCCACCGCCTGCCATGCCGTCTCCAGCAGCAACCGATGCTGCGGGTCCAGCAACCTGGCCTCGCGTGTCGAGATGCCGAAGAACGGGGCGTCGAATCCAGTCACATCGTCGACGAAACCTGCCCGCCGGGTCACGATCTTGCCGGGTACACCGGCCTCGGAGTCGAAGAACTCATCGGCGTCCCAACGGTCTGCCGGCACCTCCGACACCGCATCGCGACCCTGGCGCAGCACCTCCCAGAACCCGTCTGCATCCTCAGCACCGGGAAAACGCGCCGCGTACCCGACGATCGCGAACCCCGGTGGCGGCGACTTCTGGCCCTCGAGGGATGCCATAGCGTTGTCCTCTCTGGCTTGATCGGTCAAGATTCGATCTCCCACCCGCAGACGACCGATTGCAGAACAGACTTCCCGGCGTCGGCTGGCATTGCAAGCGCTGCGCCCGCAGCGACAACCGTCGGCCGGATGTAGCTGTTGACCGCTTCCGCATGCCCGGAAGTCTCCTCTTTAGCACGGACCACCGACGTTGCGCGCAGACGACCGGACGACGCCGCGACAGTGTCCGTCCGGGGGGCTATCCTGACGGTCGCTGGCAGCCTGCCAGCATGGCCGAGGCGTCCAAGCCGAGGAGGAACAGTTTGCGGATCGGGACGATAACGGTCGGCTCCCTCGATGAATGGACCTTGACCTCGGGTTCCGTCGTCTCCTGGCACCCGACGGCCGCCGCAGCCGAGAAAGCCCGGCAGGCCCCGATCAGCTCGGTGCCGGTCAGTTACATGCAGGGCCAACATCTCCGTAATTACTGCGAACGGACAGCTGCCTGCCAGAGCTTTTCGCGTCAGATCATCGCAAGCTGTGAAATGCCAGGTCAGTGCGATGTTTCGGCCATGAATCACGCGCTCAACGCCTACCTCCGTCGGCACGACACCTTCCGCAGCTGGTTCGAAGAATCCGGCGACGGCGAATTCATCAGACATGTGATGGACGACCCGGCTGACATCGAATTTGCGCCCGTCGACCACGGAACCATGACGCCCGACGAGATACGCGACCATGTCGTGGCGATCCCCACGCCCTTGGAGTGGGGCTGTTTCACCTTCGGGATCATCCAATGCGAGAGCCACTTCACCTTCTTCGCCGCCATGGACCATGTCCACGGCGACGCCACGCTGATCGGCACCACGATGTTGGAGGCCAATGGGATGTACTCGGCGTTGAGCGGCGGTGGCAGTGCCCTGACCCTTCCCGACGCCGGCAACTATGGCGACTTCTGCGTCCGCGAGCGTGAATACACCTCGGCACTGTCGGTGGATTCACCCGGAGTGCGTGCATGGATCGACTTCGCCGAGAACAACGCCAATGGCTTTCCCGAATTTCCACTGCCATTAGGTGATCCATCGGAGTCGAGCGCAAGTGACATGTCCTCCGAACCTCTGCTGGACGCCGGACAGACCGAGCGCTTCGAAGCAGCCTGCGCGACGTCGGGCGCGCGCTTCGTCGGCGGGTTGTTCGCCTGCTTGGCACTGGTGGAACATGAGTTCACCGGCGCTCTCACCTATTACGGACTCACTCCCAGGGACTCCCGCACCGCCGCCGACAGTTTCATGACCCAAGGCTGGTTCACCGGACTGATCCCGATCACCGTGCCGATAGCCGCGGCGTCATTCGGAGACGCAGCCTGGGCGGCGCAGAATTCCTTCGATTCAGGCCTGGACATGGCGCGAGTGCCGTATTACCGGGTGCTGGAACTGGCGCCGTGGCTGGACTGGCCACGACCGAACTTTCCGGTGTCGAACTTCCTGCACGGCGGAGCTGCTCCGCTCAACGCCATTCTCGCGGCGGGCGACATGGGCCTCGCGAACAATATCGGCATCTACCCCGACGGTCGATATTCATACCAACTGACCATTTATATCTTTCGGTACGGCGAGGGTACGGTCATGGCGATCATGCATCCCGACAACCCGATCGCCCAGAAGTCAGCTACTCGCTACATGGAGGCGATGCGGTCCGTCTGCGTGCGGGTCGCCGACAGCGGGCATTGGGGACGCGTCGCATAACAGGGGGTTAGGGCGATATGCGGCGGTTAGCCGAGCTAGTGGTGCGATGGCCCTTGGTGGTGATCGGGGTCTGGGTGGCGATCGCGGCTGCGCTGCCACTGACCTTCCCCTCCCTGTCCGAGATGGCCCAGCAACATCCGCTGGAGCTGCTGCCCAGAGATGCGCCCTCGAGCGTCGCCGCTCGAGAGATGACCGAATCGTTTCAGGAATCGGGCTCCGAGGACCTGCTGCTGGTGGTCCTGACCAACGACGACGGTCTCGGCCGCGCCGACGAAGCCGTCTACCGCAAGCTGGTCGACGCCCTGCGCAGCGATACCGACAACGTCGTGATGCTGCAGGATTTCATCACCACCCCGCCGCTACGTTCGGTCCTGACCAGCGAGGACGACAAAGCCTGGGTGCTGCCGGTCGGCGTCGCCGGTGAGCTGGGCACCCCGCAGTCGTTCACGGCCTTCAACCGCATCGCCGACATCGTCGATCACACCATGGAACAGGCCCCCGACGGGTCGTCGCTGACAGCCCATCTCACCGGTCCCGCGGCCACCGTTGCCGACCTGACGGTCGCCGGCGATCACGATCGCCTCCCCATTGAACTGGCGATAGCCGTCCTGGTGCTCATCGTGCTACTGGTGGTCTACCGCAGCCCCCTCACCATGCTGCTGCCGTTGATGACGATCGGGATATCCCTGCTGATCGCCCAGTCGCTGGTGGCCGGATACTCCCACCTGACCAGCTCGGGTGTTTCCAACCAGTCCATCGTGTTCCTGAGCGCGATCATGGCCGGTGCCGGAACCGACTACGCGGTCTTTCTGATCAGCCGGTACCACGACCAGTTACGGCTGGGGCTGGACTCAGACCGGGCGGTCAAGGGCGCAATGATCTCGATCGGCAAGGTGATCGCCGCATCCGCCGCCACCGTCGGACTCACTTTTCTGGTCATCAGCTTCGCCCAGATGGGCGTGTTCAAGACGGTCGGATCGTCGGCGGCGATCGGGATCGGTGTGGCCTTCCTCGCCGCGCTGACGTTACTGCCGGCGATTCTGGTGCTGGCCGGGCCGCGGGGCTGGGTCAAGCCGCGACGCGAGCTGACCGCCCGCAGCTGGCGCAAGTCGGGCATCCGCATCGTGCGCCGGCCAACAGCCCACCTGCTGGCCAGTCTGCTGGTGCTGGCCGCGCTGGCCGGCTGCGCCGGCTTCGTGCGCTACAACTACGACGACCGCAAGGCGCTGCGGGCTTCGGCACCGAGCTCGCTGGGGTACACGGCGCTGGAGCAGCATTTCCCGGTGAACCAGTCGATTCCGCAATACATCCTCATCCAATCGCCGGATGACCTTCGCACCCCGGAAGCGCTGGCAGACCTCGAGCAGCTGGCCCAACGGGTCAGTCAGCTGCCGCACGTCGCCGCCGTCAGCGGTATCACCCGTCCCACCGGAGCCGTGCCGGAAGAATTCCGGGCCACCTACCAGGCGGGCGCCATCGGTGGTTTTCTGGCCGACGGGTCCGCCGAGATCAGCGGCCGCACCGGCGACCTCAACCGACTCGCCGACGGCGCCCAGACCCTGGCCGCCAACCTCCGTGACGTACGTGGCCAGGTCAAGCGCCTCTCGGCCAGCGTCCAGGAGGTGGTCGACTCCTTCTCGTCGATGAAGAACCAACACAGCGGCGACACCCTCGTCAGGGAGGTCGACACCGCGGCCAAGCTCGTCGACCATGTCAACGCCATCAGCAATTCCATGGGCTGGAATTTCACCGCCGGCAAGAACATGTTCGGCTGGATAGGCCCGGTGCTGGTGGCGCTGCAGGGCAACCCGATCTGCGATCTCGATACGTCCTGCAGCGCCACCCGCGGGATGTTCGAACAGCTGCTCGGCGGCCGCCATCAAGAAGACCTCGACGCGATCAGCGAGCTCGCAGAGCAACTGCAGTCAATCCCGGACCAGCAGTCCCTGAACGCATCGATCGACCGGGTGCGCACAGCGCTCGCCAACCTCACCAACGTGATGAACACCATGGGCATGGACAAACCCGGTGGCCTGCAGACCAACCTGAGGTCGATGCAAGACGGGGCAGACGTCGTCGCCGGCGGAAGCCGGCAGATCGCTGACGGTGTTGCCGAATTGGTCAAGCAGGTCAAACAGATGGGCACCGAACTGGATGCGGCCGCGGCGTTCCTCTTGACGCTGAAAACCGGCGCGGCGCAACCGGCCCAGGCCGGCTTCAACATCCCGCCCCAGCTACTGAAGCTGGATGAGTTCACCGAGGCCGCCAAGATATTCATGTCGCCGGACGGCCACACCGTGCGGTACCTGGTGCAAACCGAACTCAATCCGTTCAGCACCGAAGCGATGGACCAGATCAACACCATCAGCCAGACGGCTCGAGAAGCCCAGCCCAATACCGCACTGGCGGACGCCACGGTAGCGATGGCCGGGTACACCGCGAGCCTGCGGGATACTCGCGACTATTACGAACACGACATCCGCTTCATCATCGCGGCCACCCTGCTCGTGGTGCTGTTGACCTTGATCGCACTGCTGCGTGCGATCGTCGCGCCGCTGTATCTGGTTGCTTCCGTGGTGCTTTCGTATTTTGCAGCGTTGGGGATAGGGGTGCTGATCGTTCAGTTCATCCTGGGCCAGCAATTGCATTGGAGCGTGCCCCCGCTGGCATTCGTGGTGCTGGTCGCAGTGGGGGCCGACTACAACATGCTCCTGGTGTCGCGAATGCGCGACGAGTCACCACACAGCATCCGTTACGGCGTCATCCGTACCCTGGGCTCGACCGGCGGGGTGATCACCGCGGCAGGCGTCATCTTCGCCGCCTCGATGTTCGGTCTGCTGTTCTCCAGCATCAGTACCGTGGTTCAGGGCGGAATCGTGATCGGTATCGGGATCCTGCTGGACACCTTCCTGGTCCGCACCGTCACGGTGCCCGCCATCGCTGCACTGGTCGGGCGGGCCAACTGGTGGCCCTCACGACTGAGTTCGCGACGGTCACCGTCGGGGCACGCCGGAGCATAGGGAGGGGTTACACGTGCGGGTGAACTGTGTGAGACTACAAGGCGAGCCGGAGCGGTCAGGGGTGGCAGGGATGAAGAAGCTCGTCGCGGGAGTCACCGCGCTGGTAACTCTGGGCGCCACAGGTTATTTCGGTACCGGGATCAGCGCGGCCGACGACACGCCCGGCCATGACACGTTCGGTGGTAACGGGAATCCGGCTGACCGGACCGCCTACGCTCTCGGCGGCGCCCGCGTCCTGGGTATCCCCTACGACGAGTACATCCGCCGCGAAGGCGCGGAATGGTTTCCCGGGCTGAAGCGACAGATCGTCAACTACCCCGCGGGCCAGGTGCAGGGGCACGTGCTGGAGCGGCTCTTCCCGGGCATCGGCCCGATCGGCGAGAGTATCTTGCCGGGCCTGGGCTTGGACGGCCCCAGCATCGGGGAATCGGTCGACGAGGGCGAGGACAATCTCGATGCCGCGATCCGCAACGGCGGCCCCGGCACCGCGATCGGGTTGTCCGAGGGATCGCTGGTGCTGAACGCCGTGCAGGCCCGGCTGGCAAATGATCCCACCGCTCCCCCGCCTGACAAGCTCAACTTCGCCACATTCGGCGACCCCATTGCGCGGCACGCCTTCGGCGAGAGCTTTCTGACCGCCATGTTCCCGGTCGGGTCCGTTGTTCCGGCAATGGACTACCGCATCCCGGAACCGGTGGAGAGCCAGTACGACACCAAGATGTTCGTCTCCGCCTACGACTCGATCGCCGACTTTCCCGACCGGCCGGACAACCTGATAGCCCTTGCCAACACCCTCATGGGCCTGGCCACCGGCCATACTGCCGTCGCCTTCACCAACCCGAGCATGGTGCCGCCGCAGAACATCCGGACGACGGTCAACTCCCGAGGTGCGACGACAACCACCTATCTCATCCCCGAAAAGCACCTTCCACTCGTTATGCCGTTGGCATACCTCGGGATTGACGAAGACACCCTCAATAAACTGGACGCGATACTGCTGCCCCGGGTCAATGCGGCCTATTCGCGAAACGACGATCCGGCGACCGCTCCGGTCCAAGTGGACCCGATCAACGGCTTCGACCCGGCGGAAGTCACCGCACCAGCCAATCAGGCCACCTTCGGCGGCGGCGCCGACCCGATCTCGCAAATCCTCAGCGGCGCCATGTCCGTGTTGTCCGGGGGCGGCAAGGGCTGACAACCGCCCCGGGCCTGCCGATTCGATGAGTTAGTACGGACGTAATGTGACGCCTATGCCTCCTCAGTCCTCCGTTCTGTCGATGCTGCACGGCCGCGCCAGCTTGCGGCCGCACGACGTCGCGTTCACGTTTACCAACTACGACCAGGCCTGGGACGGTGTCCGCGAGAGTCTGACGTGGTCGCAACTGTCCCGTCGGACGTTCAATATGGCACGCGAGTTGAGCTTTCACGGATCGGTGGGAGACCGGGCAGTGATCCTGGCCCCGCAATCCCTGGATTACATTGCGGCGTTTCTGGGATCCATGCAGGCCGGGCTCATCGCCGTTCCGCTGCCACTGCCGCACCGCGGGTCCAGTCATGAACGGGTGAGCGCGGTCCTTGCCGATACGTCGCCCTCGGTGGTCCTGACGACGTCCGCAGTTGCGCAGGATATCGCTGAACATGTTGATGCGGCACGGCTCGACACCGTGCCGAAGATCGTCGAAATCGACTCGATGCACTTGGACGATGGGGGCGGAACAAGCTTTCAAACAGCTGATTTGCCGAGCATCGCATATTTGCAGTACAGCTCGGGTTCGACCCGACAGCCCACCGGGGCGATGATTTCGCACGGCAATCTGCAGGCGAATTTCGAGCAGCTGATGCGGGGATATTTCGCCGACGCCAAGGCCCCGCCGGGTACCACGGTCGTGTCGTGGCTGCCCTTCTACCATGACATGGGTCTGGTGCTGGGAATCTGCGCACCGATCTTGAACGGCTGGCGTGGCGAGCTGACCAGCCCGATTTCCTTCTTGGAGAGACCGGCCAGATGGGTACGGTCGCTGGCCGAGAATGCCCATGCCTGGTCCGCGGCGCCCAACTTCGCCTTCGACTTGGCCGCCCGCAAGACAACCGACGCTGACCTGGCCGGGCTCGACCTCGGCGAGGTGCTGGGCATCATCAACGGTGCCGAACGTGTGGAGCCGGCCACACTGCGGCGCTTCGTCGATCGGTTTGCGCACTTCAATTTTCGGGACCACATGGTGCGTCCGTCATACGGTCTGGCGGAGGCAACCGTCTACGTCGCGACCGGAAACTGGAGCGAACCATCACCGGCGGTTCGCTTCGATGTCGGCGAACTGGGCGCGGGCCGCGTGCAGCGGTGCACGGAAGGAACCGGCACGGCGCTGGTCAAATACCAGATACCGCAATCACCCACGGTGCGCATCGTCGACTCCGACACCTACCGCGAGTGCCCGCCGGGCCTGGTCGGCGAGATCTGGGTGCATGGCGCCAATGTCGCCGACGGCTACTGGGGCAAACCGCCGGAGGAGCAGGGCTGCTTCGGTGTCACACTCGCCGAACCCTCGCCGGGAACGCCGCCCGGACCCTGGCTGAGAACCGGCGACCAGGGGTTTTTCTACAAGGGCAGGCTGTTCGTCGTCGGCCGCATCAAAGATCTGCTGATCGTCCGCGGCCGCAATCACTATCCCGAGGACATCGAGGCGACGGTGCAGCAGATCACCGGTGGCCGGGTCGCCGCGATCTCGCTTCCGCTGCGCGACACCGAGCAGGTGGTCACCGTCATCGAGCTCAAGAAGCACGGCGAATCCGCCGAGGAGGCGATGCAGCGGCTCGCCCGCATCAAGAGCGACATCACCTCGGCGATATCGAAGGCGCACGGCTTGAACATCGGCGATGTCGTGCTGGTGGAGGCCGGATCGATTCCCACCACGACCAGCGGCAAGATCCGCCGCGCCGCCTGCGTCGAGCAGTACCGCCAGGATCAGTTCGTCCGACTGGACACCTGAGGCCGGCTACCCCCGCCGCCACTCGGCGAGCACCTCGGCAAGTGTGCTGCCCAGTGCCCGGTGCACCGCGCTCGCCACATCGGTGTGACCGGGACCGCAGGCGGCCAGGTAGAGCTCCCGCAGCTTGGCCGTCCCGAAGCGCTCGGCCACGAAACGCGCGAACCCCCACGCCCGGTCGTAGGCCTGCGCGCGCCGGGGACCGGGAGCATCCAGATCGCCGTCGGACGGCAGTGCGCCGGCGGGGGCACCCGGCCCGGCGGGCCGGGCGACGAAGTCGGCGACCCCCTCGGTGAGCCAGCGCGGTGCGTCGAGGGCCGTCTCAGCCCGGGCCGCGTAGTGGAAAAGCTCGTGGGCCAACACGATTCGCAGCGCCGGGGTGCTCATCGCGGCCGCGCCGGGGGCGAAGACGATCCGCTGCCCGGCCGCCACCCGGCGTTCCGGGTCCACCCGGTCGGCCACCGCCACGGCGGCGACGTCGGCCCATTGGGCGACATCGGCCGTGCCGCCGCCGGCCAGATCGGCGAACTCCCGGGCGGAGCCGGCGACGGTCACCTCGATGCGGTGCGGCCAGTCGGTTCCCCAGAACGCCTCGACCGCGTCGACGGCGTCGGAGATGTTGTCCGCGATGCGGGTCAGTAGCGCCTCGCCCGGCCCGCCACCCCGGTTCTCCAGGATCACGGTGCGGTGATCCCCCACGATCAGCGGCGCGTCCGCCGGCGGCGCACCCGGGACGGCCAGCAACACGACAGCACCGATCAACTGGACCACCAGCAGTGCGGCCAGCAGCCGGCGGCGAGAGCGGCGCTCAGTAACGGCGGGCGTTGTGGATCGGGCCCGAGGAGGTCATCGGGACCACCCGGACCGGCTGGCCGTAGGTGGACGAGTGGATCATCATGCCGTCGCCGACGTAGATGCCGGAGTGGGAGGCGTCCGAGTAGAAGGTCAGCACGTCGCCCGGCTGCAGGTCCGACAACGCCACCGGCTGTCCGCCGTTGGCCTGTGCCTGACTGGAGTGCGGCAGGTTGATCCCGGCCTGGTTGAACGCCCACATCACCAGCCCCGAACAGTCGAAGCCACCCGGTGCGGCGCCGCCCCAGACGTAAGGCGTCCCGACCTGGGTCAACGCGGCCTGGACGGCGGTCGCGGCGCCACCGCCCCCACCACCGGGCGCGCCCATCTCCCACGGTGGTGGCGCGTCGGAGCCGGGCGCGGGGAATCCGGGAAGCCCGAATCCGGGAGCCGGCGGCTGCCCGTCGGGGGCGGGCTCGCCCGGTGCGGCGTCCGGGGCCGGCCCGGGCTCGGCCATCGCGGTGCGCTGCTGCGGCGTGAGCGCGTAGTACTGCGATTTGACCACCGAGATCTGCAGCTGCAGGCGGCTCTGCTTGGCCTGCAGTTCGGCCCGTACCGCGGCGGCCTGCTCGGCCGCGGTACGGGCTTCGTCGGCCGACGTGGCGGAAGCCTGCTCGGCCTCATCGGCCTGCTCGTTGGCCACCCGGAACCGCTCCAGCTGCACCGACAGGTCCCTGGCGACCACGCGCTGCACGGCGAGCTTGTCGATCAGCTGCTGCGGCGACTCGGCGGTCAGGATGGCGTCCATGCCCCCGACCCGGCCACCCATGTAGGTGCTGGCGGCGAATCGGTTGACGGCCGAACGGTAGCCGGACAGTTGCTCCTTGGCGGCGGCGAGCGCGGCCTGGTCGTCGGAGTGCGCCCTGTCCGCGGCCTGCTGCTCGGCCAGTTTCCGGTCGAGGTTGAGCTGCGCGGTGTGCATCGCCTCGGTGGTCTGCTCGGCCTGGCGGGACAGCTCGCTGAGTTTCGCCAGCGCGTCGTCGGCCGGGTCGGCAGACACGCTGCCGGCCCAGGTGCCGGTCAACGCCGTAGCACCGACCACCAGGCCGGTAACGACACCGAGAACAGGACGCCTAAAAGCACGCAGATTCCACCGCACACGTTCGAGCTTCAAGATTGCATCCTTAACACTGCCAAGGGTGGTACGTGGCCGTGCCGCCGCCGAAAGTACGTAAGGTCTCAAACAGGTTACGAAATGGCAACGGCGTTGTCCATCGCGAGCTGCCACTTTAACACCTGGCTCCGGGCCGGTCCCGAAGCGGTGCGCCGGCGGTCAGGCCACGCCGGAGCGGCGCCCGGGGGCGGTGTCCCGGCGGATCGGGACCAGACGCAATCGCGGCGCCATCCCGGCCTCGGCGAGCACGTCCAGGGCCGCCCGCTCGTCCGCCAGGAGCTCGGTGGGTACTCCCAGCAGCACGCTGACCACGCAGTCCCGGCAGGCGGGTCCCCGCACCGCGCAGTCGTCGCAGTCGATCACCACCGGTTCCGGGTCGGCGCGCGGCACCTCAGTGCGCTCCGAGTGACCTGAGTGGCCTGAGTGATCTGAGATCGGTCCCATTGGTGCTTCCTCTCGATCGGTTGCCGGCACGCTAACCGTGCCCACCGACAGCTGTCGGTGCGTCGGCCTAGGTTCGGGCCATGATGTCGCGCGCTGACGCAGGGCAGCTGAGTTTTGCGCAACTGCAGGCCGAGCTCGAAGCCACACCGGCCGGCAAGGCACTGCGGGAGACCACCTTCGTGGTGGTGGACCTGGAGACCACCGGTGCGCGCGCCTCCCCCGGCGCCGACGGCGCCGTCGACGCCATCACCGAGATCGGGGCGGTCAAGGTCCGCGGCGGCGTCGTCGAGGGCGAGTTCGCCACCTTGATCAACCCGCAGCGCGGCATCCCGCCGCAGATCGTCCGGCTGACCGGGATCACCACCGCGATGGTGCATGACGCCCCCACCATCGATGCCGTACTGCCGATGTTTCTGGAGTTCGCCGGGTTCGGCTCAGCCCGCAACGGCGGCAATGACACCGTGCTGGTCGCCCACAACGCCGGATTCGACGTCGGGTTCTTGACCGCCGCCGCGCGACGCTGCGAGCTGGCCTGGCCGCGGCCGCCGGTGCTGTGCACGGTCCGGCTGGCACGCCGGGTGCTCAGTCGCGAGGAGGCGCCCAGCGTGCGGCTGGCCGAGTTGGCCCGGCTGTTCGCGGTCAGCACCACACCCACCCACCGGGCACTCGACGACGCCCGCGCCACCGTCGACGTCCTGCACGCCCTCATCGAGCGGGTCGGCAACCAGCGGGTGCACACCTTCGCCGACCTGCGTGCCTACCTGTCGCACGCCACACCGGCGCAGCGCCGCAAACGCACCCTCGCCGAGGCGCTTCCGCACCGGCCGGGTGTCTACCTGTTCCGCGGCCCGTCCGACGAGGTGCTCTACATCGGCACCGCCACCGACCTGCGCCGCCGGACCGGCGGGTACTTCAACGGATCCGATCTGCGCAGCCGCATCGCCGAGATGGTGGCCCTGGCCATCCGGATCGACCACGTCGAATGCGCGCACCCGCTGGAGGCCGGGGTGCACGAGCTGCGCCTGCTGGCCGCGCACGCCCCGCCCTACAACCGGCGATCGAAGTTTCCGCGGCGGTGGTGGTGGATCACGCTGTCGCAGGAGGCCTTCCCGAGGCTGTCGGTGGTGCGCGCACCCCGACACGACCGGGTGATCGGCCCGTTCCGTTCCCGCGCCGACGCCGCCGCGACCGCCGCGCTGTTGGCGCGGTTCACCGGGATCCGAACCTGCACAACGCGGGTGAGCCGCACCGGCCGGCACACCTGCCCGCCGGCCGAAGTCAGCCCGTGCCCCGCCGCGCCCGGGAGCACCGCCGTGCAGTACGCCGCAACCGTCCAGCGGGCCGCCGCGTTGATCGACGGCACCGACAACAGCGCGTTACGCGCCGCGGTGCAGCAGGTGACCGCACTGGCCGCCCGGGGCCACTACGAGAGCGCCGCACGGCTGCGCGACCGTGCGGCGACCACCATTGAGATCCTGTGGCGAAGCCAGCGCGCCCGCGCGCTGGCCACCCTGCCGGAGTTGGTGGCCGCCGCCCCGGACGGCGCCGGCGGCTGGCGGCTCGCGGTGATCCGTCACGGCCGGCTGGCCGCCGCCGGCAATGCGCCGCGCGGCGTGCCACCGATGCCCGTCGTCGACGCGATCACGCTGGGCGCCCAGGCGGTGACGCCCGAGCCGGCCCCGGCCGGCGGGGCGCTGGTCGAGGAGACCGCGCTCATCGCCCGCTGGCTGACGGCACCCGGAGTGCGCATCGTGCGCGTCGAGGGCACCGCCGACGCCGACGGCTGGGCAGAGCCGCTGGCCTCGGCCGGTGCGTGGGCCGGGTGGGCGGCCCAGGCCCGCTCGGCCCGGCTGGCCTCAGAGCTGGGCGCCGAAGCGGACCCAACGAGCGAGCAGCTGTTCGGCCGCGCCGCTGTCTATCGCCGCGACAGCGCGCTGCAGCCCGTCCTCCCAGGCCGGCAGCCATTCAGCGCTGCTGGATAGCCCGGCATGCGCCACGATCGCCCCGGCGGCGTTGAGCACCACGGCGTCACGCACCGGACCGGGCGTTCCGGCCAGCACCGACCGGGCCTCCTCGGCGTTGGCCTGCGCGTCGCCGCCGAGCAGCTCGTGCACCTCGGCGCGGGCGAACCCGAACCCGGCCGGGTCGAAGGTCAGCCGGTCGATCGTGCCGGCCTGCACCCGCCAGATGGTGCTGGTGGTGGTCGTGGTCAACTCGTCGAGCCCGTCGTCGCCGTGCACCACCAGCACGCTGGCCCGCCGGGCGGCGAACACCCCGGCCATCACCTCGGCCAGCTCGCCGAACGCGCAGCCGATCAGGCCGGCCCGCGGCCTGGCCGGGTTGGTCAGCGGACCCAGCAGATTGAACACCGTGGGCACGCCGATCTCGCGCCGCGCCGGCGAGGCGTTGCGGTAGGACGGTTGGAACTGCGGCGCGAAGCAGAAGCCGATGCCGACCTCGGCCACGCTGCGCGCCACGGCGTCGGGCCCCAGATCGATGCGCACCCCGAGCGCCTCGAGCGTGTCGGCGCCCCCGGACAGCGAGCTGGCCGACCGGTTGCCGTGTTTGACCACCGGCACACCGGCGGCGGCCACCACGATCGCGGCCATCGTGGACAGGTTCACCGTGTTGGCGCCGTCACCGCCGGTGCCCACCACGTCGACGGTGTCGGTGCCGATCTGCTCGGTGGGCACCTTGCGACCGTGCGCCAGCATGACGTCGGCCAGCTCCCCGACCTCCGCTGCGTTGGGGCCCTTCATCTGCATCGCCACCCCGAAGGCGGCGATCTGGGCCGACGTGGCCGCACCGGCCATGATCTGCTCCATCGCCCAGGCCGCCTGGCCCCGGGCGAGGTCCGCGCCCGACGTCAGACAGCCCAATACCTGCCGCCACTGTGCTATCTGCGCTATCGGCTGCGCCTCACCACCGGGCTCGACCACGCGCAGATCGTCGCATGCGGCCCGCAAGCCCCCAAAGTCGCCCGGAAACACCGCAGGTGACGGCCTACACCACACCATTTCTGATGAATTGCCCGCCCCGGGTGGAGATCTACAACTACATAGCGTCATACTTGCGGATGTGACGAGCGCTGTGGGGTCCTCGGGTACTGCCATCACGTCGCGTGTGCATTCGCTGAACCGTCCCAACATGGTCAGCGTCGGCACCATCGTGTGGCTGTCCAGTGAGTTGATGTTCTTTGCCGGGCTTTTCGCCATGTATTTCACGGCACGGGCACAGTCCGGTGGCGTTTGGCCGCCACCACCGACTGAGCTGAACCTGTGGCAGTCGGTACCGGTGACGCTGGTGCTGATCGCGTCGTCGTTCACCTGCCAGATGGGCGTGTTCGCCGCCGAGCGCGGCGACGTGTTCGGGCTGCGCAGGTGGTATCTGGTGACGTTCCTGATGGGCACGTTCTTCGTCTGCGGTCAGGCCTACGAGTACTACCACCTGATCTCGCACGGGACCACGATCCCGTCCAGCGCCTACGGCACCGTGTTCTACCTGACCACCGGGTTCCACGGCCTGCACGTCATCGGCGGGTTGATCGCATTCGTCTTCCTGATGGTGCGCACCACGATGAGCAAGTTCACCCCGGCCCAGGCCACCGCGTCGATCGTCGTGTCGTACTACTGGCACTTCGTCGACATCGTGTGGATCGCACTGTTCGCCACGATCTACTTCATCCGATGACCAACCGCCCGATGAACAGGAGTGTCCGGTTGAAGACACTGAGGAAGTGGGCCCGACCTCACCACAACGAAACCGTCGCCCGGCGTCGGCTCCGGCGTCGGTTGTCCGGCGGCCTGCTGTTGCTGGTCGCACTGGCGATGGCCGGCGGGCTGGCCGCGGTGGTTACCCCGACCCCGCAGGTGGCCGTCGCCGACGAATCCGCCTCGGCACTGCTGCGCACCGGCAAGCAACTGTTCGACACCTCATGCGTGAGCTGCCACGGCGCCAACCTGCAGGGTGAGCCCGGACGTGGACCGAGCCTGATCGGCGTCGGCGAAGCCGCCGTCTACTTCCAGGTCTCCACCGGGCGGATGCCCGCAGCCCGCGGTGAGGCCCAGGCACCCCGCAAATACCCGCTCTTCGACGACACCCAGATCGACGCCCTGGGCGCCTACGTGCAGGCCAACGGCGGCGGCCCCACCGTGGTCCGCGACGCCGACGGCAGCATCGCGCAGGCCTCGCTGCGCGGCGACGACCTGGGCCGCGGCGGCGACCTGTTCCGGCTCAACTGCGCGTCCTGCCACAACTTCACCGGGCGGGGTGGCGCACTGTCCTCGGGCAAGTACGCCCCGGACCTGGCACCGGCCAATGAGCAGCAGATCCTGACCGCGATGGTGTCCGGCCCGCAGAACATGCCGCGCTTCTCCGACCGGCAGATCTCCATGGAGGAGAAGAAGGACATCATCGCCTACGTCAGGGCCGTCACCGAGGAACATGATCCGGGCGGTTACGCGCTCGGCGGCTTCGGTCCGGCGCCGGAGGGCATGGTGATGTGGATTATCGGGATGGTCGCTGCCATCGGCGCGGCTTTGTGGATCGGGGCACGCTCATGACCGAGGTCAGCAAGGACACCGCCGCTCCCGACGCGGCCGAGCTGGCCGCGATGAACACCGACGAGCTGCTGGCACTCGGCGGCCGCATCGACGGCGTGGAGACGATCTTCAAGGAGCCGCGCTGGCCGGTCGAGGGCACCCGGGCCGAGAAACGGGCCGAGCGCAGTGTCGCCGGCTGGTTTCTGGCCGCCGGCGGCGCCGGCCTCGCCCTGCTGCTGATCTTCGTGTTCTGGCCCTGGGAGTACGCCCCGGCGGACTCCCCGGAGGGATTCGCCTACTCGCTGGCCACTCCGCTGTACGGGCTGACCTTCGGGCTCTCGGTGCTGCTGCTCGGCATCGGCGCGGTGATGTTCGTCAAGAAGTTCATCCCCGAAGAGATCACCATCCAGGAGCGCCACGACGGGAGCTCCGCCGAACTCGACCGTAAGACGGTCGGCGCACAGCTGACCGACGCCTTCGAGGGCTCGACGATCGGGCGGCGCAAGCTGCTGGGAGCGTCGCTGGGCGTCGGATTCGGCGCGTTCGGGCTGGGCACCCTGGTGGCCGGGGCCGGCGGCCTGATCAAGAACCCGTGGAAGCCGGTCGTCGACACCGCCGAAGGCAAGAAGGCCATGCTGTGGACCTCGGGTTGGACCCCGCGCTACCACGGCGAGACCATCTACCTGGCACGGTCGACCGGGCACAGCACCAATTCGCCGTTCATCAAGATGCGTCCCGAGGATCTCGACGCCGGCGGCATGGAGACCGTCTTCCCGTGGCGGGAGTCCGACGGCGACGGCACCACCGAGGAATCGCGTCACAAGCTCACCGAGATCATGATGGGTGTCCGTAACCCGGTGATGCTGATCCGCATCCGTCCCGACGACATGCCCAACGTGGTCAAACGTGCGGGCCAGGAGAGCTTCAACTTCGGCGACCTCTTCGCCTACACGAAGATCTGCTCGCACCTGGGTTGCCCGTCTTCGCTGTTCGAGCAGCAGACGTACCGCATCCTGTGCCCGTGCCACCAGTCGCAGTTCGATGCGCTGCATTTCGCCAAGCCCGTCTTCGGGCCGGCGGCGCGCGCACTGGCACAGCTGCCGATCACCATTGACACCAATGGGTACCTGGTCGCCAACGGCGACTTCGTCGAACCTGTCGGACCGGCCTTCTGGGAGCGCACCTCATGAGCCCTGCAATCGGCGATCTGCTCGCCCGCCAAGCAGACGACATCGACACCCGCTACCACCCGGCGGCGGCACTGCGACGGCAGTTCAACAAGGTCTTCCCGACGCACTGGTCGTTCCTGCTCGGCGAGATCGCGCTGTACAGCTTCATCATCCTGTTGCTGTCCGGCGTCTACCTGACACTGTTCTTCGACCCGTCGATGGCCGAGGTCATCTACGAAGGCGTCTACCAGCCGCTCAACGGGGTGCAGATGTCGCGGGCCTACGAGACCGCGCTGAACATCTCCTTCGAGGTCCGCGGCGGGCTGTTCGTCCGGCAGCTGCACCACTGGGCGGCGCTGATGTTCGCCGCGTCGATCATGGTGCACCTGGCGCGCATCTTCTTCACCGGCGCGTTCCGCCGCCCGCGCGAGGCGAACTGGGTGGTCGGGTCACTGTTGTTGATCCTGGCCATGTTCGAGGGCTACTTCGGCTATTCGCTGCCCGACGACCTGCTGTCCGGTATCGGCATCCGGGCCGCACTGTCGTCGATCACGCTGGGTATGCCGGTCATCGGCACCTGGTTGCACTGGGCGCTGTTCGGCGGCGACTTCCCGGGCACCATCTTGATCCCCCGGCTCTACGCCCTGCACATCCTGCTGCTGCCGGGGATCATCCTGGCCCTGATCGGCGTGCACATGGCGCTGGTGTGGTTCCAGAAGCACACCCAGTTCCCCGGGCCCGGCCGCACCGAGAGCAACGTCGTCGGCGTGCGGGTGCTGCCGGTCTTCGCGATCAAGTCCGGCGCGTTCTTCGCGATCATCACCGGCATCCTCGGCCTGATGGGCGGCCTGCTGCAGATCAACGCGATCTGGAACCTGGGCCCCTACCGGCCATCTCAGGTGTCGGCGGGCAGCCAGCCGGACTTCTACATGATGTGGACCGAGGGGATGGCGCGGCTCTGGCCGGCCTGGGAGTTCTACCCCTTCGGGCACACCGTGCCCGGCTCGGTCGGCGTCGCGCTGATCATGGGCGCGGTCTTCATCCTGCTGATCATCTACCCGTTCCTGGAGAAGAGGTTCACCGGGGACTACGCCCACCACAACCTGTTGCAGCGTCCGCGGGACGCTCCGGTCCGGACCGGGATCGGCGCGATGGCGATCAGCTTCTACATGGTGCTGACCCTGGCCGCGATGAACGACATCATCGCGTGGAAGTTCCACATCTCGCTGAATGCGACGACCTGGATCGGACGCATCGGGATGGTGATACTGCCGCCGATCATGTTCTTCGTCACCTACCGGTGGTGCGTCGGGCTGCAGCGCAGTGACCGTGACGTGCTCGAGCACGGCGTCGAGACCGGCATCATCAAGCGGTTGCCGCACGGCGCCTACATCGAGTTGCACCAGCCACTGGGACCGGTCGACGAGCACGGTCACCCGATTCCGCTGGAGTACGCCGGTGCGCCGCTGCCCAAGCGGATGAACAAGCTCGGCTCCGGCGGCGCCCCCGGCCGGGGCAGCTTCCTGACCGCGGACCCGGCCTCCGAGGACGCCGCGCTCAACGAGGCCGCCCACGCCAGCGAACGGCGCGCGTTGACCGCGCTGGCCGAGCGCCAGGACGGCGACGGCGACGGCAACGGCCAGCACTGACCCTCGGCGGTCGGGCGAGCTGCGAAGCCTGCTGCGCGGGCTTCCGGTCCTGACCGGTTCCGCGCCGGAGTTCGATCCGGCGCGGGCACCCGGGGATCCGGTGGAGCTGTTCATCCGGTGGCTGCTGCACGCCGTCGACGGCGGTGTCGCGGAGCCGCACGCCATGACGGTCTCCACGGTGTCCGCATCGGCGGAGCCGCGGCCGTCGGCGCGGGTGCTGATACTCAAGGACATCGACCGCGCCGGGTGGCATTTCGCGGCCAGCTCGGTGAGCCGCAAGGGCGCCGAACTGGCCCGCAATCCAGCTGTGGCGCTGACGTTCTACTGGCCCGCGCTGGGCCGGCAGGTCAGGGTCGAGGGAGTTGCCCGCGCCGACCCTCCGCAGCTGACGGCCGAGGACTTCCGGGCGCGCTCGGACGTGGCCCGCACGATGGCGCTGACCGGGCGGCAGAGCCAGCCCTACCGCGATCCCACCGAGATCAGCGAGGCGCTGTCGAAGGCCCGCCTGGAGCTGGACGCTCCCCCACCCTGGTCCCCGACGACTGGGTCTCGTATGCAGTGCGCGCCGACACCGTCGAGTTCTGGCAGTCAGACCCGGATCGCCGGCACCGCAGGCTGCGTTACGAACGCGACGGCGAGGGCTGGGCCACGACACTGCTGTGGCCGTGAGGCGCGTCAGCCGAACCGGGACGGCAGTTCGAGCACGTCGTCCAGCCGGCGCAGGTACAGCCACGGGATCACCGGCATGGCAACCGTGATCGCACCGGCCAGCCCGTAGCAGACCCAGGAGCCGGTGTCCTTGCCGACCGCCATCAGATAGGTCGCGGCCGCGACCATGGTCAGCGCGCCGCCGAGGGCGCTGCCGAGCACGGTGACGCCGTGCAGCAGCACCCGGTCCACCTGCGCCTGGTTGGGCAGCAACGCCGGTCGCGCGGCAGCCGACCGTCGGCCCGGGGCATCGAACCCGCGTTGCGGCAGCGGCGCCCCGGGCCGGGCGCGCGGCCCGGCCGCGGCCGGCGGTGCGAAGCCGGCGGATCGCTGCGCCGGGCCGGCCTGACGGGCTCGCAGCAGCACCGGGATCGCGGCCAGGATGACCAGGGCGGAGACGCCGATGACGATGTACAGCAGGCCGGTGGGTGAACTATCGGTCGGCTGGTCGAAACCCCGCCCGAGGTCGACCAGTGCGACCGTGGCCGCCACGCTCGTGCCCAGCAGTGCCAGCCAGATCGCCGCGCAGACACCGAGCAGCACCCGGTCGGTGACCTCCGGGGACTGCCCCGGATGGACGAATCGGTCCGCGATGTTCTTGCCGACCATCAGCAGGCCGTCGCCGGTGCGTCGTTGCTGTTGGAGGACAGCACCCTGCCGTCACTGCTGGTGATCGAGCAGTTGAGCTTGCTCAGCCGCAGCATGCTGGACGCCTCCACCGAACCGATCTCCGACTGGGAGATCGGCGTCAACGTCAACGACCACGGAATGTAGGCGTTGCGTTGGGTCCGGCGTTGCCCGGAGGCGTCGACGTAGGTGATCGTGATCTGGTCGAATGGCGCCTTGGTGCCGGTGACCGAGTAGGTCACCTGCATCGGCTTGGCCTGCGTGGTCGTGGTGGGCTCCGGTGTCGTAGTGGATGGTTCGGGGGCGGGAGTCTCAACCGGCGGCGGCGGCGGAGGCGGCGGCTCCTCACTCGGCGGCGGCGGGGGCGGCGGCTCCTCACTCGACGGCGGCGGGGGCGGCGGCACGGTGGTGGTCGGGGCGCTGGTTCGGGTGATCTCGTCCTGCACCGGCGGCTGCGACACGGTGGTGCTGGTCGTGGCGGGGGTGGCCAGGTCATGGGTCTCGCTGCGGGCGAACAGCAGCGCCACCGACACCACCAGGGAGATCGCGGCGACGATCACGGTGACCCCGACCACCCAGGGCCAGCGGGGCGTCTTGGCGTGCGGGTCCGGCTCGTCGGGCGTGCTGTAGTTGTCGTAGTCGTACAACCGTGGGTCGGCCGGCACATAGGGGCCGCTCAAGAACTGCTCGGACTCCGGCGCCGAATAGGCCTGGGAGTAGGCCGTGCTGTCGGGGGCCCCGCCGGCGGCGGCCGCGTCGTCGATCGCCGGGATGTCCCTGTCGCCGGCCGCACCCGAGACCGCTTCCGGAGCCGAGTCAGCGGCCGGTTGACCGTTGCCGGGGACGTCTTCTCCAGAACCCGACTCCGGGGGATTCGGCCCGCTCATTCCCGCCTATCCTGTTCCAACCTGTGCGCCCACGCGCGCCACCCACCGCAGCCGAATTCGACCACCGTTGGTCATTGTGCACCGGCAACCCTACCCAAACGGGTCGACACGGCGGCGCGTGCGGACCGGCTCAGTGTTTCTCGGGGCCGACGTAGTACTCGAAGACCAGCCCGGCCACGCTCGATATCACCAGCACCACGCCGGCGGCGATCAGCCACGGCAGCCACAACGCGATCCCGACGGCGGCCACCGATCCGGACAGCGCGATCAGGATCGGCCACCAACTGTGCGGGCTGAAGAACCCCAGCTCCCCGGCGCCGTCACTGATCTCGGCCGCCTCGTAGTCCTCGGGGCGGGTGTCGAGCCGACGCGCCACGAACCGGAAGAAGGTGGCCACGATCAGGGCCATCACCCCGGTCAGGATCAGCGCCGTGGTCCCGGCCCACTCCACACCGCCGGTGGCGAACAGGTTGGTCAAGACGGCGTAAACGATCCCGACCACCACGAAGAAGGTGGCCACGAACTCGAACAGCCTGGATTCGATGCGCATGACGTTGTCCCTACTTGTTGCTGGCTTGCGGGGCAAGCAGACCGCGACGGCTATCGAACGGGAACGTGGTGGTGGCCAGGGGCTCCTGGTTGATCGCCTCCAGCGCCTCGGCGTTGCTCTTCCCGGCGATGCGCTGGCCGAGGTAGGCCTTGAAGTCGTTGGGCGAGACCACCCGGACCTCGAAGTTCATCATCGCGTGGTAGGTACCGCACATCTCGGCGCAGTGACCGACGAACGCGCCTTCCTTCTGGATCTCGGAGACCTGGAAGGTGTTCACCTGGTTGTTGCGCTCGGGCCAGGCGATCACGTCACGCTTGAACAGGAACTCCGGGACCCAGAACGAGTGGATGACATCGGCGGAGTTCAGCACGAACTCGATGCGCTTGCCGCTGGGCACCACCAGCACCGGCACCTCATTGGTGGTGCCGAGCGTCTCGACCTTGTCGAAGTTGAGGTAACTGCGGTCCTCGGTGTTGACCCCGTGGATGGGTCCGACCAGCTCCTTGCCGTGCTCGTCGACGCCCTCCGGCTTGGAGATCATGGCGTCTTTGCGCTGCTGGTCCGCGCCGTCGTAGCTCAGCGTGCCGTCGCGGAAGTCGACCTTCTGGTAGCCGAACTTCCAGTTCCACTGGAAGGCGGTGACGTTGACGACCACCTCGGGGTCGGGCTCGTGGTGCAGCATCTTCTCCTGCACCACGACGGTGAAGTAGAAGATCACCGCGATGGCCAGGAACGGCAGGACGGTCAGCCCGAGTTCCAGCGGCATGTTGTAGCCGAACTGACGCGGCAGTTCGGTGTCGGTCGGCTTCTTCCGGTGGAAGTACGCCGACCAGAAGATCATCACCCAGACGATTCCGCCGATCACCACCGAGGCGATCACCATGCCGAGCCACAGCTTGTAGTTGGCCTCGGCCTCCGGCGTGATGCCCTTGGGCCAGCCGAAACCGACCACGTCGGTCCAGTCGAAGCTGCAGCCGCTGAGCGTCACCGCAAGTAGCCCGAGCACGCCGGCTCCCGCCAGCGGCCGAAGCAGACGGCTAAGCACAACGCCCTGCCCGCGACGTGTCACGTTGGTGCCTCCTCGAGTCACAGACCGGGCCGGCGTGAACCGGCGGAGCAGTCGAATACTACGCAGCGTAGACCACCGGAGTCACCCCGGTTCGGCTGACCTGCCGGTTGGCCGGTCCGGCCGGCTCGACCACCGGCCCTGTGCAGGCCTACGGGGTCTGAGGCCGATCCCGGTGCGGCATACTGAGACCCGATGTGTGGACTGCTGGCCTTCGTGCGTGCCCCGGCCGGCACCGCCAACCCCACCCCGGACGCCGCTGCGGGCCCGGCCGACCTCACCGACATCGTCACCACGGTCGAACGGGCGGCGCACCTGATGCGCCATCGGGGCCCCGACGAACTGGGCACCTGGACCGGCGACGGAGTCGCGCTGGGCTTCAACCGGTTGTCGATCATCGACATCGAGCATTCGCATCAGCCGCTGCGCTGGGGACCCGCCGACCAGGCGGACCGCTATGTACTGGTGTTCAACGGGGAGATCTACAACTACCTCGAGCTGCGCGAGGAGCTGGCCGCCACCCACGGCGCCGTCTTCCACACCGACGGTGACGGGGAGGCGATCGTCGCCGGCTACCACCACTGGGGCGCCGACGTGCTGCCCCGGCTGCGCGGCATGTTCGCCTTCGCGCTGTGGGACACCGTGCGCGGCGAGCTGTTCTGCGCTCGCGACCCGTTCGGGATCAAGCCGCTGTTCATGGCCAGCGGGCCGGGCGGCACCGCAGTGGGCAGTGAGAAGAAGTCGCTGCTCGACATGGCCGAGCTGGTGGGCTTCGACCTCGGCGACGCCGGGATCGACCCGCGGGCCCTGCAGCACTACACGGTGCTGCAGTACGTGCCCGAACCCGAAACACTGCACCGCGGGGTGCGGCGGCTGGAGTCGGGCTGCTGGGCGCGGATCAGCCCGGACCGGCCGGTCCCGGAGATCACCCGCTACTTCAAGCCCCGATTCGACGCCACCCCGATCACCCGCGACACCGAACAGGCCCGCTACGACGAGATCACCGCGGTGCTGGAGGACTCGGTCGCCAAGCACATGCGGGCCGACGTCACGGTGGGCGCGTTCCTGTCCGGCGGGATCGACTCCACGGCGATCGCCGCGTTGGCGATGCGCCACAACCCGAAGCTGATCACGTTCACCACCGGGTTCGAGCGGGAGGGCTTCTCCGAGATCGACGTCGCCGCAGCGTCCGCCGAGGCGATCGGCGCCCGGCATGTGGTCAAGGTCGTCAGCCCGGCCGAGTTCGTCGCCGCCTTGCCCGAGATCGTCTGGTACCTCGACGACCCGGTCGCCGACCCGGCCCTGGTCCCGCTGTACTTCATCGCCGCCGAGGCCCGCAAGCACGTCAAGGTGGTGCTGTCCGGGGAGGGCGCCGACGAGTTGTTCGGCGGCTACACGATCTACCGCGAGCCGCTGTCACTGCGGCCGTTCAACTACCTGCCGGCAGCGATGCGCCGGTCCATGGGCAAGGTGTCCAAGCCACTTCCGGACGGGATGCGGGGCAAGAGCCTGCTGCACCGCGGGTCGCTGACCCTCGAGGAGCGCTACTACGGCAACGCCCGCAGCTTCTCCGACGAGCAGCTGCGCGCGGTGTTGCCCGGCTTCTCCCCCGAGTGGACGCACACCGATGTGACCGCGCCGCTGTACGCCGAATCGGCCGGCTGGGATCCGGTGGCCCGGATGCAGCACGTCGATCTGTTCACCTGGCTGCGCGGCGACATCCTGGTCAAAGCGGACAAGATGACGATGGCCAACTCGCTGGAGCTGCGGGTGCCGTTCCTGGACCCGGAGGTGTTCGCGGTGGCGTCCCGGCTGCCGGTATCGGCCAAGATCACCCGCGCCACCACCAAGTACGCGCTGCGCCGCGCGCTGGAGCCGATCATCCCCGCTCACGTGCTGCACCGGCCCAAGCTCGGTTTCCCGGTGCCGCTGCGGCACTGGCTGCGCGCCGGCGAACTGCTGGAGTGGGCCTACGCCACGGTCGACGCCACCGGCGCGGGCCACCTGATCGACGCCGCCGCGGTGCGCACCATGCTCGACGAGCATCGGGCCGGCACCGCCGATCACAGCCGGCGACTGTGGACCGTGCTGATCTTCATGCTCTGGCACGCGATCTTCGTCGAGCACTCGGTGATCCCGCAGATCAGCGAGCCGACGTACCCGGTGCAGCTTTAGCGCGAGCCTGTAGTTAGCGCGAGAAAGTGCGAGAAGGCACCACGCCACCTACAGGCTCGACGCAATCACTTGAGTGCGGCGCCGATCTCGGCGGCGGGGGCGTCGCCGTAGGCATCGGCCAGCCGGGCCAGCGCGACGTCGCGGTCCCACGACCACTCCTGGGTTCCGGTGGATTCGAGCACCAGCACCGCCACCAGGGAACCGAGTTGCGCGGAGCGCTCCAGGCTCAGCCCGGCGCTGCGCCCGGTCAGGAAACCGGCCCGGAAGGCGTCGCCGACTCCGGTCGGGTCGGTCTGGGCCTTCTCGGGCACCACACCGACGTGGATCCGGGAACCGTCCGGGCTGACGATGTCCACCCCGTTGCCGCCCAGGGTGGTGACCCGCAGGCCGACCTGCTTCATGACGTCGGCCTCGGTCCAGCCGGTCTTGGACAGCAGCAGGTCCCACTCGTAGTCGTTGGTGAACAGGTAGGTGGCGCCGTCGATGAGCCGGCGGATCTCCTCGCCGGTCAGCCGGGCCAGCTGCTGGGACGGGTCGGCGGCGAACGTCAGGCCGAGCTTGCGGCACTCCTCGGTGTGGCTGAACATCGCCTCGGGGTCGTTGGCTCCGATGATCACCAGTTCGGGGGTGCCGACACTCGCCACCACCTGGGCCAGTGAGATGTTGCGGGCCTCGGACATCGCCCCCGGATAGAACGAGGCGATCTGGGCCATGTCGACGTCGGTGGTGCAGGTGAAGCGGGCGGTGTGCGCCGTCGTGGAGACCAGCACGTTGTCGCAGTTGACACCGTGGGAGGCCAGCCAGTCACGATAGTCGCCGAAGTCGTCGCCGGCCGCGCCGACCAGCGCGGCGTCACCGCCGAGCACGCCGATCGCGTAGGCGATGTTGCCCGCCACGCCGCCGCGGTGCACCACCAGGTCGTCGACCAGGAAGCTCAGCGAGACCTTCTGCAGGTGATCGGCCAGCAACTGTTCGGAGAACCGACCCGGAAAACGCATCAAATGGTCGGTCGCGATCGAACCGGTCACCGCAATCGTCACTGACTATCCCCCTTGTGTTGCCAACGTGGACCTGAATGTGGGTTCCCACGGTAGCGGTCGGTCGAACCCCGGGCATCGGCGGGCAGCACGAAAGCCGGGCAGCGCAAAGCGGCCGGGCCGGGTGCGGGCAAACCGCACAAGGGCCGCCGGTCGCTGCTAGCCGGTCAGTTGAACGAGTCGCCGCACGAGCAGGAGCCGCCGGCGTTGGGGTTCTCGATGGTGAAGCCCTGCTTGTCGATCTGGTCGGCGTAGCCGATCTCCGCGCCCTGCAGGTAGGGCGCGCTCATCCGGTCGACGGCCAGTTTCACACCGTTGAACTCCGCGATCACGTCACCGTCGAGGGTGCGGTCGTCGAAGAACAGGTTGTAGCGCAGGCCGGCGCAGCCGCCGGGTTGGACCGAGATGCGCAGCGTCAGGTCGTCACGTCCCTCTTGGGCCAGCAGCGACTTCACCTTGGCTGCGGCGTCATCGGTCAAGACCACGCCATGAGACTCGGTGGTCGACTGATCCTGAACAGTCATTGCGTCTCCCTATTGCGGTTGATCACGGGTCGGGCTCCTGGTTCCAGCCTCAGCTCCGAGGCGTCGAAGTCCACCGTCACAACGATACCCTGCGCCGACGTGTTCCCTACCGCGCCGCCGGGCCCTGGGAATCGGCCCGCCGGATGCCGATCTGGGCCGCAAGCACGGTGGTCAGACCGATCAGCTGGTTGGCGGCGTCGACCAGCGCCAGACCCACCGAGCCGGCATGGTCGGCGATCGCGCGGGCGGCCACCACGCCGGTCGACCGCAGCGCCGGCTCGTCCAGGCTGATCTGGCCGGCCAGCACCAGCACCGGCAGCTGCCGGGTCCGGGCTGCGGCGCACAGCGAACCGATCACCTTGCCGTGCAGTGACTGCTGGTCGAACCGGCCCTCGCCGGTGACCAGCACGTCGGCGTCGGCGAGCGCGGCCGCCAGGTCGGTGTGGCGCGCCACGATGGCGGCGCCCGACTCGGCCACGCCGCCCAGGGCGAGCAGGGCCGCGCCGATGCCGCCGGCGGCGCCGGCCCCCGAGGCGGCACTGACCTGCCGTCCGGCGGTGGCGTCGAGTTCGGCCGCCCAGGCGGTCAGGCGGGTTTCGAGTACCGCGACCGTGGCAGCGTCGGCGCCCTTCTGCGGACCGAACACCCGGGCCGCGCCCCACGGGCCCAGCAGCGGGTATTCGACGTCGCAGGCCGCGATCAGCTCGACATCGGCGAGCCGCTTCCTGGCGGCGGTCAAGCCGCCCAGTTCGTCGACCATGCCCTTTCCGCCGTCGGTGCAGGCGCTCCCTCCGAGTCCCACCACGATCCGCCGTGCCCCGGCCGTGAGTGCGGCCTCGATGAGCTGGCCCACCCCGGTGCTGTGGGCCGCCAGCGCGGTCCGCGGCGACGGAGAACCGTCCAGCGCCGCCAGGCCGCAGGCCTGGGCACATTCCAGGTAGGCCGTCTCGGCCGCCGCATCCCAGAACCACTCCGCCTCGACCGGGGTGTCCAGCGGGCCGCTGACCCGGCAGCGCTGCACGGTGCCCGGATCGGCGTCGCCCAGCCGGGCTGCCAGCACGGCCACGAATCCCGGGCCGCCGTCGGACTGCGGGGCGATCGCCAGCCGGTCGTGGGGGCGGCTGCGATGCCACCCGGTCGAGATCGCGGCGGCGGCCTGCACCGCGGTCAGGCTCTCGCCGTAGCAGTCCGGTGCGATCAGCACCCGCAGCCCGGCCGCCCCGGACGAGGAGGCGCCGGCACCGCGGGGGTCAGCCATACCGGCAGGGTATAGAGCCACATCGCCGGCCGGGAAGACCGGGCAAGTAATCTGGCGGGCGTGAAGCTGCCGGGACGCAGGAAAGACGAAGCGGGGTCCGCCGGCTCCGCTGACTCCACCGGCGGTGCCGTCGACCTCGACAGCACCGAATCCGAGGCCGTTGCTCGGTCCGGCCTCACCGCGCCCAAGGGCCGGCCCACCCCCAAGCGGAATGCGGCCGCCCGACGTCGCGGACCAGTGGCGCCGGCTCCGATGACCTCCGCGGAGGCCCGGGCCAGGCGCAAGAGCCTGGCCGGACCGAAGCTCAGCAAGGAAGAGCGCCGCGTCGCGAAGGCCGAACGACGCGAGCGGATGGCGCAGCGCCGGGAGCGGATGCTCTCCGGTGACGAGTCGGCCCTGCTCGAGCGCGACCGCGGCCCGGTGCGCCGGTACGTCCGAAACATCGTCGACGCCCGCTACAACCTGCTCGGGCTGTTCATGCCGGTCGCGTTGGGATTGATGTTCCTCATGATCGCGGTCCCGCAGGTGCAGTACTACATCTCGCCGGCGATGTTGCTGCTGATGATTCTGATGGGCGTCGACGGCGTAGTGCTGGCGCGCAAGGTCGGCAGACTGGTCGACACCAAGTACCCCGACAACACCGAAGCCCGCTGGAAACTGGGCATCTACGCCGCCAGCAGGGCATCCACGGTGCGCCGGATGCGGGCACCGCGCCCGCAGGTGCGGCGCGGCGAACGCCTCGACTGAGTTCGGCTCGGGGGCCGTCAGCCGTGGATCCGCAGGAATTCCCGCCGATCAGCCCGCCCGATGCGTCGGTGGCGGCCGCCGCGCGCGCACGGCAGGACTCGCTGACCAAACCGCCCGGCTCACTGGGCCGCATCGAGGAGCTTTCGGTATGGGCGGCCGCCTGTCAAGGCCGTTGCCCGCCACGGCCGTTCGGCCGAGTCCGGGTGGTGGTGTTCGCCGGTGATCACGGCGTGACGCGGCAAGGGGTGTCGGCGTACCCGGCGGAGGTGACCGCGCAGATGGCCGCCAACATCGACCGCGGCGGGGCCGCCATCAACGCGCTGGCCGCCGCCGCCGGCGCGGGCGTGCGGGTGGTCGACATGGCCGTCGACAGCGAGACCTCCGAGTCGCTCAGCGCCCACAAAGTGCGCCGCGGCAGCGGTGACATCGCCACCGAGGATGCGCTGACCGCTGCCCAGACCGTGGCCGCCGTGGCCGCCGGTCGGCAGATCGCCGACGACGAGGTCGACACCGGGGCCGATCTGCTCATCCCCGGCGACATGGGGATCGGGAACACCACGGTCGCAACGACTTTGATCGCCGCATTGACCGGCGCCGAGCCGGTCGCGGCGGTCGGTCACGGTACCGGTATCGATGACGCCGGCTGGGCACGCAAGACCGCCGTGGTGCGCGACGCGCTGTTCCGGTCGCGCGGGGTGTCGGATCCGTGGGAACTGTTGCGCCGCTGCGGCGGAGCCGACCTGGCCGCGCTGGCGGGGTTCTGCGCCCAGGCCGCCGTTCGGCGCACACCGGTGCTGCTCGACGGGCTGGCGTCGACGGCCGCCGCCCTGGTCGCCGAGCGGCTGGCGCCCGGCGCCCGGGCGTGGTGGCAGGCCGGCCACCGCTCGCCGGAGCCCGCCCACGCGCTGGCCTGCGCGGCGCTGGGACTGGAGCCGATCCTCGATCTGCGGATGCGGCTGGGCGAGGGCACCGGCGCTGCCGTGGCGTTGCCGGTGCTGCACGCCGCCGTGGCGGCGTTGGCGTCGATGTCCACCTTCGCCGAAGCCGGCGTCACCGACCGTCCGTCGTCATGATCCGTTCGTTGGCAGGCGCTTTCGCGTTCGGCACGGTGCTGCCGGTAGGCGGCGGTGGCAACCGGGGGTTCGGCCGCGGCATGATCACCGCATTGCCGGTCGTCGGAGCCGTCCTGGGAGCCCTGGCGGCGGGGGTGGTCTGGGCCGGCGGGATCGCGTTCGGCCCGGGCAACGCCTTGGCCGGACTGCTGGCGGTGGCCGCGCTGCTGGCCGCGACCCGTGGACTGCACATCGACGGGGTGGCCGACACCGCCGACGGCCTGGGCTGCTACCGGCCCGCGGATCAGGCTCTTCAGGTGATGCGGGACGGGTCGACCGGGCCGTTCGGGGTGGCGGCCGTGGTGCTGGTGATCGTGTTGCAGGGGCTGACGTTTTCGGCGCTGAGTGCGGGCGCGATCGTGGTCGCGGTGGCCGCGGGCCGAGTCGCGGCGGTGCTGGCGTGCCGCCGCCCGGTCCCGGCGGCGCACGGCAGCACGCTGGGCGCGGGGGTGGCCGCCAGCCAGCCGGGGCCGGTGGTGGCCGGCTGGGTCGTGGTACTTCTGGTGGGCTCGCTGGCCGCGGGTCCGCGGCTGTGGCAGGGTCCGGTCGCGGTGCTGGTGGCGCTGGCCTGCGCCGCGGTGCTGGTGGCGCACTGTGTGCACCGGTTCGGCGGCATCACCGGTGATGTGCTGGGCGCGGCGATCGAGGTGACCACCACCATCACGGCGCTGGGGCTGGCGATCCGCTGAGCGGCGCTGCCCGCCTGTCACGACAACGGCTGCTTGGCCGTGTTCCGGCCAGGACCGAAGGGTCGAACTTTCTCCGGACTTAGAGACATTTCTCCCCCCGGCGTCCGGGCTCCGAGGCAGGTCTGGGAAACTGGAACTGTTGTTAACATCTTGGCCTTCTCGTCATCCGGGAGGAACGCCGATGGCTCGCCATCACCGCTACAGCAAGCGGAGCAGAGAATCGCGCAAGGCGATGACCGGCGGGACCGGCGACCCGCAGGACTATCCCGACGTCGAGGACGCCCTGGCCGAGGACTGGCAGGCCGGACAGGACGAATCGGACCCCCCGCCCGACTCGGCGGGTTGAGTCCGGTGAGATCAGTCCAGCCGAGCCATCCAGCCGTGGGTGTCGGCGAAGGTACCGCGCTGGATGCCGGTCAGCGTGTCCCGCAGCGCCATGGTGACCTCACCGGGTTCGCCGTCGGCGATGGTGAACTCCCCGTCCGCGGACTTCACCCTCGACACCGGGGTGATGACGGCGGCGGTGCCACAGGCGAAGACCTCGGTGATCTCGCCGGCGGCGGCCTTCTTCTGCCATTCATCGACGTCGATCTTGCGTTCTTCGACCGCGAATCCGGCGTCAGTCGCCAACTGCAACAACGAATCCCGGGTGATTCCGGGCAGCAGTGAGCCGGACAGCTCCGGCGTGACCAGACGCGCCGAGCCGCCGGTGCCGAACACGAAGAACAGGTTCATCCCGCCCATCTCCTCGACATAGCGCCGCTCGGCCGCATCCAGCCACACCACTTGATCGCAGCCGTTGTCGGCCGCCTGCGCCTGGGCGACCAGCGACGCGGCGTAATTGCCGCCGAACTTGGCCGCGCCGGTGCCGCCCGGGCAGGCCCGCACGTACTCGGTCGAGAGCCAGACGCTCACCGGCTTGATGCCGCCCTTGAAGTAGGCGCCAGCCGGTGATGCCATCACCAGGCAGCGGTACTCGTTGGCCGGCCGCACGCCCAGCCCCGGCTCGGTGGCGAAGATGAACGGCCGCAGGTACAGCGACTCCTCTCCCCCGGCCGCGGGCACCCAGGCGGCGTCGACGGCGATCAACTGCCGCAGCGACTCGATGAACAGTTCGTCGGGAAGTTCCGGGATCGCCAACCGGCGGGCCGACGCGCGCATCCGGGCCGCGTTGGCCTCCGGCCGGAACGACACGATCGACCCGTCGGTCCAGCGGTAGGCCTTCAGCCCCTCGAAGACCTCCTGCGCGTAGTGCAGGACGACCGCCGACGGGTCCAGTTCGATCGGCCCGTAGGGCATCACCCGCGCGTTGTGCCAACCCGCCTCGCGGGTGTAATCGATCGACACCATGTGATCGGTGTGGTACTTGCCGAAACCCGGCTCAGCCAACATGGATTCGCGTACCTCGTCAGGAGTCGGGTTCGCCGTGACCGACACCTGGAACTCGAGGAGGCCGCTTTTCATGCAGCGATTGTATAACCGGTGCGCTAGCGGGTTTTTGCCGTCACGAACGGCGGCCGCACCAGCTCGCATTCGACGGCCCGGCCTCGCACGTCGACGGTGAGCACCGCCCCGTCGTCGAGACCGGCGTCCACATCGATCAGCGCCAGCGCGATGCCGGCCTTCAGCGTCGGCGAGAAGGTGCCCGACGTGGTCACCCCGACCTGCCGGTCGCCGTCGAGCACCGCCAACTCGGCCCGCAACACGCCACGCCCGGTGGCCCGCAGCCCGCGCAACAGCCGCGCCGGACCTGCCGCCTTCTCGGCCTGTAGCGCCTCGCGGCCGAAGAACTGCTCCTTCTTCCAGCCGATCGCCCAGCCGCAGCGCGCCTGCAGCGGCGAGATGTCGGGCGACAGTTCGTGCCCGTGCAGCGGGTAGCCCATCTCGGTGCGCAGCGTGTCGCGGGCGCCCAGACCGGCCAGTTCGCCCCCGGCCTGCGAAACGGCCGCCAGCAGCGCGTCGAACACCACCCCCGCCGACTCCCACTCCGGCAGCAGCTCGTAGCCGTGCTCACCGGTGTAACCGCTGCGGCACACCCGTACCGGCACCCGGGCGCCGGCGGCGTCCACGGTGGCATCTTCAAAGCCCATGTAGTCCATCTCGGTCGGCAGGCCGAGTCCGGCCAGCACCTCGGTCGACCGCGGCCCCTGCACCGCCAGCACCGCCCGCGAACGGTGCTCGTCGCTGACCGTCACCCCGGCCGGCGCGGCATCGGCCAAGGCGGCCACCACCGCCCCGGTGTTGGCGGCGTTGGGCACCAGGAAGATCTCGTCGTCGGCGATGTAGTAGGCGATCAGGTCGTCGATGACGCCACCCGATTCGTTGCAGCACAACGTGTACTGCGCCTTGCCGGGCCCGATCCTGGTCAGGTCGTTGGTGAGTGTCGCATTGACGAACGCCGCCGCACCCGGGCCGGCCACGGTCGCCTTGCCCAGGTGGCTGACATCGAACAGGCCCACAGCGGTGCGGGTGGCGTGGTGTTCGGCGACGGTGCCGGCATACGACACCGGCATCAGCCAGCCACCGAACTCCGCGAAGCTGGCGCCCAGCTCGCGGTGACGATCTTCCAGGGGCCCGTGTTGCAGTTCGCTCACGACGAGCCACCCTAATCGGCAAACTTGTATAGGTGGTCGATTGGGACGCGCTGGAAGCCGCGGGAATCGTCGACGCGCGGGGCCGCGCCGACCTGCTTGAGTACCTCGACGGGCTCGGTTTCAGCACCGAGCAGATGGCCGAGGCCGAACGGCAGGGCCGGCTGTTCGGCCTGGCCGGTGACGTGGTGGGGCGCTCGGGTCCGGCCGACTACACGCTGCGGACCGCGGCCGAGGCCCTGCGGGTACCGGTCCGCGACCTCGAACGCGCCTGGACGATGCTCGGGCTCAGCGTCGACAGCCCCGACACGCCCGCATTGAGCCAGGCCGACGTCGACGGCCTGGCCACCTGGGTCGAGATGCGGTCCTATCTCGGTGAGGCGGTCGACGGCTTCCTGCGGGTGCTGGGCGCGACGATGGCCCGGCTGGCCGAGGCCGAGTCGTCGATGATCCGGATCAGCGAGCCCGACATGTGGCTGGGCCACACCCACAGCGAACTGCGCACCGCCCGCGCCTGGCGGTCGATCGCCGAATACATCCCGCGGATCGGCGCGATGATCGACGCCGTCCACCGGCAGCACCAGGTCAGCGCCCGGACCTTCCTCGAAGGCCTGGCCGGAGGGCCCACGTCGAGCATGGTGTGCGGGGTGGGCTTCGCCGACCTGACCGGTTTCACCGCCCTGACCCAGGTGCTCACCTCCGAGGAGCTGGCGACGCTGCTCACCGACTTCGGCGGCAGCGTCGCCGACGTGGTGCACGCCGACGGCGGGCGGGTGGTCAAGTTCATCGGCGATGCCGTGATGTGGGTGAGCGCGAGCGGGGAGCTGCTGGCGAAAGCCGCGATCGACCTGGTCGACCATCCCAAGGCCCGCAAGGTGGGCCTGCAGGTGCGGGCCGGGCTGGGTTACGGCGAGCTGCTGGCCATCAACGGCGACTATTTCGGCACCCCGGTGAACCTGGCCGCGCGGCTGGTGGATGCCGCCGAACCCGGGCAGGTGCTGGCTTGCGCCGGCGTCGTCAAGGAATTGCCGGGCTGGCCCGTGACGGAAAACGGGCCCTTGAAACTCAAGGGATTCGACCAGCTCGTCCCGGCCTACGAGCTGGAGCTGCGCGCCGATCGTTAGCGTGAATGCTTGTGAGCACCCGACCCGACCAGCCGAGCCCAAACCTGCTGGTATCCGATCTCGGCGAATAGGACACCAGCTGGCAGCAGGTGGACCACGGCCCGCTGTCCTGTTAGTACTCACACGCCGTGTCACACTTGCCACACCAGTCACGCGCCTAACTGGACGACGTTGCGGTTAGACCCCGGGGGATCTCGCTCAATTACCAGGGAAATCCCTGATGTCGGAGCCGTCGGTACCCGCTTAGCGTCCAATGATGGCCCGCACCAGCGCACCGGTCAGGCCCCCGCAACGTCGAGACGTGCAGGGCCTGCGGATGATCGCGGTCCTGGCGGTGTTCGCCAACCATCTGGTCGGCTGGCCGCGCGGCGGAAGCTTTGGCGTCGACGTCTTCTTCGTGATCTCCGGGCTCCTGATCACCGGCAGCCTGCTGCGCTCGGCCCAGGAATCCGGCAAGGTCGCGTTCGGCGCCTTCTACTGGAACCGAGTGCGGCGAATCGTCCCCGCGGCCACCGTGGTGTTGATTCTCACCTACTTGACGTCGTTGGCGCTGTTCTTGCCGATACGCGCCGCGCAGATCGGCCGCGACGCGCGGGCCGCGGTCCTGTTCATGGCCAACTGGCACTTCGCCAACCGCCATGCCGACTATTTTGCCGTCGGGGAGCCGGTTTCACCGCTCCAGCACTACTGGTCGCTGTCGGTCGAGGAACAGTTCTACTTCGTGTGGCCGGCGGTGATCTTCGTGGTCGGATTGGCGGTTGCCCACCGGGCGTGGACGCCTCAACGACGAACGTTGTTGGCGGGCACGGTGATGGGTGTGGTCGTGACGGCATCGTGGTGGTGGGCTGTCCACCGAGCCGCCGGCCACCCCGTCGAGGTGTATTTCGATACGTTCGCCCGTGCCTGGGAGCTCGGCGCCGGAGCCCTGCTGGCGATCGCGACCCGGCCCCTGACGCGCGTTCCCACTGCTGTGAAACCGGTCCTGTCGTGGGCGGGACTGGTGCTGATCGCGGCAAGCGTCCTCGCCGAGCCCCCGGTCCGATTCTGCCCACCGTGGGCATTGCTGCCCGTCACCGGCGCGGCCTTGGTGATCGCCGCCGGTGTCGGGGGCGAGCCCGGTCACCAAGCCTTCCTTCGCAATCCCGTCTCCATCTATATCGGCGATATCTCCTATTCGCTGTATCTGGTGCACTGGCCGGTCATCGTGCTGCTCAGCGCGGTGGCCGCTGACAACGCCTACTTCGTGGTTGCGGCGGCCGGGTTGACATTCGGCCTGGCGATCGGGTCGTATCACTTCGTCGAGAACCCCCTGCGCCGCGTCACTTGGGGCCGCCCCAGCGCGCTGAACCGACCACGGCCGTACCCTCGCTTCGCCGCCCTGGGCGCCGTGAGCCTGTTGGTAGTGGCGTTGTGCGCGTTGGTGATTCGCCCCGATACCGATCGCCAGGCAGTCCTGCCGACGGTCGCCGTCAGGTCGTTCGACGACATGCCCACCCCGGGGCCGCTGGCGGCCGCACTGAGGAACGAGATCGCCACCGCGCTACAGGCCACCGAATGGCCCCAGCTGGATCCGACGATGGACGCGGTCGTCCACGGCCTGCCCGCCGCCCGCGAGGTGTGGAGATGCGGCTTCATCCCCCAGCCGAGCGACCAAACCTGCACGTTCGGTGATGCGGCCGCGCCTACCAAAGTGGTGCTGGTCGGAGACTCGATCGCGATGACGTACGCCGGCCCGTTGCGGCAGCTTGCACTCGACTCCCGCGGGCGGACGCAGGTACGGATCGAGGCTGCGTACGGCTGCCACTTCATCGACCTGGCGGTCACCGGCCTGCCGCCAGTCGTGGCGGACCAATGCCCGGACTACACCCAGCACAGGCTGCAGGTGATCGACACCATCAAGCCGGATGTGGTGATCGTGTCGAATTACTACATTTTCGGGACCAGCCGCGATCCGGCGCAGCCCACCTGGTCGGCCTCGATGCGCCCGCTCGTCAACAAGATCAAGGACAGCACGGTGGTGTTTATCCCCGGGCCGCCCGACGACAAGGACATCAAGGAGTGCTACAGCACCCGGTCATCCGTCCCCCAGGATTGTGTCAGCCAGGTGCTGGACCGCTGGCGCGACACCGCGGCGGCCGAACGGGATCTCGCCGAGGAGATAGGCGCTGTGTGGGTGGATCCGCGGCCGTGGTTCTGCTCCCCGGATCAGCGCTGCCCCAGCTTCGTGGGAACTATCCCGGTGAAGTTCGACCCCTTTCACATGACTCCGCACTACGGCCAGAAGATCACCCCGGTGATCGGTGAAGCACTCATGGCCACCGGGGTGATGTGACTCCAAGAACTCAAGGGGAATCCGGGTCGCCCAGGCGCCGGCTTGCGCCGGCGTCGTCAAGGAATTGCCGGGCCGGCCCGTGGCGGAACAAGGGCCCTTGAAACTCAAAGGGTTCGACGAGCTCGTCCCGGCATACGAGCTGGAGCTGCCGACCGATCGATAGGGTGAGTGCTTGTGAGCACCCAACCCGGATACCCCGCCCCCGCCGTCACCGTCACCGACTCGCTGCCCACCGCCGAGGAGGCCGTGCTGATCGTGCCGGTCGTTTCGGCCGGCGACGAGTCCGATGAGTCCGGCGGTTCAGCGAGGCTCGACGAAGGAGAGGCGAAGCTGGGACCGCCGCCTCAACAGGGCGCCGTGGTCGCCGCGACCGAGCCGGCCCTGCCGGCCGACGCGGTGACCGAGATCGAGGCCGGACTGCGGGCGCTGAACGCCAAGGGCAGCAGCGAGCAGGTGCACCGACTGGCGGTGGCGTCACTGCCGGTGGCCAGCGTGCTGACCGTCGGACTGGGTAAGGCCCGCGACAGCTGGCCCGCCGATGTCATCCGGCGCGCCGCGGGCACCGCAGCACGCTCGCTCAACGGCACGGCGGTCGCCGTCGACACGCTGGCCGGGCTGCCCGGCGACCCGGGCGAGGACGTGGTGGCGGCCAGTGTCGAAGGCCTGTTGCTGGGCAGCTACCGCTTCACCGCGTTCCGCACCGACAAGACCGCCCCGAAGGATCCGGGCCTGCAGGCCGTCACCGTGCTCAGCGCCGCACCCGAGGCGGCGGCGCGCGCCGCCCACGGGGCCGATGTCGCCGCCGCGGTGGCCACCGCGCGCGACTTCGTCAACACCCCGCCGAGCCACCTGTTCCCGGCCGAGTTCGCCGACCGGGCCAGGGCGCTGGGCGAAGCCGCCGGCCTGCAGGTCGAGGTGCTCGACGAGCAGGCGCTGGCCGACGCCGGCTATGGCGGGGTGATCGGTGTCGGCCAGGGCTCGTCGCGGCCGCCGCGGCTGGTGCGGCTGACCTACCGGCCGACCGCCGACCGCGAGGTCAAGAAGGTGGCGTTGGTCGGCAAGGGCATCACCTTCGACACCGGTGGCATCTCGATCAAACCGGCCGCCTCGATGCACCACATGACCTCCGACATGGGCGGGGCCGCGGCGGTGATCGCCACCGTGGTGCTGGCCGCGCGCCGCGAACTCCCGGTCGAGGTGACCGCGACCGTCCCGATGGCCGAGAACATGCCGTCGGCGACCGCGCAGCGGCCCGGCGACGTGCTCACCCAGTACGGCGGCACCACCGTCGAGGTGCTCAACACCGACGCCGAGGGCCGGTTGGTGCTGGCCGATGCGATCGTGCGGGCCTGCGAGGACAACCCGGACTATCTCATCGAGACCTCGACCCTGACCGGCGCGCAGACGGTGGCGCTGGGCGCGCGTATCCCCGGGGTGATGGGCTCGGACGAGTTCCGGGACCGGGTGGCCTCGATCTCGCAGGCCGTCGGGGAGAACGGTTGGCCGATGCCGCTGCCCGACGAGCTCAAGGACGACCTGAAGTCGACGGTGGCCGATCTGGCCAACGTCAGCGCGCAGCGTTTCGCCGGCATGCTGGTCGCCGGGGTGTTCCTGCGTGAGTTCGTGGCCGAGGGCGTGGCCTGGGCGCACATCGACGTGGCCGGGCCGGCCTACAACAGCGCCGGCCCGTGGGGCTACACCGGCAAGGGCGGCACCGGGGTGCCGACCCGCACCATGTTCGCGGTCCTGGAAGACATCGCCGAGAACGGATAGCCGGTCACCACGCGATCATGCCGGCTGCTTTTCCGCGATGGGATCGGGGACTTCCACGCCGCTCTGAAAGGACAGCGCGGCGCTCTGCAGCAGCACCACAACGCTCAGCAGAGCCACCCACATCCAACCCTCGCCGGGAGTGATGTGCGAGTGCGGATCAATGGTCGGCAACGCCACCACGGATCGAATCCGCGCATACACGACGAGAGCAATGGTGATATACGGCAGTGCCGTTTGGCTGGTGCGCACTATGCGGCCACGTGGCGATGGTGAACGGCGCCGTTTGGCCCCGGCGAACCAGAGAGCACAGGAGACGGCCATCACCGTCAGCCCGAGCGGAGCGGCAAGCCGGTTCGCGTGATCCCACAGCGGTTGGAGGGGCTGCCGGTCCTCCGGCGAACCGAGCGAGATGGCCAAATCCATCAGCTTGATCTCGGCGAACGAGAAGACAACGGGAGGAACGAGCACCACGACGATGAATCGCGCATGTTTGGCCAGTGCCGCCGAGGAACTCGAGGCGAACTGGACCAGACCGTAAACCAAGATGGAGATCGACGCCGCGAACATGACATCGCCCAGCAATTCTTCGGACGCCGCTCGTCCACCGGTCAATGCGCAGCCGCGCTCGCCGGCCAGGATGCCGTACTGGAAACTGGCGAACAGCAGACCCAGAAATGCCGCGACCAGTGCAATACCGGTCAATTTCTCATATTCGGCGCCGCGCGCGTCGAGCGAATACTCACCGGCATGTTTCCGATGCGAGCGGTCGAGCACGACCGTGATGGCAGCAAATGTGAAGCCCGCGAGAATACCGGCTATCGCCTGGTAGTTACTGGCCACACCCGATATGTCGAAACCGGACCACAGTTCGCAGCTGTCATCACCATTTCCGGTGCCCATCACCGGGATGTTAGTTCACCGATGCGGCCATTGGCCCCTGGGTGTGTAAGGGAGCCGGGGCAATGACAGGATGGTTTCGGCAGTCCGCGGCAGTCCGCCGCCCATCAGCGAAAGTCCGCCCGGACACGCCGCTCGATGCACCCGCTGTGGTAAGCCGGAGGGCGAGCCAAGGCGGCCCACCGACCGATCGAGGAGTCAACTGCGATGGCGTTCTCAGTTCAGATGCCGGCACTCGGTGAGAGCGTCACCGAGGGAACCGTGACCCGCTGGCTCAAAAAAGAGGGCGACACCGTCGAAGCCGATGAGCCGCTGCTGGAGGTCTCCACCGACAAGGTCGACACCGAGATCCCCGCGCCGGTGTCCGGCGTGCTGACCAAGATCATCGCCGAGGAGGACACCACGGTCGAGGTCGGCGGCGAGCTGGCGTTGATCGGCGAGGCCGGCGAGAGCGCTGGAGGCGACAGCGAGCCCGCCCAGCAGGCTCCCGCCGCCGAGCCCGCCGAACAGGAACCCGAGCCGGCCGACTCCGAGCCCGAGAGCAAGCCCGCAGAGTCCGAGCCCGCAGAGTCCGAGCCCGCAGAGTCCGAGTCCAAGCCCGCCGCGGCCGCGCCGGCCGGCGAGGGCACCCCGGTGCTGATGCCCGAATTGGGCGAGTCGGTCACCGAAGGCACCGTGACGCGCTGGCTGAAGCAGGTCGGCGACTCGGTGGAGGTCGACGAACCGCTGGTGGAGGTCTCCACCGACAAGGTCGACACCGAGATCCCGTCTCCGGTGGCCGGCACGCTGCTGTCGATCACCGCCGGCGAGGACGCCACCGTCGAGGTCGGCGGCGAGCTGGCCAAGATCGGTTCGGCTTCCGCCGCGGCGGCAGAGCCGGCACCGGAGCCCACGCCGGAGCCCGAGCCGGAACCGGAGCGCAAGCCGGAACCGGAGCGCAAGCCGGAACCGGAGCCCGAGCCGGAACCGGAGCCCGCCCGGCAGGCCCGGCCCAAGCCCACGTCGGCTCCCGCGGCCGAGCCCGCGTCCGCCGCCCCGAAAGCCGCCCCCGATGCGCCGGCAACGGGCGCCGGCGGCGCCGACGCCACGCCGTACGTCACCCCACTGGTGCGCAAGCTCGCCGCCGAGAACGACGTCGACCTCAGCCAGGTCAGCGGCACCGGGGTCGGCGGGCGGATCCGCAAGCAGGATGTGCTGGCCTTCGCCGAGCGGCAGGCCGAACAGCGCCGGGCACCGGCCGCCCAGGCCCCGGCCGCACCGGCCGCCCGATCGGCGGCCCCCGCACCGGCCGCGGCCCCGGCGCCGGCGCTGGCCCACCTGCGCGGCACCACCGCCAAGGCCAATCGGATCCGCCAGATCACCGCCAAGAAGACTCGCGAATCCCTGCAGGCCACCGCCCAGCTGACTCAGACCCACGAGGTCGACATGACCAAGATCGTGTCGTTGCGGGCCAGGGCCAAGGCGGATTTCGCCGACCGCGAGGGCGTCAATCTGACCTACCTGCCGTTCATCGCCCGCGCGGTGATCGACGCGCTGAAGGCCCACCCGAACGTCAATGCCAGCTATAACGAGGAAGCCGGCGAGATCACCTACTACGACGCCGAGCACCTCGGCTTCGCGGTGGACACCGAGCAGGGGCTGCTGTCGCCGGTGATCCACAACGCCGGGGACCTCTCGCTGGCGGGACTGGCCCGGGCCATCGCCGACATCGCCGCCCGGGCACGCTCCGGCGGTCTGAAGCCCGACGAGCTGTCCGGCGGCACCTTCACGATCACCAACATCGGCAGCCAGGGTGCGCTGTTCGACACCCCGATCCTGGTGCCGCCCCAGGCCGCCATGCTCGGCACCGGCGCCATCGTCAAGCGGCCCCGGGTCATCGTCGACGACGGCGGCAACGAATCGATCGGTGTGCGGTCGGTGTGCTACCTGCCGCTGACGTATGACCACCGGCTGATCGACGGCGCCGACGCCGGACGGTTCGTCACCACGATCCGCAACCGGCTCGAAGAGGGTGAGTTCGAGGCCGAACTGGGGCTTTAGCTGTGGGCAACCTCATCGTCGCTATCGCCGGGTCTTCCGGACTGATCGGCTCCGCGCTGGTCTCGGCCCTGCGCACCGACGGCCACCAGGTGCTGCGGATCGTGCGGCGCGCCCCGGCCAACGACGGCGAGCTGCGCTGGGACCCCGAGGCCGGCGACATCGACGTCGGTGCGCTGGCCGGCGTCGACGCGGTGGTCAATCTGTGTGGCATCGGGATCGGCGATCGCCGCTGGTCCGGGGCCTTCAAGCAGACTCTCCGTGACAGCCGGATCACCACCACCGAGGTGCTGTCGACCGCGGTCGCCGAGGCTCGGGTGCCGCTGTTGATCAACGCCAGCGGGGTCGGTTTCTACGGCGACACCGGCGCCCGCGCGGTCGACGAAGCCGCGCCGGCCGGCCAGGGGTTTCTGGCTCGGCTGGCACAGGACTGGGAGGCCGCGACCGCGCCGGCCCGCGCCGCCGGCGCCCGGGTGGTGCTGGCCCGTACCGGCCTGGTGCTGGCCCGGGCGGGTGGGCTGCTGGCAAGGTTGCGCCCGTTGTTCTCGCTGGGGCTGGGCAGCCGGCTGGGCAGCGGCCGCCAGTACATGTCCTGGATCAGCCTGGACGACGAGGTCCGGGCGTTGCGGTTCGCGATGACCGAGCCGGCGCTCAGCGGCCCGGTCAACCTGACCGGGCCGGCGCCGGTGACCAATGCCGAATTCACCGCAGCGCTGGGCCGGACGCTGAACCGGCCGGCCCCACTGCTGGTGCCCGGGTTCGCAGCGCGGGCAGCCTTCGGAGAGTTCGCCGGGGAAGGCCTGCTGGCCGGCCAGCGAGCCATCCCCGCCGCGCTGGAGCAGGCCGGCTTCCAGTTCCGGCACAACACCATCGGCGAGGCTCTGAGCTATGCCACCGAGCGCCCGACCCCGCTCTAGGTTCCCGCCGGGCGTGCCCGCGGTCCCGTTCCGGCGGCCCTTGCCGAGCCGGGTAGCCTGCGAGCATGAGGTCCATCCGGTCCAGCACCGCACCGCTCGACGTGCGCCAGCTCGGTACCGTCGACTACAGCACGGCCTGGCAGCTGCAGCGTGACCTGGCCGACGCCAGGGCCGCCGGCGGCCCCGACACGCTGCTGCTGTTGGAGCACCCGCCGGTCTACACCGCCGGCCGGCGTACCGAGCCGCACGAACGCCCGCTGCCGTCCGTTCAGGGAACGCCGGTGGTCGACGTCGACCGGGGCGGCAAGATCACCTGGCACGGCCCGGGGCAGCTGGTCGGCTATCCGATCATCGGCTTGACTGAACCGATGGACGTCGTCAATTACGTTCGCCGCCTTGAGGAATCGCTGATCGAGGTGTGTAATACCCTGGGCCTCAATGCGATTCGCATCGACGGCAGATCCGGAGTATGGCTGCCGGCCGACGACAGCCGTCCGGCCCGCAAGGTCGCCGCGGTCGGGGTGCGGGTGGCACGCGCGATCACCCTGCACGGGTTCGCGCTCAATTGTGACTGTGATCTCAGTGCGTTCGGGTCGATCGTGCCGTGCGGGCTCACCGATGCGGGCGTGACATCGCTGTCGGCGGAATTGGGGTTCGCGACCGGTGTCGAAGACGTACGGCGCGCGGTCGAGAGCGCGGTTGTCGACGCCCTCGACGGCGTGCTGCCGGTGCGCGACCACTTCGAGTCGCGCGTAACATCGACACGGTGAGCGCCGCCGGAGAAGGCCGTAGATTACGCCGGGCCGAAGCACGCAACGCCGAGACACCGATCGAGCGCAAACCGTCGTGGATCAAAACCCGCGCCCGAATGGGCCCGAACTACACCGACCTCAAACTGCTGGTCAAGCGGGAGAAGCTGCACACGGTGTGCGAGGAGGCCGGCTGCCCCAACATCTACGAGTGCTGGGAGGACCGGGAGGCCACGTTCCTGATCGGCGGCGAGGTCTGCACCCGCAACTGTTCGTTCTGCCTGATCAAATCGGGTAAGCCCAGCGAGCTCGACCGCGACGAGCCGCGTCGCGTCGCCGAGAGCGTGCAGGCGATGGGACTGCGGTATTCGACGGTGACCGGGGTCGCCCGCGACGACCTGGCCGACCAGGGTTCCTGGCTCTACGCCGAGACGGTGCGCGCCATCAAGGCGCTCAACCCCTCCACCGGCGTCGAACTGCTGATCCCCGACTTCGGCGGTCGGCCCGACCTGCTGGGCGAGGTGTTCGAATCCCGTCCGGAAGTACTGGCACACAACGTCGAGACCGTGCCCCGCATCTTCAGGTTGATTCGGCCCGGGTTCAGCTACGAGCGCAGCCTGAACGTGTTGACCCAGGCACGCGAGGCCGGGCTGGTCGCCAAGAGCAACCTCATCCTGGGCATGGGCGAGACCCCCGAGGAGATCCGGGCGGCGCTGGCCGACCTGCACGACGCCGGCGCCGAACTGGTGACCATCACCCAGTACCTGCGCCCCACCGAGCGACATCACCCGATCGACCGGTGGGTCAAGCCGGAGGAGTTCGTCGAGCACGCCCGGTATGCCGAGGAGCTCGGGTTCGCCGGGGTGATGTCCGGACCGTTGGTGCGTTCGTCGTACCGGGCCGGCCGGCTCTACCAGCAGGCCATGGCCCGTCGCGCCGAGCGGGACCGGACTCCGGCCCCCGGCTGATCACAAGCTCGGCTGCGTATCCTTGGTAACTATGCCCAGACCGCGCAACACCGCCGAGAACAAGGCGGCCCGGGAGGCCGCGAAAGCCACCCGCAAGGCCGCCAGCAAAGAGCGCCGCACCCAGCTGTGGCAGGCCTTCCAGCTGCAACGCAAAGAGGACAAGCGGCTGCTGCCGTACATGATCGGCGCATTTGTGCTGGTCGCAGGGGTGACGACGGTATTGGCGTTCAATGGCGGGACGTTCGCCAAGGTGACCACGATTCCGCTCGGCGTGCTGTTGGGCGCGCTGGTGGCGTTCGTGATCTTCGGCCGGCGCGCACAGCGGACGGTCTACCGCAAGGCCGAGGGGCAGGCCGGGGCGGCGGCGTGGGCGCTGGAGAACATGCGCGGCAAGTGGCGGGTCACCCAGGCGGTGGCGGCCACCGGGCAACTGGACGCCGTTCACCGCGTGGTCGGGCGCCCGGGTGTCATCTTCGTCGCGGAAGGCTCGGCCAGCCGACTCAAACCGCTGCTCGCCCAGGAGAAGAAGCGCACCGCGCGACTGGTCGGCGACGTACCGATCTATGACGTCGTGGTGGGCAACGGCGACGGCGAGGTGCCGCTGGCCAAGCTGGAGCGGTTCCTGACCAAACTTCCGGCCAATATCTCGGCCAAGCAGATGGAATCGCTGGAGTCGCGGCTGGCGGCACTGGGCTCGCGGACCGGTACCGCGGCCATGCCCAAGGGCCCGCTGCCCGGCGGCGCGAAGATGCGCGGCGTGCAGCGCGCGGTGCGGCGCCGGTAGGCCACCGACAGATTCAGCGGCTGCGCACCACGGCGGTTGCGGTGGCGCGATCATGCAGGCCGCGGCCGTCGGCGTCGACGAACAGCGCCGGGACCACCAGCGCGAGCAACAGGCCGCGCACCACCGCACGGATGAGGCCCACCCCGGTGCCGTCCACCGCGACCACCCGCAGCGCGAACACGTACTGGCCCGGTGTGAAGCCGAACAGCCGCAGCGCGGCCATGCCCAGCACCAGCCAGATGACCATCACCGCGGTGGCGAGCAGCTCCGCGGTCACCAGCCCCAGTGTCAGTCCCAGTCCGGCCAGTCCGTAGGCCACCAGCCAATCGACGACCAGCGCCAGCACTCGACGTCCCATCGGGGCCAACGATCCGGGGCCGGTGGGGGGCAGGCCCAGGCGCTGCCCCGGGGCCTCTTCGGGAAGCTGCGGTCGGGCCGACTCCGGCCCGGACAGCCACGATGAGAAAGTGCGGCTCATGCCTCCTACGATAAGCGGCTTGGAACCCGACCCGGCTTGGGCGGGTCCCGCCGTGGTTGCGTAACGTCAGCAGCGGCTACCCCGCCGTCCGACCGGGGCCACCAGCGGAGGAGAGCACTTCTGTGACCGACAAGACGGCCGACGACATTCTCAAGCTCGTGGCCGACGAGAACGTCGAGTACATCGACATCCAGTTCTGCGACTTGCCGGGCATGATGCAGCATCTGACGATCCCCGCGGCCACCCTCGACGCCAGTGTGTTCGGGGACGGGTTGGCCTTCGACGGTTCGTCGATCCGGGGCTTCCAGTCCATCCACGAGTCGGACATGATGCTGCTGCCCGACTTCTCCACCGCCCAGATCGACCCGTTTCGGGCGGCCAAGACGCTGAACCTGAACTTCTTCGTCCACGACCCGTTCACCCGTGAGCCCTACTCCCGCGATCCGCGCAACGTCGCCCGAAAAGCGGAGAACTACCTGACCAGCACCGGCATCGCCGACACCGCCTATTTCGGCGCCGAAGCCGAGTTCTACATCTTCGACTCGGTGAGTTTCGACTCGCAGATGAACGGCACCTTCTACGAGGTCGACTCGGACTCGGGCTGGTGGAACACCGGCTCGCCGACCGAGATCGGCGGAGGCGTCAACCGCGGCTACAAGACCCGCCCCAAGGGCGGATACTTCCCGGTGGCGCCCAACGACCATTACGTCGACCTGCGCGACACGATGACCACCAACCTCGCCAACGCGGGTCTGACCCTGGAGCGCGGGCACCACGAGTGCGGCTCCGGTGGGCAGGCCGAGATCAACTACCGGTTCAACACGCTGCTGCACGCCGCCGACGACCTGATGCTGTTCAAATACATCATCAAGAACACCGCCTGGGCGCACGGCAAGACGGTCACCTTCATGCCCAAACCACTGTTCGGCGACAACGGCTCGGGCATGCACGTACACATGTCGCTGTGGAAGAACGGTGATCCGCTGTTCTACGACGAGGCCGGCTACGCGGGGCTGTCCGACACCGCCCGACACTGCATCGGCGGCATCCTGCACCACGCCCCGTCACTGCTGGCATTCACCAACCCGACCATCAACTCGTTCAAGCGCCTGGTGCCGCACTACGAGGCGCCGATCAACCTGGTCTACAGCCAGCGCAACCGCTCGGCCTGCGTGCGCATCCCGATCACCGGCACCAACCCCAAGGCCAAGCGGCTGGAGTTCCGCTGCCCGGACTCCTCGGGCAATCCGTATCTGGCGTTCGCGGCGATGCTGATGGCCTGCATCGACGGCGTCAAGAACAAGATCGAGCCGCCCGACCCGGTCGACAAGGACCTCTACGAGCTGCCGCCCGACGAGGCGGCCGGCATAGCGCAGGCCCCGACCACGCTGGCCCAGGTGATGGACAACCTGGAAGCCGACCACGAATACCTCACCGAGGGCGGGGTTTTCACGCCGGATCTGATCGAGAACTGGGTCCGCTACAAGCGTGACCACGAGATCACCCCGATCAACCTGCGCCCGCACCCCTACGAGTTCGCGCTGTACTACGACTGCTGAGTCGAGACCCGGGTGTGGCTGACCCGCCACCCGGCCGGGATCGCATTACGGTCAACCACCGATTCGGCTGTGCAGCAACGGCACACCGGGACCCTCGAGTTCCGGCGTGACACCGCGGCGACCGGCCATCGCCATCAGCAGGGCTTCGCCCCGACCGTGGACGTCAGGCCCCCGCCCGGCGGTCCAGTCGACGTCGGTGGCGATCAACCGGAGCCCGCGAATCCGCGAGCGGGCATGGATCGGCGGCGCGAATCGGGCAAAGTTCAGGGCGGGAATCAACCGGTCAGCGGGGATGTCGCGGGGAAGGCCCAGCGGCCGGCGGACGTCCTGCTGGTGAACCATCCCGTCCAGCAGTGCAATCCGGCTGCCGAATGCCGTCGTGAGCCCGCGGGGCCGGACACTGCGGTCAAGCAGATCAACGAGTTGCCGCGAGTCCTGGTTCGCGCATTCGGCCAGGCCGATCGCATTGGCGCCGCTGAGCCGCAGCCGGCCGCGCGCGAACCGGCGCACGACCTCGGCCGGGCCCAGCTCTTCGTAGCTGAGCAGGTGGGCGACGACGTCGCGAACCGTCCAGCCCGCGCACAGCGACGGCGCCTGCCACTGCGGGAGTGCAAGTGATTTCAGCAGTACCGCGAAGTCTGCTCGCTCAGCCTCGGCAAGCGCGCTCACGTCCCACGTCATTGCCGACGATCGTACGGTCAGAACCGACGATCGTAGGGTCAGATCCCGAAGTCGAAGAAGTCCGCCATGGTCACGGCATCGTCGAAGAGGCTGCCGATCCACACCACGGGCGCCGACACCAGCGCAAGCGGGATCACCTCGCCGAAGGTGATCCCCAGCATCTGGAATTGCGCGGACATGGCGTCGGCCACCGAGCCCTCGCCGACCGCACCCTCGAATTCCTGCGCGGCATCCAGCATCGATTCGCCGGCATCCGCCCACTGCTGATTCAGCGGTGCGAAGAACAGCTGGTCGATCAGCGACGACATCGACCCGGAATGCTCGAGGATCGTCGCTTCGGCCGGCGCGAGCCGGTCGCTCACGATGTCCACTGTGCGGTCGATGATGCTCGGGAAACGATCGAGTGCCGCAACCGCCGACAGCATCGAGTCGGACAGCTCTGAGGTGTCGATCCCGGTGATGACGTCCCTGGCGTCCCCGAAGTTCGTGCCGGCGATGATCAACAGCTCGGTCGAATCGGCGTTGTCGCCGGCGACTGCGATACCGGCGAGCTGATCGGCGGTGCCGGCGTGGGCGCCACCCAGCCCGATCGTCACCGCAACCGCTACGGCCCCGCTGACCAGGCCGACTCCGACTCCGAAACGACGCCCATAAGCCGCCATCAGCACGTTCCTCTTCCCCGAACCCGCACCGTCGGCCCGAGGGCCATGCGGACATGAATGTTTATGAAGAGAACCCTAGCAAACATTCAGATAACCTGGAGAATTCTTCGCCGGCCGAACCCGCCCCACGGGGTGCGCCGGCCGTCACTCCACCGCGTCGCGGGCCCACGACGGCAGGATGAACACCCCGTCGGCCTCCACCGTCACACCGGACGCGTCCGCGATGTGTCCGCGGGCATAGGTTTTGAAGCCCTCCGTGCGGTAGATCGAGGCTTCGGCGCGCAACGGTCCCAACGGCGTACCGCGCAGGTACTTCACGGTGATGGTGCCGGTGTAGAGCGCCTTGGTCAGACCGTCGCTGGCGGCCTCCCCGAGCAGGTGGTCGAGCACCAGGGCGCTGACCCCGCCGTGGACCAGGCCCGGCGGCCCTTCGTAGGCCGCCCCGAGATGGAAATCGGCCCAGCAGTCACCGGCCTCGCCGTGCTCGATCACCAGCGGAGGGGCGATCGGGTTGCGCAGGCCGATGACGGCGTTGCCCCATGCCAGCGGCCGCCCCTCGACCACGTAACGCATCCCCGGTGCCTCGCTCAGCGTTCCGGCCTGCAGTCGCTCGGTCAGCTCGCGCAGCTGAGCGGTCACCTCGCGAGCCGTGGCGTCGTCGGTCTGGGTGCGGATGCTGACGTCGATCAGATCGCGCACCGCCTGTGCCAGCGGTCCGTAACGATCCAACAGCCGCGCACTCTCATCGGTGCTGATCGTCGGCACGTTCGAGCCCGGCCTGAACTGCATCACAGATGTTCTCCCTCTAGTCTCCGAATACCTTGCGCACCACGGCTTTCGCGCGACGCGTCACCCGCAGATAGTTGTCCAGGAACTCGCCACCGTCACCGTCGGGCCAGCCGGCGGCCACCGCCACCGCGTTCAGCGCACGCCCCGGCCCGGGCAGCTGGTCGGTCGGTTTGCCCCGCACCAGCACCAGCGCGTTGCGAGCCCGGGTCGCGGTCAGCCAGGCCTGCCGGAGCCGGTCGACGTCGTCTTCGTCGACCAGTCCGGCATCGGCGATAGCGTCCAGCGTCTCCAGCGTCGAGGTGTTGTGCAGCGCCGGGACATCGTGCGCGTGGCGCAGCTGCAGCAACTGCACGGTCCACTCGACGTCGGCCAGCCCGCCCCGGCCCAGCTTGGTGTGCGTGTTGGGATCGGCGCCCCGCGGCAGCCGCTCGGCGTCGACGCGGGCCTTGACCCGGCGGATCTCCCGCACGGCGTCGGCAGACACCCCGCCGGCCGGGTACCGGGTGCGGTCGACCATCAGCAGGAACCGGCGTCCCAATTCCACATCCCCGGCCACCCGGTGCGCCCGCAGCAACGCCTGGATCTCCCACGGCTGCGCCCACTGGTCGTAGTAGGCCGCATACGAGGCCAGGGTGCGCACCGGCGGGCCGGTGCGGCCCTCCGGCCGCAGGTTGATGTCCACCTGCAGCGGCGGGTCGGCGCTGGCGGTGCCCAGCAGAGCCCGGACCTGCTCGGCGATCGAGGTGGCCCAGCGCACCGCGTCGGTGTCGCTGACCCCCGCCACCTGTTCGTTGGCCTCGCAGACGAACATCACGTCGGCATCCGAGCCGTAGCCGAGCTCGCGGCCGCCGAGCCGCCCCATGGCGATGACGGCGATCCGTGCCGGTGCCGACTCCGCCGGGTCGTCAGGCAGGTTGACCCGGATGATCGCGTCCAGGCTGGCCTGCAACACCGCCACCCACACCGACGTCAACGCCGCGCAGACGTCACGGACATCGAGCATGCCGAGCAGGTCGGCCGAGGCGACCCGGGCCAGCTCGTGACGGCGCAGGCTGCGAGCGGCGGCGATCCCGCGCACCGGGTCTGCGTGGCGGGCCGCCGAGGCGATCAGTGCCCGCGCCACCGCGTCCGGTTCGGGGTCCAGCAGTTTCGGCCCGGACGGCCCGTCGCCGTAGGCCTGCAGCACATCCGGCGCTCGTATCAACAGTTCCGGGATGTAGGCCGAGGTGCCCAGCACCCGCATCAGCCGCTTGGCGACGGCGCTGCTGTCGCGCAGGGTGCTCAGATACCAGCGATGGGCGGCCAACGCCTCGCTGAGCCGCCGGTAGGCCAGCAGCCCGGCGTCGGGGTTGGGGGTGTCCGACAGCCAGTACAGCAGCTTGGGCAGCAGCACCGTCTGCACCCGGCCGCGGCGGCCGCTCTGGTTGGTCAGCGCCGCCAGATGCGTCAGGGCGTTCTGCGGCGCGTCATAGCCGAGCGCGGCCAGTTGCCGTTCGGCGGCGCCGGGCGTCAGACCGCCGGCCAGCTCGAGACCCGCGGGACCGACCGCTTCCAGCAGCGGCTGGTAGAACAGCTTGGCGTGCAGCCGCGATACCCGCACGTTCTGCGCTTTGAGCTCCTCGCGCAGCACTCCCAGCGCGTCGTGGCGGGCGTTCGGCCGGACGTGGGCCGAGCGGGCCAGCCAGCGCAACGCCTCGTCGTCGTCGGGCGGCGGCAACATGTGGGTGCGCTTGAGCCGCTGCAACTGCAGCCGGTGTTCGAGAAGCCGCAGGAACTCATACGACGCGGTCAGGGTGGCCGCGTCCTCGCGGCCGATGTAGCCCCCGGCGCCCAGCGCCGCCAGGGCGTCGACGGTGGACGCCACATGTAGCGACTCGTCGCCGCGGCCGTGGACCAGCTGCAGCAGTTGCACCGCGAACTCCACGTCGCGCAGCCCTCCGGTGCCCAGCTTGATCTCCCGGTCCCGGATCTCGGCGGGCACCAGCTGTGCCACCCGCCGGCGCATCGCTTGGACGTCGGCGACGAAATCGTCACGCTCGCAAGCGGTCCACACCATCGGCAGCAGCGCGTCGACGTAGGCGCGGCCCAGCTCGGCGTCGCCGGCGGCGGGGCGGGCCTTGAGCAACGCCTGAAACTCCCAGGTCTTGGCCCACCGCTGGTAGTAGGCGATGTGCGACTCCAGGGTTCGCACCAGCGCACCCTGCCGGCCCTCCGGTCGCAGCCCGGCATCCACTTCGAAGAACGCCTCACCCGCCACCGTCATCAGTTCCCCGGCGACCCTGCTGCTCACCGCGTCGGCTTCCTCGGCGACGAAGATGACGTCGACGTCGCTGACGTAATTCAGTTCCCGCGCCCCGGATTTGCCCATCGCGATCACGGCCAGCCGCGGCGCGGCGGTGTCGTCTGCGCCGCACACGTGCTTCTCTGCCACCTGCAGCGCCGCGGCCAGCGCGGCGTCGGCCAGGTCGGCCAGATGCGCCCCGACGGCCACGAAGGGCAGCGTCGGCAGCGGCTCCACGGTGGGCGCGAGATCCAGCGCCGCCAACACCAGCAGCCGGTCGCGGTAGAGCACCCGCAGGCGCTCGACGTAGGCGCCGTCGGTCGTCTCGGCGATGGCCTCGGCGAACATGGCGCGCAACGCATCCGCCGACGGCAGGGTGATCACACCGTCGGACGCACCGTCGGCACCCTCCGGGCTCGCCAACAGCTTCCACGACTGCGGGTGGGTCAGCAGGTGATCCCCCAGTGCCAGCGAGGACCCCAGCACCCCGAACAGTCGCCCGCGCAGCCCGCGATCGACCAGCAACGCCGCGCTCAGCTCGGCCCAGTCGATTCCCGGCGCCTCCGACAGCCGGACCAGCGTGCGCAGGGCGACGTCGGCGTCGGGTGCTCGCGACAGCGCCCAGAGCACGTCGACGTGCGGTTGGGTGTAGGTGCTGTACCAGCCCAGTGCCGTCAGGTCCGCGGCGGCGTACCGGTCGACCAAACCGAGCCGCCCGACGCTGGGCAGCTTGCGGCGCTGCGCTCCCGGGTAGGCCACGAGGCGTCCGGACTAGAGCGCCAGGTAGTTCTGCAGCTCGTAGGGGGTCACGTGGCTGCGATAGTTCGCCCACTCCTGGCGCTTGTTGCGCAGGAAGAAGTCGAAAACCTGCTCCCCCAACGCCTCTGCGACCAGCTCGGAGTTCTCCATCTCGGACAGCGCACGCTCCAGGGTGCCGGGCAGTTCCCGGTAGCCCATCGCCCGGCGCTCCTCGGGGGTCAGCGCCCACACGTTGTCCTCGGCCTCCGGGCCGAGCTCGTAGCCCTTCTCCACCCCGCGCAGGCCCGCGGCCAGCAGCACCGCGAAGGTCAGGTACGGATTGCATGCCGAGTCCGGGCTGCGCACCTCGACGCGCCGCGACGACGTCTTGTGGGGGCTGTACATCGGCACCCGCACCAGCGCCGACCGGTTGGAGGCACCCCAGGAGGCCGCGGTGGGCGCCTCCCCACCGTGGATCAGCCGCTTGTAGGAGTTCACCCACTGGTTGGTGACGGCACTGATCTCGTTGGCGTGCTCCAGGATTCCGGCGATGAACGACTTGGCGACATCCGAGAGTTGCAGTGGGTCGTCGGGGCTGTGGAAGGCGTTGACCTCCCCCTCGAACAGGCTCATGTGGGTGTGCATGGCCGAACCGGCGTATTCGCGGAACGGCTTGGGCATGAACGACGCCCGCACCCCCTCTTTGAGCGCGATCTCTTTGATCAGGTAGCGGAACGTCATCACGTTGTCGGCCATCGACAGCGCGTCGGCGTAACGCAGGTCGATCTCCTGCTGGCCCGGAGCGTTCTCGTGGTGGCTGTACTCCACCGAGATCCCCATCGTCTCCAGCGCCTCGATCGCGTGCCGGCGGAAGTTGGCGGCCGAGCCGTGGATCGCCTGGTCGAAGTAGCCGGCGTCGTCGGCGGGCACCGGCGTGCTGCCGTCATAGGGACCGGGTTCGAGCAGGAAGAATTCGATCTCGGGGTGCACGTAGCAGGCGAAGCCCAGTTCCCCGGCCTTGGCCAGTTGCCGGCGCAGCACGTGCCGCGACGACGCCCACGCCGGCGATCCGTCCGGCATGGTGATGTCGCAGAACATCCGCGCCGAGTACTGCCGGCCGGCGTCGGAGGTCCATGGCAGCAACTGGAACGTGGACGGGTCGGGGTGGGCGACCATGTCCGATTCGAAGACCCTGGCGAAGCCCTCGATCGCCGACCCGTCGAAGCCCACGCCCTCCTCGAAGGCACCCTCGAGCTCAGCCGGTGCGATCGCGACCGACTTCAGGTATCCGAGGACGTCGGTGAACCAGAGCCGGACGAAGCGGATGTCGCGTTCCTCCAGCGTGCGGAGCACAAACTCCTTCTGACGGTCCATACCGCGAAGCGTAGCAGCGCTCAGCACTTCGCATCGGTCGGCGGCAACGTGCCGTCGATCAGGTAACGCGTGGCGAACCCGTCGACGCATTCGTTGCCCTGGAACACCACCGTGTGCTGGGTTCCGTTGAACGTCAGCAGCCCGCCGCGCAACTGTTTGGCCAGGTCCACACCGGCCTGATACGGGGTGGCCGGGTCGCGGGTGGTCGACACCACCATCGTCGGCGGCAGATCCGGCACCGAGATGGTGTGCGGCTCGCTGGTCGGCGGCACCGGCCAGAACGCGCAGGTGCTCAGCGGCGCGTCACCGGTGAACTTGCCGTAACTCATGAACGGCGCCAGCTCACGCGACCGCCGGTCCTCGTCGATCACCTTGGCGCGGTCGGTGATCGGCGGCTGGTCGACGCAGTTGACCGCCACCCGGGCGTCGGTCGCGTTGGTGTACTGGCCCTTGGCGTCGCGGCGCATGTAGAGGTCGGCCAGACTCAGCATGATGTCGCCGCGTCCGCCCGCCAGGTCCGACAGCCCGTCGTTGAGGTGCGTCCAGAACGTCGGCGAGTACAGCGCCATGATGGTGCCGACGATGGCGTCGCTGTAGGCGAGCCCGCGCGGGTCCTTGGTCTTGGCGGGCTTGTCCACCAGTGGGTCGACCAGGCTGTGGTAGACGTCGACGGCCTTGTCCGGATCGGTGCCCAGCGGGCACTCCGGCTCCTTGGCGCAGTCCTCCGCGAAGTCGTCGAAGGCGCCCTGGAACGCCTGCGCCTGGCGCAGGTCCTCCTCGATCGGGTCGGCGTTGGGGTCGACCGCGCCGTCGAGGATCATCGCGCGCACGTTCTGCGGGAAGGCCTCGGCGTAGGCCGAGCCGATCCGGGTGCCGTAGGAATATCCCAGATAGGTCAGCTTGTCATCGCCCAGCCCGGCCCGAATGGCGTCGAGGTCGCGGGCCACGTTCACGGTGCCGACGTTGGCCAGGAACTCCTTGCCGGTCTTCTCCAGGCAGCGCTCGACGTATTCCTTGGTCTCGTTCTCGATGCGCTCCACGCCCTCGGGGCTGTAGTCGACCTGGTTCAGCGCCCGCAGCCGGTCGTTCTCCTTGTCGGAGTTGCACCAGACCGCCGGGCGGCTCGACGCCACCCCGCGCGGGTCGAATCCGACCAGGTCGAAGTGCTCGCGGACCTTACGCGGCAGCGTGCTGACCAGGCCCACCGCGGTCTCGATGCCGGATTCGCCCGGCCCGCCGGGATTGATCACCAGGGAGCCGATCTTGTCCTTGGTGGCCGGGAACCGGATCATCGCCAGCCGGGCCACGGCGCCCTCGGGGTTGGAGTAGTCGACCGGCACCGCGATGAATCCGCACTGGGCGTCGTCGGGCACTTTGATGTTGGTGTCGGCGGTGAAACGGCACTTGTCCCACTGCACCGGCTGGCCGACCCGCGGCGCGGCCAATACCGCATGTCCCGGCGTCATCTTGGTGCAGCTGCCGACCGTGAGCGCCGCCATCGCGATCGCGAGGCAGGTCAGAGTCGTGCGCGCGATCCTGTCGCGGCGGGTCGGCGGGGTCATGACACCACATGCTGCCATGCACGCGCGGCCACCTCCCCGCACCCGGTCGCTCAGCGCGTGGCGTCGCGGCGTCCGCCCGCTGATCGGGCCGACCGGCTCGGGTGTGAGGAAATCCACTCCACCTGGTGCTTCAGCAGCACCGCCGCAGGTGGCACACTGGCTGATGTCAGACGACCCGGGGACCCTGGCTGAGGGCTTCGAGGATCGACCCGACCGATTCAAGGGACAACGATGTCTGAGCACGTTTACGGCGCTCCGCGCGATCACGAATCCGAACCGGCCCGCATTGCTCCGCAGACCCGCGTTCATCATCTGCAACAGCTGAAGGGCGAAGGCCGCAAGTGGGCGATGCTCACGGCCTATGACTACTCCACGGCCCGGATCTTCGACGACGCCGGCATCCCGGTGCTGCTGGTGGGCGACTCGGCGGCCAACGTGGTCTACGGCTACGACAGCACCGTGCCGATCTCGATCGATGAGCTGATCCCGCTGGTCCGCGCGGTGGTGCGCGGCGCCCCGCATGCGCTGGTGGTCGCCGACCTGCCGTTCGGCTCCTATGAGGGCGGACCGGCGGCCGCACTGGCCACCGCCACCCGCTTCATGAAGGAGGGCGGCGCCCACGCGGTCAAGCTGGAAGGTGGCGAGCGGGTGTCCGAGCAGATCGCGACGCTGTCCGCGGCCGGCATCCCGGTGATGGCGCACATCGGCTTCACCCCGCAGAGCGTCAACACCCTCGGCGGTTTCCGGGTGCAGGGTCGCGGTGATGCCGCCGAGCAGACCATCCACGATGCGATCGCCGTCGCCGAGGCGGGTGCGTTCGCGGTGGTGATGGAGATGGTGCCCGCGGAGTTGGCCACCCAGATCACCGGCAAGCTGACCATCCCGACCGTCGGGATCGGCGCCGGGCCCAACTGCGACGCCCAGGTGCTGGTGTGGCAGGACATGGCCGGCATGACCACCGGCAAGACCGCCCGGTTCGTCAAGCGCTTCGGCGACGTGGGTGCTGAATTGCGCCGTGCGGCAACGCAGTACGCCGGCGAGGTGGCAGCGGGAAGCTTCCCGGCCGAGGAACACTGCTTCTAGAAAGCAGTATCCGGGTGGTCCGGGTGTGACAGGCTGGACTTCGTGTCCGCAGCCGACCCGAACACCTGTGCGTATCGCGAGGTGGAACGCAAGTTCGACGTTGACGCATCGGCGATCTCGCCGTCCTTCGACGCCATCGCCGGGGTCGCCGGCGTCGAACAGTTGCCGGCCCAGATTCTCACCGCGGTGTACTTCGACACGCCCGGCCACGACCTGTCGGCCCGGCGGGTCACCCTGCGCCGACGCACCGGCGGCCCCGATGCCGGCTGGCACCTGAAACTTCCTGCCGGGCCGGACACCCGCACCGAGGTGCGCGCACCCCTGGGCCCGGAGGTTCCCGACGACCTGCTCGACGTGGTGAGGGCGATCGTGCGGGATCGGCCGCTGGCACCCGTGGCAGAAATCCGGACCGCCCGCAGCGTGGTGGTGCTGCGCGACGATCACCGTGAGGTGCTGGCCGAGTTCTGCGACGACCACGTCACCGCATCGGCCGACGGCCCCGAGCACCGACAATCCGAACAGCACTGGCGGGAATGGGAACTGGAACTGGGCTGCGGCGACCTCGCGCTGCTGGACCGGTTGAGCAACCGGCTGCTCGACACCGGCGCCGGGCCGGCCGGCCACGCCTCCAAACTGGCCAGGGTGCTCGGCACGCCGGCGGTGGCCGCGCTCCCGACCGATCGCCTGCATCGGGCGCTGGCCAGGCAGATCGAGCACCTGCTGGTCGCCGATCGCGGGGTGCGCGCCGATGCCGACGACGCCGTCCATCAGATGCGGGTGACGATCCGACGGATCCGCAGCCTGCTGCAGGGAGATTACAAGGCCGACGCCCCGTTGCTCGACGAATTGAAGGAACTGGGTGCGGTGCTCGGTGTCGCGCGCGACGCCGAGGTCCTGGCCCAGCGCTACCAGCAGGCCCTCGACGAACTGGCACCAGAACTGGTCCGCGGGCCGGTGCGCGAACGGTTGGTCGGCGGTTCGTTGCGCCGCTACCAGATTGGGCGACGGCGCAGCCTGGCCGCGATGCGCTCCCCACGCTACTTCCGGCTGCTCGACGGCCTCGATGATCTGATCAGCGCCCCTAGCGCCGCGCGGTCCGCCCCGGTGGACATCGCCTACCGGTGGCTGCGCAAATCGGTGAAGGCCGCCAAGACGGCCGCCGACCGCGACGCGGCCCTGCACCGGATCCGCAAGGCCGCCAAGCGGTTGCGCTACGCCGCGGCAGCAGCGAACAAGACGAAGATCGCCCGGCGCGCGAAGGCGATTCAAACCCTGCTCGGCGACCACCAGGACAGCGTGGTCAGCCGGGCACACCTGATCCAGCAGGCCGATGCCGCAGCCGCCGCCGATGAGGACACCTTCACCTACGGGCTGCTGTACGCCCACGAGGCCGACCTCGCCGCGCGGAGCCGGGCGGTGTTACCTCGCGCCCTGCGCAAACTGAACCGGGCGATGTAGGCGAAGCTGGGACCGCCCCATGAACCGGGCTTGGTCACGTTTGTCGCTATTGAATCTGCCGCGTACCCACTGCGTACCGGTTGTCGCACATCAACACCGCCGCGGTGAAACACCGAATCGGCCAGCCGCGCTTGCTGGGCGCCTATCCCCCGACGGGTGTGCCCGCCAGTGCGTCCAGGACCCGATCGATGAACCGGTCGGCGTGACCACGAAGGCTGTCGTTGGTGTGTTGGGTCGTGTCGACCTCGATCGGAGGCCCCGATGCGAAGCGCACCACCACTGCACGCCGGTACGTCCGCTCCCCGAAAGCATCCGCCGAACCATAGGCGTTGACGGCGACCCCGGCGACCTGGCTCAGCGGCCGGATCACCGCAGCCAGATTCTGCTCCTCCGCAGCGTCCGCGATGTAGTCCAGCTGCCCGATCGCGTGCCCGTCGATCCACACGAGACGGCCCTGCTGATCTGGCAGCTTCTCGCGGGCGAAGCCTTCAACCGGCCATCGCCTGACCAGCTCGCCGATCTGCTCAACCACGATCCTGGGCGGGCGCGACCAGTCCGGGAATACGTCCCTGGCTATATGCCGGAGTTGTTCTTCGTTCGCCATGGACGACAAAGTAGCCCCCATCGGGCCACGGTCGGCCGCAGGCGCGGTCGCCTGGCCGCCGCCGACCGACCGGGCCGGCCCCTCATTCACTGTCGGCGTCATATTCGACGTCGTCGATCCGCGCTCGGGCTGCGGCCCGGTCAGATATCCGGCCAGGGCGCCGCCTGCCCCGTCTGCTCCACCTGGCGGTCCGTGAGGCCGAGCTGTGCTGCCCATTCCGGCGCGAACACGAGACAGGACTGCCAGGCCCACTCGGCGCCCCGGCGCATAGCGGTTGGTAGGGAAACCACGGCTGCCTGTTGGAAAGCAGCGGGTTACAGGGCGGACGAGTTGACCTGTAAGCCGGATTCTGTTCCGCACCGCGGGCGCGGTGCGGCGGCGACCATCCATCTGGGCACACCGTCACCGGGTACCTCGAGCGGCCTACCCGCAGATTCGGGCGAGCAGCCCTCGAACACCTGCGCGACCGCACGACGTGCGGTCTTCTTGGCCTTGCTTCGGGTGGGGTTTACCAAGCCGTACCGGTCACCCGGCACGCTGGTGCGCTCTTACCGCACCGTTTCACCCTTACCACCTCGCGGTGGCGGTCTGTTTTCTGTGGCACTAATCCCGCGAGTCACCTCGGATTGCTGTTAGCAATCACCCTGCTCTGTGAAGTCCGGACTTTCCTCGACCCGCTCGCGCGAGCCGCGGCCGCCCGGCCAACTCGTCCGCGCTGATCACCGTACCGGCAAGCGTCGGCGCAGGCCAACCGGCATGATGGCGCCGTGGGAGCAAACGCGACAACACCGTGGCGCAAACGAGTCGACGCCGGCGACTGGGACGCCATCGCCGCCGAGCTCGACGAATGCGGCGGCGCGCTGTTGCCCGGGCTGTTGACCGCGTCGGAGGCCGCGCGGTTACGGGGTGTCTACACCGACGACAAGCGCTTCCGCGCCACCGTCGACATGCAGCGCCACCGGTACGGGTCCGGCCAATACCGCTACTTCGCGGCGCCGACGCCGGAACCCGTCGATGCGCTCAAGCGGGCGCTGTATCCGCAGCTGCTGCCGATCGCCCGGGACTGGGCGGCCCGACAGCGGCGAGAGGCCCCCTGGCCGGACGACTTCGACGACTGGCTCGATCACTGCCACCGGGCCGGACAGACCAAGCCCACCGCGCTGATGCTGCGTTACGGTCAAGGTGATTGGAACGCACTGCACCGGGACCTCTACGGCGACTTGGTGTTCCCGCTGCAGGTGGTGATCAACCTCAGCGATCCGGCCGCCGACTACACCGGCGGGGAGTTCCTGCTGGTTGAACAGCGGCCGCGAGCCCAATCCCGGGGCACCGCAATCCAACTGCCGCAAGGCCACGGCTATGTGTTCACCACCCGCGATCGGCCGGTGCGCTCCACCCGGGGCTGGTCGACGGCGCCGGTGCGCCATGGCGTCTCCGCCATCCGCTCCGGCGAGCGTTATGCGCTGGGCCTGATCTTTCACGATGCCGCTTGATCGACGCCGTTCGGCGTGCGGCGCAGCAGGATCACGTTGTCGGTCCAACGCATGTTCGTACCGTCGCGTCCGACGGCGTCACGCTCGACGCGCTCTGCCCGCAGCAGACGCCACTGCGCGTCATCCAGGCGCAGGCCTGCGAGCACTTCCTCGACCGTGGCGAAGTGGTGGTCGTGGGCATCGGCACCCGGCGGGGGCGCACCATGGTCGACGATCAGCAGCCGCCCGCCCACCGCCACGGCGTCGGCGGCGCGACGCAGCACCGTCTCGCGGTCCAGCCGCGCCGGGGAGTGCAGGAACTGCGCCGACACCAGGTCGAACCGGCCGTCAGGGAAGCTGTCGGACAGGTCGTGACGCTCGAAGCGGATGCGCGACAACACGTCTCGTTGCCGCGCTGCGGCCCGAGCCCGTTCCAGTGCGTTGGCTGAGACGTCGACGGCGAGCACCCGCCACCCCTTTTCGGCCAACCAGATCGCATCGGCACCCTCGCCGCAGCCCAAGTCCAGTGCCCGGCCCGGCTCCAGGTCAGCGGCGATCTGTGCGAGCTGGCCGTTGACCCCGCCGCTCCATATCCGGTCGTCGCCGTCGTAGAACTCGTCCCAGAACTCCTGCGCGTCGCGCTGCGGTTCAGACATCGCCTAGCGCCAGACTCTGCACCACTGCCGCTGCGGCCCGAGCTCCCGCCGCGATCGCCACGGCGACCTGCGGCATCTCCCCGGTCAGATCGCCGGCGGCGAACACTCCGGAAACGGAGGTTCGACACAGTGGATCCACGCCGACCGGGTCTTCGGCGACGGGGCCCGGCCCGGTGATGTCCACGCCGAGCCGCTCGGCGAGCCGATCGCGCTGCCGCATGCCCGTCGCAACCAGCAGTCCACGGCGCGGCAGCCGGCTGCCGTCGGCGAACACCACCGCCGACAAGTCGCCGTCAGCTGCATCCAGCGCCGCCACCGGCCGCTCGTCGACCCGGACGCCGGCGCCCGCCAGCCGGGCGCGGCCGGCGTCGTCGAGGTCGGCCGAACCGTCGGCCAGCAGCACGATGTCGTCGCTCCAGCACCGCAACAGCAACGCCAGATGCACGGCTTTCTCACCGCGGGCCAACAGCGCCAGTGGTTGACCGGACACCTCCCAGCCGTGGCAGAACGGACAGTGGAAGACCGACCGGCCCCACAGCGGCGCCAGGCCGGGCAGCTCCGGTGGCAGGTAGGCCATTCCGGTGGCCAGCAGCACCCGGCGGGCGCGTTCGTCGGCGCCGTCCGCCGAGCGCACCACGAAGTCCTCGTCCACCCGGCTGATGTCGATCACCTCACCGGAGCGGATCTGCACACCGTAGGACGCGAGTTCGCGGCGGCCGATCCCATACAGTTCGGCCGGCGGGCGGCCATCGTGACCCAACAGGCCGCCGATGCCGGTAGCGGGCAGGTTGCTCTGCTCCCCCGCGTCGATCAGCAAGGTCTTGCGCCGGGCCCGGCCCAGCACCAGACCGGCGCTGAGACCGGCGGCCCCGCCGCCCACCACAATGCAATCCCAGATCTCTGCCATACACCCGAGCGTGCCGGGGCACTCCAGACTCGGCAAGTCCATTTGCTATCTAGGCAAGTACGCGGGGTGGGTCCACATCCTCGTCGATGTGAAAAAAGAGGTGTTCTGCCGGGCCATTCGTCGCATCGAAGCAGCGGGCTCCTAGCATCGTTTGCAGGGTCTGTTTTTGTGTGACCACGACGCAGCACCGGACGAGCAGCGAGAGATAAGGTCTCCTATGGGCAGGATCTACGACAACGTCACCGAACTGGTCGGGCATACGCCGCTCGTCCGGCTCAACCGGCTGACCGATGGCCTCGGCGCGGAGGTGCTGGCCAAGCTGGAGTTCTACAACCCGGCACACAGTGTCAAAGACCGCATCGGGGTGGCAATCGTGGACGCCGCCGAGCGCTCCGGTGAACTGCGTCCCGGCGGGACCATCGTCGAGGCCACCAGCGGCAACACCGGCATCGCGCTGGCGATGGTCGGGGCGGCGCGCGGCTACAAGGTGATCCTCACCATGCCCGACACCATGTCCACCGAGCGCCGGGTGATGCTTCGCGCTTTCGGCGCCGAGATCGTGTTGACCCCCGGCGCCGAGGGTATGTCCGGGGCGGTGGCAAAGGCGAAGCAGATCATCGCCGACAACGACAACGCCGTCGCAGCCGATCAATTCGCCAACCCGGCCAACCCGGAGATCCACGCGACGACAACCGCCGAGGAGATCTGGTCGGACACCGACGGCGCCGTCGACATCTTCGTCGCCGGAATAGGCACCGGCGGAACACTGACCGGGGTGGGCCACGGACTCAAGCAACGCAAACCCGAGGTGCGGATCGTCGGCGTCGAACCGAAGGAATCGCCGATCCTCACCGGCGGCGACCCCGGACCGCACAAGATCCAGGGCCTGGGAGCCAATTTCGTGCCCGAGGTGCTCGATCCGGAGGTGTACGACGAGATCATCGATGCCACCTTCGACGACGCCGTCGAGGTCGCCCGCCGGCTCGGCACCGAGGAAGGGATTCTCGGCGGGATCTCCGCGGGTGCGAACGTCTGGGCCGCAATTCAACTGGCCAAGCGCCCGGAGAACAGCGGCAAACTCATCGTCGCGGTCATCCCCGACTTCGGTGAACGCTACATCTCGACGCCGCTGTTCGAGCACATCAGGGAATAATCGCCTCATGCACCTGATATCGGCCTTACGCGAAGACCTGCAGAACGCCCGGGCCCACGATCCGGCGGCACGCGGGAACGTGGAGAACGCATTGGCCTACTCAGGTCTGCACGCCATCTGGTCACACCGTGTGGCACACCGGCTTTGGGCCCGGCCCCGACTGCGTGGCGTCGCAAGGCTGCTGGCCCAGCTGGCCCGGTTGCTGACCGGGGTCGAGATCCATCCGGGTGCGACCATCGGCCGGCGGTTCTTCATCGACCACGGGATGGGCGTCGTGATCGGCGAGACCACCGAGATCGGCGATGACGTGATGCTCTACCACGGCGTGACACTGGGCGGCCGTTCGATGAAGCGGGGCAAGCGCCATCCGACGGTGGGCGACCGGGTCACCATCGGCGCCGGGGCGAAAGTGCTCGGGCCGATCCGCGTCGGGGACGACTCCGCGGTCGGCGCCAACGCCGTGATCACCCGTGACGTACCGGCGAACTCGATCGCGACCGGCATCCCCGCGGTGGTGCGCCCCCGTGCCGAGACCCAGCGTGAGCCCGGCGTCGACCCGACGGCCTACATCGACCCCGCGATGTACATCTGAGTCCACCGCGGCGATTGCGCGACCGGCCGGCCATTTGGCAGGCTGACTTGCCATGTCGGCAAATGCGCAGGAGAGCAGTGTCGACCTGCGGGTGCGGCGACGGTTGCGCGAACTCCGCACCCAGCAGGGCCTGACGCTCGAGGACGTCGCCACCCGGGCCCGCGTCGACGTCTCGACGCTGAGCCGGCTGGAATCCGGGAAGCGGCGCCTGGCACTGGATCACCTGCCCCGGCTGGCCGAGGCCCTCTCGGTCAGCACCGACGAGTTGCTGCGCGCGCCCGAACACCCCGATCCGCGGGTGCGCGGCGCCTCGCAGTCTCGCCACGGCATCACCTACTGGCCGCTGACCCGGCACGGGCCGGCCGGCGGCCTGCACGCGTTCAAGATCCGGGTCGGCATGCGCCGGCGCCGTCCGGCCGAGTTGCCGGTGCACGAGGGGCACGAGTGGATGTACGTGCTGTCGGGCCGACTGCGTTTGGTGCTCGGCGACGACGACTTCCTGATCGGGCCGGGCGAGGCGGTGGAATTCTCCACCTGGACGCCGCACTGGTTCAGCGCGGTCGACGGCCCGGCCGAGGCGATCATGATCTTCGGGGCGCACGGCGAGCGGGTGCACCTGCACGACTGAGCGCAGGCCGGCGACTAGAGGTATGCGGTCTGGTTCACCAGCCGCACCGATGCGGGCCCATCGGCGAAGAACTCGGCGATGCTCAGCGACGCCAGGTCCAGGTGCAGCCGGTAGAGGATGGCCGGACCGGCGTCCAGCGCCAGCCGCAGCATCGTCTTGATCGGGGTCACGTGCGACACCACCAACACGGTGGTGCCGGCGTGCTCGGCGACGATCCGATCGCGTGCGCGCACTACCCGTTGCTGCACCGCATCGAAACTCTCCCCTGCCGGCGGTTCGGTAGCGGTGTCGGTGAGCCACCGCCGGTGCAGTTCCGGATCGCGCGCGGCCGCCTCGGCGAACGTCAGGCCCTCCCAGGCACCGAAGTCGGTCTCGATCAGGTCCTCATCGACGGCCACGTCCAGGCGCAGCAGCTTCGCCGCGGCGTCGGCGGTGTCCTGGCAGCGCTGCAGCGGCGAACTGATCACTGCCGAAATCCCGCCGCGCTGCGCCAGAAAGCGCGCCGCCGCATCGGCCTGGCGTCGCCCGGTGTCGGTCAGTTCCGGATTACCGCATCCGGAGTAGCGCCGTTGCACCGACAGTTCGGTCTGCCCGTGCCGCAGCAGCAGCAGCCGGGTGGGGGTTCCCGTCGCACCCGTCCAGCCGGGTGCGGTGGGCTTCTCCGGAACGGGTTTCCCGGCGACGTCGGCCGTCGGCTGCCCGGCGGCCGGAGTGATGCCCTTGGCGGCGGCGTCCATCGCCTGATTCGCCAGCCGGTCGGCGTGCGAGTTCTTCTCCCGCGGGATCCAGCTGTAGCGGACGTGGTCGAACTTGACCGCCAGCTCACGGGCCCGGGTGTGGAGCGGGATCAGGTCAGGATGTTTGACCTTCCATCGGCCGGCCATCTGTTCGACCACCAACTTGGAGTCCATGAACACCGCGACCTCGGCGGCCCCCAACCGTGCCGCCTCGGCCAGACCCGCGACCAGGCCGCGGTATTCGGCCACGTTGTTGGTGGCCACGCCGATCGACTCCTTGACCTCGGCGAGCACCTCGGCGCGATCCGCAGACCACACCACCGCTCCGTAGCCGGCGGACCCCGGGTTGCCGCGCGATCCGCCGTCGGCCTCGACGATAACCTTCATCGGCGCGGTGCTACCCGAAGTCCTTGACCCGCAGCAGGATCGCGCTGCACTCCGGGCACCGCAGCACCTCCTCGGGCTGGGCCGCCGAGATCCGGGCCAGCTCGCCGCGGTCGATCTCGATCCGGCAGGCTCCACACTGGCCGCCCCGCAGCGGTCCGGCGCCGACGCCACCGGCGGCCCGCTGCCGCTCGTAGAGCGCGAGCAGGTCAGCGTCGATCGTGCCGGCCAGCTCGGCGCGGGTCGCCGCGCGCTGCGCCCGGGTGGTCTCGAGCTCTTCCGACGCGGTCTGCAGGGTCTGCTCCACCCGGGCCAGGTCGCCGGCCAACTCGTCGACGACACCGGATTCGGCGGTCGCCTGAGTCTGCAGTTGCTCGCGCTGTTCCAGTAGCTCCAGCAGTGAATCCTCCAGGCTGGCCTGCCGCCGCTGCAGCGTCTCCAGCTCGTGTTGCAGGTCGGCGACCTGCTTGGCACTGACCTGCCCGGAGTCCAGCAGCGCGCGGTCGCGGTCGGCGCGCTGGCGCACCGCGTCGATCTCGGATTCGAACCGGGCGGCCTGGCCGTCCAGGTCCTCCAGCGCCAGTTCCAGCGCGGCCAACCGGTCGGCGGCGGCGGTGTGATCGGCGTGGATGCGCTCGCGCTCCTGCTGTTCGGGAAGATGGCCGGCCCGGTGCGCGATCCGGGACAGTTCGGCGTCGATCTCCGACAACTCCAGAAGCGAACGTTGTTGTGTCACTTCAGCCTTCATTGCCGGTCTCCTTCGAGCGCGAGATTCCACGGGTCGGTGCGCAACGTGCTGACATGCACCGGCAGGGCAGCACCGAAGTGTGACCGGAGCACGTCGGCCGCCTGCGCGCACCACGGATATTCACTGGCCCAGTGCGCCACGTCGACCAGCGCCACCGCCGACCGGCGGGCGTGCTCGTCGGCCGGATGGTGGCGCAGATCCGCGGTGACGTAGGCCTGCGCGTCGGCCGCGGCCGCAGCGTCGAGCAGGGCATCCCCGGCGCCGCCGCAGACCGCGACCCGCGACACCGGCAGATCCGGGTCACCGGCCGCGCGCACCCCCCACGAGGTGGCCGGCAGCCCCGCGGCGACGCGGGCGACGAACGTGCTCAGCGGCTCCGGCGCCGGCAAGGTGCCGATCCGGCCGATGCCGACCCCGGCGGGCAGCGGCTGCAGCGCGAACACGTCGAAGGCCGGTTCCTCGTAGGGATGCGCGGCCAGCAGCGCCGCCCGGACCCGGCCGCGGGCGCGTGCCGGGGCCACCACCTCGATGCGGTCCTCGGCGACGCGCTCCACCGCACCGACCCGCCCGATCGTCGGGTCCGCGCCGTCGCCGGGCAGGAACTGCCCGGTTCCCGTCACCCCCCAACTGCACTGCGTGTAGTCGCCGATCTGCCCGGCCCCGGCCGCGAACACCGCGGCCCGCACCGCCTCGGCGTGCTCGAGCGGGGCGTAGATCACCCACTTGTCGGTGTCGGGGCCGCGGGTGGCCGGTTCCAGCACGGCCTCCACGGTCAGCCCCAGTGCGTCGGCCAGCGCATCCGAGACCCCCGGTGCGGCCGAGTCGGCATTGGTGTGCGCGGTGAACAGGGCGCGCCCGGAACGGATCAGCCGGTGCACCAGCGAGCCCTTGGGGGTACTGGCCGCCACGGTGTCCACCCCGCGCAACAGCAGCGGGTGATGGGCCAGCAGCAGGCCGCCGTCGGGCACCTCGTCGACGACCGCCGCGGTCGCGTCGACCGCGATTGTCACCGAGCCCACCACGTCGTCCGGATCGCCGCAGACCAGCCCGACGGAGTCCCACGAGTGAGCCAGTTCCGGGGGGTAGGCGGCGTCGAGCACGTCGATGACATCAGCCAGCCGCGCGGTCACACCCCAAGACAGTAGTGCGCCACCCGGCGAGGCCGCCGCCCACATCGGGGACAATGGGGCCGTGACGCGCACTACCACTGCCGGCGCCGAACTGGTGATCTTCGACCTGGACGGCACTTTGACCGACTCCGCGGCCGGGATCGTGGCCAGCTTCCGGCACGCGCTGGACCACATCGGGGCCCCGGTGCCCGGCGGGGATCTCGCCCAGCGGATCGTCGGGCCGCCGATGCACCACACGCTGGCCGCGATGGGCCTCGGCGAGCAGACCGACGCGGCGATCGCCGCCTACCGCGCCGACTACACCAGCCGCGGCTGGCTGATGAACACCATGTTCGACGGTGTCGCGGCACTGCTGAGCGATCTGCGCGCCGCCGGGGTACGGCTGGCCGTGGCGACCTCCAAGGTCGAGCCGACCGCGCGCAAGATCCTGGCCCACTTCGGGCTCGCCGGGCACTTCGAGGTCGTTGCCGGCGCCAGCGTCGACGGCAGCCGGGCGGCGAAGTCCGACGTGCTGGCCCATGCGCTGCAGCAACTGGGGCCACTTCCGGCGCGGGTGCTCATGGTGGGCGACCGCCGTCACGACGTCGACGGCGCGGCCGCCCACGGCATCGACACCGTCCTGGTCGGCTGGGGATACGGGCAAGCCGACTATCAGGACGTCGCCGACTCCGGCGCTGACATCTCCGACGGTCCCGTTGCCCGGGTGCAGACCGTCGCCGAACTACGGGAGGTGCTCGGTGTCTGACCCGGCGCTGCATGTCACGTTCGTCTGCACCGGCAACATCTGCCGCTCGCCGATGGCCGAGAAGATGTTCGCTCACCAGCTCGCGCAACGCGGCCTGGGCGAGCTGGTACAGGTGAGTAGCGCCGGAACCGCCGACTGGCATGTCGGCAAGGGCGCCGACGAACGCACCAACCGGGTGCTGCGCGACAACGGCTATCCGGTGGAGCATTCCGCCGCCCACGTCGGTCCGCTCCATATGGCGGCCGATCTGGTGGTGGCGCTGGGCCGCAATCACGTCGGGCTGCTGCGGGGGCTGGGGATCCCGGCCGACCGGATCCGGATGCTGCGGTCCTTCGATCCGCGTTCGGGTGCGGCCGTGCCCGACGTCGACGACCCCTATTACGGCGGACACGACGACTTCGTGGATGCCTACACGGTCATCGCGGCCGCGTTGCCGGGCCTGCACGACTGGGTCGACGGACGGCTGGCGTCCCGCGAGGGCAGCTGATGCGGCGACTGGCCTTCCTGCTACGCCCGAGCTGGCTGGCCCTGGCGGTGGTGGTGCTGGCCTTCGCCTATCTGTGCTTCACCGTGTTGGCGCCGTGGCAGCTGGGCAAGAACACCACCACCACCCGCGCCAACAGCCAACTCGAGCGGGCCCTGACCGCAGAACCGGTGCCGCTGACGACGGTGCTGCCGCAACAGGACTCGTCGGCGCCCGATGAGCAGTGGCAGCCGGTGACCGCCACCGGCCGCTATCTTCCCGACGCGCAGGTGCTGGTTCGGCTGCGGCTGATCGAGGGCGTGCCGGCCTTCGAGGTACTGACACCGTTCGCGGTCGCCGGCGGGCCGACGGTGTTGGTCAACCGCGGCTACGTGCGCACCGATGACGGCGGCACGCGGATGCCGCAGATTCCGCCGCCGCCGGACGCGCAGGTCACCATCACCGCACGGCTGCGCGATTCGCAGGCGGTGATTCCGGGCAAGAATCCGTTCAGCGAGAACGGCTTCCGGCAGGTGTACTCGATCAACACCGAACAGGTCGCGGCGGTGACCGAGATTCCGCTGACCGGGTCCTACCTACAACTGGTCGACGACCAACCGGGCGGGCTGGGGTTGATCGCGCTGCCGCGCCGCGATAACGGGCCGTTCCTGTCCTACGGCATCCAGTGGATCGCGTTCGGGATCCTCGCCCCGATCGGCCTGGGCTACTTCGCGTTCGCCGAACTGCGCGCACGGCGATCGGAGAGCTCCGTCACCGCCGACGGCGACGCCGACGAGCCGGCACCACCGATGACCGTCGAACAGAAGCTCGCCGACCGGTACGGCCGGCGGCGCTGACCACCGCCCGCACGCACTCGGCGCGAGTGCGGCATACCGGCCACCGCATTCGGGCATACTCGCAGCCATGGAGCAGCGCCCAGCGATGAAGCGGCCCACGAAAGTCGCCGACCTGCTGAATCCCGCCTCACTGTTGATGCCGGCGGCGAACGTGATCATGCAGTTGTCGCTGCCGGGCGTCGGTTACGGCGTGCAGGAGAGCCGGGTGGACAGCGGCAACGTCTACAAGCACCCGTTCAAGCGGGCCCGCACCACCGGCACCTACCTGGCGGTGGCCACCATCGGCAGCGACGAAGACCGTGCGCTGTACCGCCAATGGGTGGACAGCGCGCACCGGCAGGTGCGTTCCACGCCCGAAAGCCCGGTGCGCTACAACGCGTTCGACCCCAAGCTGCAGCTATGGGTGGCGGCCTGCCTGTACCGCTACTTCGTCGAGCAGCACGAGTTCCTGCACGGCCCCCTCGACGACGCGGCCGCCGACGCGATCTACGCCGACGCCAAGAAGCTCGGCACCACGCTGCAGGTGCGCGACCAGATGTGGCCGGCCGACCGGGCGGCGTTCGACGAGTACTGGAAACGCTCGCTGGACGAACTGCGCATCGACCCGCCGGTGCGCGAGCACCTGCACGGCGTGGCCTCGATGGTGTTTTTGCCCTGGCCGCTGCGACTGGCCGGCCCACTGAACCTGTTCGCCACGACCGGCTTCCTGCCCGCCGAGTTCCGCCAGCTGATGCGGCTGGACTGGTCGGCCTCGCAGCAGCGCCGGTTCGAGTGGCTGCTGTCCGGGCTGCGGCTCGCCGACCGGTTGATCCCACAGCGGGTCTGGGTGCTGGGCTACCAGGCCTACCTGTGGGACATGCGTTTTCGGGCCCGCACCGGTATGCGCGTGGTCTAGCGTCGCCGGCGCTGTGCCATCCTGGGCTGATGGTCGACATCTCGGGTGTGGGGATCTGGAGTGCGCCGCTGCGCTACGGCGATCAGGGCGAGGCCGCCGAGGCGGCCGCCGAACTGGAGGAACTGGGCTTCGGCGCGCTGTGGATACCCGACGTCGGCGGTCCGGTGTTCGACTCGGTGGGCAACCTGCTGTCGGCCACCCGGCGGGCGGTCATCGCCACCGGCATCCTGAACCTGTGGATGCACACCCCGGCCGACGTCGCGGCGTCGTACGCATCGCTGACGGCGACCCACGGTGACCGCTTCCTGCTCGGGATCGGTGTCAGCCATGCACCGCTGATCGACGCCGGGGATCCCGGCCGCTACCGCCGGCCGCTGCGGGCGATGACCACCTTCCTGGACGGCCTCGACGCCGCGGACAACCCGGTACCCGCCGGATCCCGCGTGCTCGCGGCACTGGGCCCGAAGATGCTCGGGCTGGCCGCAGCGCGCAGCCGCGGCGCCCACCCCTACCTGACCACCCCGGAGCACACCCGGTTCGCCCGCGAACAGCTGGGATCCGGTCCGTTGCTGCTGCCCGAGCAGACCGCGATCCTGTGCGCCGACCGGGCCGAGGCGCGCGAGATCGGCACCAAGTGGCTGGGTTCCTACCTCGCGCTGCCCAACTACGCCAACAACCTGCTGCGTTCGGGCTTCACCGAGGAGGACATCGCCTCGGTCAGCGATCGACTGTTCGACGCGATCATCGCCTGGGGCTCCGTGGAGGCCGTGACCGGCCGGATCGCCGAACATCGGGCCGCCGGGGCCGACCACGTCTGCGTGCAGCTGCTCGACGCCGACCCGCGCGCCTTCCCGCGGGACCACTGGCGCCGGCTGGCCGAAGCCGTGGCCTGAGCCCGGCATCGGCCGGGGTCTGACCGTCCGGTTAGGCCCGGCTAGGCCGCCAGCACGATCAACAACGCGATGATCGCGGCCAGCACCGCCAATCCGGCCCACAGGATGGCTCGGCCGCCGGCCGGCGAGCGTTTCGCCGGTGTCAGCTGCGGGCTGGTCGACGGCGGTACGCCCCAGTTGCCGGTCGGCGCCGCGCCGGGTGTCTCCGGAGGCGGCGGCGGGGTGGGTTCTTGCTCCGGTGTCGGATAGCTCGTCATGGCCGGTTGCATTCACCGGCATCGGCGGCATCAAACCCCGGACGCCAGGTCAGGCCTGCTGACCTGCATTGCCACTGGTGGGCGCGGACGGTATCGAACCGCCGACCGCTGGTGTGTAAAACCAGAGCTCTACCACTGAGCTACGCGCCCCAACCCGGGCAGGTTACCCGGCATGCTGTCGAGCGCCCAAAACCGCGCCGGCGATCACCCCTTGAGGGCGGCCAGGGCGTCGACCCACAACTGCTGGTCGCGCGCTTCGCCGGGCGCCTTCATCTCGGCGAACCGGATGACGCCGGACTTGTCGATGACGAACGTGCCGCGGTTGGAGAATCCGGTGTCGGCGTTGAACACCCCGAACGCCTGGCTGACGGCGCCGTGCGGCCAGAAGTCGGAGAGCACCGGGAACAGGAATCCGCTCTGGGCCGCCCAGATCTTGTGGGTGGGCGGCGGGCCCACCGAGATGGCCAGCGCCACGCTGTCGTCGTTGACGTAGGTGGGCAGGTGATCACGCAACTGGTCCAGCTCGCCCTGGCAGATACCGGTGAAGGCCAGCGGGAAGAACACCAGCAGCACGTTCTTCTCACCGCGGAAGCCACTGAGGCTGACCTGTTGCTGGTCCTGGTCTTTGAGGGCGAAATCGGGGGCTGCGGTGCCGACGTCCAACATCAGCGCTTTCCCGTCCGTGACTTGGGTTGAACCAATCGACTGGCGCTCCAGTCGCCGAGATTGACCGACGAGGTCGGCATCAGCCCGGCGGTCGGCGCCGACTCGGCGATCTCGGCGGGGCGCACATGGCCGGACTTGCCGGTCTTGGGCGTCAGTACCCAGATCACGCCGTCATCGGCCAGCGCGGTGATCGCGTCCATCAGGGTGTCGACCAGATCGCCGTCGCCGTCGCGCCACCACAGCAGCACGACGTCGATCACCTCGTCGGTGTCCTCGTCAAGCAGTTCGCTACCGCAGGCCTCTTCGACGTCGGCACGGATGTCGTCGTCGGCGTCGTCGTCCCAGCCGAACTCCTGGACCAACTGGTTGCTCTGGATGCCCAATTTGCGGGCCAAGTTCGGGGCGTTATCCGCCGCGACCACCGTGTAACCTCCTTCGACCGTCACCGCGCCGTTTGTTGAGCATCATCGTTGCACAGCACGCCGCACGGCACGGGATCGATGGGCTCAGAAGGCGCGACACAACTGCATTCCCTTCTCCCGGGCCCGGTTGAGCTCGTCTTTGCGGGCGTTGTACACCGAGACCGGCGCCTTACTCGAAATCGCGTTGGCCACGCCACGCGCGGCTTCGACGTAGGTGTTGAACGCGTCGGTGAGCTCACCCGACAGCTTTTCGTTGATGGCACCGGCCACTTCGTCGGCACTGTGGTTGAGCGCCTCGACCGCCGGCCCGGCGGTGCCGGGGATGTCCCCGCCGCTGTTGAACGCCTCGACGTACTTGTTCACGGTGTCGACGGCGTCGCTGCTGCTCGAGGCGAACCTGCCGCACGCACCGCGCACCGCCTGGGTCGTCATGGATTGCTGACGCTGGGTCTCGCGGATGCTCGACGTCGCCTCCGAAGCCGACACCGATGCCGACACCGAGGAGCGGTAGGCCGGTGCCGCCGAGGTGTCCGCCTGCGGGTCCCCGCCGATGATGCTGGTGCAGCCGACGACGCCCATCGCCACCGCCGCGGTTCCCCCGGCCACCAGGGCGCCCACCCGGGCGTGTCCCCGCACCCGCCCACGCGGGACGGTCCGCCATCCGGTCAGCACAACCTCAGACGTTACCGCGTTGTCGCGAACAAGCCGAGATCAGCCCACCGCAGCCGACTCACCCACCGCCGGTCCCGGCCGCGGTGGGGCAGGATAGAAAAGAAGGGACCGACGAAGCGATCGATTTCCGTGTCGTGCCGGCCACAAGCCGACAGACACGTTTCACCTCCAAACCAAGGAGCAATGCGTTGACTACCGAGGCCGCGGACCAGGATCTGGCCAAGAAACCAAGCGGCACAAGCGAAACCGATCGGGTCCGAGTGATCCGGGAGGGCGTGGCGTCCTACCTTCCCGACATCGACCCGGAAGAGACCTCCGAGTGGCTGGAGTCCTTCGACGGACTGCTGGCCCGCTCCGGCCCGGCTCGCGCCCGCTACCTGATGCTGCGCCTGCTCGAACGCGCCGGCGAGCAGCGGGTGGCCATCCCGGCACTCACCTCGACCGACTACGTCAACACCATCCCGACCGAACTGGAGCCGTGGTTTCCCGGCGACGAGGACATCGAACGCCGCTACCGGGCGTGGATCCGCTGGAATGCCGCGGTCATGGTGCATCGCGCGCAGCGGCCCGGGGTGGGCGTCGGCGGGCACATCTCGACCTACGCATCGTCGGCCTCGCTGTATGAGGTCGGGTTCAACCACTTCTTCCGCGGCAAGGACCACCCCGGCGGCGGGGACCACATCTTCATCCAGGGTCACGCCTCCCCCGGCATCTACGCGCGGGCGTTCCTGGAGGGCCGGCTGAGCACGCATCAGCTCGACGGCTTCCGGCAGGAGCACAGCCATCCCGACGGCGGCCTGCCGTCCTACCCGCACCCGCGGCTGATGCCCGACTTCTGGGAGTTCCCCACCGTCTCGATGGGGCTGGGCCCGATGAATGCCATCTACCAGGCGCGGTTCAACCACTACCTGCACGACCGGGGCATCAAGGACACCTCGGATCAGCACGTCTGGTGCTTTCTGGGCGACGGCGAGATGGACGAGCCGGAGAGCCGCGGGCTGCTGCACGTCGGCGCGCTGGAGGGCCTGGACAACCTGACCTTCGTGATCAACTGCAACCTGCAGCGCCTCGACGGCCCGGTGCGCGGCAACGGCAAGATCATCCAGGAGTTGGAGTCGTTCTTCCGCGGGGCGGGCTGGAACGTGATCAAGGTGGTGTGGGGCCGCGAGTGGGACGCGCTGCTGCACGCCGACCGGGACGGCGCCCTGGTCAACCTGATGAACGTCACCCCGGACGGTGACTACCAGACCTACAAGGCCAACGATGGCGGCTACGTGCGGGAGCACTTCTTCGGCCGCGACCCGCGCACCAAGGCCCTGGTGCAGGATCTGTCCGATCAGGACATCTGGCACCTCAAGCGCGGCGGGCACGACTACCGCAAGGTCTACGCCGCCTACCGCGCGGCCGTCGAGCACCAGGGTCAGCCGACGGTGATCCTGGCCAAGACCATCAAGGGCTACAGCCTCGGCAGCTACTTCGCCGGCCGCAACGCCACCCACCAGATGAAGAAGTTCCGCCCGCAAGACCTCAAGGATTTCCGCGACGAGATGCGAATTCCCATCTCCGACGCCGAGATCGAGGACAATCCCTACCTGCCGCCCTACTACCACCCCGGCGAGGACGCACCGGAGATCCGCTACCTGCTCGACCGCCGTCGCGCCCTGGGCGGTTTCGTCCCGCAGCGCCGCACCAAGACCCGCTCGCTGACCCTGCCGGGACCCGATGCCTATGCGGCGGTCAAGAAGGGGTCGGGAACCCAGGAGGTCGCCACCACCATGGCGACCGTGCGGGTGTTCAAAGAGTTGTTGCGGGACAAAGAAATCGGGCATCGGATCGTACCCATCATCCCCGACGAGGCCCGCACGTTCGGGATGGATTCCTGGTTCCCGTCGCTGAAGATCTACAACCGCAACGGGCAGCTCTACACCTCGGTCGACGCCGAGCTGATGCTGGCCTACAAGGAAAGCGAAGTCGGCCAGATCCTGCACGAGGGCATCAACGAGGCCGGCTCGACGGCATCCTTCACCGCGATCGGGACGTCATACGCCACCCACGACGAGCCGATGATCCCGCTCTACATCTTCTACTCGATGTTCGGTTTCCAGCGCACCGGCGACGGCCTGTGGGCCGCCGCGGATCAGATGGCGCGCGGTTTCGTGCTCGGCGCCACCGCCGGGCGCACCACGCTGACCGGTGAGGGCCTGCAGCACGCCGACGGTCACTCCCTGCTGCTGGCCTCCACCAACCCGGCGGTGGTCTCCTACGATCCCGCGTTCGCGTTCGAGGTCGCCCACATCATCGACAGCGGCTTGGCGCGCATGTTCGGGAAAGACCCGGAGAACGTGTACTTCTACGTCACGCTCTACAACGAGCCCTATGTTCAGCCGGCTGAGCCCGACGGCTTCAGCGCTGACGACGTCGCCGGCCTGCTGCGCGGGATCTACCGTTACCAGCGGGCCGCGGAGCCCAAGTCCCACACCGCCCAGATCCTCGCCTCGGGGGTGGCGGTGCCCGAGGCGCTGCGTGCCGCCGAGTTGTTGGCCGCCGACTGGGATGTGGCCGCCGACGTGTGGTCGGTGACCAGCTGGGGTGAGCTCAACCGTGACGGCGTGGCGATCGAACGCGAGCGACTGCGGCACCCCGGGCGCTCGGCCGGCGAGCCGTACGTGACGCGGGCGCTAGCCGATGCCGCAGGCCCGGTCGTGGCGGTGTCGGACTGGATGCGCGCGGTACCCGAGCAGATCCGGCCCTGGGTGCCGGGCACCTTCATCACGCTGGGCACCGACGGGTTCGGCTTCTCCGACACCCGGACCGCCGCGCGGCGCTACTTCAACACCGATGCGGAGTCGGTGGCCGTGGCGGTACTGGCCGGCCTGGCCCGCGACGGGGCCATCGACGCGTCGATCCCGGCCACCGCCGCCACCCGCTACCAGATCGACGATGTGATGGCCGCCCCGGAGCAGACGTCCGACTCGGGGGTGGCCTAGCCGCCTTGTCGGGTCCAGCCAGAAAATTGGCGTAGCTTTTAGGGATGGTCGACAACAATCCGGGGCCGGTGCTGCCGAGGTCCACGCTCGATCTGCTGAGCGCGGTCCCGGACACCCTGCTGCGCAGGTTGAAGCACTACTCGGGCCGCCTGGCCACCGAGGCCGTCTCGGCGATGGGTGACCGGTTGTCGTTCTTCGGCGACCTGGAGGCCTCCCAGCGCGCCAGCGTCGCCCTGGTGGTGCAGGCGGCGGTGGTCAACTTCGCCGAGTGGATGCACGACCCGCACAGCAATGTCAGCCACACCGCGCAGGCGTTCGAGTTGGTGCCCCAGGACCTGACGCGGCATATCGCGCTGCGCCACACCGTGGACATGGTGCGGGTGACCATGGAGTTCTTCGAAGAGGTCGTGCCGATGCTGGCCCGCTCCGAGGAGCAGGTGACCGCACTGACGGTGGGCATCCTCAAGTACAGCCGCGACCTGGCGTTCACCGCCGCCTCGGCCTACGCGGACGCCGCCGAGGCTCGCGGCACCTGGGACTCCCGGATGGAAGCCAGCGTGGTCGACGCCGTGGTGCGCGGCGACACCGGGCCGGAGCTACTGAGCCGCGCAGCGGCGCTGAACTGGGACACCAACGCCCCGGCCACGGTCGTGGTGGGCACCGCGCCGCCCGGCCCGGACGCTCCCCCGCAAGCGGGAGGTGCCCCCATCTCCGGCCAGAAGGCCAGCCAGGACGTCCGCGACGTCGCCGAGCGCCACGGCCGCGCCGCGCTGACCGACGTGCACGGCACCTGGTTGGTGGCGATCGTGTCCGGCCCGCTGTCGCCGACGCAGAAGTTCCTCGCGGATCTGCTCGCGGCGTTCTCCGACGGGCCGGTGGTGATCGGCCCGACCGCGCCGAGCCTGACCGCGGCCTACCACAGCGCCAGCGAGGCGATCTCGGGGATGAATGCCGTGGTCGGCTGGACCGGGGCGCCACGGCCTGTGCTGGCCCGCGAACTGCTGCCCGAGCGCGCCCTGATCGGGGACGCCTCGGCGATCGCGGCCCTGCACACCGACGTGATGCGGCCGTTGGCCGAGGCCGGACCGGCACTGACCGAGACGCTGGACGCCTATCTGGACTGTGGCGGCGCGATCGAGGCGTGCTCCCGCAAGTTGTTCGTTCATCCAAATACCGTCCGCTACCGACTCAAGCGGATCGCCGACTTCACCGGACGTGATCCCACCCAGCCGCGCGACGCCTACGTGTTGCGGGTCGCCGCCACGGTGGGCCGGCTGGCCAATCAGGCGCAGCATGCCAGCTTCAGCAGCGCGCCGGTGACCTATGCCACCCCGACCACGTCACCGACGCCCGGCCCCGCGGTCGACGAGCATCACGTCGGGTGAGCGCGGCACGGTCCGGCGGCGCCGGGACGGCGCCGTCGACGTGCCGTCGACCAGGCAGTTGTCGCAGGACGGTATCGAACATGTCGCATCGGATAGCTGTTTTGTAGGACTTCCACAAAAACATAAGACAATGTTCATAATCTAGGACATCCTGCAAAGTGCGCTTCACAATGTTCTCTTAAAGACGTGATTGCGTTGCTCGCTCCCGGACAGGGATCCCAGACCCCCGGCATGCTGTCGCCGTGGCTGGAACTGGCCGATTCCGGCGACGTCCGGGCCCAGTTGACCGCCTGGTCGGAGATCAGCGGCCTGGACCTGGTCGCGCTTGGCACCACCGCAACCGCCGAGGAGATCACCGACACGGCGGTCACCCAGCCACTGGTGGTGGCGGCGACCCTGCTGGCCCACGGCGAACTGGCCAAGCGCAACAACGGCTCCCTGACCAGCGGTGACGTCGTGGTGGCCGGCCACTCCGTCGGCGAGATCGCCGCCTACGCCATCGCCGGCGTGATCTCCCCCGACGACGCCGTCATGCTGGCCGCCACCCGCGGCCGCGAGATGGCCAAGGCCTGTGCGCTCGAACCGACCGGCATGGCGGCCGTGCTGGGCGGCGACGAAGCCGAGGTGCTGACCCGTCTCGAGCAGCTCGACCTGACCCCCGCCAACCGCAACGCCGCGGGGCAGATCGTGGCCGCCGGCCCGCTGCCCGCACTGGACAAGCTCGCCGAGGACCCACCCGCCAAGGCGCGGGTGCGTAGGCTGGCGACCGCGGGGGCCTTCCACACTCAGTACATGGCCCCGGCCCTGGAGGCCTACTCCGCCGCGGCGGCCCGGGTCACCACGAACGAACCGACCGCCACCCTGTTGTCCAACCGCGACGGGCAACCGGTGACCACGGCGGCCGCGGCGATGGACCAGCTGGTCGCCCAGCTGACCCGGCCGGTGCGCTGGGACCTGTGCACCGAGACGCTCCGCACCCGGGAGGTCACGGCGATCGTGGAGTTCCCGCCCGCGGGAACGCTGGCCGGGATCGCCAAACGCGAACTTCGGGGGACCCCGACGCACGCCGTCAAGTCCCCCGCGGATCTGGACGGGCTCCCCGAGTTCTAACCCTTTTCAAGCCCGCTCCAACCTGCACAACCAGATACACGCAGTAGTCAAGCCGCACACCCCGTGCGGAACCAACCGAAGGGAACACACTGTGCCTGCCAGCCAGGAAGAAATCATCGCCGGTCTCGCCGAGATCATCGAAGAGGTGACCGGTATCGAGCCGAGCGAGGTCACCGTCGAGAAGTCGTTCGTCGACGACCTGGACATCGACTCGCTGTCGATGGTGGAGATCGCCGTGCAGACCGAGGACAAGTACGGCGTGAAGATCCCCGACGAAGACCTCGCCGGTCTGCGCACCGTCGGCGACGTGGTCGGCTACATCCAGAAGCTGGAGGCCGAGAACCCCGAGGCCGCCGCGGCCCTGCGCGAGAAGTTCGGTTCGGAGAGCTAAGTGTCGAAGCCCGCTGCTCCTTCAACGGCCAACGGCGGTTACCCCAATGTGGTGGTAACCGCCGTTGAGGCCACCACTTCAATCGGGGCGGACGTCGAGAGCACGTGGAAGGGCCTGCTGGCCGGCGAGAGCGGGATCCACGTCCTCGAGGACGACTTCGTCAGCAAATGGGATCTGCCGGTCAAGATCGGCGGGCACCTGAAAGACCCGGTCGACGACCACATGGGCCGGCTGGACCTGCGACGGATGTCCTATGTCCAGCGGATGGCCAAGCTGCTCTCCGGGCGGTTGTGGGAGAACGCCGGTTCTCCCGACGTCGACCCGGACCGGTTCGCCGTCGTCGTCGGCACCGGCCTGGGTGGCGGCGAGAAGATCGTCGAGACCTACGACCTGATGAACGAGGGCGGCCCCCGCAAGGTGTCGCCGTTGGCCGTGCAGATGATCATGCCCAACGGTGCCGCCGCGGTGGTCGGGCTGCAGCTCGGCGCCCGGGCCGGGGTCATGACCCCGGTCTCGGCCTGCTCGTCGGGATCCGAGGCGATCGCCCACGCTTGGCGCCAGATCGTCATGGGTGACGCGGACTTCGCCGTCTGCGGCGGGGTCGAGGGCGGCATCGAGGCGCTGCCGATCGCGACGTTCTCGATGATGCGCGCGATGTCGACCCGCAACGACGAGCCCGAGAAGGCGTCGCGGCCGTTCGACAAGGACCGCGACGGGTTCGTGTTCGGCGAGGCCGGTGCGATGATGATCATCGAGACCGAGGAGCACGCCAAGGCTCGCGGCGCCAAGCCGCTGGCCCGGCTGATGGGCGCCGGCATCACCTCGGACGCCTACCACATGGTGGCGCCCGGACCGGACGGCAAGCGGGCCGGGCGGGCGATGACGCGGTCGCTGGAGTTGGCGGGCCTGTCCGCCAAGGACGTCGACCACATCAACGCGCATGGCACGGCTACTCCGATCGGTGACACCGCGGAGGCGAACGCGATCCGGGAAGCCGGCTGCGAGCACGCCGCGGTGTACGCACCCAAGTCGGCACTCGGCCACTCCATCGGAGCGGTCGGCGCGCTGGAATCGGTGCTGACGGTGCTCTCGCTGCGGGACGGGGTCATCCCCCCGACGCTGAACTACGAGACCCCGGACCCCGAGATCGGCCTCGACATCGTCGCCGGCGAGCCTCGGTACGGCGACTACAAGTACGCCATCAACAACTCATTCGGTTTCGGTGGGCACAACGTCGCGCTCGCCTTCGGGCGGTACTGACCCAGTACCACGGGAGGGGAGTTCGCAACAGCCATGTCAACGCAGACCCAGTTGACTACGGGGAATGGTTTCCCCAACGTCGTCGTCACCGGTTTTGCCATGACGACCGCTCTGGCCGCCGACGCAGAAGCCACGTGGAAGGCTCTGCTCGACGGCCAGAGCGGCATTCGTACGCTCACTGACCCGTTCGTCGAGGAATACGACCTACCGGTCCGCATCGGCGGGCGACTGATCGAGACGCCCGAGGCATTCGATGAGGGGCTGAACCGAACCGAGCTGCGTCGGCTGTCCTACCTGCAGAAGCTGTCCACCGTGATCAGCCGGCGGGCCTGGAAGAACGCCGGCTCACCCGAAGTCGACAGCCGTCGGCTGCTGGTGTCCATCGGCACCGGGATGGGCTCTTCCGAGGAGCTCATCTGGGCCTACGACGGCATGCGAGAACGCGGTCTGAGAGCGGTCTCTCCGCTGACCGTGCAGAAGTACATGCCGAATGGTCCGGCTGCGGCCGTCGGGCTGGATCAGCACGCCAAGGCCGGGGTGATCACCCCGATCTCGGCGTGTGCGTCCGGCTCGGAGGGCATCGCCCACGCCTGGCAGCAGATCGTGCTCGGCGAGGCCGACATCGCGATCTGCGGTGGGGTGGAGACCCGGATCGAGGCGGTGCCGATCGCCGGATTCGCCCAGATGCGCATCGTGCTGTCCACCACCAACGACGACCCGCCCGGTGCCTGCCGCCCGTTCGACCGGGACCGCAACGGGTTCGTGTTCGGCGAGGGCGCGGCGCTGATGGTCATCGAGACCGAGGAGCACGCCAAGGCGCGCGGGGCCAACATCGTCGCACGCATCATGGGTGCCTCGATCACCTCGGACGGCTACCACATCGTCGCGCCGGACCCCGACGGGGCGAGCGCCGGCCGGGCGATGTCGCGGGCTATCGCGATCGCCGGCCTCTCACCCGGCGACATCAGCCACGTCAATGCGCACGCCACCGGAACCTCGGTGGGCGACGTCGCCGAGGGTCACGCCATCAACCTCGCCCTGGGCAAGGGCGGCGGCAGCGCCGCGGTGTACGCCCCGAAGGCCGCACTCGGCCACTCGGTCGGCGCGGTCGGCGCGGTGGAGTCCATCCTCACCGTGCTGGCACTGCGGGACCAGATCATTCCGCCGACCCTCAACCTGGCCAATCTCGACCCCGAGATCGACCTGGATGTGGTGGCCGACAAGCCACGCCCGGGTAATTACCAGTACGCGATCAACAACTCGTTCGGATTCGGCGGGCACAACGTAGCGCTCGTCTTCGGCCGGTATTGACGGCCATCTGCGGACCGCAGCGAGACAAGATTCGATAAAGGAGAGGCGCGATGACGACCATGGCTCCCGAAACGGTGGGCGAATCACTCGACCCGCGCGATCCCCTGCTGCGTCTGTCGACGTTCTTCGATGACGGCACCGTGGAACTGCTGCATGAGCGGGACCGTTCCGGTGTGCTCGCAGCCGGCGGCAACGTCAACGGGGTCCGCACCATCGCGTTCTGCACCGACGGCACCGTGATGGGCGGTGCGATGGGCATCGAGGGCTGCGATCACATCGTGAACGCCTACGACACCGCCATCGCCGAGCAGAGCCCGATCGTGGGCCTGTGGCACTCCGGCGGCGCCCGACTGGCCGAGGGCGTGCGGGCACTGCACGCAGTCGGCCGGGTCTTCGAGGCCATGATCCGGGCTTCCGGTTACGTCCCGCAGATCTCGGTGGTGGTCGGCTTCGCGGCCGGCGGTGCCGCGTACGGTCCGGCGCTGACCGACGTCATCGTGATGGCGCCGGAAGGACGGGTGTTCGTCACCGGTCCCGACGTGGTGCGCAGCGTCACCGGTGAGGACGTCGACATGGCCGCCCTCGGCGGCCCCGACACCCACCACAAGAAGTCCGGCGTGTGCCACATCGTCGCCGACGACGAACTCGACGCCTACGATCGGGGTCGCCGCCTGGTCGGATTGTTCTGCCAGCAAGGTCATTTCGACCGCAACAAGGCCGAAGCCGAGGAGATCGACCTGCACGCACTGCTGCCGGAGTCGGCACGGCGCGCCTACGACGTGCACCCGCTGGTGCAGGCGCTGCTCGACGCGGACACGGCCTTCGACGAATTCCAGGCCAAGTGGGCGCCGTCGATGGTGGTCGGGCTGGGCCGGTTGTCGGGCCGCACCGTCGGTGTGCTGGCCAACAACCCGCTGCGGCTCGGCGGCTGCCTGAACTCCGAAAGCGCCGAGAAAGCGGCACGTTTCGTGCGGCTGTGCGACGCGTTCGGGATTCCGCTGATCGTGATCGTCGACGTGCCGGGTTACCTGCCCGGCGTCGGCCAGGAGTGGGGCGGCGTGGTGCGCCGCGGCGCCAAGCTGCTGCACGCGTTCGGTGAGGCCACCGTCCCGCGGGTCACGCTGGTGACCCGCAAGACCTACGGCGGGGCCTACATCGCGATGAACTCACGCTCGCTGGGCGCCACCAAGGTGTTCGCCTGGCCGGACGCCGAGGTCGCGGTGATGGGCGCCAAGGCCGCGGTCGGCATCCTGCACAAGAAGAAGCTGGCCGCCGCCGCCGACCACGAGCGCGACGCGCTGCACGAGGAGCTGGCGGCCGAGCACGAGCGGATCGCCGGCGGCGTGGACAGCGCCATCGACATCGGTGTGGTCGACGAGAAGATCGACCCGTCGCACACCCGCGGCAAGATCACCCAGGCACTGGCCGAGGCTCCGGCGCGCCGCGGCCGCCACAAGAACATCCCGCTGTAGCCCGTTATCCCCGCGAGCGTGCGTGTTTGCACCGCGACACGCCGTCCTTCGGCGTACAACTGCGCACGATCGCGCCAGCAGCAAATGAGCACGAATCGCCATCCGCCGGCCGATATCTGGCGAATACTCCATTCCCATGGAGTCATTCGACGAGACAACGCACGTCAACCCCGGCGAGTCCGACGCCGATGACGGCCGACCTCGCGCAATGCTGCGACGACGCCAGGTACTGGGCGGCCTAGCCGCTCTGGGGGTGGGCGGTGCCGGCGCCGCGGCGCTGGCCGGCTGCGAAGGCAAAGGCAGCGGCGGTGTGGCTGCCGGCGCACCGGGCTATGGCACCGGGATCAACGACGGGTTCAACGGCAAGATCGAACTCGACGTGCGCGATTCGCAGCCCGACTGGGGCCCATTCGAGCTCAAGCATGCTCCCCAGGACGCACCCAATGTGCTGGTGGTGCTCTACGACGACACCGGGATGGCGGCGTGGTCACCCTATGGCGGGGCCATCGACATGCCCGTCATGCAGCGCCTTGCCGACAACGGCCTGACCTACTCGCAGTGGCACACCACCGCGCTGTGTTCACCGACTCGGTCCTGCTTTCTGACCGGTCGCAACCACCACGTGAACCGCTTCGCCTCGATCACCGAGGGATCCGACGGCTTCCCCGGCGCGGCGGCCCGCCTGCCCGCTCAATGCGCGACGGTCGGGCAGCTGCTTCAGGACAATGGGTACAGCACGTTCTGGGTGGGCAAGAACCACAATGTGCCCGAGGAGGATGTCTCCAGCGGAGGCAGCAAATCAGAGTGGCCGCTGCAGAAGGGCTTCGACCGGTTCTACGGGTTTCTCGGCGGTGAGACCAACCAGTGGTACCCGGATCTGGTGGAGGACAACAGGTTCATCGAACAGCCCTATAGCCCCGAAGACGGCTACCACCTGTCCAAGGACCTCGCCGACAACGCGATTCGGATGCTGCGCGATCAACGGTCCAGCAATCCGTCCAAGCCCTGGTACATGTGGTTCTGCCCGGGAGCCAATCATGCGCCGCACCACAGCCCGACCGAGTACGCCGAGAAGTACCGCGGCAGGTTCGATGACGGTTACGAGGCTTATCGGGAATGGGTGTTGGCCCGGATGATCGACAAGGGGATCATGCCCGAAGGCACCCAGCTGACGCCGCTGAATCCCCTTCCCGACGACGTCGCCGCACCGGTGGATGCCGTGCGGCCGTGGGATTCTCTCAACGCCGACGAGAAGCGGCTATTCTCCCGGATGGCTGAGGTCTTCGCCGGGTTCTCCGAATACACCGATGCCCAGGTGGGCCGGATCGTCGATTACCTCGAGCACACCGGCCAGTTGGACAATACGATCATCTTCTACTGCGCCGACAACGGCGCCTCGGGCGAAGGCTCCCCCAACGGCTCGGTCAACGAGAACAAGTTTTTCAACGGCTACCCCGACGAGCTGTCCGAGAATATGCGCTACCTCGATGTGCTGGGGACGCCCGACACCTACAACCACTACCCGACCGGTTGGGCCGCCGCGTTCTCCACACCGTTTCAGATGTTCAAACGCTACTCGCAGTTCTCCGGTGGCACTTGCGACCCCATGGTGATCCACTGGCCCGCAGGCATCAAGGCCAAAGGCCAAGTGCGCCATCAATACCATCACGCCACCGATATCGTGCCGACGATCCTCGACGCGGCGGGAATCCCGACGCCGCAGGAGTACCGCGGCGTGAAGCAGTATCCGCTCAACGGGGTGTCGATGCGCTACAGTTTCGACTCCTCCGATGCGCCCACCACCAAGAAACGGCAGTACTACGCCATGCTGGGCACTCGCGGGATCTGGGAGGACGGCTGGAAGGCGTCAGCGCTGCACGCACCGATCAGCGGTAAAGGCCACTTCGATCAAGACCGGTGGGAGCTCTACCACGTCGATGAGGATCGCTCGGAATCCACGAACGTCGCCGACAAGCATCCCGACAGACTCAGGTCGCTCATCGATACGTGGTTCGCGGAGGCCAAGGACAATTTCGTCCTGCCGCTGGATGACCGCACGGCAACCGACATGATCACCATCAGCCGGCCCCAGTTCGAACCGCCGCGGGAACGCTACACCTACTATCCGGACACCGCGCCCGTCCCGGAAGGCGTGGCGGCCGACATCCGCGGTCGGTCGTACAAGATCATCGCGAATGTCGATCTCGGCCGCGAAGCCCGGGGAGTGCTCTTCGCCCACGGATCCCGGTTCGGCGGGCATGTGCTGTTCATCAAGGACCGCAAGCTGCACTACGTGTACAACTTCCTCGGGATCAAGCCCGAACAGGAATTCGCCTCGCGGCAGCTGACGCCCGGCAAGCACACGCTCGGCATGGAGTTCGTCCGAAAAGAAGCCGGAAAGTATGGCGAATCAATGGGCACTACAACGCTTTACATTGACGGCAAGGCCGTCGACACGGGTCCGATGCGCGCCCAGGTAGGCAAGTTCACGCTCGCCGGCGACGGCCTGTGCGTCGGGTACGACAGCGGCGACAACGTCTCGGATCAATACCGGAACCCCGGGACCTTCACCGGCGGGAGCATCCAAGCCGTCGTCATCGACGTCAGCCAGGAAGCCTTCATCGATCTGCAACGGGAAGCCGCGGCCGCACTCGCGCGCGACTGAGCGGGCTCAGCGGGTGGTGTAGCCACCGTTGGCGAACAGCGTCTGCCCGGTGATCCAATGCCCGCCGTCGAGCAGGAAGACCACCAGCGGGGCGATGTCCTCGATCTGGGTCAGCCGGTTGCCCATCCCCTGCGACTTGTGGAATTCCACGCGCTCGGGAGTCTCCTGCGGGTAGAAGAACGGGGTGTCCATCGGTCCGGGTGCGACACTGTTGACGTTGATGCCCCGCGTCCCGAATTCCTTGGCCGCCGCCCGGGAGAAATGCTCCACCGGGCTCTTGGAGCCCGCATAGGTGGAGTAGCCGTCGGTGAACGCCCCCAGTAGTGCGGTCACAATCGTCACCACCGAACCGTTGTCGTTGAGGCGCTTGCCGGCCTGCTGCAGAAAGAAGTAGGCGGACTTGGCGTTGATGTCGAACATCGAATCATATTCGGCCTCAAGAGTTTCCAAGATGGGTTTGCGCAGCACTTTGCCGACGGTGTTGACCGCGTAATCAACCCCGCCGAATGCGTCCACCGCGGCGTCGAACAGTGCGGCGACATTGGCCGGAACGGTCAGGTCGCCCTGCACCTTGATCGCCTCGGCGCCGGCCGCCCGCACCGCGGCCACGGTCTTGTCGGCGTCGACTTCGGAGCCGTCGCTGTTGTAGTGCACCGCGATGTTGACGCCGTGGGTGGCCAGCGTGGTGCTGATCAGCCCGCCGAGGTTCTTGGCCCCCGCCGCCACCACCGCAGACTTGCCCGACATGGTGCTCATGGTTGTCCCTCCTGTCCTGGGATCCCGAACCTAACCGGGATCGGCACAAATCAAAAACAGTGTTTTGCGAGGTATCGACAAGGGTTGTTTGTGGATAGCATGTGCCGATGCTCCCGGTTCCGGACCTGCGCCGCCTGACGCAGTTCATCGCGGTCGTCGAAGCCGGCAGCTTCACCAGTGCCGCGGGGCAGCTGCACCTGTCGCAACAAGCGCTGTCGCACTCGGTGCAACAGCTCGAGAAGGAGCTCGGCGCCACCCTGCTGGTTCGCTCCGGGCGGCGCATCACGCCGACCCCGGCGGGCCAGACGTTGGTCGATGAGGGCCGCCCGCTGCTGGCGGCGGCCCGGACCATCACCGCACACACCCGGGCGGCGGCCACCTCGCCGCCGCAGGAGTTCGTCATCGGGCACTCCCCTGCGATCAGCAACCACGATGTCTACACGTTGATCGCACCGGCGATCGCGGCAACGCCGGACACCTCGTTCACGGTGGTGCAGCTGTTTCCCGACCGGCTGACCGCCGGAGTGCGCGACGGCGCAGTGCAGTTGGGCCTGCGCCGGGCGGTGGTGCCGCAGGAAAGACTTGCCGGTGCGGTGATCGGCTACGACGCGCTGCGGGTCGCGGTCCGCAGCGGCCACGCGCTGGCCGGCCGTTCCAGCATCACCATGTCGGACCTGGAGCACGAGCTGATCGCGCTGTGGGCACCGCCCGGGGCGTCCTATTACAGCGATTTTCTGGTAAACGCCTGCCGGCGCGCCGGATTCGAACCGCAGTATCGGGTGAGCCGGGTGCAGGGCTGCCCGCCGGAGGTGGCTCCCCTGACCGAGAACGCCGCGGCGTTCGTCACCGCGCCGCCGGGCCCCGCCGTAGGCGGCGCCGTCACGGTGATCGATCTCGACGAACCCCTGCTGGTGCCGCTGCAGGGGGTGTGGCAACCGCACACCAATTCGGCGGTGCGGGACCTGATCCTGCTCTGACCCGGGTTACAACGGCGATCAGGCGCCGTCGGTAAGGCCCTGGCGGATCAGCGACTTGGCGTTGTCCACCACCGCGTCGATGGACCCCAGACTGGGGGTCCACCACTCCACCGCCCAGTTCAGCGAGCCCAGCACCAGCATCTGCGCGATATAGAGGTCCAATTCCGGGCGCAGTTGGCCCTCTCGGGCGACATCGTTGATCAGCCGGCGCCAGATCTCGCCGTAGCGTTCCTCCTCGACGATCTGCCGCTTGCGAATCGCCATCGGCACCTGGCCGGCGTTACGGATCCACGCGGTGGCGTAGTCGGAGGTCTGCAGTACGTGACACAGATGCGCCTCGACGCTGGCCAGCAGCCGCATCAGTGGCGGCGTGTCGTCGGGCAGTTCGTCGAGAACCGTCGCAACGTATTCGCGCATCCCCGAGATGCCCGCGAACATCACTTCCTCGACCAGCTCGTCACGTGAGGCGTAGTAGTGGTAGATGGCCGGGGCCTGCAAGTCGGCCGCGGCGGCGACATCGCTCAGGCGAAGTCCCGCATAGCCGTTCTCAGACAGCACCTGGGCCGCCGCATCGAGTATTCGGGTACGTGTCGACATCGATTCAGAAGACGCGTCGCCCTCGGCCGCGGAGGTGCTGCCGGCCACCGGGCGCCGCTGCTTCTTGACCACGAAGCGATGATAAATGCGGTCCGGTCATCCCAATACCCCCGCCCGGGCCACCGGTGCCGCTTTCGGTGAGGCAGCCGGGATCACCGGCGTGAAAGCCTCTATCAGCGGCGTATCGCATGTTATTTAATCTAACATAAAAAACATGACCCTCGACGCGAGGTCGATCTCGAATATGATCGGACAGTGGCCAGAAAGCGGACGGTGCCTGCCGACGATCAGTCGAAATCGGAACGCACCCGTTCACGCATCCTGGATGCGGCAGCCCATGTGCTCTCGACCAAGGGCTTTGCCGGAACCCGGCTGACCGATGTCGCAGAAGTCGCCGAACTTCAGGCGCCGGCCATCTACTACTACTACCCCTCACGCGAAGATCTCATCGAAGCGGTGATCTTCCGTGGGATGAGCGACCTGGGGGTCCACCTGCAACAGGCGTTGGATGCCTTGCCGCCGGACACGACGCCGATGGACCGCATCCTGACGGCAGTGGAAGTCCATCTGCGCCACGGACTCGAACTCTCCGACTACGCGCGGGCCTCCATCCGCAATTCCGGTCAGATCCCCGAGCGGCTCCGCGCCCGGCAGAAGAAGGAATTGACCGCCTATCACCGGGTCTGGCAGCGATTGCTGGCCGCGGCGGTCGCCGAGGGCCAAGTGCGCGAGGACCTCGATCCCCGAATCGCGCAGCGGCTCATCATCGGCGCCCTCAACTGGAGTGCGGAGTGGTGGGACCCGCGCCGGCACTCGGTGGACATTCTGGTTGCCAACGCACAGGCCTTCGTGGGCCACAGCCTGGGCGCGGCCGCCAAGCCGAAGAAGCGGGCTCCCCGGAAAAGCGGCGCCTCCCCCCGCGGTCGAGCTACGACTCGTCTCGATAGTCGATGACCATGCGTCCGTCGATCTGACCGCGTCCCATCCGGTCGAAGATGTCGTTGACGTCCTCCAGCCGGGCGGCGGTCACCCTGGGCTTTATCAGTCCGCGAGCGTAGAAGTCCAAGGCTTCGGCCAGGTCCTGGCGGGTGCCCACAATCGACCCCCGGATGGTCAGTCGCTTCAGCACGATGTCGAAGATCGGCGCCGGGAAGTCGCCGGGCGGCAGGCCGTTGAACACAATCGTCCCGCCGCGGCGCACCAGCCCGATGGCCTGGCCGAATGCCTGCGGATGCACCGCGGTGACCAGCACGCCGTGCACCCCTCCGGTGGCCCGGTGAGCCTCGGCCGCCAGGTCGGCGGTGCGTGCGTTGAGCGCGACCTCAGCTCCCAGCTCGGTGGCCAACGCCAGCTTGGAGTCGTCGATGTCGACGGCCACCACCCGCAGGCCCATCGCGCGGGCGTACTGCACCGCGATGTGGCCCAGCCCGCCGATACCCGAGATCGCCACCCATTGGCCGGGACGGGCCTCGGTCTCTTTCAGACCCTTGTACACCGTGACGCCGGCGCACAGGATCGGCGCCACCTCGAGTGGATCGGCCCCGTCGGGAATGCGCGCGGCATAGGCGGCGTCGACCAGCATGTAGCTGCCGAAACTCCCGTTGACGCTGTATCCGCCGTTTCGCTGGCTCTCGCACAACGTCTCCCAACCGGTGCGGCAGTACTCGCAGTCCCCGCAGGCCGACCAGAGCCAGGCATTGCCGACCTTGTCGCCGACCCGCAGACCCTCGACGCCCTCGCCGAGCGCGACAACGGTGCCGTACCCCTCGTGCCCCGGAATAAAAGGTGGTTGCGGCTTGACGGGCCAATCGCCTTGCGCGGCATGCAGGTCGGTATGGCACACGCCGGTGGTCTCCAGTTTCACCAAGGCCTGTCCATGCCCTGGAAGCGGTAATCCGAGTTCGGCGATCTGCAGTGCGGCGCCGAATTCGGTGACTACGGCGGCGCGCATGGTGTCACCGACGTTGTCCGCGGCGATACCGGTGGTGTCCAAGGTGTCCGTCATCATCTCACTCCGTTCGTGGAAAGGGTTGTGCTCTGCGGGATTCCGGTTGTGTTCAGAACAGTCCGGTGGGGGTTTGGGAGTAGGAGACCAGTAGGTTTTTGGTCTGCTGGTAGTGGTCGAGGACCATCTTGTGGTTCTCCCGGCCGATACCGGACTGCTTGTAGCCGCCGAAGGCCGCGTGTGCGGGGTAGGCGTGGTAGTTGTTCACCCAGACCCGGCCGGCGGCGATGTCACGCCCGGCCCGGTAAGCGGTGTTGCCGTTACGGCTCCACACCCCGGCAGCCAGCCCGTAGAGGGTGTCGTTGGCCTGGGCGATGGCGTCGTCGTAGTCGCCGAACGAACCCACCGAGACCACCGGGCCGAAGATCTCCTCCTGGAAGATCCGCATCTTGTTGTGGCCGGCGAAGATCGTCGGCTGCACATAGAAACCACCTGCTAGCTCCCCACCGAGCTCGGCGCGCTGCCCCCCGGTGATCACCGTGGCACCCTCACCCTTGCCGATCTCGATATAGGACAAGATCTTCTCCAACTGATCATTGGAGGCCTGCGCCCCGATCATGGTGGCGGTATCCAGCGGATCACCCTGACGGATCGCCTTGGTGCGAATCGCCGCCAACTCCACAAACTGCTCATAGATATCGGCCTGGACCAGCGCCCGCGACGGACACGTACACACCTCCCCCTGATTCAGCGCGAACCCGGCAAACCCCTCCAGCGCCTTGTCCTGGAAATCATCACCGGCCGCCAACACATCAGCGAAGAAGATATTGGGACTCTTGCCCCCCAGCTCCAAGGTGACCGGGATGATGTTCTGGCTGGCGTACTGCATGATCAACCGACCCGTGGTCGTCTCACCGGTGAAACCGATCTTGGCGATCCGGTCACTGCACGCCAACGGCTTGCCGGCCTCCACCCCGAACCCGTTGACCACATTGACCACACCGGCCGGCAGCAGATCCCCGATCAGACTCATCAAGTACAGGATCGAGGCCGGGGTCTGCTCGGCAGGCTTGAGCACCACCGCATTGCCCGCGGCCAGCGCCGGCGCCAGCTTCCAGGCCGCCATCAACAACGGGAAATTCCACGGGATGATCTGGCCCACCACACCCAACGGCTCGTGGAAATGGTAGGCCACCGTGTCCTCATCCAGCTGCGAAAGCGCCCCCTCCTGGGTGCGGATCGCCGCCGCGAAATACCGGAAATGATCCGCCGCCAGCGGAATATCAGCAGCCAAGGCCTCCCGGATCGGTTTGCCGTTGTCCCACACCTCGGCCACCGCCAACTCCTCACGGTGAATATCGATGCGATCAGCGATCTTGTTCAGAATCTCCGCACGATCAGCCGGCGCCGTCTTGCCCCACCCCGGCGCCGCCGCATGCGCGGCATCCAACGCCAACTCGACATCCGCCCCCGTAGAGCGCGCCACCTCACAAAACGGCTGACCCGTCACCGGCGTGATGTCCTCGAAATACTGCCCACCCACCGGCGCCACCCACTGACCCCCGATGAAATTCCCATAACGCGACTCAAAACTCATCACCGCATCCACCGAACCCGGACGTGCAAAAACAGTCATCTCTTCTCCAGCTGCTATTTGAGGGTCAGACCGGCATCCACCGGCAACGTGACGCCGGTCAGGTAACGACCCGAATCCGAACAGAGGTACACCATCGCCTCGGTCACGTCACGACACTCGACCATTGGAACGGGCAGCAGATTCTCCAGTGCCGCACCGAATTCGGGATGCTCACCGATGTACTGCTCCACCTGGGGATTCTGAATCATCGGCGTCGCGACACCGGTCGGGTGCACCGAGTTGACCCGGATGCCGTGTTCGGCCAGTGTCGTTGCGTAGTAGCGCATAAGGCCGACAACACCGTGCTTGGCGGCGGTATACCCGGCGCCGCCATGGCTCTTGGTCGCGAATCCGCGTCCGACCGATTTGAGTCCGGCTGCCGAACTGGTGATGACGATGGCGCCTCCGTCACCGTGCGCCAGCAGGGACGGCAGGGCCGCCTCGACGGTGAAGTACACACCGTTGAGCATCACGTCGATCGCGTCCACGTAGGCGGCGAGCCGTCGCGACTGGTCGCCGAAGACCGGTCCGATACCGGCGTTGGCCAGCACATAGTCGATCCTGCCCAACTCCCCGACCGCGTTGTTCACCACCGCTGTCAGTTGTTCGAGGTCGCGCACGTCGGCCTGCTCCGCGATGATGCGCCGGCCGGTTTTCTCGACCAGGTTGACCGTCTCGTCCAGGTCTTCGGGTGTGGTCATCGCGTAGGCGACGCTGTCCAACTGCCGGCACAGATCGACGGCGATGATGTCGGCGCCTTCCTCGGCGAATCGCACCGCGTGGGCTCGGCCCTGGCCTCGGGCGGCACCGGTTACCAGTGCCACCTTGCCTTCGAATCGCAATGTCATGGTGTTATCCCTCGTCGGACGAAGCGCACCCGGCGGTCGCATCAAACGTGTTGCGCACCTGGCTTATTGTGGCGTCGCGCACCGGTATGGGAAGGGCATCCGCCGCCTTCGGTGTGACTGCACAAGGCGGATCGGGTTCTCTGTGCCGCATGACATGGTTCGCGGCCGAGTTCCACGCTTAGCTTCCCTCATGGCTCATGTCCGGATCGATCGGATCGATCGGATCGATCGTGTCGCGCATCTGGTGCTGGACCGCCCGGAGCGGCGCAACGCCCTCGATGAGGAGCTCGTCGAGGACCTCGTCACGGCGATCGCCGAACTCGAGGCCGCCGACGGGATCGGCTGCGTGGTGGTCCGGGGCGACGGTCCGGGGTTCAGCGCCGGGATCGACGCGTCCACGCTGGCCAAGCTCGCCGCGCCGGATGAACTGCGACGCATTCGCGGCGCCTTCGTGGCCGCCTATGACGGCCTCGAAAGACTCCCGATTCCGACGATCGCCAGTGTGCACGGTTGGGCCATCGGAGCAGGTTTCGAGCTGGCGTTGGCATGTGACCTGCGGGTGGTCGCCGCCGACGCGACCCTGGGCCTGCCGGAGACCCGGATGGGCGTGGTGCCGGACGTCGGGGGGACGGGCCGACTGACGTCGCTCGTAGGGCCGGGCCGGGCCAAGGAACTGATCCTCACCTCGAGGATGATCGACGGAACGCAGGCAGGCCGGCTCGGCATCGCCAATCGCGTCGCACCCAGCGCCAAATTGACTGCGGCTACCGCAGCGTTGGCCGATGAACTGCTGGCCTGTTCGGCTACCGCCAACGGTTTGGCCAAGCGCATTATCGACCGTGCCGCCCGACCCACCTGGAATGACACCCTGGACGCGGAACTCGACGCGCAGTTGCAGTGCATTCAGACACCGGAATTCATCGAGGCCTATCGCCGGTTTCTGGCCGCACCCGGAGCCAACACCCCTACGGCGCGCCGATGAAGCCTTCCGAGGTCGCGATTCCGGCCGGTGGCACCACGATTGCGGCATGGCACTATGCCGCCGATGGCACGCAGCCACGGCCGTGTGTGGTGATGGCCCACGGGTTCTGCGGTACCCGCGACGCCGGATTGGTGGGTTTCGGCGAGCGCTTCGCCGACGCCGGGATCGACGCGCTGTGTTTCGACTATCGCGGCTTCGGGGCCTCGGGGGGCCGTGGGCGGCAGATCGTCCATTTCGTTGAGCAGCAACTGGATTATCACGCGGCAATCAATGCCGCGCGTGAACTGCCGCATGTCGACGGCGTCGCGATCTGGGGAACATCGCTGTCCGGCGGGCATGTCTTCGCGGTGGCCGCCGAACGCGAGGACCTCATCGGCGCGATCGCCCTGACCCCGATCGTCGACGGGCAGAAGACCGTGTTGAGGATGCGGCGATCGATTCCGCCGCGGGCCGCGATCCGGCTGGGCGCGGCAGCGATTCGTGACGCCATCGGCGCTCGTATCGGCCGCCGTCCGGTGCTGTTGCCCGCTGTCGGATCACCCGGAAGTGCTGCGATGCTGACCACGCCCGACGCCCTACCGGGTTATCTGGCGGTCGCGAGCCGGGCACCACTGTGGCGCAACGCCTTCGCGGCCCGGATGCTGCTCGCCGTGCCGAGTTATCGGCCGGGTCTGTTCGCCGACCGCGTCGGTTGCCCGATGCTGGTCCAGATCGCCGGGGCCGATCGCAACGCGCCACCGGACCTGTCCTGGAAGGCGGCCCAACTCGCCAACGCCGTCGTTCGCGAATACCCGCGCGCCGGACACTTCGACGTCTACGACCGGGGTTCTGCCTTCGGCGCGGTAGTCGCCGACCAGATCTCGTTCTTGGCGTCTCTCTCGGAAAGGAACAGATGATGCTCGTCTCCGCCAATGACCGCCGCCGCGCCTGTGTGATCGGGGCCGGCTCCGCAGGCCTGGCCGCGTGCGCGGGCCTGAAAAGGGCCGGCGTCGCGTTCGACTGCTATGAGAAGAGTGACCGCGTCGGCGGCCTCTGGGTCTTCGACAACCCCAGCGGTACCGCGGCCGCATACCGCACCCTGAGCTCCAACGCGCCGAAGGCCTACATGGGTTATCACGACTACCCCATGCCAGACGATCTGCCCGCGTACCCCAGCCACTGGGACTTCGCCCGCTATTTCGACGACTACGCCCGGCATTTCGGGCTGCACGAGCACATCCGGTTTGAGACCGAGGTCGCCCGGGTATCGCCGGTGGCCGGCGGGGGCTTCGAGGTGAGCCTGGCCGATGACACTACCGAGACGTATGACTTCGTGCTGGTCGCCAACGGTCACCACTGGGACCGGCGGATGCCTGATCCGATGTTTCCCGGGGCCTTCGACGGAATCATGATGCATTCCCGCGACTACCGCGAACCGTCGTTCATGGCCGGCAAGCGAGTCGTGGTGGTCGGCATCGGCAACAGCGCGGTCGACATCGCCTGCGAGGCGGCGCACGTCGCCGAGGCGACCTACCTCTCGGTCCGCCGGGGTGCTCACATCATGCCCAAGTACGCGTTCGGGATGGCACCGCCGAACTGGTTGCTCAACTCCGCGTCGCACAAGCCCGGTCGAGTTGCGCTGGGCGCGCTCATGCGGCTGGTGAACGGCCGAGCCCAGGACTACGGGCTGCCCGTCCCGGATCACGCATTCGGCGACGCGCATCCCACCATGTCGGCGGGCCTCATGGATGAGCTTCGGCTGGGCAGGATTTCACCCAAACCGCAGATCGCCGAACTGCTCGGTGACCAGGTTCGCTTCGTCGACGGATCCGTCGAGCAAGTCGATCTGATCGTCTGTGCCACCGGCTACAACATCACCTTCCCGTTCTTCGACGAATCGTACGTTTCAGCGCCCGATAATCAGATCGCGCTCTACCACCGGGTGGTGCACCCGGATCGGCCCGGATTGTTCTTCGTCGGCCTGTGCCAACCGCTCGGCGCCATCCAGCCGTTGGCCGAGTTGCAGGGCAAATGGATAGGCGAACTGTTGTCGGGGGGTTGCGCGCTGCCCGATGCCGATCAGATGCGGCGGTCGATCGAGGCCGACCAACGCGCGCTGCGTAAGCGGTTCATCGCCTCGACCCGGCACACCGTCCAGGTCGATCACAATCACTACCTCAAGGCGTTGCGGCGCGAGATTCGCGCGGGCCGGCGGAGGGCCCGCCAACCGGGGTGGGCTCGCAGCAACCGACCGACCCCGCAGGTTGCGCCGGCGATCGCCCGTTCAACCTGACCATCGGGCCACCAGCGGCCGGTAAGGTGACTCCGATGGTCAACCGGCTCACCGCGAACGCGGCGATCACCGCGTGCGCGTCCGGCCTGCTCGCCCGTATCGACGACGTGACCGTGAAGCTGTCCAAACAACTCGCCGGATCGGTCCCCGAGTTCTTCGAGGACGACGACCTGGTGCGGGAGGTCGAAGCCAGCGCCCAGGGCAACGTCGCCGCGATGCTGTCGGTGTTTCGCGGTGAGACCGCCGCCGAGGACGTGCCGATCCGGCCTGAGGTCACCGCGTTCGCCGCCGCCGTCGTCCGTCGCCAGCTGCCGCTGGAATCCCTGATTCAGGCCTACCGGGTGGGGCAGACCCTGTTCTCGCGCCTCTGGATGGATGCGCTGGCAGAACAGATCAGCGAGCAAGAGGTTTTCGTCGGCGCGCTGCACCGCAGCTTCGACGAACTCAACGTCTACCTCGATCGCGTGGTGGCTCAGCTGGTCGCCGACTATGAGCGGGAGCGGGAGCGGTGGTTACGCGGAGAGGCGGCGCGCCGCACCGCACTGGTCGGCCGGCTGCTGCGAGGCGATCGGATTCCGATCGACCATGCCAGCCGGCAGTTGGGCCATGATCTGCGCCAGCCCCAGACCGCGCTGGTGGCATGGATGCCGACGCAGGGCGAGGTGGACCAACAGCTCATGACCCTCGAGACATCTCTGACGGCTATCGCGTCGGCGACGGGAGTAACGCGCATGCTGATGCTGCCGGCCGGTACCTGCACGGTGTGGGCTTGGATCGCCGGCGACCTGGACACCGACCGCCTCGCCGAGTGCTCCGGCGTGCCACGGGACAACGATGTCCTGGTCGCGGCGGGCCAGACCGTGCAGGGTGAGGACGCGTTCCGGATCAGTCACGAGCAGGCGCTGCGAGCCCGCCACGTCGCCTCCCACATGCCGTCCCCGCCGCGCATCACCCTGCATGCGGATGTCGCCACCGTCGCGTTGCTCGCCGGTGATTACCAGGAGGCGCGGCGGTTCGTCATCCGAACTCTGGGCGAGCTCGCCGCCAAGACCGCGGCCGCAGCACAGCTGCGGGAAACCCTGCGGGTCTTCCTCCAGGAGGGCGGCAACACCCGCCGGGCAAGCGAACGGTTGTTCATGCATCGAAACACCGTGCTCTACCGGCTGCGGCGCATCGAGGAGCTGATCGGCCACCCGCTGAACAAGCGCCGGCTGGACGTGGAGGTGGCACTGCTGTTCATCGACACGTTCGGCGACGAGGTATTACCCCTCGAGCACCAGCTGCCGACGAAACCCGCTTCGGCAGAAGGTGAATCATCGACCGGATCGTCCTGATCACCGGACCGGGCAGGCGGCCCCGCCACGGTATTGCCTGCGCAGTTCTCGTTTGAGCACCTTGCCCGCTGCAGACGTCGGCAGCGCTTCGACGAATTCCACGCTCCGTGGGGCCTTGTAGCCGGCGATGTAGCGCTTGGAGTCCGCCCGGATGTCCTCACCGGTGGCCGAGGCACCGGGTTGCAGGACGACGACAGCGTGTACTCGTTCGCCCCATCGTGTGTCGGGGACACCGATCACGGCGCACTGGGCCACCGCAGGATTGCGGGCGACCGCGTTCTCCACTTCGACCGAGTACACGTTCTCGCCGCCCGTGACGATCATGTCCTTTATCCGATCGACGACGAAAAGGTAGCCGTCTTCATCCATCCGGCCGCCATCACCGGTGTGCAACCAGCCGTGTCGAATCGCGGCCGCGGTCGCCGCGGGCTTGTTCCAATAGCCGAGCATGACGTTGCCACCGCGAACGATGATCTCGCCGACACTTCCCCGCGGCACTTCCGCGCCCGCCTCATCCACGATGCGGACCTCACAGTTGAGCGCAGCCCGGCCGGCTGAGGGCAGCAGCTTCTCCGACGCGTGGTCCTCCGGCCCGAGCAGGGTCGCTATCGGTGCGAGTTCGGTCATCCCGTACGCCTGTGTGAACGCCACCTCTGGCAGTGCGGCCGAGGCCCGTTCCAGCAACGCTTTCGGAATTGCTGACCCCCCATAGAAGATTCCTCGCAAGCTGGACAGGTCGTAGGAGGACAAGTCCGGGCCATCGACGATCGCCTGGACCATGGTCGGCACCAACCCGGTGTCGGTCACGCGATGGGATTCGACAGCCGCCAACACGGCCTTCACCTCGAACCGCGGCACGATCACATGTGTGGCACCGAGCAGTGTGGTGACCCCCCATGCGGTCAAGCCGGCCAGGTGGAACATCGGCGCCGCGTGCAGGCAGCGGCTCAGCTGTCGTGATCTGAACATGTAGCCGGACGCAGCGGCACCGAGCCACGACGTCATGATCGCCGCATGGGACAGCATCACCCCTTTGGGTTCTCCGGTGGTACCACCGGTGTAGAAGACCCCGGCCAGCTGATCACCACCGCGCCGGGCATCCGGCACGCCGGCAGCGTCGTTGATCAGCTGCTCATAGGGCACCGTTTCCACGGGGGCGGCGTCATCGCCGCAGTAGATCACCGTCGACAGGTGCGGGCAGGCCGCCCGGATCTCGGCGAGCATCTGCCGGTGGGCCCGGTCGATGAACAGCACGTTGGTAGCGGAATCTGTGAGCGCATAGCTGATCTCGGCCGGGCTCCAGCGAATGTTCAGCGGGTTGAGCACCGCGTCTGCCCACGGCACGGCCAGTAGATACTCGTGATAGCTCTGCGAGTTCAGCGACAGCATGGCGACCCGGTCGCCCGCGCGCACCCCGAGCTCACGCAGGCCGCCGGCCAGTCGCCCCACCCGCCGGGCCACGTCCTGAAATGTCAGTTCCCTGCCATCGCCGGCGATCATGGTCGCATCGGGTCTCTGCTGCAGCGCACGGTGCAGTCCCTGCGTCACATACACTTTCCGTCCTCCCGGCTGACACTGCCTTTACCGCGAAAGCTAGATCATGGAATGGCCATCTGGCCGGCTATTTTTCGAGATCTGTGCCAGCTGTGGACAGGCGGACGATACTTTGTCCCACAGCACAAACTCCGCCCTCAGCCCCCACCGGGCGGTGCGGCCGGGCGGGGCTCGCGGTTGCGCTTCGAGGCGAATCCCCGGATGTTGATGGCCACGGTCTCGGTGCGCAACGCAAGCTCCTGTTCGCGGTTCTCAGCCGCCAGTTGTTCCCCGAGACCGCACCGGTCAGCCCCATCGATCAGCTTTCGGGTCGCCACCACCAGAGTTGTCCGCCGGGCCAGTTCTTCGGCGAGCGTGTAGGCCCTGGACATCAGCTCCTCGTTGGGGACCGATTGCCAGATCAACCCCCACTGTTCGGCGCGTTGCGCGCTGATCCGAGCGCCCGTGATCGACATACCGAGCGCCCTGGCTCGACCCAGGATGCGCGGCAGCGTCCACGTGGCGCCCGCGTCCGGCACCACGCCCAGCGAACTCACTTGCGGCACGAGGAAGTACGCCGACTCGGCCGCGATCGCGATATCGGCGAGCAGCGCCAGTCCCAGCCCGCCACCGGCACAGGGCCCGTTGACCGCAGCCACCACCGGGACGGACGCGTCGACTATCGCTTCACACAACGGATTGAGGCTGGCGGCGATGCCGGCGGGTACCGACACCTGAAGATCACCGCCACCGGCGTCGAGCTCGACCAGATCGTAGCCGGCGCAGAATCCGCGGCCGGCACCGGTGATCACCAGCGCCCGGACATCGCCACGGGTACAGAGATCCTCGATTGCAGCACGCGTCTGGTCCATGACGCCCCAGGTCAGCGCGTTCAGCCGTTCCGGACGCTGCAGTGTGATGGTGCCGATCCCCCGGTGAATCGAGGTGGCGACCTGCTCAGATGTTGAATCCACCGGCGCAGACCACCGTCTGCCCGCTGATGTAGTCGGACTCCGGCGTACACATCAGGTACACCGCGCCGGCCGCATCTTCGGGACTGCCACTGCGCCCCAAGGGGATCGACATCTCCATCTGCGCCAGCAGGTCCGGGTTGACACCGACCTTGATCTCGCGGCCCTCGATTTCGATGCTGCCGTCCGCATCGCCCGCGGTGCTGGTGAGCCGGGTCTGGATGAGACCGAACGCAACCGTGTTGACCGTGACGTTGTAGCGGCCCCACTCCTTGGCCAGGGTCTTGGTCAGGCCCGTCACGCCGGCCTTGGCGGCCGCGTAGTTGGCCTGCCCGGGGTTCCCACCCAGCCCCGCGACCGAGGAGATGTTGACGACCTTGCGGCACGGGACCGCCTCGCCGGCGGCCTTCGCGGACTTGGCCAGCCCCGAGATGACCGGCTGCGCCGCCCGCAGGATGCGGAAGGGCGCCTTCAGGTGCACATCCAAGATGGCGTCCCACTGCTCGTCGCTCATCTTCTGGATGACCGAGTCCCAGGTGTAGCCGGCGTTGTTGACGATGATGTCCAGCCCGCCGAAGTTGTCCACCGCGGCATCGACGAATCGTTGGGCGAAGTCATCCTCGGTGACGTTGCCGGCCACCGGCACGGCCCTGCCTCCGGCACTGACGATAGCGTTCGCGGTTTCCCCGGCCGGCCCCTCATCGAGGTCGTTGACTACTACGGCGGCGCCCTCGGCCGCCAATTTCAGCGCGATGTGGCTGCCGATTCCTCGACCGGCGCCGGTCACGATGGCCACTTTGCCTTGCAGATTTCCCATGATGTCCTCTCGTGTGGGGGTGAGTCAAAGCGCCACGACGGCGTCGCCGGCCAGCGTGACGGTGCCGTCGGCCAAGGCGACCGAGAGCTCGAGCGTGGCCCGCTGCTCGCCGTCCACGGTCTCGATGGACACGATCCGGCCCCGGGCCGTCGGCTCGGCGTTGACCGGTGTAATGGCGGCGAACCGCACGCCGTAGGACCGAATCGCCTCGGGGCGGACCCAGGCCGTCAGCAGCCGCCCCAGGTAGGCCATCGACAGCATGCCGTGGGCGAAGACGTCCGCCAGCCCGGCTGACCTGGCCACGTCGATGTCGATATGAATCGGGTTGTGGTCTCCGGAGGCGCCGGCGAACAATGCCAGTGTGGTGCGGCTGACGGCTCCGAGGCAAAGCGGTGGAAGTTCGTCGCCCACTCGTGCCGCAACAGTATTCGTCATCTCGCCGCCTCCGGATTCCGGACTACCAGCACTGATCTGAGCTCGGCGACGAGTTCATCGCCGCGTGTCACGGTGGTCTCTTTGACGACGAAGCCCAGCGCGCCGCCCTTTTTGGTGTAGGTGTCGACGATCTTCGGCGCAGCGACCACTTCGTCGCCGGCGTACAACTGGCCGTGGTAGGTGAATCGCTGCTCGCCATGCAGTACATGGCGCAGGTCGATACCGAGTCCGCTGACCCAGTCGAAGGGATCGGGGCGCTCCAGCTCGATGGAGAACAGGAACGTGGGCGGTGCCGGAAGCGCCGGGTAACCGGCGTCTTTCGCGGCCTGCTCATCGGTGTAGACCGGATCGGCCTCGCCGATGGCCTTGGCGAAGAACCTCAGCCGTCCGGCGTCGATGACCAGGTGGGTGGCGGGCAGTTCGGTGCCGACCACAGCAGGATCGATGGCCACGGTCAGCCCACCTTCTCGTAGAGCGTGACGACCGCCGCGCCGCCGAGTCCGATGTTGTGCTGCAGTGCCAGCCGCACGCCCTCGACCTGCCGTGCACCGGCAGTTTCTCGAAGCTGCCAGACCAGCTCGGCGCATTGCGCAAGTCCGGTGGCGCCCAGCGGGTGCCCCTTGGACAACAGTCCGCCGGACGGGTTGGTGACGACACGGCCGCCGTAGGTGTTGTCACCGTCGGCGATGAACTTCTCGGCGGCGCCCTCGGGGGTCAGCCCCAGTGCCTCGTAGGTGAGCAACTCATTGGTGGTGAAACAGTCATGCAGTTCCACGACCGCAATGTCATCGGGACCGACGCCGGCTGCCTCGTACACCTGCTGCGCGGCAGCCTTGGACATGTCGAAGCCGACGATCTTCATCATCGAGCGATCCTCGAACGTGGACGGTGAATCGGTGGTCATCGCCTGCGCCCGCACGGCGACAACGGGATTCAGCCCGTGTTTACGTGCATAGCTTTCGCTGACCAGAACGGCTGCGGCCGCACCGCAGGTGGGTGGGCAGCACTGCAGCCGCGTCAGGGGTCCGTAGATCACCGGTGAGGCGAGCACTTCTTCGGCCGTGACCGGATCCCGGAACACCGCGTAGGGATTGTTCGCGGCATGTACCCGGGCTTTGACGGCGATCTGGGCGAATACCGCCGGATCCATCCCGCTTCGCTCGCAGTATTCGCGGCCGGCGCCGCCGAAATACTGCGCGGCGAACGGGGCGTCGCTGTCGCCCTGGATCGCATGGACCACCGTTCCGAAGCTGTCGAACGGCGTCGGCCGGTCGGTGTAGGACATCCCCAGCGCGCCCCGTTGCATCTGTTCAAATCCCAGGGCCAGTACCACGTCGGCGATACCGTGTTCGATCGCCTGGCGTGCCAGGAACAGTGCCGAGGAGCCGGTAGCGCAATTGTTGTTGACGTTGACCACCGGTATCCCGCTGGCCCCGATTCGGTAGAGCGCGGCTTGGCCGGAGGTCGAGTCCCCGTACACGTAGCCGACATAGGCTTGCTGCACCGACTCGTAGGACACCCCGGCGTCGGCCAGGGCCGCGCGGGTGGCCTGCTCCCCCATCACGTCGTAGGTGTCGGTATTTCGCGGGGTGGTGAACGGGATCATCCCGACCCCGGCGACCAATGCGGACGGTCTCATCTGCGGCTCCTCATCTGTTCGGGTGGCTTGTGCTCGGGTATCGCACAGAGCTATCGGATGTTGGCGGCCAAATCACCCGACATGGCCTTCAGCTGCCGGGCCCAGGTCGGCCAATCGTGATTGCCGCCCTCCTGGAAATCGAAATGCCCGTTGTCGCCCCCGACGGCCCGGAAGTGGCGATAGAAGGCGAGATTGCTGCCATGCGCTTGATCGCAGTAGCCGATCATCGCCGCGGGATCGGTGCACACCGGATTCGAGGGGCTGTACACCCACACCCTGGTCTTGTTGGCCACCAGGGTCGCCACGTGGACGTCGGGGTCATGCCACTTCCACCGACCGAATTGCGCCGGCCCCCACATGTTCTGGGTGTCCACGCCGCCGTAGCGCGTCAGTCCTTCCCCGAGGGCGCCGACGAGGCTGGTCTTCGACGGCGTCAAGAACCCGGACAGTGACCCCGCATAGCGGTAGCGGTCGGGATGGAAGGTGGCCAGGGTCAAGGCGCCGGTTCCGCCCTGCGCGGCCCCGACGATTCCGTGCCCACCCGGCGCCAGCCCCTTGTTCGCGGCCAGCCAGTCCGGAAGTTCTTGGGACAGGAAACTTTCCCACCGACGGCTACCGTCCCGCTCCCAGTCGGTGTAGAGGCTCCAAGCCCCGCCGGCCGGCGCCACTACCGCTATGCCCCGGCCCGCGAGAGCGTTCATGGCATCACCGAGTGTCACCCAGTTGCTGGTCTCGGGCGCTGCGTTGAAGGCGTCGAGCAGCACCGCGGCATGCGGCCCGCCGGACGCGAAGGCGACCGGGATATCACGGCCCATCGCCGCGGAGGGAACCATCAGATACTCAACCGCATCCGCACGTGCCGGTACCGCGTTCCACAAGCAGAGACCGAGAATCACCACGAGGATGCCGCGCAGAAGGTTCATGGGTCTTCCTGTCGAGAATCGCCTGGGGCTCGGGCCGGTAGCGGAGAAGGTCTGGTACGTCATGTTTTTCCCTGTTCGGGGCAGCTGCGTGGCGCCCGGTTCGACCGTACTAATTTTTTAATCTGAATTCAATAGCTGGTTCAAGCCGGTTCCTGATCAGTATCGATTCCGCTGTTGGACAGCCTGGTTCGACGCAGTCGACTAGGTCTGCCGCTCCGCTAAGTCGCCGGGTAGGCGGGCGGCGGGAAGATTCCCCGCAGAATTCTGGCCCACCAGTTGTTGCCGAACTCGATCTCGTCACTGGCGTCGTAGTCCGGGCTCGGCCCGATCGGCACCGGGTGGGTTCCCCGCTGACTCATATCGATCGGGTCCTGCGGCTGCCCGTAGACGGCCACCACCACGGTGCGATCGGCGCTGTTCGCCGACCAGACACCGATCTGGTTGTTAGCGCAGTTCGACATGATGCCGAAGGAGACGGGATCGTGGTACCACATGTTGATCAGTTCGATGCCACTGATCGCCAGCGCGGGGTGGATCGCCACGGTCTGAGCCACCTCACCGCGGAACCCGGCGGCACTGGCGCGCCCCTGCGGGGTGGAGCCGTCTGATCCGATGTCCCCGGTCAGCTCCCGATGGCCCAGCAGGTCGTCGGTGTGCCATTGGGCGGCCCGCTGCAATTGCGGGTCGATTCTGATGTCGTTGGTGCAGCCCGCCTGATGCTGCATGGTGTAGACGTTGGCGACCACTCCGTCGTTGAGCCGCTTGTTGTTCGGGATCAGGGTGTTGTTGTCGTTATCGGCGTACCCGGCCGGTGCCGTCAGCATCCCGGTAAGTACGGCTCCCAGAGCCGGCAGCGTCAGCAGCTGAAACTTCATACTGCTCCTTTCTTCTCCTCGGTGCCCGTCTCCGGCTTGGGGGACCTCGGGCCCGGCGGCCGGTAGTGCGCCGCCGAGTTCCGCAGCTGCCAGATCAGCTCGGGGCACAATTCGTTGACGGCCTGCGAGATCAGGTATGAGGCGTGGTAGTCGTCGGAGGTTGCGAAGTCGCCCTGCACGTCGGTGATGAGCTGTGCGTAACCGATGTTGTGGGAGACCTTTCCGCAGATGCCGTACCCGTAGTCGAGGGCTTCTTCGGCGTTGGCGAAGTCATAACCCGGCCGCATCGTCACTCCGATCAGATAGGCCAGCTTCTTGTCGGGTTCGACGTCGGCACGCGAGGACGGCGCGACGCTCGTCAGTGCGATCCCGAACAGCAGGCCGCAGGCCGACGCGGTAACCGCGAGAGACCTCCCCGGTTGTCCGGATTTCGCCAAGCAGCCCATGGTCACCGCCGGCTCAGATGGGGTCGAAGCCGGAGATGAGCCACCGGCCGTCGATCTTGTCCAGCGTCACGCGGATGCTGGAGGCGGTGTCGGTGGGGGCGTCGCTGCCGACGATCGCGGACTGATTGACGAAGACCAGCACCACGGCGTGGTCGGGCGTGGCCGACACCGATGCTGCCGCGGGGACGTCGGCCACCGTCGAGATGCGTTTCTGTTTTGCTCCCGGGATGACGACGTCACGCGTCAAGCCTGCGTAGGAGTCCCGGAATTCGCCGGTCAGCCGTTCTTGTGCGGCCGCCAACCGGCTCTCTACGTTCTCGGGTTGATAGGACAGCATCGCCACGACGGACTCTTTTGCGGCTTCGACAGATTCGGTGCGCGCGATCTGGGAGCTGCGGGCGGACGAATCCCAGAACTTCAGCACCGACGCGCCCAGGGCCGGGGCCAGCACCAGTAGCGCCGACAGCCCGTAGACGAACGCCGGACGCCGCAGCAATCGCCGTCGGGCGCCGGCACCCCCATCGCCACTGCTACCGGGATCCGCCGCCGCATCCCCGGGTTCGGCGAGATCATCGTCATCCGGTGCGGGTACCGCGTCCACGGATTCCACCTCGTCTTCTGCGGGTCTGGGATCGGCCAGAACGGTCACGTGTGATCACTTCCTTGCACTGTGGTCGATTTCGTTCGTCCGGGTCCGGTCACGGGACGAATGCGACGTTGGAGATCTTTTCCTGTCCGTCGACTCGGGTCACCGAGATCCGCATCCGCCAAGCCCGCGGGAGTTGCTCTGCCGCACCCGCGTTGGTGGTGTTGACGCTGACCGCGACGAGCACTTGCGCTTGGTCGGCGGTCTGCTCCTCGATGCCGGCCTCGGTGACGGTTCCGATCGATTTCGCCTGCGCTGTCTTGACTATCTCGATGAAGGGCTGCGAACGGTTGCTGAAATCCTCGTAGAACGTTCCGGTCGCGGAATCCAGCACGCGCTGTACATCGGCCTCTGCATGCTCGTGGTCGATGGTGGTGAGGTTGCGCGCACTCTGCTGCGCGGCGCGGAGGAACTGCTCACGCTGCACCTCGGTCCGGTGCGACTCGTACGTCCGGAAACCGAGCCAGCCGGCCAGCCCGCCGAACGCCAGCACCGCCACCGAGACGAACAGCGCCGCGTCTCGCAGTCGTGCCGACGCACCGGCCTCGGCGGGCGGGACGGCCGGGTCGTCCGGCGACGTCTCCGGCTCGCTTACTGGGCGTTCGGGGGCATCATCATCGACTGCCATGTCTGCTCCTTGTTCGCGGTTCGAGACAGATCGGTCTGGGTGTACACCTGCCCGTCCGGGCCGATGTAGCTGCCGGTGGCGGGGTTGTATTCGGCAGCCGCGATCGCCGCCGGCGGGGCGGGCGACGGGCTCGGGCTGCTGAGCGTCCCGGGCGGCAATTGCGGAATGTCTTGGCCGGTGATGGTGGCGTTGGGATCGCCCTTCCAGTTCCAGCCGTCGTTGAGCGGTAGGTAGTCTTCGTCGCTCTCGCACATTTTCACCGTCGGCGCCCGCTTGCCCGGCCGCGTCGCGCAGGGCAGGTTGCGCGCTCCGCGGACATTGAACATGGCATCCTGCGGAATCCGGCAGTACAGTTCGCCCTCCGGCCGATCCGGGAAATCCTCCAGGCTGGCCGCTCGCGCCTGCCGTGCCGGCAGGTAGCCGGTCAGGCACGGGGGCGGCAGGTTGACGTTCAAGTTGAAGCTCAGATACGCACCGCGGTAGCCCTGCTTGGTGTTGCGGTTGGCCAGCCCAGCCCCCTGCAGGATCTCCGTCAACGGCGGGAGCAACACCAGAACCTGTTCAAGATTCGGCTGGTAGGCCACCGCGACGTCGCCGACGCTGACAAGGTTGGCCAGCACGATCGGCAGGGTGGGTTGCAGGCTGTCGAACAGTTGGCGTGCCTGGTCGACTCCCGACGCGCCGTTCTTGATCAGGTCTGTGGCCGCGGCGTCCTGCGCACGCAGTTGCTCGGTGACGCCGGCCAGGTTCGCGGCCCATCGCTGGATGGAGTCGGAGGTGTCGATCTGTGTGTTGAGCAGCGGTGTGGACTGGTCGATCAGGCTGGTCAGCGATTCGAGATTCTCGTGGGCGTCGATGGCCAGTCTGGTCGACCCCTTCACGAACCGGGAGAGTTCCGGACCCAGCCCGCCGACCGCGGTCTTGGCCTCACCGACGGCGGTGCGCAGATCGTCGCGAGGGATCGCCCGCAATCCCCGGTTCGTGGCGTCCAACAGCTCGTTGATATCCGGGGGAAGCACCGTGCGCTCCACCGGGATGACATCGCCGTCGGTGAGCAACGGGCCGGCGCCACTGCGGGGCACCAGCGTCACGTACTGTTCGCCGATCGCGCTTTGGCTGTGCACCTCTGCGTCGAGGTCTGCCGGAATCCGGACACCGGATTTCAGGGCCAGCACCGCGGAGACTCCGGTGTCGGTCATGGCGACGTTCTCGACGCGACCGACTTCGACACCGCGGTAGGTGACATTGCTGTTCTTGTACAACCCACCGGTCTTGGGCAGCTGCACGGTCACCTCGTAGCGCCCGACCCCCAGCAGCAGGTTGGGCAGCTCCATGTATCGGAAGGCCATGATCGAGCCACCGATCAGACTGATCGCGATGAAGACGGCCAACTGGGCCATGATGCGTTTGTTCAACATGTCAGGGCCCCTGATCGACGTGGTAGGGAATCACCAGCGGATTGCCCGGATTGAAAGGGCCACCGGCGGTGCAGGGGCTCGGAAACTGCCCGATAGTGCGGCCCCACTGCATTTCCAGCTCGGTGAGGTCGCACTCCCATTTGGTCCCGGTGAAGAAGGACGCGTCCAACCGGCTCAGCGTCAAATCGATCACGGCGGTGAGGTTGGCGGCGTCACCGCGGAACCAGTTGGGGATGGTTTCGGTGGCAAACGGATACGTCGGGTACAAGCCCAGCGCCCGGGTCAGCGCCGGACCGGCGTTGGCCAGTGATTCCAGTACCGGACCGATATCGTTGAGTTCTTGCACCAACGCCCGCTTGGTCTGGTTCGTCACGTCCGCGGCCAGCGCGCCGAACTTCCCTAGCCGGTCGGCGGCATCCGCCAGTTGTCGGCGTTCGTCTCTGAGCACGGACAACGCCTTGGGAAAGGTCTCGAGCGCCTCGTCGACCACCGGCTTCTGCTCGGCGAACTTGCCGGCCAGATTGTTCAGGCTGTCCGTCGCCGCGATGATGTCATCGCTTTGCTCGTTGGCATGGACGATGAACTCGTCCAGCTGATCGATCAGACCGCGCAGCTCTTTTTCGCGCCCGGCGAAGGCGGTGCTGAACGCCCGGGTGATCTCCTGGATCCGCCCGATGCCGCCCCCGTTGAGCAACATCGAGACCGCGGCCAGCGTTTGGTCCGTTGTCGGGTAACTGACCGCGGCGGAAAGCGGGATCAGCGAACCCTCACGCAGCTTTCCCTCCGGTGTGACATCGGTGGGAGCCGCCAACTCGATATGCAGCGAACCCAGCAGGCTGGTCTGGCCCAGTGCGACCGTGGCGTTTGCCGGCAGGTCGACATCGGGGTTGAGCCGCATGGTCAACAACGCATGCCAGCCCTGCCGCTCGACCTTGGTCACGCTGCCCACGGTGACGTCACCGACACGCACCCGCGAGTTGGGTTCGAGCCTGTTGACCTCGGGCAGTTGCGCCCGAATCGTGAAGGAGCCGGGGGCTCTTCCCTCAGTCCCCGGCATCGGCAGTGAGTTGAGCCCCCGCCATCCGCACCCCGACAGTGCGACCACGGCGATGAGCGCGAACACCGTCGAAGCCACCCCTCGCCACCACCGGCTCATGATCCCGCTCCGCTCGGCATCATCAGGCCGGCCAGACCGGCCTGCGGATCCGTCGGCTGCGCAATGGTCACTTCGGTCAGTTCCGGCGGCAGCATGGCGGCATCCTGCGGCGAGGCCTCGCCCTGCGGCGCCGGATCCGCTTGTTCGGGAACGTGATCCGGCCGCAGCCAGTCCTCGCTGTAGGTGACCTCGTTGGGGCGGGCGCTGGCCCCGACGAACAGGTTCTCACCCAACGGGAAGAAGTTGTACTGGCGGTTCTTGACGATCGGCGCCAGGTACTGCACACACAGTTTCGCCGATTGCTCCGCGTTCTGGCGCGATGCGGCCTGTATCGCGCCACATACGAAGGAGAGCGGATCGCTGAGGTTGTTGGTCGACAGCGCTCCGGTCAGCGTTCCTTGGGCAGGTTGATAGATGTTGACGAAATTCTGTGCCGCAGTCGGCAGCACGTGCAGGGTCTGTTTGAGATCGTCGAGGCTGTCCACCAGCGTCTGCGACACCGATGCCAACTTGGCCGAGGTGGTGCCCAGTGTTTCGCGGTTGTCCGCGACAAACGTCCTGACCTGCGTCACCGCGCTGTTGAGGTCGCTGACCGCGTTGGCCACCTCGTTCGGGTTGTTGGCCAACGCCGCGGTGGCGGATGCCAGATTCTGGTTCAGCTTGCGCAGTACCGTGTCGCTGTCCCGAAGCGCCGTAACCAGGATCGACAGATTCTTCACGGTGCTGAAGATGTCGCCGCTGTGATCGCCCAGCGCCGAAATCGCCTGGGATAACTCGATGATGGCGGTGCGGATGTTGGCGCCCTCACCGCGGAGGTTGTCGGCTGCGGTCTGGACGACCTGCCCCAAGGTGCTCACTCCCCCGGCCTCGGTCGGCTGCAACATCTCAGTGAGGTTCTGCAGCTGGTCGCGGAAGTCGTCCCACTCGACCGGGACGGCGGTGCGCTCACGAGGGATCACCGCGTTGTCCGCCAGCACCGGACCGCCCGCATAGACCGGGGTCAGCTGAATCGCACGCGCGGTGACCAGTGACGGTGACAGGACCGCCGCCTTGGCGTCGGCCGGCACCCGGTACTTGTCGTCGAACCAGAAGCGAACCTTCACCCGCTCGGGTTGCGCCTCGATGCTGTCGATGCGCCCGACCCGGACACCGAGGATGCGGACCTCGTCGCCGACGAAGATTCCGTTGCTGTTCTCGAAGTAGGCGGTTACGTGTGTCCGACCGAGTCGACTGCCCAACGCGCCCACGGTGTACACACCGGCTGCGAGCACGGCCACCAGGACGGCGGCCAATCCCATGCGAAGTTTTCGGGACGTCATCATCGGCCCTCACCCGGTGCGGAGGCGGGTACTTCACCCGGAGCCGGAACGAACACCGGTCTCGGGGCGGGTTCGGCCGTGGACTGTTGACCGGGCGGCGACTGTGCCGGCGGCCCGGGCGGAGGCCCTCCCGGCGCCGGCGCCGGGGGCGGCTCCCGATAGGGGTAACAGCCCGTGCCGGGCAGCGCGCACGGTTGATCGCCGGGGTTTCCGGTGATGGCATCCGGGAGGTACACCCGGGGCGGCCCGCCCTGCCCGGTGCGCGGATAGGGCACCGGCAACGGCGGCGTGCCGGGCTGGCCGGTCGGCGGGTCGGTCAGCTCGGACGGCAGCAGTACGTTCGGATCCAGGCCCAGGTCGGAGAACGCCGAGTCGATGTAGGGCTGGATGAACTGTCCGGGGACCAGATTAGCGACATAGGCCTTGAAGAACGGTCCCGACGATAGGGACTCCCCCAGCCCGATGACGTACCAGCTGAGCCGCTTCAGGTACTCCTGCACCTCCGCCTTCCGATTCTCGACGGTGGCCAGCACCCCGTTCAGCTTCTCCAGTGCCGGTCTGAGGGTCTGCGTGTTGTCCTCCACAAACCCGCTGAGCTGTTTGCTGACTCGAGAGATGTTGCCGGAGATCTGGTCCAGCGCAGCACTTTCGCTGTTGAGCTGGCCCAGCAGATCATTGGTGTCATGGACCAGGCGGACGATCTGATCACTGCGCTCAGCCAACACGCCCGTCACATTGCGCGCGTTGGACAGAAGTTCCCGCAGCTGGGCGTCCCGTTTGTTCAGGACGCTGGACAGCCGCGCCACCCCGGCGGTGGCGATCTTGAGGTCCGGTGGGGTGTCATGGAACGTCTGAGCCAGCACCCGCAGTGAATCCGACAGCTGCTCGGTGTCGAGCCCGCTGATGGTCGCCGTCAGATCTCCGAGCGCATCGGGCAGCTGATAGGCCGGCGTGGTGCGTTCCAGTGGGATGGTCTGGGACAACCGCCCGTCGCCGCGCGGGGTGACGCCCAGCATCTTGGTGCCCAGCAGGCTCTTCGTCTTGACCGCCGCCTCGGTCCGGTCACCGAGCCGCACGTCGTCGGCGACTTTGAACTTCACCAGTACTCGATCGCCGTCGAGGGTGACGCTGTTGACGCTGCCGACCCGCATCCCGGCAACCTGGACCTCGGCGCCCGGGGTCAGGCCGCCGGCCTCGGCGAAATACGCCGAGTAGGACGTCCCCGAGGAGATGACCGGAAGCTCGTCGTAGTACCAGGCACCGAGGGTTACGACAGCGGTGAGCACCGATCCGACGATTCCGATCGCCGCGAGGTTGCGTTCCCGGAAGGTTCTCACTTCGGCGTGCACCTTCCCGAGGTCTGCTCGGCGACCTTGACATACATCGGCTGACCGCCCTTGCCGTTGAGCTTGAGCGCCACTTCGCAGAAGTAGAAGGTGAAGTAATCACCGTAGAGCGCTTGACGATTCAGGATGCGCAGTGCGGTGGGCAGATTCTCGAGCACATGGTCGACGTAACCTTGGTCGGCGAGCACGGTCGACGCGGTGCGATCGGTCTCCTGCACCGCTTTCTGTAAGGGCGGTCGGGCCTGCTGAAACAGATCGGCGAGCGACGCCGTCGCCGCATTGACGTAGGCAACACCATTGCTGATGTCTTGCTTGCGGTCGGCCAACCCCTTCATCAGCCCAGACAGTGACTCGACCGTCGTCGCGAATTTATCGCTGCGATCGCCCAGCGATCCGAGCACGGTGTTCAGGTTGCCGATGACCTGGCCGATCAGCAGGTCGCGGTCGGCCAGGGTGTTCGTCAGCGCCGCGGTCTGGCTCAGAAAGGATCCGATGGTGACGCCCTGGCCCTGGAAGGCCGCAATCAACTGGCCGGCCAATGCGTTGACCTGTTCAGGGTCCAGCGCGCGAAACAACGGGCGAAAGCCGCCGATCAGCACGTCCAGGTCCAGCGCCGGTTCGGTCCGGTCGACCGGGATGTTGCCGCCCGGGCCCAGGGTCCGCGTGCCGCCCACCCCCTGCTCGATGGACAGATAGCGGCCACCGATCACGTCCCCCCACCGGATCACCGCCCTGCTGCCCTCGGTCAAGACCACCGAGTCGTCCGCGCTGAACGCCACCTCGACGTTCCCGTTGTCCTTCAGCGCAATACGTTTGACCTTGCCGACCTCGACCCCTGCGATCCGCACGAAGTTTCCGTTGGCCAATCCGGTCACGTCGACGAATTCCGCCGTGTAGTTGCGCGCGGAGTCGAACCGGAACTGCCCGAATATGGTCAGCAGCGCGAACATCCCCAGCATGGTGACAACCACGAAGGCGCCGAGGCGCCACACGGTGTGCCTCAAGTTGGCTTTCACGGTGATCGTGCCCTCTCCAGCTGTCTTGTTGGTCCATGACGACGGGTTCGCGGGTCAGGGCTCCGGTGGCGGCGCCGGGGGCACGCCGGGGAACAGCGGCACCCCACCGGGCCCGTACTGCGGCGCCCCGTACGGAGGCGTGCCGAAGCCCAGCTCGGGCTGAGGCCCCACCGCCGGCCCCGGCAGGCACTGCCGGACTGCCGGAGGCAGTGGCACTGCGCGGGTGACACGGAACCAGTCCGCGAAACAGTGCTGCCCGATGCCCGGGTTGGGGCGCAGGTCAAGGCCGGTTCCCCAGCCGGTGTTGGTGACCAGATGGCGGACCGGGAAGTTCTTGGCGACATCAGGCAGCGAGCCGCATCCCGGCTTGCCTCCCGGGCCGCCCTTGGCCGCGGTGATCGGCAGGTTGTCGGGGTACCGGTAGATCTCGTCGCCGAGCAGCAACGCGACATCCACAATCAGCGACGAACCGTTCGCGCCGCCCATGTAGTCGGCCAACCCGTAGTCATCCAGCGTCGTCTTGGCCCCGAGCAGTGTGCAGGTGAGTTGCGGGTCGTACTTGAGCAACAGGCTGGTGGTGGGCTCGAGGGCGTTGACCGACCGGACCAGGTTGTCCCGGTTCGGCCCGATCAGGTCGATACCGCTGTGTGCGAAACCGACCAGGTTGAGCAGCAGGTCATCCAGGTCCGCCGCATTGTCGGCGATCGTCGCACCGGTTGTGCTGGCCGCTGACAGCGTTCTCAAGATGTCTTCTGCCGCAGCGTTGTACGTGTCGGAGAAGCCCTTCAATGCTCGCCAATCTGCCTGGACGGTGTGGCGGCGCGCATTGAGTGCGACCAATGTCTGGTACGCCCCGGTGGTGGCTTGGCCGATTCGCTCCCCCTGTCCGCCCACGCCGTCGGCAACGGCGGACAGCACCGCGTTCAGTTCGACCGGGTCGACCTGCTTGATCACGCCGACCAGATTCTGGAAGACGGTGTTGACCTCGGTCGTGACGTTCTCCGACGTCAGTACCGAGCCGGCCGTCAGCGGCACCGGGCTGGGGCGGTCCGGATCGACCAGTTCGACGAACTTCGCACCGAAGGCGGTGGTGGCCGAGATCCGAACCCCGACGTTGCTCGGGATGCGACGGACAAGCTGCGGGTCGAATTCGAGCTTCAGGCTGACCGGCTGTGAGCCACCGACGATCCGGCCGACACGTCCGACCTGAACTCCACGCATTTTCACCTGAGCGCCGGTCTCCATGACCAGACCCGCGCGGTCGGAGATCATCGTCACCGGGACATAGCTTTGGAACGATCGGTTGAAGCACTGCCCGACCAGCCACGCCGCCAGGACCACGAAGATGATGAAGATCACCGCCCACAACCGGGGGTGGATCCACGAGTCGGTTCTCCTGGCTTTCATTGCTATCCCGCCAGGTGGAAGTTGCCGGATTGGCCGTAGACAGCCAATGTGATCGCCACCGTCACCAGAACCGCCGCCAACACCGAGGCGCGCGTGGCCCGGCCCACGGCCTCACCGACTCCGGCCGGACCACCCGAGGCGGTGAATCCGTAGTAGGTGTGAATGATCATGATCGTGATGCTTGCGACCGCGACCTGGATGAACGACCAGATCAAGTCCGTTCGATTCAAGAACGTATGAAAGTAGTGGTCGTAGACGCCCGAGGACTGACCGTAGATCACGGTGGTGCCGAAACGTGCGGAGAAGAAGGTCATCAGCACGGCCACGCAGTAGAAGGGGATGACCACGATCAGTCCGGCCAGGACTCGTGTGGAGGCCAGGTATGAGATGGCGCGGACTCCGATGACCTCGAGGGCATCGATTTCTTCATTGATCCGCATCGCCCCGAGTTGAGCCGTTGCGCCGGCACCGATGGTTGCTGCCAAGGCGAATTCAGCGGTCAGCGGTGCGAGGATCCGCACGTTGAAGTAGGCCGACGCGAATCCGGTCAGGGCTTCCACCCCGATCTGTCCCAGCTGGCTGAAGCCCTGCGCCGCGATGAGTGCGCCGGTGGAGAGTGTCAGGATGCCGACCACCGCGACGGTGCCCCCGATCATCGCCAGGGCGCCCACCCCCAGGCTCATCTGTGCCACCTGCCGCACCAACTCGACGCGGTAGTACAGGAAGACCTCTCGGATCGAAGTCAGTGTCTTGACGTGGAATTGGATCTGAGCGCCGAGTCGGTCCCAGCCCGATGCCCATCGACCCAGGGTACGGCCGAAGTCCGAAGTCCCGAGGCCTGCCGAGCGGTTCATGGCGTCACCCGGAACCCGATGGCGGTCACCACGGTATTGATGACGAACAGCGCCATGAACGAGAACACCACCGTCTCATTCACCGCGTTGCCCACACCGGCAGGACCACCTCCGACCGACGTGCCCTTGTAACAAGCGATCAGACCGGCCGTCAGGCCGAACAACGTGGCCTTGACCAAGCAGACGACGACATCGCTGAGCCCGGTGATCAATGTCAGGCCTGCTACGAAGGCACCGGGCGTGACGTGCTGAAAGTAGACCGAGAAGACGAAGCCTCCGGACAGCCCCACCAACACCACGAGTGGCGACAACAACAGGGCGACCAGGGTAGCGGCCAACACCCGCGGCACCACTAGCGCCCGAATCGGGTCGATGCCCATGACCCGTAGCGCGTCGAGTTCCTCTCGGATGGTGCGCGCCCCCAGATCCGCGCACATCGCGGTGGCGCCTGCGCCGGCAACCACCAAAACCGTGACGACAGGGCCGATCTGGAGTACAGCACTCAGAGCGGCGCCGGTACCGGAGAAGTCTGCGGCCCCGATCTCGCTCAACAAGATGTTGAACATGAACACCGCCAGGACGGTGAACGGGATCGACAACACCATGGTGGGAACCAGTGAGACTCGCGCGACGAACCACGACTGCAGCAAGAACTCACGCCACGCGAACGGCGGCCGGAACAGCTGGGTCACCGTGTCGAGCGCCATCGCGAAAAACTCGCCGAGTGCACGCACCGGCTGACCTACGGCCACGGGAACCTCAATGCTACGCATCACAACACCGCGCCTCAGCCGAATCTGATCGGGGTGCGGTCGCTCCCACGCTCTGCCAGTGGCCGAGGTACGCGGCGCCGGCGGTCTCCGCCCACCTCGAAGGTGCGTGTGTCGCGAGATTCGGAGAGTACAAGCCAGTCCCCCCAGCCGTCGGTCGGTCCTGCCGCTGCCGCAGTGTGACGTAGTTCATGTGTTGAATCGAGATTAAACAGTATTCCGCATCAGTCCGCAAGGCTTACGCGAAAGCCGTTGCGCCGACGATCCCTGGGCGGACGGTGATTCGGCACTAATCAGCTGTGCGCCAGCATTTTTCATCTCACAGCGCTGTTATCACGGCATGTGTACTCGACCGCTCATCGCCTTCGGCAAAGGCGGCAAATATATCTTCGATTAATGGGATTGAGCGACCGATGAACCGACTCAACACGCTGGCCGCTCCCGGAGGCACGTGATGCGGCGGTCCGCCAACGTGGTGGTATTGCGCGGTCACAACCGTGAAGCCCGCAAGCGAGCAACCGGCTCATGGTGCGAAGAATCTCCCGGCCGGTCAGGGAGCAGCAACCGAAGGGTCCCGATGCCCGGATAGCTGGTCGCGGCCGATTCCGCCCTTCGCGCTGGTCTCGTTCTACGTCACCTTCACCGGCGCCGCACTGCGCTTCGGCGAGCGTCGTCGTCAATCGGCGGCCGCGACGAACTCCTGCGCCACCGCCACGACCCGCTCCCGGTCGGCGGCCACCAGCCCGATCCGGGTCCGGCGATCCACGATGTCCTCGACGGTCAGCGCCCCTTCGTGGCTGACCGCGTACTCGAACTCCGCGCGGATCACGTCGATCCCGTCGGCCACCGGGTCCGCGGGCCGCCGGCAGGTGGCAGCGGCCAGCACATTGGCGGCCTCCGCGCCATACCGCAGCACCAGCGATTCGGGGAGTTCGACCGACAGCGGGGCCTGTGCCCCCGGGTTGTCCGGCGCGCCCACCAGTGGCAGGTCACGGGTGCGGCAGGGCGCGGCCGACAGCGCCCGCAGCCGTACCGCGCGATCCAGCACGTCTTGGGCCATGTGCCGGTACTCGGTCAGCTTGCCGCCGATCACGCTGAGCACCCCCGTCCCCGATTCGACGACGGCATGGTTGCGCGAGACGTCGGCGGTGTGGCCCGCCCCGGCGTCGATCAGCGGCCGCAGGCCCGCATAGCAGCCGATCACGTCGCCAGCGCCGAGCGCGGTCCCCAGCGCGGTGTTGACGGTGTCCAGCAGGAACGACACCTCCGCCGAGGACGGTTGCGGCACATCGGGAATCGGGCCGGGCGCCTCTTCATCGGTGAGTCCCAGGTAGACCCGGCCGAGCTGTTCGGGCATGGCGAAGACGAACCGGTTCAGCTCACCCGGGATCGGTACGGTCAGCGCGGCCGTCGGGTTGCCGAACGCCGCCGCGTCGAACACCAGGTGGGTGCCCCGGCTCGGCCGCAGCCGCAATGCCGGGTCGATGTCGGCGGCCCATACCCCGGTCGCGTTGATGACGGCCCGCGCGGCGACGTCGACCGACTCCCCGGTGAGCTGGTCGGTCAGCCGGACCGAATCCCCGGTGGCCCGGGAGGCGGCCACATAGTTGAGGATCGTTGCGCCGTGCTGGGCGGCGGTGCGGGCCACCGCGGTGACGAGGCGCGCATCATCGATCAACTGCCCGTCGTAGGCCAGCAGCCCGCCGTCCAGTCCGTCGCGGCGCACGGTCGGCGCCAGGCCGACCGTGGCTTCGGGCGAGATCCGTTGCGAACGGGGCAGCACCGTCGCCGGGGTGCCGGCGAGCCGGCGCAGCGCATCGCCGGCGAGGAACCCGGCGCGCACCAGGGCACGATCGCGGCGGCGCATCGCGCCCAGCAGCGGCACCAGCTGCGGCATCGCCCGAACCAGGTGAGGAGCGTTGCGCGTCATCAGGATTCCGCGTTCGATCGCGCTTCGCCGCGCGATGCCCACGTTGCCCGTCGCCAGGTACCGCAACCCGCCGTGCACCAGTTTGGAGCTCCACCGGCTGGTGCCGAACGCCAGGTCGTGCTTCTCGGCCAGCACCACCCGCAAACCGCGGGTGGCGGCATCCAGTGCGATGCCGGCACCGGTGATACCGCCACCGATCACGACGACGTCGACGCCGGCCCCGTCGGCCAGCGCGGTCAGGTCCCGGGTGCGGCGGGCGGCGTTGAGGGCGGCGGTCTCGAGTATCACGACAGGTACCTGTTCAGGGTGTAGGTCAGTTCGGCGCCCAGAGCGTCCTCGTCCAGGATCGGCGCGACGATCTGCGCCGACTGGATCGCCGACTGGGTGATCAGCAGGCACATCGCGGCGAGCCCGCGCGGATCCCCCGACCGTACGCCGCCGCCGAGTTGGGCGGCGCCGAGTTCGGCGGCCACCAGGTCGATCAGCCGCTGTTGGCTGGTCCCCATCCGTTCGGTGATGTAGACCATCGCCAGGTCCGGTGCGTGATGCAGCACCTGCATCACCACCTCGTCCCGCCGTAGCCGTGCGGCCACCGCCACGATCCGCCTCACCAGCGCCTCCCGTCCGGCTCCCGGCCCGGTCGCTTCGGTCCAGGCGTCGGTGACCCGGGCGGTCAGCAGCGCGGCGATCACCGAGCGGCTGTCGGGCCACCGCCGGTACACCGTGGGGCGGCTGACTCCGGCTCGGCGCGCGATCGCCGCCAAGGTCACCCGGTCGACCCCCAGCGCGAGCAGACAGCTCGCGGCGGCGTCGAGGATCCGGTCCCCGACGTCGAGCTGCTCGTCATTACTAGTTGACAGCATATGTAATACTGTAACGCATGACTCCGTCCGATGCCCAGGATGTCCTCACTCCCCCGATGAAGTGGAACGCCTGGGGCGACCCGGACGCCGCCAAACCACTGTCCGACGGCATCCGCCAGTTGTTGAAGGCCGCACTCGACATCGACGGGACCGACGACGTCGCGGCCGATCCCGATCAGGTGGAACTGCGGCCATCGGCGCTTGCCGACACCGACCGCCGGGCACTGGCGGCCATCGTCGGCGAGGAGTTCTGCCGCGTCGATCAGGCCGGGCGACTGTTGCGCGCCGGGGGCAAGTCGACGCTGGACCTGCTGCGGCGCAACGGCTCCGGCGTTCAGGATGCGCCGGACGCGGTGCTGCTGCCCGGCACCGATGATGAGGTCGCCGCGATCCTGGAGTACTGCAGCCGGCAGGGCATCGCGGTGGTCCCGTTCGGCGGCGGCACCAGCGTCGTCGGTGGGCTCGACCCGATCCGTGGCGGCTTCGCGGCGGTGGTCTCGCTGGACCTGCGGCGCTTCGACGAGCTACTCGGCCTCGACGAGATCTCCGGTGAGGCGGAGCTCGGCGCCGGGGTCACCGGACCGGAGGCCGAACGATTGCTGGGTGAGCGCGGTTTCTCGCTCGGCCATTTTCCGCAGAGTTTCCAGTTCGCCACCCTCGGCGGTTTTGCAGCCACCCGTTCCTCGGGTCAGGATTCGGCCGGCTACGGCCGGTTCGACGACATGGTCCGCGGGCTGCGGATCATCTCCCCGGCCGGGTTACTGGACTTGGGGCGCGCCCCGGCGTCGGCCGCCGGACCGGACCTGCGCCAGTTGCTGATCGGCTCCGAGGGCGTGTTCGGCGTCATCACCCGGGTCCGGGTCCGGGTGCATCCGGTGCCGGCGACCACCCGTTATGAGGCGTGGTCGTTCCCCGACTTCGCCACCGGCGCCGCCGCGCTGCGGGCGATCACCCAGACCGGCACCGGCCCCACCGTCGTCCGGCTCTCCGACGAGGCCGAGACCGGGGTGAACCTGGCGACCACCGAACAGATCGGCGAGCAGCAGATCACCGGCGGCTGCCTGGCGATCACCCTGTTCGAGGGAACCGCCGAGCACACCGAGAGCCGGCATGCCGAAACCCGGGCACTGCTGACCGCCCGTGGCGGCACCTCGCTGGGCGAGCAGCCCGCCCGGGCCTGGGAACACGGCCGCTTCTCCGCGCCATACCTGCGGGATTCGCTGCTGGCGGCGGGGGCGTTGTGCGAAACGCTGGAGACCGCCACCGACTGGTCCAACCTCAGCACCCTCAAGGCCGCCGTCACCGACGCACTGACCACGGCACTGGCCGACAGTGGCACGCCCGCCTTGGTGCTGTGCCACATCTCCCACGTCTATCCCACCGGCGCGTCGCTGTACTTCACCGTCGTCGCCGGGCAGCGCGGCAACCCGATCGACCAGTGGATGGCGGCGAAAACTGCTGCCAGCGAAGCGATCATGCGCAACGGTGGCACCATCACCCACCACCATGCCGTCGGCGCCGACCACCGGCCCTGGATGGCCGACGAGGTGGGCGAGCTCGGTGTGCAGGTGCTCCGCGCGGTCAAGGCCACGCTGGATCCGGCCGGAATCCTCAACCCCGGCAAGCTGATCCCATGACACGCCGGATCGGGCGGGTCACGCTGCTGACCAATCCGGCGGCCGGGCACGGCAACGCCCGGCACGCGGCCGAGCGGGCACTCGCCCGCTTCCAGCAGCGCGGCGTGGACGTCAACCACATCGTCGGCTCCGATCCCCGGCATGCCCGGCAGCTGCTCGACGAGGCGCTGGCGGCCGGCACCGACGCCGTGGTGGTGGCCGGCGGCGACGGGGTCATCTCGCTGGCGCTGCAGGATTTGGCCCTCGGCGCGGTGCCGCTGGGAATCATCCCGGCCGGCACCGGCAACGATCACGCCCGCGAATACGGTTTGCCCACCGGCGATCCCGAGGCGGCCGCCGACGTCGTCGTCGACGGCGTCACCGAGACCGTCGACCTGGGCCAGATCGCCCCGGACGGCGGCAGCCCTTTCTGGTTCGGCACCGTGATGGCGGCCGGATTCGACTCACTGGTCAGCGATCGGGTCAACCGGATGCGCTGGCCGCACGGCCGGATGCGCTACAACCTGGCCATGGTCGCCGAGATGTCCAAGCTGCGGCTGCTGCCGTTCCGGCTGACCTTCGACGACGACGAGCCGCAGGACATCGCGCTGACGCTCGCGGCGTTCGGCAACACCCGCAGTTACGGCGGCGGGATGCTGATCTGTCCCGGCGCCGATCACGCCGACGGCCTGCTCGACGTCACGATGGTGCATTCGGGGTCGCGGACCAAGCTGATCCGGCTGTTCCCCACCGTGTTCAAGGGCACTCACGTGGATCTCGACGAGGTGAGCACCCGGCGGGCGGCCTCGGTCCGGGTGGAATGCCCGGGTATCAACGCCTACGCCGACGGGGACTTCGTCGCGCCACTGCCGGTCACGGTGACGGCGGTGCCGGGCGCGCTGCAGATCCTGCGCCCCGCCGGCTGACCACGAGCGGGCGTGTCCGCGATCGACACGGCGGGAAACTCGCCGCGTCTGCGCACGCTCGCGCCGGTGCTCAGCCGACCCCGCGGCTGAGCCAGGACACCTCCGCGCCGTCGCCGCCGTCGCGGAAGGCTTCCAGGGCCTCGTCCCAGGCGGTGCCCAGTACCGTCTCCAACTCGGCGGCCAGCGCGTCGGCGCCGGCCGCCATCATGGTCCGCAGGCGGTTCTCCCCGACCATCACGTCACCGTTGGCGCTCATCGATCCGCTCCACAGCCCCAGTTGCGGGGTGTGGCTGAATCGGTGGCCGTCGACGCCCGCGCTCGGGTCCTCGGTGACCTCGAACCGCAACACCGACCAGGAGCGCAGCGCGCCGGCCAGCCGAGCACCGGTCCCGACCGGCCCGACCCAGTTGACCACCGCGCGCAGTTGCCCGGGCATGGCCGGCTGTGGCGTCCAGTTGAGCTTGGCCTGGGCACTCAACGTCGAGGTCAGCGTCCACTCGACGTGCGGGCACACCGCCGCGGGCGACGCGTGGATGTACACCACGCCGCTGGTCACGTCGGCGAATTGATTCGTCGCGCGCATCAGTTGCTCCTTCGGATCCACGAGGGACGTCTTCCCCAACGACCTGGCGGACCGTGCGAAACAGTGCTGATGCTGCTGTTTATTTAGAGTCGTATGTGTCTATTGTGCCTTGTGAGACGCCTGTTGGCTAGTCCCCGCCGTACTCCGACACGACCGCCTCGGCCAAGGCCGGCCACAGCGGCGTCACCCAGTCGCCGAAGTCGCGGTCGGTGAGCACCACCAATACCCGCTCGATCACCGGATCAGCCCAGATCAGCGTGCCTGACTGGCCGAAATGACCGTATGTCCGCGCCGAGTTGGTCCCGCCGGTCCAGTGCGGCGATTTGCCGTCGCGGATCTCGAATCCGAGCCCCCAGTCGTTCGGCCGCTGCCGCCCGTAGCCGGGCAGCACGCCGTCCAGCCCGGGGAACTGCACGGTGATGGCCTCGGCGTGCAACTGCGGCGACACGGTGACTGGCGCCAGCAGGTCGCCGGCGAAGGCAGCCAGGTCGGCCACCGTCGAGGTGACCCCGAATCCGGCCGCCGCGGCACCGCCGTCCAGCCGGCTGGCCGACATGCCCAGCGGTTCGAACACCGCCTCGGTCAGGTAGCGGCCGAACTCGATCCCGGACGCCCGCTCGACCGCCTCGGCCAGCACCGCGAAGCCGTGGTTGGAGTACACCCGGCGGGTGCCGGGCTTGGCCAGCACCCGGTCGGAGTCCGCAGCGAGCCCGGAGGCATGCGCGAGCAGATGTCGCACCGTGGCGCCGGGCGGCCCGGCCGGGGTGTCCAGTTCGACGGCGCCCTCCTCGACCGCGACCTGCACCGCGCGCGCCACCAACGGCTTGGTCACCGACGCCAGATAGAACGACCGCGTGGCATCGCCGTGACCGGCCAGCACGCCCTGCGGGCCGATCACCGCGGCAGCCGCGTTGTCCACGGGCCAGTCATCGAGGGCGGCGAGGGCTTCAGACATCGGCCGCCAGCCTAGCCTCGGACCGCCTTGCGGTAGCTACTCGCGCTGCACCCGAACCAGCGCCGGCAGGAGCGGCTGAGCACGCTCTGCTCGGCGTACCCGAGCTCGCGGGCCAGATGCGACAGGCTGATGTCGGTCTCGCGCAGATAGCGGTCCGCGGCATCCCGGCGCACCCCGTCGACCAGGGCGGCGAACGTGGTTTGCTCGGCGGCCAGCCGCCGGTGCAGCGCCTTGGGGTGCAGGCCGAGCTCATCGGCGATCAGTTCCAGGCTCACCGTCCCGGTGGGCAACAGCTGGCGGGCCATGACGCGCACCGACGCGGCGACGCCCGGCGTCTCGTCGGTCACCGCGCGCAGGTAATGCACCATGGCCTGGTGCGCCTGGTCGTCACGGTGCAGCGGACGGTCCAGGTCGGCGGTGCGGAAGGTGAAACCCGCGACCGGTCGCGCGAAGTAGGGGCGGCAGCCGAAGTAGGCCACATAGTCACGCACCGGGGTGAGCGCCCGGTGCGGGAGATGCACCGACAGCGGCGCATACGGGGCGTCGAACATCATCCGCATGATCCCCAGCGACACCCCGAGCGACAGCTCGGTGGTCTGCGGGTGCGGCGGCGAGCGCTCAAGCAGGACGTCGAAGGCGTAGAACGATTCGCTGTTCTTCCCTCCCGGAATGATGCGCGCCGAGATCGCCGGGCTGTAGGCGGACATGAACCGCTCCACGATCGAGAACCCGCCGCCGACCGTCGCGGCGGTGCGCGCGGCCACGCCGAGCGGGCCGAAGATGCCGATGTCCTGGCGCAGCGCCAGCCGTCGCCCGAAATCCGGCGTTGCCGTCGCGTTCGCGGCGTCCTCTACGGCGAGGATCACCGCGCGGTACGGCACGAAGACCTCGTGGGTCCCGGCCGCCCCGGACGGCACCCCGGCCGCCGCCAGTAGCGCCGCCGGATCCCCGCCGAGTTCGGCGACCAGCTCCGGGTAACCGGACAGCGCGGTGCCGCGGACCACCGACATGTCCGCAAATATCAAAGAAATGTCCGCAGATGTCAAGACTTCGCCGGCGGGGCAGGCCATGCTGAACAGGCATCGAGCGGAAGGAACATCCCGTGAGCTTTGACACCGTGATTCGTGGCGGCCGGTGGTTCGACGGCACCGGCGCGCCGTCGGCGATCCGCAACATCGGTATCCGCGACGGCCACGTCGCCGCGATCTCCGCCGAACCGCTCGATGAAACGGGCTGTGCCCAGGTGATCGACGCCGCCGGCAAATGGGTGCTGCCGGGACTGCTCGACATCCACACCCACTACGACGTCGAGGTGCTGGTCGCCCCGTCGCTGTCGGAGTCGGTCCGCCACGGTGTCACCACGGTGCTGGTCGGATCGTGTTCGCTGTCGACCATCCACGTCGACGGCCAGGACGCCGGCGACCTGTTCGGCCGGGTGGAGGCGATCCCGCGCCAGTACGTGGTCGACACCATCGACAAGCACAAAGACTGGTCGAGTTGTGCGGACTACATCGCCGGCCTGGAGCGGCTGCCGCTCGGGCCGAACGTGACCGCATTCATCGGACATTCCGATATGCGCGCCGCAACCATGGGCCTGGACCGCGCCACCCGCGCCGACGCCCGGCCCACCGCGGCCGAGCAGGCCCGGATGGAGCAGATGCTCGACGAGGCATTGCAGGCCGGATTTGTCGGGATGTCTTCCCAGCAGCTGCTTTTCGACAAGATGGACGGCGACGTCTGCCGGTCGCGCACCCTGCCGTCGACGTACGCCAAGCCCAGAGAACTACGCCGGCTCAAGTCGATGCTGCGCCGCAGCGGACGGATCCTGCAGGCCGGCCCGGACGTCAAGAACCCGTTCGATGTGGTCTCGCAGCTGGCCCAGGCGCTGGGGATCTTCCGCCGGCCACTCAAAACCAGCCTGCTGGCCGCCGCCGACGTCAAGAGCAACCCGCTTGCGGTGCCGGCGATGGTCAAAGCCTCGCGGATGCTGAACAAGCTGGGCGCCGACTTCCGCTGGCAGCACCTGCCGGTGCCGTTCGAGGTCTACGCCGACGGCATCGACCTGGTGATCTTCGAGGAGTTCGGCTCCGGCGCCGAGGCGCTGCACCTGCGGGAATCGGTCGAGCGCGACGAGCTGATGCGCGACGAGGCCTACCGTCGGCGCTTCCGCAAGGACTACCAGAACAAGTACGGCCCCCGGGTCTGGCACCGCGACTTCTTCGACGCCGAGATCGTGGAATGCCCCGACGCGTCGGTGGTCGGCAAGTCCTTCGGACAGGTCGGGGTGGACCGCGGCGGGGTGCATCCCGTCGACGCCTTCCTCGACCTGGTGCTGGAACACGGAACCGCGCTGCGCTGGCACACCACCATCTCCAACCACCGGCCCGACATGCTCCGCAAGATCGCCCGCGAGCCGGGCGTTCAGATGGGCTTCTCCGACGCCGGCGCACACCTGCGCAACATGGCGTTCTACAACATGGGCCTGCGGCTGCTGCGCCACGTCCTCGACGCCCAGCAGGCCGGGCAGCCGTTCCTGTCGATCGAGCAGGCGGTGCACCGGCTGACCGGTGAACTGGCCGACTGGTACCGCATCGACGCCGGCCACCTGCGGGTGGGTGATCGCGCCGACGTCGTGGTGATCGACCCCGCCCACCTCGACGACAAGTTGGACGCCTACGTCGAGGAGACCTTCGCGGCCTACGGCGGCATGTCGCGCATGGTCAACCGTAACGACGAGGCCGTCACCGCGGTGTTCATCTCGGGCCGCGCGGTGGTCCTCGACGGGCGACCGACCGCCATGCTCGGGACGCAACGCACCGGAAGTTTCCTGCGTGCCGACACCCCCACCCCGGCCGTGACCGGGCAAGCCACGGTGCCGGCGCCGGGCGCCCCAGCCGCAACATCCCCAGCCGCAACATAGGGTTGGCACCATGAGTCAGACAGTGCGCGGCGTGATCTCCCGCGAAAAGGGCAAACCGGTCGAAATGACCGACATCGTCATCCCCGACCCCGGCGCCAACGACGTCGTCGTCGCCGTCACCGCCTGCGGGGTGTGCCACACCGACCTGACCTACCGGGACGGCGGTATCAACGACAGCTATCCGTTCCTGCTGGGCCACGAGGCCGCCGGCACCGTCGAGGCGGTGGGCTCGGCGGTGACCGCGGTCGAGCCGGGCGACTTCGTGGTGCTGAACTGGCGCGCGGTGTGCGGGCAGTGCCGGGCCTGCAAGCGCGGTCGCCCACACTTGTGCTTCGACACCTTCAACGCCTCGAAGCCGATGACGTTGGCCGACGGCACCGAGCTGACCCCGGCGCTGGGCATCGGGGCGTTCGCCGACAAGACCCTGGTCCACGAGGGCCAGTGCACCAAGGTCGATTCGGACGCCGACCCGGCGGTGGCCGGACTGTTGGGCTGCGGGGTGATGGCCGGTGTGGGTGCGGCGATCAACACCGGCGGCGTCAGCCGCGACGACACCGTCGCGGTGATCGGCTGCGGCGGCGTGGGCGACGCCGCGATCGCCGGTGCGGCGCTGGTCGGCGCCCGCCGGATCATCGCCGTCGACACCGACGACACCAAACTGGACTGGGCCCGCGACTTCGGCGCGACCGACACCATCAACGCCCGCACCCAGGACCCGGTCGAGATCATCCAGGAGCTCACCGACGGTTTCGGCGCGGACGTGGTGATCGACGCCGTCGGGCGCCCGGAGACCTGGAAGCAGGCGTTCTACGCCCGCGATCTGGCCGGCACCGTTGTGCTGGTGGGAGTTCCGACCCCGGACATGCGGCTGGACATGCCGCTGATCGACTTCTTCTCCCACGGCGGGTCGCTGAAGTCATCCTGGTACGGCGACTGCCTGCCCGAACGCGACTTTCCCACCCTGATCAGCCTGTACCTACAGGGCCGGCTGCCACTGGAGAAGTTCGTCACCGAACGCATCGGCCTCGGCGATATCGAGGAGGCCTTCGGGAAGATGCACGACGGTAAGGTGCTGCGCTCGGTGGTGATGTTGTGAGCGCGATTCAGCGGGTCGTCACCAGCGGCACCTTCGAACTCGATGGCGGCAGTTGGGAAGTCGACAACAACATCTGGATCGTCGGCGACGACTCAGAGGTGGTGGTCTTCGACGCCGCCCACACCGCCGCGCCGATCATCGAAGGCGTCCGCGGGCGCAAGGTGGTCGCGGTGGTGTGCACGCACGGCCACAACGACCACATCACCGTGGCGCCGGAACTCGGCGAAACCTTCGACGCCCCGGTATTGCTGCACCCCTCCGACGAGATGCTGTGGCAGATGACGCATCCGGACAAGCAGTTTCGGCCGCTGTCGGACGACCAGACGCTGCGGGTGGCCGGCACCGAGCTGCGGGCCCTGCACACCCCGGGCCACTCGCCGGGATCGGTGTGCTGGTACGCACCGGAACTGGGCGCGGTGTTCAGCGGCGACACGCTGTTCTCCGGCGGGCCGGGGGCAACGGGACGCTCGTTCTCGGACTTCCCGACGATCCTGGCGTCGATCTCCGAACAGCTCGGCAAACTGCCGGCCGACACCGTCGTCTACACCGGCCACGGCGACAACACCCGCATCGGCGACGAACTGGTCAACTACGACGACTGGGTGGCGCGCGGCCACTGACGACGCACGGCGAGGAACGAGCCGTGCGGAGGAAGCGGCCCATCCAGCACGGCCACTGAGCGTCAGCGTTCGTCGAGGATTCGCCGCTTCTCGGCCTCGAACTCCGCCGGCGTCAACGCCCCGCAATCACGCAATGCCGTAATCGTTTTGAGCTGTTCGATACGGATGCCCTCGCCGTCGGGGGCGTACGCCGCGCCCGCCGTGGGCCGCCGGCGGCCGCCGCGGATCGCCCAGAATCGCGCCCCGATCAAACCCAGCGTGCCGAGCCCGAACACCGCCGCGAACACCCAGTGAAGCGAGCCGTGGCCACCGGACCTGCCGAAGGCCAGCCGCGGGGCGATGAATCCGCCGACGTCGCCCTCGGTGGTGATCTGGTAGTCCCCGGCGGCCGCCACGCGCATCCGCCACAATCGCCGCCGGGAGTCGTTGTTGACCGTCGTGGTGATCCCGACACTCTCGGTGAACTCCGGATCGGCCGCCCCGGCCGGTGCCACCACCCCCAGGCTCAACGGCGGCACGGGCATACCACCGCCGCTGGGGCTGGAGATGACCCGGATGTGCAGACTCACCGTCACCTCGCCCGCCGGAAGGTGGACGGTGCCCGTCCCCGGGATCGGCACCTCGCCGTAGGCGTTGTAGCGGTCCAGCACGAAAACGTTGACGATGAGCGCAACGATGAACCCGATGACGCCGACGATCATCAGGACCGCCGAGACCACGACCGGAACCCGTCGGATCGCCCGCGCGCCGCTCACCTGGGCAGTGTGCCACGGTGATCACCGACAGTGGCGCACCCGCTACCGTCGGGGTGGTGTCCGCAGAAGCCCGCAACGGTGGGAGGTGCACATGCGGGAGTCGAGCATCGTCGTCCGTCCGGAGCCTGCCGGGACCCCCTCACGGCGATTACAGGCTGCTGGGCTGGCCCATGCCACCGCCGTGTTCGAACAACTGGCGGCGGCGGTCCCGCTACCGCCCGCTCCACGGCCGATCGTGGTCGCCGACTACGGCGCGGCGACCGGCTACAACTCGCTGCTGCCGATCGGCGCCGCCATCGCGGCCTTCCGCCGGCGCACCCGGCCGGATCATGCCGTGCTGGTGGCGCACACCGACCTACCCGACAACGACTTCACCGCGCTGTTCAGCACGCTTGCCCACGATCCGGACAGCTACACCCGCAAGGACGCGGCCAGCTTCCCCTCGGCGATAGGCCGGTCGTTCTACGCCCAGATCCTGCCGTCGCAGAGCGTCAACCTGGGCTGGACTTCGTGGGCGACGATGTGGCTGCGCCGACCCGCCGAAGAACTGCCCGAATTCGATGACCACGTCCATGTCGACCACAGCGACGACGCCGACGCCCGGCAGGTGTACACCCGCCGGGCCGCCCAGGACTGGCACGACTTCCTGGCCTTCCGCGGGCGGGAACTGGCGCCGGGCGGCAAACTGCTGGTGTTGACCGCGGGCGTGGACGCGCAGGGCCGGTCCGGCTACCAGCCCGTTTTGGACGCCATCGTCGCGGTGCTCGATGAACTGGTGCGCGACGGCTTTCTGAGCCGCGATGAGGTGGCTCGGATGACGATTCCGGTGCTCGGCCGCAGCGAGAAGGAACTTCGCGCGCCGTTCGCCCCGGCCGGGCGGTTCGAAGCACTGACGATCGACCGACTCGAGGTGTTCGACGCCGAGGACCGGTTCTGGGACCGCTACCTGCTCGACGCCGACGCGAGTGCGCTGGGCACCCAGTGGGCCGAGTTCACCAGCGCCGCCGTCTTTCCGACGCTGGCCGCCGCGCTGGCCGGCGGTGCCGGTGACCCGCGGGCGGGCGACTTCGTGCAGCGCTTACAAGCCGGTGTCGCCGCCGCGCTGGCAAGCAACCCGCAGCAGGTGCAGCTTCCGCTGGCGCTGGTGGTGCTGTCCAAAAGGGCGGCGTAACGCTACGGGACGGCCGGGGCCTCGGCGGGTTCCGGGCCCGGCGGGATTGCCGGTGCCTCGGGAAGGTGTGGGAAGGCCGGCGGGGCCGGTTGGGGGTGGGGCGCGAACGCCGGCGGCAGCTCGACGGTGGTCGTGGGCCGGGTCGTCGACACCGGCGTCAGCACCCTGGAATCCGGCTCCTCGTCGGCGGCCTGCCGCAATACCAGCACGGCCACGGTGCCCAGCAGCATCGCGACCAGCGCGGCCAGGATGACCACCGGAGCCGGTCGGCGGTACCACGGCACCGCGCCCCGGTCGCCGATCTCCGCCGGCTCCGGGGCGGCAGGCTGGGGCATGGGCGCGGGACGGGCCACCGGCGGGGGTGTGATCAGTGGGTTCAGCGCCGCATTGGGCGGGTTCTCCACCGGAC